>JACKPR010000001.1 GCA_024233395.1 Chlamydiales bacterium
TGCTCAAAATGGAAAGTATTTGCTAAGTACACTGAAAGCCCGCGCTACCGATGCAAGTCTTCCTAAAGTCAAAATCATCGACATGAAAACCGAGTATGCCAAGTCCGAAGGATTTACCCTATTTTGTTCTGACCTTATCGATGGAATTAAAAAGCGACTCAATAAAGGGGAACAAGTTCTCCTTTTCTTAAACAGACGGGGCTATCATACCTTTCAAATGTGCGCAAGTTGTGGCGAAAGCGTGAAATGCCCCCACTGTTCTGTCAGTCTCACCTTTCATAAAAAAACCAATCATCTCGCCTGCCATCTTTGTTCCTATGTTCTCTCTCCACCACCGGTTCAATGCCCGATTTGTAAGGGAACAGCTACCCTTAACTTTAAAGGAGTGGGAACCGAACAGGTCGAACGCACTCTCCATGCCCTTTTTCCCGAGATTCGCACCCTTCGAATGGATGCAGACACCACACGTCATAAAGGGAGTCATGATCTCCTTTTTAAACAATTTAAATCGGGAAAAGCCGATGTCTTGATTGGAACGCAAATGATTGCCAAAGGGCTTCACTTTCCAGCAGTCACCCTCGTCGGTGTCTTAAACTCTGATGGAGCTCTTAACCTTCCCGATTTCCGCGCTTCAGAAAATGTCTTTCAACTTTTAACTCAAGTCGCCGGTCGTTCAGGTCGCGGTGATCTTAAGGGAGAGGTTATCATTCAAACCTCCCTTAAAGGGCATCCCATTTTTCACCATGCATCCACTGAAGATTACCCATCTTTCTACAAAGAAGAAATCGAAACCCGTGAACTTTTTGCATTTCCTCCGTTCACTCGCCTTGCAAAACTGATCTTTTCTGGCAAAAATGAAGGGCACGTGAAACAGTGTGCTGAAACTTACTACAAAACTCTTCTCCAGAAACTTCCCTCTTCCTATACCCTTTATCCGGTCATTCCCTCTGGGTATTCTAAAATCAAAGATAAGTTTCGCTTCAAAATTCTTATCAAAGGGAAAAATCCCCTTCTTCTCTCGACAATCCTTCATGAAACCCGAAATGCTTCACACCTTCCACGTTCGATCCGTCTATTGATCGATATCGATCCTATTTCAACCTTTTCTTAAACTTTAGTGGCCGCAAAGAAGCGGCCACATGGAATATTCATCCCTTATTACGAATATTTCTTTTGAATTGAAGTGATTGAACTATTGATGATATCAATCCAATCTACCCCATGTTCGTTGTTTAATAAATCATGCAAAATTGGCCCAATAGTCGAGGGATTATTGGGATTATCAATTGTTCCATCAGAGGAGATGCTAATCAACCCTTTTACTTCAAGATCTTCATTGAGATCACTTAAGACAATTTGTTGATCAGAAGTTAGGCTACCATCTTTTACATCAGCATTATAGTCATCAACATATTTACTCAGATAATCTTCCATTTTATGTTGGAAACTTTCATCATCAACAAGTTTAGGATTATCTTTAAGTTGAGCTAGAGCAGTCTGTAGATCATAGAGATCTCTTTGAATGTTGAATGGTAGTTTAGAATCTTGATCTTGAGACGGTGCAGATACTATTCCATGATTTTGAACGCTTTGAATCGAAGTCATATTATTATCTCTCTTTTTATAATTATTAATTTTCTTCAATACGGGCTTTTAGATGTTGAGTTTGTTTCTTTTCCCTAAGGCCCCATTCTATCCATTATATCATTTAAAATTATTTTTATTAAATATCTCTATTAACTCATTCATAATAAGCATCTTGAAAAACAACCTCTTAATCCATTTTTCCCAACAACCGTAAGAAGAAAATTTCTTATAGCCGTTTAGCCAAAGATTCAGTTCATCCGCTATGATAGAGGATTAACCATTGGAGAACCCCATAACAAAAGCCAAAGAAATGCAAACCCCGAATATCATAGCTACGAAGAATTCCAGAACCGGACTACAAAACTAAAAGAAATCCGCGCCCTCGGCATTGAACCCTATCCCCATAAGTATGAACCCACCCATCAGATGCGAGCACTCCAAGATAAATTTGAAGGTTCAGCGATTAGTGGAAGTGAAGAAGCCTATGAAGAAAACCGACCTCGTTCGGATTGCAGGTCGATTGGTTCTTTTCCGCGCCATGGAAAAAAATGCCTTTGCTTAACAAACGGTTAGACTTAAAGTTTCGCTTATAAAAGGAAAAAAGTGGCCACTAGAAAGTGACCACTTAGAAGGTTTATTATTGAGACGGGGTTCATAGGATAGAATTAATCGCATCATTGATGACATCAATCCAAGTTACCTTATCGTCATTCTTTGCTAAGTGCTCCAAATAGGGTTGAATAGACGTAATATCATTGGGCTGACTTAAAGGCCTATCATTGGGCGCAACGATAAGGCCTGCTACATTAAGATCCTCATTGAGATCACTAAAAGCGATTTGTTGATCAGCGGTTAATTTTCCATTTTTTACATCGTCATTATAGTCATTCACATAGTTATTTAGATAATCTACCATCTTTTGTCTAAATAATTGATCATAAACAAAATCAGGATTTTTTTTCATTTGAGCAAAAGCAACTTGTAGATCATAAAGATCTCTAGCCATATTAAATGGCAATTTATCGCTTTGGTCATGATAAGCTTCAAATGCTACTGCACTACTTTCACCATCAACTGGGGTCATTTTTCGCCTCTCTATAAAGGTTATTTTCTTTCTTCTTAAAGATTGTGCAGTAAATATTTAATTACGACTATGCATTAATGTCAATACATGCCCTTCTTTCCTTTTAGGATAGGTTTTTGGCCAAAAATTGATGGGATCCGCTAAGATAGAAGATCAATCGTTGGAGAAAAATCTTGAGCATTACTCAAAAGAAACCCTACAATAGAGAGAAAAAAACTCATGTGAGTACTATGGATTTTTATATTGAACCATCCGTCATTGAAAAATATCCCCACTTAAAGGTTGGGATCCTGATTGCTAGAGGAATTAAAAATCAGGGTAGCATGGATGAAATCGCTGATCTCGTTAAAGCAACTTCTGAAGCTGTCAAAAAGAAATACGAAGGAAAAGAAATCACTCAAGACCCCAAAATCTTAGATTGGCGAGAAGCTTATAAATCTTTTGGATACAAACCCTCTTCTTATCGCTGTTCAGCCGAAGCTCTTATTCGACGAGTTATTGGTGATAAGGAACTTCCCTCTATTAACCCAGTTGTCAATCTCTATAACCTGATTTCCATCAAATATGGTCTTCCTGCAGGAGCAGATGATTTAGACAAAGTCAGTGGAACCATCCGTCTAGCTATGGCAAAAGGAAACGAGCGTTTCATTACTTTGGGATCCCGTGAAGAAGATATCGCTAAAGAAGGTGAAATTATTTACCGCGATGATCAAGAAGTGCTTTGTAAAGCATGGAACTGGCGTGAAAGCGATACCTCCAAAATTACTGAGGAGAGCCAAAACGTTTCTCTTGTGATTGAGGGACTTGAGCATACGAAACCCAGTGAGATCACTAAAGCACTTCATGAACTTAAAACCCTCCTTCATAAGTATTGTGGGGGACAAATTGAAGCCTACTACCTTGATCAAGAAATTCCCAAGGTCTGTAAAGAATCGAAAGTCGAAAACAGACAAATTGCAGTTGATATCCCTGAGCCTGACTACCACTCCCATGAATCATTCCAAACACGTAAACAAAAACTAAAAGAAATCCGCGCTCTCGGCGTTGATCCTTACCCTCATAAATATGAACCCACTCACCAAATGCGCGCACTGCAAGATAAATTTGAGGGAACAGCTGTAGGAACCAGTGAAGAAGCAGAAGTTGGAAAAACAGATCATGCACGGATTGCTGGACGTCTTGTTTTATTCCGTGCCATGGGAAAAAATGCCTTTGGACAAATTCAAGATGAAACAGGGCGCATCCAAGTGATGTTCAATAAGGACCAAACAAAGGTAAACGGTCTTTCAATAGAAGAAGTACCCATTAAGTTTATTGAAAAGAAGATTGATCTCGGTGATATCGTTGGAGTCGAAGGACATCTTTTCCGCACCCAAAAAGGGGAACTCACCATCTTTGCAAAAGAAGTCACCCTCCTTTGTAAAACCCTCCTCCCCCTTCCCGATAAACATAGCGGTCTTACCGATAAAGGAACCCGATACCGTAAACGATGGCTTGATCTCATTACCAACCCAGAATCCGTAGAGCGTCTAAAAACACGCAGTTTTCTTGTTTCTAAAATCCGAAAATATTTTGAAGAGGCAGACTTTATGGAAGTGGAAACACCTGTTCTTCAAAACATCTATGGAGGAGCCGAAGCGCGCCCCTTCATTTCAGAGCTCAATGCCCTTCATCAAACGATGTATCTTCGGATTGCCATCGAGATTTCTCTTAAAAAACTCATCGTTGGAGGTCTCTCCCGCGTTTTTGAAATCGGAAAGGTTTACCGAAACGAAGGACTCGACAGAACTCACAATCCTGAGTTCACTATGCTGGAATCGTATGCTGCTTATTGGGATTACAACGATGTGATGACCTTTACCGAAAACCTCTTTGCCTATCTTGCTAAAGAACTCTATGACACCACTGAAATTGGAATGCGCAAAGATAAACAAGGAAATGAACATCTAATCGATTTAAAAACCCCTTGGAAGCGTTTATCGATGAAAGATGCCATCCGTGAATATGGACAGATCGATCCTGACAAACTTTCAGATGGAGATATGCGCGCAAAACTCAAAGGAAAAATCGAAGAGGAAAAATTAAAAGATGCACCCCGTGGAAAACTGATTGCTTATCTCTTTGAAGAATTTGCGGAACATCACTTGATTCAGCCCCACCATATTATCGATCACCCCATCGAAACCACTCCCCTTTGTAAACTCCACCGTGATCCTAAACTGCGCGAAGAAAAGTTTGTCGAGCGCTTCGAAACCTTTATTCTCGGCTATGAGTTCTGTAATGCCTATTCAGAACTCAATGACCCTGAATTGCAACGGCAACTCCTAGAAGAGCAGAATCAGATGCGAGAAGGGGGCGACGATGAGGCAAACCCTATGGATGAAGAATTTATCGAAGCCATCTGCCAAGGAATGCCTCCAACCGGAGGACTCGGCATTGGAATCGATCGCCTTACCATGCTCTTTACCGATGCCTTTTCCATCCGCGATGTTGTCTACTTCCCGATGATGAGACCCGAAGAGTAATAGCCAAATTTCCATAAATTCGGCTATTACACTGGCTGAATTTTGCAAAATTCAGCTACTCAACTATGCTAAATTTATAAGAATTTAGGCAGCAGAATGGCGTATATCCCTCAAAATAAACCCAGAGTTCAGGTTAATATCTACCCTAGCACAAGACAACTATTTATCTTTTTTCTGTTAAGAGGCTTCTACTGAATTAAAGTCTTTATCCTTTCTTTTTCTTTCAAAGCTTTTCACTAGGAGGGCAAAGATTGCCCAAATTGCAGCAACTCCTCCAATTGCCATCCAATGAGGAACAGCAAAGAGTGACCCGATGGTTTGATGAAAAGCAAAGTCTCTTTGATTCAAATAAGGCATTAACTCCGCGGAGAATTCATTAAAGAGGAAGGCTCCAAAAATCATCCCCATAAGACCAAAAATCATATCTTTTGATCCCTCAGCAATCGATGCAATCGCAGTTCCCGGACAATATCCTGCAATGCTCATTCCAATCCCAAAAACAGCTCCTCCTAATGCGCTAAAAAGAATCGGTGTGTCAGAAAGGTGAAAAGAGGGAATCAGCCCTAAGGCTTCTAACGAATATATTCCAATACTCCCCACTACAATTGCGGTTAAGATCACTTTCATCACCGTAAAATCTTTTAAGAGAAGTTGTCCAACAATCGTATCAAACCTCGAAACCCCACCCTTCCGGAGTAAGAATCCAAAAATAAGTCCTGCCATTATTGCTAAGAAAATTGTAAATACATTTGGGAAAAGATGAAGTTGCATCATGACCTCCTAGTTTTTCGGTAAAGTCCAAATGAAACGGGAATCGCAGCCCCAAAAAGGGCAAGCATAAAGACCCAACTTGTAATGGAAAGTTGCGCTCCCCCACTAATCGCATGTCCTGAAGTACATCCATTGGCTAGGCGCGCTCCAAATAAAATCAAAACTCCCCCGATAAACGCTGCAAAATAACGTTTCCATTTAGATGTCCCAAAAGATCCTTCCCAAATCGTATTCTTCTTTGGAATGATCCCTTTTGTAAGTCTTGAAGCAATAAAAGCTCCTAAAAAAAGACCGATAATGAAAAGAACCTTCCAATTAAAAATCACCCCATCTGCAAGGGATTTTCCAAAGTGACTCTTGCTATCTACTTCAGAAAAAAAATGGTTAATTAAAGCTCCTATCCTTGCAACACCACTCGAAACACCGAGCTGATGTCCTACAGCAAAAAGAATGGTTAATAAAATACCGATCAAAAGTCCTACAATATAAGGAGACCACCGATCTTTTCTTAAATACTCAATCATTTCCCTTCCTCCTTTAGTGGGTAAAACGGGATTTTACACATTTAATAATCGAAGCAAGCATGGGTTCATTGATCGTATAGAAGACCTTTCTTCCCTCTTTGCAGGGTCTAACAAATCCTTTATGCTTCATTAGATTTAAATGCTCAGACATTACATTTTGAAGAACATCACATGCTTCAGCAAGTTCACCTACCGAATAATCCTTCCTTAAAAGAAGAGCGATGACTTTTAACCGATGCGGATGAGATAAAACCCTCAAGCACTCCGCTGCACCATTCCAATCAATTTCTTTCATAAGTCGAAGTATAGCGATATTGCGATATATTGAAAAGAAAAAAAAGAATTTGATTAAAACTGGAAAAGAATTTTAGAATGGATCCTTGAAGTAAAAAAGGGCCTTTCGAAAAAGGCCCAGTGTCAGATAAGAGTTGACGCTCTTAATCTGACATGAACCCAAGGAGAAATTTTGTACACTCTCACTCCCTGGATTCGAAAAAATCTTTTTTTTCGTTTCCCCCAAATTTATTTACCTTCCCTGCCCTCCGAAAGCCTTTTGCTTTCCAACTGCAACTATGATGTCAAACACATGGTTTGCTGGCAAGGGGGTTGTCATAAGTTTTAGGGAGTCTATGAAAGCGCCTCCTCCTCGTTATTCCATATCCATGAGGGGGTGCTTTCTTTTTCTGACTTGGCTCCTTTAAAACCAACAACAAGGCAAGGTACTATGAAGAGCATAACACATCAAAGAAAAACTTCCCAACGATTCACAAAGTTTTTCGTTGGCGGTCTCCTTTTTCCCGTTCCAAGGCTCTTTTGGATGGGGATCGAGAGGACTTTTCTTCCTCGACCTTTGCTTTGTAATCATTTTATGCAAAAGGCACTCGTCGCAGCAGCAAATCGGTGTGGAGAACCCCTATGCTTAATTGATAATCAAGAAGAAAAGAACTTCTCCCCTCTTGGGTTTACTCAAAAAAGTGCCTTGCTAAGAATTCAGCCCCATCAATCCAAATACTACTTGAAACAAGCCCTCCTTGAATTAAGGTTGAATCAAGCAACAGAACTTCCTCCTCTTTCATTGATTACCACCCAAAAAAGCCTTATAGATAAAACAGCTGCGCTTCAAAAAATATGGGAAAAAGAACTGGGAATCGAATGCTCCCTTGTTCCTTTCCCTCCGAAAAAAGGGGATCAAACATTGCACCTTGCCTTTGCCGAGTGGAATACTTCCAGTAGAGATCCTCTTTTTCAATTAGACGCTTTTAAAAAAGAAACAGACAAGCTCAAGCCTGTTAAAGACTCTTGGCAACATCCAGGTTATCAGAGCCTCTTCGAAAAAACAAAGAAAGAAACCAACCCTAAAAAACGAAAAGATCAACTTAGTTCACTAGAAGAAATGGTGATCCAAGATCTTTCTATCCTTCCCCTTTTTTATAGGAGCTATTGTTTTTTAACCCGCGAGCCAGTGGGACCTTCCTTTTGCTGAATGAATCTTACGTAAGACGCTTATAATAAAGTATTTAATGACATTATTATATGATAAAATGTAACAGAAAAACCCAGTTGCACTCAATGGGTTCTTCTGTTACATTTAAGATATGATAAAATCAAAGTATGCAAAAGCTTTCAGAGCTCTTTCTAAGAAAGAAGTTTTTTCTTCTGCAGAGGGCAGAGAAGCGGGAATCCCTTCCCGTATGTTGGCTTATTTCTGCGAAAAAGGGGAGATCGAGAAGGTCCGGCGCGGAATGTATAAGATCAAAAACCCTGATTTCAGTTCGTCATTCGAATGGGAAGATTTGGCAATAACCGCTTTGAGCATCCCAAATGGCGTTATCTGCCTCATTTCTGCTTTATGTTATTACGGTCTGACAGATGAAATCATGCGGGAATTTTGGATCGCTGTTCCCCATGCCACTACCTCCCCTTCGAGGGAAAACGCCCATATTATCCGAATGCGCAATATTTCTTTCGGAAAGACTTCCGTCAAAATCGGCAGCCGGAAGATTAAAATATTCGACCGAGAACGGACCATTGTTGACACATTCCGCTATCTGGACAAGGAAACTGCTTTAAAAGCTTTGCAAGCCTATTTGAAAGCAGATAAAGAGAGAAAACCTGATATACCTAAGCTTCTAAGGTATGCAAAAAAGCTCAAAGTCGATTTAACCCCTTATATTTCGGCATTTACATTATGAAATCTGCAATCGAACAATCAATCAAAGAAAAAATCAAAGCCCTTGCTAAAGAAAGAGAGTCTACTTTTGCTGAAATTTGGAGGACTCTCATCCTTGAGAGATTTCTCACACGTTTGAGTCAGTCTCCCTACAAAAAAAAATTCATTCTAAAAGAAGGTACACTCCTGGCAAAGTACATCCATCTTGGAAGAGAAACGCAGGATCTGGATTTCTTCATCCAAAAACTGTCGAACACAGAACAATCTTTGAGGACTGTTTTGCAAGCGATTTGCGATGTCGACGTTCGTGACAGCTTTTCCTTTGAAGTGGCAAAAATCAAAATCCTCAACCATTCGCAACTCCCATACACAGGTGCTGAGATCACCTTGCAGGCGTTATTCGGTGCTACCAAGACAGTCATACGCATGGATTTAGGATTTGGTGACCGAGTCGAGTCAATTGAACATCCAATAGATTTGACTGCCACATCAAAAGGCCCTCTCTTTGAAAGTAGGATTTCTTTGCATTGCTATCCGAAGGAATTTATTTTTGCGGAGAAGCTAGAGACGATTGTTTTCCGTGGAGAAGGCAATACCAGAATGAAGGACTTTCACGATCTCTACTCTTTGGCCCATCTGAATGTTTTAGACCGCTCTTTAGCAAAGAAAGCCGTCGAGCTTGTTTTCCATCACAGAAAAACTCCCCTCGAGAAACTGCCAGCCTCATTTAGAAAAGATGCTTTTGAAACGATGGAAAAGAACTGGAGTGCGTACCTGAAAAAAATTAAATCGAAGAAAGGCGCGCTCAAGCTACCTGAATCCATAGAAATGGTCATTTCGGCTGTAAATCAATGGTTGGAAGAAAATGCATTCTTCTAATTTGAAGGCACTACGCATTCTTTTTTAAGAAGCTATTGTTTTTTAACCCGCGAGCCAGTGGGACTATCTTCTATAATAAAGCCGCGAGAATGAATAAAGTCGCGTTGCTTATCAGCCTCCGCCCAATCCTTTGAAGCACGAGCCGCTTGCCTTTTTTCAAAAGCCTCTTGGATTTCAGGAGGAATTTCAACCGCTTTTTCTTGAAGAGGTAAAACAGCTAATACAGTGTTGAGCTCTTCTAAAAAAACTAAAACTTTTTCACCTTCGGATTTTGAAACTTTTTCTGCATCGATCAAGGCGTTTATTTGCTTGATCATCTCAAAGAGAGACGCTAAGGCAACAGAAATATTCAGATCATCACCAAGAGCTTCTTTAAAGGACTTGCGACACTGATCAATAATGGGGTCAAGGGATGCATCCCCACTTCCTTGAACATTGCGCAGGCGGTGAATAAAATCAGAAAAGCGTGTCAGGGTTTGACGGGCCGCATCGAGCCCTTCAAAGGTAAAGTTCAGCTGCGTGCGATAGTGCGTAGAAAGGAGAAGGTAACGGATTTCTTCTCCAGTATACCCCTTGGCTAAAAGATCACGAAGGGTATAAAAGTTCCCCAGACTCTTTGACATTTTTTTCCCATTCACAATGAGATGCTGAGCATGCATCCAATGGCGAACAAAATGTTTTCCGCTGCATCCTTCTGATTGAGCAATCTCATTTTCATGGTGAGGAAAGATATTATCAACACCCCCTATGTGGAGATCGATTGTTTCTCCTAAATAGTGGGTTGCCATTGCAGAACATTCGATATGCCAACCAGGTCGTCCTTTACCAAAAGGACTGTCCCAAAAAACATCTCCGTCTCGTTTTTGGTCGTAAGGCTTCCATAAGACAAAGTCAGAAGCCGATTCTTTATCATACTCATCCTCAGAAACTCTTTCTGAAGCCCCCTCTTTTAACTCTTCGAGTTTTAGGTGGGAAAGACGCCCATAAGAAGGGAAATGTTTGATACTATAATAAATCCCTCCATCTTTTCCTTTGTAGGCTATCCCTTTTTCAAGGAGGGTTTCAATCATCTCGATCATTTCAGCAATGTTATCGGTTGCACAGCAGATAATTTCCACAGGCTCAATGTGGAGCGTTTTTAGATCTTCAAAAAAGGCTTCTTTATAACGCTGGGTATAGGCACTAAGCGGAATCCCTTCTTCTAATGCTCCTTTAATGGTTTTATCTTCAACATCGGTAAGATTCATCGCTTGAATCAGAGGGAATCCAAAATATTTAATCGTTCGCCGAAGAAGATCTTCAAAAACGTAGGTACGGAGATTTCCAATATGAGCATAGTTATAAACCGTGGGGCCACAGGTATACATCTTAAGTGATTCTTGCCCCTCGGGAAGTTCTATTAATTCTTTCGCTTTCGATTCGGTATTGTAGAGATTAAGCATGCTTTTCCTTTATGAGTTCATTCAAGCGTCGCAGTTGGATTTTCCCTGTTCCTGTCATGGGGATTTCATCGATTTGATAACACTGTGCAACCTTGACAATGCGAGCAAATCCGCCCTCTTTCAAAACGGCATTTGCTTCTTCTTTTGTCAAAGGAAACGTTGTAAAGAGAATGAGGCTAGGTTTATCTCCTTCACAGACGCCGATCGCAAGTTGAGGCTCTTCCTCTGTTCCCTTAATGAGCCCTTTTCCTCTTGCAAATTTTGTTAGTTCTTCTTCTAAAGCAACTAAACTCACCATTTCCCCGCCTATTTTCACAAAGCGTTTGAGTCTTCCTCCTAAAATAAGGGAGCCATCAGCCTCTATCGACCCAATATCGCCACTCCGGTACCACTGTTTTCCCTCAATTTCAATAAAGGGATTAGGAGCGTCTTTTCCTAAATATCCTGAAAAAACATTGGGACCTCGAATACAGATCTCTCCTTGCTGATCATTAGGAATTTTCTCATGAGTTTCTGGATGAATGACACAAAGTTCTACTCCTGGAATCGGTTGTCCTACCCCCTTCCTAGGAACTCCTTGACGATTTAAAGTGACGATCGGTGAGCACTCCGTAATCCCATACCCTTCGATCATTTCCTTATTGCCCCCTAATCGTTTGACATGTTCGAAAAGAGCTTCAGGAGCCTTTTCTGCTCCGGCAACAAATAACCGAACACTTTTGAGTTGTCGAGGGGATGCAATACGAAAAAGATTCTTATAAAAACTCGGGGCTAAACAATGGATCGTTATTTTTCGATAAAAGGAGTCCCGTGCCATTGCATGTGTATCGGTCGGATCAGGAGAATAAAACACACGAAGACCCGCTAAAAGAGGGAAAAGACCTGTTAACGAAAACCCAAACGAGTGAAAGGGAGGAAGTGCTCCGTAAAGGATATCTGATTTGTCAATATGAGCACAGGAAAGAGAGGCTCGATGACTGCTAATGATATTTTTATGGGAAAGAGGAACTGCTTTAGGATAATTTTCTGTTCCACTTGTAAAAAGAATCACAGCAGGATCCTCTTCCTTTATGCGATCTAAATGAAACCGTTTTATCCATTTTTTCTTCTTTGCTTTTGAGAGAAAAAATCCTGAGAGTTTATCCCAAAGAGAAATCCCCTGCCGAAAATCTTCCATCAAAACAAGCTTTTCTTCTAATTCACCTAGCTCAAGAGCTTCCACCCGTTCTAAAAAACGGCGCGCACTGAAAATCTGTTTAAGATCTAATAGCTCCGCTGCAAATTTCAAGCTCCGCTCTCCAGCTGTCCAATTCAATACAACGGGAATTTTTCCTGCGATAAGAATGGATAAAATCATGATATAACACCCAACCGAAGAGGGAAGCATGACAGCAACATAGTCCCCTTCTAACTTCTGAAACTTTTTTCCAAAGACATGAAGCCCAATTTTCATCTCTTGATAGTTCAAAATCTTTGTCATGTCATCGCCACAAGCCATTGCTTTTCCCATCCGGTCTGCTGTTTCCAAGAAACATTCAGGGATGGTTTTCCCTTTAGGGTAGTCAACTTTAGGGCGAAAGGCTTCTTGAGGCCACTCGTAATCTTTAAGATTCTTTGTATCGATTTTTGGTTTAGAAACACTTCCCTCGACCACTAAAACAAACAGATCATAAACGGTTTTAAGCTCTGCAGGACGCGCAGCCTCTACATCATAGTGTTGATCTAAAAAAGCATGAACACTGGCTAAGTCTAAAGAATCGAGACCTAAATCTCTTGAGAGATCCATCTCTTCCTTAATTTCTTTAACCCCTGAAAGCTTTTTTAGCTCTCGGTAAACATCCTCTCGAATGTGATCGGGAACCTTGATCTCCTTGATCGTTTCTGTTTTCTTCTCTTCTCTTGTGATTAAAGGAAGGTCTTCAGAAAAACGGCTATAAGAAACGAGTCGAACGGGTTCAGAACCCACAATTTTCCCTTCGTCATTGAGATAACGATTATACCACTCTTCTAAAAATTGATTGAGCTCTAATCGTGTTCCTTTGAAGGGAAATCCTTCAGGATTTGCTTCAAATGTAATCGTCACCTTTCGACGAGGCATAAAAAAGATTCCATTTTTAAGAGCCTTTTTAATGCCCTGAGAAATCATCTTCCAAAAGTCAGGAGAATTCCCCGTTAATGCACAAGAAAAGGAACTTCCCCAAAGGCCATCTGTCCGAACTAAAACAACTTGAACATCGGGGCAACTTTCCAAAATAGAGTGAATAAAGGAATTTCCCCCAACATTCTCATGCCCTTCTCGCTTCAAATGACCCGAAGGATAAATCAAAAAGTTTTCCCCTTTTTGAACTTCCTCTGAAACCTTTTTTAAGGATTTTTCAATCTGCCGGATTTTCCAAGAGTTTGCTGAAAGTTCAAAGTTAGGAATCGGAAGAGCACGGACCAGGTCCATAAAAAACCGGGCTCCTCTTAAATAGTAGAAATGTTCAATAACCAGCGGTCTCGGATTAAATTTCCGCGCTAAAAGGTTATAAACGGTGAGTGGATCGATTTCAGCTGGGTGATTGGGAAGAAAAAGAATTCCCCCCTTTCTTTTCAAGTTGAGGCGATCGAGTCCCTTAATTTCAAAAGAATACCGAAGAGAAAAGAGCTTAATAATGAGCCATGATCCAATCCAAATAAGTCCCTTACGCATCCTTGTTTTCTCTCGATTTGATGAATTCTATAACCATAACAGGTTTTTCTTTTTTTTCACCATATACTCAATCAAGCTCAGAAAGAAAATTAAAATTCTACTTGATTTAATATTAAAGTTTTAAGTAGTATGCTGTCCTTATGACTACACCACTACAAAAAGCATTGCAATATACAGTACAAAACGACCCTTGTCTTCAAGGTCGTACCGATTATTATACCACTGACATCACCTTTTTGCAGCTCAGGAATGAGTCTCTCACAACGGTACCTGAAGAGATCAAAGAGCTATCGAATTTAGAAACTTTAGACTTAACAGGAAATTGTCTCACAGAACTACCCGAATGGATCGGTACACTGACAGAACTTAAATCATTGATTGTAGATCGAAACTGTCTTGAAACGTTCCCAATTTCTCTTCCTCCGAACCTGACAGTTCTTTCCTTAAATAATAATAGAGTTTCTTCTTTTCCCTCTCTGCTAAACA
>JACKPR010000002.1 GCA_024233395.1 Chlamydiales bacterium
TTCTATCGTTCGATTGCGTAAATATCGGGAAGTCCCCGGTAATATTCCTTATAATCTAACCCATATCCTACAACAAAACGGTCTTCAATATCAAATAGGGCAATATCGGGACGATAATCGGTATTATGAGGAACATCTTTTGAGAGAAGGACTAAAGATTTTACTGATGCAGGGTCTTTCTTTTCGACTTGAGAAACAACTTCAGCAAGGGTTTCTCCAGTATCAAAGATGTCATCGATCACAAGGATATGCTTTCCGGCAATCTCTAAATCATCGACTCCTTTTACCGTCAATTCTCCCTTACTCCCATGCGTATAGCTTGAGCAGTGGATGGAATCAAGGCGGACAGGAAGATGAAGATGTCTCATGAGATCAGCAATTAGAATAAAAGCTCCTTTCATGATCATCACAATTGTAAGCTCTTGCCCATGATATAACTCTTCTAACTGTCGAGCAACTCTTTCGAGACGCTCTTCAATTTGATCAGAGTTAATGAGTAGTTGTAGCTGTAGTTCGTTGCCCGGAGGGTGTTTCTTCTGAATGAGATTTTGATTCATCGTTTACAAAGTTGCATCCTTCTTCAATCAAGCGATCTATAAAATCAAGATTATAATTTTCTCCTGATAAAAAGATAGGATTTTGAAGCATATATTGATGAAAAGGAATAGTAGAATCAACTCCACCAATATGAAATTCACGTAATGCTCGTTTAGAAATTTCTATTGCCTCCTCTCGATCTTTCCCTTTGACAATGAGTTTTGCAATCATTGAATCGTAAAAAGGAGGAATTCTATATCCGGAATAGCAGGCGCTATCGACACGAACATGAGGACCACCAGGAGGAATATAGTATTCAAGAAGTCCCGGCGAGGGCATAAAATTGCTTGAAGGATTTTCCGCATTGATACGAAATTCAAAAACATGCCCTTCAAAGCGAATACTTTTTTGCTTATAGGGAAGTTTTTCCCCCATTGCCGTTTTAATTTGTTCTTTGACAAGATCGATTCCTGTGAGCTCTTCAGTAACTGTATGCTCTACCTGAATCCTTGTATTGACTTCCATAAAATAGAAGTTTTTCTTTTCGTCTAATAGGAACTCTACAGTTCCCACTGTATGATATTTTGCAGCCTTAGCTAAATTCACAGCTGCTTCCCCCATTTTTTTACGGAGATGGGGAGTTATAAGAGGGCTTGGCGTTTCTTCAATCAGTTTTTGCCTTCTTCGTTGAATCGTGCAATCCCTTTCCCCTAAATGGACATAATTGCCATATTTATCGCCCAAAATTTGGATTTCAATATGGCGAGGACTCATGATCATTTTTTCGAGATAGATATCAGGATTTCCAAAAGAAGCTTCAGCTTCTGTTCTTGCAGCTGTATATTGTCTCACAAAATCATCTGCATCTTTAGAAATACGGATCCCTTTTCCTCCACCTCCAGCAGTTGCCTTAATGAAAACAGGGAACCCTATTTTCTTTGCTTCTTTTAAGGCTTCTTCCACTGTTTCAACGATTCCTTTGGAACCAGGAATCACAGGACAACGAACACTTTTAGCAATACTCTTAGCTTGTGCCTTGTCTCCAAGAAGACCGATTGTTTTTGCAGAAGGTCCAATAAAAGTTATCCCACAACTTTCACATATCGATGCAAAGTTTGCATTTTCACTTAAGAAGCCATAGCCAGGATGGATTGCATCGGCACCTGTAATTTCGCAGGCTGAAAGGATATTCGGAATTCTAAGGTAGGATTGGTTCGATGGCGCTTCACCAATACAAATGGCTTCATCAGCATGAAGAACATGAAGGGCTTCGCTATCTGCTTTCGAGTAAACAGCTACAGTCTGTAGCCCCAGCTCGTGACAGGCTCGAATAATTCGAACAGCAATTTCACCTCTATTAGCAACTAAGACCTTTTTCATAATTTATATCAACTCGTATTAAGCAAGCTTTAAAAGTTTTGTTCCATATTCTACAGGATGTGCATTGTCGACATAAATTTCTGTCACGACCCCACTTTTACCTGCCTTAATTTCATTCATCACTTTCATCGCTTCAATGATACCAATAACAGTTTCTTCTGTTACAGTGTCCCCAACTTTTACAAATGGATCTGCTTGAGGCGATGCTGCTGTATAAAATGTCCCAACCATCGGAGAGGTGACTTCATGTCCCCCTTTTGACTCTAGCTCTTTTGGTTCA
Source organism: Chlamydiales bacterium (assembly GCA_024233395.1). Lineage (GTDB taxonomy): Bacteria > Chlamydiota > Chlamydiia > Chlamydiales > Simkaniaceae > Neptunichlamydia. Next base: position 2,198 of record JACKPR010000002.1, read on the forward strand.
TTTTCTTTTTGAGGAAGTTTTTGCTGTACTTGAGTCTCAAGCTGAGGAGCCATCGTTTGAGCAGAAGGCGAATAAGGAATCGCCTCAAATTCACTCCCTCTTTCAAGTTCTAGCTCAAAGCCATTCTTATCTTTAAGGGCAACTCTTGTCATTCCCTTATCTTCCATTGCGGCCATGAGTTCTTTAATTTTTTCTAAATCCACTCTCTATCTCCTAAATTCTCTGTACATATTCTCCAAGATGGGTATCAACTTTAATAATATCACCCACTTCAATAAACAGAGGTACTTCCACCTTAGCTCCTGTCTCTAAAATTGCAATTTTACTTGCAGAAGAAACAGAAACCTTTGATTTTATATCTTCTAGCTTAACAATCATAAGCTCTAAAAACTGAGGAAGTTCTATAGAGAAAATTGTTTCTCCATAAAACATGGCTTTAATTTGAATCCCTTCTTTTAAATAGTTGACTTTATCACCAACAACATCTGCTGAAACAACGACTTCATCTAGCTCATCGATATCGAGGAAAAGATAATCTTTTCCTTCTAAATAAAGAAACTCTAAGCGCCTCTCACTTAGAGTTACCTCTTCAATGGTTTGATCCAATTTGAAGTTTTTCTCAATCACCTCATCAGACATGAGGTTTTTCAGCTTTGTCTTAATAAAGGGAACCCCTTTGGCGACAGTTACTTTAACACTTGTCTCTACTCGATAGATCTTTCCATCAAGAGAAAGGGTTGTTCCAGGTGAAATTTGATTACTTGTTGTTACCATGTATGAATGAACCTATCCCAATAATCACTTTTTGTTATTTTTTGCCTTTTCAGCAACTTTTAATCCTTTATTTGAAGCTATTGTCAAAAGACAAGGCTGAAAAATAAAGGACTAAAAGTTGCAGGAAAACTCATAAAAATCCCAATAAAAGTGATTATTGGGATAGGTTCATTGTTAACCAACAATTTTAAAAGTTTCCAAAAGGGCTTTCAACTCTTTTAGATATAAAATGGTATAATCAACGTCCTTTTTAAATCCAGTATTACCTAAACCCCTTCCCCATTTGAGTTGAACAGTTTTGTACCCAAGTTCCTTAGCTGGAGTGAGATCAAGAGAAATCCTATCTCCACAAACGATAGCATTTAATGGAGAAATCCCCATTTCTTCACTCACTTTTTGGTAGATCTTTTTTTTATCTCCATCTGTACAGAAATAAAGTTTAGTAAAAAATTGAGTTGAAATTCCCGCCTGCTTCATCTTTTCCCTCTGAATCTTTTCTTTTCCCTTTGTCACTAAAACTAAAGGATGACTAACAGAAAGCTCTTCTAACACTTCAATTGCATCTTCGACAGGTTGAATCGGTTCACTAAAAATAGGGTTTTCATAAATAGCTTTTAGTGCCACATCCAAGCATTGAGCAGGCGCGTTATTAATCTCTAAAAATTCTCGGATTGCTTCCCCAGAACTCACGTGAAATGTATTGAGCCTTAAAAGTTCCTCATAAGAGCGGTTGAAATTTGCTAATGAAAGACCGACTCCCTCCATTGCTTTGAGAGCATTTTTCAAAACACCGGGCAATATCGAACCACTCGTGTCAATAAGAGTATCGTCCAAATCAAAGATGATCAACAATTTTCATTATCTCTTTTGTTACTTGTGTTGAGTTATGACGAATCAAACTTCGGGTAATTAAAGTATCCCCTTTACGGCTTTGAGAAAGCTCTCCAAGAAGAGGCGCTGAAATTATTCGAGCTCCAGTCATATCATTTTCTACCAACTCACCCTCTTCGGCATATTTTTCAATCAGTTCCTGATCGGGGATCTGGTTATTTACAAGGATATAGTCAAAAATATCGTCTCCTAAATAGGTCACAATTTCATTTAAATAATGACTAACCTTATATCCTGTAGTTTGTCCTTTTCGATTCATTAAATTTGCAATGAAAACTTTTTTCGCATGGGATTCTCTTAGTGCTTGGCTCACCCCACCGACTAAAAGGTTAGGGATGATAGAGGTATGGAGACCTCCAGGACCTAAAATAATTAGGTCAGCATTACGAATTTCACTAATGGCATGAGGATTAGATTCTGGAAAAGGCTCGAGGTAAATTTTGTTGTACCCTTTATCAATTTCATGTGAGAGATAAATCTCTTTCTCCCCTTCTAGAATCTTCCGATTCTTAAGAATCATCTTTAACCGTACTTGGTGTGTTGTGACAGGAATAACCTTTCCCTTAATAAAGAGAATACGTCCCATCTCTTCGACAGCGCGTTCAAAACTCCCCGTGACCTTTTCTAGAGCTGAAAGAAGGAGGTTCCCTAAACTATGCCCTCCAAGTCCTCCATTTTCAAAACGATAATTCATGACACTACGCATGAGTCGAGAAGAATCGGAAAGGGCAACTAAACATTGTCGGACATCTCCGGGAGGTAAAACTCCCAGTTCATCCCGAAGAATTCCCGTACTTCCCCCGTCATCTGCCATTGAAACAATCGCGCTAAGATCAACGTTGTGTTTTTTTAGGCCTCTAAGAACAGTGAAATTTCCTGTTCCTCCCCCCATAACAACAACCTTCTTCATCCACGGAGTCCTTTAATTTTTTCCTTCATATCTTCTCCTTTGAAAAGATAAGTCCCAGCCACGAGATGATTTGCTCCTGCTTTAATCGCTAGAGGAGCTGTTTTATCATCAATCCCTCCATCGACTTGAATATCAAAAGGGGGAAGGATTTCTCCTTCCTTAGGGACTTTTCCTCCTTTGCGAATATTCAATTTATCACAAAGACTTCGAGCAAATTCAATTTTATCTAAAACTTCAGGAATAAATGCCTGTCCACCAAACCCGGGATGCACTGTCATCAAGAGCATTTTGTCACATTTATCGAGATATTTTGGAATAAGACTTTCACTTGTTTCAGGACAAAAAGCTAGTCCTGCATGGACATTGCATGTGCGAATGTAATTCAAGGTGTCTTCCACATCTTCTGTTGCTTCAACATGAAAAGTAATACAATCGGCGCCATTTTCCACTAAACGCTCGATATAGTCGTAAGGGTGATAAACCATGATGTGAACATCAAGGTAAAGATCGGTTGCTCGATTAATCGCGGCTAGTCCTTTAGGACTTAAGGAAAGATTGGGAACAAAGTGACCATCCATAATATCAAAATGGATTGCATCAGCCCCTGCTTGTTCTGCCCGCTTTGCTTCATCGGCTAAGTAACCAAAGTCTGCTGCAAAAATTGAGGGCTCAATGTAAATCTGATTATCCGTTGTCATATGGTTCCAATTATAAACGGAAGTCTCGAATATTATCAAACGAGGTTTTGTACATTTTTTATTTTGAAACAAAACCTTTGTAAATCCTCTCGTCATATTCGAGATCTAAAGTAATGAGAGAGGTTGAAAGCTCTTGAAATTTTTCTAGTGCATGACTATCGGCCACAATATAACAATGTCCCCCTTCTTCTTTTGTAACAAAATCTTGTTGGGTTTGCATTTTTTCAAGAAGAAGAAGGAAAAGATTTTTGAGGATTTTAGAATCCAAAAGACTTCTTTTTTCTAGAGGGAAGAGGGAGTGAAAAAAGTTTTCAAGAAGGTGATGGTGCCGTTTTCCAATTGAGTCAAGATCTTTTTCTAAGGCCTTAAAAACTTCATTTTGCTTAGAAATCATTCCTCCATTGTAATCGCGGATCTCCCCAAAGATTGCATGAAGCTTATGGAGAATACTCTGACGGGCACGATAAAGATCAATCGAGTGATCCTCACGTAAGAATTCTTTTAAAGGTAGCTGCACCTTAAAAACGGCAGCTTCTTTTGGATATTTTTTTCTGAGCATTCCGAGCTGCTTAATCCGGTCGATTTTTGGGCGCAAAGGAGAAGCTAAAAGAACATCCTCAAGGGGAGGCATTTTGGGAAGTAAAAGACGCGCTAAAATGACAGTGAAAACAAGGTTTGTTTCGGTTTGTTTTTCAAAGGAGAGAATAACCTGTGGAAGATCTCTTGCAAAACGAAGTTCCTGCCCCAAAGTGACAACATATTTTAGAATTTCTTCTTCATTGCGAGGCATGAAAAGGGTACGTTGAAGATGTTCGACCTTTCCTTTAATCGCACGTGAAAGCCATCTTTTTAGATCGACAATCTCTTCGCGTTCAAATCCTCCCGCTTTCTCAATCTCTAGTGTGATCAGATGAAGAGGTTTCTCTCCTTCTTTATCCAGATAATCACTCCCTACAACTAGTTCAGCCTCAGGAATAATATTTTGGATGGCTTTCAGAAGATGCCCTTTCTTAAAAAGTTCATTTTCTCGCAGCATATTCATCCCAATCACAACCTCCAAAGCTTCTTTTTGCCCTAAGGGAAGATTCAAACGGCGGTGCATAATCTTCACTTCAACATAACGCTGTTTAGGGGCTTTTTCAGATTTTAAACAAATCTGTTTGCGAGCTAAATAAAGAGCCATTAATGTTTGCGCTATTTCGCGAACACTTCTGATACGAAAGTATTGATCAGAAAAGCTAAGAAAAAACTGTTGCATTTCTGAAAATAGATCGTAGTCAAACGATTTGGGGAAACGACGAATCATTCCTAAGATTTTGTCTTGGATTAAACCTCTTTTTTCATCCATTGAAAGAACTTTCATTTCTAAGATCCGAGCGGCATGGTAGGGAGAACAAACTCCCAGCTCTAATTCATAGAGAATCCTTTCAAAGTACCTTTGGAGTTCAGGAGAAAATTCGTTAAAAGAAACCGTTGCTAAAAGAAATGTTTTGTTAACGCGATCAAGAGAAAAGTGATCGGGATAGGCATTTTTAAAAGGAATGTTTGTGACCATGTTTAAAATAAATTTACGGATGAATGGTCGGTCCTCAGAAAGAAGACGAAGCGTCAGGCCTTGAGAAGTATCAAGCTCTGCACTTGGTACTTGTTTCGATATAACCTTCATATACTGGCCTTTTTTCCACAGCATCCCCGTGAATCCACGTCCCTGGAAAACACGTTCTATGCTCTTTCTTAAAAGACTTTACGTGTAAAGGCATTCCGTTTTTTGATGCAAGTAAAATAGCCCTTTTATGAAGAACAAACTCTGGAAATGTCAAAGCCTCTTCAAAGGAAAGTTCCGATAGCAATGTGGCTTGCGGGTCTTTTTTGGGATCTTTTGTGTAGATCCCTTCCACATCTTTGTAAAACTCGACATTTTCAGCGCCAAGGGCTGCAGCAAGAGCGACAGCAGATGTATCACTTCCTCCGCGACCCAGTGTTGTGATTTCTTTTTCATGACTCACCCCTTGAAACCCCCCAATAATCACCACCTTCCCTTCATCCAGATGTTTTTCGACCCGAATCGGGCGAACATCTTCAATAAAAGCGTCATTATGATGGTTGCACGTGATTATCCCCGATTGACTCCCCGTTAAACTAATCGCAGGGATTTTTCTTTCTTCTAGAGCCATTGCAAGAAGAGCCATGCTCACCCTTTCCCCTACAGAAAGGAGCATATCCATCTCCCGCTTTGCAGGGTTTTTAGCGACTTGATACGCCAATGCCGTCAGCTCATCGGTGACATCCCCCATCGCGCTAACAACGACCACAATCCGCCCCTCTTTCTCCCCAATAATATCTGCAACATTTCCAAAGTGCTCAGGGGTTTCTAGGGCAGCACCACCAAATTTCATCACTAGTGTCTTCATAAAAACCATACTAGACGTTCGAAACGTTTGAAATCTATGAAAAAACCCCTCGGCTTGCAACCGAGGGGTTTTGAAAGGTGTGATTTGTAAAGCACCTGTCTCTTACCAATGCTGGTACTAAGCACGCGCTCTATTGCAACCTGCCTTAGACATAAAGCATGAAGACGCCCATGTCATCAGCTTTGCTCCAGACTTCAGGGTTGTGGTCCTTTCCTCTTAAATCGTCTACCCTAGCGCCCTTTGGGTTTTCTATTAATCTTAGGGCAGCATTAGACTGAAGGATCACTTCATCTGCAGTTCCAGACTCTGCTAAAATTCTTTTAAAAGCCGGTTCTGAAAGGTACTCATGGAAATCAGTAGCCCCTACAACGCGGTCACCCTTTTCAGCTTCAAAGACACGAAGTGAAAATGAATTACCTAAAACCAAATGATGATCCCCTCGCTCCGTAACTTTTTGCACTCTTCCATCTTTTTTTACGAGCCAAAGAGTTGAGTCTCCTGCATCAACAGTAATGACAACTTTTTTACCATTCACTTTAGCAACAATAGCCATGTGGAATGATCCAGAACAATTCATAGGACCTAAATCGCGCTCAGCAATATTCTTTAGCGCTTGTTTTAAAGCCACTCCAAGTGCATACGCAGAGGAGAACTCTTTGTTTGCGAAATTACCCTCAATTTCAGTGCGTATCAATTCTTGGGCTCTAGTCATGTCGGAGTACTTAGTTGCTCCCTCAAAACCATCAGGTTTAGCATGCCCAGTATGGTCCATGACAAATCCGTAAGAAAGTCTAGAAGAGCTTTGTGCATAAGCCCTATCAATAATACCTTTTCCCTGCTCTAATTGACTTTCCCATTCTGGGCCTCTTATCGTCTTATGATAGGTCATCCCTATTGCTGAGCTTGCGTGAGAAAGCTTGGCATTGAAAGATTTCGCCAAACTAATCGCAGGTAAGACGAGTGTAATTGTCGCTAATCCTAGGAACATAATCTTTAGCACTGCAAGAGCGCCTTGTGCCACATTCCCTGTTCTACTTGCAAGGTTGAACATATCGATGGCTTCGTTCCATGTCTCAGTGAAATAGGAGCGTCTCTCCATTCTAATAGGGCTCCAAGAGTCACTAACTTCTCTTGAAATGTTTCCAAATGGATTATCTTCCTGGTTTACAGGAACTTATAAACTAGCTTGATCACGGATGAGTGGTGTTCGCTCCATGATGTCCTCCCTTCTTTATAACCTCCCTTCTTTATAATTTTCTAAATATTATAACATAAATCATAATTATTTTAAACTATTATGATATAACCACTTTTAAATCAGCTGCTTATGCTCAAATAAAAACTTTTAAAAGCCGGTAATTTTTAATTAACCTGCAGCCAGCTAACATTTATCTAAAAACCCACAGTAATACAACTTATTCAAATTAAAACTTTAATTTGATATAATTAATGGCATAATTATTAAATTAAGGTGCAAAAAATGGAAGTTTCAGCAACTATCTCACAAGTCGCTGATTATCAGCAAGATGATTACTTCTCCGGAGGTTTTAAACTACCTAGTTTCTTTAATTTAGTTAAAGAAATCTTATGTAGCGATTCTCCACAAGATAGACACTCTATCGATCTCAGGAAAAGAACAACCGATTGGATTTTTCATGAAGCCTATAACAGACCTAAAGATGAGCTGGAAATTCTGGATGTCCTAACAGAAAGCTACCCCAACTTTTCGTTAGAACGGAGTTTAGGACAAGGAAGCTTCTCGAAGGCTTTTTTATTTTCATATGAAAAAGGAGGAGAAACTTGCCACAAGGTATTAAAATTCAACCGTTTCAGCAAATCCAAAGAAAAACCCGAATATTTCTCTCTTTCTAAAGATCATTTTGGAGGAGAATGGCTAGCTCTTCTTTCTCATGGGGATAAAGTCGCAACAACAAGATATGCTATTGCCTTTGATAATCATTCACAAAAATTTGTTCTTATCAACGCCGCTTTAGTCCAAGAGCTTTATGATTATCCTGAAATGCGAGAATCTGTTGACTTAACATTCATTGGATCTATTAGCGACTATATTGAAGGTTCTGAAGATTTAAAAAGTCGAATTACCAAATCTCCAGAATCATTAACAACTGATGTCATTCGCTCAATTGGGCAGCAACTTCTTCAGGGAGTTCAATCCATTCATCAAAAAGGGATCATTCATAGGGATATTAAACCAGGAAATGTTCTTATCAATGGTAATAATGAAATTAAATTTATTGATTTTGGATGTGCATCAGTTATTGGACAAAATGCCGACAATTATCGAGGTTCTGGGCTCTATGCAGCACCTGAACTGCAGAATGGGACACCTTATAGCTATAAAATTGACTCTTATTCAATAGGAATGACACTCTTTGAATTGGCAACTGGAGGAAAACATCTTAAAAGTGGCGAATCAAGCTTAGAAGATGTTGAAGATATCCAGCTTAGAGGTTTAATTACTGAACTTACTGCCGATGACCCTGAAGTCCGGCTGAGCCCTGAAGAAGCTCTGGGACATTCCTTCTTTACTGGTGAACACCTGGTTGCAAAATAGTATCGTGATTCAAAAGTTGGGGGTTTTTCAAGAAAACCCTCAAATCAAAGTAAGAAAAATATTTAATTTAGAGTGAGTGCATAAATTCAAATCACTATCAAAGAAAGAGCTCAGGTTTATTTGATTTCCGGGATGGGTTCATAGTCTTGCTGTTATAGAGGTTGCTTTTATTACGAATTATTTGTTAAGCTGTCCGCTTAAACAGGTCGCTCCTGCCATGAAATATTTTGGCACAAGCGAAAAACATTATTAACCCACGGAGAAACCCTACAAATGTCTAAAGAACTCGAGTACGATTGGAACGAAAGCAAGATTATCGATGATGTCGATTTTCAAGATGAAGATGCAAAGCTATTCCAACAGCTACTAAACAATAAAGAAAACACTGGAGAAGATGGTACCATCTCTTCTATGGAAGTAGGGCAAATCCTTAAGGGAACGATCGTAGAGCTTACCCCTGACTTCGTTGTTGTAGATGTCGGGCTTAAATCTGAAGGGCTGATCCCAGTTAATGAATTCAATAATCCTAATGAACTCCAACTTGGAAATGATATCGAAGTTTATCTTGACCGCACTGAAGGAGAAGATGGGCAAATTGTTCTTTCAAGAGAAAAAGCGCGTCGTCAAAGACAGTGGGAACACATCCTTGACCACTGCGAAGAAGGATCCATTGTTGAAGGAAAAGTAATCCGAAAAGTTAAAGGTGGCTTAATGGTAGATATCGGGATGGAGGCTTTCCTTCCTGGATCTCAAATCGACAACAAGCGGATCAAAAACCTCGATGAATATGTCGATAAGTCTTACGACTTCAAAATCCTCAAAATTAATATTGAAAGAAAGAATATCGTTGTTTCACGTCGAGAGCTTCTTGAAGAAGAACGCAGCTCGAAAAAAGCAGAGCTTCTTGAAAGCATTCAGGAAGGAGAAGTCCGAAAAGGAATCGTTAAAAATATTACAGACTTTGGTGTCTTCCTTGACTTAGATGGAATTGATGGTCTTCTTCATATTACCGACATGACATGGAAGCGGATCAAGCATCCTTCGGAAATGGTTCAATTGAATGATGAACTTGAAGTGATGATCCTCCATATCGATAAGGATAAAGGACGGGTCGCTCTTGGACTTAAACAAAAAGAGAATAACCCTTGGGAGGAAATTGAAGATCGTTATCCTCCAGGAACTAAAGTTAGCGGTAAAATCGTTAACCTTGTCCCTTATGGAGCCTTTATTGAAATCGAGCCTGGCATTGAAGGACTCATTCACGTTTCTGAAATGTCTTGGGTCAAAAATGTCACAGATCCTAGTGAGATCGTGAATAAAGGTGACGAGCTAGAAGCCATTGTTCTTTCTGTCCAAAAAGAAGAAGGAAAAATCTCTCTTGGTATTAAACAGACTGAAAAGAATCCTTGGGAAGATGTCGACGCAAAGTTCCCTGTTGGAAGTACTGTTAAAGCAGAAATCCGCAACTTAACAAACTATGGAGCTTTTGTAGAGCTAGAGCCAGGAATTGATGGTTTGATCCACATCTCTGATTTAAGTTGGATCAAAAAAGTTTCCCACCCTTCTGAAGTTCTCAAGAAAGGAGATATCGTTGAAGCTATCATTCTTTCTGTGGACCAAGAAAGTAAAAAAATTACTCTCGGCGTCAAACAACTAGGAAATAATCCTTGGGAGTCTATTGAAAAAACTCTTCCTGTTGGAACTGTTATCAAGGGAACCGTCACAAAAATCACAGCTTTTGGAGCATTCATTGAGCTTGAAAATGGAATTGAAGGTTTAGTCCACGTAACAGAACTTTCTGATCAAGCTTTTGGAAAAGTTGAAGAAGTTGTTGCTGTTGGCGATGAAGTCACAGCTAAAGTGATTAAACTTGATCCAGAACATAAAAAGATCTCTCTCTCTATTAAAGATTACTTAGTAGAGAAAAATAAAGAGAACCGTGATGATATCGTTGTTTCCCAGAAGCAGGAAGACGAAGAAGAAGAAGAAGGATAAGGAGGGGTACCCCCTCCTTTAACATTAACGTGTGAAAGGCAATGAATAAAGATCTAATCGCAATATTTGAGTATCTTGAAAGAGAAAAAGGGATTAAAAGAGAAACGATCATTAATGCTATTGAAGAATCCCTACAAGTCGCTGCCCGTAAAAGTTTAAAGGGTGTAGGACTTGTCTCTGTCACTGTTGATCCTAAGTCAGGAACAATTGATGTGACAGCAGAAAAAGAGATTGTTGAAAATATTGAATATCCTGAAGAAGAAATTACTCTTGAAGAAGCACGCGAGCTAGATCCCAACTGTGAAATGGGAGACTTTGTTCAAGTCCCAATCCCACCAATTGATTTAGGAAGAATTGCTGCTCAAACAGCGCGTCAAGTAATTTCACAGAAACTAAGAAGTGCTGAACGCGATGTGATCTATGAAGAATATAGACACCGCCTTCATGAAATTATCTCTGGAACAGTAAAACGTGTTGTTAAAGGGGCGACCCTTATTGTTGACTTAGGAAAAGTCGAAGCCATCCTTCCAGAACGCTTCTATCCTAAGACAGAAAAATACCATGTGGGAGATCGGATCCAAGCCCTTTTATGGGAAGTGCGTGATACAGAAAATGGTGGAGCAGAGGTTGTCTTAAGCCGAAGCCATCCTGAAATGGTTGAAGAACTCTTTAGACAAGAAGTTCCTGAACTTAATGATGATACTGTTGGCATAAAAAAGATCGTTCGTGAAGCAGGTTATCGCACAAAAATTGCTGTTTATTCAAATGATCCTAAAGTTGATCCTTTAGGCGCCTGTGTCGGTGTTCGAGGAACTCGGGTAAAAAATATTATCCGTGAACTCAACAATGAAAAAATCGATATTGTCATCTACACAGAAGACCAAGTTCAACTTCTCTATAGTCTCCTGCACCCTATTGAACCAAAAAAACTCTCCTTTGATCAAGAAAACAACACCATCCATCTAATTGTGGAAGATGAAGATTATCCAATTGTTATTGGTAAACGGGGAATGAATGCTCGTTTAAACGCTGAGCTCATTGGTGCTGAGCTCGATGTGAAGAAAATGAGTGAATACCAATCAGAACTTTCATTTGAAAGGCAGCAGATTCAACTCGAAGAGAGCCCTGAGCTCGATGTCGAAATTGACACCATCGAAGGTATGAATCAATTTGTTATCGAATCCTTAAAAGAAGCAGGGTTTGATACTCCACGCAAAATTCTCAATAAATCTTCGAAAGAACTTTCGAAAGAAACAGGAATTAGCGTTGAAATGGCAGATGATCTAATGGAGAAGCTGCGAAAAATAAGGACATAAAACCTTGGCTAAAAGCTTAAAACTTAAAGTTAAAAATGCCCAACTTGCTGAAGCAATCAAGCTAAATAAGGCAAAGAAAGAAGAAAAAGAGGAAAAAGAAGCCTCTAAAAAGAAAGCTCCTGCAAAAGCAAAAGTTGAAAAGGCTGCTACCCCAAAAGAAGCTCCACCTAAAGAAAACGTTGCTCCGAAAGCAAAGCCTGCAGTTAAATCAAAAAAAGAAACCCCACCTGCACCTCCAAAAGAAGAAGAAAAAGTTACGCCTCCTTCTAAACCCGCTCCCAAAAAAGTTGAAAAAGCTTTCATTCCAAAATCTAAAACTATCGAACCCAAAAAAGAGAAAAAAACTGAATCAGAAACTAAATCTGTCGGTGCTCTTAAAAAGCGAGAAAAAGAACGTCCTGAACATCCTGAACCTGAAACTCAGGAAGAAAAAGGGTTTAAAGCAAACTTTGGAAGAAATCCTCGAGGCGTTCAAAAAAAGCAAGATTCTCGATTTGATGCCCGCGATAGACAAGGGCTCCGCGTGGGAGAAGAGAGAGTCTGGCGTCGCCGTCCTCGCCGTTTTCGACCTAAACGAGATGAATCAGAAATTATCCGTCCTAAAGAACTATCGGTACGCATTCCAATCACAGTCAAAGATCTAGCACAAGGAATGAAGTTAAAGGCGTCTGAACTGATTTCTAAGCTCTTTTTGCAAGGCGTTGCAATTACAATTAATGATTATTTAGAAGATGAAACAACTATCCAACTCCTTGGACATGAGTTTGGTTGTGAAATCACTATTGATACCTCTGAAGAAGAAAGACTAAGAATTACTGATGAATCGATTCAGGAAGAAATTGCGAAAACAGACCCTGAGCAGTTACAAGGCCGTGCACCAATCGTTGCCTTTATGGGGCATGTTGATCATGGTAAAACAAGTCTGATCGATGCCATTCGAAAGAGTAACATTGCTAGCGGTGAAGCAGGAGCAATCACTCAACATATCGGAGCATTTAAATGTCACCGTGAACATGGGGATATTACAATATTAGATACTCCTGGTCATGAAGCATTTACCCTAATGAGACAACGAGGAACAGCTGTTACAGATGTCATTGTCCTTGTGGTCGCTGGTGATGAAGGAATCATGCCTCAAACAGAAGAGGCCATTAATCTTGCTAAAAATTCACAAGTTCCCATGGTTGTCGCTATCAACAAATGTGACAAACCAGGATTTAATGCAGATAATGTTTATAGACAATTGGCCGATCATGAACTTCTTCCAGAAGCTTGGGGAGGAACTGTGATCACTGTTAATTGTTCTGCTGAATCAGGTGAAGGAGTCACCTCTCTCCTCGAAATGCTTGCCCTCCAATCTGAAATTTTAGAACTAAAAGCAAATCCTGATACACGAGCAAGAGGAACTGTTATCGAATCACAAATGCACAAAGGGTTTGGATCTGTAGCGACTGTTCTTGTACAGAATGGAACATTAAAGCTCGGAGATGCTCTTGTTTTTGAAGATCTTTATGCTCGGGTTAAAACAATGCATGATGAACATGGTAAAACTGTTAGTATTGCTACCCCTGCTACCCCAGTAAAAATCACAGGCCTTTCAGGTGTTCCAACTGCTGGCTCTGAATTTATTGTTGTAGATAGTGAAAAAGAAGCGCGAAAACTTGCTGAAGAAAGAGCTTCAGGTGAAAAGCATAAAAAACTTCAACGGGGTCGAGGTGAGCTTGAAAGCTATATGACCCGCCATCAAGAACTAGAGGTAAAGAAAGTTGTTCCGCTAATCCTGCGTGCAGATGTCCAAGGTTCTGTTGAAGCGATTAAAAATTCTCTTCTTGGAATTAAATCTAAGAAAGTCGAACTCAACTTTATCCACGAAGGTGTAGGTGAAATCTCTGAGTCCGATGTTGAACTCGCTGCAGCTTCAAATGCTGTAATTATTGGATTCCACACACAAGTTGAAAGTCATGCTGAAGATCTGATCAAACGAAAGAACGTAATCATCAAAAAACGTGATATCATCTATCAAATTATTGATGATGTTAAAGGACTGATGCTCGATTCTCTTGATAAAGTCCGTCAAGAAACAGAAAAAGGAACAGCTGAAGTCAAACAAGTCTTTAAATCCTCTCAGCTCGGTTCTATTGCAGGTTGTATCGTCTCTGACGGAACAATCAAGCGAGACTACTATGCTAAAGTGATCCGTGAAGGTGAAATCATTCATGAAGGCGATATCGCTTCACTAAAACGGGTTAAAGAAGATGTTAAAGAGGTCAACAAAGGGATAGAATGTGGAATTCTTCTTCACCGTTTTTCTGATTATCAAGAAGGAGACCTTATAAAGGGCTTCGAAATCACCTACGTTTCTCAGGAGTTATGACAAAGAGAACAGAGCGTCTTAACTCTCTTTTAAAAGAGGTCCTTAGTGAAGTGATTCGGGATGATGTACGTAATCCCAATGTTGCTGAGTTTACAACAGTTACGGCTGTTGATATTTCAAAAGACCTTCATCATGCCAAAGTTTATATCAGCGTAATCGGAACAGATACTCAGCGAAAGGAAACAGTGGAAGCACTAGAATCAGCTGCAGGATTTATTGGTGTCCTAGCTTCTAAAAAAGTTGTGATGCGCCATTTTCCAACACTCACTTTCCGTCTTGATACTTCTGTTGACAAGCAAATGAAAATTGATTCTCTCCTAAAAAAGATTCATGAAGAAGAGGAGTCCCGAGGTCATCATGAGTGACCCAAAATCCGAGGGAATACTCCTCGTCGATAAAGAAAAGGGACGAACCGCTTTTTATCTCGTTAAGATCCTAAGAAAAATCTCAGGAATTAAAAAAATTGGGCATGCAGGCATCCTTGATCCTTTTGCAACAGGAATTATGGTGATGCTCATCGGTCGACCTTACACGAAAATCTCTGATCGATTTCTTAATGATAACAAAGAGTATATCGCAACAATCAAACTTGGAGAAGCAACAGATACCTTTGATTGTGATGGACAAATCACTCAAACAAGCACCACGATTCCATCTCTTGAAGAAGTTGAATCGGTTGTTTCTGAATTTCAAGGAACGATCGATCAAATCCCCCCGATGTATTCCGCAAAAAAAGTAGGAGGACAAAAGCTCTACCTTTTAGCTCGGAAAGGGATTGAAATTGAAAGACAGCCTGTAAAGGTAAATCTTGAAACAACAATTCTTGACTATTCTTATCCTGAACTCAAAATTAAAGTTGCTTGTTCTAAGGGAACCTATATCCGCTGTATAGCCAATGAGATCGGTGAAAAACTTGAAACATTTGGCCACCTAATTGCCCTCCAACGAACGCAAAGTGGCCCCTACAAATTGAAAGATTGCATTGACGCAAAATCCCTTGCTGACCCATCCTTTTCGTATATCCCTTACCTAAGGAAGACGGTATGAAGGTTGTAAATTCTATTCTTGATATTCCTCATTTTGAAAAGCCTGTCTCACTTACGATTGGCGTCTACGATGGCCTCCATTTAGGACACCAAGCGATCTTAAAACAACTCGATAGAGAAGCTAAGAAAGATGGAAAACAAGTGGTTCTAACCTTTTCAAATCATCCTTCGACCTATCTTAGACCCAATTCCCCTGCTCCCCTTCTAGTCCCCTTAAATCAGCGCCTAAAGCTTCTTGAACAGCATGGTATTGATCTTGTGATTGCCCTCCCCTTTGATGCTGAATTTGCGAATCAAACCTATCAAGATTTTTTTCAAACACTTTGCAAATATCTTCCCATTGACCATCTTGTAGTTGGAGATGATGCCAGATTTGGAAAAGGGCGGGAAGGAGGTCCTCGTGAAATTAAAGCCCTTGGTCTTTTTCAAACAACATACCTCCCAAAAGAAACCTATCATAAAGAATTGATCTCTAGTGGAAATATTCGCTCTTATTTAGAACAGGGAGATCTAAAAAAAGTTAAAAAAATGCTGGGTCGTCCTTATTCCCTACGCCTTCCTTTTGATGCACTCAATGTGATTCGGGAAGACGACGTTCAATATAAGTGGACCACAGGCGCTGAGAAAGTCTGTCTTCTCCCATCAGCAGTTTATGCTGTGGATCTTCATACAGAAGGAAAAAAAATTCCAGCCATTGCTTTTTATAGAGGATTTCACTCTATTAACAATGAAACAGAACTTTCTCTAACTCTCATCTTTGAAAAAGCGCTTCCTCCTGCAGATGAAATTGAAATTACCTTTGTCTCTTATCTCCATGATGAACTTGATAGTGAAACGGTCACTCCTTCAAGAGCAAACCTATTAGAAACCTTAAAACCTGAATTTTTTCTCTCATGAGTACACTTTCCTGCGGTATTGTCGGACTTCCAAATGTTGGTAAATCGACCCTTTTCAATGCACTTTTAAAAAAAGTTCAAGCTGGTGCAGCTAATTTTCCTTTTTGCACGATTGAACCTAATGTTGGAATTGTGGATGTTCCAGATGAACGTCTTCAAGTCCTTTCCAATATTTCCAAAAGTAAAAAACTTCTTCCAGCAACAATGACTTTTGTTGATATTGCAGGCCTCGTTAAAGGGGCTTCAACGGGTGAAGGTCTTGGAAACAAATTTCTTGCAAATATCCGTGAAACCGATGCAATTGTTCATGTCGTTCGCTGTTTTGAAAATGATGAAGTGATTCATGTGGAAGGAAAAGTTGATCCCATCGCTGATATTGAAGTGATCAATCTCGAGCTCATTCTTGCTGACCTTCAAATGACTGAAAATAGTCTTCAAAAAATCGAAAGGCAAGCCAAAGGAAATAAAGAACTTATTCCCACTCTCAATGCTCTCAAAAAAGTCCAAGCTCATCTTAATGAGAATCATCCTGTCCGCGCCCTTTCACTCACTAAAGAAGAGCAAGAAGGATTAAAACCCTATCACTTTATCACTGCCAAAAAAGTGATTTATGCAGCCAATCTTTCTGAGGAAGATATTCTTGCTCTTGATAATCCTCACTTGAAAGCTGTTCAGCAATATGCTGCAGAGGAAAAGAGTCAAGTCATCCCCTTCTGTGCGAAACTAGAAGAAGAGCTCGCGCAACTTTCCGAAGACGAAGCTGAGGAATACCTCTTGTCCCTTGGACTAAAAGAGCCAGGGCTTGATCGTCTCATCAAAGTTTCTTATGAAACCCTCGATTTAATCACCTTTCTGACAACGGGTGAGCAAGAAACACGGGCCTGGACCATTCCCCGAGGAGCAACAGCACCTGAAGCTGCAGGAAAAATTCATACAGATCTCCAAAAAGGATTCATTCGAGCTGAAGTGGTCACTTTCGATGATATGGTCAAATATGAAGGGCGTGCTCGTGCAAAAGAAGCGGGGAAAGCTCGTTCGGAGGGGAAAGAATACATCGTTCAAGATGGGGATGTGATTCTCTTTTTCCACAATTAGTTTTCATAATTCCAAGTACACCATGAACTAGGAGAAAATACCTAATTGCATCATCAGTTATCTGACCATTTTTACCCAACAATAAATCGACGCAATAACCATCTTGTTCTTCCACCCACTCTATAAATTTAAAACTATTTATTCGATTATTATTAATAGCCGTCCTGACCCACCTTATAATCTCTCTTTCAACATAATGCTCCATGTAGAACCATTGATTGACTCTCCGAATAAGTGAGAGTCGTATATATCTTTCAAGAGTTACAGCCTCTTTATCAAGTGTGCGATCAGCAAGAGCTGCATCTACATTTAGACCGATAGGCACTCCAAATAGATATAGAAGCCGATTAAAATCATGAGGTGTTTCTTCTCCCTCTATTTTAGATAAAACACCGTTTACGGAACGAGAAAACACCTTTGTTGCTCTATGGTAAAATTTCGCATAACTAGCAATCAAGTTGCTTTGCTTTTCCCATAAAAGAGAAAAAAGCGCGGGTTTTAATGCTCGATCTTCCCGACGAGCAAATCCATCCATGAGCTTAGGCAATTCTTGTAAACGGATTGAACAATAGTTTGCTCCATGTATCCCTATGTTTATTAAGAACAATGCCCTCTCATGTTGACACTCTTGAATACCCATACATTGAGTTCTTAGATAGGTTTCTTGTAGCCAGTGAAGAAGATAAGCAAGATGCTCTTTTTCTCCTACTTTGAGATCATTCACAATAGGTTTTCTTATCTCAATGGAACCAATAGGAGAAGTAAGTTCTCCTGGATAAGGCACCAAGGATGCATAAACTTTCTCTAGACGATACAGGAGTATCCGTGCCCCTTCCTTCATAAAATCAATTTCCCGCCCGACTTTCTTATCAGTTGTCCATTCAGCACTCTTAAAATGTTCATCGGTTACAAGATTCCGCTCGATCTCTTCTCTGTATTGTTCAAAATCAATTGAGCCTACCTGATATCTAAATTCATCAATGATTTGCTTCAACTCTTTAGGATCGATCTGATCTAAAGTAAATTGAAAGTGAGAGCATTTAAGATGGTGGGGATTCACCGCAGTTTTTACTTGTCCTATTGTTTTTAGGGATACTCCATGAGCATCGTCCATTACTTCAGCACTAAACCGCCCAAAAATTAAATCTGAAACACATTGACATTGAAATTCACTAAGTAACCGTAAAGCTAAAATGATTGAATCAAGGACTCTATCAATCCAAGTCGGTGAATGAATCACAAAATTAACCGAAGATAAAATATTAATAACTTTCTGTGTGGTCTTACGGATATCATAGGGAATTTTAGAAGCATCAGCAATATAAATAGCAACTAAATATCCTGCAGTAGAAGAAACAAAAAGAGGAGGATAGCTTATTATCATGCTTAAAGTAACAATCCCATAAGCAATCTTTACACACTTTCCTATGCTATAAGATAAAGTCTTCCCAATAAAATGTATATTTGGATGTTTTTTTCTAGAGATAGCTTCCGTTCCAAGTCCAAGGATCAAGGGAGATAAACGGATGACAAACAATAATTTTGGACTTATAGATGGAAGCGGACTCCACTTCCAATGCTTTGAGCAACAAGTCACTTGCGCAAAGAGGATACCTATTAAGGCTATTTGCCCAAGAGCAGGAGCAATTGTGTCAGTTCCCTGATGCCACTCCTTCTCTGCATCAAAGAGCCGCTTCAATGCATATGAATTTATAAAACTTTCTGACAAACTATAAATCATCAAATCTCTTCTGAAAGGTGCGGAAAAAAACTGTCCCTGATTTCTCTAACTCATTCTGTTATGTTTGAAAAACAAACCGTTTAACTTTAACAACATATTTTTTTTATTGCTAGAGAATGTTCCTAAATAGAATTGTCATTTTAATCTCTTTTTTCTAAGGATTTTAGATAACATTCCTGGAAAAAGAATGATGTGAATAGGATAAAGCGCCCACCAATAAATCCGCCCAAAAACCCCTTTTGGACGAAATGTTGCGATTTGATCAACAGAGTTTTGGTGGACATGAAATTCAAGCCAAGCTTCTCCTGGCAGTTTCATTTCAGCATACAATTTAAGAATGCGGTGCTCCTTATCTACTTGTAGAACACGCCAAAAATCGATGGTATCCCCCGATTTCAATACTTTGCGACGGGTTCGCCCGCGACGAAGTCCGACTCCTCCGATAAAACGGTCAATTATTCCACGAAAACGCCACGCCCAATCCATGAAATAGTAACCCTGAACCCCTCCAATAGCATAAATACGTCTAAAGACCTCATCAGGATCCCCCACAAAAGACTTCGTTACATTATATTGATAAGAACCATGTTTTGGAATTTTCAACATGTCATAGTATTTTGGATCCATGCTACTACTTGTCCAAGAATCACGCCAACTTGAAATCACTGCATTTTCTTCAATTTTATTAAGCGCTTTTTTAACAGCTTCTTTGTATGTGAGGCATTTTCTTGGGAGAATTTTGTCTATCTTATGTTCTGTACAAACTGCATCAACTTTCATGCTATCAACTAGTGAACGCGCTAAAAAGTAGTTAGTAGCCGTGATAAAAATTAACCAGTAAGAAGAGAGTTTAGGAGTAAAAAAAGGAATGGTGATAATACAACGAAAAAGACCACGAACTTTTGCATACCCCAATAGCATCTCTTTATAAGTAAGAATGTCTGGACCTCCAATATCAAAGGTTTGTCCTATGCACTCTTTTTTTTCTAAGGCTTCACTTAGATAAAAAAGAACATCACGAACAGCAAGAGGCTGACATCTACTCCTTACCCATTTAGGTGCAACCATAATAGGGAGCTTCTCAGTTAGATCACGAATAATTTCAAAAGAAGCACTTCCTGAACCAATAATAATACCTGCACGGAACACCGTTACAGGAATAGGTCCTGTTTGGAGAATTTTTTCAACTTCTAAACGAGAACGTAAGTGTTTAGAAAGGTTTTTACTTGAGATCAGACCAGTGAGGTAGATTAACTGCTTGCAATTCGTTTTTGCCAGTGCTTTAACAAAGTTTTCTGCGGCTTTCCTGTCCTTTTCTTCAAAATCTTCTAGACGATTTGACATCGAATGAACCAAATAATATGCTGCATCAATCTCCTTTGGAAGTTCAAAATCTTTAAAAAGATCTCCAGAAATAACTTTCACCTGATCTTGAAATTTTTCAGGGATTAAAACGCTCTCTGGAACACGCGCCAAAGCAATCACTTCATATCCCTTTTCAGCAAGGACTTGAAGAAGGCGTGTTCCTATGTAACCTGTAGAACCTGTGAGAAGAACTTTCATAATTAATGCTAATTCTCTATGCTTAGTCTTTTTTAATAAAGTGAAATACGACTCCGCTTAAATGGCTGAAAAAACCGAAAAGGCGACCCCAAAGAAGATTCGCGATGCGAGGAAAAAGGGGCAAGTCGCTAAATCAAAAGATTTTCCTGCAGCATTTACTTTTGCAACATCTTTTGCACTTATTGTTGCAACTTCAAGCTTCTTCTTTAAAAATTTGGCTGGATTTATGGTCCAAGCCTTTGATGGTGTGAAAGAAGGAAGTCAAATCGCAGCGCATATTCCTATGTTTATGAGAGCCGCTTTTCAGGTCATTTTTAATACTTCAATGCCCTTCATGATTCTGATCTCTCTGATTGGTGTTTTAGTCAATTTCTTGATTATTGGCCCTCTTTTTTCCATGCAGGCGATGAAACCTGATATTAAAAAACTGAACCCTGTGACCAATTTAAAGGGTATTTTCAAGATTAAGACCTTCATTGAATTGGTCAAATCAATCATGAAGATTTCAGGAGCTGTTCTCTTAATTTATTCAGTGGTATACAACAGCCTTCCTGAAATTATTGCAACTGCAGGGCTGCCTGTTCTTGGGGCTGCACTTGTCTTTAGTGATTTCTTAATTCAAGTTGCCTTTCGCGTCGGAGTTTTCTTCTTAGCCATTGCTATTTTCGATCTTGTCTTCCAAAAACGGAACTTTGCCAAAGAGATGAAGATGGAAAAGTTTGAGGTTAAACAAGAATATAAAGATACAGAAGGAAACCCTGAAATTAAAGGGAAAAGACGTCAGGTTGCGCAAGAAATCGCCTATCAAGAAAGCCCAAGAGCTGCAAGGAAGGCTCGCGCTGTCATTACAAATCCAATTCATATTGCTGTTGCTCTCCGCTATAATGAAGAGGAAGACCCCGCTCCCTTTATCTTAGTGATGGGAAAGGGAACGACTGCCGAAAACATCATAAAGGTCGCACAAGAAAATAATATTCCTATTATGAGACAGGTCGATTTAGCACAAGAACTGTACAATAAAGGAACAGAGGGGCAATATATACCTGAAGAGACCTATGAAGCTATCGCTGAGGTCTTAAAGTGGCTAGATACACTTGAAGCTACAGCAGAACCAGAATACAATGTAGATCTATTTAAATAGAAAAAGATGGAAAATAAACTTACGATACGATACCGATAGGATGATATGAAAAATCTCAGTAGCTACTTTGGAAGTTCAAAATTCTTAAGCCTAATCAGCCGATCTAGCGACGTTATTCTTGCTGCGTTTGTTATTACAATTATTGGAATGATTATCATTCCTGTTCCCCCTACTGTGATTGACATCATGATTGCAGTCAATATGAGTGTCTCCATCTGTCTCTTGATGGTTGCTCTCTACATTCAAAAAGCGGTTCACCTTTCGATCTTTCCTTCCATACTTCTTGTCACAACCCTCTTCCGATTGGGAATTGAAATCGCAGCGACAAGGCAAATTCTCCTCCATGCAGATGCAGGACATATCATC
This sequence comes from Chlamydiales bacterium, assembly GCA_024233395.1. GTDB lineage: Bacteria > Chlamydiota > Chlamydiia > Chlamydiales > Simkaniaceae > Neptunichlamydia. The sequence goes on from JACKPR010000002.1 coordinate 23,990, forward strand.
CTTGCCTTTGGAAATTTTGTTGTTGGAGGAAACTTCATCGTTGGGGGCGTTATCTTCTTAATCATTACCATTGTGCAGTTTATCGTTGTCACAAAAGGTGCTGAGCGTGTGGCTGAAGTCGCCGCACGATTTACTTTGGATGCGATGCCTGGTAAGCAAATGAGTATTGATGCCGATCTTCGAAGTGGAACCCTTGATGCAAATCAAGCGCGAGAAATGCGTCTAGCTCTCCAGAAAGAAAGCCAACTTTATGGTGCCATGGATGGTGCGATGAAATTCGTTAAAGGGGATGTTATCGCTGGTATTGTTATTGCTGTAATCAACATCGTCGGTGGTCTTATCATCGGGATGATGATTCATAATATGTCTGCTATGCAGTCGGCTAAAATCTACTCCCTTTTATCGATCGGGGAAGGATTGGTCACTCAAATCCCCTCTCTAATGATCTCCCTCACAGCTGGTATTGTCACTACACGGGTTTCCAGCGAGAAGAAAAATACCAACCTTGGTAAAGATATCTCCTCACAGATTTTCAGTCATTCTAAAGGACTGATCCTTGCTTCTTGTGTCACCTTTGGACTCTCTTGGCTTAAAGGATTCCCCTCTTGGATCTTCTGGATTTTGACTCTTCTCTTTGCTGGAGTCGGAATTCGCAACCAGTTTAAAGAAAAAAAACGGGCTGCAAAAGCAGCTGCAGGAACCATGGGGCCTGCAAGTGTTGAAACGGATGTTGAAGGACACACCGTTGTCAGTGGAGGACTCGATGATTATGCGCTCACATTGCCCGTTATTCTCGAGACGGGAAAGAATCTCTCAGCCCTTATTAAAAAAGAGAAAAGTGGGACAAACTTTATCGATGAAATGGTTCCCAAAATGCGTCATGCTCTCTATCAAGATCTAGGGATCCGTTTTCCAGGGATTCACGTCAGAACAGACTCAAACTCACTAGAACCAAATGAATACTCGATTTTCCTAAATGAAGTTCCCATTGTTCGCGGACGAGTCATTGAAAACTCTGTCCTTACAAATGAAAGCGAAGAAACACTTAGACGCTATAATCTCCCCTTTACAACTTCAAAAAACATGATTGGAACAGCTGCTCTCTGGGTTGAAAATCGGTATGTTGAAGTCCTTAAAAAAGCAGGAATCAAGTATTGGAAACCTCTCGATGTGATGATCCTCCATCTATCACAGTTCTATAAACAATATGCTTCTGAATTCATTGGAATTCAAGAAGTCCGCGCTATCTTAGAGTTTGTAGAGAAATCATTCCCTGATCTCGTCAAAGAAGTCACTCGCCTTGTTCCCCTTCAAAAACTTACTGAAATTTTCCGCCGCCTTGTTCAAGAGCAAGTTTCGATCAAAGACCTTCGTACCATCTTAGAATCCCTAAGCGAATGGGCTCAAACGGAAAAAGATACCGTTCTTTTAACCGAATATGTCCGCTCCTCATTAAAACGGTACATCAGTTACAAATACTCTCTTGGACAAACAGTCCTTTCTGTCTATCTTCTCGATCCTGAAATTGAAGATATGATTCGAGGAGCAATTAAGCAAACCTCTGCGGGATCTTACCTCGCCCTTGATCCCGACTCCGTTCAACTCATCTTACATGCGATGCGTGGAGTTATTGTTCCTACACCTCCAGGTGGACAACCTCCTGTTCTTCTCACAGCAATCGATGTGCGCCGCTTTGCACGCAAACTCATTGAGGGTGACTTCCCCGATCTTCCTGTGGTTTCTTATCAAGAAATCGTCCCCGAAGTTCGGATCCAACCTCTTGGCCGCATTCAATTATCATAATTTTTTTAATTACAATTAGATATTAAAACATTGATTTAAATTAATAAAAAAATTATATTTTAGCGCGTAAAAGATAAAAAGAGGGGAGCAAATGGATAAAGTTTCTTTTAATGATGCTTTTAGCTGTTTCTCAAGCGCTTATCAATCAGCAACTTGCGAAACGTCAAGAATTATTAATTCTTTTTTTGAATCGTTGTCTTCATGGTGGATTCATACCACGTGCACTCAAATCCCTGTCTATTCTGACCGTCAGGTTCAAAGCTGGCACCAGTTTCTTGAAGCCAATGAAGATCAAATGGACCAATCGGAATCGACCCCCCGAAAAGAGCTTCATAAAGAAAATCCTCATACCGTGGCCTACCGACATAGCAACCCTCATCTTACCTTTTTTGATGTCACGATAGATGGAGAAGGTAAAGTCACTGCAGAAAAAGTCTCTCAGGTCTATCGTGATTGCAAAGACTTAGATCTTGCCCAGCCTTTGATTCAAAGTTCAATTGAGTCCATGTTAAGAGAACTGAAAAAGCCTGAAGGAACCTATCAACTCGGAGTATCACTCCTTCAACACCGCCACTTTACCCAAACACAGGGAATGGACTGGCATTTCGATTTAAGCAGCCATACAATGGTGGTTCTTCTTGATGATGAATCGAATTGGACTGGAGGAGATTTCCTCTTTCGCGTTGTAGGTCTTTTTTCTTCTCTTTTTCCAAAGCGGATGACGCCGAAAAAAGGGATGGGAGTTCTTTTTTCAAACCAAGGGACACAACATAAAGTCGAACCCTTTTCGACAACAAAACCAAATACTAACCGAACGATTTTTACTGTTCATTTGAAGGGAGGAAATTTTTAAAATGGAAGCGGTCAATCAATCGCCACAACCAACATCCACAAAACCATTACCAGAGGCTAAGCCCTCTTCAACAGCATTTATCAACCGAACAGCCCAAACCTTCTTTAGTAAAGTTGAAGAGAGGCGGTATGCAGAAGGAAAAAACTTCTTTTACTTCACTCCAACCCTTCTTCCTATATTCGGGATGCTTTATGGTGGAGCTCCTGAAGAAGTGAAAGGAGATCTTAAAGAGTTTCTCCATGATGATGGGAGTTGTGATGTCCATGAAGCCTTTGGAAATTGGCTTAAGAAAGAATACCAAAGCCCTGAATTTTTTATTGCTCCTATTGCCTGGATCATTGAAAAAGTTAGCTCACTTGCAAGCTGGCTGCTTCCTCGCTATTTTCCACCGACTTTTTCTTGGAAAACAGAAACAGACACCGGAATCCTCATCGCTCATCGAGAAACAGCAACCATTCCTGAAAAAACAAGAGCTGCTTTATCCCATTATTGTGAAGACCCTGTGACTTTTGCAACAAATGGAGAAGCAGCGAAAAAATCCAATGCATGGATCTCAGAAAGAACACAAGGAGCCATTCAAGATCTCGTTCCGTATGTGGATGAATCTAACCCTCTTCAACTCCTTCTCTTAGCAGCAGCAAGTTTCAAAAGCAACTGGGTCTATCCCTTTGACGAGAGAAGCACCTTTAGAAGATGGTTCAATAATTCTGACGGTACCACTGCAGGCGTCCAAATGATGGAATTAGCAATCAATGATCTTCGAATCGCTTATGATCATACTGACGATAAGCATTTAAGAATCCTTGAACTGCCGATGCATGGCGATCTCGCCATGTATGTCGTTATCGATGATAACCAAGGTGCCGATGTAAAGGAGTATCTCGCTTCAGAAGCCTTCCTTGATGTTTTGAACCGGGTAGATGGAGAAGAGAGTCCTTTTAAAAAAACTCGTAGTTTAACAGTTCTTCTTCCAAAAATTGATCTAAAGGATCGGGTCGATATTTTATCAGAGCTTTCTGACGATCCACTGATCCAAAAAATTCAACAGGCGCGTTGGGATGGATCTCTTGTTGAAACGTCAGATTCAAGACCTTCAAAAATCACTCAGATGGTCTCCCAAACCAACCTCTCACTCGATGAAACAGGGGTTAAGATTAAAGCTGCAACCTTTACTTTTTGTGGATTACTATCTTGTCCCCCTACTTTTTATGCAGTCACACCTTTTGGTCTTGTCCTTTTTGATAAAAAGACGAAGACAATTTTAGGGATGGGACAGATGAATAATTTCTCTCAGGTAGAGAAGTAAACAAAACAAAAGATTATAACCGAACGGTTTTTACCGTTCATCTTGAGGGAGGAAATTTTTAACATGGAAGCGGTAAAGCAACCTTTAACCACACCTAAAGAACCATTGCCAACGGCTGAGCCCTCTGCAACAGGCTTTATCAACCGAACAGCCCAAACCTTCTTTAGTAAAGTTGAAGAAAGACGATACGCAGCAGGGCAAAACTTCTTTTACTTCACTCCGACCCTTCTTCCTATATTCGGGATGCTTTATGGTGGAGCTCCTGAAGAAGTGAAAGGAGATCTTAAAGAGTTTCTGCATGATGATGGGAGTTGTGATGTCCATGAAGCCTTTGGAAATTGGCTTAAGGTCCCTCAAGAGGAAGAAACAGTAGAACAAAAACATGCTCGAGATTTTTTCTCTACTCCTATCCTTTGGGTCACGGAAAAAATCCGCTCTCTTGGAATGTGGCTCTTTCCAAAATACTTTCCACCACCTGCTCCAGTTATTCCTACATCTTGGAAAACAGAAACAGACACCGGAATCCTCATCGCTCATCGAGAAACAGCAAAGATTCCCGAAAAAACAAGAGCTGCTTTATCCCATTATTGTGAAGACCCTGTGACTTTTGCAACAAATGGAGAAGCGACCGAAAAATCCAATGCATGGATCTCAGAAAGAACACAAGGAGCCATTCAAGATCTCGTTCCGTATGTGGACGAATCTAACCCTATTCATCTCCTTCTCTTAGCTGCCGCAAGTTTCAAAAGCAACTGGGTCTATCCCTTTGACGAGAGAAGCACCTTTCAAGGACGGTTCAATAATTCTGACGGTACCACTGCAGACGTCCAAATGATGGAATTAGCAATCAATGATCTTCGAATCGCTTATCATCGGATTGACGGCAAGTATTTAAGAATCCTTGAACTGCCGATGCATGGCGATCTCGCCATGTATGTCGTTATCGATGATAACCAAGGTGCCGATGTAAAGAAGTATCTCGCTTCAGAAGCCTTCCTTGATGTTTTGAACCGGGTAGATGGAGAAGAGAGTCCTTTTAAAAAAACTCGTAGTTTAACAGTTCTTCTTCCAAAAATTGATCTAAAGGATCGGGTCGATATTTTATCAGAGCTTTCTGACGATCCACTGATCCAAAAAATTCAACAGGCGCGTTGGGATGGATCTCTTGTTGAAACGTCAGATTCAAGACCTTCAAAAATCACTCAGATGGTCTCCCAAACCAACCTCTCACTCGATGAAACAGGGGTTAAGATTAAAGCTGCAAGTTATACTTGTTGTGGGGCACAATCTTGTCCCCCTACTTTTTATGCAGACAAACCTTTTGGTCTTGTCCTTTTTGATAAAAAGACGAAGACAATTTTAGGGATGGGGCAGATAAACAAGCTCTCAGATTCAAAATCTCCCCTTTTTAGGTTTTTCTTGAGCTCTTAGGTCAAAAAATTCCAGTTCTCAACACCTCCATAATTTGATTGACAATGAATTCTTCCTAAAGAGAAAATCTGTTTGCTTTCATTCGCAAACCTTGGAGTGAAATATGAAAAAGCACCTTCTTATTTTAAGTAGCTCTCTTCTCTTAACAGCATGCAATAATAATGACTCTTTTGCGACGCGGTGGGATGGATTAAAAGGACGTTTGTTTAAGTCCGAAACTGAACAACAATTAGACAAAGTTTACATGGCTATTCGTGATGGGAATCTTGAAAAAGCTGAGCTAGAAATTAGCCAAATTTCAAGTCCTTTTACTCGTGCTACGGCTCTTGGACAACTCGCTCACTATGAAATTTTTGAGAAAAATGATTTAATCAGTGCAAAAAAAATAACTGAAAAACTTGAAGCGACGATTGATGGCATTCCTTCTAAGGAAGATAAGCTTTTTGCTGAGATTCAACTTGCAGACTTGAAACACTTCATCGATAAAGCTGCTTCAAAAGAACTCTTAAAAAAGATCCAACCAGAAGTTTGGTCGATTGTGAATCCAGAAGAACGCTCTAGATTGCTCATTCGTTTAGTAGCCTTAGAATTGGAAACGCAAAGAGATATTGAAAAAGCTAAGAAAACAATTGAAGAGACACGTCAAACCATTGAATTCATCCAAAAAAGCCGCATCAAGGACATTCGAATGAAAGAACTTGATAATTTGCTTTATGTGAATAATCACATCCTCTGCCAGTCTCTCTAATTCTTATGGATAGGAGAAAGATTCTTTCTCCTATCTACTGATTTCAGAAAAAGTTCCACGCTAAAATCATACCTCTTTAAATATTGATCCTTCTTTGATATAAAGAGGGATTATGGCCAATGATGAAGTACATAAAGTCTCTGGAGTATCGCAAGATGCTCGTATTCATGAAGCACAGAAAGCAGAAGCGAAACAAAAACTCGCCCGGATGGATGCACGCCAAGTTGGAAGTCAAGCCAATATGGAGGAAGCCAGCGAGTTGATGTCTTTTAATCCGTTGGCAATGAAAAGAAAGTTCGAAACGCTTAATAAAAAAGCGGAAAAATCTCCGGAAGGTCAAAAAACACAAAAATCGGAAGAAGAAAAAGCTGCGAATGCTGGAGAAAGCTCTGCTGTTGAAGAAATCGCAGAAGATTACTACCAAAGAAATCCTGAGCTTCAAAAGAAAACGCTGACCAATCTCCAAAAGGAGATGAAGCCCGATGATACTCATGAGCAAATCCTCGAAAAACTGCAAAAAACCTATACGGATAAAGCTCTCGCTGATGAAGCGATTGATTTCTTAATAGAAACTGCCGAGACGAAAGAAGAACTTAAGCAAAAGTATATTCAGGCTAAAGAAACCTTTAATGCTCAATATGGTCGCGAGATCCAAGCGGGAAGAAATATTGGAGTTCAAGCCCGAGCTTTTTCTGAAAAAGGGCTGGGCAGCCCTACGGCTCTTCGTGATCTTTACCGAGAAATTACTGGAAATCCTCGCACTCCCCACAAACTTTTTGAAGAGCTTGTTGAGAAGTTTAAATTCTCAGATATGAAAAATATTATCGATTTCATTCTCCATTCATTGGGAACCGATATGAAAGCAAAGGGACCCTCGATATCTAAAGCAGAACTTCAGCGTCTTTTTGGAGAAGCGCGAACGATGCAAGCAATCCTTGGGGTCTTCCGCTTTTTCTTTGGTCGAATGAATATGATCAAAGGACAATTTGACCGGTTTGATCTTTCGATGCCTAGCCGCATCAATTTCGAAGTTTTAGCGCGTCTTTTAATGAAATTGATTGAAGAGCGCTATCCCACTCCAGATAAAATCTTAAAACAAGCTTTTACTCTAGGGATTGCTGAAGAATTGGCAGCCCAAGTGATTATCTATACACAATACCGCGATGCCATGCGACATCTTTCTCCAAAGCTCTTCAAGTCTGATAGACACCGCCAAGAAATACTGATGGCTCTTATGGAAACGCTCAGTGACTTAGAAGATGAGTTGAATGAAGAGGAAGATGAAGATGAGGAAGACGAAGATGAGGAGTAAAATTTAATGGATAAATTTCAACAACTCCTTTGGGACCTAGGCGAGCTCATCGAACTCCCCCTTCATGTGGATAAAAATCATGCTTGTAATCTTCTTCTAGATGAGAATCTCGAAGTTCAAATGCAAATGGATAAACATGGGGAAAACTTACTTGTCTGTGCATTTCTCGGCGATGTTCCTCCTGGACGATTCAGAGAAAATGTCTTAAAAGACGCTCTAAAAGTTAACGGACAATATCAACCTTTTGGCTCTTTAGCCTTTTATGAGAAGAAAAACATGTTGATTCTTCATCAATTTCTTCCTGCAGAAAAACTGAATGGGGAAAAACTCGCTCAACATCTCGAAGTCTTTATTGAAGAAGCCGAAGAATGGAGACGCGCCCTTGCAAGTGGATCTACAGCTCCGATCAAATACCATAGTGTTGAGTCGAAACCCCCACCCTTCATGAAATGATACCATGTAAGTTTTGTTATTTAACCTGAACTCTGGGTTTATGTTATTTACATAGAGCTGATGATTAAGGAAAAAACTAGTAGCGTTCTAGGAGCTAATTCTCATCAGTTGTTGGAAGATGTGTCCACCAAAGATCATCTTCAAAAATAAAGGATCCATAAGGGGAAAATGTTGGCGCACACCATTTTTCTTTCTCTTGTTCCCAACAAACTTTGAAATGATAATTGGGAAAACGTTGAAAAGTGCGTTTTCTATTTAGAAGGGGAAGAAGATCTGAAAGTTCTACTAAATTTGCTGCAATATTTTCAAAAAAGATTCGGGAAGTTTTAAATGAGATTCCTGAAGGTTTCATAGGTGTGGGAGGAATAATAAAAGGATCCTTGTAATAAAATTTATAGTTTGCCCCTCCGTAAGTTCCGTCAGGATAATAAATCTTCCATTGTTCTGTTGCTGTATCCATATCAATGGGTCCTGGCATAAATATGACCCCATTAACCAAATCATCCACACTATTCTGTGATTGGCTTGCTGTATAAATACGGAGTTCTCCTCCAGAGGTCAAGACTCCTCCACTTTTTAACTCAAATACTCCTAGTCCTATCCCTGGAAAGGTTGGGAAAGCATTATCTACAACAAGGGTAAGAGGACCTGTATTCGAGGTAACACTCCCCCCGGCACCAATAATAATGTCGGTTGCAGCTCTTAACAACATTTCTCCATTCCCTTGAGAATCTAGTACGCCTCCATTCTCCACAAGAATGTTACTAAATGTTGTAACGAAAATAGAACCACTTGTGTAGACTTGTCCATTATCTGTAACAGCCATCCCTTCAAGAGTTCCACCTCCTGCAGTTCCATTTAAAGTAATAGACCCGGTATTTGAATAGATCGAAGAGTTGACATCTTTGATATCAATTCCTCTGCTTGTTCCACTTGCCACTGGAGAACCCTTTCCTATGATCGTGATGTTTCCACTAGGAGAGTAGATTTGTCCAGAACCATTGATTACAACACCAGAACTGCCCCCTCCTGTCCCTCCTCCGGTTCCCTCTAAAGAGATCTCGCCTGTACTAGAAGTAGCTATCGAATTGATCCCATTCACAATCATGCCCAGATTATTTCCTGTTCCAATAAGAGATCCCTCTCCTTTCAAAGTCACTGTCCCATTCCCCCCTGTGGTTACAGCCGCTGAAGAAAATAGTCCAATCCCTTGCCCACTTGTTCCTCCTCCAGTTCCTTGAAGAAGGATATTACCAGAACCAGAACGGACATCGGTTGTCGATCCACTCAAATAGACGCCTACACCATTTCCTCCTGTTCCGTATAAGGTGACATCTCCAGAACCCGTTGACTGAACGACCCCATTAGAAAGCATCCGAATCCCATGATTATTACTTCCTCCACTTCCAGGACTATTTCCAGTTAAAGTGATATCCCCATTTGCAGACCGAACATAATTTCCTGAACCAGAAATATAAATCCCATCGTTGTCGCTTCCATTGGGTCCTCCCGTCCCATTTAAGATAATCGTTCCATTTCCTGTAGCAACAATTGTTCCTGAGCTGATGTTAATCCCTCTTCCATCATTATCAACAGTCCCTGTGAAAGAAAGGTTTCCTGCAGTAGTTACAGAAGAAGGCGCTCCTCCTAAAAAAAGAATCCCATCTCCATTCACGGTCGTCCCAATACACTCAATATCTCCCCCTGTTGAACGGACGATTCCTCCAGCATTGAAATAAATCCCGACTCCATTAGCACTATTTCCCGTAATTTTAATATTTCCCTGATCAGTGCTCACTTGTCCAGATGCTTGGATCAAGATTGTATTACCACTAACAAGTGATGTCCCAATAAGTTCAATGGTCCCATTTCCTCCTGTTGCTATGAGTCCACTTGCTTGCAATTGAATTCCTTGTCCTCCCGATGCATTCAATACAATCCCATGTATGCGAATGGATCCCGATGTGCTCTGGACTCTTCCAGAATATCCTATATTTACCCCATCCGCTTGATTTGCAGATGCTTTTCCAGTTCCCACAATATCAATATCTCCGCTATTCGAGATCACCTGCCCGCTAAAAGTGATTTGTACGCCTCGATCACTTCCAGTTGTTCCTCCTTGTCCTTCGATCGTGATTTTTCCCACATTTGTCTGCACTCTAGAACCTCTGAGTCGAAATCCTATATAATTTCCAACTGGAATCCCCAAAGCTTTTAATGTGATATCCCCTCCTGTAGTTGTTGAGGTAGAAGAAACAACAACCCCCGTTCCAAAATTTATAAGCCGCCTAGCTTCAACAGTGAAATTTCCCGTTCCTGTGTTTGTTACATTGGCATTAAAGAGCACATCATTGGCTGCTAAGCAGGTTAAGCTGTTCGTGCTCCAAGAAAAGGGACTGCTAAAGGTAATATTTCCAGACGCTCCACCTCCTCCTGTGTATGAGGTCGTAATCGTCACATCTCCATTCGCCAACTCACTTAGGAGCGTTCCTGCTGCTAAATTATTTAGGTTAGCGCTCGATGCTGTTGGAGAAATCACAACATTTGGAGGCGTTCCCGTTGTCGTAATATTGGTATCAACTCCCCCACTAATTGTAATATTCGCCTCAGGATCAAATAGGATCGTTCCATTTTTTCCTTGGGGAGCCCGACGGTCACTTTTTCCTTCATAGATCAGTCCTTTTTCTCCAGAGACTTCAATAAACCCCCCATTCCCTCCTTCAGGGCCCCCTTTGACTTCTGTTTGTCCCTCCATAAAAGTGATCCCATCTGACCAATAGATCACCTTTCCGCCATCTCCCTCTTTTAAACTATTCGCCCTAACGAGAGCACCACGGTCTACTCTCACATTTTCTGCATTGAATATCTCTGGGTTCCTCCCTTGATAATCTCCCCCAATAAGAATGGTTCCTCCTGTAGCTCCAGAAGCATCGATATCAGTCCATTGAGTGAGATGGACATTCTCTCCAAGGACTTGAACCTCTCCCCCTTCAACTGTTATCGTGCCGTCGACCATAGCTTCTCGTTTTTGAGCGATGAGATAAACCTTCCCCTTTTCTTCTTTTGTTCCAAAAGCTTCAATCGTTCCAGTATGGTGAATCGCTTTTTCATAAGGGTTAATGGTTTCAAGATCAGAGGTGAGAAGATTCACTTCATCTGGATCAAGATCAAGTCTTACAGAGACTTTTTTATTCCTATTGGGAGTTACAACCACTTCATAAGCTGAAACAAGGGAAACATTTTCTCCCTCAAGGTTACCATCATTATGAATCGTTTTGGCAAGGAGATAGATATCTCCTTGAGGACAATGAATGGTTCCATGATTAATAATCTCCCCTTCTCCCGGAGAAGAAAAGAGATAATGCCCCTTAAGAAAATCTTCATTGGTGATATTGGCTGTGGAAGCTAGAAAGCCCGCTGTTTGAATATGAGCATGAGCCCCAATCACAATCCCATTAGGATTGATTAAAAAAATCTGACCATTAGAGGTTAGTTGGCCCAGCAAATGGCTTGTCTGATTAGAATTCACGCGGTTGAGAACAACCGACTTACTATGGTCTTGAGTAAAGTGAACACTTTCTCCTTTCCCAATAGAAAAATCGCTCCAATGGAGAATAGCATGCGATGAGGTTTTAATATGAAGGTGCTTCTCATGATTCTGCGCAGCCGCTATACCACTTTGAATCTGAAGATCTTGAGGTAATCCGAATAGGGTTCCAGTGACAAAAAAACAACACAAAAAAAACCTTAAAATTGACACCAGCATGTTTTTCCCTTTATTTTGCACGTAAAACAAATAAGCTTTACGATCAATAAATTATTTTCTTCTGTCATCAGGATAAAAAATGGGATGTGTTATACAGATGGTTACAAATCAAGGAGAACTGATAAATTTATTTCCTGGGGTAGTATGAATCTTCTTCAAACAAAAGCTGGCAAAGGGTGGAAAAAGGTTGGGATTAAACACCACCATGGAATTCAAGTTCCTCTCCTATCCCTTTGGACACATCAAAGCTGTGGAAATGGAGAATTTCTTGATCTCATTCCTTTGATTGATTTTCTTGCAGAGGTTGGAATGGATGTTCTTCAACTCCTACCTCTTAATGATTCTGGTATTGATCCAAGCCCTTATAATGCTCTTTCATCAACCGCTCTTCATCCTATTTACCTTAGCCTTCATGCCTTGCCCTATTTAAATGAACCCCTTCCTGATTTAACTGTTAAAACAAAACGTCTTCCTTATTGGAAGATATTAAACAAAAAGCTAGCTTTTCTAAACCGTTATATTGACAAGGTAGGAGATCAACTCAGATCAGATAAAAACTACCAGGCATTGATTCAATCAAGTCCTCACCTTTATGATTATGCACTTTTTAAGGTGTTAAAGGATAAAAATACATCTCGTGTTTGGAAAAATTGGCCTAAAAAATTCAAAAATATTTCAAAAAATGAACAGATTATCCTAGGGAAGGAATTAGAAAGAGAAATTTCTTATTACCTCACTCTACAATATCTTTGTCATCTTCAACTTCAACAAGTAAAAAAACATGCTGAAAAAAAAGGGGTTTTTCTTAAAGGTGATGTCCCAATACTCCTTAGTCCAGATAGTGCGGATGTTTGGGCACATCAAGAGTTTTTTGACCTCTCACTATGTGCTGGAAGTCCTCCTGGCCCCTTTGACCCTAAAGGACAACTTTGGAAATTTCCTCTATATAAATGGAATATCTTGGAAGAAAATAATTTCGAATGGTGGCGAAAGCGGATTGAAATAATGGCTAAATACTTTCATCTTTACCGCATCGATCATATTTTAGGTTTTTTTAGAATATGGGCAATCCCTCTTGGAGAAAAACCAGATAAAGGATTTTTTATTCCAAGTGATCCCTCTATTATGGAGATTCAAGGAAAAAAACTATTAGAGACTCTCTTAACCTTCTCAGAAATGCTTCCGATTGGAGAAGACCTAGGTGATCCTCCTCCATTTGTCCACAAGATAATGGAAGAACTTGGAATTCCAGGCATAAAGATTTTTCGCCGGAACCGAAGATGGCAAACTGACCGCTCTTTTATTCCTTATTCTGACTATCCTCCAGTAAGTGTCTCGTCTATTTCAACCCATGATTTTGAAACAGTTCGTCTATGGTGGGAGCGATTTCCTGAAGAAGCAAAGGATTATGCCGCCTTTAAGGGATGGACCTATGAAGAGAAACTTTCTTATCAACAACAGAAAGAAATTCTTTATGATAATCACCACTCTGGAAGTCTCTTCCATGTCAATCTCTTTCAAGAATATTTAGCCCTTATCCCAGAGCTTACCTGGGAAAATCCTGAAGATGAGTTGATCAATATCCCTGGAACAGAAAATCGTTTTAATTGGACCTATCGCTACCGCTTTCCTTTGGAAACACTGGTAAAATCAAAAAAACTCAAAGAGGAAATCCAAGCGATTCTTGCTTAGCTCACATCCTTATGCTACCCTTAGCTTCATGAAGACTCTCCTATTTTTCCTCCTTCCTACCCTTTTTTTAACAGCAGAGATCTCTGATGCTCGCCTGACAACACTTTATCGGAGTTTAAACCCTGAATCGATTTCTGAGCTTTTTGCCTTCTATCACCTTTATCCCAACACAAACGAGGGTCTGCAAGCTCTTTCAGATGCATGGGAACTCATGCATAAACACCGTACAGAAAAAAATCTCTTAAAAGAAAATCTTGTTCTTCCTGCAATGGAAATTGATTCGATTATCTCTCTTGTCAATAAACAACCTTTTGAAACCGATATTGAACTCTCCGAAGAGCAACTTGAAATGATTGAAATGATTTCCGATCATCTTTCCAATAAAAAGCTTAAAGGACACTCTATTTGGAAAAAAGAAGAACTCTTTGCACTTCCTCCTGAAGAAATTGACCTTTCACATGCCCTCCTTCTTTACCAATTTGAGGATGACCCTTTAAAAGTACGGCAATATGAAGCAACACTTGATCTGATCGCTCTTCAAATTCTTGCTCATCTGCCCATTGGAGCTACCGATCTCGAAAAAATTGATGCGATTAGTCATTTTATCTTCTATGAAAAACGATTTCGCTTTCCCCCTCATTCTATTTGGGTAAAAGATATCGATACCTATACTTTTCTTCCCTCGGTTCTCGATAGTCATTTAGGGGTTTGTTTAGGTGTTTCTATCCTCTACCTTTCTATTGCAGAACGACTCGATCTTCCTCTAGAAATTATTACTCCTCCAGGCCATATCTATATTCGTTATCGGAAAGGAGAAGAAACCTTAAATATTGAAACCACAGCCCGCGGAATCCATGTTCCCGATCGGATGTATTTAGGAATCAATACACGTAAGCTTCAAGAGAGAAATAAAAAAGAAGTCATAGGACTCGCCTTTATTAACCAAGCTTCAGTTGCATGGCAGAAAGAAGATCATCAAACAACTGTGGAGCTCTATGAAAAGGCTCTTCCTTTTCTTCCTAACGACCCACTGTTGAAGATGTTTTTAGGATATAACTATCTTTTTGTAGGGAAAGAAAAAGAAGGAAAGAAACTTTTAGATCAAATCAAGGATCATCCTTTTGATTTTGCTGTTGCACGAGATACCACTCCCGAAGATTATTTAAAAGGAAAGATCGATGCGGAAGGAATCAAAACAATCTTTCTTCACGTGGATGAAACCCGAACCTCTATTCTTGAGAAACAAGAGAAACTTCAAAAGGTTCTTAAAAAATTTCCAAATTTTCGAGATGGAATTCTACAACTGGCGATCAGTTATCTTCAGCTTGGACGAGGCGAGGAAGCTTTTGAAACTTTAAACCGGTATCATGCTTTAGATCCCAACTCCCCTGTCGTTGAATACTACCTATCGATTGTCGCCATGAATCGGTTCCATTATTCCCAAGCATGGAAACATCTCGAAGCTGCAGAAATCCTGACAAAAAAACGGAACCACTCTCCACAATGTCTTAAGCAGCTCCGGCATGCTCTTCGTTGCCTTCATCCCGATCCTCAAGATAAGCTTTAGGGTATTTCTGAGTTTGAATAAAACAACAACTACATGCTTTATAAGCCCAAGCAATTCCATTTTGATCCTTCTCAACAATGACTAAATTTCCAGCACCAAGACGTTTATCGTATCCAGAAATATAAGAACCTATAGGAATAAGAAGAATCCCCCCAGGTTTTAGTTGCTTGACAAGAGATGATGGAATTTTTTTGCACATATACCCTACATAGATCAAATCATAGGGAGCTTCTTTTTCATATCCATTCTCTCCTTTTCCTTTAAGAAAGGTTATTCTTTTACTGATCGATTCAGGTAACACTCGCCTGCACGTATTGTCAGCTTCTTCAACAAGTTCTTTAAAACAATCGATTCCATAAACGTGTGCTTCTGGAGCAAGGTAAGCACAAATAGCTGCCATATATCCTGTCCCAGTCCCCAAATCGAGAATTTTTTTAGCATTGGGAAAGGCTTTTTTAACAAGCTCAAGAGAAAGAATATGAATATGGGGTGTAGAAATGCACATCTTACAGGGAATATCAATTGCTGCATCAAAGTAGGGATTTTCTCGACAAAACCAATGACGGTCAATCGCTCTAAATCCTGCCTCAATAAAATCGGATCGAAGAACCTGTCTTCCTTTCAAATGACTAATAAGATCTTCCAAAGTCGTAGTCATTGAACACCGAAAAGAACGGATCATAGATAGATCAAAAAGCTTTATAGGCCAATTCGATACTGGTAAAGATGTATCAATCACTTTAACCACAACTTTTTCATCTTCCATTGCTAATATTTCTGCACAACACAACCCCTCATTCCAAGGAACAAGACACCAATTTCCCACACGATACCTTTGTTGCAGCTCCAATCTTTCCTTTATTACTCCTAATGAGCCCTCTGCTATTAATGAAATAAATAGAAATAAGAGGAAAAAATAGTTCTTCATATAATCACCTAAATTTTTGTTAAACAGGATATTAGGGAAACAAAAATAAAATCAATCGTATCATAAATATTATGCTTCTAGCTGAAAGATTTTTTTCTTGTGATTCTCAATAAGATCGATTAATAAGAAAAAAAAGGTTTCAATATGTTTATTCTTATCGCAACAATTTTTCCAATTTTAGCTTCTCCAGGATTGAAAATCGACGAAGTCATTACCCATGAAGTGATTCAGAAACAAGACGAAATTACGGTTGAAGAAAACTTACATGGGGGCAAGGTTTTAGTCCTCAGTGATGGATCAACTTGGGAAGTGGCACCCCAAGATTTAAAAGTCTCCGGAACCTGGATCCTCCCTGTGCCTCTAAAAATTGAAAAAAGTACAAATCCTTCTTATCCTTACCGGCTTATCAATATCAATTCTAATTCAAGCGTCCTTGCAAGGCAGATTGCAAGTCAATTGAACCTATACAAATAATTCGCTGAATTTTATTTCGATTGGTTCAACTCAGGATCTTGACTCTTACCATTCTCCGAGTTAAAATATAATTGACTGTGATTACCTCTTCCCTTTCAAACCTACGTTTAGGATTTCAAGGGGAAGATATCTAATAAGGAGGAAGCATGAATCCACAATTCACGGAAGTCGTTGCTAAGGCCCTTTCTACAGCTATTCAAATCGCAACAAAACATCATCATACAGAAGTAACAGAGCATCATGTTCTCTTTGCTTTTTTTGAAGATCAAAATGGATATTTTCGCACGTTAAGTCATGCGCTTCATTTAGATCCTACGCCCCTTGTTTCAAAGCTCCAAAAAAAACTTGATTCTCTCCCCACTTTTTCGGGTGAAGCAACGGAGCCTAATCTCAGCCTATCTCTCAATAAACAGATTAATAATGCTCATACCCTCATGCAAAAATGGGGAGACACCTATATCAGTAGCGACCATTTCTTCTATGTTTTTTGGGAAACTTCTGAAGATCCCTTTACAAGCTGGAAAAAGAAATCCGGACTTACTCTTAAACAAGTTGAAGATAAAATCAAAGAAATCCGTGGAGGACAAACAATGGATAGTCCCAGTGGCGAAGAAAGTCTCCAATCTCTAGAGAAATATTGTAAAAACCTAACAACCCTTGCTAAGGAAGGAAAACTTGATCCTGTGATTGGACGAGACGAAGAAATCCGTCGAACTATTCAAGTTTTATCACGTCGAACAAAAAATAATCCCCTTTTAATTGGAGAACCTGGTGTTGGTAAAACTGCCATTGCTGAGGGACTTGCACATCGGATTATTCAAGAAGATGTTCCAGATTCACTCAAAGGAAAAGAACTTTTTGCCTTGGACATGGGAAGTTTGATTGCAGGGGCAAAATACCGAGGGGAATTTGAGGAAAGATTGAAAGCTATTTTAAAGGAAATTGAAAAGTCTGAAGGACAACTCCTCCTTTTCATCGATGAAGTCCATACCCTTGTAGGTGCTGGAGCGACAGAAGGTGCCATGGATGCTGCAAATCTTTTAAAACCTGCTTTAGCTAGAGGAACACTTCATTGTATTGGGGCAACAACCCTTGCTGAATATCAAAAGTATATCGAGAAAGATGCGGCTCTTGAACGTCGTTTTCAACCTGTTCTTGTTCAAGAACCCTCTGTTGAAGATGCTATTACGATTCTAAGAGGACTCAAAGAAAAGTATGAAAACTATCATGGTGTTCGAATTACTGAAGACGCGATCCATGCTGCAGTGACCCTTTCCTATCGTTATATTACTGATCGCCAACTTCCTGATAAGGCGATTGATCTGATTGATGAAGCAGCATCAATGATTCGGATGCAAATGGGGAGTCGTCCTCTACCCATTGATACGAAAGAGCGTGCTTTAAGTTCTCTAATCGTTAAACAAGAAGCTCTTAAACGAGAAAAAACTCCCGCTTCAAAAGGAGAAGCAGAAAAACTCCAAAAAGAAATTGCTGCTGCAAAAGAAGAGCTAAATACTCTTAAAGAACGATGGAACCAAGAAAAGAAAAGCTTAGAAGGTCTGAAAGAAAAAAAGGAAAAGCTCGAAAAACTCCGTTTCCAGGAAGAAGAAGCCGAACGGAAAGCCGATTTCAATAAAGTTGCTGAAATTCGCTACAGTGTAATCCCTGCCCTTGAAAAAGAGATTGCTGATGCAGAAACTGCTTTGAAGGGAAAAGAAGGCCGTCTTCTCCAAGAAGAAGTGGATGAACAACTAATTGCCGAAATCGTTGCTAAATGGACCGGAGTTCCAGTCGCTAAAATGCTCGAGGGGGAGGCTGAAAAACTTTTAACTTTAGAGCATACGCTGCACCAAAGGGTCGTGGGACAAGAGATTGCTGTTGAAGCCGTCAGTGAAGCAATCCGTCGTTCCCGAGCCGGATTAAGTGACCCTAATCGCCCCATGGGAGCGTTCCTTTTTGTTGGACCAACGGGTGTAGGAAAAACAGAACTTGCAAAAGCTTTGGCAAAAGAGCTTTTTAGCCAAGAAGAAGCGATGATCCGCCTCGATATGTCTGAATATATGGAAAAGCACAGTATTGCAAAGCTTATCGGTTCTCCTCCAGGCTATGTCGGATATGATGAAGGAGGACAACTAACAGAAGCGATCCGTAGACGTCCTTATTCAGTGATTCTTCTAGACGAAGTTGAAAAAGCTCATCCCGATGTTTTTAACATCCTCCTCCAAATCTTTGATGATGGAAGAATAACAGACAGTAAAGGGAGAACGGTCAATTGTAAAAATGCTCTCTTTATCATGACATCGAATTTGGGTAGTCAACAACTCCTTTCCCATAAAGGAGAGCTTACAAAAGAGACGGTTCTTTCTATTGTAGATCCAGTGATTCGTGCCCATTTCCGCCCAGAATTTATCAATCGCCTAGACGAAATTCTCCCCTTCCTTCCCCTCCAAGAAAAAGATATGGAGAAAATTGTCTTGATCCAACTGAATCAAGTCAGCAAGCGGCTACTCAATAAAGATATTATCTTAGAATGGACTCCAGAAGTTTTAGTCCATCTTGCCAAAGAGGGATATGATTCTGTTTTTGGAGCGCGGCCCCTTAAACGGCTGATTCAACAAACGGTTGTCAATATGCTTTCCAATGCAATCCTTAAAGGAGAAATCGTCAACGGAGACCAAGTACAACTTCACTATTCGGAGAACACCTTAATGTATCGAAAACAGGCTAGACAACCTCAAATGACTTCTTAGAATCTAAGTCATGGAAAGGCCGACCACTATTTCTCCCTTCCATCCTTTTCCTGATAGATGTGGGTGGAACCAAGCAATCGAGTGGGATGGTGAAAGAGATATTATTCGAACAGTTAAATCAGCCTCTGATTCTCTTTCTTTTTAACTCAGATTTACTTATTCTATTAGAGAATTAAACTTTAAAAGAGGTGTTATGAAAAAAACTTTTGCTATATTAACAGTGCTTATTTTTTTTAACATGAGTTATGCAATTGAACAGGATCAAGGAATGAAAGATCATCAAGTCATACACAAAGAATCAATGCAAATCATCGGAATTGAACTGCGAACATCAAATGCTCCTGATGCTGGACCAAAAGATATTCCACTCCATTGGGAAAAGTTTTATTCCGAAAATATTCTCGAAAAAATCCCCAACAAAATATCCAACGAAATCATCGCTCTTTACTGCGATTATGAAGGAGATTATACACAACCTTATTCCCTGATTATTGGATGTCCTGTGAGCTCAACTGAGGATGTTCCTGAAGGACTTGTTGTAAAAACTCTTCCAGCAACATCCTATGCTCTCGTCCCAGCTATTGGTGAATATCCTAAGAAACTGATTGAAGCCTGGGGAAATATTTGGCAATCAGATCTTAAGCGAACCTATACAGGTGACTTTGAGCTTTATGGAGAAAATTTCTCAGAAGAATCTCCTCAAAAAGTAGAAGTTTACATTGCTATCGAACATGAAATGCTGGATTAGAATTCATGTTTGAGGATTCAAGGGATTAAAAAACTCTTGGAATTGATCTTGCAAAACAGAGGGGACGATCTCTTCGATCCCCTTTTTGTCATACATAAGAAAGTAACTGCAAGCAATCATCGTTCCCAAGGCAGGGCTAAAGAGTGCCACAATCAATGCAATCGCAGAAATACCTGCTCTCTTGATGTTAAGATAGCGCCGAAGGAAGAACTTTTTAAACTTATGAATTTTAAAGCCAGTCAAAAGGTTTAAAGGTAAACAAAGGAAAAAAAGGGCAATCGTATAAAAGCCCCAAACAATATCGGTAAGAAGAAGGATAAAAAAGAAAAGACGTGCTGCTATAGTAGCAAATAGATGTCCCTTTTCTTCTGGTGATGGGTTTTTTCCTCCCAGTGTCATATCAGAGATATGTGTTGAAAGCTCAGGCTTAGCATTCCCAGCCTCTTTTTGCCGTTCCACATGTTCAAAAATGTCATAGATTGGCACTTTTAACTACCTCTTATGTTTTACTTTGTTAAAACCATTCAGGGCCGCAATACGGTACCCTTCAGCATATGTTGGATAGTTAAACACTTGATCGATAAAATAGTCAATCTTTGCGCTGTAGGTCATGGCAACTTGACCAATATGAATCACCTCTGTTGCATCCCTCCCAATAATGTGAATCCCCAAAATTTCTAGCGTATCTGCATGAAAAAGAATTTTAAACATCCCAGGATCATTCCCAGCAATTGTATTCTTTGCAATCTCATAATAATAAGCTCTTCCCACTTCATAGCGAAAACCCAAAGTTTGAAGTTGCTCCTCCGTATAGCCGCATGAAGAAATTTCAGGAATCGTATAAATCCCTATCGGGTAAAAATTAGGGAAGTGATGGGTTTCAGCTCCAAAAGCATGGCGTGCCGCTAGACGTCCTTGTTCCATACTTGTTGATGCAAGAGCAGGTCCTCCAATCACATCTCCGACTGCATAGATATTGGGTACGATCGTTTGAAAAAGAGCATTCACAGGAATATGGCCCTTACTATCGACTGTGATCCCCACATTTTCAATATGAAGGTGATCGACATTGGCAACACGACCTAGAGCATATAAAAGCATTTCTGCTTTAATAGACGTGCCATCTTTAAACTTTAATTCTGCACTATCTTTATGCCGAACAATTTCCTCAAAGTCTTTATTCCCAACAAACTTCAATCCAATCTTACTTAAGGAAGATTGGAGATGCATTCCAATTTCTTTATCTAAATATGGGAGCATTTGCTCCTTTTTATCAACAACGATCACTTCAGTCCCAAGCGCAGCAAAAAAACTCGCATATTCAGATCCAATAATTCCCCCACCTAAAACAATCATTTTCTTCGGAACATGATCTATGGAAAGAAGTCGGGTTGAATCAAGGACAACCTCTTTATCAAAAGGAATATTTTTGGGATTTCTTGGCTTCGATCCCGTGGCGATTAATATCTTTTCTCCTGTGACAATATGTGTAAGATGATTTCTCTCATCGAGAACAGCAATTTGATGATGATTTTCAAAGTGAGCTGCTCCTTGGATCAGCCGGATGTTATTTTTCTCGAACTGCCGATGAAGTTGCTTGATTTGTTCTTCAGTCACTTGAGATAAGCAATAGTTTAGATCATTAATGGAGATCTCATGGTTATCTATTTCATGTTTTGCATAATAACTTTTTTTGTGAAAATCGGTGAGATTTAAAATCGCTTCACGAAGAGATTTCGAGGGAATCGTTCCCGAATGAAGACAACTCCCCCCAGGGTTGGGATATTTTTCAATGATAACAACAGATTTTCCAAGTTTTGCCGCTTGAATGGCAGCCTTTTGACCCGCTGGTCCTGAACCGATAACAACAAGATCTGCAAAAAGTTCTTCCAAAATCACCTCTATTTAAACTTTCTTTTTAAACGCTCATTTAGAATAAATCAACGCTTGAGAGAAAATCTTAGAGCTGATATGATGTCTTTAAAAATTATTTCAAAGGTTTAATGATGTCAAAACGGTGTCAAGTCACGGGTAAAAAACCCGGTAGAGGAAAAAGTTATTCAATCCGCGGGATTGCGAAAAAGAAAAAGGGAATTGGTCTGAATGTCACTGGAACAGTCAAGCGCCGCTTTCTTCCTAATCTTGTAAAAAAACGTTTTTGGTTTTCTGAAGAAAACCGCTTTATTACGCTAAAATTATCAACAAGTGCAATGCGTACGATCGATCGACGAGGCTTAGCAGCTGTAGTCCGTGAGCTCCGTGCTAAAGGTCAAAAAATTTAGTTTTATACTAAGCCCGGTTTTAGCCGGGCTTTTTCTTTTCTTCTTTTTACTTTTCTACTCTCTTCATGTTCCTATCCCATCAACGAATAAGCCATTGATATTCTATAACTCAGAAAAGCGAGTTGATTTAAACCAAGTCCTTAAAAAAACTCTTCATACGGCTCATCAGTCAATTACCCTCCATACCTATGCCTTTACCGACCTATCTCTTCTTTCTCTTCTCGAAAAACAGGCGGAAAAAGGGATTTCTATTCATATTTATTATGATAAAAAAGCGAGCTCCCCTGTCAGTTTCCTTGAAAAGGAAAATTTCTATTTTCATCCCACTGAAGGGAAAGGGCTCATTCATGAGAAACTCTGGATCATTGATGAAGAACTTCTCTTCATAGGATCAACAAATCTCACCCCTTCTTCATTGAAAATGCATGATAACCTCATGGTAGGCCTTTATGCTCCCCCTCTAGCAAAAGCCCTCTCGGAAGGGCGCCCTGAAGAATTTCATTTAGAGACCGATTGGGCCTCATTACATTCCTATTCTCTTCCAAGTAAACGGGGGTTTGAGGCCCTTCTAGAAACACTAGATCAAGCCAAAAAAGAGGTTATCCTCTCACTCTTTACTTTTACCCACCCTCTAATTGCTGAAAAATTGATCAATCTCCATAAAAAAGGCGTAAAAATAAATTTAAAATTAGATAGAGGCACAGCACACGGAGCGAGCAAAAATATAAAGAAACTTTTTGAATCTGAAGGGATTTTCGTTCAAACCAGTCAAGGTCTCCAGCTCCATCACCATAAATGGGCAAAGATCGACCAAAAGACCCATATCATTGGCTCTGCAAACTGGACAAAAGCTGCGTTTAACAAAAACAACGATTTAATATTAATAATTAATATTAAATAATTTAGTATTATTTTTTTATAATTAAGATAGTGGTATAATATTTAAAAAAGGTGAATTATGAGCATATTACCGGCTGTCACAATTCCTCCAGATTACGCAAAACCAAGCGGGCAAGACTCCTCTTGGGCAGTCGATGAATCCCAAAAAGCGGTCGGTCTGATGGGTTATACCGAAGCTGATCGCGCTCTCCAAATCGTTGGGATCGGAGCTGGGACTTTCTCCTATATGGAAGGTTATAGCTCAACTCCCCCTCTTGAAGTTAGTCGAGTGACTAAAATTAAAGAAGATCTTTCTTCAATACAAATCTCAGGCTTTAAACCTCTGATAGCAATCCGCATTATCGCTCAAGGAATTTCGATTATTCAATCTTACACAAGCCTTTATAACTTGATTGCAAGAAATCCCATTCAACCGTTGCTCCCCTTTGATGAAGTATTAGCTCCTCTTGCAAGCTTTTTTCTAAAGGGTGAAGAATTTCTTGATGATGTCGAAGTATGGGAAAAAGCCAAAGGAACTGAGAGCGAAAATGCTTCTATAATAAAGATGATAGGATCCACAGCAAATCTCCTTCTTGTAGGAGCTCAAGTTTTCGCTTTCTTAGCCATGACAAAAGTTCATATAGCGTTCCAGGTAGCCTTAAGTACTATTACCTTTAGCGTAACACTCTATGAAGCTAATTCAAAAGAATCAAGCGAAAGCTCTTCAATGAGAAGAGAGGTTGAAATGCCTCCTCCAATTTCCATGATGGTTTAAAGAATAGTATAGCTCTTTAACTCTCCTTATTTTATATAAAAAAACATGAACAGCACTTCTCTTTTTGTCATTTCCTTTTCTTTATTTTTGCTGATGGATCCTATAGGAAATATCCCTATCTATTTAGCGGTTTTAAAAGATGTAAAAGCAAAGCGTCAGCAAAAGGTGATTATTCGTGAGCTTCTCATTGCTCTTATTGTAATCATTCTCTTTACCATTGTTGGGGAGTATCTACTTGATATATTAGGTGTAGGGCAAGAAACCATCTTGATATCAGGAGGAATTATCCTATTTGTCATCGCCTTAAAAATGATCTTTCCTCATGGGAAAGAGGGGGCCCATGAAAGCCCAGCAAGAGGCGAACCTTTCATTGTTCCCCTTGCTATTCCTCTTGTTGCAGGCCCTTCTGTTCTTGCGGCTGTCATGATCTATTCTCATCAACAACCGGTCGGAATGCTCATTGGAGCTATTTGCATGGCGTGGGCTGTTTCAACGATCATTTTACTCAGCGCTCCCTTTCTAAAAAAGATTTTAGGAATCAGAGGAATCGTTGCCTGTGAAAGACTCATGGGGCTCCTTTTAACCTTAATGTCTGTTCAAATGTTTCTTGAAGGCGTCTCTTTATTCCTTCAGAAATAATCCCTATGTTATTCTTTTTGACATGAACATTAAAATAATTCTTTCTTATGATGGAACAGACTTCTTGGGATGGCAAGAATCTATAGATGGAAATACCATTGAGGAAACCCTGCGGAAAACCCTTGAAACGATTTATCAGCATCCCATCCGCTTACAAGCTGCTTCAAGGACTGATCGCGGTGTACATGCTGATCAGCAAGTCGTCAACTTTATCACTGAAAAGTCACTTGATCTCAACCGTTTAAAAATCAGCCTGAATCAGCTTCTTCCCAAGTCAATTCGCATTCTAAAGATAGAAGAAGCCTCAAAAACCTTTCACCCAACTCTTGATGCTATAGGAAAAGAATACCATTACTCCCTCTGCTTAATCCCTGTTCAATCCCCTTTCCGTCGCTATTTTTCATGGCATATTCTTTCCCCTCTTGATATGGACCGTATGAAGGAAGGAGCAGCTTCTTTGATTGGTACCCACGATTTCAAAGCTTTTTGCAATGCACAAGATCCTAAACCAAAGGATACTCTCTGCAATTTGAAGCGATTAGATATCATTGCAGATCCACCTCATCTCCATTTTGAAATCGAAGGAGACCGCTTCCTTTACAAAATGGTGCGAAATCTTGTCGGTACCCTTGTCTATCTGGGAATGGGAAAACTTTCCTTAGATGAAGTGCAAAAGCTTTTAGAAAAGAAAGACCGCACTCTTGCAGGCATCACCGCACCTGCACACGGCCTCACCCTAAAGAAAGTCTATTACAGCTAGACAGAGAGAGTTTTTTTCTCTATAATGCTTCCCTAAAAGGAATATTCATGATTGCAAGAAATGACCCCTGCTGGTGTGGAAGCGGAAAAAAATGGAAAAAATGTCACCATCCCTTCCTCCCTCCTCAAGATTTTCAAAGGATAAAAGAGGAATATTTTAAAAAATATCAAATTGTCTTAAAAACTCCCGAGCAAATTGAAGGCATTCGTGCAGCTGGAAAACTCGCAGCAACGATTTTGAAAAAGGTTTGTGCAAAAGCAAAGGAAGGAGTCACCACTCAAGAGCTTGATGACTATGCTATGCAGCTCCATAAAGAAGCGGGTGCGACTCCTGCTCCTTTAGGTTATGGACATCCTCCCTTTCCCAAGGGGATTTGCACCTCTCTTAATGAGGTGATCTGTCATGGAATCCCCAATGAAAAACCTCTCGTGAATGGCGATATCATGAATATCGATGTCACATCAATTCTTAATGGATATTATGGAGATTGCAGTGCCATGGTGACCATTGGAGAAGTTAGTGAAGAAAAGCAAAAAGTCGTCGATGTCTCCTATGAATGTCTTATGCGTGCTATTAAAATCCTAAAACCTGGGGTTCTTGTTTCAGAAATTGGAAAAGTGATTGAAGATTATGCAACAAGCGAAGGATGTTCAGTTGTGAATCAGTTTGTTGCTCACGGAGTTGGCGTTGATTTCCATGAAGCGCCACAAATCCCTCACAACTACAATAACCTTGATATTCCCCTGGCTGCAGGGATGACCTTTACCATTGAGCCAATGATTAATGCAGGCGTTCGAGAAGGAAAGATAGATCCCAATGATCATTGGACCGCTTACACTCTCGATGGAAAGCCAAGCGCTCAATGGGAACATACCCTCCTTATCACTGATGACGGATATGAAATCCTCACTCTTCCATAGGTTTTAATGAACTATAGAGTCTTCCAAAATATGCTCAGGGCTAATGAGCAAAGGATCCTTTTTCTTGGAGACCTTTTTTGATGATAAAGATTTCTCTTTCGATGCTGATCAGCTCAGACTTTGTCTGCTCAAGTTTTTGTTTCTTTTCTTTCACTTCACTGTCGAGGCGACCTACTTCAGTGCTGAGTGCTTCATCAGGAGCTTTCTGAAGCTTTAGATTCCCTTGATCAAATGCTGCTTTAAGCTTTTGATAATCTTTTAATGTTTGATCATAAGCCTTTTTGATCATCCCTTTATCTTTTTCAAGCGTTTTTAAAACACGGTTTCCTTCATTTTCTTTCGGCATTGGAGGCGTTTCTTTAACAGAAGTAGGCTTTTGCTCTTTCCGCATAGCTTTGAAATAAGCTCGAGCTTTTTCAATTTGCTTTTGGTAGCCTTCAGTAAGGAGACGAGACTGATAGAGATCTACACGAAGAGCATTCAATTCTTTAAGTCTTTGCCCAGCAATTTTAGAAACTTCATGGTGCTTGATTTCAAAATTAGAGAGTTTTTCTCTAGTCTGTTCTAGATCTGCTTTTAAGACTTCTAATTCTCTCTGCAGTTCAATAGAGTCTGCTGAAAGGACTTCACTTTGCTTATAAAACTTATCCGATTCAATCCGACTTGCATCGACAAGGCTTAAAAGAACTTCCACCTCTTCTCTTGAAGAGGAAAGCTCTTCTTTTAAGGTATCAATTTCGTTTTCTAAAACGCGCTTTTCTGTTGCTGTCTTTTCTTCAAAGCTATGCAGAGAGATTTGAAGTTCTTTAAGAGCTTTTTCTTTTCCTTCTTTTTCCTTAGCGTAATAACTCTTTAACTCTTCCATTGATAGAAAAGCAATCGTTAATCCAAGAGCAAGGGAGCATCCCCAACCCAATTTCCATAAAAAGGCATCCTGGTGACCGAAAAAATAATGAAAAGCAAAATAGAAAACAAAGAACATAAGGGTAAGAGAAAAACCACTGATTCGATAGCGCCAGGAAAGCACAAACCCCATCACAGTCATTAAAGGAAGATAAGGATTCGAAAAGTTTGGAATCGCAACAATCAATGTAAGCATCACCAAAAGAGGACCAAGAAGCATCCAAAAAAGGGGTTTTGTTTCTGAAGCAGAAAAGTCTGCCCATTTCTTAAGAACATCATTCATTCGAGCCATGAACCAAATCTCCTTTGCTCGAGAAAATCTCTAAGATTTGCGTGATCGATAAAAAGCCTTCCTTAAAACGATCTAAACCAAAACACTCATTAGGAGCATGCATATTATCTGTTCCAAGACCAACTCCTATCATTACAAGCTCTCCTCCACAGACTTTAGAAAGCATTCCTGCAATGGGGATGGTAGCTCCACAGAGTTGGCGTCGACATTTTGTATGATAGACTTCTTCATAAGCCTTTGAAACCTTTTTAACCGTTTCTGAATTGGGGGGTGTCATAAACCCAGGGGTTCCATGTCCTTTTTCTAAACTTACCTCTATACCTTCTGGGAGGTTTTTTTTCAAAAAGGTCTCAATAGAGCTCATCACATGCTCTGGATCTTGATTAGGAACAAGACGGCAAGAAAGTTTGGCCATTGCCTTTGAAGGAATAATCGTTTTAAAACCTTCTCCTGTATAACCACTCTCTATTCCATTGATTTCTAAAGTCGGGCGAATCCAATTTGATTCAAGAAGAGAAAAGTCTCCTTCACCTTTAAAAACCTTCACATTAAATGGAGCAGCATCCTCTTTTGGATCGGCTTCCCATTCAAAAACATCGTGCTCTTCTTTTGAAAGGGTTTTGACCCCTTCATAAAAACCTGGAATAGTAATTTTCCCTTCTTCATCCCACATCTTTCCTAAAGCAGTCACGAGTGCCCGCGCTGGATTCAAAACAATCCCTCCATAAACACCAGAATGAAGGTCTGTATTGCTATTTCTAACCATGACATTGAAATTTGTGACTCCACGAATTCCTAAAGTCACAGCAGGAATTCCTTTTGCATACATATCTAAATCCACAATAAAGATATGGTCTGCTTCAAGTTTTTTTCTTTTCTTATCTAAAATCCCCTGAAGACCTGGACTTCCAACTTCTTCTTCTCCCTCAATTAACACTTTAATATTGATGTTTTTCTCTTTAACGCATTCAAGAAAAGCGCGGATTGCAGCAAGGGTATAAAACCCTTGGCCTTTATTATCGATGGCACCCCTTGCATAAACAACATGATCACGAACTTCAGGTTCAAAAGGGGGACTTTTCCATTCGTCTAAAGGAACAGGAGGCTGAACATCATAGTGACCATAAAAAAGAAGCGTTGGGCCTTCGCCTCCCCCATAACTACCGAAAATAGTGGGATGTCCTGAAGTTTCCCAAACTTCTGTTTTAAGTCCAATCAATTCCATGTAAGAACAGAGCCAATCTTTACAGGCAAGAAGATCCTTTTTATAGGCAGGATCTGTACTGACACTAGGAAATCTAAGAAACGTAAAAAAGTCTTCTAAGAGTTTCCCCTGGTTTTTCTCAAACCAGGTCATGTATTTATCTAGCATCATTTATCCTTTGTACACATACTGAGGTTAGATAGTGTCGTCATAAGATGGGAATTTAAGAAGTGTCTCCTATGAGGAAAGTTCAAGGCGACCGATGCAAAAAGCCCTAGTTGGGCTTTTGAAGCAGGTGAACGATGAAATTTCCCATAGAAGACGCTTAAGAAATGCTCATCTTATGACGACACTATCTTAGGGTACAAAAGATTGGAATTTAAACAAAATAGCTTTCTGCACTTTTCATGAGGTAAGCGATTAAATCTCGATCTCCCTCATAATCCATTTCAACATTCATTTTTCCTTCTTTTGAAGGCTTTGTACAGGTAATTAATACAAAAGAAAGCTCCTCACTTGAGAGAGCTTCTTTTAGTTGGGAGATCTTTCCATTTCCAAAATTCGGATGAACTACTTTTGACATTTTAACCAATGGGTTCTAAATCAAATGAATGATGTATTTTTTGCACATAACCTATTTATATGCAATCAAACTTGAAAACTTTATTAATTAAAATATTCTTTCGATTATAGAGGTGGATAAAAATGGTTAAAAAGTGATATTATTGGGAATACTTGAGGAGGTCAAAATGTTTAAACGGATCTTTCTTTTTTTTGCAGTTAACTGCTTAGTTATTTTAACGATTTCTGCTATCTTATCTCTTTTAAATGTGAAGCCCTATCTCACATCTCACGGTTTAGACTTACAATCGCTTTTGATTTTTTGTTTGATATGGGGAATGGTTGGCGCATTGATTTCTCTTGCTCTTTCTCGAAAAATGGCAAAATGGATGATGCGCATTCAATTGATTACTCCCAGTGGTCCTCAAGCTGACCTCTATCATATGGTTGCACGCCTAGCACGAAATGCAAATCTCCCCGACATTCCAGAAATTGGAATCTTTGATTCTCCACAAATGAATGCCTTTGCAACAGGACCCACAAAAAGACGCTCTCTTGTTGCTGTATCTACTGGCCTTCTTTCTCGCATGGAAAAAAATGAACTGGAAGCGGTTCTTGCACATGAAATCTCCCATATTTCCAATGGTGATATGGTGACGATGACCTTAATTCAAGGAGTCGTCAACGCCTTTGTGATGTTCTTAGCGCGTGTTTTAGCCTATGCTGTGACAACAATGGGACGCTCTAACAACCGCCGCTCTTCTTATATGAGCTATTATCTCTTTACAATGCTTTTTGAAGTCGTCTTTATGATCTTGGGGTCAATGGTGATTTGCACCTTTTCAAGATGGAGAGAATTCCGAGCAGACCGCGGAGGAGCAATCCTTACGCGCAAAGAACATATGATTGCTGCTTTAGAAAAGCTTCGATTGAATAACGTCCCACCTTCTAATACCAAAAGCGCTCTCAATGCTTTAATGATTTCACCTTCTGGAAAAGGAGGAATCCTAAGATTGTTTGCAACGCACCCTCCTCTTGAAATGAGGATTAAACGCTTACGCGAAATGTGACCTTCTTAAAATCTGTAAGGCCCTTCAATGGGGTCAATGGGTCTTCTTCTCAGGCCTTGAGGAAGAGCAAATTGAACCCGCTGCCTTAAGTGGCCTAAGTCACATAGAATTTTTCCCATCACTAGGGGATGGATCACTTCAGGAAGAGCATATCCATATGTCTCTTCACTGAGTGGACGGATTTTATAAGCTAAAAAATTTTGTTTAAAATCTGTGAAGTGTTTTGCAACGGTCCACATCACACTTTCCTCAGTTTTTGGAATCCTATAATGAGGATCAATAGGGTTAAAGAGCGTTTCCACTTCTTCAAGTGGCAATACTTGGTCTTCAAAACGAGTTTTTTCAGCCACTCGGACTTTCATCCCGCGCTCTAGATCTTGAATCGCTGGAAATCGTTTACTATAGGCTTCAACCATTGCATCCATCATGAGTTCATTAAAATCATTTTCTTTCTGGGTTCTTTTCCGATCAACCCTTGCAAACTCCGAAAGGACTCCCATCAATTCATCAGGAGTATACTCTGCATCAAAGGCCTTTTTAGCATCAGATTTATAAACAAAAGAATAGCACTCAGGAACGGTTGGATCTTGCATCTCAGAAGAAGAAATTCTAAGCGGCCTAGGCTCTTGGAGCGCGCGCTCCTTATGTAAGTGATGAACCAAATTCTCCCATGAGTGGGTATCTCCACCAGCTTCTTTAAAAACAACTCTATTGAGAATTTTCGATCGTAGATCGGCAAAATAACGTTGAACCTGATCTTCAAAAGTCACAACAGGAACCTTTTCATTTTTAAGACGTCTAATCGCAATATCAAAATGTCATTATATCTTCCTGGGCACGACAAACAAGCTTTACCCATATCAATGAGAACATTGGCTTTATCTCTTGGCAGTGGACCTCTTTCTAAACCCATTTTTAAGAGATGAATAATCCATTGAATCTGTAATCGATACCCCTCTATTTCATCACTTGTTAATGTATAAATATGTCTCCCGTCTTAAGCGCCTGTATAATATTCCCCAATCCCTTTCTGATTTCACGAGGAGTTCTATATACAGGGGTGGCGCTATCGAGTGTTTCACTGAGCGCTTCTTTCTCAATAAAATGACCTTTTCTAGGATCGTTGAAATTAATTTGATCAAAAACCGCTAACAAATCTGTAAGAGGATAGCACCGGGGAGGAGCGTATGTGATAGCCACACTCTGTTGCATCGGAATGAACTGATCAAAGTGGCTCTGAGGAATTTCATAGATGACATTCCATATCCATCCCGTATACATATTGGGAAAAAGTGTTTTTAATTCGAGATAAACCTCATAAAACTCCTCAAAGGAACGATTTTCGACAAAGGTTTGCAACCTTTCATTATTTTGTGTCGCAACAATTTCTTCTAAAGGATTCTCAGATTTACATCGATAGAGATTATAGCGAACTTCTTCAGGGGTGCCACGGTAACCAAGACGGATCGCAAAGTCTAAAAAGTTTCGACGATCTCTTGGGTCTTTTAAAAGCTTTTCAAGATCACTAGAATCTACTGTAAGGAGACGCTCCCGTGTCAATCGATCGATAAGAACTTCTCGCTTCTGCATACCCGCCCAGTAGATGAAGTCTCCTTTATCAAATCCCAAAGGATTTTCCCTTCCATCAAGGACACCACATTTAAACAGCTCATAGATTATTTCATCTGAAACAACCTCTTGATCCTCACAATAGACTGAAAGAATCGCAGTCCAAATCCAATCCACTTTCATTTGAGGAAAGTCTTTTTGAAGATCTTTCGCCCATCGTTTCATTTGAAGGAAGTTATACTTGCGTGAAACGCCGGCAAGCCCCCTTGCATCTCCTGTGATAACAAGCATTTCAAGTGGGTTTATCGTTTTAGCAGCAGTCTTAATCTTCTCTCTCTCAAATAGAGATGCCTGACCCATGCGCACAAGAAAAGCTGCAAGAGGCCAGTTTTTTTGACGAATAGCATTCTCATACATCGACTCGTCACCGCTTAATCGACTAAAATGCTTCTCAGCTAAATCTTCCATTCCACAATCGATTAAGTGTTCGAGAAAAGTCTTCCCAGAATCGGTCCGACTTAGATCGGCCCCAGCATTGATAAGAGCTTCGATAATTTCACGTTTTTTGCTGCGGAAGATTAGAGCTTTGCTGTCATAAATATTATTAGGAGTCACCCCTAAGCTTAAATAGAATTCAACCATTTCAGTATTTCCATTATCAACCGCATCTCTTAATGCTTCCCGATAGCTTCCTGCAACGGAAACAAAAATTTGAAAAATGAAAGCATTAAAAGGAAAAGCCAAGAGGGAAAGTCCTGTTAAAATGCGAACCGTTCCCCAAAAAAACTCATCAAGCTCAGGAAGACATCTTTTAGAAATGCACATTTCAAAGAGTGCATAAAGGTCTTTTAACCCATGATAGATGGAATATCCTCCTTCCCTCACAGGTTCAACAATAATCACGTTCAAAGGTGACTGAGGATGAATAAGTCGACAATCGACAGTTGCCATAATTTTTCAAATTTTTTTTGTTAGCCTAAGATTTAAAGAAATTTAACCACTTCTCAGGGATTTTTCACTTTCTTCTCGTGCTTTTTATTTTGGAAATGGTCCTTTGACCATTCCCTGCAATAAAAAACCCAAGAATTTAAGAGAAATCTCCGATGAGAATTAGCAAAATTTATTTAAATCTCAGGCTTATGACAAAAATTTTAACAAAACGATGGGTTTAAATCAAAAGAGCTTTTAGATGGGAAACATGATTTAATGTTCCATCACTATTGAGTGTATAAACTTTATTTGGATGAACTTTTTCAGTGAGGCTACTTAAGCTATCTGACTGAATAACAATGAAATCCACTTCATGTAGCGAAGAGAGAAGAGAGACGAAATCTTGATCGGGATCGGAATCGATCAAATAAATCATGAGCCTTTCATCTGAGGACTGTTTAGAAAGTTTTTGAATATGGGAAAAAAGACTACTTGAAACTCCATCTTCGGTATTGATCCCAAGGATTGTTAGCTTCTTTCCTTCTAAAGCTTGCTCAAGGGCAAATAGATGATTTTCATCAAATATTTTATTACTCACATTGGTTTCTAAGAGACGTTCAGCAAGTTCTGAAAGAGAAACACGGACACATCCAAGACGTTCGATTGCAATTCCCGCGGCAACATTTGAAAGCTCAATCCCTTCTTCAAGGGATAGTCCTGAAGCAAAGGTCATGGTTGTCATCGCTAAAACAGTATCACCTGCTCCTGTTACATCTTTAACTTCTTTAGATTTCACAGGAAAATCAAAACGACAGCTATTCCTTTTAAAGAGAGAAATCCCTTCTTCAGAACGGGTCACCATGATCATTTCTGAAGCTGTTTGAGAAAGGAGGGATTCACCGATTAAATCAAGATTTGAATCACTAGGAAGTTTTGAAGCAGCAACAGCCTCTTTATAATTTGGCTTAATCATTGTTGCCCCACGATATTTAGAGAAATCATCCCCTTTGGGATCAACAATCGTCGGGATTTCCCGTTCTCGTGCCAAATCAATAACAACTTGTAAAAGTGATTTCGAAAGAAACCCTTTAGCATAATCAGAAATTGCAATCACTTCGATTTGATGAGCGATTTCAGTAATATAAGCAATCACTTTTTCTTCTACTTCGGGTGAAAGGGGGGTAATACATTCTTGATCCACACGGATCAATTGTTGAGCATCTGCAATGAGGCGATTTTTTAGCGGAGTACTAATTCCTTTTTGGGTAAAAAGACCCGAAGTATCCACATTTTCCTCTTCAAGAAGCTCCTTAAGACGCAGTCCCTCTTTATCATCTCCAATGCGTCCTACTGCAACGACTTCCGCTCCTAGAGCTTTAAGATTGAGAACAACATTCCCTGTTCCACCGGGAAGATCTTCTGTTTTTTGGACATGGAGAATCGGTACGGGAGCCTCAGGAGAAATTCTTTGCACGCGTCCTGTTGTATAGGTATCAAGCATGAAATCACCAAGCACTAATACCTTGGCAGGTTTCAAGCGGCTAAAAGAGCCGAGAAGTTTTACCATCTTGCGTCCTTAACGAGGTAGTTTTTAACGTAGTCTTCGATTGCACTATCAAAGGTATAGTCATTATTGAATGATAGATTTTTTTCTTTGATCGCACTGTGAAATTTATTCATGTCAGCACAGGTATAATTCTGATACTTCCCTAAAAGATCTTCAGGCATTGGGACATATTCGATATTTTCGGGCTTTCCTAATGCTTTAAAAACATTTTTAGCCATTGTGTTCCATGTATTTGCCTGTCCACTTCCTACATTAAAGAGACCACAAATATCATGATCTAGAAAGAATGTCGTCATTTTAACAGCATCTTTTACATAATAAAAATCACGACACTGATCGCCATCGCCATACTTCTCAGGCTCTGAGGACTTAAATAGACGTATTTTCCCTGTTTTTTGAATCTGATCGGCCATATGCATTACCATCGATCCCATCCGCCCTTTATGGTACTCATTCGGGCCAAAGATATTGAAGTATTTGAGTCCGACGACTTTGTTTAAAACACCCTGCTCTTGAAGCCATTTGTCAAACATCTGTTTTGAGAAGCCATAAATGTTTAAGGGAGTCAAGGTATCCAGCTTTGATTCATCATCCACAAACCCTAGGGAACCATCTCCATAAGTCGCTGCTGATGATGCATAAATAAAGCGGTGATCATTTTCTAATGCATATTCTGCAAGCTTCACTGAAAACCGGTAGTTGGTTTTCATGAAGTAGTCTCCATCGGTTTCCACTGTACTTGAGCAGGCACCTAAATGAACAAAGGCTTCTATTTCTTGTTCCCGCCCCTCCAAGAAATCAAAAATTTCATCACGTGAGATAAAATCAATAAATCTTTTGTTACGAAGATTCATCCACTTGATCGATTGACGATAGTCATCAACAAGTAAAAGATTATTGTAACCCTTATCGTTAAGATGGCGGACAACCCCCGAACCAATAAATCCGGCAGCTCCTGTTACAATTATAAGCTGATCATCATATAGGTTTGTTTTCATCACCCTCCATGATCTCATATCGCCGACTATTTGTCACGTTGAACCTATCCAATTTTGCTTAGATATAAAAAAAGCTCCCAACTTTAAAAAGCTAGGAGCTTACTTTCGAAACTAAAAAAACTCTGATTTTTTAGAATTTATAATTTAACGCAACCTCTAATGCTCTAAACCCAATATTTGTTGGGAAGATGTTAAAGAGCTGAGATAGGTCTGGTATAATACCTTGGGCAAATGTTCCACGAACAAATTCACCAATATCATAATCTTCATCTGTAAAGTAAAGAATCTTATAAGCAAACTCTATAGAGAAGTCTTTATAAGTATACAAGAAACCTGCTTTCAGATTGGTATTAAGGGTTACAAAATAGTTGGATGGTGATCTCCAACGAGCATCGATGTCAAACGTTTGAGTTCCATCGTTTCCACCAGTAGATCCAACGGTTACTGTTCCACCTTCAAGACTTGCAGTTCCCTTTCCAAAGTATTTGGCATAGAGAAGAGCAAACTTTAATTCTGAAACAAAGCTTAAGTTATGTGGCCGCACGCTCATAGGAAGTAAGTCAAGTGTACTTAACCACTTAAATGATGGTCCAAAACCAAAAACCTTATGCTTTTGTTTTGTGCGGAATGAAAGGTCCACAGTCGTAAGACCATCATTAGTATTAATTTCTCCATCTTGAAGATGAATATCGTTAACATGGTTATGATGGTGCAAGTTCAGATTTTGGAAACTAAATCCAAATGATGCATCATTATGAAAATATTTATCTAAGAAATTGAGAATTGCAATTCTTGTTCTAAAATAAAACTCCCCAAAATGGTACTGCCCAGTTAAAGCGGCATTTGCAC
The DNA here is from genome assembly GCA_024233395.1 of Chlamydiales bacterium. Lineage (GTDB taxonomy): Bacteria > Chlamydiota > Chlamydiia > Chlamydiales > Simkaniaceae > Neptunichlamydia. The sequence continues at coordinate 60,019 of JACKPR010000002.1, forward strand.
CATAAACAAAATCTTCAAAAACCTCTGCAGATCCAGGTTTAATGCTATTAGATGCTGAAGAAGATATTCCATAGTAGTTATAAAATAAATCTAAATAACTATCTGAGGGAAGAAGATAACTAAATTGTCCTGTCACACCAAACCTAAAGTCTGAGGGAAGGCTTTGCCTTTGAAAGGTGATATTACCTTTAGCAAGGTTATTGACACCTCCAGATGTATCTTCAAATGTTACATCTGTAAAATAAGCCATTGTAAAGTTGGGTTGAACTGCGGCAGGAACCACGCTGATGATAAAGTTTGTTCCATCATCGTATTGGTTCTTTTGAAGATTATCCATTATCGTTGCATAATCACCAGTTCCACTTTTTGATTGAGTTTGATAGCTATCCATGGATGAAGAGTTATCGTAAGCAATAACTACATTCGTGAGTGCAATAGCTGCAAGGGTTAAAAACTTTCTCATTTTTTCGTTCCTAAATTAAGTCCTAAGAGAAATTTCATGTAACCAATTTTTATAAAAAAAATCAACCACTTATTTTTTGAACGAGAACATTTTCCTGTTCGACCTGTTGTAAAATGTGCTTTAAAAGATCATCAACATACCCTTGGAATTCGGGATCTTTAGCATACTCAGAAAGAAGATAACTCCAATTATAAAGCGTTTGATTAGAAATTCCAAAGAGTTGAGATTTTATCCAAGAATATCCCCAAAGTGGCCAGCTCGGACGTGCGTATAATGCCCCCCAAATAATTGTGTGCCATTTTTGAATCAGCTCTTCAGATGTATAGGCTTTTTCTTCTTCATGAACTTCTCCAAAAATACTCCCCCACTTTCTTCCATCATAATCGATGATTTCTTCTTCAATGAATTTTAAAAGGGTCTCTTTTCTCCCTTCCCCATATGGAGCTACTTTTTCATATATTCCTGAAGCAACAACAAATTCTTCACGAACTTTATCCACCCAGGCATGAAATTTCATTCCTGCAATAAAATATGAAGAACTTTCTCCGACTTCTTTTAAACTTTGAACATTGAAATGAGTCCTCTCTCTTGGAAAATGGGAGATATAGCGGATATCAGGAAAAGAGGTTCCGATTAAAAAGTCTCTCTTATGATCCTCATCTTCTATTCGAAAAATTCTACAGTATTCTTCTCCTAAAAAAAGATGGGTGATGGGGCCTGCTCCATATAAACTAGAAAAAAATAATAAAACAATTAAGAAAATGCGTACCACTGATCTCCACGCGAAAGATAAGATGTTTTCCAAAAATGGATCCCGGGAAGCGAAGGGTTCTCAATCGGTCCTATGCAGTAAAAGCCTGTTCCACTTCCTGTCATTACAACTGTTTCAAAGCCAAGGTTAATCAACCCTTCTTTTAGTTCCCAAAGATCGGGACGAAGAGCAAAAGCTGCATATTCTAAGTCATTCACTCCTTCAATCTTTCCAGCAATTGCATTTCCAAGAAGTATTTTCGGATCGATATCGTTCACGTTAGGCGCACAATGTTGATAAACGAGCGGTGTTGAAAGCCCTCCTTCGGGCTTAGCAAGAAAAAGATCTTTCTTTTCAAGAGGCGGCAGCGAAAAGACCTTTTCTCCACGACCCGTTGCATAAGCTGTCCCTGTTGAAAAAAAGAAGGGAGCATCGGAAGAGATTTCTGCAGCCCAGGTACGAAGAGTCTCTTCGCCAATATCCATTCCACTGATCTGATTCAATGCCCAAAGAGTTGTTGCAATATTTCCACTTCCACCTCCAAAGCCCCCTTCAGCTGGTATTTTTTTTTCAGCATGAATGGCAATGGGTGTTTTAAAGCCTGTCTTCTTGCGAAAAAGGGCGCGGGCTTTATGAATAAAATTTTTTTCATTCACTGGAATCGTAGGATCGCTGCATGTCAAATGATCTTGATGACTCTCCTTAAAATGAAGGGTATCACCAAGGGTGATGGCTTGCATAAGACTTGCAATCTCATGAAAGCCATCGGCGCGTTTATTTAAAACACGAAAAAAGAGATTGAGTTTAGCTGGTGAAAATAGCTTCACTCTTTAGACCGCTCTTCGAGCTCTTCTTTCATCTCTTTTTCACGCTCACTCCTCATTGGAAGATCTTCGGTTGCTTCCTCAGAAGTTTCTCCCTCTTCTTTCTCAGAGGCTTCTACTTCTTCATCAACAACTTCTACTTGAGTTTTTACTTCCTGGATCTTGGTTTCGCCTTCAACTCTTAATTTAAAAGTTGCAGGAACATTTTCCTTTAGTTTTAACTCAATGTCATAGATCCCTACCATTTTGACAGGTTTCGGAAGGATCACATTCTTTCTTTCGATTGTAACTCCTTCTTGCTCCTCTAGAATCTTAACAATATCAACACTTGCCACAGACCCATAAAGATGTCCTTGAGAGTCATTTTTAGCTTTGATTGTTAAGGTCTTGTCTTTTAGGCGGGCCGCAAGTGCTTCAGCATCTTTTTTATCTTCAGCAGCTTGAACTTCCCGCTCTTTTCTTAGCTGTTCTTGCATTCGGATTGTCCGCTTATCAGCGATCACTGCCTTCTTCTGAGGAAGAAGGAAGTTGCGGATAAAACCTGGCTTGGCTGAAGCAAGTTCACCTTTCTTCCCTAGATTTGTCACATCTTCAAGAAGAAGGAGCTTTGTTTTTGTACTTTTCTTCTGATCCATCGATTACTCCTCTGCTACAAAGGGCAATAGTGCCATATGTCTAGCTTGTTTGATTGCTTTCTTTAGCAATTGCTGATAGTGATGAGACACCCCAGTAATACGTCGAGGAAGAATCTTTCCACGCTCAGTAATAAATTTTTCTAAAGTTTCAACATCTTTGTAATCAATCGCCTTCATTCCAGCAGCTCTGAAAGGGCACGATTTTCTCTTTTTAAATCCGAAACTCGGACGTTTTTTCATCATCATAGGCTCCTTACACTTCTACTAAAGGTTTAAATTCGAGTTTTTCAACGACTTTTTCCGCACGCATTGTCACATAGCGGATAAGGTCTTCATTCAAGTGGTACTCTTTCCACATCTCTTCAAGTAGGGTTGGGTAAACAGAAAAGTAGAGGAGAAAGTATTGACCTTGCTTATGTCCATCAATTTCGTAAGCAAGTTTTTTGCGTCCCATCTCATGAATCTTATGGATCTCTCCACCATTTTCTTCGATGGTTTTAGTGATGCGCTCCAAAGCTTTTTTTAGCGCTTCTTCACTGAGTGATGCACTCAGGATGTACATCCCTTCATAGAGTCTTAGCTCTTTTTTACTCATGCATGTTCCTTCATTTCTTGAAATAACCACTCTTCAATAAAATTGATTCCTTGAGTGGTGATTTCGGGGATTTTTTCTTGTTCTTCCTTCGTAAAGGGCTTTAAAACATAATCTTCAAGATAACCTACAGACGGCTCTCCAATTCCAAGTTTGAGGCGTTGATACTCATTTGTTCCCAAACATTCCTCAATACTTTTGAGACCATTATGACCTCCTGCGCTTCCTTTTTTCCTAAAGCGGAGAGATCCAAAGGGAAGAGCTGCATCATCTGAAAGGATTAAAACCTCATCAATAGCTATCTTGTAGAAATTCATTGTTTTTCTAACGGCTTGTCCAGAAAGGTTCATATAGGTTGTTGGGAAAAGTAGGAAAACACTTCCACCTTTCCAATTTCCCTTTGCAACCTCTCCTTTTAAGTCCCTTTCTTTCTTAAAAGAGAGGGCGTGCTTTCTAGCAAAAGAAAAAAGAACCATTTGACCAAGGTTATGTCGGGTAGAGTCATATTTCATCCCCGGATTTCCAAGACCAACAATAAGTGCTTTTTGACTTTCGCTATCCATCAACATTTACCGTTTTGCAATCACAACGAGGATTTCTTTTGGTTTCGCTAAAAGGCGTACCAAAGCGCCGGCTTCGATATCACAAACCCGTTTTGACTGACCAATTTCAAGACTTTTAATGTCGATCTTGAAATCAGTAGGAATGTCGTCCGGTAAGCAACGCACTTCTACATGCCGTTTTACGGGTCTGACAAATCCACCAAGTTTCACCCCTACACAGTCAGCTTCCCCAATACAATTGATAGGAACCTTCACATCAACGGTGACCTTAGGCTCAAGAATTAAAAAGTCTAAATGAAGAATACGATAAGTCGTTGGATGATATTGAATATCTTTAACGATTGCCTTCTTTGTCTTTCCATCCATTTCGAGTTCAAAAGTGGTTGTTGGAAGGTACCCTTTAGGGAGTTTCCGTAAAACCGCTTCAAACTCGGCTCCTTTCACGGTGATTTTGTCGCATGGTTTACCTTTAGAGTAAACAGCAGCAGGAATATCACCCTGATGTCTGAGCTTTGTCAGCTCACTTTTTGTTTCTCCAGTCCGTTTGGACACTGTGAGTTTCATAAACACTCCAGATTTATATTAAGTAATTTATACAAAATACCTGCGATGATTAAGTGCGAGGGCGGAAAAGAGAACTGATCGACTCATTTTTAATGATACAATCAATGGCTTTTCCAAAAATCCCAGCTACAGAAAGGATCTCAATTTGGGAATGATCTATCTCTTCAGGCAACGGAACGGTGTTTGTAACGAAAAAAGTATCAATTTCTGATTCCTTAACCATCTCAGAATTAAAGAGAGGGTGAGTGACTGCTGCAATTACGCGTACAGCCCCTGCTTTTTTCACTACTTCTGACGCTTTTTTAAGCGTCGTTCCTGTTGAGCATATATCATCAACAAGAACCACATCCCTTCCCTGTACATCGCCGATAAGTGCATGTGTTTCCACTTCTTTTGCATTCATCCGCTGTTTATCAACAATCGCAAAGTCGGCTCCCAATTGGTTAGCCATTAGGCGTGCAAGTTTTGCACTTCCTACATCGGGGGCACAGACAACAGGATTTTTCATTCCCAATGTTTTAACCTTTTCCGCAAACAAACTTTGCGCATAAAGATTATCGACTGGGATGTCGAAAAAACCTTGGATCTGCTCAGAGTGGAGATCCATTGTTATAACTCGTGTAACACCCGCTGTTTCGAGCAGGTTTGCAACGAGTTTTGCCGTTATTGGCACCCGTCCCTTATCCTTGCGATCTTGTCTGGCATATCCATAATAAGGAATGACAGCAACAATTGATCGTACAGAGGCCCTTTTAAGAGCATCGATTAAAATCAGAAGCTCCATGAGATAGAAGTTGGGTTTTTTTGCAATGCTTTGCACTACAAAAACATCCCGACCACGGACATTCTCTAAAATTTGAGCGCCTATCTCACCATCAGGGAATAATTCTATCTGAGTCTTTCCAAGTCGAATTCCTAAACTTTTTGCAATCTCTTCCGAAAGTTTCGGATGGGATGTCCCCGAGAAAAGCATAAACGAATCTTTAGACATGAATAAACTCATAAAGTATTGGGGTGGGAGGATTCGAACCTCCGCATGCCGATACCAAAAACCGGTGCCTTACCGCTTGGCTACACCCCAGCAAAATTTAACAAATGACCATTGTATGAGACTGATATAATTCTTTTCAAGCTGAGTTTTTTTCTATATTCCTCTTATACCAATTTCTAATTCTATTTTTTACAATTGGTATTATTTCTTAACTTGGGAGATTTCCAAGTTTTCGAGGAGGAGGATAAATTGAAGATTTTACTTCATAGGATAGGTTCATGATTTTCAGTCTTTATTGACTTCCTTCTCCAATTCTTTTAAATAAACTTTATGCATATCATTCATTTGACAACAGAGCTTGCACCCATTGCCAAAGTCGGAGGCCTCGGAGACGTCACTGCGGGACTTTCCAAGGCATTGAAAGAAGCGGGAGAAAAAGTTGAAGTCATCCTCCCTTTTTATGACCATATTCCACGAAAAACTTTGAATGATCTGAAAATCGATATGGAAGGGCTTATCTCTTATGAGGATATGACCCCTTGTAAAAATACGATTTGGTCTGCGCAATATGAAGAAATTTCCCTCCTCTTGATTGAACCCCACGAAGAATCTAATTACTTTAAAAGAGGGGTGATTTACGGCGAAGAAGATGATCTTCTTCGCTTTACCTATTTTACTAAAACTGCCATGGAATATCTCTTAAAAAGAGAAAAACATCCTGATATTTTAAACCTCCACGACTGGCTAACTACGCTTGCTGCCCCTCTCTACCACGAAATGTATAAACCTCTAGGTTTGAAAATTGGAGGGATTATTACAACCATTCATAACATGAAATACCAAGGGGTTTGCTTACCTGAAAAATTAGATCGCATGGGGCTCCATACAAAGCAGCTTTTAAAACAGGATAAACTCCAAGACCACTCAAAACCTGAAAAACTCAATCTCTTAAAGGGAGGACTCATCTATTCTGACTTCCTGACAACGGTTTCACCCACTTATTCTAAAGAAATTCAAGGAAAAGAGGGCTTTGGGCTTGAACACGTCATAAAACAAAGAAAAGAGAAACTTCAAGGTATTCTCAATGGAATTGATATCAGTTATTGGAATCCTGAAACAGATCCTTTTATAGAAAAAAATTACCCTGCAAACGGAACAGATCTATATGAGGTTGAAAAAGCTAAAATAGAGAATCGAAAAGCACTCTATTCTAAACTAAAAATGGATTATGACCCCGCCCCCCTTTTCACTTGTATCTCTCGGATTGTCCAGCAAAAAGGACCTGAAATGATCCGATTTGGAATCGAATATGTGTTAGAAAAAGGAGGAAAGTTTATTCTCCTAGGTTCAACCCCTGAACCCAATTTAAAAGCTGAGTTTCTCTCTCTTGCTGAAGAGTATCGAGACAATCCCCATGTTCATTTTCATTTTCTTTTTGATGAAAAACTCGCACATTTGACTTATGCTTCTGCTGATTGCATCCTAGTCCCTTCACTGTTTGAACCGTGCGGTTTGACTCAAATGATTGCTCTTCGTTACGGAACAATTCCTATTGTTCACAAAGTTGGGGGGCTAAATGATACAGTATTTGATATTGATCACGATGAAATTCCTCTTGAGAAAAGAAATGGATATACCTTTGACTTCCCCTCAGTCGATAGCCTTCGCTGGTCGATTGATAGAGCTTTTGAACACCATAGAAATGATCCAAAAAAATGGCAGACCATGCAAAGAAATGGGTTCACAAGAGATTGGAGTTGGAAAGTCCCTGCTCAAGAATATCTAAAAATTTATCGTTCTATTCTTCCTACTGCAAGATGTTAATTTTTCCAAGCCTGTTTGATATAACTGCGATTTGCCCAAATGTATTCAGCCCCTGCAAATACTGTATAGATTGCTGCTGCTGAAATAATCATCAAGCTAATATCTTGAAGCTGTATAAGAGAAAGAGCTCCCCAAGCATAGGGAATCATCAAGATAAGAATGGCAAAAATTGAGATCGCTTGCAGAACAGCTTTGACCTTTCCACTTGTTCTGGCAGCAAGGGTGACCCCACGAAAAGCACAAACCGTTCGAAGCGTGCTTATCATGGCATCACGATAAACAAAAACAAAGACAAGAAGGAGTGGAAGCCTGATAAACCCTTGTGTAAAGGTCAAAAGAATTGTTAAACGGGTAATGCTATCGGCCATGGGGTCCAAAATTTTCCCAAGCTCAGTCACAAGATTAAACTTCCGTGCTAAATATCCATCAAAAAAATCTGAAAGTTCTGAAAGAACAAGTAAAAAAATGAGAATAAATGGAAGAGCATATAGTGAAATTCCCAACTGCTGGTATTTCAAATAAAAAATTAAAAAGATCGGACTAATGAAAATCCGGCTAATCGTTAGAATTAAGGGGAGCTTCAATGGTATACTTCCTCTAGATACTGATATTTTACTTTCGGCTCTCATAATAACATAAGGATCTGTTTTCTGCCCCTTATACTAATTTCTCATCAATTTCTAAAGAGTTTTTTTTGCCTAAACTCAGAGTTCAGATGAATTAGGGACCTTTAATGCAAGTTGTCCACAAGCCGCAGCAATATCCTTCCCTTTGGTGTAGCGCCAAGTACTTCGAATCCCTCGATTTGTTAAAACATTTCTAAAAGCTTCAATCATTTTCTTTTCAGGCCTTTTTAAATGAGTTCCCGGAACAGGGTTAAAAGGAATAAGATTCACACAGCATTGCTCTCCTTTAAGAAGGTCAGCAAGTTCTTCAGCATTTTCTTGTGTGTCATTGATTCCATCTATGAGAACATACTCATAAGTCATATCTCTTTTTGTAAATTTCGCATAGTCTCGAACACTTTGCAAAACCTCTTCAAAAGAAAATTTACGAGCATAAGGAACAATCTTTTTTCGAATCTTTTGGTTAGGAGCATGGAGAGACAAAGCTAAGTTTACTTTAATCCCCTCTTGCATCAGTCGTTTAATATTAGGTGCCATACCCACAGTTGAAACGGTAATTTTTCTCGGAGAAAAGTTAAAAAATTCGGGATCAATAAAAATTTTTAGAGCACGAATCACACTACTATAATTTTCTAATGGTTCCCCCATTCCCATAAAAACTAAATGAGAAACCTTTTCTCCTTTCTGAATCAAATAATGGTTGATCAATACCACTTGTTCAACAATTTCTGCAGGGGTTAAGTTTCGGATGAGCCCTTCTTTTCCTGAAGCACAAAATGCACATCTCGCTGGACATCCTACCTGAGAAGAAACACAAACCGTCCTTCTATCTCCACTGGAAATCAAAACTGATTCGACAAAACGTCCACATGAAAGCTTCCATAGAAATTTCGAGGTTTCCCCATCCTGAGAATCTTCAATTTTTTGAAGTTTTAAAAGCCCCAAAGACAACTTTTCTTTAAGAAGACTACGAAGACTTCCTGGAAGATTCAACATCTCTCCATATTCAGTGACGCCTTTCTGATAGACCCAATCAAAGAGTTGGTTTGCACGAAATGCTTTTTCCCCTTCTTTCTCAAGAAAGTTTTTTATTTCTTTCGCATAGAGGCCACAAAATTCTCGCATATTATCTCCTAGTTGGGCAATATTGTCTCATAAACAAATGTTTCTGAACAGATGACTTTTCAAGAGATTATAAGTAAATTATCGAATTTTTGGGCGGAAAAAGGTTGCCTTATCCAACAAGGCCATGATGTCGAAGTGGGAGCTGGAACTTTCAATCCTGCAACATTCTTACGCTGTCTAGGTCCAGAACCTTATAATACTGTTTATGTCGAACCTTCTCGTCGACCTCAAGATGGCCGCTTTGGAGAAAATCCGAATCGAACCCAACTCTTCCATCAGCTTCAAGTCATTATGAAACCCTCTCCTCTTGATATTCAAAATCTCTATCTGGAATCCCTCGAATGTCTGGGTTTTAATTTAAAAGAACATGATATTCGGTTTGTCCATGATGATTGGGAGTCTCCTACACTTGGTGCTTGGGGGCTTGGTTGGGAAGTATGGCTTGATGGAATGGAAGTCACCCAATTTACCTATTTCCAATCGGTTGCAGGTTTTTCTTTAAAACCTATCAGTGTTGAACTCACTTATGGGTTAGAGCGGCTTTCCATGATTGTTCAGAAGAAAGATAATTTCTTCGACATGAAATACAATGAGCAATTTACCTATGGTGACATCTATCATCGCAATGAAGTGGAGTGGAGTCACTACAATTTTTACAAAGCTTCTACGGAAATGTGGCTCCGCCATTTTGAAGATTATGAAAGGGAAGCAAAACATCTCATTAAGGAAAACCTTCCTATTCCTGCCTATGATTTTGTCATGAAAGCTTCCCATGCCTTTAATATGTTAGAAGCGCGTGGAGTTTTATCGGTAACTGAGAGAACAGGTTATATCGCTCGTGTTCGAGATCTTGCAAAGCTGACAGCAACTGAATACTTAGCCTCACGGGAAAAGATGGGCTTTCCTCTCTTAAAACGTTTAGAAAAAAAAGAAACTCAACTCTCTCTTCCTCCCCTTCCTAAGACATTTGATCCAAAAGAGAAAAGCGATTTTCTTTTAGAAATTGGTTCCGAAGAGCTGCCAGCAACTTTTGTCCCCATCGGCATGCAAAACTTAAAAGAAGGAATTGAAAAACTCTTAAAAGAATATCAGCTTTCCTATGAATCGATCCAAGTTTTTGGAACACCTCGACGCTTAGCACTTTTAATCAAAGCTTTAGCTCGCGGGACTGAAGACAAAGAAGTCAAACGGAAAGGACCTCCTATTAGCACGGTCTACGATGAAAATGGAAGTGTTACTAACCAAGGATTAGGATTTTTTAAGTCTCTTGAAATCGAAAATCCCCCTATTCTTTCTGAAATTTCCAATCATCCCTTTCTGTATATCCAAGAAATTAAAGACAAAGAATATCTCATGGCTGATACTCTTGAAAAAGGGGGCTCTACAGCAAAGATTCTTAGTGAAAAACTTCCCAAACTCATTAGTGATCTCTCCTTTCCGAAAAAGATGCGCTGGTCAGACATCGATATTTCTTACGCACGCCCTCTTAAATGGATCGTAGCTCTTCATGGTGAAATCGTTGTTCCCTTTGAAATCGCCAAAGTCGTTTCAGGAAATACATCTTATGGCCACTCCCAGTTATGCAATCAAACATTCACTCTCCAAACAGCTTCTGATTACTTAGAATGCCTTAAAAAGCATAAGGTAATGGTTGATATCTCTGAAAGAAGACTCTCTATCGAAAGTCAACTCAATGAAATAGAAAATAAAACAGTCACAACTGCTATCCAAAAAGATAAAGTCCTTAAACAAGTTCTTTATTTATCTGAATGGCCAATGCTCGATTCAGCTTCTTTTGACGAAACTTTCTTAAAGGTTCCCGATGAAGTCCTGACTTCTGAAATGGTTGAACACCAAAAGTATTTCCCTCTAACTTTCCAAACAGGATCTTTAGCTCCATTATTTGTGATCACAGCTGATAATACTCCCAATGATTTGATAAGAGAAGGAAATCAAAATGTCCTCTCTGCACGCCTTTCGGATGGTGTTTTCCTTTATGAAGAAGATCTTAAAACCTCTCTTGATGCCTTTGCAAAAAAGCTAGAGCTCATTATCTTCCAAAAAGAACTCGGAACGGTAGCAGAAAAAGCCAATCGACTCAAACATTTGGCAATTACTCTTAGCCAAATTTTAAATCTCGGCAATGAAAAGCGTGTAAAACGTGCAGCAGAGCTTTGTAAAGCAGATATCGCTTCGGAACTTGTTCAAGAATTTCCCGATCTTCAAGGCACTATTGGAAAGTATTATGCTCTACATCAAAAAGAAGAAGAGGAAGTCGCGAATGCAATCGAAGAGCATTGGCTCCCTAAATCTGAAGGAGGCCCTCTTCCAGCTTCCCCTACAGGCATCATCCTAAGCCTTGCTGATAAACTCGATAACTTGATTTCTTATTTTAAAGTAGGACTAAAACCAACCTCATCAAGCGATCCTTATGCTCTGAGACGGCAAGCAATTGGTGTCATCAAAATCCTCATTGAAAATCAATTAAACCTAGACCTTAGTCTCATCATTAAAGATGACCAGGTCCTTGATTTTATTACAAATCGAGCAAAGGGTGTTTTGGAAGAATATGGTTTCCAAAAAGATGAAATTGAAGCCTCTCTTCAAGGGCGCTGTCATAATCCTTACGATCAATACTTAAAAACTCAAGCTCTCCACCTATTCCGAACGACAGACCACTTCGAAGGGCTCTATGAGGTTTATAAAAGAGCTAAAGGACAGATCGGCTCTGAAAAAAAACAAACCCTCAAACCTAAGCTTTTCCAGGAAACTGCTGAGAAAAATCTCTATGCTTCCCTTTCTTCATTAGAGGCCCCCTTTAAAGAAGTCCTTATTGCAAGAGATTATAAAGGAGCCTTTGAACACCTCGCTAAGCTTCGCTCTCCTCTAAGTGCTCTTTTTGATGAAGTCAAAATCCTTGCTGAGGAACCCCAAATCCGCTCTAATAGAATCGCCCTCCTTCAAGAGGTCTTTTCCCACTTCTCTCTTCTTCTCGACTTCGGAAAGATACAAAATCTTTAAAGTTAGCATCTTACAAAACAACCCCTATCATTGAATGAAATCTTTAAAATAAATGCTTAACTATGGTATAATTGATGCCAAGATACGCATTTGACATAAGACAAAATCCCAAATAAAACTCCCAGGCGACACCTGGGAGTTTTTTTATCTATCCCTCTCCTTAAAGGAAAAACCATAACCAACTAAAAATTAGCAAGTTAATTAAATCTTTAAAATAAATGCTTGACTATGGTATAATTGATGCCAAGATACACATTTGACATAAGATAAAATCCCAAAAACTCCCAGGCGGCACCTGGGAGTTTTTTTTTTGAGTTTAATTCAAAATATGATCGATGAGCCTTTAGTATGGCTTTACAGGTCATTGCATGCATAAACCTATCCTGAATTATACCCAAACAACTTCAAAAGTTGATTGGGTATAGAGATAGAATCAGCTAAGCGATAGATAAATAATAATCGATTCTTATTCCGATAAAAGAAAATATTCAAAGCGATGTCCCCTTGCAAAAAAAAATATTTACTTATATTTTTTAACCCCTTTAAATAGTTGATACTAAAATACACCAAGTGGGATGATCATGAAAAAATTTGAATCTTTAAAAGTTTATTTATTCATTGCTTGTTTCCTAATATGCAGTTCATTGTCAAGCATGAATTGTTATGATCTGTTTGAAACCGCAATCCCAATTCCGAATCTTGAGAATATTTCTCTTCCCCCAGAATATTATACTCCTAATCCTCAGAATCCTTCAGGTGATTGGATTAAATACGAAGGCTATTACCAACCCACAACAAACCGTCTATGGGTGCCTCATGAGACTGCAGAACTCCCGGGAATCAATATCGTTCCCACAAATGACTGGTTTCAGACACTTGCCTGTTGGCCAACAGGTGGGGTGATGTGTACAACAGGTTATTATGATCTCTCATGGAATGAGAAAGCTGAAAATGGATTAAGTTTTTCTTGTACCAAAGCATTCAAATACTATCCCACTCCTGGTGTTCCTGCATCCGGGCATTTTACTACCGACTTAAGCGTACCATCGGCCAAATTCAATGTTTGTACATCTTCACAAAGTGGTAATCCTACCATTCATTGGGAATCCTCTGAAACAGGAAATATGCTTCGCGCTGTTCACTATCCTAATGATGAAATGATCTTGTATCTAATGCAAGGAGGTGTTTTTCAGGGAGTTAAGTATAACCAATCAACGGTTAATATTCAGATTCCTACAGGCAACACACCAAATATTGACGTTGTAGATGGTTTAATGAGACATCATGTTCCTGGAAAAAATGGGTTTGATTATATTGTATATACACCAGCTGAAACTAAGCTTGTTTGGCAGAATCAAGCACTTGTTTCAAGCCAACCCTATACAGGATACCTTAATGTTGTTTGTGTTCCAAGTGAGGTTTATGCAAACGTTATCGATCTATTGGATAACCATGCACGTGCGGTCGTAGTCAGAGCTGAAGGAACATTTTCAGATAATCCACAGGATGTATATGACTATCAGTTTTCGTACACTTGTGAGGATCTTCTAGGAAAAAACGATTCCTTGGAGCCTTTAGTGTTACTTATGGATCATCACCTTAGTAAAGCAAACTTAGTTTCCCAGCAGACGCCAACGAGTTTAGCTCTTATTTCTTTGAAGGGGCAACTAAAGGCTTATGCGGGAAGTCAATTCCAATTCAAATTTCCTATAGATTATCACGAACTTAGTATTGAGGCTCTACCAAAGCCTGGGATAACTCCTGACCAAGCAAATAAATTAATTAATAATAATGTGTTAGACGCGGGACTCAATGCAGCAATAAATATTCCAGCTCCGAACCTTTCGATACCCTATAATAAGTATGTTTATCAGAAAGCCTTAACACTTTATTATGCTCAGGAAATCATCAATTTATCAGGTCAAAAAAATCGCTGGCAGACTCAGCTGGATCAACTCCATCAAAGTCTAATACAAGGACTTGACAATCTATGGAAAGGAAGTGCGTCTTTTGCAGAAAAAATTGATGGACAAACTGTAAATGTTCCTACAGGGATTCGAAAAGATTCAAATTGGGGGACAATAGTCTTTTTTCCAGATTCTTATGGTTCTGCAATCACTCTGAATGACCACATCGTTCAATACGGTTATCCTTTATATTCACTGGTTCTACTAGATCAATATGAAAACAAAGCAGGAATTAAATCGAGATATCTAGAACAAGATTCCGTCATAAATTCTTATAAAAATGTTGAATTAGGAAACTTGCTTGCTGCTGATATTGGTCAATCAGGAGGAGACAATTTTATCCCTCATCGGAACCTTGATTTTTATGAAGGACATTCCTGGCTTTCTGGACTAGGAATTAGCAATGATGGACAAAATACAGAGAGTGAGTCAGAAGCTCTTTTGGGAAGTATGAGCGTTGTTGCCTGGCTCGAACAAATAGGAGCAGATAGCGAACTCATTCAGATAGCAAAAAACCGCTGGGCTTTAGAAACAAGTTCCTACCACTCCTATTGGCAGATTGACCCGGATTCCACACCCTATAAGAATGTATCCCCTATTTTTGTATCCAATCACCTTGTAGCATCGATGGTGTGGCAAAATAAAGTGACTGCTGAGACTTATTGGGGTTTAAATTGGGATCGTATTCTTGCTTGTGTATTTATGCCTGCAGCACCCAATCTTATGGATAACTATTTAGGGAAAGCAGAGTCTACCTCTCCAATTGTATCTGAAAAGTATGTTGATGCGATTGCGTCATATGTCTTGGAGAACTGGCAAACCTATGATACCACCAATGGCATTCAAAGCGTATTAATTCCTCTAGTTGCAAGGTCGGCAAGGGATAATCCTGCGGAGCCACTTGGACTTCCAAAGTCGGTTCAAACATTAATCAATGACGTAAAAAGTGGAAAAACAGCTTTTGATGTCGGAACAAATGAACTCATTCTGAGCGTGATTGCGATGTATGCACAAAATGCATTGAATGCAAGCAATCGTTTTTGATACTAGATAGTGTCGCCTGCGAGATGGTCATTCAAAAAGTGATTCCTAACCTGAACTCTGGGTTTATTTTACTTATTGTCATAGGAGAGTTCTCTTAAATTCTTGGACCTTTCCCTTCGATAAAAGGCCCAAGCGCCCGATCGAGAAAGCCCAAATTGAGCTTTTGAAGTAGGGCAACGATGAAATTTTCCATACGAGTCGCTTTGAGTAACTTGTGACGATACTATCTATAGATAAAACTATTTAAAATTGGGATGATTTAGGTGAGATATTTTCCTAAGGCACTTCGACGAAGCATTTATTCCCAAGATCTCGATCATCGTTTACGGTAGTGGGTTTCATTAGGCGCTGAAACAATCACTGGTTTTGCATGTGATCTCATAAATATAAATTGTTGAATGATCTAGATCATCGACTTCGATAATCTCTTTAGGCTTCCACTCAGGGATAGGATGTGTATGACTCACAACCATAGCTCCAACATTTAGCTCTTTTTCAAGTTTTTTTCGGAGTTTCTCCATTCCTCGTGGAAAAAGATAACAAACGACTAAATCGACTCCTTGAAGAGGTTTCTCAAAAAAATCTCCACGAACAATTTTTAGATTTGCTCGGTGATTAAGAAGAGCCGAATAGAGAAAGGGAACTGGAGAGTTTTCATATCCGATCACTTTGCAATTCGGATATTTCTTTGAAAGGGGAAAAACTAGATTCCCCCATCCAGACCCTAATTCTACAATCGTTCCCTCTTTCAATTCTGGAAGATTAGAAAACAAAGCTGCACGTACTTGATTCGAAGTAGGCGTTGGAGAAATCCCATTCTTCCAGGTAAAGAGAAGAAGTAAAAAGAGAATAAGAAGGATTACAGTAAGTGTAACAACGAAATAAAGCATTTAAAGTTCAATCTAGGCAAAATTTATACCATTTATCAAAAATAAGGTGCAGAATTAACGTAGAGATTTTCGAGGAAAAATTGACCTTAGAGATCGAAGCTAACCACTTGCTGGTTAGGGAGATCAAAAGGACGATTTTTACCGAAAAAATCAAGTTAAATTCACCACCTGATTTTTGATACATGGTATTACCCTATTGAACCATCAAATCTATTCCCTAGGGTGTGTAATTAATTAAAACAAGTTGAAGGAGTTTTTTTCTAGGAGAAAAGTTCAAGACGTCTGATGCAAAGAGCCCAAATTGGGCTCTTGAAGCAAGACAACGATGAAATTTTCCTTAGAAAAAGCTAGAGCAACGCAATGTAATTGATTACATGCCCTAATCAAGCGCATAATTCCAAAAGGTTCCAAAAACCATTCCAACTCCGCCAGAGACGATGAAATCGAGAACTCTATGGTCACTTGACCTCCAAGAACGAAAACCTAAAACCGCTGTCGCTAAAGCAATGATCAGCGAAATCGAAAAATTGTTCTCTCGATTATTGATACGAGAATAGCACATGACTCCAATCATAAACTTTCCAGATGGTCTAAGTCCTGGGAACCAACGCTTTAATAAATATTGAGCAAAAAATAAAAGCCCAATATTTTTTGCTTTTCTAAAGGTTTCTCTATATTCACTATTCTTAAGATGTGGCCATAAGTCAGTTAAAATTACTCCTGCAGCCATTCCATAATGAAGTCTGTCACCAATACTATTAACGAATCCAGCCATTCCAAGCTCCTCCTAATAAAGATCCAAGTAATCCTCCTACTGTAAGATCCACTACATCATGCTTCATCGGAAGATAGCGCCCCAAACCTATAACTCCTGTTCCTAATAATGTTAGCAAGAAAGTTAAAGAGTTTGGACCATCGCGGTGGAATGACCGAACAGTGCATTGCACCCCGATCATAAAATGGCCTGAAGGAAAGGATTGATTATCACTTCCATCTGGTCGGATTTTTGGAAACATCCACTTAATCAATTTGCAGCCATATCTTTGAACTCCAATAAGAGTCACAACCTTAAGGGTTTTTTCAGTTCCTGATTGATAATTCCGCTCTTTAAAATCGGAAGCAACATCTTGCAACCCAACAACAGTGGGTAATATAAACTGAAGGACATCTCCTGAATTTTGAAAAAATTTTGTAATATTCATGAGAAATATTATAAATTCTCAGGAATTTTTATTAAAGGAGGAGCCCCCTTAATTCCATCAAATTTTTTGGCAAGTTCAAGGATTTCTTCCTCAGAACACCGCCCACTTTGAATTTGAATTTTAATCCGTTCTCTCTCTTCCATCCAATGACGCTGAAGCATCTTTGTAACAGTTTCTATGACTCCTTCTTCAGCCCTTTCAGTATTAACTTTCTTTTGAACAATTTCTGAAAAAAGAAGTTGTTCCTCAGGGTTTTCGAGATTATTCGCAAGACTTAAAAGATCGGTATTTTTTTCTCGTGCAATATTGTCCATATAATAAGAAAAAAGACGACGACAAATGGGTGTACTAAAATGTTCGGGCCTAAGATTTTCCTTAATAATTTGAAAGAGTTTTGGTGAAGAATCACTTAAAAGATAGAGCCATCTTAATAAATCGGTTTCTAAAACCCTGTCAGGGTTTACTTCGATTTCGGAAAGAGAACCCTCTCGCTTAACATAAGTAGACCGACGCATCTCTTCTTGACCAACACCTACAAGTTTTTCTGGAACTTGAGTTAAGCGGGCAAGTTTTCGAAGGGACTCATGAATCATGAGAGGATGATCCCAACTTCGAATTCTTTGAACAATCGTTTGAATCAAATGATTTTTTTGTGAAGGGGAAGAGAGATCGGTATCTTTAGAAAAATAGCCTAATAGAAAGGAAAGATAATCCTCAGCTTTTTCAAGGAGCTCAATGAAAGCTAAAGGTCCCTGCTCCTTTAAGATTGTATCAGGATCCATTCCTAAAGGGATCGGAATCACATAGACTTCAACCCCTTCCTTTTGAAAGAGATTTCCTATCTTTGAAGCTGCTACAATTCCAGCTTCATCTCCATCAAGGGCGAGATAAACTTTAGTAATTCCTAAGTTCAAAAGTTCTTTGACATGATCTTCGGTAAAAGCTGTTCCCTGCCCTGCTACTGTAATATTAAAACCTGCTTGAATGAGACGTAGGGCATCAATTTGCCCTTCTACAATGATTGCTCGCTTTTCTTTAGCAATCCTCCTTCTTGAAAAACTCAAACCA
The DNA here is from genome assembly GCA_024233395.1 of Chlamydiales bacterium. Taxonomy (GTDB): domain Bacteria; phylum Chlamydiota; class Chlamydiia; order Chlamydiales; family Simkaniaceae; genus Neptunichlamydia. Next base: position 78,169 of record JACKPR010000002.1, read on the forward strand.
TAAAGGGTATGAGACTTTTTGAAGAGCGGAGTTTCAGGGGTGTTGATATATTTTGGCCCAAAGGTTTCATCATCAATTTTTCGTGCTGAAAACCCTATGACTCCTCCAGAAACATCAAGAATCGGAAAAGTGATGCGATTGATAAAGAATGCCTTTTTTTTCCCATCGGGTAAGGTCTTTATCAATCCAGCTTTTTCAAGCAAATCGGCTGCAAACCGATGTTTTTGCATAAATTTCCCAAATAGAATTCCTCTTTTGGGGGCAAAACCAATTTTAAAAAGATGGATAAATTCTAAATCAAGACCTCGATCATAGAGATATTTTAGAGCAATGTGTCCTTCATCACTATGAAGTAAATAGCTGTGATAAAAATCAGATGCTTTTTGAAGGACTTCTTTCAGATCTTTTTTGCTAGGACCACTTGACCGCTTTTCATATTCAACCTCTTCTAGAGGAACTTGAAACCGCTCAGCAAGAGAATCAACAGCTTCAACAAAACTCATCTTCATATAGCTCATTAAAAAGGCAATCGCATCTCCATGAGCTCCGCACCCAAAGCAATGATAGTGAGATTCTCCTTTCTGAATCATAAAAGAAGGTGTTTTCTCCTCATGAAAAGGACAAATTCCTTTGTAAGCACTCCCTGCAGGCTTTAAATTAACATATGACGAAACAACCTCAACGAGATCAATTTTTTCTCTGAGAAGCTCGAGACTTTTTTTAGCGTAAACACCCATATTATTTTAAGGATAACTGATCGACTTTTTTGTTGCGATAGCATATCTTAGTGTAGGACAATTTTTGGAAAGCAGGAAGCAAGCGAGGCAAAGTCAGGTTTTTTTGACCGACGAATCCCATAGCCAAAGTGCTATGGGTGAGGAGGAAAGGAAATCTGATGAAGCCGCAGCTGCTTATCGATTCCAAAAAATGTCCTGTACTAAGATAGCATATCTTAAAACGAAAATAATGAATAAAGCAAACTTCAAAAAAAAGGTCTATCGGAAACTCGACTCTTCCCCCCTTTCGGGAGCGATCTCTCTATCCTCTATAACTTCAACAGCAAAACCAAAAAAAATTATTCCCTCTATTGCAACAAAAAGCCTACGCGATAACTTTAAAAAAACGTTTCTTCCTCTACTCATCGATGTCTTTGAGCTAAGACAAATGATTGATAACTATAAGTCGAATTCTGCAGAAGAAATCGAAAAATCTCCTCAACAGATCCTCGAAAAACTCGAAGAACTTCAAGGAGATATCGAAGAGACACAACGGTGGTGCGATGGAGTGATTTTACAAATTGCTAAAGGGATTGAAGAAGCTAGAGAAGCTCTTGGTGAAAAAGAAGAAAATCTCTTCAAAAGACTGCTTAGGAAAATCAAAAAATGACGACAATGCCTCCCCAGAAAATGTCCCCAATGATGAGTCAATGGTATGCATGCAAACAAAAGGCTAAAGATGCACTTCTCCTCTTTAGGCTTGGAGATTTTTATGAAGCCTTCTATGAAGATGCAAAACTCCTTTCTGACACGGTAGATGTGACCTTAACTCAAAGGCAAGGCGTTCCGATGAGTGGAGTCCCTGCCCATGCTGCAGAGGGCTATATTGAAAAACTTGTTGAAAAGGGTTTTCTTGTTGCTATTGCTGAGCAAACCGAAGATCCGAAAGCTGTTAAAGGCCTTGTTAAAAGAGAAGTTGTTCGTATTGTTTCTCCTGGAACACTTTTGACCTCTCTTCCAGAAAATGACAACAACTTCTTTGGAGCCCTTTCTCTTTTGAATCAAACACTCGCCCTTGCCCTTCTCGATTTTTCAACGGGAGAATTCCATGTGATGGAGCTTTCTGGAGTCAAAGAATTGCAAGATGAGCTTTTTCGACGCTGTCCCTCTGAACTCCTTATTTCTAAAAAGGATTGCCAATCTCTTTCCGAAACAGTGGATGAATTAAAAAAGAGACTCTCCCTGCGAATTACAGAAAGGGAAAACTGGCATTTTGATCATGAAACCGCTTTTCGCTCTCTCACTGATCATTTTGGAGTTCATACACTTGATGGCTTTGGTCTCAAAGGAATGGCAGCAGGGATCACAGCTGCTGGCTCTCTTCTCCATTATATGCAAGAAGAACTGAATCTAAATACTGCTCATATTAAACAGATTTCTCTTGACCACCTTTCTTCATATCTCTCAATTGATCAAGCAACACAGCGAAATCTCGAACTCACAGAACCTCTTCACAAAGGAAGTGCTAACTTTACCCTCTTGAAACTTCTCGACCAAACAATGACCCCAATGGGGGCTCGTCTCCTCAAGTCTTGGCTGATTCATCCCCTTCTTTCTGTGGCAGAAATTCAAAAAAGGCAAGAGGCTATTGAAGAGCTATTAAGCCATTTAGCCATTCGGGATCTTTTACGCCCTGTAAGAGATTTAGAACGCTTAATGATGCGCATCTCAACGGGATGTGCGACTCCTCGAGACTTAGTTGCTCTTAAAGTTTCCTTAAGCAAAGCTCCGGAAGTTGCAAAAAGCTTAGCCCCCATAAATGCGCCCCTTTTAAAAGATCTTCTTTTTCCCCTATCCATCCCATTACTGAAAAAATCGATCAAACACTCGTTCATGAACCTCCAATTAAATTGGGAGAAGGAAAAGTGATTCGAGAAGGAGTCAGTCAAGAGCTCGATGAGCTCCGCTCTCTAAAATCGAATAGTCAATCTTGGATTGCCAAGTATCAGACCGAACTTAGAGAAATGACAGGAATTAAAACCCTCAAAATCATTTTTAGCAAAGCCTTTGGCTATTGTATTGAGGTAAGCCGAGGACAAGCAGAAAAAATGCCAGAGACTTTCGTGCGGAGACAAACCCTTGTCAATAATGAACGGTTTATTTCTCCCGAACTCAAAGCTTATGAAGAAAAAATCCTCACTGCTGAAGAAAAAATTCATGCGATAGAATCATCACTTTATCAAGAGCTTAGAAGAGAGATTGCTAGTCACAGCGATACCATTAATACTATCTCTAAAAGTATTGCTATTCTTGATACTCTCCTATCTTTAAGCATTGTTGCTGCAAAAAACCGGTATACTAAACCTCTTGTCGATGAGAGTCATATCATTGAAATTGAAGTGGGGCGCCATCCCGTCATCGAAGCCTCCCTTTTGGATGATTCTTTTATCCCCAATGATACTTCTCTTGATCAAAACTTGGTTATTATCACCGGACCTAATATGGCTGGGAAGTCTACCTACATTCGCCAAGTGGCTCTGATTACTCTTATGGCACAAATGGGTTCCTTTGTTCCTGCACAAAAAGCTCGTTTAGGGATTGTCGATAAAATCTTTAGTCGTATTGGAGCAAGCGATGATCTTTCTCGGGGTCAATCGACCTTTATGATTGAAATGACTGAAACAGCCAACATCTTAAACAATGCGACCCCTCGCTCTCTTGTCATTCTCGATGAAATCGGACGAGGAACAAGTACATTTGATGGAATCTCCATTGCATGGGCCGTTGCTGAATATCTCCTTAAAAAAGAATGTAAAACGTTATTTGCTACCCATTATTGGGAGCTCACTGAACTTGAAGAGACCCATTCAAATGTAAAAAATGTCCATGTTGCTGTTCAAGAAGCAGCAGATCGAATCGTTTTTTTAAGAAAAATTGTTCCAGGAAGTACAGATAAAAGTTACGGCATTCATGTAGCACGCCTTGCCGGCCTCCCCTCTTCAGTTCTTAAACGAGCTCATGAAGTTCTCCATAAACTTGAAGAAAATGATCTAAATACTCCTGAGTCTCCTCCTTCCAAAGCGCAAGAACAACTCTCTTTTTTCACAGCAGCTCCATCCCGTCGCGAAATCGAACTTGAAGCCCTTGCGAACGCGCTTAAAAAACTAAAAATTGATGAAACGACTCCTATTGCAGCTCTTCAAAAACTAAGTCAATGGAAGAACGATTTTTCTAAGTCAATGGAAGAACGATTTTTGAGAACTTATGAAACAGCCGCCTCTTGAACCATTTGAGAAACCGCATAGCCCTTTTCTCCCTTAAATATTGCAAATGATGTCTTGTTCTTCATTTCAAAAATACTTTCATTGAGAGAATAATCGTCTTCATTTTAGTATTATGATTTTGGACAGCCATGATTTCTCTCTGCTGAAGAATTAAACAGATGATTTCTCTCCTTAAAAGATATTGAAAACGAAGAACCTTATAGAAATAAAAAATAAAATACAATTTAAAGATCCTCTATGCAGAGGATCTTATTTGTTTTTAGACGGCTACTTTGGAAACCATTCTGAATTGGTCGAAGCTCTTATTCTCTTTAAAAACTTCATTAGAATCGACAAGAAGGATCACACAAAACTCTAACCGATCAAAAGGACCCTCTAGTTTTTGTACCCAATCAGTAACCATTGCGACTCTTTTTTCATTCATGATTTTAAGCATATTGATCCCTGGAATGTTCACTGTTGAGTGTCCAATCTTCATTTTTCTAGGCTCACCAGCTGGCAATTGTTTAAATATTTCACTAGATCTGTAATTATTAATGTTTTCCCCATTTGAAAAAACATCCATTGAAATCGTGAGGGTTTTTTCAAGTGTGTTCTTATTTTGTTCAGTGACATGCTCAGTCACATTTTTAAAAACTTCTTCAGCGATTTCTTGACACTGAGTGCTATCGATTGCTTCGACCATGATGATCTCCTTACTTTATATAAAAATTTGAGGAAGAGAAAATGATATAGCAAGGAATAAAATAATAAAATCATTAAAATGTGGGTTATGACTGAAATCGACTTAGATTCTCTTCCCAAAGAGCCGGGCGTCTATCTCATGAAAGATGAGATGGGAAAAATTCTTTACATTGGGAAGGCAAAACAACTTCGCCAGAGGGTAAAACAATATTTTGTCCCTGGACGCGATGGACGGATGATGGTTCCCTTTTTAACTTGTCAAATCAAGGACATAGAAACCATTGTCACTTTCTCAGAAAAAGAAGCACTTCTCCTTGAAAACAATCTAATTAAACAGCACCAGCCAAAATATAACGTCTTATTAAAAGATGATAAGACCTTTATCAGTTTAACTATCAATCATAAACATCAATGGCCCATGATTAAAGTGGTTCGCTATCTTGGCAAACCAAAGGGTAACGCTCTTCATTTTGGTCCCTACACAAGTGCTTTTGCTGCAAGACAAACGCTTGATTTGATGACGCGTATCTTTAAGCTCCGTCAATGCGGTGATCGTGAACTCACCTCAAGAACCCGTCCTTGCCTTCTCTACTCAATTAAAAGATGTCTTGCTCCTTGCGTCTCTAAATGCACTAAAGAAGAATATGACCAGGAAGTGAAGAAAGCGATTGATTTTTTAAAAGGAAATGATCGGGAAGTAATCAACCAATTAAAAAAAGAAAGAGACGAGGCTTCTGAAAATCTCGAATATGAGCGAGCAGGGGGACTTCATAAAACAATCGAACAAATAGAGCATGTCACACGGAGTCGTCAATCGATTGTCCGCTCTAAAGGAAAAGATTGCGATATTTTTGCCCTATACCATGAAGGAACACGCCATGTTATTGCTAAGCTAATGTATCGTGAAGGCTGTCTCATTGGAGCAGACCATTTTAAATTTATTGAGCTGGCTTCAACGGATGAAGAAATTTGGGAGTCTTTTCTTCTCCAACATTATCAAGAAAAGGGACCACCAGAGGTTCTCCTTCCGATTCAGCTCAAACAACAAAAAGCTTTAGAAGACATTCTTTCTCTTTCCTTACATTCCCCGAAAAAAGGAGAAAAATATCACCTATTAAAACTTGCTGAAAAAAATGCAAAAGCCCTTTTTACCGATCAGCAATCGAAAGAAGAACTTCTTCTCGACTTGCAAGAAACATGCGATCTTTCTCATTGTCCTGTTAGGATTGAATGTTTTGATACCTCCAATATCTCAGGTACCGATCTCGTTGCATGCATGGTAGGATTTACGGATGGAAAAAGGGATAAAGAAAAAACACGCCTCTTTAAAATTAAAGGTGTCGAAAAACCCGATGATTATGGAGCCATGCGAGAAGTCCTCACCCGGCATTATACAAAGGCAAAGGAAAAAGATGAACTTCCAGACCTGACCTTAATTGATGGAGGAAAAGGGCAACTTAATATTGCTTTAGAAGTCTTTAAAGAACTCGAAATTGCAAGTGTGGATGTTATTTCCCTTGCCAAGGAAGAAGGACGTCATGATAAAGGGCTCAATTTCGAAAAAATCTTCGTTCCCCATAAAAATGATCCACTATTCCTCTCTCCTCGCTCTCCCACTCTTTTTATCCTTCAACAAATAAGGGACGAAGCCCATCGTGTGGCTATTTCTTACCATCGCAAAAGGCGGAGTAAGAGATTGATCCAAACAGAGCTTGATGAGATTCCTGGAATCGGCCCCAAAAAACGGACCCTTCTCCTTAAAACTTTTGGAAGTGTAAAACAAGTAAAAGAGGCCACAAAAGAAGCCTTAAAAAAGGTCAATGGGTTAAACAGCCGCGATATAGATGCGATTATTAAGTTTCAACGAAAGTAAGTAAAAACCGGTTTTGGTAACCCAAGCGACGCGCTAAAATTTCTCCAAGTTCTTCTTCTACTTTCTCTAAAAAATCTTCCTCTTTTTCTTGGGGGAGAGAAACAATGAGTTCAATCATTGACTTTCCCTTGATCGCAATATCATTTACAGGGTTTTTCCCTGGGAAAAGAGCTTTAAAATAGGTGGAAACAGCATCTCGAATCACCTTTTCATCGACTTGAACCTTTGTTCCTCTCATCTCAACTTGAAAATAGCTTCGACGATTCATCAGATAAAGAAGGATGAATAGCAAAGCACCAAATCCAATCAATGCTCCCCCAATAGCATAACAAAGATCTGAGGGGTGGATGAGTAAATTCATTAACTGAATACGAAAATAGTCAGCATATGGAAGGGCAAGGAAAAGGGCACCCATTCCAAAAATAAGAAAAATCACAAAAAAATGGACAGCTGAAAAAAGGAGATTCCCAGAGCGCATCTCTTTCTCCTCAATTAAAACTCTTCCGAGCTAAATTCCTCGTCTTCTTTTTCCATTTCCTCTTCGATAATTCTCTCTAGAGGTTCATCTGCAATCAGAGCTTTAAAGACAACATGAACAACAGAAACATGAAGTCCTGTCAACTGGCATACTTCTGCTGCAATCTTCGTCTGAATTTCCTCAGCTTTTTCTGGAATAGAAATCCCATGAGCAATATTGACTTCAACCTTAATGCTCACAGAGTGATTCTTTGAATCTTGCTCGACATGAATCCCTTTAATGCGTTCATTTCCTTCACGGCCAAGAAGATTATCAAGGAGTGTTCCTTCAAGAAGAGCCACCCCTTCAATCTCTGCTAGGCATTTAATGACGATTGCTTGGAAAACACGGGTTTCTATATCCCGGACAAAAACAGTATCTGCAAACATAAGTTCTTTTGTATCGAGTTCTTTAAACTGATCGTGCACGTTCTTCCTACCTATTCCTTAGTGTTTTTTCCAAGTTTATCTTAAGCGGATCTATATATCCAAGAAAAGATTAGGGAGTCTAATCAATTACACTGCGTTGCTTTAATTGATTACACGCCCTAGACATAAGTCTGAACTTTCCTCTGAGTTCTGCAAGATCTACAGGGGTACCGCAAGGAGCTTTCTTTTCTTTCTCATTAGGTTTTCCTTGAGGATAAAAAGCTGCGTCCCAAATGCCTTGAATCGCCCAAACCCCTAAACTTCCAAGTGCAAAGATAAACGTTCTCCCTCCAGTTCCCATATTTGTCCAGCAATTATAGAGTTGCTTGACCCAACACTCTTGGGTCAATCCCGCTTCTCTTCGATATTCATCACGCAACCCAATCCACACCTCTTTATTAAGGGATTTTGGGGTTTCTGCTACTGCACTCATTTTAAAAGCATGCTCTAGCTTCAGAGAAAGCAGTTGAACATGTTCATTCTGAACAAATGCAGAATGACCACACTCTTCATCATCAAAATAATGGACTTTACGCGAAGCTATTGGAATTTGCTCTAGCTTTATCACCGAAGTCCGCGTTTGATCTAGAATTTGAGGATCATCACCTTCACTCGCTAAAAGCTCTTGAGCTAAATGCAAACAAGCTCCCCTAAGATGGTAGTCTTGCCCCATCGCTATACCCTCACTGGAAACAAATCTCACTGGGAAAACAGCATTATGAAGACATAGTGTACAATCATGTGACATTGTATCGCCCCTTTAACCCTTTAGGTTGTTGATTATCAGATAGGATTAAATCGAATGTAAGAAATTTTTTCAACACAATTTTAATCCCATCTCTGATACACTCGAGAAAAAACTTTAGAGGTCAGCAATGTATTTATTGTTTTGTCTCATTTCTTGGACCTTAATTGGTTATCTTTGTTCTCGGATTGCACAAAATAGAGGAAGAAATCCCATGATTTGGTTTGCTCTTGGTGCTATTTTAGGACTAATTGCAGTGATTGTTCTCTATATCCTTCCTCCAAAAGTAGCCACTGCTCCCTCAGTAATTCTCCCGGGAAAACAAGATAATACCCCCTCTTACACCCCCTCTGAAGAGGTAGCAACACGTCCTCCTGAAGCTCTCTGGTACTACCTTGATAAAGAAAATAATCAATATGGTCCAATGAGTTTCAATGCTCTTAAAAGTGCTTGGAATTGTGACGAGATCAAGCCCTCTACATATGTTTGGAATGAAAACATGGAAGAGTGGAAAACGCTTGAAAGCCTGCCTGATACTCTAGAAAAAATCACGACATAAAAAAACCTCCAAAAGATCTTTTGGAGGTTTCTTAACTCTTACACTTATTTCAAATAAGATCTACCAAGAAGCTTTTGTCACTCCTGGAATCAGTCCTGCATTTGCCATCTCACGAAAGCAGAGACGAGATAAATTAAACTTACGGAGATATCCACGAGAACGGCCTGTCAAGCGGCAACGATTACGAAGGCGAATTTTTGAAGAATTTTTAGAAAGCTTATTCAGCTTTTCCTGAGCAGCCATTTTTTCCTCTTCAGTAGTTGCGAGATCCCGAACAATCGCTTTTAACTCTTTCCGTTTTTCCCATTTAATGCGAACGAGATGTTCACGTCTCTTTTCCTTTTCAATCATTGCTTTTCTAGCCATACTATTTTTTCCTTGCAGGTCCTTTTTGGCGTTGTTTTCGGTTTGGGTCTTTCTTATTAATCACGTAAAGACGACCCCGTCGTCTGACAATTTTATCCCCTTTATTGGGATCTGCTTTAACTGATGCACGTACTTTCATCATTAATCCTAAAATTTAACAGTGACCCACCATCATACACACCTGAGGAATTCTTGACAACCGATGAACCTATCCCAGTCATTAATTTTTTTCTTTTCTACCTTATGGACATTAGCTTCAAAAAAAGAGTTAAAGGGTAGAGGAAAAACTACCTTTTGAACTTTTACTTGGTGGTATAATTATTTTATAGCAGTGATCTCTTGAAGAATTTTCGGAAGTTAGCTAGAATAGTCAACAGTTTATAAAATTAAATGTTGATGAGTCATGAAACGTACATACCAACCTAGCAAACGCCGCCGTAAGAAAACCCATGGTTTTCGCTCAAAAATGAAAACGGCTAGTGGAAGAAATCTCATAAATCGAAAGCGACGAAAAGGTCGGAAGCGTCTCGCAGCGTGAGCTTTAAGCTTTCTCGATTTCAAAGACTCTTAAATAGACACGATTTTCGTGCTGTCTATCAAGAGGGAAGAAGATTTGTCGGAAAACGACTCGTTTTGTTCTATTTAACCGATTTCTCTTCTCACTCTAGACTCGGAATTACGATCACAAAAAAATGGGGAAAAGCCCATGATCGAAACCGATTTAAAAGAGTCTCAAGAGAAGCTTTTCGAAAACTTTATCCAGCCCTTCCTAAAGGGCTCATCGTTAATGTCCATCCCAATGAGGGATATCGGGATTTAACCCCCGAAGAAGTAGAAACTGAACTGAAAAACCTAATACTCCTGATCAAAAAAAATTCAGAAGAACGTTGAGCTAGATTTTCAATGAATTTTTCTTGATATGGAGCATGAGTATCGATCTGTGGCAAAACTGAATCCGAATCAGCAAAAGGCAGTCACCACAACTGAGGGGCGTGTCCTGATTCTTGCTGGTGCAGGGAGTGGAAAAACCCGTGTCCTTGTCCATCGAATTGCTTATCTTATTCGTGAAAAAAACATCCCCCCTTCTTCGATTTTAGGACTGACTTTTACAAATAAAGCTGCAGCTGAAATGCGAGAAAGAGTTGCTAAACTTGTTAGAGATCAAGATGCTAAAGAGGTTTGTCTTTCCACCTTTCATAGCTTTTGTATGCGGATCCTTCGCAGTGAAATTCACCGTCTAGGATTTACTCCAAAATTTACACTCTATGATGAAAAAGACATGAGGCGGCTAATTTTGCAAGTTGCATCAGAGATTTATGAAGGAGAAGAGCTTTCCTTAGAACCGATTATCAATGCCATTTCTTATCTAAAAAGCAAGGGGCTTAAAGGGGAACACCTTCCTAAAAGTAGTGATCCCAAACAAGATGCTTTTATTAAAGAGGTTTATGAAGCTCTCCGTATTGCGATGAGAGCTTACAACGCTCTCGATTTTGATAGTCTTTTAACTTTGACTGTCGAGCTTTTTGAAACATTTCCTGATGTTTTAGAAAAATACCAAGAGCAGTTCCGTTATATTATGATCGATGAGTATCAAGATACCAATCCGATTCAGTATCGTCTTGCTTCTCTTCTCTCAAAAAAATATGGGAACCTCTGTGTTGTTGGAGATGATGACCAATCGATTTATGCCTGGCGAGGAGCAGAAATTGAACATATCTTAAGTTTTCCAGCAGAGGCAACGATCAAGCTTGAACAAAACTACCGTTCCACATCTCACATCCTGAATGCAGCAAACGCTGTCATCCGTAATAATGTCCACCGCCATGATAAGATCCTCCAAGCCAATGCAGGAGCTGGTGAAACTCTCGAGATTTTTAATGCTCCTACTGAACAAGATGAAGTCGATGCTGTGATCGAACGTCTCTTGAAGTTTAAAGAAGAAAAAAATTATCGCTGGAAAGAAATGGCCATCCTTTATCGCTCTAATAATTTAGCCCGTCCTTTTGAACTTTCGTTGATGCAAACCGTATGGAGAAACGGAGGGCAATGGGTCCGTGGAATTCCCTATCAAGTCTTTGGTGGGATGGAATTTTTTGAGAGAAGCGAAATCAAAGACCTGATGGCTTATCTCCGCATTATTGCAAATCCTAAAGATCAAGAAGCTCTTCTTAGAATCGTCAATTACCCAAGACGGGGAATCTCTGATAAAACACTTGATACGATTACCCAGTTTAATCGAAGAGAAAAACTTCCCCTTCTAAAAGTTATGAGAAAAATTGCTCAAGGCGCTCATCCCGAGCTTACGCTAACCTCAAGAGGTTCTCAAGGAATTGAAAACTTCATGATTTTGTATGACGAAATGGTTAAGAAATTTGAAACCGTTTCATTATCCGAAGGGCTAAAATGGTTGATTGAAAAGATTAACTATAAAGATGCCATTTTTACAGAAGTGAAAAGTGATAAGATGCGTGAACTCAAGTGGGAAAATGTTCAAGCCTGTATTTCTGCCTTGCAAACTTATGAAAAGGGGGAAGAGACTTCTCTTCATGATTTTCTCTCTTCAACAATGCTCGATAATCGAAAACACGATAAAAAGGACAGATTTGGGGATGATAAATTGAATTTAATGACTTTTCATAGTGCCAAAGGACTAGAGTTTCCCGCGGTCTTCCTCGTTGGGTTAGAAGATCATTTAATCCCCCATATGAAAAGCCAAACGAAAGAAGGAATTGAAGAAGAGCGTCGCCTTCTTTATGTCGCCATCACTCGAGCAATGGAGACACTTTGCTTAAGCATGTCTCGCAAAAGGCCTCATCATGGAAAAATGGTCAATTGCAATCCTTCTCGCTTTCTATTTGAGATTCCGAAGGATATTTTAAAGGTAACATCTTGGAAATAATCCCAGAAATAACTTCTTTTTCCTCTGGAGGAGCATGACGATAAGAGACTTGAGCATGTTCTAGAGCTTCCTCATTTTTCTCCTGGTCCATTAAATATTCAGAAAGGACCATATGAATCTTCCAACAATGATCTCCACTTATTTCGCTAAATTCGGCAATATAATTTTCTAATGCATCTGGAGAGTTGCTTTCTTGAAAGTCCAAGAGAGCCAGCCGTCTTTGAATCTCTTTATTCTTTACCGTCTGTAAGGTTTTTCGAAGATTCATACCTTCATCCGTTCCAATAAGGGTAATATATTTTTCGAGCATCAGCTCAGGAGAATCTTGATAACCAAAGTCCATAATGGTTGTTGCAAGCGCAGCAGCCCCCATTTCTTTTGCTTCATCAAAACAGATCTTTAATTCTCCTTTACTCTTCTTTTGTTTAGCTTCTTCAAACCGCTTTTGAAGGAGAAAATAGCGTCTTCCCACCTCTTTTAAATACTGCCCAAAATCTTGAGTTCCTTGAATAGGATAACCTAGACGAGTGATTTCATTTTGCTTTTCATCTAATAGGATAACCATTGGAAAGGATTCAACTTGAAACTTTTCTTTTAGGTCGTGGTTTTGCGATAAAATTTCCTCTGCTTGAGTATTAAGATCGGGAAAGTCAACTTGAACAATCACCATCTCTGAAGAAATATTTTCTTTTATAACTTCAGTCATTAAAGCTTGTGATGATTCTGACCAATCTGAGCCTGTAAAAACAAGTGCTATAGGAAGATGATGCCCCTCTGATAAATCCTTCCCCTTAGAATAATCTTTTGTAACATGTGCCCCTGCAAAAGCAGTGCTGAATAAAAGTAAAATAAGAAAAATATAACGCTTCATGAATCTATCCGTAAAGTAAATTGTTTTTCATTTTCCAATATTTTCTAGCAGATTTTTTCTGTCCATTTTGATCCCATTGTCCAAGAGACAAAGGTTCAAAATGGACAGGGAAAAGATGCAGAAAAGATAAGGAATGGGAAATAATAGACTTTGCGGATAGGTTCATAGACACCTTGCCTTTTTCGAATCCTAGAGCTAAAATAGTTGTAATAAATGAATGTTTTTATGCCTACAACTATTCTCCGCCACCGAAAGGAAAATTTGAAAAAGTGTAGCCTTCATGGTCTTGAACCGCGTGAGGATCTTCACTTTCTCACCTATCCGATCGATCCGATTCCCTTTTTAGAAAAGGGGATCCTCCTAGATCTTGACGCCCCTCCCCTTTCAAAGGAGGATCGAGGACATTCCCTCTTTCTCATCGATGGAACATGGAAATATGCTGCAGTCATGTCAAGGCAACTTCCTCACCCAGAAAAATGGATACGACGAAGCTTACCTTCAGAAATTCAAACTGCCTATCCTCGAAAACAAACAGATTGTATTGATCCTAAAAGAGGGCTTGCTTCTGTCGAAGCACTTTATATCGCTCATTTAATCCTTGGATATGAAATAGAAGGACTTCTCGATCATTATTATTGGAAAAAAGAATTCTTGAGGCTTAACTCAAAGTTCCTTTCGTGTAATACCACTTTCCATCCACTTTTTCAAAAGAGCTAATTTCATGCATGAAATGCTCTTCTCCAGCAACCCTAAAAGTCGCAATAAACTGAACTGTTCCCTTATCACCCTCTTCTTCACTAAAAAGAACATCCAATTTTAGCCACTCTACATCTTGAGTATTATTTTCAGACTCTGAGCGACTAAATCTTTCTAGAGCCTCTCCTCTCATCGTTTTCTCTATATAATCAAGATTCCCTTGGGTATAGGCGGTATATCTTGAACGCATGAGAGCTTCAGGAGTTGGGGGATCTTGTTTCCCTTCTAGATAAGGGCCACAGCATGAAGAAAAAGACTTATCACTTCCACAAGGACATTTCAATGGATAAGCTCCCTAGTTAACTCAATTAAAAGCTCAAAAATCACAAAAACACCCAAAAGCGAGAGAATCCTTTCCCTCCAGGAAGTTGTCGGTTTATCGTGGAGTATTCTTTGTAATAACGTCCCACCCAAACCATAATGATAGGGAGAAGTCCTAATAAAAGAGCACACCCAATTCCTCCTGCATAACCAAGCGCTTTTAAAAAGATATTAGGATTAATGATCGCAATAATAACTGGTGGAACATAAACAATCGCGCAAAGAAGAATCTTTTTCCATCCTACTTTTGGAAGTTGAAGTCCATCGGATAAAAAATCTAAAAGTCCCAAAGTTACCCCTAAAAAAGAGGTTGTTAAAGCAAATGCACTAAAAAATTGTCCTGTTAAGTAGATAGGTGAATTGGGAAAAACATATTTTAAAGGTTCAACTGCTGTATATCCTAACGCTTCAGCTTGCAATAGTCCATGAGGTCCCTCTGTGGGAACTAATCCTAAAATCAAATATTCCCAAATAATATAAGCAATAAAAGGAAGGGAGGTTCCCACAAGGATTGCAAAACGAACCATCTTTGGATGGCGATCTAGATAGGTGGTTAAACTTGGGATGATTCCTTGATAACTAAAAGAGGTAAACATCACTGGAAGAGCCAAAATTGAAGCAAACCATTGCATCCTCTTGAGAAATTCAAATTTTATTTCCCCAATTCCTAAAACTACAAAAATTAAATAACTAACACCCAAGCCAATCATTAAAAGAAAATTGATCCGATCAACAGCCCGTGTTCCAAAGTAAACAAAGGTTCCAAAAACTGCTGTGAAGAGAATCACTCCTAGACTATGGGGAATCTTTCCTCCAAAAATCTCAACAACAAAACCTCCTCCTCCAGCAGAATAAGCGATGGTTAAGCAGTAAAATAGAAAGAGATAAAGAATCCATGCTGAAATTTTTCCTATGGGTCCTAAAAGGTGGTGAGCCATAGAAATGATATTCGCATCATTCGGCATCCAAAGACAAACTTCTAGAAGAAGGAGTCCTGTACAAGCACTAAAAAGCCAACAAATAATAAAAATAACTATCGCTGGCAAAAAACCTCCCATCCCTGTAACAACAGGAAGAGCAAGCATTCCAGCACCAATCGCTGTTCCTCCCACTAAGAGAGCTCCACCAATGGCTTTACGAAAAGAAAAATCCATAATTCTCCTAAAATTCGTGTTATTCTAATACAATATTCTTTTTGACCGCAACAAGATGTTCCGTTAAAAAAATCCATCGTGTATCCTGAAAAG
The DNA here is from genome assembly GCA_024233395.1 of Chlamydiales bacterium. GTDB lineage: Bacteria > Chlamydiota > Chlamydiia > Chlamydiales > Simkaniaceae > Neptunichlamydia. The sequence goes on from JACKPR010000002.1 coordinate 93,435, forward strand.
TCAGAGGGTATCCATGCAATGCTTTCTACCCTAAAAAATTGATTTGTTCTGGGTATAGTAGCTTTCAAAACCCTCTTGAAACAACAGGAAATTTGTGCAACCAAAGACTTATCCAAAAGAAGTCCATGGGATTGATGTGCGTCAGATCGACCCCAAGGCCCTTTATATTTTAGAAAAGCTGCGCGCCTCCAATTATACAGCATATCTGGTAGGTGGAAGTGTTCGCGACCTTTTACTGAAAAAAAAGCCAAAAGATTTTGATATCTCCACTTCTGCAAAACCTGAAGAAATCAAACATCTCTTTCCTAGCGCTATCCTGATTGGAAAAAGATTCCGTTTAGCCCACGTACGTTTTGGAAGAAAAATCATTGAAGTTTCGACCTTTCGATCAGGAGATATCGAAAATGAGGAGTTAATTACAGAAGATAATATCTGGGGAACTCCCGAAGAAGATGTCCTTCGGCGTGATTTCACAATCAATGGCCTTTTTTACGATAGTGAAAAAGAAGAAGTCATCGACTATGTAGGAGGATATCCTGATATAGAAAAGAAGATTCTTCGTGCTATTGGTCTTCCCTACCAACGTTTCAAACAAGATCCTGTACGAATGATTCGCTGCTTAAAGTTTCAAGCTCGATTTGGCTTAGAAGTTGAAGAAGAAGCAAGACTTGCTTTGATTGATTGTAAAGCAGAAATTACCAAAAGTGCTCATGCGCGCGTTTTAGAAGAAGTTCTCCGAATGCTTGAGTCAGGAGCTTCGAAAAATTTCTTCCAATTGATGACAGATCATGGTCTATTGCAGCAGATCTTACCAGCACTTGCAGAACATTTAGAAACACCTGAAGGCAATGAAATCTATGCCTTTTTACAGGAGGCTGATGGGACCATTCAAGAACCCCATCACCCTGGGCTAGAACGCCCTGTTCTTTTAGCTTGCTTAGCATTTCCCTTAATGGAACAACATCTAAAAACGCAATTTATTGCGCGCGAAAAAATTCCTCACCTCGGTGATATTTATCGAGAAGCAGGATTTTTAATCGATACGATTTTCCATACCTTCCTCAAAATCCCCCGCCGCTTAAAAATTCGAACCATGAGCATTCTAATTTCTCAATATCGAATCACTCCTTTTCAAAAGAAAAAAAACTTAAAAATACGAATTCCTCGTGCACCAGAGTTTCATCTCGCCCTTCAATTCTTTAACCTCCGTTGCCGCTTAGAACCTGGGTTGCAAGATATCCATGATCAATGGGAAGAAGTCTTTAAAAAAGTGGCAGAAACGCTTCCTCAACCTCGAAAAAGACAGCGTTACCCTAAAAAACCCCGAAAAATGACATGATGATCCGCCCTTTTGAAATCTTAGGTAAAACCAGAGCTTTCTTTGTGGGCCCTCGCCTTGAAGAAGGCCCCCTTCCTACGTTGATTTATTTTGCCCTTTCTGCTGAAGATAGTTTAGAGCGCGATCCCTTTAACCAACCTGTTCAGTTTTTAGAAGGTCTTCCCTTAAGAATTTTTTCAATAACTCTTCCTGGGCATGAAAATAATCTCCCTCCAGAAGATGCATTAAATGTATGGGAAGAACGTATGAAAAAAGGAGATCCTGTCATCCCCCCTTTTGTAGATTCAGTTTTAGAAGTTCTAAAACACCTTCGCCCTCATATTCAAGACAAAAAGTTGGCAGTAGCCGGCCTTTCGCGTGGAGCTTATATTGCTTGTCATGTGGCAGCTGCTTGTCCAGATATTTCTACTATTTTAGGCTTTGCTCCTCTTACTCAATTTCGCGTAGCAAAACACCTTGATCTTGAAACACTTATTCCTAACCTATATAATAGAACCATTCGCTTCTATATTGGAAATCATGACATGCGTGTAAGCACTGAGCAAGCATTTTCATTCATTTCAAAACTCGCAGCTGAAGCGCATAAGAATAGGATCCGCTCTTCTCCTATAGAACTCTTGATTGGGCCTTCTATTGGTTATCAAGGACATGGAACCTCACCTGAAATTTTCAAAGCTGGAGCTGAATGGATCAAAGGAGTACTTCTTACATGAGGATAGATTCATGAGTTATGATCTTTTTATTTTTGCTGGAGAAGTCAGTGGTGATCTTCATGGAGAAAAACTCCTTAAAGAACTCTATGCTTTAAATCCAAAGCTCAAGGTTAAAGGAGTTGGGGGACCCAAAATGCGAGCTGTAGGAATGGACTGCATCCTTCCTATGGAAGAATTCCAAGTCATGGGATTTATTGATATCTTATCTTCCCTTCCTAAGTTGTATAAGAAATTCAAGAGAATTAAAGAAGAGATCTTAGGAAATGTGCCAAAAGGGGTCATTACAATAGATTACCCTGGGTTTAACCTACGAATGGCAAAAGCTCTTGCTAAAAAGGGCTGCTCAGCAAAACGTATCCATTATATTTGTCCCACAGTTTGGGCTTGGGGTAAAGGAAGAATCTCAACTATGGAACGCTCTTTAGATCAAGTCTTAACCATTCTTCCTTTTGAAGCCAACCTCTTTTCAAAAGATCGACTGGATGCCACCTATGTAGGACATCCTTTGATTTCAAGAATTGGAAATCATTGTTATGAGCCCCACTGGAACAACCAATATGGAATTGAGAGTGAGCGTCCTATTCTTTCTATTTTTCCCGGTAGTCGAGAAAAAGAAATCCGACGTAATTTTCCTATTCAAATAAAAGTCGCCAAAAAAATTCAAAAGGAAAATCAAGACCTCTTGATTGCTATTTCTTGTTCTGATGAAAGATTTCTTCCCCTTCTTAAACAACATGGGGAAGACCTTATGATTATTAAACCAGAGCATTCGTACGAACTCATGCGAGCCTCTCATCTCGCAATTGCAACCTCAGGAACCGTAACTCTTGAACTCGCTCTTCATCATATTCCAACAGTCGTCACTTATGCCATCAATCCTTTGGATGTCTTTATTGCTCAAAATATTTTCCGGATCGATCTTCCCCACTTTGCTCTTCCCAATATTATTTTTAGTGGAGAACTTTTCCCAGAACTTTTTGGTCCTCATCTAAAAGAAGAAACCCTTTACCGAAAAGCCCAAGAGTTCATGCTCAGTGAATACATCCGTTCCAATTGTATTGAGAAATGTAAAAAACTAAAAAACTTTCTGGGAAAAAAAGACGCGAGCAAAGAGGCTGCTCGCGCTATCATAGAGTCCCTTAATTAATAAGGGCGTTCTTCGGTCTCAAGCTTACCAAAAACCCTTGGGAAAACTTGCCACTCAACAAGACCCAATCTAAAACCAAGATCCTTATAACAACCAGAAAGAGCTAAAGCTCCAAGAGTTTTGAAAGCAGCAGTCGCAAAGTCTCTAGTAAAAGGGGTGCGGTAGTTCGTCTTAAGAGCCTCAACTCCAGAAACAAAAAACTTACCCGACCAAAAGAGAACGGTTGCGGGCGCTGAAATGAGTGCACCTGCGATGGTCGTTCTAGTTGCATCAGTATTATATTTCTTCATTCCATAGTAAATCGCCCCTGCTAGAGCAATACGAGAAAGTGCATATGCAACTACTTTTACAGCAGTACGAAAGTCATCATTATCAAATTTGTACTCGTCTGCTTTTACTGCTTTATATAGATTAGCAGCGATGTCTGTTAGTGGTTGAGGACTAACATAGTGTATCCATTGAGTCATTGTATTTCCTCCTTTAGATAAGGCTTTATAAAGGAAGCATTCTAACTGTATAATAATTTTTTAATCAAAGTTTTTTTTTAAATTGAAGAACCTATCCTGATGCAAGATATCAAAAAATAAACCTATCCTGAATTCAAGGATAGGTTCATAATCGCTGTTGGAGTAGTTCTTTCTATATTGATGTTTATCTTGATTTTGTCTAAACTTTATTCTCGTATGAGAAGTTTTCTTAAAATTTATATTGACCGTCTTGGAGATGGCCAGACAGAAAGGAATTGAAGAAACCCTATCTCCTGAAATCATGGATGTCCATGAAAAGGATCTTCAGTTTAAACACCCTGTCCAGCTCTCTGGAAAAGCTTATCTAGCTGAGGATCACTTGATTATTCAGCTTAAAATTAAGACCGAGGCTGAGATGCCTTGCCTAATTTGCAATGAGCCTATCCAAAAAAAAATTGTGATTTCTTCTTTTTATCACACAGAAGAAGTTGCAAATATTAAAGGGCATATTTACGATTATACAGATCCCATGAGAGAAGCGATTTTACTAGAAGTCCCTTCTTTTGTAGAATGTATGGGAAACTGTCCCAAGCGGGCTGAATTAAAAAGTTATTTAGATAAAGGGGAAACTCAGTTTCCCTTTGCAGACCTCAAATAGGAGTAGAACAGTGGCAGTCCCACGTAATCGACATTCAAACGCGCGAAAAAATAGTAAACGTGCACACCATGCAAAAAAAGAGAAACATGTTTCAAGTTGCTCAAACTGCGGAAAAATGCACCTCCCCCACCGTATGTGCCCCTTCTGTGGATACTACGGAGGACGTGCAATCCTCTCGGAAGAAACGGCAGAGTAAAGTTCCAACAATTGGAATTGATCTCTTAGGTGGGGATTTAAAAACACCCGACCATGTCCTCGAAACTCTCCATGTTCTCTATTCAGAGATCAAGGCCCCTTTTGCCTTACACTTTTTGTTACCCCTGAGATGACAACAGCTATTGAAGCTTTTCGAAAAGCAAAAGGTCTTAAAGAACATGAACTTGAAGTCATCATCTCAGAAGAAGTCATCGAAATGGATGATGATCCTCTCCTTTCTATTCGAAAAAAAAGAGGGGCTTCTATGTTTAAGGGGATGCAGCTTCTAAAAGAAAAAAAAATCGATGCTCTTCTCTCAACAGGAAATACAGGTGCCCTCATAGCCAGCGCAACAATGACTCTTCCGATGCTTTCTGGAATTTCAAGAGCAGCTCTAATTACTCTTTTGCCCACACAAAAAGATCCTGTTGCAGTCATTGATGTCGGAGCAAACATTGAGTGTACTCCTGTCCATCTTATCCATTTTGCTAAGATGGGAATTGCCTACCAAAAAAGTAGGGGTATTAAAAAACCCATTGTTGGCCTTTTGAATATTGGAACAGAAGAAAAAAAAGGAAGACGTGAACTCCGTGAAACCTACCAACTTCTCCAAGAATTTAATCAACAAGAAACCCCTTTTGCTGGGAATATTGAAGGAAAAGAGGTTTTTACTGGAAATATCCATGTTCTTGTGACCGATGGCTTTACAGGAAATGTTTTTTTAAAAACAGCAGAGGGTATTTCTTCTTTTATCCTTGAAACAATGCATAAACATAAAAGTCTCATCCCTTTTTCTAAGCCTCTTCTTAAAAGGTTAGAAGAGGAACTTTATTCTGCCGAATATCCTGGTGCTATCCTCTGTGGTGTCGATGGGATTATTGTGAAGTGTCATGGAGATGCCTCCTCCGAAGCCGTTAAATATGGCTTCAAAGGAGCTCTCAAACTGGTTCAAAATGACTTTCTTTCTAAAATCAAATCCCAACTTTGAGAATTTGACGACCTTTCTAAATAAAATTTTTCTTACAAAATAGAGTTTACTGGAATCCTTGAAATAGATTGTTGAATAATGTATGATTGGAGTTTGCAAAATCTCACACGCACTGGTGAAACCGATGAAAGAAATTCTTCTAAATGTGACCTCTAAGGAAAAACGATGCGCAATATTAAAGTTTGGAAAACTTCAAGATCTGATTGTTGAGCGAAAATCTAATAGACAGCTTACCGGGAATATTTACCGGGGAGAAGTCATCAATATTCTGCACAACATCCAATCAGCTTTTATTGCTATCAACGAAGGGGAAAATGGCTTTATTCATATCAGCGATATCGTTGAGAATACTCAGAAATTCCAAGAAATGTTTGATATGGAATTTGAGTGGGATTACGACGTCAGCTCTATTAAAACACGTGAATTAAAAGATGCTGACATCTCAAAGTTCATGGAAATTGGACATTCTGTTCTTGTTCAAGTTGTTAAAGAGCCTATTGGATCAAAAGGGGCTCGCCTGACTTCAAATATAACGATTCCTGGTCGCTTCCTCGTTCTCCTCCCTAATACTCCACATAGAGGAGTATCGAGAAAAATTACAGACCGTTCTGAAAGAGACAGGCTTAAAAAAATCATCCGAGCTTTTGAAATGCCTCAAAAGATGGGATTGATCTGTCGGACTGCAAGTGCAAGTGCTTCTACAGATGAGCTCATTGCTGAAGCTACAGAGCTTTTAGCAACATGGGAAAAAATTCAGGAAGACTTCAAAAAAACGGAAGAACCTTCTTGTCTTTATAGAGAATCCGACCTCGTAAAAAAAGCCGTCCTTAAAGCAATCAATAAAAAATTTACACGGATGCTTGTCGACGACTATAAAACCTATCAATATTGTCGTCAGATCTATAGCCGTTATGAGGGAGACCATGTCCTAAAGCTTGAATGTTATCGAGATAAAATCCCGATGTTTGATCGTTTTGCTGTAGAAAATGAAATTGAGCGATGTTTAAGACGAAAAATTTGGCTTCAAAGTGGTGGATATCTCTTTTTTGACAAAACCGAGGCGATGTACACAATTGACGTAAACTCTGGAAGAAGTACCTCGTCAAATGAAAATATTGACGTTGAAGAGACGCTTGTCCGTATCAACATGGAAGCCGCTGAGGAAATTGCTCGCCAACTCCGCATTCGGAATATTGGAGGACTTGTTATTTGTGACTTTATAGATATGCGGTACCGCAGAAACCAAAGAAGAGTTCTCGATACATTAAAAGAGGCCATGAAAGAAGACTCTGCAAAGTGTACGATTTTAGGAATGAGTGACTTTGGACTTGTGGAAATGACACGTCAACGAACGAGAGAGTCATTGATACAGACCCTTTTTGTCCATTGTCCCTACTGCAGCGGAAAAGGAATGATCAAAAATTTCGAGAGCACTTCTATTGAAATCGAACGCGCAATAAAAAAACTCATGACAATGCACAAGCAGCAGCAATTAGAACTTGTTGTACACCCTCAGATGTATGACTTCCTTTCTAAGAATGATTTAAACCTTCTTTTAAAACTTGCTAAGAAATGGAAAGGTGAAATTTCATTTAAAAAGAATGATGAGCTTCATTTAAATGGTTTTGAATTTTATTCCCTTGCAGATGGACAAAAAATTGAATGGTAAATTCGAAAAGCTTTTAGAAAAAATCGAAGATCTTGTTTCTTCGAAAGTCATTCCAGAAAAATATCCCCAAATTTTTCGGGAATTTTTGAATAGTTATCAAGAAGTCATTATTGAACATGGAGAAGATCCAGAAAATTACATCGGGATCTTTGATACTTTTATTGAACTTGTTAAAGAGGGCTTTAAAAAACCGTTTACTTTTGAACCTTATCACGAAAAAATCCGTGCTCCTTTTGATTATTATAAATTTGGAATCGATTTTCTTCGTCCCCTAGTTGATCTCCCTAATTCTACTGTATCTGGTGCCATTAATCTTGAATACATGGAATCTTTCCTGAAGAAAAAAGAAAATGTCATCCTTTTTGCCAACCATCAAATCGAAGCCGATCCTCAAGCCATTAGTATCCTCCTTGAGAAAATGTACCCCAAATTTGCTGAAGAACTCATCTTTGTTGCAGGAACCCGTGTTACCTCTGATCCTTTAGCAATCCCCTTTAGTATGGGGCGCAATCTTCTCTGTATTCATTCGAAAAAATATATCGATAATCCTCCTGAACAAAAGCATGAAAAACAAATGCACAACAAGCGAACAATGGAAAGGATGGTTGAACTCCTCGCAGAAGGAGGACATGCCATTTATGTTGCACCAAGTGGAGGAAGAGATCGAACAAATGCACAAGGAATCATTGAAGTTGCTCCTTTCGATCCTCAAAGTATTGAAATGTTCTATCTTATGGCACAAAAAGGGAAAACTCCCACCCACTTTTACCCTCTTGCCCTTTCTACCTATCATCTTCTCCCCCCTCCTGAAACCACAGAAATAGAATTAGGTGAAACACGCGTTACACGTGGAGGAGCTATTCATCTACATTTTGGAGAAGAAGTAGATATGGAGAATTTTCCAGGAGCTGAAGGAACAATGGATAAAAAAGATAAAAGACGTATTCGAGCAGAATATCTATGGAACTGCGTCAAAAAGAATACCAAAAGTTCCCCAAATAGTTTCATGAAAAGTGAAAAACCTGTAATTTATAGCTAAAACAGTTTATAGGGATGATTTAAACTGTTTTAGCTATAGTGAAAATATTACCCAAACCATTGCGAGAAAATTATGAAAACTCTGATCCTTTCTTTAGTCTGTATAACATCTCTTATTTGGGCAGATAGCTCTAAAGGGTATGAAGAAGTCCAAGATCAGTGCGATCTTAAAATCCTGACTCGATCTCTTTCTGAAAGGAAAACTGCAAAAATTCGTCTTAACAATGGGCTAGAAGCTTACCTCATCTCTGATCCTAAAGCCGATCAATCCGCAGCAGCTCTTTCGATGGAAGTCGGCTCTTGGAATGATGATCCTCAATATGCAGGAATTGCCCACTTTTTAGAACACCTTCTCTTTATGGGTTCAGAAACCTACCCGGAAGAAAATTCCTATGATAAACAAGTTTGGGACAATGGCGGGACCTTAAATGCATACACTGCTCCAGATCGGACCGTTTATATTTTCTCGGTTAATAATGATGCTTTTTTGACAACTCTAGATATGTTTTCCCACATGTTTGTGGATCCTCTCTTTAACCCTTCAGGGATTAAAAGAGAGCTTCATGCTGTCGATCAAGAACATGATAAAAATATTGAAAGTGATGGATCGCGCCTTTGGATGGTTTTTAAAGAAACAGGAAATCCTAACCATCCTAATGCCCTTTTTAGCACAGGAAATGCAGAAACGCTTGGTGGAATTCCACAAAAGGAAGTGAAGCGTTGGCATAAAAATAATTACAGCTCAGACCGCGCCCATCTTGTTCTTTATTCGACTCTTCCGATCGAAGAACTAAAAGCTCAGACTGCTCGCCTTTTTTCCTCTGTTCCTCAATCAACAACTTCCATTACTCCTTCAAAAGAAAAGCTTTTTTCAGAAAAGCAAGAAGGAAACATCATCGCGGTTAAACCCTTTAAAGATCTCCGCTCACTTTCAATTGAATGGGAACTCTCTCCTGAATATGTGCAAAATTTCGACAACAAAGCACACAGCCTTTTAGGATACATCCTTGGAGGGCGCCATGCTTCTAGTCTCTATACCCAACTCAAAGATGAAGGGCTCATTGAAGATATCTCTTCAGGAATGATGCGTGCAGGAAAAGAAACGGGTCTTTTCTCTATTAGCTTTGACCTTACTCCTCAAGGAGCTGAACAATTTGAAGTTGTCATAGAGCGATGCTTCCAAACATTAAACTCTTTAAAAGCTAGCGGCATCCCTCCCTACATCTTCAATGAAATGAAAACAATGGCAAAAATCGACTATGAATTTCAATCGAGAGTGACTCCCTATGTTTTTGTTCAAAGCCATGCCCAGAATCTTATCGATGAGCCCCTTGAGACTTACCCTTTAAAAACAACTCTCCCTACAACCTATAATGGAGAAGAAACTGAAAAATTTTTAGCAAACCTTACCCCAGAAAGTGCAGCTTATTTTGTGATTGCATCGCCAGAACTGACAGGAATTCATCCCGATAAAAAGGAAACTTGGACAGGTGCTGAATATGCGATCCGAAAAATCTCACCTGAAACCCTAATGGCTTGGAATACCCTTCCTGCGCACCCCAAAATTGCTCTTCCAATGCAAAATCACTTTATTCCAAATAATCTAAAACTCGTCACAAGTGAAGGGGATGGGACCATTTATGTAACACCTCGTCCTCAAAAACTCGTTGAAAATGACCGTGGAACTTTATATTTTTGGGAAGATACACAATACCAAGTTCCTGAAATCTCATGGATCTTGAATGTTTATACTCCTTTAATTGATGGAACAGCTCGCCAAATCGTTCTCTTTGATCTCTTTTCTTATACCTTAGATGAAAAACTTGCTCCTACTCTCTCATTTGCTCAGCCTGCATCCTTGGGAATGAGTTGTTATCCCAATGACATGAAATTTTCTCTTCAGGTGGGTGGCTATAGTGAAAAAGCACCTCTCCTACTCAATGAAATATTAAAAGAACTAAAAAACTGTAAAATGACGAAGGAAGAGTTTGAACTCTATTCAGCCGCATTGAAAAGTAACTATGCAAATGTTGGTAAAGCAATGCCAATGATCCAAGGTCTTGAGATTTACCAAAATCTCCTTTTTAATAACGCTCCGAAACATCCAGAGAAACTTGCTGCACTTCAAAACCTCACCTACGAAGATTATCTATCCTTTGCAAATCACCTCTTAGATGACTGTTACATAGAAGCACTCTTCGCAGGAAATATGACAGAAAAAGAGGCTCATCAAACATGGACAACCATTCATGAAAAATTTGGAGCCAATCCTTATCCTAAGAAGGATCATGAGAAAAAACAAATGTTAACACTCTCAGCTTTTCAGGGACCTTATAAAATCCCTGCTCAAACAGAATGTCTTGGGAATGCTGCCATTCTAATGATTCAACAAGGGGGGATGACTTTCCCAAAAAAAGCTTCCCACTCTATTTTAGGAACCGCTCTACAAGAAGATTTCTTCGATACACTCCGAACAAAGCAACAAACTGCCTATATCGCAAAAGCGATGAGTGCAGAAGAAGAAGAGCAGCTTTATAACCTCTTCCTAGTTCAATCAACTTCGCATCAGCCAGATGAACTCATTGCTCGATTTGAACTCTTTTTGGAAACCTATATCAAAGATTTTGAAACAATTCTTTCTGAAGGACGGTTTGAACTGATTAAGAGTAATGTCATTACTCTTTTAGAAACCCTCCTACTAATTTAGGACAAATGGCCAGTCAGCTCCATGCCCTTGCTTTTACCTACAAGGGGGACTTCGAAAGACGAGAAAAGTTGATTGCAGCCCTTAAAGATCTCACCTATGAAGACTTTAAGAAAGATACTGCCACATTCCTCTCGCGAAAAAACCCCAAGCGAATCGCTATTATGCTCGAAGGAAAGCAACCTGATGGAAAAGCCTTCCGCTATGAAGGAATTACTGCTGAAAACTTAAAAGTGGAAGGGACGTATATTTCTCTTCCTTAAAGCCTAGATAACTCTATGAACCTATCTCAATATGAGATAGGTTCGTTTTTTCTCTCATTTTCTGAGAAATTTTGTTGCAAACAAACCTCAAATTATTTAAAAGTTTTTTTTGAATGTAATATTCGCAATCCTTTTAGAAAAAAAAGTGCGACTACAAGGATTACAAACAAAAAATGAGGTCTTCATGAAACAAAAAATCTTTTATTTCCTAGCTGTTTTAATACTAAGCTTAAAGAGTGTTATTGCTATTGCCGATCCCTTTGCCTATGTCACAAGTAAAGGAGGCCCTGGTGTCGAAGTGATTGATACACTAACTAATACTACTTTAACAACGGTTCCCGTGGGCGGATGTCTTTCTATCGCTATAAGTCCTGATGGAAAATATGCTTACGTAGATACATCTACGAATAATATTAATGTTATAGAAACAGCGACAAATAGTGTGATAGCCACTATTCCCGTTGGGACAGATACAAATGGCATTGCTGTTTCACCAGATGGATCTTTTGTTTATGTTACTGATGGTACAACAAATTCGGTATTCGTGATTGATACAGCCACAAATAGTATTCTAACTTCCTTCGGTTTAGGAGCAGGAGCAAGTCCTCAAGGGATTGTTTTCCATCCTAATGCAGCCCTTGCTTATATCATCAATACAGGATTTAATAATGTGAGTGTTGTGAATACCTCTACACACTCACCAACAGGCACAACAATCGCTGTAGGAACAGCTCCTACCGATGGTGTTTCAACTCCTACTGGAAGCTTTATTTATGTTACAAATTCTACAGGAGGTACTGTCAGTGTCATTAATACTACAACGAATGCAGTGTCAGCTACGATTCCTCTTGGAACGAATCCTTGGTTCATTACAATCACTCCTGATGGCAATTTTGTCTACACTGCAAACCAAGGAACAAATGATGTCAGTGCAATTTCCACAGCAAGTAACTCCGTTATCGCTACAATCGGTGTAGGAAATGGCCCAACAGATGTCGCTGTTACTCCTGATGGAAACACTCTCTATGTCGTCAATAAACCTGATGGTACAATTAGTACCATTGATGTTGCCACCAATACTCTAATATCGACCTTTCCTACAGGTGTCTTAGATCCAGTATCGATTGCAATTACACCCCTTTCAATTACCTCACAAGGTTCCCTTTCAGTAACAGCAAAAAGTAAAAACGATAGCTTTATGATTGATTCTGATATTTATATCCAACTCAGTTGGGCTACCCCACTTGAGGGTACCATTCCCCTACACTATAAAATCTATCGCGATGGAATTCTTATTGCTACAATTGCTGCTGGTGATACTCGAACTTATAAGGATCATAACCGGAAGAAAAACAAAACATATACCTATGAAATTATTGCTGAAGATGAACTAGGACCTCTTGCTTCGACAACTACAACCATTAAAGCAAAGTAAACTAGTTATGAAACAAAAGCCATTTTCTCTTTTTAGTTATCCGAACTAAAAAAAGCATGATAGCTTTCACCCCCCTTTGACTATGTTACCAGTAAAGGGGGGACTCAGTTACTGCAACCACAACAATAGAAAAATAAAACATACACCTATGAAATGATTGCTGAAGATAAACTAGGACCTCTTGCTTCGGCCAATTACTATCGTTAAAGCAAAAAGAGATGCTTATGAAACAAAAGTTCTTAATATTTTTTCTAACCTTTTTCATGGGATTCCAAAGTCATTTTGCTTTTAGTGATAGCTTTGCTTATATCTCAGGAAAAGGAAGTACTGACATCACCCTAGTCAATATTACGACGAATACTTTAGGAGTCCCTATTTCCATTGGTGGTTCTTCAACGAGACTTGCGATTAATGCAAATGATTCCCTTGTCTATGTTTCCAATAATGGATTGAATGCTGTTACAGTAATCGATACAGCAACCAACTCAGCCATAGGAAATATTCCAACAGGAGGGTTTCCTACAGGGATTGTCTTTACCCCAAATGGAAGCTTTGCATATGTCGGAGAAAGAACCCCAAATACTGTGAGTGTAATTAATACTGCTACCAATAGTATCATCTCTACAATTCCTGTTGGAACAAATCCTGAAGGCATTGCTATAAGACCTGATGGGGCCTTTGTTTATGTGGGAAATAGCGGAACCGGGAACGTCAGCGTTATTGATACAGCAACCAATACCGTCGCAAATACTGTCAATGTTGGAACCTCTCCTATTGATATCGCAATTACGCCTGATGGGGCTTATGCATATGTCGTGAATGCTGGGAGTAATAATGTTAGTGTCATCAATACCTCAAGCAATGCTGTTGTGGCAACTGTTGGTACAGGAACCTCTCCCTTTGCCGTAGCAATTTCCCCCAACGGAACACGTGCATATGTGACAAATCAGATCACGGATGATGTGACGGTCATTGATATAGCATCCAATACTGCAATAGGTTCCATTCCTGTAGGAAATAATCCCATTGATGTTGCTATCTCGGCAGATGGAAGGGCCGCCTATGTTACCAATGGAAGTGATGATACTCTCAGTGTCATCGATCTTATCACAAATATGGTCACAGGAACGATTCCTCTTCCAGCTGGAACTGCTCCCCATGGCCTAGTTCTTACAAGCTTCGTTCTTCCCCTTCAATCTATTGCAGTAAGTGGAAAAGCTAAAAGAAAAGATTTCCTTGTTGAAACCGATCACTTTATTCAGCTGAATTGGTCGGTTCCTCTTGATGGAGCCTTCCCTATTTTATATAAAATTTACCGGGATGGAGCCCATATTGCCAGTCTTCCTGCTGGAGATTTCCGATCCTATAAGGATCATAACCTTAAGAGAAAAAGAACCTATACGTATCAAGTGGTAGCAGAAGACTCATTTGGACCTGCTGCTGCTGGAAGTATTTCACTCAAAGTAAAATAAGGCTTCTTCTAAAGCTGCCAATCATGGAAAAGGTGGGCAGCTTTCAGTTAAAAAAAAACTATAAAAAATATCTTTAACCTTCTATGATTTTTTTAGTCTAAAACCTTATGAGGATGAAGCCATGAAGACACTTTTCAAGACCTTTTTACTTTGTTTTATTTTTACATCCATCAACGCATTTTCCGACTATCTAGTAAACGATACTGCAGGAAATTTCGTTGCGATTGTTGATGGTACAACAAATACAGTCATTGGAACTGTTAACGATACTGCAGGCCCTATTAGTGGCCCAGTATCTATCACAGTCACCCCAGATCAAACAACAGCTTTTATATTAAACAGAGCGAATAATACCGTTTCGATCGTTGACCTCTCAACTCTTGCTGTAACAGGACTTCTCAATGATGCAGCGGGACCTGTTAATTTTCCTAATGGAATGGTTATCACTTCTGACGGAACAAAAGGTTTTATTACAAATGAAGGAAATACAACCGTTTCTGTCGTCGATATTTCGACTCAAACAGTCACTGGGATTGTGAATGATGCCGCAGGTCCTTTTGTTGGGCCGAATTTTCCAGCAATCACACCAGATAATACAATTGTTTTTGTCCCAAACGACAACAATACGGTTTCCATTATTGATGTTGCAACCAATACAGTCACTGGACTCGTGAACGATGTTGCAGGCCCTTTTAGCGGACCAGTTTCTATAGAAATCACTCCTGACGGAACCACAGCTCTTGTTGCAAATGGAATAGGAAATACCGTTTCTGTAATGAATGTTGGGACTCAAACAGTCACCGGGGTTATCAATGATGCTCTAGGTCCCTTTAGTCGTCCACTTGCTTTATCAATCTCTCCTGATGGACAAAGAGCTCTTGTTCCAAATAACACTAATAATACTGTTTCCATCATTGATATTCCAACTCTAGCAGTTACTGGACTTGTGAATGATCCTTCAAGCACATTCAATCTACCCTTTAAAGCACTTATTAGCCCAGATGGAACAACAGCTTTCATCACGAATCCCGGGGGTGGAGGGCCTTCTGTATCCATTATTGATATGGCAACATTCTCTGTCATCGGAGTGATTGATGATTCCTTGTCAGCCTTTACCCAACCTTTATGGATTGCTTATATTCCTGCACCCATGGCTGACTTTACTGTTACGGGAAAAGCTGGAAGTGACAGTTTCCTCACTGAAACCAATCATTTCGTGAAGCTTTCTTGGACTTCTTCTTCCAGTGAGACTTTCAAGATCTACCGCGACTCTAAGCTCGTCGGCACTGTTAAAGGTCAAGGTCCTTTAAAGTTTACAGATAACAATCTGAAATCGAAAAAGACCTATACCTATCGTGTTGTTGCTTTAAGCTCTGCTGGAGGCTCTCTTGCTGAAGGCACTTTAACCATTAAAGCAAAATAGATTTTTAACCTAAATGTGACCGTAGTCGCCGAGTTGTTTAATCAATTTGGCAACAGCTGCGGTCCATCCCATTTGGTGGTTCGCACCGAGCCCTTGACCCGAACATCCATGAAAATATTCATGGAATAGAATGTAATCTTGAAAGTGAGGATCAGACTGGAATTTGGGGCGCTCTCCGAAAACGGGGCGCTCTCCTTTCTCATTTTTTTCGAAGATTTTAACAAGACGTTTGGAAAGTTCTGCAGCTACATCCCAAAGATTCATTTCCTTTCCTGAACCTGTAGGAAACTCCACTTTCAAATCATCCCCATAGTAATGGTGATACTTTTGAAGGGCTTCGATCAAAAGGACATTGATCGGAAACCAAATCGGTCCTCTCCAATTCGAATTCCCCCCGAAAAGACGACTTCTAGATTCCCCTGGTTCATAATCGACAGAAAATGTCTTACCATCAATTTCAAGTTTAAAGGGATGCTTCTCATGACACTTTGAAATCGAACGAATCCCATAGGGACTTAAAAACTCCTCTTCATCCAGCATGATCTTAAGAAGTTTCGTCAGTTTTTCTCGATCAACAATAGAAAGGATACGCCGCTCTTTTTGTCCCGGGGTTTTCATACAAGCAACTTTCTCGCAGAGATCGAGCCGATTATTTAAAAACCAGTCCATTTTCCGTTTAAAAACATGAAGTTTATCTAAGATCTCTGGTTCGATTGTTGAAACAGCAAGAAGAGGCATGAGCCCTACAAGAGAACGCACTTTCAGTGGGTGCTCGGTTCCATCACTCATTTTTAAAACATCATAATAAAAACCATCCTCTTCATTCCATAAAGGTTTTGAGTGAAGCTCTTCGTGATTGATTGCATCAGCAATCAAAAGAAAGTGGTTATAAAACTTGTTCGCCATATTTTCATAAGCGCGATCTTCAAGAGCAAGTTCAAAGGCAATGGTAAGCATATTCAGGGTAAACATCCCCATCCAACTTGTCGCATCAGACTGATAAAGGGTGGCTCCTGCAGGAAGCTCAGAACTTCGATTGAAAACGCTGATATTATCGAGTCCTAAAAAGCCCCCCTGAAAAATATTTTTTCCCGCATGATCTTTCCGATTCACCCACCAAGTGAAGTTTAAGAGCAACTTTTGAAAAACCTTTTCTAAAAAGAAACGATCTTGAGACCCATTGACCTTTTCATCGATTTTAAAAACCCGCCAAGTTGCCCATGCATGAACAGGGGGATTGACATCGTTAAAATTCCATTCATAAGCAGGGAGCATCCCATTAGGATGCATATACCACTCTTGGGTGAGAAGAGTCAGATGGTGCTTGGCATAATCGGCATCAAGAATCGCGAGAGGAAGAGCATGAAAAGCGGTATCCCACGAAAAGAACATGTTGAATTCCCACTTGTCAGGTGTTGAAACGATGTCATCCGAATAAAGATGAAGCCATTCGCTATTACGAGCGTTGCAGGGATCGTGAGGAGGAAGGGGGGGATTAAACCCTTCATCTCCCTTAAGCCACTCTGGAATAACCAAGTTGTAATACATTTTGTTCCACAAAAGACCAGCATAAGCTTGTCTAGCAATCATCCGATGCTCTTCTGTTAGATCTGAAGGGAGAATCTCTCCATAAAACTCTTCTGCTTCCCGATAACGCGCTTTAAGAATTTTTCCAATATCTTTTAGTTGAGCATCACCATCTTTTGTTAATCGAAGGTGGATTTCTTTTTTTTCATTTGGAGGAATTTTTAGGGTATAGTGAAAAGCACTTTTTGTCCCTTTTTGCTCAGGATTTACTCCTTCTTTTTTTCCATGAACAAGGTATTCATTGATTCCATCTTTTGCAAAGGGTCCTTTTCCTTTTGTTTCATTCTCAGTAAAAAGAAGTTCTCCTCCTTCATCTCCATGAAGATACCAGGTCCCTAGTTGATAATGCTCGACTTTGATCGTTTTCCCATCATCTACAGCAGAAAACTCAGGTTTTTCGACTCCATCTTTAAACCAAAGGTTGCGTGCCCAAAATGTGGGAAGAAGATGAAGTGTTCTTTCTTCATTTCCTCGATTATGAATCGTTACGCGAATGACAATATCCTCAGGGCTTTTCTTTCCATATTCTACAAAAACATCATAGTAGCGATCATGATCAAAAATCCCCGTGTCAATCAACTCATACTCCCCTTCCTCTTGCGTCCGCTTTGCATTGACCTTTCGAAGTCCATCATAAGGAAAAGCCGCTTGGGGATATTTATAGAGATATTTCATGTAGGAGTGTGTTGGGGTATTATCGAGGTAGTAGTAGTACTCTTTGACATCTTCCCCATGATTCCCTTCTGGATTTGAAAGACCGAAAATTCTCTCTTTGATAAAAGGGTCTTCTTCATTCCAAAAACTTAAAGCAAAACAAAGGCGTGCGCGACTATCAGAAATCCCTGCAATTCCATCTTCTCCCCAACGATAAGCTCTTTCCATTGCCAGTTCGTAAGGGAAATAATCCCATGTTTTTTCATCTGAGCTATAATCTTCACGAACTGTTCCCCATTGTCTTTCAGCAAGAAAGGGGCCCCAATGTTTCCAATACTTGGTTCGCTTTTGATTTTCTAAGATCCGTTTTTTTTCTACATTCATAATACCTATTCTTCTATATAGAGAATAAAAACGAATAAGTGCAATGACTAATAAATCCTTTAATTCGGGATAGGTTCATGAAAAAATGGATTCCAATTATTATCATTATTATCTTAATGCTTATTGTCTATTTCTCTGGAGTCACTAAATATTTGACTTTTGAAACGATTAAAGAAAATCGACAACTCATTCTCTCCTACATAGATCAATATCCTCTTTTAATGCCTTTCTTGTTTACACTTATTTATGTTGTAATGACAGCTCTATCACTCCCCGGAGGAGCTCTTCTTTCGATTCTTGGGGGATTTATCTTTGGAGTTCCCTTAAGTACGATTTATGTTGTTGTAGGAGCCACGATCGGGGCTACAATCATCTTTTCAGCTGCCCGCACAGCAATGGGAGATCTTTTAAAACGAAAAGCTGGTCCTTTTCTTTTAAAAATGGAAACTGGCTTCCAAAAAAATGCAGCGAGTTACCTCCTTTTTTTGCGACTCATTCCCCTTTTTCCTTTTTGGCTTGTAAACATTGCCCCTGCTTTTTTTAACGTTAAAACCCGCACTTATCTCTGGACAACTTTTCTTGGAATCATTCCTGGAGCTTATGTCTTTACTCAAGCAGGAAATGGGTTAGGTGCCATCTTTGACTCGGGAAAAGAATTATCAGTTGAAACAGTCTTTAACATAGAAATTAAGATTGCTTTGATTGTCTTAGCTCTCTTTGCTTTAATCCCAATATTTGTTAAACGATTAAGACGTGATCGATAGCAATTTTAGAACCCCTTACCAACGTCTTGTCATTCATCCCCTTTTAAAATGGAAAACCCTCCATCGATTTTCTCCACAAATGTTTACTTTGCTAGGGATGTTAACAGGAATACTGGTTCCTTTTTGCCTTTATTTCCAACGCTCTATTCTAGCCCTAGTTTTTCTTGCTTTAAGTGGCTTTTTCGATACCCTTGATGGTTCTTTGGCACGTCATTTAGGAAAAGCTTCACCAAAGGGTGCTGCCTTAGATATTACAGCAGATCGACTGGTCGAATTTGCGATTATTCTGGGACTCTACCTCTATTTTCCTGAAAAGCGAGCACTCCTAAGCATAGGAATGCTTGGGGCTATTCTTATCTGTATCACAACTTTCCTTGTCGTCGGTGTTTTTGAACAGAACGATTCAGAGAAGAGTTTCCACTATAGCCCAGGACTCATTGAAAGAGGAGAAGCCTTTATCTTCTTTGCTCTAATGGTCCTCTTCCCTTCTCTATTTAGCCCTATTGCTCTTATTTTCATAAGTCTTACATTAATAACAGCTTATGTTAGAATAATTCAATTTATTAAAAATTAAAATATTCTTTATATAAGTTATTAATAAAAAATATGTTATAATATTTCATATTTATTATGTAATAACTTGGGGAAAAGGGTGGAAGTTGCTCCTATTCATCACATAGAAGCTCCTGATGGTACCTATGAGCAGACCGCTCATGGGCTTTCTCGGCTGACTGCTAGTCACTTAAACAGCCCCGTTGTTTCACGCATGCTCTCCCTGTTCTATAGAGAAGCTCAAAAAGTGATCGAAGCTCCTTTCACCATCGAAGCCTATCGATATGACCGCGAGAAAAATGCTTGGGATGTAAAATTATTATTTTACGATGGAAACACCCATATCCTTGAAGTTGCTCAGCAAGATATTCATGATGAGCTTACCCTTTCTTCAAAAAGAGCAGTACAGAAGTCATTCACAGAGTCAACAGGTCTTTTGGTTCCCTCTTACGAAGATGGTTATACACGTGCAGCTACTCACTATTTCACAAATACCCCTATCAAAGAAGATAATATTCTAAACGAATGGAGTTGGAGCAAGCCCCGCGTGAGATTTGTTGTTCAAGATGGAACAATCCATTTAATGAAAGGTTTTTCAACAATCGAAAGAATTTTCCGTAAGATCTTCTATCGTCAAGAAATGCGTCAATGGGAAGAACAAAATCGACAAGCAGTACGCGCTTATGTGGGATTCCTTGAAAGAGAAATCGGAAAGGAAAAGCTCGAGCAAATTCAAAAAACGTATGGCTTTGATTTTGAAAAAATGATCAAAGATGGAGACCCTCTTCTACCCAAATATATTTATTTCTGCAACATTGGAATGAACAATATTGAAATGTCTGATGTCACTCTGCTGGGAAATAAAATAGAAGATTTCCTTTCAGAGCATCGAGTCGATGAACGCCTTCTTACCATTTTTATGAGTGGCAATCATCCTTTTACAAACCGTGAAGCGCGCGCTATTTTGCAAAGATTCGGCCAAGAAGGAACAGTTGCCGATCTCTACCGATACATTGGAGCTGTAAGAGATGAAAGTGGCATGAGCTCAGAACATTTAGATCACGAGCGATTTGGAAAGTTGGTAAAATTATTAGAAACCCCAAAAGGCCAGTGGGAAAGACTTTATACCGGAAGAAAGTTCTCCAAGACCATTAAAGGTTCTTACAACAAAGAGATCTCAGATAGAAAAACATTTCGCCCTTGGATAGACCAACAAGAACTCCTCCAAGTTTTTAATGAAATGAAAGATCCATTCCCAGGACAGGTTGTGAATCGAGAAAAACTGGATCGTTATTTTTTTGAGATGATCACAAAAGTTGTTGTTAAAAAGCATTTAATGCGAAGCGAAACCGACGGAACCTGGCGAGTGGGAGCTTTAATTCCTTCTCCCTATAAAGATAGTTCTGGACATACTGTTTACTATCGTGTTGATCAGGGTGTTGATTCTGGCCACGGAAAACTTTGGTATGTTCTGAGACCTGCTTGCGACGATTACGATCCTTCTCTTCCTGTCATTCGCGCTCCAAGAGACACAAGCCGAGATCACTACGCTCAAAGAGGGGGTCACACTATCACGCGTGACTTAGCCAAACACGCCGGTTACCTTTATAGCAGTTCAACCTATGAAGAAGATAAGAAATTCTTTAATGAGTTTACCCTTCCAGTTTGGATGGGACACTTAGCAGTGACTATGAGAACCTATCACCAAGTAAAAGAGTCAGAAGATTATGAAGCCCTCGCTGAACCTTTAAATGCAATGCATCAAGCGCTCCAACACGAAATTAAAAAAAGAGTTTTTGAAAAACAAATGCCAAAAGAAGAAGGAGAACGATTAGCTTGCCAACTTGAACAAATCCATCGAGCGATACAAAGAGCTGAAGGAATCGACCAACTTAGATTAACCCAAACCTATATTGCCACAATTTTAGCGATTAATCCTAGCAGAACCCCCGAACTAGCACCTTATGATGTTGATGACTTTGTACGCTTTACCAATTTGATGGAAGGAAGAGTTCCTCGTCCACTAGCTTCAATAGGAAATAGCTTAGGAGGATTTGACGCTCAAAACGACCTTATTCGCCATACACTCACTTCAAACCGCATCCCAATCGTCAATGTTCAGCTCTTTACTCACAGCTCTCTTAAAGTTGATAGAGAAGAAGAACAACACTTTTCTGACTTCATCATCCAAAATAAAGACTTACTCAAAGCTCTTCGAGTAAAAATGTCTATCCAGCATGTAACAGAATTCAATGATAAGGTTTCATTATTTACCCACGGAACTTTCTTGGGTCGAGGATTGCAAGGATATGCAAAAGAAGCGGCAATGAGAGGTGAAGAGTTCCCTGTAGACGTTCAACTCGATGTCTTTAATCCCCTCGCAACTTCAAGAAACCCTCAGATCACCGAGCTTAAAACCCACATGCGCCGGATTGAACACCTCGTTGAAGGAGAAGATTACGAACTTCTTCCTGAGTATCAATCCATCGATGCCTATGATGATTATGCACGCAATTATCGTTTTAAAGGAAGAAAGCTTGAAGCTTGGAGAGAAACAGGTATCGCCCTTGGGTTGGCCGATTTTACAAAAAAAATCATCTATTTATGGAGAAAGATAAAGGGAATGACCCATCGCATCCCTAAGTCTTACGCATTCCATAAACTTGTTGTAGAATATGATCCAAAAACCCGAACAAACTCTCATAGCTTTGTCCCTCCTAGCCCTTCCAGAGGTTTTGATAGAATTCGTTATGTCAAAGCTGCTGAATTTAGACTTTAATTATTAAAATAATTTTTATAATTAAATTATATTAATAATTATGATATAATACTTTTATTAAAAAGTAAAAGGAGGGTTTTGTATGTCTATGACAACAACAGGCTTTCAACCTCATATTATTGAAGATTATATCCCTAAAAAAGCAGCGGAATCGGGTGATCTAGATGAGTTGGTCAGCTCTTTTGTCTCAATCGATCCAGTCATTCGATCTGAGATCAGAGAGGTCACTGAAGAGGTTACCAAGCAGGTCTATATTGGAGTTTGGGGAATGCTTGGCTATACAACAGCTGTTGTTGAGAAGCAGATCATTGGAGAAGAAACAGTCGTTCTTTACCCTGCATTTGAAAAAGATAAAGAAGCCATCCAACAAGAACTTACTCCCTTTTTTGATGAGCCCGAAAAAATCACCTATGAAGATGTTCAAGAGTATATCTCTGCTCTTAATGAAACCTATCCTGAGTATGCTATTGATGAACGTCGGGGTCTATTAAGCGAAATCCGAAGAACAAAAAACGGCATGATCGAGCGGGGTGAAAGAGGCTTTGTTCGAGGTGTTGGCCTCTATTCTTGCTTCTCAGAGAGTGGAAGAAACACAATGCTTAAAATAGCAGCATATCAAAAGAATCGGTCACAAATTTCTGAGGATATTGGTTATCAAAGAGAGATGCTAAGCTGGTTTAAATTTTTCCACGGATGTAGCGGTTAATCTTCCATATTGTGAAAAACAGCATCCACATCATCAAGATTTTCTAGAAAATCAATAAGCCCCTGGTTTGCTTCTTTTGCATCAGAATCGCACTCAACCGTTGTCTTAGGAATCATTTCTAAACTCTCTTCTTGTACAGATATACCACTTGCTTCGAGCTTTTCTTTTACTTCATAAAGAAGTTCCGGAGGAGTCACCACAATAAAACCTTCATCTGTCACATCAAAATCATCAGCTCCTGCATCAGTGGCTTGCATAAAAAGGGTCTCTTCATCGCCTTGATCTTTTCCAATTTGAAGAACTCCCTTGCGATCAAAATTAAATGCTACAGATCCAGGAGATGCAATCGATCCCCCTTTTTTATTCGTTGCAATACGCATATCCGATGCTGTCCGATTTTTATTATCGGTCATTGCATCGACAATAATCCCTACACCCCCATGACCATAAAGCTCGTAGGTGAGCTCTGTAAAGTCTTCTTGGTCAGCACTTGCTGCTTTTTTTATATTTCGATCAATCACATCTGAAGGAACATTAGCAACTTTTGCCTTTTGAAGAGCTAAACGGAGTTTTGTATTTGCTTTTGGATCTGGGCCGCCCTGTTTAACAGCTGATATAATCTCTTTAGCAACGCGAGAAAAGATCTTTCCCTTTTTTGCATCAGCCCTCTCTTTCTTATGCTTAATATTTGCCCATTTACTATGACCTGCCATGAACCGATCCTTTATAACTCCATTTGCATTAAGATTTTCCCGTAATAATTCCCATGCACATCTTTAAGATAATCAGGATGATGTGCATACTTTTTAAAACCTACCCTTTCATAAAGACGAATTGCAGGGTTTTTATCATAAACTTCCAGATGGAGAATCTCTATTCCAAACTTGTTTTTCGCAAGTTTTTGAACTTCTTTTAAAAGAAGGGTCCCAATTCCTTTTCCTCGATATTTCTCATCAACTAGAATCACAAATAAGGATTGATGCTTAAGTTTTTCAACATCTTGAACATAGAGATTTGCTGCTCCCACAGGTTTTTTCTTATAGAGTGCAGTAATCGAAGCTCCTTTAGCCAAGTATTGATGCCAAAGACGTACCGCATCATCGATTTCCCGCTTATCCGACATGGGAAACCCTTCAAGAACTCCTGGTTGTTGAAGCCACTCTTTATAAGATTCAAGATCTTCAGGAATTGTCGGCCGAAAAGTCACGAGAGGTTTTTTACTTGCCATTCTGATCCTTACTAAAATTGATTTGATAGAGGTGGCGGGCAAGATATCCTTCTTTTTCTTTAACAAACTTTTCTTGTTTAAAGACTTGCTCATATCCTGCTTTTTCTATAAGAGGTATCGCGGGACATCCTTCAAAAATCTCGATATTCATCCATTCAAAACGAAAATAACTTTTTCCAAGATGATCGATATTTTTAATCAAAGATGTTCCGACCCCTTTTCTCGCATGTTTGGGATCTACGATAAAGTAAACAAGGCAGTGATGAATCACTTTCCGATAGGGCATGAGAAAAAGGGTTGCAATTCCAACAGGTTGCTTTTTATAAACAGCAGTTAAACTTGCACCATAGCGATAGAAGCCAATCCAATTTTTTGCCATAGCTTCAACATCTTTATCAGAAGAAACAGGATACCATTTACGGCATTCCCCTAACCATTTATGCAAAAAAGGAAAATCATCCTGATTAGAATAGCGAACATCGTAGTCACTTTCTTCAGTAATATTCATATACCTTAACCAAATTCCTTAAGATAAGCATTTACAAACCCATCAAGAGCTCCATCCATAACCTCTTGGATATTCCCCTCTTCATACTTTGTTCGGGTATCTTTTACAAGCGTATAAGGTTGAAAAACGTAGTTGCGGATTTGTGATCCCCAAGCAATCTCTTTCTTCTCGCCCCCCATTTTTTCGAGAGCTTCTTCACGCTCTAAAATCTCTTTTTCATAAAGCTTTGAACGGAGCATTTTAAGACATGTTTCCTTATTCTGCAACTGACTCCTCTCTCCCTGACAAGAGACCACGATTCCTGTAGGAATATGTGTAATCCGAACAGCTGAATCAGTGGTATTCACATGTTGCCCCCCTGCTCCAGAAGCACGAAATGTATCGATGCGAATTTCTTCGGACTTAATCTCTATTTGAATATCATCTTCAATCAAAGGGGAAATATCGACAGAGACAAAACTCGTATGACGACGTGCATTGCTATCAAAAGGAGAGATCCGAACAAGGCGGTGCACTCCTTTTTCTGCTTTACAGTATCCATAAGCAAAGGGTCCACTTATTTGAAGGGTTGCATTTTTTATCCCAGCAACTTCTCCATCAAGTTTTTCAATGACTTCAACTTTCCATCCCCGCTTAGCAGCCCACTTCTGATACATTCTCAGAAGCATCGAAGCCCAATCACAAGACTCTGTTCCACCAGCCCCCGCATTCACACTCAAATAACAATTTTTGTTATCCAATTCACCGGAGAGCATCTTTTTAACTTCTAAATCTTCAAGACCTTTTTCCACCTCTCCAAGTTCTTTTAGAAGATCTTGATAGAGTTCAGGGTCTTCTTCCTCTTCAACTTCTTCAAGAAATTCTTTGGCTGCTTCAAAACGCTTTTTAATCCGACGATATGGCCCTGTCCATCCTTTGAGAAGGTTGCATTGATTAATGACTTTTTGGGCTGCTTCATTATCGGACCAAAAATCCCCCTCTTCCATCTTCTTTTCTAACAGCTGAACTTGCTCTTCTTTGACCTCTAAGTCAAAGATACCTCCACATGTGAATCAGGCGATTATCAATACTCTTAAGTTTTCCTTTAATTTCTTCGTTCATAAAAACTCCTTATGAGTGTTAAGAATAGGGTTTTCTTCCTTTACAATAAAGAATTTTTCCCTATAATTTTTGGATTATCATGATCAGGGCGAAACCCTATTAAACAATTATTTTACGGAGGTAATTCAATGGCTGCATTCTTAAGAGCAATTCCAGGCAATATCGCGGGTGCTGGAAGAAGTGTCATCAATACATTCACTTTAGCGGGCGAGCAAATTTCAAATACGCCTCTTTGGCAAAGAACTGGCGGCGTAGCTGTTCCTCACTTTAGAACAGCAGCTTCTTATTGGCCAGAACCGCTACGATTTAAAGTTTTTTCTAAAGAGACTGCTGCTGGCACTTTTGTTATCGCCCCATTACTTGGTGCTATGATTAATAAGGCAAGAGGCGGCTAAGCTCTTTTAAGATTGATTCTATCAGTAGAATCAATGGAATAGGTCCAAAATGGACCTTTTTGATCAAGTGGCTCGGTGATGAAAATCACCCGGCCACTTTTTTCTTGTGCACGCATCCGCATGCCATGAGGAACTTCTAAAGTCAGATCTCCCTCAATCGTTAGATTTTCTGCAAAAAACTCAGAATGCCCATGAAGAACGATTTTTAATGCGGCCACTCTTTTAACTTCATGCTTCCAAAAAAGGTGATCCTCTTCCCAATCGATTCCTCCATTGATAACATGTACATTTTTCAAATGACAACGCCCTGTTTGATTAGAGTAGTTGAGAGTTCCCTTTTCAAGATGTCCCATCGGATCAGTTGCATGAATCAAAAGGCTTCCATTGAGAGAAAGGTTCTCGAGCTCTAGATCAGCAATTTCAAGTTGAAGCTCACTTCCATGATTCAGCTTTCCCCCTCGGATTTTTTGTCCAATAATAGAATAAAGAGGACCTAAAGCAGGATGATAACTAAAAAGAAAGGAAGGACCTTTTCTCGTAAAGGTTTTTTCATCCGGGAAGGTAGGAAGTTTCATTTGACAATGATTCTTAAGAAGTTCTTCCGCATTTAACATATAATCATAGTAACACCCTTCAGGAGTCTCTAGCATTTTTCCTTTAACACTCGATTTCTTTTTTGTTGTTGAAATCGTTTTTCGCCTCTCATTAAATGTAAGATAGGTGGGAAGAGTCATCTCTTTTTCTACCGCAAAGGCATCTGCAATATTTTGCATCGTTGTTTCAAGGCGGGCAATTTCTTCCTTTTCATCTTGAGCATGGTAGTGATGCCCTTTTCGAAAATTAACAAGAAGGCCAGGATTAGGGAGCTTTTCTACTGCCTGATTCACCGCTTTAAGATCAGCAAAAAGAATGTTGGTATTAGAAGGAAAACGTGAATATTTTCCATTGGGTTGATTCGGCTTATCTTCAATCCCACATTTCTCAAAATCACAATATTCGATATTTGTTAAAACCTTTTTCCCTTGAATCTCTTTTACAACATTCATTCCCTCATGAGCATTTACTAAGCGAGGGCAAGAAGCAAATCCAAATGTCTTATCGTTTTTGTGACCAATCCCTAAAAATGCAAGAAGACCATGATCGATAGCTGCCATGGGATTATTGATCTGTCTGATTAAAGCTTTCGAAACACCTAAGGAATCAAACCATTCAAACACATGATTTTGCTTTAAAAGCTTCCAAAGCATTCCATGTCCTCCTGGCTTCAACAAAAGCTTTAAAGGTTTTTGCAAACACCATTCTCCCTTCTTCGTAAAAGTGGGAACTGAGGGTTGCTTAAAAAACTTAAAAGAGGACTTAGGACGACCAAACCATTTATTTTGGATACAAATCGAGCGAATATGTTCATGATTTCTATTCGCACGCGAAGTCATCATTCCTATAGGCGTTCTCAATTGAGCTCCAAAGAGTTTATAGTGAAGATACTCGCGGGCTTGCAAATCAGCAATGACTCCTTCTAAAAGAGGTTTTCCTAAGAAGATAAGTCGTGCAGCAGGAAGTCCTTCTTCTGTTTTTTCATCTTTGAGTTGAAGACGATCTGCAGCTCCTCCTACAGGATAAAGCTCTCCCATCTTTCCTTGACTCTGGATCCCTTCAATAATAGCTCTTCGTACCCTTAAAGAATCTTTACTTAAATCTTCCCCTTCTGGTGGGGTTAACTTTTCCCTTTCGGTTGAATGGTTATCGGTTGTCAATAAGGTTAAGACCAAATGTTGGTAACCAATGATTCCTCCAAGATCGCGATAAAAAGCTTCGAGGGCAAGCAAGTCCTCAAGAAGAGGGCGGAGTCTATGAATTGCGGACGTTTCAACTTCTTCAAAAAGACGCTTTCCCTGTCCTATGGCAAAGACCTCTTTAATCACATATTCACACTCTAGGGAAAGTCCACTTAAAAACGTCTTCAATGGAGAAGGAAATGAAAAGAAGGCATCCACTTCAGGAAGGGCATTCAAAACTTCAATTTTATCATGAATCGATGAAACGCGCCTTAGCTTCACTAAAAGTGAGCGCAAGTGTTCTTTTTGCCTTTCCAAAGGCTGCTGTAAAACTCTTAAATGCATGAACCTATCTCACTATTATAAATCATTATATTTTTGGAAGATTTTTTCCAAAGTTTTTGTTTGATTTTGATCCACATACTTAAAAAAGTAGGGGGTAAAATCAAACGGAAACTTTGGGGGAAAGAAACAAAAAGAAAGGTTTTAAAATAATGAGATCGGTTCATAATCAATAAATTGCCAGTTTTTGTCCCAAATGGCAAGAAAATCCCCTCATGAATCTGTTCCAATAAGCAATTTTAATAGGATTTTTATAGATTTTCCAGCAAATTTTGAATCTTTTTCAAAAAACAAAACCGACAAATAAAAATGAAAAATAACAGAAGTTGCTCATCGGAATGGGTTCACAAGAGAAAATTCTTGGCGATTTTGCTTTTTTTTTTGACTATAAATCCCCAAGAAGGATACAAGTGGACTTAAGTTTAACTAATTCAAATACCTTTCACGAAAGGAACATATTTTTTTAAAGGAGAACCAAATGGCAAAAAAAGCAGCAGCTAATTCAAAGTTCATGAAGCCAATGAAAATCAGCGCAGAACTCGCTGAAGTTGTCGGAAAAGGACCTATGCCACGTACTGAAGTGACAAAAAAACTTTGGGCTTATATCAAAAAACACAAAAGACAAGATCCAGATAACAAGCGAAACATCATTCCTGATGAGAAGCTCTCAAAAGTTTTTGGTGGAAAAAGAGCCATCAACATGTTTGACATGACTAAGAAAGTAAACAAACACCTTTCTTAAAAAACGTCTTACCATTTTCCGTACTCCCATTGGGGAGTGCGGAAAATTCTTTTCTTCTTGTATAATTACCCCTATGAAAACTATTTCTTTAATCTTACTTGCCGGTGGCAAAGGAACACGGATGGGATCTGAGATCCCAAAAGTTTTTCTTTCATTAAAAAAAAGAGCGATCATTCTCCATAGCTTCGAACTTTTTTCTTCTATGAAAGAAATCGACGAAATCGTCGTTGTTTGCCCAAAATCCTATCATTCCTATTTCCCTTCAGGAACCCGATTTGCAAATCCAGGAAAAGAACGGCAAGATTCCGTTGAAAATGGTTTTAAGAAAACAACAGGTGATATCATTTTAATTCATGATGGAGCCCGTCCTTTTATCACTAAAGAAGATGTTTTAAAACTCCTTCATGAAGGGATTCCTACGGGTGCAGCAACCCTTGGAAGCCCCATCAAAAACACCATCAAACAAGTCGACCAAAACTCCCTTGTTGAAAAAACACTCGATCGCTCTCTTCTTTACGAAATGTATACCCCTCAACTCTTAAAACGAGAGTTACTAGAAAAAGGGCTTGCAGCAGCAAAAGAACAAAAACTCACCGATGATGTTGCCCTTGCAGAACTCATTGGCCACCCCGTAAAAATTGTGACAGGTTCATCCCACAACATTAAAATCACCCATCCTATTGACCTCAAACTCGCAGAGATCTTATGAAAAAGATGAAATTTAATTTGTCGATAGGTTCATCATGAAGTATC
Source organism: Chlamydiales bacterium (assembly GCA_024233395.1). Lineage (GTDB taxonomy): Bacteria > Chlamydiota > Chlamydiia > Chlamydiales > Simkaniaceae > Neptunichlamydia. The sequence continues at coordinate 123,216 of JACKPR010000002.1, forward strand.
GAATGAACCTCAGTTACGACGGAACCCATTATAGTGGGTGGGCCATTCAACCGAATAGCACCTCTATTCAACAGCTCATCCAAAAAGCGCTGCAAACGATTCTCCGCGTTGAAACTCCAATTATTGGCTCAGGACGAACGGATGCAGGGGTTCATGCGAGACTCCAAGTTGCCCACTTTTCCCATCCAGAAACACTCAATCTTTCATCCTTACGTTATTCATTAAATGGGATTCTTCCTCGAGATATCCGGATTCATGAGATTCTCCCAGTTGATGAAGATTTCCATGCCCGCTTTAGTGTTAAAAAAAAGATTTACCATTATTATCTTTCAACCACTCAAGACCCCTTTAACTACCGCTATGCGCATTATATCCATACCCCCCTTGATCTCGAGCTCCTGAAAAAAGCTCTTCCCCTTCTTCTGGGGACCCACGATTTTTCAGCCTTTGCCTCTAGTGGCTGCGGCGCTAAGAATCCGGTCAAAACCCTATACAGTCTTAAAATCCTCTCCCAGGAGCAGGGATTTTGCCTTCGATTCGAAGGCGATGGCTTCCTCTACAAAATGGTCCGCAATATCACGGGAACCCTCTTAGAAATCGCGACTCATAAGCGCCCTCTTGAAGATTTACCGAGAATTCTTGCTTCTAAGGATCGGACCCAAGCTGGTGCTACAGCCCCTGCACACGCTCTCTTTCTCCATCATGTTGAATATTAACTGTATACAATACGATATTAAATTATTTATTATGATTCATTTATATTCGAATCAAGATTATTATTGTTGTCATGACAACCGGAACTGATCCAATATCCATGCTGCTCAATCAGCAATCCAAACAACAAGCTGGTGCAGATGAAAAAGGCATCTCAGATGCCTTTGAAGTGGTCCTTAAAATTATTTTTTGGGTAGTTGATCATATCCCCTTTATTAATACCTGGTTTCTCAATCACTACAACAACACGATCCCTGATACAGCGGCTAAAACCTTCAACGATCGGGAACTCATCCAACTGAGCGCTTTTCCCTGCCCCTCTTTCTTCACCGCAAGACAAATTGCCCATTTTCAACCTAGAATCGCTCAAGACTATCGCGCATTAATCGCTAGATCTGACCAAGCCCCTCCATATTCACTTTGTTATTCGATGCTTGGTGTCGTATCAACTGAACCTACCTGTACACAGGCCCTCGATCAAAGAGTCACTCTATTATATCAAGGACAAGCCTCGATTCATTTGGGAATTCCCGATCCAGAAAAACGGCCGACTCTTTCTCCAGATTTTATCTCTTCATGTGTCCGCATCCTTCCACCAATGCCATTGACAGAGCTTTTTATCCATGGTCCCATTGCAAATGAAGCTGATAGAGTCAAACTCAAAGCAATCATTACAACAACGAATGCTTTAGCAACGCTTCATCTGGAAGTTGGAGAAGCCTCTGCAACATACTTTACTGCTGAGGCCCATGGTATGTTAGAGGCCAATCATACGATTACCGTTTTTAATCTAACGCTTACGGGAACAAAAAGTGCATTAACCTTTGATGCCGACCCCTGGGGACCGCTTAACGCTCATCCTCGATGTGCCCTGACTTATACCAATGTAGAAGCTCCTGATAGCTTTGTTCCAAACACTCTAACATTCCAATAAATTCTAATTCTATGTAGAATTATTGATTTCCATGCCGATGTGGTGGAATTGGTAGACACGGTAGATTCAAAATCTGCTTATAGCAATATAGTGCTGGTTCGAGTCCAGTCATCGGCAAAAACTTTTCTTAGATCACCTTCGGAATACCCCATTTTAAGTCCTTGCGTACTCGATAAAGAGCAAGTAAGCAAACGATCATAATCACTAAAAAGACAGCGGCATTTATATTGCGATCGATCGTTCCTACAAACATTATCGGTAGCTGGATAAGAGTCGTTCCAAAACCTGTTGCAAAAAAGCCATCTCCTTTTTGAACCTATCCGTAAACCCAAATACCTTTTCTTTTATTCCAAATCATGGAACACTTTTTTCCAAAATAAAAATGGAAGGTTTAATGGAATCGAGCCAACAAACACCCCTATGGAATAAAAATTCTCCGCAACTATGGGCAAAAGTTTTTGAATATCTCGGCAAACCCCATGCCGCAATTTCTACAGCTACACAAAGAGCTACGCTTCTTTTCTATGAAAGGGTTTACTTCGAAATCATTCAATTTTATAAAGATGATGGAGGAGAACTCTACGTGATTCGCCATTTTTCCTCTTACCCTGGACAATCGACTCCGAAAAAACTAGAACGCATTATGGAAAAAGTTCTCTCTAGCCCCATCAATCGCTATCAAGGGATTGGATGGATGGGAAGAAGAATCTTCCCTATTTATGAAGAAGGATTAAAAGTAGAACGGTTAGAAATTTGGAAAGGGTTGAAGGGAGGCTATCACCATATTGCTAGACATACACCAGAACTTCTTCTCCCCGGCCTTGAATTCGGAAGAGCTTTTAGAACATGGCGCTCTAACCAAAATACTCTTAAGCTACCATCTACTCCCCCTAAACCCAAACACTCCAGAGCAAGAAGCCTTTCACCCTGCCATCGTGTCCCAAGCAGCGAGCAACCCCAAGCTTCAAGGTTTCAAAGAGTAACTTTTAGAGAAGTTGAAGAGGAATGTAGCTAAAGTTGCTTAAAATGATTTTTACTTCTTTTCAGTCACTTTTCATTTATTCTTTTTTATGGCATTCTTTCTCCTATGAAAAAAGCTGCCGAAAAGGCAAAAAATGATTACCAGGGTAGGATCATGAGCTGGATATTAGATTACTCTCCTATTTTTTTTGATTTTGATGGGCTTCTGGTGAACACTGAGCACCTCCATTTTCAAGCCTATCAAAAAATGCTTGAAGGAAATGGCATTTCGTTTCCCTGGGACTTCCCCTCTTTTGCAGCTGTAGCCCACAAAAGTTCAGAGGGGCTACGTCAACTGATTACTTCGCATGCTCCAGCCCTTGTTGTCTCAAAAACATGGGAAGCTCTATACGATGAAAAGAAGGGTGAATATGCGAAGCTTTTAGAAGCTGGAAGTTTGGATTTGATGCCTGGCGCTCAAATAGTTCTTGAAACCGTTCAAATGGCAAAAATCCCTCATGCAGTTGTCACCAATTCGACTCGGAAACAAACCGAGATGATCCGTGAAAAAATTCCTGTCCTCAATAATATCCCCTACTGGATCACCCGAGAAGACTATGAAAACCCCAAACCTTCGCCCGATGCTTATCTCAAAGCGATCGAAGTCTTGGGTAACTCCGAAAAAATGCTTGGTTTTGAAGATGCCCTTCGCGGAATTCGAGCTCTGGAAGGTGCAGCAATCACCCCTGTTCTTATCTGCCCTTCAGATCATCCACAAATGGCAGATATTCCAAAAAATTCATTGCGCTATTACCCTTCTTTAACAGCCCTTTTTGGTTGAATTCAAACCTTTTTTTTCCTAAGATTTCCTCCTCTACGAACCTATCCTGAATTAAAGGATAGGTTCATTCATAACAAAGGAGTCACTCATGACAGAAGTATCTAATACTAATGAAACCTCTAATATCGCTGAAGCTTTTCCAAATGAAGCGTATTCTTATGAAACTGTTCAAAACCTATGTGAGCAAGCAAGTGAAGCTATTGAAAATAACGCACCTGAACGTGCCATTGAAATTCTTGTTGCTCTCGATAAAGGCCAATGCCAAGGAAATGTTGACCTTTTCCAAAAATTTGAGATCATAGAAGACCTATGGCGTCAAGATCCTATATCTGGTCAAAAGCTTCTAAACATCGAGTTTCAAACATTCACAATCACTGTCGAAGGAAACTATGTATCATGCCGAGCTGTAAAGGGAATTTGCTCAAGTACTTTTAGCTTCGAATATAAAACAACTGAAGAAGCTCAAAACCTGATAGATAAAGCAACCGATTTATTTCGTGAAGAAGCGTTTGCTGGCTTTGAGAGTCCCTTGAGAACTCTTCTTAACATGCATGCAGAGCATCAAATTTCTGATGAAAATCTTGTTCATTTCATTCAGTTCCTTTGTCGGGAAAATATTGTAGTAGCAGAGCGCTTTTTTCCTCTAATGAATGAGTTCCTAAAAGTGACCTTTGAAGACGGCTCTTTAGTGATTCAAGCCAATGCTTATACTACTACTTACCCAGAAGATTTTTTTCCGTTTAGAAACGTAGATCTAGGGCTCAAATTCATCGAGAACGAGGATGCTGATGAACGAACCGGTCTTTATGTAAAACTTGCAAGAATGCATGAAAGTCGAGCAAATGAGATTTTAAAATTGGCTGAAGCAGAGCTTGCAAAACTTGATTCCGATGACCAAGTAGATGCAATTATCGAGATTTCTCCTCTCTATGTTCAGTGCAAAAATGGAGAAGGATTAAAAGCTCTTACTCCAAAGCTTGAAGCATCCATGGATAGAATTATCGAGAATGCAAAAGCCGCTCGGCAGCTCTCTCTTTCTTTCCATCATGCAATGATAGCCCTTGCTGAAAACGATAAACAAGCTTTTGAAAAGCACCTATCTTCATTAAAACAAGCTGCTGTTGGCATAGACGAAGAGCTGAAAGAAGACCTAGAAGAAGCTTTAGAAAAACTTGAAGCTTTAAGAGAGAAAATTTTCCCTACAGACCCTATAATTCTTAAGGAACAAAAGGTTTAAGTGTTACCCCGGAGTGCGACCTAGGGATAACTGAAGGAATTTTCGATTTTTTTTCAGGTTCAATTAGTCAAAATGACCACATACTTGCCTAAAGTAGGAGGCATTTTGTCTATCTGGACCTGGGAAAAAAGAAAAATTCAGGCAGTTATTCATATAGCTAAAACAGTTTAAAAATGGGATGATTTAAACTGTTTTAGCTATAGGTCGCATTTCGGGGTATTATACTCGTTGAGCTTATTGCGAAGAGTGCGGATGCTGATCCCAAGCGCTTTTGCTGCTTGGGTTCGGTTCCCATCAAAATGATCAAGCATTTTTAAGATATGCTTTTTCTCAAGCTCTTTGATTGTAACGATGGGAAGAACTTCTTCTGAACGATTCAGATCAATAAGAAGATGTTCTTCTTCAATGATATTCGAATAGTCCATGACAACCCCATGTTCAATGACGTTGCGTAGTTCTCGGATATTTCCAGGCCAAGAATAGTTTAGAAGTTTTTCCTCTGCTTTCTTTGAAAAGATCTTAAGAGGAATTTGATCCCTTTGACAAACTTCTACAAGAAAATGATGGGCTAAAGGAAGGATATCTTCTTTTCTTTCTCTAAGAGGAGGTAAATAAATCGGAATAACATTTAATCGATAATAAAGATCCGCTCGAAAAGTTTTTTCATGAATCGCCTCTTTCATCTCACGATTAGACGTTGAAACAAGGCGGACATCGATATGAATCGCTTCAGTCCCTCCCACCCTTTCAAATTCTTGCTCTTGAACAACACGCAGTAGTTTTGCTTGAAGAGCTAAAGGAATCTCTGAAACTTCATCCAAAAGAAGCGTTCCTTTATCTGCCCTTTCAAAACGCCCCATTCTTTTTTGAAGAGCACCTGTAAAAGCCCCTTTTTCATGCCCAAAAAATTCCGATTCAATCAAGGTATCAGGAAGAGCGGCACAATTGACTCGGATAAAGGGGTGCTCCTTTCGTCTTGAATAAGCATGAATGAGTCCCGCTATCACCTCTTTTCCCGTTCCAGACTCTCCGAAAATGAAAACATTGGAGTGACTCTTCGCAATTTTCTCGACTTCTCTCAAAATTCTTTTCATCTGGGGGCTTTCAGCAACCACCTTCTTTTGATCTTTTCCCTTATCAAGAAGAAGAAGAAGCTGATGAATCCCCTTCTCAGAAAACGGTTTTTTTAACACATGATCGACATCCTTTAATAAAGGATCTTGTTCATCAGATAGGTGAACAATAGGAGTTCCCAAAGGACGACGACTTGATCGATCAAGGGTTTTTATTCCTTTTATGTCGCTGAATATAAGGTCAAAAGAACGTTTTTGAAGGAGTTCAAGAGCGCTCATACCATCTTCTACAGTAAAGAGCTGAAACTCTTTTCCTTTCAATAAACTAAGGAGCAGCTCTCTTGATGAGAGCTCTTTCTCAATAATGAGAACCTTCTTCATTCCAACCTTCTTTTCCCTTCAAGCATATCTCTATGCCCTACCTTTCTCCATATAAGGGTCGAAATTTTTTTGCAAACTTCGATATACTCCAGATAGATGAAGATACAATATGCTCTCTTACTTCTTACCCTCAGCACTTTAATAGGTTGCTCAGGACTGGAAAAATCGGAAGAAAAGAAGGTCCGAAGCCAGAATCTTGTGATCGCACCTGTTCAACGTCAATCTGATGAGATTCTTTTTGGGTTTCCTCCAACTTCATTAAAAAAAAGAGAGCCTTATCCATGGGAGGCAAAACACATCGGAAAGCATCTTCGGATTACAAAAGAGTTTTTCCGGTGTCGAGGAAGTGTCTTAAGCCCTCCAATTCAAATCCATAGGCAAAAAGATTTCATCTATCATCAGGATTGTGGAGGGATCGAAATGCATAGTCTCCCCCTAAAAAATGGAGAAGAATATATCTATCCCATTTTGATAGACCTTCTAAACTTTCTTCAAGAGAAATTGGATCGACGCGTTATCATTACCTGCGGTCACCGTTGCCCTGTCCATAACCTCTATGCGGATCCTTCAAAAAAAGGACAAACCTCTAAGCATCTCATCGGTGCAGAGGTCGATTTCTATGTGGAAGGTCTTGAGCAAAACCCTCAAGCCGTTCTCGATACCCTTTTCTCTTACTATAAAGAACCTATGCTCCGAACAATTACTCTTACTGAATCTTCAACCCCTTCATGGTATAACAAGGAAGTTGCAATCACCCTCTTCCATGCTATGGAAGGACGCGATTTTGATAATGACCATCCTTATCCCTATATTTCCATTCAGGTCCGTTATGACCGGGAAACAAAGCGCCCTGTCCAATACAATTGGCATCATGCCCATAATGGATATATCAAACACTGACTCTTCTTGATATTCTCTAATAAGTTTGATACGCTAATGATATGAAGAATCAAGCTATTGAAATCTGCGGTGTTAAAGTTCAACCTGGAGAACGCCTAACACTCGCTCTTCCTACCCCTGAAATTTACACCTGTGCTCCTCTACACATCCCGATGCATGTCATTCATGGTAAAAAGACAGGTCCTAAAGTTTTAATTTGTGCCACCCTCTATGGAGATGAAGCAAATGGAATTGATATCGTCCACCGTTTACTAGAAACGCACCTTTTAAAAAATATTTCTGGAACGTTGATTTGTATTCCGGTGATGAATGTCTACGGGTTGATTAATCATAATCGCTTTCTTCCCGATGGTCATGATTTAGCAGAAAACTTTCCAGGCTCAGAAACGGGCTCTTTTGCAGCGCGGCTGGCTCACCTATTTACAAGTGAAGTCATTAACCTGATGACTCATTGCATTAATATCCGTTCTGGTCCGAGCCATATTTATAAACTTCCCCAGGTCTATTTTCACCCTGAAGATCAAGTGGCAACGCATTTAGCACGTTGTTTCGGAGCACCTGTCATTCGCCCGTCGAATGAAAAAACAGGCTTTTTTTATTCCGAACAAGGAATGCCTAAGTGCCCTACCCTTATCTTTGAAGCCGGAGAAGCTCACCGAACTGATGATTATTCTATTAAAATAGGAATGAAAGGAATCATTCGGGTTTTGAAAGAGCTCCAAATGGTTCGTTTAAAAGCTAAGCCTAAAGAAAAGTCCTTTATAGAAGCAAAAAAAGCAGTCTGGCTTCATTCTCCTGGAAGTGGAATTTTTCAGCTTAATAAACAAATCGGAAAGAAAATCGAAAAAGGAGAGCACCTTGGTGTTGTGGCCGACCCTTTTGGTTCCTCAAAAAAATATGATCTTATCGCTCCAGAATCTGGAATCCTCTCTTCAGCTACTACCTATCCCCATGTTTTTGAGGGACAACGACTCATTGAACTCACGCTCACTGAAAAAACACATGAAAAACCGATTGAAGTCCCTCCAATAGAACCCAATATTATTGATTATTAATACCTTGTTAACTTATACCCAAACAACTTCAAAAGTTGGTTTTGGGCAACGCGAAAGCTTTCGAAATTTTTTGGGTATACACACATCATGATAAAGAAATTCTCATACTACGGTCTATTCATTTGGGGACTTGCCTCCCTCTTTTTCCTTTATGAATTTTTCTTGCAGGTCTTTCTTTCAACCATTTCTGACCAACTGATGCAAGAATTCCACCTGGATGCCTCGGACTATTCGATAATGAATGCTGGTTATTTTCTTCCCTACTCTTTAATGCAAATTCCAGTCGGAATCTTAGTCGATCGCTTCGGTGCCCGACGTCTTCTAACCATTGCAATTGCAGCGGCAGCTACAGGAGTCTTTTGGTTTTCAAGAATCCATAGTTTTGAGTATGGATTCATCAGCCGTTTCTTTATGGGATTTGGATCTTCATTCGCATATGTAAGTCTCTTGGTGCTAGCAATGAATTGGTTTCCAAGAAGACATTTTGGCTTGATGGTTGGAATTGCAAACTTTCTAGGAGCTACAGGCCCCTTCTTAGCAGGAGGCCCCCTTTCTCTTCTCCTCAATCTATTCAATAATAATTGGCGCTTAATCCTTTTGTTTATCAGTATTCTAGGTTTTTTGTTAGCGGTTAGTGTTGGGCTTTTTGTCAGAAACAGTCCTGGAAGAAAAAAAGGAGAAATCATCCATTTAGATCCTTATAAAGAAAAGTTCTCCACTCGAATGAAACTTCTCCTTAAAAACCGACAAGCCTGGATGATCGTCTTTTTTTCTGCTTTTGTTTATCTTTCTCTTCCTCTACTTGGGGCTTATTGGGGAACGGGTTACCTTCAAGCTAAAGGTCTTTCTAGAAATCTTGCTGCAACAATGTCCTCTTTTCTATGGATCGGTTATGCAATTGGGAGCCCCCTAACGGGAAAAATTTCGGATCAGACAAAAAGACGTAAACCTACACTCATTTTCTGTGGCCTTATTGGACTAATAGCCACCCTTTCGATTTTATTTATTCCTATTAATAATATCCCGCTCTTTATTTGTTGTTTCTTTTTCATAGGTTTTGCAAGCTCTGGAAGTAGTGTTGCTTTTGCCTTAATTTCAGAACATGTCCAAAAGAATGTTCAAGCAACCGCTATAGGGCTTAACAACTCCATGACCACATTTTTTGCTGCGATTTTCCCCCCGATTGTTGGTTTTTTGATCGAAATTGGAGTCAAAAATCCCGAGCATATTTATTCCGTTGAAAATTATGAAAACGGACTTATCATTATGCCTATTTTTTATGCTCTTAGCTTGGTAATTTCCCTGTTCTTTATTAAAGAAAGTTTCTGCCGCTCTCAACACGAAGTGATAAAAGTAAGACTCAGTTAACGTGAATTCGCTTATTCTGAGCACTTTTAAGTCGAACTCACGTCAATTAAATTTCATCTCTGAGCTTCCGAATATGTGTAAAAACAGTGAGGGGATCTGTATCAGAAATTTTCAAAGCTTGTTGAAGGTTAGGATCGGATACTCGAAGAAATGGGTTTGTTTTCTTTTCAACTGCAAGAGTTGAGGGAATCGTGGGTTTCCCCTCAGCAATCAATTTTTTCACCTCTTCCAGACGCCTTTTAACATCTTCATTATTAGGTTCAATGGAAAGAGCAAATTCCAGATTTTTAAGGGTATACTCATGCCCACAATAAATTTGTGTGTCATCAGGAAGAGCTAATATTTTTTCAAGAGAATGCCACATTTCTTGGGGTGTCCCCTCAAAAAGACGACCACACCCTCCTGAAAAGAGAAGATCTCCACTAAAAAGAAGATGAAGATCACGAAAGAAATAGACAACATGGGGTTTTGTATGACCTGGAGTTGAAAGAACTTCGATCAAAAAAGGTCCAAAAATCAACTCTTCCTTATCTGCAATCGTTTGTTGTAACCCTGGCACGCGTTCATCATCAGGACCTATCACAAGGCATTCTGTTTTCTTTTGTAGAAACTCATTTCCCCCTGTATGATCTTGATGATAATGGGTAATCAAAATGTTTCTTAAAGTCAGCCCCTTTTCTTCAATAAGGGCAAGCACTGGCTTTCCATCACCAGGATCGACAACAAAAGCCTCATGATCCCAAGCAAGGACATAGGTATAATTATCTTCTAAAATCTTGATCTGATAGAGGGACCTTCCCTCCCCTAAATCTTTTTTACTTACTAAACTCATGGCATTTTATTCATTATTTGCATCTGTCCCCAGGCAATCATCCAAACGTAGCAAAGGAAATAAAGAATAACAATTAGAGATCGAACAATTCCTACATTCCCATGAAAAACTTTATTTTCTCCTCGTCGATCCCAAGTCGTCATCCCAGAGCTTTTTAACTTAATTGCAGCAACGATCATCGTAATTAATGAAACGATCGGGATTCCAGCCCCCATTCCAAGCCACCAAACGGAGAAACTCCGATTTATACTTTCTGAAAATGAGAGTTTTTGATGATTTTCATCGCGAACCGTCACTTTTAACATCCATTTCCCTGGGGTTGCCCCCCAAGTTGCTAACAGAAAGGCTTCAACAAAAGTCCATAAAAAAATGGCAATCATTCCAGAAAAAGAGCCTAAAGAACCTAAGGTTAAATTAAAATACCCAATGATAAAACCGATGACAAAGATAAAAAGAGAATAATCAATCATTCGAGCCCAAAAACGGACCCAAGGGCGGGTACGAATATAATCTTCATCAGTTTCTCTAGAGTAATCCCTCTTTTTCTCAATGGTAATTGTTGGTGCATCATCAAGCGTCGTCATATTGAAGTGTTCCACTTCTGAGATAGGAAGCCAGTCTGTAAATTCGTCTGTCCAAATTTTCGTTGATGAAGGGATCTCCCCACTATCCAGCTTATTTTGAAGTTCTTGATGAGAAACAGGACCTGTCTTCTCATCTCCCACTTTATAATACCAAACCTGCTTATCCACGTTGGAACCTCTCTATCACTTGCATATACATTGCGCAATCAAAAATTGGTTTTTATCTATATTGAAGAAAGACCCAAAATTCCCAATTTTTATACCGCGATCTATATACCTTCAATAAATCCTATCACATGGTTTTTGTAAACCCCATGAATCCCAAATAACATTTCCCATACAAAAGAAAATTTCTAGACTCAATTTCTCTATGAAGTTTTTTCTAACCTTTCAAAAAAATGAACATTGTTCATTGACATTAAATCGAGTTAAATCACATACTTAAATTGTTTCTTAAAAAGGAGACTAAAAATGAATAAAATGAAAATTGGAATACTTACTCTTATAACAGCCATTTCAACTACCTTTGCAGCTGAAGTGGAACAGTCAACCCCATACTTCAGTGTTGAAGGAGGGTTCCCTACCGTTCTGAACTTAAATCTAGGGTACCGCCTACAAAAAGATCATAACGGTCTTGATGTGGGAATAGGAGCTAGCCCTATTGTATTGTTCAATCTTTCAGCCTATGGATATGTAAACTACCTCTATTACCTTAATCCCAATCCTTATTCTCAATACTATATAGGAGTAGGGTCTCATATTGGATATAGTGTTGGAAGTATGCTTGATTATCGTTACGATAATCGATGGTTTGCAAAACCCCAACTCTTAATTGGTAAAGAGTTTCAAATCAATGCACGTGAAAAACATTTTATCCAACTTGCTGCTGGGAACTACTTCGTATTCTCAGGATCACCTAAATATGTCCCAAGCTTAACGTTGAGCTACGGATTCACCTATTAACCGGCCTAAAAATGAACAATGTTCAAAAGGAGAATGATTATGAAAAAACTTACAATGATCCTTACTGCACTGTGCTTAACTACAACAACACTTTTGAGTGCTGAAGAAACAAAAAACATTGAAGAGGTTGAACAATCTTATGGTTATTATGGCTTTAGTGGAGGGTTCCCCAATATTTTTACCTTTAGCATGGGTCAGCGGGCTCAGTCTGGACATCATGGTTTGGATGCAGGGATTGGGGTTACCCCCCTTCTCTTTGCTGTTGAAGGACACGGGTACTTCAACTACCTCTTTTTTCCGAAACCTAACATGGACTCTCAAATCTATATGGGACTCGGTTCTCAAGTAGGATATGGAGCCTTTGTTCATGGATGGACAAATGGGATTGGGTTTATTAAACCACAACTCATCTTTGGTAAAGAATATACCGTCTGCAAAAATGAAAAACGGTTTATTCAAGCAGAACTTGGAGGAGCTTATTTTTCCACAAAAGGAACTGCTGTTGTTCCAAGCTTAATGATCACCTATGGGGTTAAATTCTAAAACTCCCTGTAACCGGGCCTCGAGAAATCGAGGCCCTTATACCCAAACAAGTTCGAAAGCTTTCGCGTTGCCCAAAACCAACTTTTGAATTTGTTTGGGTATATAGCTATATCTTTTCTCGATACTCTTGAATAAGATTTTTATAAGCAGACCATTTGGAATAAAGAAAATTCCATTTAAGAGAATGTGTTGCCTTTCCCCAGGTGTTCGGACGATACTTACGATTTAAAAGAGTCTTAAATGAAGCATCATGAGGACGAAGAAGGGCGGTATAAACATCTAGTGTTTCCAGTTCCATTTGAGCAAAGATAAGCCTTCCTGTTTCTGGATCAACCCCCTTTCCTTTAACTTTTTCGAGTTCTTCAAAAGCAATCGTGATATAAGACTCTGCTTGCTCCAAACTCTTTCTAAGGAGGATCAATTGTTCTTCGACTTTTCCAGGAGGAACTGGGAGAGGATGCGTTTCAATCGCTTGATGAACCATCCCATAAAGATCATAGGAATGAGAAAAAGTAATCTCATGTAGTGGAATATTGGATATATTTTTAAATCCAAGCCCTCCTGAAGTCGCATTGATAAATGAAAACTCAGGATTATTCTTTACAAAGGTGCTAATGGTTGCACTTTCCATGACCCATTTAACAAGTGTAGCAATGGGTTTGCCATAGATGTCTTTTCTAGAAAGAAGTCTTTCAGAGCTGCGCACATCCTCTTTTCTTTTTTTGAGTCCAGCTGCAGATGATGTCACCACTCCTGATGTATAGGCTTGATTATTCGTAAAAGCAAGATCTACACCTAAAAGAATGATGGGGTTGCAACCATAGGTACAAGCAAGTTGGAGAGCTGCTGTTGTGACAGATAGAGCTTCCATTGTAAAACCCATTTGAAGGGACTCTTGATCCAACCCTAGTTTATCTTCCATCCAATACTCTGCCCATCCTCCTGTTTGCGTATGAAGGTAACCACTAGGGCCATTGCATGTATTAAAAATTCCAGGATGAAGACGAGAGGCATAAAGAATGGGGGTTTCGAAGCTACTTGCTGCCATGAAGCGTTTGAGCTCCTCTTCATTCGGATCATAAGCAATCCCAAAGTGAGGGATCACCTTTTGATTGCTAAGTGCAGTGATCGCAGATCCTCCTGCAAAAATTAAAGCGCTTTCTTGTAGAGAGCGGAGTGTCTCTACATCATTTGCAAGAGATGGCCCTGCTCCACAAACAATGCCAGGAATTCCTTTAAAGACATCTTTTAATCCATTCCCATCAAAAGAATTTTCCATCCGTTGAAAATTTGGAATGAAATTATCGATAAAGTAATTGTAATAGCGATTTTCATGAAAAAGAGCATATTCAACAGTTGTTTGTCGATGGAGCTTTAACCGAAGACGATAAAACCGAGAACGATACTGTTTTTTGTAGGAAGAAAGGGCAATCACTCCAATTCTTTCAACAGGAAAAGACTGGGCACACTCTTCCAGAAAGGTGGGAAGTCTTTTCTTATCGAGGTTAAAACGAATGTGGACTTGAGGATGCGCAAGAATTTCTTCTGCATGCTCCATTTCTAAAAAAGCCTTTAAAACCGAAAGATTTTCTTCAATGAAGATCAAGTCTCTTTCTTTATTTTCTGCAAGCCATTCTTTAAATGGAAAATAATAATAACCTAACCCAATCCCGTAAATATAGATTACTTCAAGGGCCTCTAATTTAAGCGGTTTGATCGCTTCTCCTACTTCTTGATCTAGATGCTCTTCATGAAGAGAAAAAGGAAGGGATCTATTTTCATCCATTCTTAAAAGAAAAGAGAGATTAGGGTACCGCTCTTGTAAAACATCAGTCTTCATGGCTTTCTTCGTTTTTTTCACTATGGGTTTTTCCGTTTATGTCCCATTTTTTTAGATCATATTTTAAAGGGGTATAATAGCGTCTTTCTTCAAGGGGAGCTCCATCATCAAAGAAACGGCGATGAAGGCCAATGGGATCTCCATGTTCATATTCTCCTTCATCAATAAGGGTCCCTCCAGCGTTCCACATTCGATCGTAGCCGCTACGTAATCCTCTTTGAAAATAGATTTCTCTTTTTTTTAGACCACTCGGCCAATAAAGAATCACTTCTCCATCCAAAGCTCCCCCTTTATAATCCATCATAGTTTTAAGAGCTCCGTTGTCATAATAAAACTCTTGTTTCCCATGCAAAAGGCCTTTTTTATACCGCTGAATCGATGCCATTTTTCCTGAAAGAAAACGTCGAGTCACCTTTCCCTCTTTCTTCCCATTAAAATACCAACTTTCAGAAAGACAAATACCACTTTCACTGAAAAACCGGGAGGGGCCATGAAGCTCTCCCTTTTGATAATAACACTCTGTCTCAATGGTCCCATCAAGATAATAGAGGAGGTATTGCCCATCAAACTTTCCATCAACCTGAAAAAAAGCACGAAGAACCATCCCTTTCTCATCTTTTTTCATAACCATTTCTGGAAGCTCAGAAAAATCATTCGGAATCATCCGTGGAGAATAAGAGGAATGAATATCTATTCCAAGTTCTGGATCTTGAATGACAAGATGTCCCTCTTTAAATTCATACGTTTCGTTCATCTTTAAATTTCTCTGTTAATTGTTGGTAAAAAAGAATTTCCTGCAATTTTTTTTCAAGTTCAGGGTTCTCCATTGATTGAACTACAGTATCATTTTGGAGAAGATATTTCCAGACTTCCCATGTAGGAAGGAGATAGAATTGATAAAAAATCTCCTCATCTAAACAACACTCATAAAGAATCACATTTTTCCCTTGAGATAGCCCTTTTATATACTCTTCCAGAATTTCTTGAACCTTTTTTAAACTCTCTCTGAGAACCTCGATTTTCTTTTGAAACAACTCAAGATTTAAAAAAGGTGCTTTGATGATCTCTAGATGAATTTTTGAAGAAAGGTCAAAGGGTTTTTCAGGCAGCTCAATCTTTCCATTCTGAATTCCTTCAAGAAGAAGACCTCTTTCCGAGGCATTGATAAATGTTGTCTCGGGATGATTTTCAGCAAATGCTTCAAGCCATTTTTTTGCCATTAAGAAATCTGGGCGTGTTGTCACAGGATTTCCAAAACGATCGATTAAAGCTATCGGATTTTTTCTAGAGTCCTCTCCCTCTACACCTTTTGCATAAGAAGCCTCTTTTGAAACGGAAAGATCCATTCCTACAAAATAAATGGGGTTACATCCCAAAAGATGGGCTATATATGTTGCAAATGTCGAAACATTCCACCCCGCATCCGAAGAAGGAAGTTCTAAATCTTCTATTAGCCATTTTTCTAAGGGAAAACTTCCGCTTTCTCCAATGCAAAGTTTAGGTCCGTGATGACAACTTAAAAGGGAACTATCCACTTGATTTTGATAGAAGAGAGGAGTTTCAAAGTAGGTCTGTCGAAAAAATCGTTCATGGGGAGGTTCAGGATCTAAAGCTGTTATAAAATGGATAGGGACCTTTTTTCTTGAAAGGGGCCCTAAAGCAGATCCTCCCCCAAAAATAAGAGCACGATCTTCGACCTGTTTCAATGACTTTAAGCTTTTTTCAAGTGAGGGTCCCGCACCACATATAATCGCTGGAATATTTTTAAATTTTCCTGCTAACGCAAACCCATTTCTCGCTTTATTTTCATAACTCAGGTTTCTCATGACATTCGAAAGCTGACCTAGCCCATAATCCTGATAAAGAGCAAAAGTGAGCTCAACTCCTAGAATAGCATTAGACAGCTCTTCTTCTTGTTTGGAAGTTCCTCCCATCAATTCCCAAGATTGGTAAAGATGATCCCAAACAAAAGAGGTTATTGAACTTCCAAGCTTTAATTGGGAATGTTCCAATAACTCTAATGAAAGAAACCGTAAATAGTAGGAGGAATCAATGATGAGATAAACTTTTCGTTTTTGATCTTCTTCAAGCCAATAAATTAACTTTTTCTGCCAACTTTCTTGCCCTAAACCGATCACATAAAGAACCTCTGTCTTTTCTTTTGGAAGAGAAAAATTAGAAAGCTCTCCTTTGCTTTTTTCTTCTGTTAAAAACTGAAAGGCAAGAAGAGGATTCTTTTTTTCAAGAGATTCTTGTTTCACCCATTCCAGAGGTTTCATTGCATAACTCTCTATAGCTGGGCAATCGATCAAGAGTCATCACCCGTTTTGGATCTTCCCATCCTAATAAGAACTCCCCATCATTAGCAAGACAAATAAGCGGTGCTTTAATAAAAGCATTATAGCCCATGACTTGAGCAAGCATTTTTTCTTGAAGAGGAATCCCTTTACACTCGATCAAAAGAAGGGGGCGAAAGGTTTCAGTTTCATAGCAAAGAATATCAAGTCGTCTCAAGGGAACCTCCCCTTTTTGGAGATGAGGAAGTTCAGAGAGTTTTTTTTCTATCGCAATCGCATGAGAAGGATATCCGAGCTCATGTGTTAAAAGATTCAAAATCTTTTGCCGCACAAGCTCTTCAGGCGTTGCAATCACCCATTTTTTTCGAATAGAATCGTAGATCTTCTTATTCTGGGGAGATGACGCCATAGCTGCCATCCCGTCTTCTGTAGATCACTTTAAGCGCTTGATCTTCCTCTGAGCGATAAACTTTAAAATTATCGTCTGAGAGTTCCATTTTCATAACAGCTTCATCGATTGTCAACGTTTTAAGAGGACGTCTTTTCTTTTTAATCACTTTTGGAAGCGCATAATCCTTTTTAAGATTATTATTATTAGCATCAATGATTTCTTGGTTAATTTCCTCGATTTCATGTTGAGCATGTTCAAGAATGTTCACTTCCATCTCAGTGACAGCTACCCCTTTACCATGATGGTCTTGGATGCGACTTTTCCACTTGCGAAGCTTTGTATAAAGTTTCTCAAATGACTTATCGATTGCAGAGTACATATTCTCAGTAATTGCTCTCACATTGACTCGAAAGTGAGAAAATTTCAGAAAAATATCGACCATATGATTGAGTTTTTGAACATCTAATCGCACTTTCACGTCAATGATATCCGTCGATAATGCTTCAATCTTACCAATCTTCTCTTCGATGTAATCTCGAATGGGTTTTGTGATTTCAATATTTTTTCCAACAACACTAATCGTATATTCTTGGTCGTCGAATTTTTGAGAGCTTTTAGTCATAACAACCCCTTTGTTGAGGCTTTATTCTAACTTAAACGATAGTTTTTCTCCAAAAAAATTGTCATTTTTTATAAATGTGAGATAAGTCTTCTAAACTCTCGAATTTCTAATAATGGGATAGGTTCGTGAAAAGAAAAACGCCTTTTTATAATACTCCTTCTAAGCATCTTTTTGTGATCCGACTTGTCACAGGAGCCGCTTTCCTTTTCTTTGGAATTTTCCATATGATTCACCCTGAAAATTTTCAGTCCCTTTTGAGAACCGCAACAATTCCTCTTGTGGCCTTTAATTCTGTTTTTATCCGTGTTGTTGATTGTTTCATCGGCATTTTCCTAATTTTAGGTTATCAGACTCGTTTAGCTTCTGCTATTGGATGTCTCTCCACAGGACTAATGATCTGGATCTGTGTCCGTGTCATGCAACTTCCTCTTTCGATGCTTCCAGACGGACTTAAAGAAAAACCTTTCTATCCTCCAATTTTTCTAATGATCATTGCCTTTATTTTTGCTTTCTATTTGATCATCTTTGGATCAGGTCGTTGGAGCCTAGACAATCTGCACAAAAAATAGTAAAATAGATTCATGTATAATGATCTTGATCGCCTTTTAATCCGTAAACATCGGGGCTGCTACCTCAAGTACTTATCTCTAATTCACCAAATCGAGGTAAAATCTATTGTTGAAATCGGTGTCTTTCGAGGAAAAAATGCTGCCGTTTTGCGTCAAGAATTTCCTGATGCACACCTTTATCTCATCGATCCATGGACCCCTTCCACTCCCTATCTCGAATCTGGAAGTGCTGTTTCTGAAAAACAAATGACCTATGATCAAGCTTTTGACCGGGTGAAGGCCCTATTTGAAGAAGACCCAAAAGTCACTCTTATAAAAAAAATAGCAGCAAATGCTACTTCAGAAGTTCCCAATAACCTAGATCTTGTATTCATCGATGCCAACCATGAATATCATCAGGTGAAAGAGGACATCCTAACCTGGAAAGAAAAAGTGCGCCCCGGAGGAATCATCTCTGGACATAACTATGGACGCAATCGACTCCCAGGAGTGAAAAAAGCTGTTGATGAAATTTTTGGTGAAAACTTTTTTCTAGGCCAAGATGAGGTTTGGCTTCATATTATCTAAAGAAAATGCGCACCGAAGAGGACTCGAACCTCTAACCACCTGATCCGAAGTCAGGTACTCTATCCAATTGAGCTATCGGTGCAATTTGCAAGAAATGTAACAAAATCGCATAATTCTTTCCAGAATAATGAGTCTATTTTCAAGGCAAAGTTTTTTTAGCATCGATGCAAAACTATAGCTTAAACACTTTAAAATTGGGATGATTTATTCGGATCTTTCCGATTTTAAACTGTTTTAACTATAAAGGTAAGTTAATGGAACGAGCAATCCCTAGTCAAAAAAGTGCTATCCCTTTTTTTACTTATGAACAACAAAATCCTTTAGAGGAAAGTTCTTCTGGAAAATATTCCGTCATTTCTACACCTCCACACATCGATTATCCTTTCACATCAACAGAGCGTACGCGTCTCTTCGTTTCTTTCTTTCCCGATCAAGAGCGCCCCTATCTAGAAAATCAACTCCGTTTTAAAAAACACGTTGATTACCCTTTTACATCAAAAGAGCGTAACTTTATCTATCTTCACCTTCAGCAGCAGCAACGTGAGAAAAAAGCACATGAAAAATTAGAAAAAGCTCTCGTTAACCTCAACCAAGAGTTCCTTAAGCTTGAGAAAATGCGCGCTGAGCATGATCAAAGGCTTTATCAGTTGCAACAGCAATTTGATACATCTCAAAAACCTGAAAGCAGTGCGTTTAAGCAAGCAACAGAAGAAAACCCAAGCCCAATTGATAAAGAACTTGCAGAAGAATTTGCAAAAGCAGAACGAGAAATCGATGATGCTATGAAACTTAGTGATGAAGCCACAGAAACGCTTGAGAAAGCTAAAGATCTTCTCGCAAGGTCCCAACAGGTTGTAGAACAGAAAGAACGTGTATTAGAACAGCTAAAACGCGAACGAGATTCATTAGAAACCTCCTTAGTACAATATCTATTATGGGGAGTTTCTTATGCCCTATCCTTCTTCACGACTCAAAACGATTAAGTCGTATTATTTGTTGTTATTCACTCGACTTTGTACAATTTTCAGCGAACAGATCCAGAGGAAGCGCTCTGCAAATTTTATATTTTTTCGTGAAATTCATAGCCGCAGGCGTTATAAATGAATAATGGAAGAAAAAACTGAAGGAATTGTTTTAAAAGCGATCCCTTTTAAAGAAAATGATCGGATTTTATCTCTTTTCACTCCTGATCAAGGGGTAATGAGTCTTTATGTCCGCGGACTTTCTAAAAAAAAGCCTGCCCTCGTGAATCTAACAACTCCCCTTTGTCGCGGCGAATATCTCTTTAGAAAAGGGCGCTCCGATCTCTACCGTTTTATCGATGGAACCATTCTGGATCTTCATCTTCCCTTGCGCCGCTCTTATTGCCATCTTGAGTATGCAGGAAAAATGCTTCAGGCAATCTTGAAATCTCAAATGCCTGGGAAGAGTGCAAAAAATCTTTATCACCTTCTTGCTTCTTATCTTAAAAAGCTTTCGGAAGCTTCTTTTCCTGAAACCCTCTGGGCAAGCTTTGCACTAAAACTTCTTAAATATGAAGGTCTTCTTGCAATTGACGAGATTTGTCTTTCCTGCAAAGAGAACGTAGCTTCTCATATTTCTGAGGGGGAAAGTCGATGCGAAACATGTTCAGCTCCCATGAGTCTTTCCTTTTCGAACCTTGATTGGAAAACCCTTCAAGTCCTATCACATGTTCGCTCTTTTGATCCTCTTTTAAAGCTTGAACTTCCTTCATCATTGATTCGAGCGGTTGATGCTCTTTTTTCCTTGCACCTGTAGCTAAAAATTCTGTGGTCACGCACTAGTCGAATTTCGATTGAAGATAAATCTATAAAAAAACTATTAGAAATTAATTATGGTTAATTAGAAAAGAGCACCTTTGACTCGAATTTTTTTTATATTTATTTTATGTTGCGTAAGCACTCTGTTTTCTGAAGAGCCTCTTCAACTTTCTCTTGTACAAGCAGAAGAACTTGCCTTGAGTAATAATCAACAAGTACAAGAAATTGAAAGTCTGGTTGAGAAAGCTCGCTTAGGACATTTAATCTCTATTTCTGACTGGCTTCCTAAACTTGAACTTATCAGCCAGGCCTTCCAAACACAACATAATCAAATGGGTGGATCCAATAATAAGAGCTCCTTTTTAACACAATTTTTACTGACTCAAACTCTTTTCTCTGCAGGGAAGTACTACAACCTTCAAATCACGAATCTTATTTACAAACAGTTGCAATGGATGAAACAAGGCATATTAAATGATGTTCTTTATGACATCCGCAATGCTTACTACAAAATTCTTTTAGACAAAAATCAAATCGAAACTGCAGCAACACATGTAGAAGTTCTCAAAGCACTCGCCCTTCAAATGGAGACACGATTGGGAATTGGAACAGCAACAACTTTCGACGTGAATCAACTCCAAGTCGCTGTTTCAAATGCTCTTTCTGTCTATTACAAAGCTGTCAAAACACTAAAAGTTGATTTAGACATTTTTACAAAACTTCTTGGGTATGATCCTGGCTCAATTAGAATAGAAGTTGCAGAAGAAACGATTCCTCTTGAATCGATCCCTTTTCTTCGAGAAAAACTAGGAAAGCAACACAATGTTTTTCTTAAAACACCGATTGCCACAGGTCTTATTTTTCCTCCTTCAAACCCCGAAAGACAAATCGAATGGATCAATTGCCTTTTTACTCCCGATGAAATAAAGGAGTGGGAAAGGATTGCTTTAAAATTTAGACCCGATGTTTTGCAAACCGAAAATCAATGGAAAATTGCATTAAAGGAAGTGAGCAAAGCTCGTGGAGAATACCTTCCAAAGGTAGAGTTTCAAGCAAATTATGGAGGATTTCCTACTCCCTTTGATGAATATCCCCGTTCCAGCTTCTCCAACCAAGATTTCGAATGGGGCGTTGGGGTTACTCTTAAATGGAATCTCTTTGATAGCTTCAAAAGAGAGCGGGAAATTTCTTCAAATAAAGCTACTGCTCAAGCCGAAAAATCGAAATTGAATAGCCACATCCAAGAAGCACTCAAAGATGTACGAGATCAAATTTTTTCTATTGAAAATGCCATCGCCACAAATGTTTCTTCTGAAGGGACCGTCAAACTTGCCAAGCAAGCCTTAGCTCAAGCAGAAGAAAAGCTCGAGATTGGATATATCTCCATTTTTGATTATCAAATCGCTGTCAATAACTACATTGAAGCTATGAATATCTATTTCGATTCCCAATTTGAATTGATCAATTCTTACTACTTGCTTCGGCATGCTACGGGAATCGATGTAAAACCGAA
This sequence comes from Chlamydiales bacterium, assembly GCA_024233395.1. GTDB lineage: Bacteria > Chlamydiota > Chlamydiia > Chlamydiales > Simkaniaceae > Neptunichlamydia. The sequence continues at coordinate 145,181 of JACKPR010000002.1, forward strand.
GGAAAACAACATTCATGAATGAAGAAATTAAAAAAAGAGGAAAATGGGGCTATTTTCTCGCGGGAGGTGTTCTTCTTGTCCTCCTTGTGATTGGAGGGGTTTACCTATTCCTACATGAAGAAAAGTATGTTGGAACCAATGACGCTTTTATTGACAGTTACCGTATTGATCTTTCTCCAGACATCCTCGCAAGAGTTGTAGAACTTAAAGTGGACGAGGGAGATCACGTGAAACAAGGGGAAGTCGTTGCAATTTTAGAGCAAGATATCTTTCTTTCCCAAAAAATAGAAGCAGAAGCAGCCTTGGAAAGCTCGATTAAAAATGTCTCCTTTCAAAAAGCCCACTTTGAAAAAGTACGGAATGATTATATCCGAGCAAGTAAAGGAATCCAGGACCGTATTATTTCTTCCCAGGAATTCGACCATTTTCAAAAGGATTATGAAATGGCTGAGGCTTCCTATAATAAAGCCCTTGCTGATACCGTTTTAGCAGAGTCAAAAGTTCAACTCATCAATACCTACTTGGACCACACTTTCATTTATGCCCCCTTCAGTGGGGTGATTGCAAAACGGTGGATTTTTACCGGGGATGTCATGCGCCCTGGGCAATCTATCTTCACCATGTATGATCGGGAAAGAGTTTGGGTTCAAGCGAATTTGAGTGAAAAGAAAATCAAAAAGGTAAAGATTGGCGATCCTGTTGAAATTTCTGTGGATGCCTATCCCGATAAGACATTCTATGGAAAAATTTTTACGATTAAATCGGCAGCTGCTTCACAATTCTCGGTTATTCCTCAAAACAATGCGACGGGGAATTATACCAAGGTTGCTCAACGAATTCCGATTAAAATCACTTTAGATTCACCTTCTTCTGAAAACGATCTTTATCTCTTTCCAGGAATGAATGTTGAGGTGAAGATCAAAATTCAAGGACATTAATTCTGGATAGGTTCATGGGACAACTCAAGCATAAACTCAATTGGGATAAGCCGCGTGTCATCAACCCCTCCCATCATGCTCTTCCCTGGATTAATCTATGCATCATTATTCTAGTGACAATTCCTGCAGTGATCATTGGGTTTGCTCTCATTATTGCAGATAGTTCGATTCAAGGAAGTCTTGTCGTTGGAGATCAAAAAAATCTGTGGTTTACCATTAGTTTTTTTCTCCTTTTAGCAACGATTGTTCCCATTGCTAACTGGTGCGCCGAGCGTTTTGGAGATAAAACGATTTTTTTTATTGGAGCAATGCTCTTTTTTATCCCTACTTTTTTTTCAGCTTTTACGACAAATTACTGGGTCATGATGTCTTTTCGCGCCCTTTCTGCTTTAGGCGCAGGTTCGATTTTTCCAACCACTCTAACCATCATCGATCGGATGTTTAGCCCCAAACAAAAAAGCTTTGCTGTCGCTATATATATCGCTTGCGCTTTCGGAATGGGAACAGCATTAGGAACATTTATTGGAGGTTTTTCTGCTGAAATTTTATCATGGCCTGCCATCTTCCTCATTGCAGCGTCTTCTGCTCCCTTAGTATTGCTCTGTACATGGATCTTTTTCCAAGAACGAGAACGGGCAAATGAAAAACACTTTGATTTTCTGGGGACCCTTTTTTATTTGGTATTAATTGGGAGTCTTGTGACAGGTCTTGCCAACGTGAAACAACCCTGGACAACTGAAGGTCCTCACTCTCCATGGATGATCAGTTGTGGCCTTCTTTTTATCCTTTCTTTGTGTGGGTTCATTTGGAGGGAGTTGACTTCTTCAGAGCCGCTAATCAACATCAGGCTTTTTAAGATCCGTCCTTTTATCCTGGGAAATCTCTCTGTTTTTATCGTTGCCTCTACCTTCTTTTCTACCATTACTTACCTCTCAGAAATCTTTGAAAAAGAGCTCCATTATTCAAAGTATCACATAGGAATTCTCCAAATACCTTTTGGACTCTATATAGGAGTTTGCGGTTCGATCAGTGGTCTTCTTACAAAAGTCATTGGGATCCGCATCCCCGCTATCTTAGGAATAAGCTTAGTCGCAATCAGTTGTTTTACTCAGCACAGTATTACAATTCAAAGTGACCATAGCCAATACTTTTTACTTCAAGCTCTTCGAGGAATAGGAATAGGATTTTCACTGGGACCTTTTACAGCTTTAGCTCTTAAGAGAATCCGCCTTGAAAATATAGGTCAGGCAGCAGTTATTGTGACCCTTTTTCGTCAATTTGGAGGAGCATTAGGAAGCATTATCATTGGACTCATCAAATCGATGCGTTTCCCTTTTCATCTTCTCCGTTTTGGCGAACAAATGAACGTAAACTCTCCTGCATTAGAAAATCATCTTTCAAATGTCGATACCCTCCTGGTTGATCAGGGAGGCTCGATTCCAACAATTGAACCTTATTCACCTCAAGGTTTGACTGAAGCAGCAAGTGTTAGAGGGTTAACTGAGCTGAGAGAATATGCTGCAGCACAAGCCCAGATTCTCTCAATTAATGATGCCTACTATCTTATAGGATGGGGAAGCTCCATCATCCTCATCATCGTTCTCTTCTTTATGCTTCGAGCAAAATGGAAAGAAAGATTTCTCCAAAAAAATCATTAGAAACTAGTGTCAAGTTGCAAAGGAATTCTTTCCCTGTTATATAGTCGATTCAGTTTAAAATTTTAATGTTTGAGTCTGATCTTTCCGAAGTCTTTTGCCTTCTTAAAATCTCCCCTTGTCTCATGGACAATGTTCTCGATTTTAAGAAATCAAAATCCATCATAAATTTCATCACTCAAACATTAAAATTTTAAACTGAATCGACTATAGGATAAAGAATGTTGAAAGATAAAAATCTTCTGAGAACCGATAGCTATATCCACGGAAAATGGGTCAAAGGGAAAAAAACGTTCCCAGTAAAAAACCCTTTTGATGGAAAAAAAGTCGCAGATGTTTCTGAAATCGATGGGAAAACTGCAGCTAAAGCGATTGAAGAGGCACATCGTGCTTTTGAGGTTTGGAAAAATGTCAGTGCAAAAGAGCGAGGCGCCCTCCTGAAAAAGTGGGATGCTCTTATGAATGAGCATTGGGAAGATTTAGCAACTCTCCTTACCTTAGAGCAAGGGAAACCTTACGAACAATCTACCCATGAACTCATGGGAAATAATGGTTTCTTCAATTGGCATGCTGAAGAAGCACGCCGTGCAACCGGTTTGACAATGACCTCTCCTGATCCCAATCGTCGTTTCATGATTTGGAAACAACCGGTCGGAGTTGTGGCTGTCGTAACACCTTGGAATTTTCCTTCTGTTCTTCCCATTCAAAAATGCGCTCCAGCTTTGGCCGCAGGATGCACCGTAGTGATGAAACCCGCAGAAGACACTCCTCTTTCAGCTCTTGCACTGGCAGAACTCGCTGACCGCGCAGGAATTCCTCCTGGTGTCTTTAATGTATTAACTTGCAACGATCCCACTGAGGTGGGATATGAACTCACCCATCATCCTTTAGTCCGAAAGTTTACGTTTACTGGATCAACAGAAGTAGGAAAAAGTCTTTATAGCGCCTGTGGCAATACCATAAAAAATGTCACAATGGAACTTGGAGGAAATTGCCCCGCGGTGATCTTCGAAGATGCTGATATCGACAAAGCCGTTGACGGAACCTTTTGGTTTAAGTTTTACAATGCAGGACAGTGCTGCAATAATATCAACCGCTTTCTCGTCCATAAATCGGTCCATGATCGATTTGTTGAGAAGTTTAAGAAACGGATCGAAGAAAACATCATTCTTGGAAATGGTCTCGATAAAAAAACGAACGTTGGCCCTTTAATTAACGAAGCAGCCATTGCAAAATGTGAAGAACTCGTTGATGATGCCTTATCCAAGGGAGCAACAGCTGTCACTGGAGGGGCGCGATCTACTGTTGGAAAACTTTTCTATGAACCGACACTTCTCATTGATATGGACCCCAAGATGCGGATGTATCGTGAAGAAGTTTTTGGTCCCGTTGCTCCTATTTATACCTTTTCTACAGAAGAAGAAGCCATCCAAATGGCCAATGATACTAACTATGGTCTTGCTGCCTATCTTTTCAGTGAAGATATCGGACGGACTTGGCGCGTTGGGGAAGCTTTTGAAGCAGGCTCTGTTGGAATCAATACCACAGATGTTGTCTCCGAACTTCTCCCATTTGGGGGATGGAAAGAATCGGGACTTGGAAGAGAAAATGGTGTCATCGGTAGTCTTGATGCCTACCTCGAAAAAAAATCCTTAATCATTTCTGGTATTCAAAAATAAATTACTATGCTAAGCTAGCTTCCATTATGAGCTGGTTTCCAAGAATAATATCTGATTATTGGGGCGGTCAAGCCTCCCCTAGACGATTGGAAGATGAAGATACTTTCACGATTATCGATAAAGAGCTCGATCCCCCTTTAGCTGAAGCCATCGCATCACATCTCCCGAGAGAAGGAGAGAAATTTAAAACAGCTCTAGCCAACCGTTATGATTTGACATTCATGTCTGAAGTTGGAGGAAATGAACTTACAAAAGTTTGGCTTGTTGCCTTAACCAAACGGAATGCTTCAAAACAAACCTTGGCTCTTCGGATCACACGAGTGGATTCTTTTGGTTTTTCTGATACAAGGGAAACTTTTTTCTCTTTAAATGGCAGAGAAGGTTTATTTGGAGTCGAGTGGCATATCTTCCTTCCAGATGCCTCGCATCTTCCCCGACCTAAAGCTGCTGTTGCTTGGAACCACACTAAAAATGAGTTTGAAATCTTAACACAAGAGCAAATCACTCAGCATTATGAGGGGACTAAACCACTCAATGATCCCTATACCCTTTATGCAACTCTCAGCCCCTATATTGCGGATGGGAGCCCCCTTTATCTCCATTCCATGCTTGATGAAAGTACAAGTGACACCATTTCTCCTTATATTCCTTTCCATCAAAGAAGCCTTTTCCGTTTTACTTTAGCAACAGCATTAAGAAACCTAAGAGTTATCAAACCTTTAGGAGAAGGCTCTTTTTCTCAAGTTTGGCAAGTCACCTTCACATCGATCGATAATACTGAAAGAAGTATGGCACTGAAACTTGCCAAAACCGAAACGATTAGACAAACACAGGTACGTGAAAACTACTTCCAAATTAGTAGCGGCCGTTTTGGCGGCGAATTTGGAGCATTCCTCCCTGAGGGTCCCTATATTCTCTCAAGCTATTATGCCATTGTTTGGGATGAGGAAAAAAAGGTCTACCGCCTCATGGATAGAGACGAGATTAATGGGTATCATAAACATCCAGAATCCATCGGAACAAATGTTTTCACCCTTTATGGAACCTTAAGTGAATGTCATGAAGGGGCAAGAACTCTAGAAGATTTGATGCAATCAGGAGAGACATTTGATGTTGAGACGATTAAAAACTATGCTTACCAACTCCTTTTAGGCTTAGCAGAGTTTCCTCCAGGAATGATCCATCGCGATCTTAAACCCGCAAATATCTTAGTCACTCAAGAAGGTTTCTTAAAAATTCTTGATTTTGGTTTTTCTGCCGTAGGAATGGATATGGCTCAGTCTACATTAGGAAGTCCCCTATACATGCCTCCAGAAATCCATCAACATACAACCTATGATCAAAAAGCAGATCTCTATTCACTCTTTTGCATCTTTTTCAAAATGGCAACAGGAGAATACCCCATTCCAGCAAAAAATTTTCCCGAACTGCACGCTAAAATGGCGGCTGCAATTAGAGAAGGAAAAGATCCTAAAGACGATCCAAGACTAGAACGGTTCGATCCTGAGTTCCGCAATTTTTTGAGCCGCTTAGGGCACATTCTTCCTGCACAAAGATGGACACTTCATGATGTCCTGCAAAAAGATTGTTTCCTTCAAGGTCCAATGGCCCCTACAAGACCCGAAGACACTTCTTTTATTCCTAATTTGATCCCGACCACACCAGCATCCTTCCTCGCATCAACTTTCCTGAGTAATGCCTCAAAATATATTCCCACCCTTCCTTCTTTAAAAGGACGGATCCACAAACTTCTCATTATCGGTGGGGCTGCTTTTATCCTATACCATCTTGCTCGCCGGGCCTTCATTCTCTGGAATACACCCCGCTGGAAAAAAGTCTAAACCTCTTGAGAAACTTCTCTTAAAGACACCCCTGCGATCTTTTCAAAATACTCAATTCGACTTATAGCACGATCATCTTCTCTAAGTTCAGAATGAAAACCTGTCAACTGTAATATTCGAGAACGGATATTTCGTCTAATATCTTCCTTTATTTGGTCAGTCATTCTTTCGGTTTTTTTTATTTCTTCAGCAGGTAGTAACTCTTTTAAAAGTTGAAGAACTAAAAAGGGAGTTAAGTTAATCGGCACAGGAAAGGATACCGATCCAATCGGAACGAGAAGCAATACATTTACATTAACAAAACGAGGGATAAGTTCTATTGGACTTGATTGCGATATTCCCATAAGAATTTGAAAAAGGGGATTCCCTAAAAGTTGCTCTTTGATTTCACTCACCATTTGTTCGATTCCTTGATCAACAAGAGCATCAATTTGAGGTATCGTTGGATCCTCAAGATCACCAAAACAATACTGAAGCTTTGCTCGCGCATCTTCTGTGAACTGCCCTCTTTCATCCAGAGCTCTGGCATCTCTTTCATAACGATGAGAATCAAAAAGGTCAAAGATCAGCTCTGCTTTCTCTCCTACTTCAAAGCATTGATCTAACTCCTCTTCAGAAATTTGAAAAATCGCCAAAATTTGTGAAACAATCGCTTGATGCTCTTCTGTTGAAAAATCCCTTCGGCAATAGGGGTCGGGAAATTCTTTTTCTCCAACTCTTAAAATTGCCAGCATAAATGCTTTTGCATCTGTGACATAATTGGGAAGATAAATCATTTGAGGAGATTGAAGCTTCTCTGAAGAAAGATCTTCTTGAGTCAAAGGATCAACATCTGTTTGGATGTCAAAGTTAGGAGGACAGACTCGCTCGTCCTTTGAACGCTCAAGCAAAATATCATAGGGGTAAGCAGAACGTTTCCAAAAGGTATCATCTCGGTGAGATTTAGAAACTACATTAGAAACAGTGAGTGCAACAAAGGATCCCCATAGAGGAGAAGTGATACAAAGAGCATTCCTCAATAAGTATTTTCCAGAAGCACCGACTTCATGTCTTTCCCAAAGATCCTGAGCTGCGGCATATCTTTCGAATTTGCGAAAAAGGCCCTTATAAATCGCATACTTTTTTGTCTCAGCAAGAGCTTGGCACTCCGCCCATTTTCTCTCAAAATAGGGACGTGTCTTCCAATAGACAACGACAGCAACACCTATGCACGTAGCAAAGCAAGCAACAAAAAGAGAACGGAAAATTCTTTGTTCTTTACTTTTTAAAAGGATGTGTTGATTGACTTTTTTTGCAGAATAGAAATAGGGATCATTTACACTGGTATGGTGCTGAGCAATCCATTTTTTTACATCTTGAAGCGTCCAGTTACATGCTGATTCCTCAAAGGCGGTTCCAATCGTGCGAAAGGTTTCGTCTACACCCCAATTCTGAAAAACTTGCTCTCTGGGTAAAAGACGTTCTGTCATAATCTTCTCCATGTAAAACCTCAAAAATTATTTCAGAAATAAGGGTATTTTACAACTTAAAAAAAATATTATTTGACAAAAGAGAAATTGCGAAAGGGGGGACTTGAACCCCCAAGGGATTTTACTCCCACTACCACCTCAAGGTAGCGTGTCTGCCAGTTCCACCACTTCCGCAAAAGTAGAGAAAGAGGCATAATAACGATAAATTGTTATGGAATCAAGAATTTTAGATGAAGAGTCCATTGTCTAACTCATTTGAAAAGGCTAAGCAGACCTTTTTTACTAAAAATCCTTCTCCTGGTTCAACCAGCTCCTCTAGAGCTGGTCTCACTCATCGAAAAAATTTTTCGCTAAAAAATCTCATCCTTATCCTCTTAAAGCAGTTAAACAACGGACTCTTGAAATATTTATTTATAGGACTCATTAAACTCTACCAATGGACTCTTGGTCCTTTCACGCAGGGACAATGTCGTTTTTATCCTTCTTGCTCAGAGTATGGGCTTGCAGCCTTTAAAAAGTATGGGGTTTTCAAGGGAACCTACCTGACGATTAAACGGATTTTGAAATGCAACCCTTGGCATTCTGGTGGCCCGGACCCCCTTCCTTAAAACCCATTCAGGGGATGTTCTCAGAGGGTTTTTTCTTGGAGAAAATAGAAGGTTTCTTATATCCTTAAAGAGTACTTTAACAAAACCTGAGTTCGATTTTAGAAAGACAGAGAATCAGTGAATTTCATGGAGAAGATTTGATCCCATGGAAGCACTTAGAATCGGTCTTTGTAAAATTGAACTCGGGTTAAAATAAGTGCCCTGAGAGGAGGCAACCTCTCAGGGCGTGAAACCAAGGTACATCCTTTTTACTACGGAACCTTAGCTTCGAGGGCTATTTTAGTCCATCAAAGCAAAAAAATCTAGTTCTCCGTTTCCTTTGAAGGATGTACCTTTTTTAAAGAGGTAAAATCAATGCAGGAACAACCCTTTTATTTACAAGACCTATTCAAGAAAGAGCCAAAAGTCACTCTAACGGATCAAGAACTCGCCGATGCTCTAGGCATGTCCATTGAGTGTGCAATCAAGTGTCGAAAACAAGATGTGGAACAAGGCTTTATTTTTGCAGATGAAGCTTCTTCGACATACTATCTATCACCGATAGGTTTTGATAGGATTCAAACGCTTAAGCTTCGTCATTACTCATAATTGTTGTTGGGCTCCTAAGAATTCTTAGGAGGCAAAAGAAGCTCAGCCCCCAGCTTAAGATTTTCAGATTCAAGACCATTCATCTCTTTGATGACTGCAACTTTAACATCATAATCGCGAGAAATTTTCCAAAGACTATCACCAGGCTGGACAATATGGCGACGAGGAGGGTTCTCTAAGGGTTTCCCTGCAAGTTCTTGAATTTGATCGCTACGGAGACCATTTTTAACCTCTGATAAAAAAGCTTTGATTTCAGGGGTTTCTTCTGTCAAAAGAGAAAGGAGTTTTTCCATTTGTGAATCATCTAGTTTTTTCAGAGCATACTCTTTCTCAAGCAAGACTAGCAAGTAAGCAGCAAGTTTTGATCCCTTTTCCATTCGAGGCATTAAGAATGGTATGAAATCAGAAATCTTTCCATCAGGACTTGTTTGAATTTGATCGGCTAAAACTTTTATTTCTTCCCAATTCCCCGCAGTAATAAAAGAAAAAAGAGCTTCCTCAGAAATACTATATGGAAGACGATGAAAAGCCCTTTTGATCACAAAATACTCTGTTGTATTCTCTAGGGCTTCTTTTAGACTTTGGGAAATTTCATCTCTCATCTGTATTTCTTGAAATAGACCCTCAGGAGTTAAGGGCCAGATTTCTGTCCGTGCAAAGTTTCGCACCGCCTCAAGCCTCCCCTCACTCAATCCAGGATAAAGAATGATCTTTTTCCCATCGTCCAAAATCATCACCCTTTTTTCAACTGGGTACCCAGCAAAAGCACGCTGCACATCAAAATGATGGTATGCTCCTAGAAAAGCTAAGGCTAAATCACAACGACGTTGCCCTTCTTCTATGTGCGTTTCATCATAGAGTGCTCGGACAAGGTCTTCATAAGCCATTCCGATAAAGTTTCGAATAACATCTTGATTGGTGAGTGAGCTTTTCTTAAGGGGAACTTCGGTTGTGGCAGGAATGATGACTCCATTGCGTTCCTTTAAAACAAAGGTGACGAATGTAGCAATCAGAGCAATATTTAAAGTTCCACTAATGATTAAGGAGTGTATTAAAATCCGAGAACGACGTTGTAGAACTTTTTCAAAAGAATCCATGGTTATCAAAATACCAAATGAAAAGTTTTGCAAGCAAGATTGATTGGAAGTTTTAAAAAAACTTCCAAACGGCCCATTTCGCAAATAATTTACTAACAGACTCTATGAAAAGGTAGATGAATGCTCCTGCAAACATCGCTCCATATAACCGATTTTTTATTGTGCCAGAGTTTTTTCTGAAAAAACAAGCATATATACACATTCCAGATGCAAAAGCATAAAACAGTGGATCAACCATATATCTCGGAATACCTGAAAAATGATATAGAAATTCAAAAAAAGCAATTCCTCCAATACTCACAACCCATTCTATTTTTGTTGGGACTTTTAGGGCTTCTTTAAACGTATTCATTAACAACTCCATTTTCTAAGCATAAGGAAGGAACTGAGTTTCTTTTTTTCCATGGTTTCTATGTCCTGAACTACCATGGTTAAAATTTCTAGGTTGGTGATAATTATTAGTATCTAAAGGATTAACGTAATTCGGGGTATCTGTATAACGAGGACTAGAATTACCAAATGGTTGAGATGGAGGAATTATTCCATGTTGAACTAACTCCTCTGTGTTTCTCTTTAGATCCTCTGCATTAGTTACAAAGGTTATATTTTCAACAGACATATTTCTTGTTTCCATGGCTTTTTTAAACTCCTCAACTCCCATCCAAAGTTGTTCTCGGCAAAAGTAAATTGACATAGCAGAAGATACCGGATCTCCCATAAAGCGAGCTACGCCAATAACAATTCCCAAAACACCAATAGCCATCTTCTCAAAAGCTCTTTCAAGATGCTGCTTAGATTCTTCTGAGTTGCATCTTACATGATGCTGATATATCTTGATATCAAACTCATTCTGCTTCCTTTTGTCACTATTAAAGTAACCACCAATCGCACTGCTAACAATGTTACTGCAAAGGACAATCTTTGGCTCTTGGGCATTTATAACAACCATTCTGCCATTCCAAGAACTATCCTTCTGTTCTTCTTTATCGCATGTATTATTTTCTAAATTCTGATTTTCTGATTCAATAGCTGAAATACTCATCTTTTCTCTCTTTAGAATCATTAAAAAAAGAAATCTATAAGGGATACCTTTTTAAGTCAACCACACACATCCACAAGACAAAAGCTTATTTTTACGTCTAGTTAAGGCACTATCTAGGAAAATTCCATTGAAATTGACTATCGGTGATAGATTCATCTAAAAAATTAATGCTCCAATAGCGAATTTATGGTAGACTCAAAGGGTAAAAAAACTTTGGATTTAACATGCGTGTTCCTCTCTCTTGGCTAAAAGACTATGTAAAACTTGATTTATCAAATGAAGACCTCTCTGATTTGCTCACTCTTGCTGGACTTGAAGTCGACAAGGTAGAATCGACTTCCTTCTCGTTTAAGGGAGTGGTCGTTGGAGAAGTCAAAGAAACAAAGCCCCACCCCAATGCTGATAAATTAAAAGTCGCTCAGGTCTTTGATGGAAGTGAGACACTGCAGGTTGTTTGTGGGGATCCCAGCTGCTCCCCTGGAATGAAGGTTGCTTTAGCAACAATTGGTGGCTCACTTACCGATAAAGAAGGGAAAACCTTTAAGATCAAAAAGTCAAAACTTCGCGATGTTGAGTCCTTTGGAATGCTCTGCGCTGAAGAAGAACTCGGCCTTGCAGAAAGCTCAGATAGCATTATGGTACTGAGTGAAGATGCTGTAGTTGGAACGGATTTAACAGAGCTTTTGGGCGATGTTGTTTTTGAAATTTCTCTCACACCAAATTTGGGACACTGCATGAGCCTCTTTGGGATGGCCCGCGATGTCGCAGCTCTTTTAGATCAAAAAGTAAAAAAAACTTCAGTTCAACTTGAATCAGGTAGTAACCGATGCGACGTCAGTGTAGAAGTGAAAGATGGGGACAACTGTTACAGGTATTGCTGCCGAAAAATTCGAGGCGTAAAAATAGGTCCTTCTCTAGAGTGGATGGTTCGCCGCCTTGAAAATGCTGGAGTGAGAAGTATCAACAATATTGTGGATGTCACTAATTATGTCATGCTTGAACTTGGACAGCCTCTTCATGCTTTTGATGCAAAAAAGGTTCATGGGCAAAAAATCTCTGTTCAATCCACAGAAAAAGAAATCACCTTTAAAACCTTAGATGGCGAAAAACGAAAAGTTCCTGAAAATATTTTGATGATTCATGATGCAAAAGGTCCTATAGCAGTTGCGGGAGTTATGGGAGGGGCCGATTCAGAAGTGGATGAAACAACAACGGATATCATTTTAGAAGCTGCTCACTTCAACCCGTCTGCGATTCGTCGTGGAAGTAAGGCTTTAGGTCTTCGTAGTGAATCTTCTGCCCGTTTTGAGCGAGGGGTAGATTTTGAAGGGGTTTCCTTAGCTTTAGATCGTGCTGCGAGTTTAATTGCTGAACTTGGAGGAGGAGTCATCGATGAAGGAAAAGTGGATATTATTGCTAAAGAGCAAAAGAAGCGAAAAATTAAAATCCGTCTTTCAAGAACTAATGAAATCTTGGGAACAAAATTTAGCCTGAGTGAAATTGAGTCTTTCCTAAAGCGATTGGAAATGGAAACAAAGGGAGAAGGAGAAACTCTCTTAGTCACCGTTCCTTCTTATCGGAATGATATCCACTGCGAAATTGACCTGATTGAAGAAATTGCTCGTATCTATGGATATAACAATATTAAAAAACGGGAAGCTCGTGTTGTCAACTCCCCGATTCCCCATTCCCCTCTTTATCTTATTCAAAAAGAACTGAGAACGCGGCTGATCGCAAGTGGCCTCCAAGAATTCTTAACGTGTGATCTCATTAGCCCCGAGCTTTCTGAGCTATCTATCGAAAAAAATCTAGGCGAAAAAGAAGAGATTCATGTGCTCCGCCCTAGCTCTGTCGATCAATCGATTTTACGGACTTCATTTCTTCCAGGAATGCTTCAAGCTGTCAAACATAATTTCGATCGGCAAAATGAAAACATTTCGGCCTTTGAGATAGGAAGAATCCATTTTAAAGATGGAGAAAATTACCGCGAACGGCTGACAGCTGCCATTTTGTTAACGGGAAAAGTTCGACCTCACCATTGGGGAGCAAAAGCTGAAGATGTGGACTTTTTTGATCTTAAAGGAATTGTTGAAAATCTTTTAGAAGGTCTTCATGTCTCAGGAGGGTCCTTTGCTCCGACCCACTTAAAAAGCTTCCATCCTGGAATTCAAGGAGAAGTCTCTGCACAAGAGGTGCGGCTTGGTGTTTTAGGAGAAGTGCATCCTGATCGACTGAAACGGCTAGGAATTGAAAAAAGAGTCTATTTTGCCCAATTAGATTTACATGACCTCATGAATGCTCGAGGGAAAGATCGAAAAATGTCTTCTCTCCCTCAATTTCCAGGGTCAACAAGAGATTGGACAGTCACATTTCAGCATGACGTTCCTCTAGGAAGTGTCTTTCTTGAAATTAAAGCATTTCCATCAAAACTCTTGAAAGAGTACTACCTCCTAGACCTTTACGAGAACGAAAAAATTGGAAAAGACAAAAAGAATGTCACTTTCCGCTTCACCTATAGAAATGATAAACAAACTGTAGAACAACCCCAAGTTGAGAAGGAGCATGCCCGCTTAATCGAAGCGATTACAAAAAAGTTCCGTGATTTTATTTCCTAAAATGTTATGCTCGGGAAAATAGGAATTAATCGAGGTCAACTATGAAAAGGTTTTCTCCTCTTTACATCGCACTTTCTGGCCTACTTTTTTTTGGCTGTCAGAATTCGAGCAAAGATCAAAACGAAAATGTTGTTTCAAAACGGTATATCCACAAATATGGATACGATGTATCCAAAGAAGAATGGGATGGAGCAAGCTACCCCGGTCAAGTCATCACCACACTCAGAAATGGTGTGACTGTAACAGCCTCTTATGAAGATGGTGTCCTTCATGGTCCCACCACTTATACTTTCCCTCATTCTCACACAACAGAATCCTTAAATATTTATGAGCGAGGAAATCTCGTTAAAAAAGTTACATACGACATTAGAGGGATCCCTCAAAAAGAGCAGGTCTTCCTTTCCCCTTCTCATGTTAAAACAACAAAATGGTACCAAAAAGGAACCCCCCTCAGCGTCGAAGAATATCACAACAATGAACTCCTTGAGGGTGAATACTATAATGAGAAAAACGAGACAGCAAGTCGCGTATCAAAAGGGTCTGGTGTCAGAATTACAAGAGACCAACACGAGAATATTATCGCTAAAGAAACAATTGAAAATGGTTTCCCTATCTTAAAAGAAACTTTCCATCCCCATGGAATCCCTCATACAGTGCTCCCTCTTTCTGGAGGAAAACTTCATGGAGAAAAGAAAGTTTTTGCCCCAACTGGAGAACCTGTTTCCATAGAATCTTATAAGCTCGATGTCCTTCATGGCCCTGCAACCTACTATCAAAATGGTTGTCGCTATCTTGAAGTCAACTATCGTGAGGGTTTAAAACATGGAAAAGAACGTCATTTTGTTGATGGTGAAACAGTTGTAGAGGAAACCGAGTGGATGGAAGGTCAAAAACACGGTCCTTCTATAGTCTTCTTTGATGGAATGTCACGTACTCGATTCTATTATAACAACCAAGCTGTTAGCAAAGAGAAGTATAGAGAACTCTGCGAGATTGAAGAAAATATCGCAATTATGAGTGACCGTGCTCTCAACAAAGAATAATTCAAAAAGGGCTGAGGTTCAAGAAACTTGGACCTCAGGCCCACCTGTTCAAGCCTCTTTTTATACAAAGCTTTCATCCATTATTCAGATCACTCTTTCCCCTGCAGAAAGGTTTAGTTGCCATATTTTTGGAAGTCACCATCATAAAGAAATCTTAGAATGGATGGAAAACTACTCTAAAGGAGAAAAAAGTGAAGAGCTTCCTCTTGACTTTACAAAGCTCACACCCTTTACACTAAAGGGGCTCTTAGCAATTAAAACAATCCCTTTAGGGAGATGTGCAAGTTATGGGGAAATTGCTGCCCTTGCCGGACAAGAAAAAGGTGCCCGGGCTATCGGCAATGTTTGCAATAAAAACCCCTTCCCTCTTGTGATTCCCTGCCATAGAGTCATCCAGGGAAATGGTGCCCTAGGGGGATTTGCTTATCCTATTGAAATGAAACAGTCATTGCTCGATTTTGAATCTCAGTCCGCAAGCAGTTCCTTTTAACCTCAGCTCTGGGTTTTAATCAAAAGTCCCATCGCTAAGAAAGCGCCATTCGTCTTGATCAGATTCATCGACAGAAATTTTCTCTTGCTTCTCAATCTCAGGATTTCCAATGAAAACCCAAGAAGCACTCATTAAACGAAATAAAAGGGAAAGACCCCAGTCCATTTCAACTCCATGTGTTTTTCTTTTTGTCTTATCATAGAAAAAAATTTTTGCAAATGGGTTTGTTGTTTATTACTGATTCTTAAACAATTAAGAAAAATTCTTATTCGGTCTCATTTTGGCATACCTTTTGCAAAGAATGGTGGTGAAAGGAGGAATCATTGTGGACCAGGATAAATTACTCAAAAAGATCGCGAAATTAGAGTCAATGTGCGATCAACTTCAGTCAGAAATGAGATATCTTGACCAATTACTCGTAGAAGTAGGGTTTGAGGAAGGTCTTAAGACTTTGAAAGCTGCAGCAATAGAACTTATCGACAAAAAGAAGCCGCCAGGACATCCCTAGGTGTTAGACTGACCTTTGTTAAGCTTAACTTTTTCTTCAAACGGAAGCTTTCTAAAAGGCTTGGGATGGTCAGATGCTTGAAAAGGACGGACGCGAGGGGCATCCATGCATGATTCCTTACAGCAACCCTTCATTTTTTCAGCGCAGGATTTGCAGCTGATAAAGAGCTCATTACAATCCATATTCGCACAGTTGTAATAGGTATCCACTGTTATTCCACAATGACAGCAGTGGCTGATGACTTCTGATTTTTCTTTATCACAAATGGGGACAACAAGACGATCATCGAAAACAAAGAGATTTCCCTTCCAATGTTTATTCCCTTTTTCAAGACCATATTTAATGATCCCTCCATCTAACTGATAAACTTCTTCAAAGCCTTGATCTTTTACTAAACAAGAGTAGAGTTCACATCGAATCCCTCCAGTACAGTACATCATTACTTTGGTCTTCTTTGGATCATGCGTTTTTTTCAGCTCTTCAGCATATTTGGGAAATTCTCGGAAAGTTTTAAGTTCTGGTTTCTCAGTTCCTTCAAAATGGCCAACCTCCCACTCGTAATCATTCCGAACATCAAGAATAATAGTATTCTCATCTCTTTCTTCAATCATCTTCGCCCATTCATCACTCGACAAATGTTTACCCCCATGAGATAAATCATAATCCCTATCCATTGCGGCAAGTTGCTTGCGATACTTAATCGTTAATTTTGGAAAGGCTTGTTCAGGATAATGATGGACTTTGATTTCAGTCCCTTTATAACGGTCATCTCCCAAAAACCAATCATAGAAATCAGGAGCATCTTTTTCCGAAATGCTCATTTGAGCATTGATTCCTTTCTCATTGATATAAATGCGACCCAGGGCATCCTTTTCTTTAAGGAAACGTTTCCAATTTTTAATTTCACGATGCGGTTCATTAATTTCTTTTAAAACGTAGAAAGCTAATACTAGATAATCCATAAAAACCTTTAGGCCGATTTTTATAGGAGATGTTATCGGATCAAAGGGATTTTATGCAAGAAGGGCCTCGCGCTGGTTTTCAGCATCCATTAGCTGCTGCTGAAGAAGTGCTATTTCCCTTTCAATTTCCTTTTTCTTGCAATGAACGGTAGAAAGATTCGCATATTCATTTTCAAAGCGCATGAGACTTTCCTTTAAAAGTGCAAGACGGTCTTTACAATGCGTTATCTTTCTTGTATAGAATTCAAAATTTGTTTGAATACGGTTTGTCGGATTCAAAACATTGAGACGAGCATCAATCAAAGCAAACTTTTCTTGAAGTTGCTTTAAAACTTCAGGACTCTCTGGATAAGCCAAGGTTTCTAAACGCTGTTTTAATCGAATCGTCTGATCTCGATAGGTACGATAAAGATCCTCGGTTAAGAACTCTTTAGTAAGAATATCTTTTGAAATAATTTCTGCCTCAAAAGCAAGAGCTTTCCATTTCATGAATCTCATCCAGTGTTATACTTATTACAAAAAGGATAAGAAGTAGATCTAACCCCACTTCCCCTCCTTCTATTATAACCCATCTTCCAATAATTTTTTACTAATTTATTATCACATTAATTATTAATGGTTTATGAATTTAGGAAATCGTAGAGCTTGTACAAAATTTGTCATTTGCGCTAGGATGGGTGGTCTTTATTACAAGGAGTATTTAATGTCTCGTTATACTGGTCCGAAAAACCGCATTGCTCGTCGTTTTGGAGTCAATATCTTTGGACGCTTGCGCAACCCCCTTTTACACAAACCTAATCCTCCTGGAATGCATGGTGCAAAACGGAGAAAAAAATCAGATTATGGAATGCAGCTTGAAGAAAAACAAAAATTAAAAGCTGTTTATGGAATGCTGAGCGATAAGCAAATGCTACGCTACTTCCACGAATCTGTAAAAAAAGAAGGAAATGCTGCCCATCTTCTTCTTCAACGTTTAGAGTGTCGTTTAGACAACCTCGTTTATAAGTTAAAGCTTGCCTCAACAATTTTTCAAGCTCAGCAAATGGTTGCTCATGGACATATCCTCGTTAATGGGAAAAAAGTGGATGTTCGCTCTTTCCTCGTTCAACCAGGAATGACCATTTCTGTGAAAGAAAAATCAAAGAACATAAAAGGCCTTAAGGAGTGTGTCGAAAATACTTCAAGAACTGTTCCAGAGTATCTCTCTCTTGATGAGAAAAACTTTTCTGGACAGCTTCTTTCAACTCCAGAAGCAGAGCAAATCGTCCTTCCTCTTCCTATTAACATCGCGCTTGTTTGCGAATTCTTAGCTCACACCCACTAATGGATGGAAGAGAGCAGTTACTGATCGGTGCACATACCTCCACAGCGGGGGGTGTGCACAATGCTCTTATCAAAGGCCAAGAAATTGGCGCAACAACGATTCAAATCTTTACCAGTAACCAAAAGCAATGGACAGGCCGGGTCTTTTCAGATGAAGATCTAGCTCAATGGAAAGAGCATCTTTTATCTAGTGGCATTACAGATGTCATGAGTCATGATAGCTATTTGATTAATCTTGGATCGAATAAAAACGAACTCCTAGCAAAAAGTAGAAAAGCATTTCGAGAAGAAATTGAACGCTGCTTAGCATTAGACCTCACCTATATGAATTTTCACCCCGGGAGCGCAACAGGTGCTTCTGAAGAAGAATGTCTTGATCGAATCGTCGAAAGTCTGATCATTTTGGAACCTCTACTTGAAAATAAAAAAACGCGCCTCTTGATTGAAACAACTGCAGGGCAAGGGACAACTGTAGGCCATCGGTTTGAGCATCTTGGATCTATTATCGAAAGGGTAAAAGGTAAAATTCCCATTGGTGTTTGCATTGATACTTGCCATATTTTTGCAGCGGGCTATGACATCCGTGATGAAGCTGCATGGGAAAAAACCCTTAATGAATTTGACGAAAAGATCGGCCTGAAATATCTCTATGCTTTTCACGTCAATGATTCGCTTCAACCTTTTGGATCTCGAAAAGATCGTCATGCCAACCTTGGAAAAGGAGAGATTGGCCTCAAATGCTTTGAAACAATGATGACGCATCCCAAAATGCGCTTTATCCCTAAATATCTAGAAACCCCCAACGGCGAGGTTATGTGGAAAGATGAAATCGCAATGCTTAGAAGCTTCACTTGCATCACGTCAAAAAATTAAATCGATTCTTCAAGCTGATGAATCGATCATTGGTCAAACCCTCTTAGTCTGCGGTTGGATTCGCACGGTCCGTGATCAAAAAACTTTTGCTTTTATTGAGATTACTGATGGCTCTTCTTTTTCAAATTTTCAAATCATTGCAAAACCCGAAATGATTAAAGGGCTTTCCACAGGAGCTGCAATTGCTGTTTCCGGTGAAATTGTCAAAAGCCCTGGGAATAAACAAAAATATGAAATGCAAGCAAAAGAACTTCTCTTGCTTGGAGAAGCTCCTAATGACTACCCTCTACAAAAAAAACGTCATTCTTTTGACTTTCTCCGAACCATTGCCCATCTCCGCCCCAGAACAAATACTCAAGGTGCTGTTGCTCGTGTCCGTTCACGTTTAGCCTATGTAACACACCGATTTTTCCAAGAACGGGGCTATGTCTATCTCCAATCTCCAATCATTACAGGAAGTGATTGTGAAGGAGCAGGAGAGATGTTTCAAGTAACGACTCTAAATCTTGATAATCCTCCCAAAAATGAAGAAGGAAAAGTTGATTTCACAAAGGACTTCTTTGGAAAAAAAGCCTTTTTAACTGTATCGGGTCAGCTCAATGGAGAGGCTTATGCAACTGCCCTTTCAGATATCTATACATTTGGACCTACTTTCCGCGCCGAAAATTCCCATACCTCTCGTCATCTTGCTGAATTTTGGATGATTGAGCCCGAACTTGCTTTTGCGGATCTTCCCGTTATTGCAACACTTGCTGAAGAGTACTTAAAAGCGCTTGTTTCAGATGTCTTAGAAAGCTGCAAAGAAGACTTGCAGTTTTTTGATCAATTTATCGAAAAAGGGTTGATTGATCGTCTTACCCAAGTGCGTGATACCCCATTTCTCCGACTGACCTATACAGATGCAATTGAGATCCTTGAAAAATCAGGACGTTCCTTTGAATATCCTGTAGCTTGGGGCTCTGATCTTCAATCAGAACATGAACGGTATCTCGCTGAAGAGTACTGCAAATCTCCTATAATCTTGACTGACTACCCCAAAGAAATCAAAGCCTTTTATATGAGAGAGAATGATGATGGGAAAACTGTCGCGGCTCTCGATGTTTTGGTTCCAAAAGTAGGTGAAATCATTGGAGGATCACAGCGTGAAGAGCGTTATGATATTCTGAAAGCTAAATTTGAAAAACATCATCTTGATCTAGAAACCTATCAATGGTACCTCGACCTTCGGAAATATGGCTCTGTTCCACATGGTGGCTTTGGCTTAGGCTTTGAACGTCTGGTTCAATTTACCACAGGAATCGATAATATTCGTGATGCTATTGCTTTCCCCAGAGTCCCAGGAAATTGTGATTTCTAAGTCTTATAGCTAAAACACTTTAAAAGTGCTGAGAGTAAGCGAATTCACGTTTTTTTCGTAAAAGGAAGGCGAAAAGGTTCTTTTTCCTCTTTATCCATCTTACTCAAAGCTGCACCTCCAATTCCAAAAAGAAGGGCTGCAACTGTTATAACAGATCCCAAGTAAGGGATGGTAGTGAGGATAAAATAGGCAATCAAACCAAATGAAAAGTAAAGGCGGCGGTGTTTTCTGAATTCCAATTTACGGAAAATATGAGTCGAAAGCCAAAGAACCGAAAAGACTTTCGCAGTATAGAGTCCCACAACCGTCAAAGAAAGAAGAGCCAAGGCAAAAGGAACTCCTAAAATTGTAATAATCAATACAAGCATCGTGATTGGAAGAAGAAAAAGGAGAACAATTCCAGCAACAAGAGATTGCGCAGGCTTCGTATTCAATGTTTCAATTGTCCGTTTAATCCGATGGGGAAAGTAACGGATCATGACCAAGCCAATGATAAAACTATAGAAAAAATTCATAAGAAGTGCCGCAAGCTTGGACCCAATTTTTAACCCTTTTAATAGTTTACTATGGAAAAACTCATAGAAGAATGATGGATGATGGACAATTCCTCCTTTAACCTTTGCATTTGGATCTATGAGAGCATTTTTATTGCTCCAATATTCTAACGCTCCATCAATCACGACTTTAGACGTTAAACGGAGTTGCCCGACATAAGCAATCACTTTCCCTCGGATCACTTCGGAAATTCTAACGCTTGAGGAATAAAGACGAACATTATTTCCGACTCTTGATTCTAAATCGGTATTTCCTGAAACAATGACAACATTTCTTCCGATAGAAGAGGAAGGACTTAGTTCAATTGTAGCTGTCACAGCTGTAATATTCCCCCCGATTTGTCCCGAAATAAGTGCTTGCCCCCCAATCAGCCTTACATTTTTTGTGACTTTTCCCGATATCTCAATACTTCCTCCAGCCACTAAAACATCGCCATTGACAATCCCATCAATAAAGATTTGCCCCCCTAAAACATAGACATCACCATTGACTGTCCCTGAAATTTCAACCGTTCGTCCATTAGCAAAATAATCATTATTTACAACAACATTACTCGGAAGAACGATAATCTCTTCTTCATTTCTTTCTTCTGTTTCCACAGCAAAAAGAACCGAAGCAAAGAAAAGAAAAATTAAAGTGAGACTGCGTAATGCCATTTTGCTTGTTTTCGCTCCTTAAATAGCTGCATTTGCTTTTGAACAGCTTTTTCGACCACATTTTCACACAGAGTGATTTCTTTTTCACCACTCTTTTTTTGTGCAAGTTTTCCAATCTGATCGATATTATAGAGCTTTAAATTGGGATGCATTCCCAGTTTTGGATCAATATTTCGAGGAACACTTAAATCAAAAAGAAGGGTCTCTTTAAATGAACACTTCGATTTTTTAATAATATGACTTTTATGATAAGTCCCACAAATAACCACATCATAGTTGTCCCATTTCTCTAAGATATCCCAATTTTCTACAGAAACTTTTGGGAATTCCCCTTTTTCCATCCGGGTACATAATGTTAATTTCCTTGCCCCTCTAAATTGGAAAAAAGAAATGAGTTTTCGATTAATCGCAGAGTTTCCAACAAAGAGAACTTGAGATTCTTCTACTGACCGTCCGTTCTTTTCTAAAATCTCATGGATCACATAGGGAAGTGCTTTCCCTTTTTTTGCCATTAAAAATGAGCTCCGCAGCTCTTTTCCAATCTTTAATCCCTTTTGAAAAAGATAATGCATTTCATGGGGAAGTTTTCCTTTTTCTCGGGCATTTTCATAAGCAAGTTTGACTTGCCGTTGAATATCACTTTCACCAAAAATAGCGCTGTCTAATCCTGAAACAACTCTTCCTAAGTGATTGAAGCAATCGTGGCCAAAATAGGAATAGAGGGCATGCTCAAAACTTTGTTCCATTTCTTCTCTTAAAAGAAAGAGGATTTCCATTTGAGTTTCTGCTAAACTACGCGCGCAAAAATAGAATTCTGTTCGGTTACATGTGGATAAAAGGACGCCTTCTTTTTTTTCAAAAGCCTTTTGAAAGGCTTTTGCGAGAGCCTCCCTTAATGGAAGTGCTGAGGATTTATGATTGATTCCAACGATTCCAACTTGCATATTATACCTTTTATAAAAAATAACTTACAGAAGTGGCGCAGAGATTTTCATGATAAAATTGCTTTTGGAGATCGAAGCTAACCACATGTTGGTTAGCAAGGTCGAAAAAGAAATTTTAGCTGAAAAGATCAAGCCCAATTCTCTAAGTTATTTTTGATAAACGGTATTCAATGATATATAGGGAATCGCGATTAAGGTGTAAACAATTCTTGACGAATTAGGTGATCATCAAACCCTTTTCCCCTTAAAAAGCGATAAAGACGTTCTTTGACTTTGATGTCATTGACATCATCTTTTTTTGTTTTTTTCTCGATCCATTTCTTAATGATTTCTCGTTGTTCTTCATCGGTAACTTTTTCTCGAACCATTTCTTTTAGTTCAGGGGCTTTTTGTTGAAGCTTATAGGCAATCATCTGAGGCCCTAATCCTCGCCTTTTCTGCCGAGCAATGAAAAGCTTTCCCTCCCTTTGATCATCCAAATACCCGAGTTTTTCACACTCATCGAGAATCTTTTCAATTGCCTCAATAGCGATCTTATACCTTTTGAGCTTCGCCCTAAGCTCTGATTTCAAATACCCCTTAAGAGCCAGTAACTTATAAACAACTCCACGAGCAATTTTAACATCAACTCTTAATAGTAAGTCCCTTAGCTCTTTTTTTGATTGGCAACGAAGAATTTCTCGTAAGTAATTCTTATAGAGTCTTCTATGGAATTCTTTCCAAAGTTCCCCATCGACCCATAGTTCGCTAAACCCCTTATTATCAATAATTTCTATATTCATCAAGCCTTAATAAAAGTTGAAAAATTAATTCATTATAGGTATAATGGAACTAAGGATAATTATAAACAACGTGATTTCTGAATGAAATCTCAATGAGAATGACCAGATTTTTGATGAAGTTTTCAGAAAAATCTGTGAAGGAGATAGCCAAAGCGCTATCTTCGAGCAGTTTTTCCTGAAAAGATCGCAAAAAGATGGTTTTTATCATCGAGATTACATTCAGAATTCACGTTAAAATGCTGTGGAGGAAAAAATATGGTAGAACCAAGTGAAAGCGTTTCAGCTTCTACTTCTACTACTTCTACTAATTCACAATATGAAGCCTATCAAGAGCTTCTTTCTAGTCGTTATGAAGGCTCTGATTTTAGCCATGGATCTACTATGTATCAGCTTGAAATGGCCGATGCAATGCAAAATATGATGGACCTAACTAATGAAGTCCAAAAACAAGATCAACAGAATAATGAGGAATCGGGTCAAGGAACTTCTACAGTTACTTCATTCTAAGACAGCTAACAGTTACACGTCATCAAGCCTTCGCCTTAGCGAAGGCTTTTTTTTTGACTTTTGAATCTCCCAGAGTTAGTGTAGAGTTAGAAAGAGGAGGAAAAATCATGAGTGGTGTATCAGGTGTTGGTGGCTCAGGACAGGTTCCACAGCAGCCCCCAGAGCTTCCAGAACAAACAGAAACAGATCTTAATCAAAATCAGACAGATGCAATCAATCTATTTAATGACCTTACCCAGGTACTTACCTCTTTAGCAAATGAAGCAAAGTTAGGAGGAAAAGGTCATGGCTAGTGGAGTTCCAGGTCCGGATGGTTCGGACCCAACTCAAGCAGGTAATGAACCCCAGCAAGTCCAAACAGGGATGACTAAGATGTATACGGCTCAAAAAGCCCCGGGGTTTGAACAAATGCTTGAATTTTGGTTTCCTGGGCAGGTCACCCCACAAATGGTGGCGTCCTTTGAACAAGGGGTGATGCAAATGATCTCCAACAGTTTAAAAGAGTCCCAGCAGATGCATCAGAAAGTCCAAGAAGAGATTCAAAGACGGATTAAAGAAGGCTGATTTTTATCGGTTCATCTGCTATACTTCTTTTCAATATGAAAAATTTTATTGTTAAGAACCTTAGTACAGAAGAATTTTTTGAAAACGAGAAGCAATCGCGGAAAAATCAGGTTTTCTTGCATGACGAATTCCATAAACAAGATACTATGGATGAAGAGGAAAGAAACGCTGATGAAGCCCTAGCTGCACGTCGAGGCCAAAAAACTTTCTGTATGAAGGTTGAAAAGTCGATGCGTCTCGATAAGCTTCTAACTGAGACCTTTCCAGAATATTCAAGGAGTTATTTTCAATTTTTAATCGATGCTGGTTCTGTGACGTGTAATGGAAAAAAGGTAATAAAACGAATGATCCCCAATTTGGGCGATGAAATTCAAATCTTTTTTCTCTCCTCTCCAGAAATTGAGTTAACTCCAGAAGCTATCCCTCTAGACATTCTTTATGAAGATGATGCAATCATTTGCATCAATAAACCCGCAGGAATGGTTGTTCATCCCGCTCCAGGTCATTTAAGCGGTACCTTCGTCAATGCTCTTCTCTACCATTGTCGCTCTCTTCCTCCACAAGATTTAAGGCCTGGAATTGTTCATCGCCTGGATAAAGAAACATCTGGCGTTTTGCTTGCTGCGAAAACGGTTGAAGCACACAAAAAACTGATTGAAGCTTTTAGTCATCGGGAAATAGAAAAGGAATATCTAGCGATTGTTGTGGGAAACCCTGGTGAAAGGATTGTTGATCAGCCTATTGGTCGTCATCCCCTTAAGCGCAAAGAAATGACAATCCTTGAAGAGGGACGTCATGCGACAACAATCATTGAAACTTTAAAGTTTTCAAAGGGATTTTCTCTTGTAAAAGCAAAACCTATTACTGGAAGAACCCATCAAATCCGTGTCCACCTTAAATCTATAAAGACACCTGTTATGGGTGATACTCTTTATGGCCCTGAAAAGCTGAGTCGGAAGTTGAAAGTTGAAAGACATTTACTCCATGCATTTCGTCTAAATTTTCCTCATCCTATCAATGGAAAAAAAATAGTTGTTGAAGCCCCTCTTCCTGAAGATTTCAAGTCATTTCTTAAAAATATAGATTAATATCTTTGTATTTGATTATGATAAGCCTGTGAACGATAGCTGCGTATGAAAAGCGCTCAACCTTAAGGATCGAACAATGAAAGAATTTGTAGAGTACATCGTTAAAAATCTCGTAGACAACCCCGACAAAGTTAAGATTAATGAAATTGGAGGCACTCATACTCTCATTATTGAGCTCAGTGTTGAAAAGGCCGATATTGGGAAAATTATTGGGAAAAAAGGAAAAACCATTAACGCCATCCGCACTCTTTTAATGTCGGTTGCTTCACGTAATGGCATCCGCGTCAATCTTGAAATCCTTGAAGAAGGCGGCGAAAAAGTCGTCGAAGAAAATCAATAAATTAGAATTAAGTTGAAAGAATGGTCTTGGTATCCAAGGCCATACTTTCCTTTGTAATTAAAAGTGGCTCTTGGAGCTCTCTTAAGATCCCACTTCACATCAAATCCTCCTCCTGCTCCAACTAAGAATCGAGAACGATAATACCCATAAACATCAATGGGACATCCTCCAAAAGTACTTTCTTCTTTTGCACCATTAAAACGCTTCTCCCAAACCCCAGATACTTGGATATAGGGGGTCAAAGTCTTTCTTCCTAGATGAAAACACTGAGTGATATCCATTCCAATCTCACTCTGCATAAAATTCGCATGTTTTCTCGAAACATCGAGATTCAAACTTTTTGCTCCATGCTCATCAAAACCATCTTCATATTGGTACTGATAATCTATGCTCGCGTAGGGGCCTAAAAGAGTTTTCTCTACAGGAAGTTGAAAGGCTCCCTTAATATGACCAGAAGTCTCCAATCCATAATGACTTGCTTTAGCTTGGCGGTGAAGAGGAATGAGTCCACCGATATGAATTTCTCTTTGGGTCGAATACCAATCATATCCAAGGATAACAGCGCTTTCAAGAAAACCCACCTGAGAACCTAATCGACTATAAAGCGATGCATAGATCCCTTGTATCCTTCCACTGCCTCTTTTCTTTTTCCAATGAACATCTGAATTTGTGTAGCCTAAACTTCCTCCAAACTGAAAGTTTGAGGATAACCATCCATCGACTCCAACTGCAATTCCTGGTGTCAGTGCATTATATCCTGCCTCTTTTCCATGGTTAAGTTCTTGAGAAACTCCAATAAGAGGTGCTCCCCAATAGCGATACCCTGCAGGCTCCTGCATACAAGAACGTGTCCTAGACTCCAATCGACTAAAGAGGGCATTACGGATATACAGGGTACTTTCTTGCTTAATCGTTGCAAGAGAAGCAAACAAAGATGGCTGCATGTCGAGAAGAGACTTTTCAATCGACTCAACTGAAGTCACAAAACGGAGAGAATTGATTACATCATAAAGATCACTTCCTGGCTCCGGATTGAGCCCATCTAAACAATGGGCAACTTTTTGTGCATTTCCACTCAACCCAGGAAGATCACTGACAGGAAGAAGAGAAATAGAAAGATAAACATTGTTCGGATCATAAGAAACGGTTCCAACAAAGAGGGGGAAAGGATCATCAACATGATCAAACGTTCCTGTTCTACCTGCGGTTGTTTGAATAACTGTATAATTTAGAGGTTCAACATAAATTGCAGGTTGTGGGAAAAAGATAAATGTTGAATCGGGTTGAATATCGATTGTTCCTGTAATATTAACCGTATCATTCGTTGTAGGGGTGAGCTCTATGTCTAAAGTAGAACCTGCACCCAATGTTTGTGCCCCATTCAAAGTGATTGTCCCAATTCCACGATCACCAGGAGCAAGCGTTCCATTAACGGTCACATTCTTATTAATCGTCCCAATTCCCTCAAGAGTCGCTCCATTGTTAACAAATAGAGGTCCTGCAGGGCTATCAAAGGTACTATTGACAATGAGCGTTCCTGCGGCAATGGTTGTCGTCCCATCAACGGTTTGAGGAGTCTCAAATCTAACTGTTCCACTATTTTGCTTGATCAGATTACCAGCACCACCTGTGAGTGTCCCTGCAAATGTACCATCAAAGTGCTGATCAAAAACTAATGTCCCTCCAGTTAGGGCAATAGATCCCTGGAGACTTGTTGTATTTCCCTGAAGAATCCCATTTATAAGGGTCGTTCCCCCTGCATAAGTATTGGCTCCCAAAAGAACGAGTGTCCCAGCATTATCTTTTAAAAGGGCCCCATTTGGAATCACACTATGGATCACCATATCTTCTGGTGCCGTTCCATTATTGACAAAGAAGCGAACGAGTCCTCCATTAAAATCGAGAATCCCTTTGATCGTTGCTGTTCCATTATTTGATGCATCAAAGAAGACATTGCCCCCTGCAGCCGTGAGAACTACATGACCATCCAAAGTCGTGTCTCGCATCGTGAGCATGTTAGCAAAAGTCGTTAGGGTTAAAACTCCCCCATCCTGGATGACAAAGCCCCCTAAATAATTTAGAGTCCCAAGCGTTTGATTATTTCCATGAAGGAGAAATCTCCCATTATTGATAGTAACCGTTTTATTGCTTGCGATTTGTTCAGGCCCTAATAGCTCAAGAGAACCTGCATTTACCGTGACATCTCCCGCGCCGATGGGAATGGCTAAAGCTCCCCCTGTTTTATTTAAAAGAAGAGCTCCAGCAACGACTGTCGTTGTCCCTGCAAAGGTATTACTGGTTCCCCCATTGAGTTCAAGAGAGCCTAGTCCTTCTTTGAAAATATTTGCTCCAGCAGCTCCTCCAAGAATCCCAATCACTTGCATATCGGGTGTTGCTGATCCATTTTCTATATTAAAAGTGTGATTTCCTGCTGCTGTAAAGTCAATATTTCCAATGGTTGCAGTCCCATTCATAGAAGAATCAAAATAAACACCTCCCGCTGCATCAAAAATGTCAACCGTTCCTCCATTTAAGACAGTACCCCCTGACATTCGGAGGGCTGTTCCTGAGGATGTAAGTGTCAAAGTGCCTGAAAAATTATCAACGGTTCCACCAATGATATCTAGTCGATCGATCATCTCATTAAAATTATTCATATTAAATGAACCCGTCTGGAGGATCATCGTCGCACCATCGTCGATTTGATCACTTGTTAGAAGGGAAAGTGTTCCTCCATTAATGAAGACATCTCCACTAATAGAAGTAAACCCAGGGCGAAATAATTGAAATTCTCCAGCATTGATGAAGGTCGGACCACTATAATTATTGCTCACTCCACCAGAAAATTGAAAGATTCCTCCCCCAGTTTTTATCAGTCCTCCTCCAAGACCTGAAACCAACCCTGTAGAGGTTCCTATCACACCTGCTGGAACATTGACTTCATGTAACTGCGCTCCTAAATCTAAACCTCCAGCAAGTGTTACATTTGAACCGGGAAAAGGAGACATCACAATCGATCCAATTCCTGATAAAACAAGATCGGGGTTGACTGTTACATTACTTCCAAGTGTTAAAGCAGTTGAATTGCTTGTAAGCGTTAAGTTCCCTCCAGCGGCAGTAAAAGCTCCCGCTTGATAATCTAAGTAGCCAATCGTTTGAGCAAAGGCGCCAATAGCGAGTGTTGCATTAGCTCCATTAATCGTAACCGTTGAACTATTTCCAAATTGATTTGCTGCTGCTGTAGTTAGCGTTCCATAAGAAATCAAAGTATCTCCAGCAATAGCAGTAACACCCGGAGATTTTTGAAGGGTTATCCCTGCGCCAGCAAGGGTCGTATTGATCGTTGTAAGCCCTGTATAACTATTAGCTGCAATTCCCGACAAAATGATCTGTCCATTATTTCCTTGGACAGTAAGGGTTCCTGCTCCTGATATCGGATTGGAAAATGAGACATTACTCAGAACATTATGATTAATCACTAAGTTACTAGTTAAACTAACAGTACTCGAGATAATATGATTTCCAGCTCCTGCTGGGATATTTATTTGAGCATCCCCCGTGCTCGTTTGAAAAGTCAGGGTATTTGCATCAATGGTATAAGCATTAGCGTTGTTAAAAGTAAGGGCTCCCACCGTTGTTGGTTGGGAAAGCGAAACAGTGCGAGCTACTGTAATAGCCGATAAAAACTCTGCAACATCATCGACAGCATTGGGAACCCCTGCTGACCAATTTGCTGGAGTCGCCGGTGCCCAATTTCCATTGTTATCAAGAATCCACGTAGAAGTGAGAGAAAATAGAGACGAAGAAGCAAAAAGAAAGGGTATCACATATTTTATAACAGTCATACCCTTCTGTTTAAAGAAATAATTCTTTTATTTCATCCAGAATTTGCATTAAGAAATGATACTTACTCCGCAGCAGGTGTAATTATCATTCCTTGCTCATGCCAAAGTGCGGCTCCTGTCCCAGCTGCTAAAAGAGCAAAAAGAGCAGCAAACCCAGAGAGTTTCTGACGAAGAGCTACTGCAGCTCCTAATTTTCCTAAAGCAATTAAAGCAATCAAACCATAACGGATAATATTCTTTTGATCGCATGCGATCCTTTCCTCAATTTTATCCGCTGGTTTTAACTTTAATAAATACGTCAACACGCTTGCTTGAGAATAAAGAACGACAAGCGGTGTAAAAGCTGCCGCTGCTAATGACCCCTTTTTCACAGCAAATGCAGTCCCAAGAATTGCAAGCGCCGTTAGTGCAACGTTTAAAATCACCGTTCTTTTTTGGCTTTGCTCAGGCTTTTCTTTTATTTCCTGATCATAAGCAAGCACTGCTTCATAAATTTTTCCTGGTATTTCTGTAATAGAAAAATTATTCAAAGATTCCATAATTTTCACCCCTATCCTTTATAAAATCAGCATAATTATAATTATTTATTATTAAAAAAGAATAATAAAAAATAATTTAATTTAATTTTACGTAAACTGTTGAAAAAGATGACAAAAAGTGTGGAATAAAAAAATATCTTTAATTCAGGATAGGTTCAAAATTACTGATCTAAGCGAGGAAGATAGGGGGCGATCATCGCCTTCCGAGAGTTAAGCCCTCCAGCATTATAGCGTAGAATCGCTAGGGGGAGATCTTGGGGCTCTTTAGGGAGGATATGGTTGATTTTGAAGAAGCTTTCCTTAAAGACCTGGGAAAGCTCTTTCGCGTTCTTTCCAAGAAACTCCACTTCAAATTTAAGCTTTTGAGCTGCAGGTGAGCCTTTAAATCCACTGAGGAAGAGTTTGAGCTTTTCAATAGCAAGTTCTGTAGGGGGAACCCAGAACCACATCTCATCTTGGTGGTTATAGGTGATTTTCCCTCCTTTAAAGAGCTCCTCAGCACTTGCAATTGTTGAAATAGTATGAAGATGGAGCATGATTTCTCGATTGTTGGCATAAATACTCAAAGCTTTTTCATACCATTGTTTTCTAAGTTTTGGGGCCACTTTTTCAAAAGTCGCATAATTGCGAGCAAAAATTTTAGTTTGACCCACGCGGTTGCAGTAGTTAAGAATTTTCGTATCAGTAAAGATATTGGAACTTTCTCCTTCCACACATCTTTCAAAGTTATCATCAACCCCTTGTTCTTTATGCTCATAGACTTTGCTATAAAGGGAATGGAAATCTTCATTTTGAAGAAGACGCTGTGCAGCTTTTGCTGTAAAGTCGGCATCTTCTTCGATATCATCAAAATCTACAATTTCCACTTCTTTTTTAAGCATCAATGATTTTAGCCGATTTAAAAGAGAGGCCATACACTCTACATCCATACGAGACACTTTTGTGAGAAGATCCGTATCATCTAAAATGGCATAAATAAAATGAAGGTATTCAACCATTTCCCTTTGAGGTGAGACGTAGTGCTGACACTTATTTTGTAGAATTTTCTTCTTTTGCAGGAGGCGTTGATAAATGCGGATTCCTTGCACTGTATCGAGCTTTTTCGAAACATCGTTAAGTTGGGCTTCAATCTCTTTTTCTGACATTCCACCTAAGCCATACTGATCATTAATCTTGAAAGCCATTTCAGCAACAATTGCATTGGAAGATTGCGCATCGCTAATCACAGCTTTAGGGGGAGAATCGGTAGTTAGAGCACTCTTATGGTGATCGATAACACTGATAATTTGAAGATAAGCCGGGATCTTCATTTCTTCACGGTTACAAAAATCACGCAGCGTGACAGTCCCTAAAGTCTCCTTTTGAAGATCATGGGCATGGACAATGCCAATAGGAATCGGTCTTCCCTCTGCATCGGTTTGGTTAACCGTTAAATAGGAATAATCGGCGATTTTTGACCGAATTTCCTCAATGTCAGTCCGATGACTCAAGTATTGAGGAGTAAAACCAAAAACCTCGGTTTTGATGCGAAAAGCAATATTTAAACTATCGACATAATTTCTAATCGCCCTAAAGGCATCCGAAAGCATCTTCACAAGAATTTCTAACTGATTGAAAATTTGAGGACGGTTTTCGGTTAAAATCCCCTCTTTATCAAAAAGCTCTGATTGTAAGAGCGAACGGAGCCATGTAATGATTTGTGTGAAGTTAACAATTTCTGTTTTCTCGATCGAAAGAGCAAATTCTTCAAAGCTTGATGCAATTCCTTTTTCAACCCCAAGAACTTTGATAAGATAATCATTCACAAATTGAAGTTGTTTCGGAGGAAGCTCCTTTACAGGATGACATTCATCAATTTTCATCCCTAAAAGAGAGCGAACTTGTTTCGAAACCTTATCAACAGTCACTTTCTTCTCTGCAAAACAAGAAATGAGTTCGATATGAAGATTGGATTCAAACCACATCAAGCAATTGTTCAGTGACATGACAATTTGCCTTACTCCTTCAACGTCTATCGTCCTCCAATCCCCTAGATAAAACCCTTCATTATCGGTTAAGACAACAGCGTTCCTCTGCCTTTCGTGATCAAAACTTAATGCTAAATCGTGGGTATGTTTACGAACCATTCCCCGTTGAGTCATTAAATCAAGACTTGTAAGGGTTAGAGAAAGACGGGTTTTTGCCAAGCAATTAAAAACCTCCTGTCCAAACAGGTCATTAAAGAGAAGGCCTATTTCTACTTGTGTAACTGGAGGACCACCGGGAACATTCCAAATATGGAGCCCTTCACTTACCTGTGCGGCAAAAGCATCGATCCACCCCCAAAAACTTGCAACAGTTGTATCCAAATCTGGGGAATTGTGGGCTGTGACAAAATGAGTTCCAGGGTAACTTTTACCCATCCCAATGGGAAAATAAAGTTGATAGGAATCACGAGGAATCCACTTACCAACGATCTTTCCTCGAATTCTATAATTCACTTCTTTAGTCAACTTCGAAAATTGGTTGAGCCAAAGTTCAAAAGAGGAAAAGGTATATTGTTCGATGATATTTTCTTTTTGAATTTGAGAAATAAAATCGACCACTGAGTCCATTAAAAAAATAGGTTCAGGGGTTTTAAGAATAAGATCAGCTAAAGCTTGATTGACAAAGTTTCCCTTGTCATGAGCATTTTTTTCTTGAAATTCTTTGCTTCGAAATGAAGAGAATACGGAATCTAACCCTTCGAATTTTTTTAATTCAAAGGGAAAATCCCCTAGTAAAACCCCTTCTGACTGCTCTTTTTTCATGTAAGAAATACTCTTAAAAAAATACGGATTGAGCAGGACTCGAACCTGCGACCGTCCGCTTAGAAGGCGGATGCTCTATCCAGCTGAGCTATCAATCCACGAATATTTGTGGATTTTAGTCATAAGAAAAATGAATTTCAAGTATATTTGTGTTCTAAAGCTCAGTAAACTACATTTTTTGCTTAGAAGACGCAGCCATTGTATAAACAGAAAAATGCCTTGTACTGAGGTTCTAAAGTTAGTATTGGAGGTCAAGTTGACGTTTAAAATCGATGAAATTGAGATTGGAAAGGACCATCCTCTCACCATCATTTCAGGTCCTTGTGTGATAGAAAATGAAACACACGCGATGAAAACCGCTGAAGAGTTGAAAAAAATTTTTAGCGATGCAGGGATTCAATTTATTTACAAATCCAGTTATGACAAAGCCAATCGCTCTTCCATTGATTCCTATCGTGGACCCGGACTCAAAGAAGGCTTGCGTATCTTAAAAAAAGTGAAGGATGAACTGGAAGTCCCTGTCTTTACCGATATTCACCACCCCGATGAAGCAGAGCCTGTTTCTGAAGTGTGCGCTGTTCTTCAAATCCCAGCCTTTCTTTGTAGACAAACCGACCTTCTCCTTGCTGCTGGAAAGACAGGAGCCGTGGTGAATATTAAAAAAGGACAGTTCATGTCTCCTTGGGATATGGAACATGTTATAAAGAAAGTCCTTTCAACTGGGAATCAAAGGATCATTCTTACAGATCGCGGAACAAGCTTTGGATATAACAATCTAGTCTCTGATATGCGCACGATTCCTATCCTCCAATCCTTTGGATTCCCGGTTTGTTTCGATGCTTCGCATTCGGTTCAACTTCCAGGAGGAATGGGATCACAATCGGGAGGGCAAAGAGAGTTTATTCCCACTTTAGCAAAATCTGCTCTTGCTGCTGGAGCCAATCTTCTTTACATCGAATCTCATAATGATCCTGAAAATGCTCTCAGCGACAAACATTCTGTTATGCCTTTTGAAGCCCTCAAAACTTTAATAAATGAAGCTCGCCCCCTTTATGATTTGATTCAAAGAGGTTCTTAATTGATTAAGCGTGCGACGATTTTAGCCTCCCTTTTTTTAGCCCTTTTCACAGGTGGTGTGATTTTCGAGGCTTTTTATTCCTCAAACGAGGTGAAAAGTATTGAGGAAACGCTTACCGAAGAAATCTCTATGCCAAAACATGAGGAAAAATATCCAACTAAACAAATGAGGAGTGGAGTCTCAAAAGATTTATGGATTTCTGAAAAAGGAACAACACGGCTACATCACCACATTGAAAGTCCTCGTTCTATTTTAACAGCAATTCCTCATGAAAATCGGATAGAACTTGTCGAACAAATGATGGGTATGAAATGTTATTTTCAAGAGAAACTTGAGGATAAGGGAGATGAAGCTATTCAGAGTATTCGGTATCTTCAATCCGAAGAGGGAACCTATCGGTATACCGATCATTATTTTGATGCTCATAGTGTTTTCTTAGCTCTTTATCGTATTCCAGGAGAAACCTTAACAACACATCTCGATACAAAGGATGCTTACCTAAAGGGAATCGCAGAAGAAGTCACTCTTTCATTTTCTGAAGGATCTCCTAATTTCCATGCAGAAAAGTTTAAGGCACAAATTCGACCTCAAGGAAACATTAAATGAATCATTGGCTTATTCTATTAACCACTCTTTCTCCCCTCCTTGCGGAGATACCTCCCTATGATATTTCCTCTGATCTCTCATCGGATACAGCAAACTATGATGGTAATGTATTAGTCCTAAAAGGAAATGTTACTTTGGATCACGACCTCGGTCAAATGAAAGCCGAAGTCGCTACAATCAATAAAGGGGAACCTTCTCTTGAATTTTCTTCAATTTTTTTACAAAAAGATGTTTCTATCTTCCTTGAATCTCAAGGGAAACTCTTTTCAGACCAAGCTTTCTTTGATTTTCAAACAATGACAGGTGAGGTCTCATCTGTAGATTATCCCGTTATTTTCAGAGGAAAAGAACTCGACCTTTTCTGTAGAAAAATGAACCTTTCTCTTATTCGAAAAGCAAAGAACTTTGAAATTTCTCATCTTATCGCTCAAGAAGAGGTTCACATCGATTATTTAAACGACTTCCACATCGATTGTGAAAAAGCCATTTATAAAGAGGATGCATTAACAGCTTCTGGAAGAAACCTCTCGTCCCTAACCCATCTTGAGGACTGGGTTCATGCAAAAAAAATCCACCTTGATCTTAAAACAAACCTTTTGACGTTGGAATCTCCAAAAGGAGAACTTTCGTCCCTCTTTTTTCCTGAGGATCCTGATCGAAAGTGTCAGTTTGCTTCTCACCTTTTAACATGGGACCATCAAGAGCATTTCCTCTTGTTAAAGGGCGGCGTTGTGATCTATGACCCTCTCCTTGGGACCCTGATAGGAGAAAATATTTTTTCTCTGAAACAAAAAGAAACCTGTGGAAAATGGACGATTCAATCGATCGAAACAGATGGAAAAACCATTCTCTCATCAAACGATGGAGATTCCCTGATCTCTTATGGAACATTAAAGCTCGATCGCGATGAACTCTTAATCACTTGTGAAAGTCCCCCTGATCAACAACTCAAGTATGAAAACGAAGAGCTTCTCCTCTTTGCTAATAGAGCACGTATTGAGTATTCTATTCAAGGATTCGAACTTAAGCCAGAAACAATTTTCTTAGATGGAAATGTTCAGATTTTTTCCCACAACCTCAGTCGTCCTTTAAGGAAAGGACTTGCTGATCATGTGATTCATCATCCCCAATTGATGGAAACACGTCTATTGGCTGATGGTGACAATACAGTCCTTTTTTGGGACGAAGAAAAAAAATTGCAGCTGAGTGCCCCAGAGATTTTGATTACCCAAGAGGGAGAAGAAGAAATAGTGAAAGGAATTGGAACCGTCCGCTTTACATTTACTGAAGAAGAGGGAATGCGGATCGATGGCCTCTTCCCACATAAGGATTAATCATGATACTTAAAGTCAAAGATCTTTCAAAATCTTATTCCGGTAAACGGATTGTTAACGGTCTTTCATTTAGTGTTCGCGAGGGACAAGTTGTTGGACTTCTAGGACCGAATGGGGCCGGGAAAACAACTGCTTTTTATATGACAATCGGTCTGATTAAACCGGATAGTGGTTCTGTTCTCTTTAAAGATCAAGAAATCACAACCTCTCCAGTCCATTTGCGAGCACAAATGGGGATGGGATACCTTGCTCAAGAACCCTCTATCTTCCGAAATCTCACGGTAGAACAAAATATCCTTTGTATTCTTGAAACCCTTCCCATTTCTCGCCAGGAGAGAAAACGTCGCTTGGAAGAACTTTTAGAAGAACTCCACCTTACTCCTCTCGCAAAAAAACGGGCAACGACCCTTTCAGGAGGAGAACGGCGTCGTTTAGAAATTACCCGCTCGCTGGTGACAAATCCCCGCCTCTTACTCCTTGATGAACCTTTTGCAAATATCGATCCTCTAACTATTCATGATGTGAAATTGATGATTCGACACCTCACTTCTAAAAATATCAGTGTCCTGATTACCGATCATAATGCACGAGAAGTCTCTTCAATTGTTGATCATTCTTATCTTATCCAAGAAGGACGTGTCACTCATTCAGGAACCATTGCTGATCTCCTTGCGAGTAAAGATGCGCGTTTAACCTATTTTGGTGAAGATTTTGAATTATAGCTAAAACACTTTAAAAATGGGTGATTTAGCTATATAAGAACATTAGTTCTTCAGTAAAGGAATGGAGTGCTTCAATGATTTTTGAAGCAGGAAGTGTCTCTAAACAATCACTTTTTCCACTCCCCCCACATCCAGGCTGATAACAAGGACGACAGCTCATCGGCATTGTAATGACTCGTGCTGCGGGATTTCGATAGGGACCCCAATTTTGATCACATGTGGGGCCAAAAAGAGCAATGACGGGTTTTTTTAAGGCGCTTGCTAGATGAAGGGGGACCGAATCCACCGTTACTAGAAGGCGACTCTTTGCAATGATTGCGCCGAGTTCTTTAAGAGAAATCTTTCCCGATAAATCTATCACGCCAGGAGTTTGCATAGCAATTTGCCTATTCATTTCCATTTCAATGGGATCAGGACTTGCTGTTAAAACAACTTGTTCTCCTCTTTCTTGGAGATAACGGACGGCTGTAACCATTGTTTCAATAGGAAGTGTTTTAAACATCCATCTTGAAACAGGGTGGAAAAGAACAAAGTTTTCTGGAACAAGTTTATCAACTTCTTCAATGACATTTTTAGGAATATGAAAGAAAAGATCGCGCTCTTCGGGATTAGGGAAAAGCCCTAAACACCGAAGGGCATCGAGCTGTTTCTCAACAGTATGACGGGGCTTTGGAGTATGTTTAATGATATGGGTATAACACTCTTTTTTCCCTTTCATTCCATCCCCTTGAGGATCGAATCCTACAGCATAGGAAGCTTTTGATACTTTTGCAGCAATGGCTCCTCGATCCCCTTCTGTCAAGTTAATGACTAAATCATATCTCCCTTTTCGAATCCGGTTTAAAAGTTTCATTTCTTGGAAATAGCGTTTGTGAAAGGGAAGCTTTTTCCAATCTTTGTCATAAAGAATAAAATCAGAAATGCCAGGATGCCCTTCAAGCATTGGAAGGGTTTCCTTATAGATATAGGCATCGATCTCCAAATGAGGAAACCGTTCACTTAAAATTGAGAAAACAGGGCTGGAGAGAAGGACATCTCCATGATGACGGAGCTTAGCAACAAGAACTCTTTTTATCTTAAAAAAATCAATGGGTTGTGACATATCTCCACAGGCGATATTCAACTGTATTCAATGGCCTATCCTGTAGATTATACCCGATTCCATTCCATTCTAACAAGAGAATAGCTAACCGATCTCCCACGTTTGCGTCCCGCAAGCCATGATATGTCATGGGATACACAAAATCTCCTTGTCGAAGTAACCAAAGGCCATATTCAAAAATAACCGCAACAGCACAATGGTAAATACATCGGATTGTAAATGTTATTTTTTTGATCAAACTCCAACCTGTTTGATCAAAGGTAAGCCTCCGCTCTCGAAGACCCCCATTTTTTCGAACCTCCCATTCGCTTAAAGTTTCTCTTGCTAAACGTTCATAACGGCGCAATGTGTCAAAATCTCCCCCTAAATCTTCTCCTCTTTGGTACCTAACTCTTAATCCTTTAAGAGCAATATTAAAAGCCGACCAATTCATTCCTTCCCACCGTATTTCCCTTTGCTCATTAGAAATTGTTTTAAGCACCCCTCCTAATCCTTCAGGTATTAAAGCGAATTGTCTAATGTTAAGATCCTCTCTCTCTGTTAACGTCACAAAATCATCACAATCCAAAGAGGCTAAAGACCCCCTCCAAATCTCTAAATAACGATTTGTAGGGTCTTCAATGATATCCAAAACGGTAAACGTTTCTCCCACAATAAAGTCACGATTAGGACAAGAAAAACGACTGATCTCTCCTCCGCTACTAAACCAATTTAATACATTTGTAGAGAGTTGTGACCTCAAATAACTTTCAAGGTGTGTCTTTCGAAAGACACATCCACACCGATCAATGATTACTCGGGGATCACCCGGCAGCTCCGCTTCCATTGTTTCACAATGTCCAGGTTGACAACGACAGATAAATTCATTGTGTAATCGACTTTGTTCCACAGGACCACCTCCCATAAATGTTGCTCCTCGATATGTTTGATCGGAAAAAGGTAAAGAAAATCTTTGAAACTGTCAAGTTGTTTTTTAAACCTGAATGAGTTATGATCAACGCACCAAAAAGGAGAAAATAATGACAAAAGAAAGAACATTATCAATTATAAAACCTGA
Organism: Chlamydiales bacterium; assembly: GCA_024233395.1. Lineage (GTDB taxonomy): Bacteria > Chlamydiota > Chlamydiia > Chlamydiales > Simkaniaceae > Neptunichlamydia. The sequence continues at coordinate 183,777 of JACKPR010000002.1, forward strand.
CGCAGTGAAAAAGAACCACGTTGGAGAAATCCTCTCTCGCTTTGAAAAAGCAGGGCTGATTATTGTAGCAACGAAGATGAAACACTTAAGTCGCGTGGAAGCTGAAGGCTTTTATGCTGTCCATAAACAGCGTCCTTTTTTCAAAGATCTTGTAGATTTTATGATTTCTGGACCTGTAGTTGTTTCCGTTCTTGAAGGAGAGGATGCGATTCAAAAAAATCGAGAACTTATGGGAGCTACAAATCCTAAGGAAGCAGCTCCAGGAACAATTCGTGCAGATTTTGCTGAATCAATTGATGCAAATGCTGTTCATGGATCTGATGGACCAGATACAGCTAAAGTTGAAGTTTCTTATTTTTTTAAGGATAACGAACTTTTCACGCGATAATCAAAATTATCCATCTGTAGGGGAGGGACCAAAATGGATCCCTTCCTCAACCTTTTTTTCCGCAGGACTAGAACCCAAAAATTCCTCTTTTGCATTCTCATCCCCTTCTGCTTCCCCATCTCCAGGATTAGGACCAAAGTGAATTGCTTTTCCCTCTTCTTTTTTCTGACAACTTACAGAAATCATTCCTATCGAAACAAGTAGAGCTATTCCTAGAAATAATTGTTTTTTCATTGTCATTTCTCCTTTTTCTTTGAAATAGCACGTCAAATCTTGTTTGTCAAAAAATGTCTTGACTGTTAACGTTTTTGGCAAAAATGTGAACCACATCCCAAGGATTCATAAATGGAGCAATTACCCGCTGTTCGTCCTTTAATTAATTCTGAAAATGCACCCTCTGCTGAAGATTATCGCAGATTTAGAAATCAACAAATCGCAAAAGGCGTTATTGCAGGAGGATTAGCCGTGGCTACAGGAGCTTTCACTTTTGTAGCTATCAAGTGGGACTATGGATTGGCTTATAACTCTTTGATTACAACTGCAGCTGGAGTTGTTTTGGGAGGAGCCATTCTTCTTATTCCTTATCGAACAAAGCTCAATGCACGAGAGGTAACAAAACTCGACCTTACATTGATCGGAACGATCATTGATTTCACGAAAGATAAGATTATCAACTATGCTGCAACTTTTTTCATCGTCGTCACCCAAATTTATTTGAATGTTGGCCAACCTAAATGGGCCACCCGTCTAGTGTATGGAGGTTTCAATGCGATTCTAGGGATTCAATTAGCAACAATTGTGGATAATTTATTTCACATGAAACTCAAAGATGACCGCAGTGAAGGTGTCGACTTAGAAGAAGAAGACCCACGAAAAATAGAAATGCTTTATGGAAATGCTCCAGGAACAAGGCGCAGCATCGAAGTTGTAAAAGTGACGATTGCTATCGCTGCCATTATCTTAGGATATTACTATGCTCCCGCAACAGTCGCGACTAAATTGGGAATGATCTTACTTGGAAACTCTGTCGGTATTGCATTTCATGAAACAATTCATGGAATCAAAAAGCATTTAGAAAAAAAACACCAAGCCGCATCTGAGATAGAAAGTCCATTCGTTCCACCTAGTGCAACAATGCCTACTTCCATCAAAGTCTTAATCGTTATAGAAAAAACTGAGCAAGTCTTTGGACTCTTTTTCCCAGGATTTGCAATCTCCTTCAATACTTCAGCAACCGATTTTCTTTCAGGAATGTTCTATGGTATGCTCCGTCAATTTGATTGGATACGGATGACTAAAACTCCCCTTAAAGACCTCGATGAATTAAAAAGAGTTGCTCCTGATGAACAGTATCATCGCTTAAATCAAGTGATGACTGTGGTTAAATGGATTTTCTCAATCGTTGTCGTCGGAGGGTTCTTAATTTATGGTATTGAGCAAGGGATTGCCAAGGGGCCGCATGTTGATGCCTATGCTTTATCTACAGTTATCGGGGTTCTCTATGGTTCCTACTTCCTCTCAAGATTTATGGATAGACAAACCCTTCCGAGTAATCGTCTTTATAATACCCTCTTTTTTTTGACTCACTACTCTCTTTCACCACCCCTTCTCTTCTATGCGATTACACAAGTCCTTAAAATTGGCGACATCGCTTTAAAAGATTATGGACCTTACAAAATTGTTCTTTCTTGTATTGCTTATGCTTCTCTAGCCTTTTCTTTTGGAACAGAAGCGGGGCGCAGAGCTACGGATCGAGCGATTCCTTATCCTGCTCAAGTCAATCCTCTCATCATGCTTTATACAGCTTTCTTGGCTCAACAACTTCGAGGAATAGAATAGGAGATTATCATGGCAGAACGGGTAAGGGTTGATATTCAAATTTGCCAACTCATTCCTCTGCATAATGGCTTCAACACTAGAAATATTCAAGCGATTAAAAGAGATCCAGAAGTCAGAAAAAGTCGGTTAAGTGAAACCATTATCATCCAAGTCATTACAGCTCTTTTTATCCAGGCCATCGGCATTGAAAATTTTCGTCATTTTGATAGCCGCGAAACTTTTCCTTTTACAGCCCATCGAGAATTTTTTCCGATCTTCAAGCAAGATCTCTCATCGATTGCAAGAGTCGTCAATACGATTGTGCAAAAGAGAAGCCCTTATGAAAGTGCTGAAGTCAAAGAAGAGCATCAATCACAAGGTTTCACAACTGTTGTCTCAACAAAAACAGCAATAAAATATTGGCTAGAGCGTGCTGTACGTGTCATGTCCCACCCTCTCTTTACAGGGAGACAAGAAGGGTATCATAGAGATGTTCTAGCTGTTGCTGAAGCCTATCATGCAGAGATGCAAGAACTCCCAAGATTTCTCTATACTCAGCTAGCTCCCGGAGCTCCTCTCGTTACTTACACCGCTTTCCCTCTTTTGGGTCTTTATAAGTGTATTGCATTAATGACTCCAGCAGGCCCCATGACATGGGGATGTTTAGTCGAAACATATAGGGATACCGTACCCGATGAAAGTTACCAAGCACGTGATCTTTTAAGGGCCTATCCCTTTCCTATGGTCGCCCAAGAACTTCATACTCCTTCTCCCATTCCTTGCCTTGAAATCGACCGTTACGAAACCTTTCAAGAATTTACCCTGGGAATGACACTTAAAAGTATGGCTCTTTTTTTATGTCACGCTCTTCCTCGTTTCATTTACGATCACTTTTATAGACTTTTTGGAGCGAATGAATCCTTTCGTCACGATTTTGTCCTCTTCATGAAAAACCCTAAACAACGCTTTATCGATCCTGAAGGAGCTCCCTTAAAAACGATTGGAGGCGATCCTGTCTATAGCGAAGAAGAAATTCACGCTTTCGTGACCTATCGTATGTATTACCAATTTGTCCAATACCATATCGCTGAAGAACAAAGAGGGACTGAAGAAGGAACGATTATTTTTGAATGGGCTTTTCATAGTAATCGTAGAGAAGTCTTAAATATCGACAAAGATCTTTATGTAGGAGCCATCCCTCCAAACTATTGTATTCCCCCAAGAGATGTCCCTATCGTAAGATCTTTGGAAGAACTTTATGCAAAAAATGAAGAGACTTTTCGGGAAGAAGCCTTTAGTCTCTTAATGCTTATTACCAGCCTTGAGACTCCAAGTGACTTTGCAGAATTTCTCTTACGTTGTAATGCTTTTCCCCATGGATCAATTTCCACAGCTCAAATCTTTCAATATTCCTTCTTTGTTGAAGGGCAAATTAGACAAGAGGATATTCACTTTTTAGAAATGCTCCAGAAAATGGCCCCCAGAGAACTGAGTGGGACAACCCATGCTTTTTTTCATCTTTTCTATACCCAATATGAGTTAGGGATGGAGGAAAGACTCGAATCAATCGTTCTTTTCAATGAGAGCCTTCGCATTCAAGAAAGGGGTGTCATTAGAGCAGACCTTTACTATAAAGCCCTTCGCGACTTTTTGACAGGACGCATCACGATTTACCACCTAGCGATTTTTGACCTTTATAGTGATGAATTCCCTCACATGACTGTAGACTGGAAGCTCGATATTCTCCTTCGTGCAACGGCGAGTTTTCCTGAACCAAAAAGAGTTTTCAGAGAAGACACAGGAGAATTAGATTTAACGCAAAGTGATCCACCTGCCCTCTTCAGAACTTTAAACCTTGTTGACAAAACGAAAGAAGAAGGAATTGCTAGAACTCTAGACCTTTATGAGAGAACTTTCTTACGAGGAGTACCTGTAGATAGACGTTCCGTTAAATCTCTTCGAAGACATATTCTCTCCCCTCTTCCTGCTATAACTTCTCAAGATCACCTCGACTATGTTGTAGATCGCATGCGCTATTTAGGGCATCCCTTTACCGAGTCTCAACAACTTCGCATTTTTTACGAATTTCTCTCCCTAGAAGGGAATCGACCACAGATTCATTATAATGTGGAATTGGTCAAACTCTTTGAATCAATCACCTGTTTTGATGAAAAAATGAATCCTCATGCTGTCACCGGTTTTTTAACCTATCATCCCCATCTTGCTGAAGAACAATTGGAACATCTACGCTCTCATATCGATCGATTTCGAGAATGTCGCGCAAAATTCCTTAAATCAAGCTGTATCGATAGCCCCGTTCTCCCTCGCGTTTTAGTTAGAGATATTATTGAGATCGCATCACAACTTCAATTTACTTTGCATGACCCTGCTCGAGAAAAAGATTTTATTCATGAAGGAACCATGGTCCAGTGTCTTATCGCCCCTTTTCAAAACTATATCTATTTTGGATCCATTCCAATCATGATTCGATTCTTAACTGGAGCTCTTCCAAGCATTGCCCCCCAAAGAGGCCCTCGAAATCAAGCCTTAATACCTCTAGATTATAACCAAGATTTTGGAAAGCAATTTTATGCTTCTTGGGAAGAAACACAAACAGGATTTGTCATGCGCTTTTCTCTTATCACATCTGAGGGGAAAAGAGGCTTTTCAGGAAAAGCTCCCTTTAATATTGATGCTGGGATCATCCCAACCAATCCCTCTCTTCTTCTCATCATTAAAACCATTGTTTATCACATCGGATTTGATGGAGGGGTACGTGATCATTCTGGACTCGATACAGCCGAAGGTTTTTTATCGCATCCTAAAGTAGCAGTGGTTTGGGATCCCTTTACTCCATCTCAAGGTGATAAAAGAGCGATAGGAGAAGCTCTCTTTACCTTTTGCACAACTCTTCGCATTAGCCTCAGAAAAGCTTTCCTTTATCTTGCAACAAATAGCAAATATGAAGGGTTTGAAAGATCAAGTGGCCGGATGGACCCTATGTTTCTTACTAAAATTGCTTCTGAAGGGGATACTTTTCCCTGTACCCCTTATCATTACCTTGTTCCTCAAGACATCATAAAAGATAGTCCTCATGAACGTCTATGTTATGGAACCTTTAGAGAAACTCAATTTCTTTTAGATCGCTCTAATACTCGAGTCGATAATGCTCTAAAATTCTACGACGTCCACTTTCAACACGATTCACTATTAAATATCTCTGTTCATGATTCTCTCGTCCAACTACCTGTAGAAGTCAGGGGAACAAAAACTCCTATTGATTATAATGATAGAGAATATAAAGAACTCGATAGCGAGCGGGATGCCTATTCTTGTGAAGCCTATGCTCTTACCCTCACAACAGAAATCAATAGAACGCCTCTTTCTGTCCGTGTTATTTATACCGGCTACGATCTCTATACGAAGGATACTTTTACAACTGCTTTAAGTTGGCACATCGCCGCATTAAAATCGCGTGTCTATGAAAAAATTGTTCAAGCTCAACAAGAATGAACCGTCATCGAGTGATTAAAAAAGTGACAGGGCCATCATTGACTAAAGAAACTGCCATTTCAGCACCAAAATTTCCCGTAGCAATATTCCTTTCCCCTAAAAGCTCTTTTCCTTTAGCGATAAATCCTTCATAGATTTTTTCAGCTTCATCGGGTGGCATTGTTTCTGTAAAAGAAGGCCGCCTTCCCGTATTGCAATCCCCATAAAGAGTAAACTGAGAAACAATCAGAAGCTTACCTTCCACCTCTTTAAGGGATCGATTCATTTTTCCTTGGTCATCTTCAAAAATACGAAGATTAATAACCTTTTCAACAAGCCAAGAAATCTTCGATGAATCATCTTCTTTATGAATCCCTAAAAACAAGAGAATCCCTTGATCGATCGATCCGACGACTTCATTTTCAACTGTTACTTTAGCTTCTTTAACACGTTGGATAAGCGCTCGCATAGCTTAAATACTAGCGCACATACCGTTTTGAGTAAATAAAGAGGATATCAAAGTTCACTGACGCGCCTTTCTAAATCATCGAGCTCTTTTGAAATTTCTTTGGGAAGATGCTCTCCAAAAAGGGTAAAATATTCTCGAAGACCTTTGACTTCTTCTTTCCAAGCCTCGCCATCAATTTCAAAAAGCTCCTCTGGAGCATCCAATGCTTTTGGAAAAATTCCTACAGGACTTTCCTTACTTTCTCCGGTTCCCTCGCATCTTTCGAAGATCCATTTGAGAACTTTCATATTTTCTCCATAGCCCGGCCAAAGAAATTTTCCATCTTTCCCTTTACGAAACCAATTCACATGATAGATTTTTGGTTTTTTATCCCCTAAAAGCTCTCCCATGTCTAACCAGTGCTGAAAATAATCTCCCATATTGTATCCACAAAAAGGAAGCATGGCAAATGGATCATGACGGAGTTTCCCCACTTTCCCAGCTGCTGCAGCCGTCATTTCTGAAGAAAGGGAAGCTCCTAAAAAAGTTCCATGAGCCCATGAAAGGCTTTCAATAATGAGAGGAACAATACTTTCTCGCCGCCCTCCAAAAATAATTCCTGAAATGGGAACACCTTTGACATCATCAAATGCAGGATCAATGACAGGACACTGTCTTATCGGTGCCGTAAACCGAGCATTGGGATGGGCCGCTTTTTCTTCCGATTCTGGAGTCCAATCTCGTCCTTTCCAATCAATAAGATGCTTCGGTGGTGTTTCAGTCATTCCTTCCCACCAAACATCTCCATCATCAGTGAGGGCAACATTGGTAAAAATAGAGTTTGTTTTAATCGATTCCATTGCGTTTGGATTGGAATCATAAGAGGTTCCTGGTGCCACACCAAAAAAACCATTTTCAGGATTGATTGCATAAAGACGTCCATCCTTCCCGATGCGCATCCACGCAATATCATCCCCCACACACTCTACCTTCCATCCCGGAAGAGTCGATTGAAGCATAGCAAGATTTGTTTTCCCACAAGCGCTAGGGAATGCTGCAGTAAAATAGAGTTTTTTTCCTTCAGGGTTTGTAATCCCTACAATCAACATGTGCTCAGCCATCCATTTTTCATCACGCCCCTTAACAGAAGCGATGCGGAGCGCCAAACACTTTTTTCCTAGAAGAGCATTGCCTCCATAACCACTCCCAAAAGACCAAATCTCCCGTTTTTCTGGGAAGTGGACGATATATTTTTCATCAACACGACAAGGCCAAAAAGAATCTTTTTTTCCCTTTTCTAAAGGAACCCCGACAGAATGCAAACAAGGGACAAACTCTCCATCAGTGCCTAAGACTTCAAGAGCCTTTTTTCCCATTCGCGTCATGATGTAGGTATTTGCTACAACATAAGGACTATCCGTGATTTGAACCCCAATTTCTGAAAGAGGGGATCCAAAAGGTCCCATGCTAAACGGAATCACATACATCTTCCGCCCCTTCATGCAGCCATTAAAAAGACCCAGGAGTTTTTCCTTCATCTTCAAAGGTTCTTCCCAATTATTTGTGGGACCTGCATCTTCTTTTTTCTTGCAGCAAATAAAGGTTCGATCTTCAACTCGGGCCACATCTCCAGGATCTGAGCGGCACCAATAGGAACCGGGTCGTTTAGCAAGTTTTACAAAGACTTCTTTATCAACAAGTTCTTGACAAATAGCATCATACTCTTCTTTTGAGCCATCGCAGTAGTAGACCTCATCAGGTTGACAAAGTCCTTCTATTGCTTCAATCCAAGCTTTAAGTTTTGGGTGATGAATCTCCATGAACCTATCTCATATTATTTAATTTCTTCGATTTTTAAGCAGATTTTTTCCTTTCATTTTGATCACATTGTCCAATAGACAAAACGTCAAAATGGAAGGAAAGAAGAAGCCAAAAAGAGTGGAACAAAAAATCTCTTTAATATGGGGTAGATTCATACTCTACTACATAATAGATTGGCGATTTATAAGGTTGCTTTTTTGAAAGTTTCCAAGTACTCAAGAGCCTTACCCGTTCCCATACAGACTGCTAGGAGCGGATTTGTAGCCACAACAACAGGAAGCCCAGACTCCTTAATAAGGGCCTTATCGAGTCCTTTGATGAGGGCTCCACCACCTGCTAGAACCATTCCACTTTCTACAAGATCAGCAGCAAGTTCTGGAGGACAACGCTCTAAGGTTTCCTTCGTACAAGCAATGATTTGTTGAATAGGTTCAGAGAGACATTCACGGATCTCTACTGAGTTGATCCGCTTTGTAATAGGAAGTCCTGCAACTTGGTCACGTCCGCGTACTTCCATTTCAAGCTCATGATCTCCAAGAGGATAGGCTGAACCAATGGTCATTTTGATCTCTTCAGCAGTACGAGGACCAATCATCAAGTTATAAGTACGGCGCATATAGTTGATGATACACTCATCAAACTCATCCCCCGCAATTCGAATCGAGCGAGATTCGACAATCCCCCCGAGAGAAATAATCGCAATTTCAGTCGTACCACCACCAACATCGATAATCATGTTCGCAGAAGGTTCATGAACTGGAAGATCAACACCGATCGCTGCTGCCATTGGCTCTTCAATCAAGATCACCTCTTGAGCTCCAGCTCTAAGAGCAGAATCTTCAACCGCCCGCTTTTCAACTCCTGTAATCCCTGAAGGAACAGCAATCAAAATCTTCGGTCTGAATAGACTACGAGAAGGAGTCACTCTAGAAATTAGTGCTTTGAGCATCCCTTCTGCAATTTCAAAGTCTGCAATGACACCATCTTTCATGGGGCGCACGGCATGAATTTTTCGAGGGGTTTTCCCTAACATCGCTTTGGCTTTATGCCCAACAGCAAGAACTTCATTCGTCATTGAATCAACCGCAACAACAGAGGGTTCAGCAAGAACGATTCCCTTTCCACGAACATAAACAAGAGTATTGGCGGTCCCTAAGTCGATTCCAATATCACTTGCAAAAATCCCGGTCAGTTGACCGATCTTGTTCATAAATCCTTGTTTAAAGTTTTTAAGAAAACTTCCCCTTCCTGCTGCCTTAACTTTCATTTTCATTCCTTTTCAATCCGAAATACGCATATCTAGTAGTTATACACCATAATGGACGATTGAGTAAAATTGATCAAGTCCCCTTAAACTCCAAATTCATTTTATTGATAATATGTCCTGAACTTTCTTAAAAACTGGATGTCCAATAGCAACTTCAGCAGAAATCCGTTCAAACGGCTCTGATCGACCCATCTTTCTAAGTAAATCAGCAAATTTCTCATCACATGTACTTAAAAATGGCTCAATACTATCCACTTCATCTACATGCTGACCACTACCCATGTAATAAAGAATCGCAAAAATTGAATAAACATCACTCAAGTGATCATAGCATAAAGAGCCATCATGAAAGTACCGAATTTCCGGAGCCATATAAGGAATCGTCCCAAGATAGGAGCCCCCCCTTTTTATGACGTTCCCCATCTTTTCAGGTATCAATCTTGCACATCCAAAGTCGATAAGAATCAAACCCCTTTCTCCTTGAACAAGAATATTTTCAGGTTTGATATCTCGATGCATGACTCTTTCAGCATTAAGATCATTGACTCCCAAAAGCATTTGATACCCAAAAAAAATAAGCTCTTCGGAAGAAAAGTGGTTTTTTCTTTGAATATACTCTCCAAGGGTTTCCACATTTTCGATATATTCAGAAATGATACCATACAAACTGAAACAGTTCCCATTAAGAAGAGCAGGGTTAGTGATGATCTCTTCTACTTGATTTCGATCCATGGTACGAAAAGCTTTCCTAGAATGATCCCAAAAAATAGCATAGTGAGAATGAATAATATGGGAGCTGTTAAAATTCAAAAATTGAAGCCACTCAGCTCCTATAAATGACTCTGATAAATCAGATAGCTTGCAATCAACCGGTTCTTTCGGATGCATATTTGAGGCAATCCATTTGATCACATATTGCCCCCCTTTCATATGGACAAGCCAAACAGATCCAGACACTCCTTGGCCTATTTTATCTTCAGCTATCAAGTCTGGGAATTCCCTTTTCAAACAATCATCAATCATTCGAATATGACGCATGTCAATAAACCGCCAACAACTCTTAAACATATGATAATATCCATAAGGCCTTTGAAAACTGCTGGGAGAGTTTGGAGATGAAAAACTTATAACTTCTCTAAAAAATTCTGAGATTCGATCTAAGGGGGCTTTTTTTTTCTTTCGCCCAAAGGGTTCGGAGTGACTTCTCTCAACCTGGAACTTCTCTAAGAGATTTTTCTTAACAAAAGGGTTATCATCTAATGAGTATACATTTCGATCACGAACTATCCCTTCATTAATTCTAGATGTCATAATGTTAATCTTTATATTTGGCTAGATTGTATAAATCAATCTTCCTTTTTGTAATGCTTCATCATCCCAGCTGACAATTTTCTTCACGATTCCTCGCTTTCGGTCCCTTTCTCCCTTTTTTTTACTTGCAACAGGTGACTGAAATCGATCCCACTGTTGTAGAGTTTAAACTTGTCTTTGCAACAACAGTGTATATGTCGGTCTTTTTTTTCTTTCTATTGTGATCTTCAAACTGGTAAGGTCCAGGAGAATTTACTGAGCCAATAAGCCCCCCATTTCTATAGATGAGATAGGTCACAGGTATCGTGCTAAATATTGGCTCCCAAGTGATGATATTAAATCGATCAGTTTCGGAAAAAAAGGCACTTCTTTTGCTAGAGGCATTAAGAACTCCTGGAGAAACAGGAGGATCAGGAGGTAGAGGAGGAGGTGGAGAAGGTGGGCTAAGAAAGGCAATCCCTAATGGGTTTGAAAGGACGGCAGCAGAAGCTGCAGCGGTTCCTGAAGCAATCGTTACCTGAGTCAAGGTGCCGGCACCAAAATTTGTGACAAAGGCATAAATGCCATCAGGGGTTATCTCAACAGTCCCAAAAGAGGCTGGAGAAGGAAGGGTAATCGACCCTGTTAGCGTATCACTCGCAATATCGAGTATGTGTAGATCAGTCCCACCAAGTTCGGTGATATAACCAGTGGTCCCATCTGGAGTAATTGCAATCCATTGAGGGTTATTGGTCAATCCCAGTGCAAGAGGAGTGACGGTATTCGGCGCCATAATGTCAATTTTGTCAATGTTGGCCCCTGTTTGATTGGCAACATAGGCATGGGTAGAGGTAAAGGCAAGACCATTTGGGTTATTTCCTGTTAAAGGAACGGTATTGACTAAAGAAGGAGCTGTGGGAGTGATGATATCAACGATGTAAACTTGATTTCCTCCTGAATCCACGACCCAGACCTGATTCCCATCTGGTGAGAGATTAACAGTCGTTAAAGTCCCCCCCAACATTAGACTGGCAACTTCACTGTTTGTGGAGGTATCGACAACAAAAAGTTGACTATTCGTAGCATTATTGCTCGCAGAAAAAACGTGGGTGTTATTTGAATCGATTCCAATAGGTGTTACCGGTTGGGCTCCTGAAAGTGGAATCAGGGAAACAGCCTCGGTGTCGAGATCAACAAAGATTAAATTATTCCCGCTTTGTTCTGTGACATACGCTTTCGTTCCATCAGGAGTGATGGTGATTTCACGTGGAGTCGCTCCAAGGGGAATTGTGTTTAGTAAAGTATTGGTTACTGGGTCAAAAACACTAAGTGTAGTTCCACCAAGCCCTGCAACATATACAGATTCGGCTGCATCAATGCCAATGGGAAAGACTGCAAACACTAAAAAAAATGACCAAAGATATTTAAAAAGCTTCATAAAATCCTCTCACAAATTTGCACTTCTTCCATTAACTAAGAGTTGATGTAAAAAAATAAAATTTATTTTATGTAAATCATCACTTTTTAAGAAATAAAAAAATAATGAGCTATAAGATTTATACCCAAACAATTTTAAAAGTTGGTTTTGGGCAACGCGAAAGCTTAGGCACAGTCGAAAATCCAACTGTAAAATTGTTTGGGTATAAGCTCAGAAGTGAAATAAGGCGTACTGGAACGCTAAGTCTGAAGGAGCTCCAAGACATCTTCCCATGTCAATTTTGTAATCGCTTCATCATCGCAGCTGACAATTTTCTTCACGATTCCTCGCTTTCGGTTTTGCATCTCAACGATTTTTTCCTCAATCGTTCCATTTGTGATAAGCTTATAAACCGAAACCGATTCCTTTTGCCCAATCCGGTGAACCCGGTCTGTGGCTTGATTTTCAACAGCAGGGTTCCACCACATGTCATAATGAATGACTGTATCAGCACCTACTAGGTTTAATCCTGTTCCACCCGCTTTTAATGAAACGAGGAAAACAGGGATATTGGGATCTTCATTAAATTCTTTAACAATTTCTAGACGATTTTTACTTGATCCATCGAGGTAATTGAAACGGATCCCTCTCTGCTCAAAATCATTTCTCATGATTTGAAGCATTTTTGTGTACTGAGAGAAGATCACCGTTTTATGTCCTCCTTCAATCAATGTCTGAAGAAGTTCAACAAGCATATCATATTTTGCAGAATCTCCCATTTCTGCTTTTTCTTTCGCAAAAATGGCAGGGTGACAGCAAATTTGTTTTAAACGTGTCAGTGTCGCTAAAACATGGATTTGAACTTTATCAAAACCATCTCTTTCAACAAGTTTTACAAGTTCATCTCTTGCCGACTCAGCATAAGATTTATAAAGTTCCTTTTGAACTTTCGTTAACTGACAATGATAAACGTTCTCACTCACCGGTGGGAGATCATCGAGAACATCTGCTTTCATCCGACGCATAATGAAAGGGGCAACTTTTTTCCGGAGGTATTGAAGATTTTTAGTTTGCTCATCGCCTGAAAGCCGCACATATTTTTCAACAAAACGATCATAGTGTCCCAAAAATCCTGGCATCAAGAAATCAAAAAGACTCCAGAGTTCATCGAGGGAATTTTCAATGGGAGTACCCGAAAGGATCATCCGATGCTCTGCTTTAATCATTTTCACCGATTTTGCATTACGCGTCCCACGATTTTTAATATGTTGAGCTTCATCAAGAATCATATATGAGAAGGTGACCTTGTCATAAGCCTCAATATCTTTTTGAAGGAGGCTATAAGAGGTAATAATGACATCAAAATCTTTTACACCCTTAATCAGCTTCTTCCGCTGATTGGGCATTCCATCAATGATAAGTGTTTTAAGTTTCCCATTAAACTTATGACATTCTTCTTGCCAGTTATAGAGAAGAGAGGTGGGGCAAACAACAAGTGCTGGATTTTTTGCTGTTCCCTTGTGTTGGGTTAAAGCAACAATTGCTTGAAGCGTCTTACCAAGTCCCATGTCGTCAGCAAGAATTCCATTGAGATACATCAAACGGAGACGCTCAAGCCAATGAACTCCCTCCTCCTGATAATGTCTTAGTTCAGCTTTCACCGTTTTAGGAATAGGGCTAAATTTTAAGACCTTTTCGCCAAGCATTTGCTCTCGGATTTCTTTAAGCCTTGGGCTCATCTTAAAGGTAACAGGAAGTCCTTCAAAACTCTTTTCATCAATATTTGCTAAGCTCCAAATCGGTCTTTCTAACTTTTTATTCTCAAGCTTTTCAATCGCAAGCTCATCAAAAAGCTGAACAACAGCACCCATCTCTTCTAAGTCAAGAACCAAGATTTTGGGGATTTTATTTCCACCATCTTTTGACTTTGCCCCCTTTTTCTGCCCCATATCAAGCTCAAGATAAGCACGCCTTGAAATAATACAATCCCATAGACGATCAACTGTAACTCCTTTAAGCGAACCTTTGACATCTAAATTCATCTCATAGACATCTAGGCGGTCGGTATTCGTTAGAGATAATGTAAATTTCGTCTGGTCATAAATAAATTGATCTAAAAGGTTTTGAGGACAATTGAATTTAACGCGGTGTTGATTACGAGGAATAATATCGGTCATAAACTCGATAATTTTTTTCTCAGTTTTTGCCGTGAAAATCTGCTGGTCGTTATCAAAAATAAAATCTTGGAAAAGATCATCAATGATTTTTTGTTCCTCAACTAAATTTCGAGCAACAATCCCCTCTTCGGTCACAAAAGAATCAATATCAGAAAATTTGAGCTTCTTAGAAGAGGCAGGAACGATATGTTTATCATATTGGAAGGAAAGCGTCGCATCCAACTCCCCATTTAAGAAGGTTAAATCACAAATTGCTTCAATGGATCCCACAAAGGGAAGTGTTGTAAAATGGTCGATCACATCTGACATATCAACCTCAGAAAACCGAGCCATTTCAGGGAGAGCATTTTCCACAAAGGTTCCAAATAAAGGTTCTGGAACAGTCATTTCTCGCATCGGATGAAGACTGCGCAAATGTTGCCTTGTAATGTGCTGGGGGAATCGATAATAGACGTGATTATAAATGATTCCTGGCTTGGCACACTCAAAAAAACGTGCATCTTCAAGCATAATTTTTTGTTGATCGATCAATAATGTCGGGTTTAATAAGATTTTGGTTGTTGGAGGATGGATATATTCAAGAGAGACATTGATCTGTGCATTAGACTTTGAAAAACGAATGGGTGACTCTAAATTTTCTTCAAAAAGACAAGGAAGTGTGGGAAGTTCATCTTCTTGGAAAGCCCACCCTTTTTGTTTTAAAAGATCTGAAGCAATCTCTTCAGCTTTTGCCAAAATCATCCCGAAGATTTTTACATCGAGTGTTGCCATCTTCTGCGCTCTTTCATTTGCCACCTTTTCTGGAAGCTTGGCATGGTCCATCACTAAACGAGCAATCCCTTGTTCACTTTCATCAAAAGACTCAAGAGAAAATAAATGGCTTTTTCCTCCAACATATAGAGGCTCTTGATACCGAATCGCTTCTAAAAATTGACGAATATTTGGAATATGAAGAGGTTTAGATCTTGAAGGCAAGCGAAGAGCTAACTGAATTTCAACATCTTGACTTTTTTTCGGAAAATGAAAAATAACAGCGAGTTCTGCTTTTTCGATTTCTCTTTTCTGTTCAGGCAAAAAGAATGGAGACTTTGCAAGAAGAGAGGAAGCCCCAACATATTCTTTTAAAAGCTCTCTTTGATATTCCTCATCCTTCCGTTCTGCTTCTTTGGATTCCGCTTTCTTTACAGCTTCAAGAAGCTTTTCTTTTTCTTCATCGCAGAAGCTTTCATCTTCTGTGACCTCTTCTAAATCTGTCTCTTTAGAATAATTGACGAGTATCTCATCTAAGCAAGATTCTAAATAGAAAAGGACAGCTGCTAAGTGTTGGCAATCATAATGATAGGGGCAATCGCAATTGGAATCGATCGTTTCACTCTCCATTCGATCGACTTCAATCTCACTCTCGTAAGTATTTTCGTATTGACCGACAACTTGAGCACTAATTCGAATGGAGGTAGCATCTAAATGAAGAATTTTTGCTGATTTGACTTGTTTTTTATCAAAAAGGTCTTTCCCTTCCTTCAGAATCGCTGGAGAAAAGTCCTGTTTTAGCTTTCTCAAATTCAACATTCTTACACTTACCTCAAAAAAATTTATCCAATATCAACTTTAAAACACACGCGGCATTTTCTCTCTCATAATTTCTCTTTAGGAGTTATTAGATTAAGAATTAGTTCCTGTTCTATGACTACCCTTTTCCCCAAAAAAAATTCAACTCTTTTTTTCTGATATTTGCCTCGTTCTAGTCTACAAAGTTCGTGAAAAAAATTTACAAAAAAAAGAAAGTGTAATGCATCCAAAAAATCTGCGAAAAAATTTATTAGAGGGTGTGAACCTATCCCACAAATCTTTCATTTTGAAAAAAAACTCTAAGGCTGCTATGATTGTTTAATCCTTATAGTGCGGGTGTAGCTCAGTGGTAGAGCATCACGTTGCCAACGTGAGGGTCGTGAGTTCGAATCTCATCACCCGCTTTTTTTTATTGACCAGGATTGATCAGAAGTTATGACAGAGAACAAAGAAAAACCTAAAGAATACAAATCAGATACCGTTACTTTTACCGTAGAGCGGAAGCCCGAATGTATGGTCGAGTATCAAGTTAAAACTTCACCAGAAATTGTTAAAAAAACGCGAAGCGACGCAGTCAAGTCTGTTTCAAAAGAAGTCTCTCTTCCTGGTTTTCGAAAAGGGCGCGCTCCTGATCATCTCATCCTTAAAAAATTTCCCGGGCCTGTTAAAGAACGTTGGGATAAAGCCATTGCTGATGAAACTTTCCGCGAGTGTCAAAAACTTGCTCATACTCCCCTTCTAAGTGATGATGCTAAAATTAATTTCAGTATCGTTAAGCATTCGATTGAAGAAGGAGCTGAAATGAGCTTCACTTTTGAAACCGAACCTCTTGTTCCCGATATTAATTTAAGTGAGATTGAAATTGAAGAGGTTAAGCGAGAGATCGTCGATGAAAAGAAAATCGAGCAAACCTTAAAAAATATCCAGACCTATTTTGTTGAATGGGAAAAAATTTCTGATCGCAGTGCAAAAGACGATGACTTTGCAATTATTGATGTTGATATTATCGAAAAAGATCCTGCCGAAAACATCTTATCAAATGCCCGTTTTGAAATTAAAAAAGATAAAATGGCCCATTGGATGTATGAAATGATCGTTGGGATGAAGATCGGAGACTCTAAAGAGGGAGTCAGTAAGCCTGATGAAGATGCTTCAAAAGAAGATAAAGACACCCTCCCCCCTAAAAAAGTACGTTTGACTCTTAAGGGAATTGAAATCCCCCATTATCCACCTATCGATGATGCTCTTGCTCAGAAAATGGGCACTAAAAATGAAAAAGAACTGAGAGAAAGACTTGAAAAACTTTTGAATACTCAAGCTGACGAAGCAGTCCAAAAAGAATATCGCGAACAAATGAGTACATATCTTCTTGAAACTTACCAATTCGAACTTCCAAAAACACTTCTTCAAAGAGAAACACAATTCCGTATCAAGCAACTTGTTCAAGATATTCATTTCCAACAAAAACTCATGAAAATGAACGAAGAAGAAAGAAAAGCAGCCATTAAAGATATTGAAGCTCAAGGTGAAAAAGCTGTACGACTTTTCTACATTTCAAGAAAAGTCATCCAAGAAAATAAGATCAAAATTAATCCTAATGAAGTGCATCAAGGTGTCTCTACTCCTCTTGAAGCGATGTTCAGCGACCATTCAGATCTTTATACTGCACAGGAACAATCTCAAGAACAAAAGGCTATTGCAACGTCTCGATTGATTCTAAGTAAGGCTGAAGACTTCTTGATCTCAAAAGCAAAAGTCGTTCCTTCTAAACCAAAGAAAAAAGCAGCGGCTCCCAAAAAAGCTGAAGATACGAAGGACGAAAAACCTGCTAAGAAAACAGCAGCCCCAAAAAAGACAACTGCAAAAAAAACGGCTTCTAAGAAAGCTACAAGTACAAAAAAAGCAGCTCCAAAAAAGAAATCGACGAAGAGTACTTGACCTGAAGCTCCCCTCCCGTCTATAAAAGGAGAAAACGTTAATATAAGGAAGCCTCTATGCCTTTAATCCCCTATGTTATTGAAGATACCGGACGTGGCGAGCGTTCAATGGATATCTATTCCCGTTTGTTAAAAGACAGGATTATTTTTATTGGAACTGAAATCAACGATCAAGTTGCTAATGCTGTTGTTGCCCAGCTCATCTTTCTAAAAGCTGAAGATCCAAAAAAAGATATCAGTATCTATATTAACTCTCCTGGTGGATCTGTCACAGCAGGTTTTGCAATTTATGACACGATGCGTTTCTTGGGGATCGATATCAATACCTATTGTATCGGACAAGCTGCTTCGTTTGGAGCTCTCATTTTATGTGCTGGGACAAAAGGAAAACGTTTTGCCCTTCCCAATAGTCGCATTATGATTCACCAACCTCATGGTGGTATCACTGGTTCTTCTGCAGATATTCATATTCAAGCGCAAGAAATTCTCAGAATGAAACAAACCATTGCAAAAATTATTGCAGAACATACAGGGCAACCACTTGAAAAAGTATTAGAAGACTCCGATCGAGATTTCTTTATGAGTGCTGAAGATGCTGTAAAGTATGGATTAATTGATAGTGTGGTAACACCGAGTAAAGGAAAAAAAGATAAATGAGCAAATCTTCCTCAGGATCCCAAGAAATGGCTGCTTGTTCTTTTTGTGGCCGCACCGAAGAAGCCGTTGAAAAACTTGTCTCTGGTCCCAATGCTTTTATTTGTGACAAATGTGTCCGTCTTTGTATGGACATCGTGGAAAAGAAAGCTGTAAAGCACGAAATCAAGCTTCTAAAACCCAAAGAGATCAAAAACCGTTTAGATGAATACATTATAGGACAAGAAAAAGCTAAAAAAACCATTTCAGTTGCAGTTTATAATCATTATAAAAGAATCCGCTCCCTTTCGAATGAATCTAATGAAATGCAATATAGCAAATCAAATGTTCTCCTTTTAGGTCCAACAGGGTCTGGAAAAACTTTGATCGCTCGCACCCTTGCTGAAGTTTTAGATGTTCCCTTTGCGATTGCTGATGCGACAACCCTAACGGAAGCCGGTTACGTTGGAGAAGATGTAGAAAATATCATCCTTCGTCTCGTTCAAAATGCTGACTATGATATTGCCCGTGCCGAACAAGGAATCATCTATGTTGATGAAATCGATAAGATCCGTAAAACAACAGGAAATGTTTCAATTACCCGCGATGTTTCTGGCGAAGGGGTTCAACAATCTCTTTTAAAAATTGTTGAAGGAACCATTGCCAATGTCCCACCTAAAGGGGGACGCAAACATCCCAATCAAGAATACATCAAAATCAATACACAAAACATCCTCTTTATTGTAGGAGGAGCGTTTGTCAATCTTGATAAGATTGTCGCAAAGAGATTAGGAAAAGGGGTGATCGGTTTCGATACAAAAGAACAAGACCGCGCCTTTGATGCTACTGAAATGAACTATCTCCTCTCAAAAGTTGAAACAGAAGACCTTGTTGAATTTGGCCTTATCCCTGAATTTGTCGGTCGTTTTAACAGTATTGCAAATTGCAATGAGCTCACTCTTGAGGATCTCGTTGAGATCCTTGTAAAACCTAAAAATGCGATTATCCACCAATATATCGCTCTTTTTGCAGAGGATGGCGTAGAACTCAACTTTACTGAAGATGCTCTAAAAGCCATTGCTGAAAAAGCAAAGAAATCAGACACAGGTGCTAGAGCTCTACGGATGATCGTAGAAACACTGCTCATGGATCTGATGTATGAAGTACCTTCTGACCCAACGATCAAACGAGTTATCATTGAAGAAGGGACTGTGAAAGAGGATAAACCCCCTGTCATCAAAAATTCTAAAGAAGAAGCAGGTTAAGATTAGGCAGCTGTTGCAGCTCTTCGTGTTCGACTTTCTGCACCAAGAAAAGCTTTCGTAGCTTCATCAAGTTTAGCACCAGTTTCAAATGCTCGCTGAAAGTGTGGAATTCCAGCTCTAAATTGAGCTAAGCTGGTCTCCATTACACCACGAACCGTCTCGCTTTCACGACCATATCCTCTAATATCAGTATCCCCATCGAAAATGGCTGCTGCAACCAAGAGTTCTAGCCCTCTTGATTCACGCGCAAATCCAGACTCTGATCGTCCTTCAATAAATCGCGCCTTTCGAGTGTCAGAAGGATCTGTAGAGGTCCTTGCAGCAAGGTCATGGACAAGAGCTCCCATATTTGTTCCTATCTGCTGAATCTCTTTATGTGCAGGTTTGCTAGGATCGAGATCCATGGGCGTTGATTTAAACCAATCGCGACGTTTTCTCGAAGAATGCTCTTCTTGGACCGTTGTTTCAAAACCTGTTGCTACTGATTGAGCAACCCCATCTACGAGGTTATTTCTTACAACGTCCGCTCCATGAGTATCGCGCGGATCAACACCAAAATGCGTACGAGAAGCTTCCGGCATTTCACTTAAAAATGCTTTTGCTGGCCGTGTTGTTGATGTCTGGATAAGTCTTCCATCTGCCGATCTAATCTGTCGATGAGGGATTTCAACTGGACTATTGAGATGCATCAACATTAAATGTAAAACTGTTGAATTCGCTCCATCTGTTCGACGATTTTCGCTCGTCAGTTTTTTAATTTCTTTTGTAAGCGCAGCAATCTCTTTTTTAGCAGCTTTACTCGGAACACCTACGGCTGGAGTGAGTTGTTGAATTCTTGCATTAAGATAACGTATTCTTCCTGAAACAGACGAACTAAGTCCTGCAATTTCATCCTCTACTCGGTTTAACTGCTGGATCTCTTTTTTTAGTGCGTCAATTTGCCCCTGTTCTTGTTCATTGGGGACTGCAGGATGAGCAGGGGTAAGATCTTGAATTCTTTGCTTAAGTTCCCCTTTTTTCTGCTCAATATTTCGAAGAATAATGTTTTGAAGAGCTACTGCTTTTTCTATATCCTCTAAAGCTGCCGCTCCTGCGTCAGTGAGTGTATGCACATCGCTCCGTGGCCACGTTTTGCTATCGGTATCAACCAATCCTAAGCGCTGCATCGTCTTAACAAAAAATCCACGTTGATCGTCTTCATGAAGAACTTTTCTCGCTTCATCTCCACGAGCAATAAAAGGAACCAATCCTTGGATATTTCCTTTATTTCCTGCTTCGAAAACGTAAGCAAGTCTTCCGCCGGTTTCAGGTTCAATGATTTTTTTCATCTCACCATTCAGACCTTGTAGCTTATCAGAAAGTTCTCTTATTTGCTCATCTGTATAGACTTTACCGAAATCTCGAAGGAGCTGTTTAAGACCTCCACCCCCTTGAATGGGATGATCAGGATCTTCTTTTAAACCAAGATTTTTAAGGTCATATTTTCCTTTTACGTTTCCTTCGCGATCATAGATAACCATGGAGTGTCTAGCAATGTCATAGTTAACAACATCATCTTTGCCCAGACCCAGTTCAAACTTCATTCGGGCAAATGCCATATCGAATTGTTGCTGACGTTCAACATCGGCTTCAGGCTTTTTATCTTTGGCATCACCATCGACTTCCTTAGTCATATCGACAGTGCGCCCAATACCACCGCCCCCCATTTGGCTTGAAAACCAAAGAGGTGCTTTTCCTTGCGTCAAATAATCTTCTGGGTTGAATTCTCTCCGATCAGGAAATAAGGCATAACTGCCAACCTCTTCGATGCGATCGACGTGCTCTTCAGCCTCTTCTCGAGACATCCCTAAGGCATAGGTTCCAACATGATGGATAGCTTCCTCGTCCACATCAAGATCAAAAGGCGTAGCCGTTCTCCCCACTAAGCTTGGAGGAGGCTCATGACGAAGAAAAGCTTGAGGAGGGAGCCTGTATCGCGAAACATGAGATAAGTCTGGCATCTCTTCTTCTTCTTGATCAAAATCAAGATATGAAACACCCCTAGGTCTTTCAATACTTACTGGAGATTGACTGAACATAATATACCCTTACTTTATTTAATTATAACATATTATGCATTTTTTTTAAATGGGTTAATAAAAAATATTACACCATAACTATCTAAAAATTAAAAAGTTAAGAATTTCATAAACATCTAAGTATCAAAAAATTGATATAAACTACTAATAATAAATATGATAAAAAACCTCCTCCCCCTTCTTTTCTCCTTATTTTTCTAGACCCTCTACTTTGCTCATCTGAAACTTAGCCCTTTCCGCCAAAGGCTAAAATGGGGGCCTTTTTATTGGCTAAATCAGCCAATTCTGTTAAAAAAAATTTGAGACAAAAATGATAGGAAAGAGATGAAACCAGCCGGAAAATTTACCTTCTTTACCCTCTATTTGATTTATATCCTCGATCTCGTTGGAATGGTTTTTGTTTATATCATTGTCTCTCCACTCATCATCAATCCCCATTTCCACATGCTCGCTTCAGATACCCCTATTGCAACACGTAATCTGGTCATCGGACTTCTTTTTGCGACCTATCCTTTTGCACAATTTTTTGCCGCCCCTATCTTTGGAGATTTATCGGACCGATTTGGACGTAAACGGATTTTGGTGATTTCAACACTTGGAACAACACTCTCAATAGCTCTTTCAGCAATATCGATTTACATGAGTAGTCTTTCTCTCCTTTTTATTAGCCGACTTCTTTCAGGAATTTTTGCAGGAAATCTTACAGTCACACAAGCAACTGTTGCCAACCTTGCTCCCGATGAGAAAAAAGCTCATTATATGGCTATTTTTTCAGCTGTAGGTGGAATCGGATGGACGATTGGCCCTTTTGTTGCAGCCTTTCTTTCAGATCCAAAAATCTTTCCTTTTTTTGATTTAGCCACTCCCTTCTGGTTTTTAGCTTCTTTATTCTTCTTAAGTTTTCTTTTCCTCATCTTTTCCCTTCAAGAACCCAATCAACTAAAGCCAGGACAAAAGCTTCATCTTTCAAAAATTGAGCCAAGAGAATGTCGCAAGAAGATTTCCCCTGAAAAGGCTGTTCATAGTGAAAAAGTTCAAGGCGGCCGATGCAAAGAACCCCAAAATGGGTTCTTGAAGGAGGACAACGATGAAATTTTCTCTATGAAGGACAAGAGCAGGGTAAATCTTCTTGCGATACCCTCGAATCTTTTGAGTGTTTTTAAAGTTAAAAATATTCTCGTTCCTTTTTTAGCCTCTCTTTTTACAATCTTTGGTTGGATGGTTTACCAAGGGTTTTTAGCCCCCTATTTGATCGAAAAATATGGATTCACTGAACGGTGGGAAGGGTATGCTTACGCCTTATCTTCACTCTTTTGGTTCTTTGGGGGAATGCTTTCGAACAAGTGGGTCCTAAAGCATCATCCTGCAAAACGAGCGATTATTATCCCCATGTTCTTATCAGGGCTTGCTGTTCTTCTTTTCCTTATTGCTTTCCGGTCCTATTGGACATGGCCTCTAATGGCAATTGCAAATCTGACACAAGCAATCGTTACTGCGTGTTTCTTTACCCTCTTTGCTCAATTAGTCCCTCCTGAAGGGCAAGGAAAAATCTTTGGGTCATGGAACGCAGGTTTTGCTCTTGCTTCTTCATTAGGCCCCTTCCTAGCTAGTATCTTTGTCCGCTTTCAGATTAATCTTCCCTATCTTATCGCTGCAGCCATCCTCATCATCACGGGAATTTATTACCTCCTCTGGTATAGAAAAAAAGGCTCCTCACTTGCATGAAAATAACTCAAGGTCTTGAGAAGATAAAGTTTCATGAATACTTTGGCTAATGGTTATGGAAATCCCAAACCAAAAAAAAGGCCGTTTCGCCGGGGGAGGGATAGCGAAACGGCCAGATAGGTTCGAAAACCTACATTGAATTAAGTAAATTACCCTTGGAACTTGTTCCCGTTAGAAATAGTTGCAAAGGTTTGAATTGTTTGTTGCGCTTGTGATAACGCGTCATTAGCCGTCTTAACCAATTGAGCCAAGATAGCTTGCATTCCTTGTACTGCAGAGTTAGAAAGTTGAGCATCCGCTTGATCTTGAGCTTGCGCTTCTTTCGTAAAGGCTCCAATCGATTTACCAGTACCTTGAGCAGCAGTTCCAAGTGCTTGTCCAATTGTTGAGTGTGTGTTTCGATTTCGTGATTGTTGTTCAGCAAGGCTACCTCTTCTCTTAGAAAGATCATCCAAACGTTCTTCCAATTTGTCATTAAGAGCTTTCGCTTTGCCTTGATCCATTGTCTTAAGAAGTTCTGCGTCTTCGTCAGAGACTTTAAGAGCGTTACCTTCCTGATCAACAAAGCTTTTCTGCCCTTTAAGCGCTTGAATTTTTTTATTAAGAGCTTCAGTTCTTTCTTCTGGTGTCATACTCTTAACGCGTGCTACTGCTTCAGTATCTGGTCCGTATACAGGATCTTTTAGTAGCTCATTAGCATTAGGATTAGCTGTTTTCGGTATTGCTTTTTGAACGTTTTCGATTCCAGCTTGTTCTTGGTCAAGTTGTTTGAACTGAGATTTAGTAGGATCTCTCAATTCTCCAATACCCATTGTTCCAAGCGTTAAGGCACAAGAGCCAATTGATCCGATTCCTTCTGCTAAAGCGTCGATGAACTGCTGGACACCATTTTGGATGGTGCTCTGTGCGCTATATTCAGATGAATCTTGAATAGCAGTCGCCATTCCCTTTGATTCCTCAAGCTCTTGATTGTTGATTTTGCAAAGAATTTGCTCAAGGAAACTTAATGCAGCAGTCACAGCGGCTTCCATACCACTAGATAAATTAAGTCCTAATCCTCCACCTGTTTTCCCTGATGCAGAAGAAGAGGTATCTGGCGCTTTAGGTGTAATGGTTTGCATATTTGTTGACATATTATTTTATCCCTTATTATTAACTTTATTATTAAGCTTGTATTAATGCTTGTAGTTCTGCATTCGCATCAATTTCAGGCGTTTTGAATGCAGTGGCAATAAGTTCTTCATATCCTTTAACCAATTGCTTGAGTTCTTCACCAGTTTGCTTAATCATTTGGTCTGTAACGTTTTGTGTTGCTTCATCAAGTTGAACATTTGCTTGGTATAGTGAAAGTTTCTTTTGAGTTACACCTTGAACAATTGTCTCTCCACCTTGAGCTGCTCCAGAAACTGCAGCTACACCTGTAGCAGCAACTTGCATTCTAGAAGCAAATTGGGTCAATTGAGACGCTGTTTGCTCTGCAGCTCTTGCAGTATTACCCACAGATTGAGTAATCGTTGTGAATCCACCAATCGAAGCAGTAACAGCAGCAACGATCACTTGAACAAGCTCAAGAATAATTGCTAGGAGTTCACTATCTTTCTTGCTTGTATCTTTGAGAATGTCAAGAGCAAGTGTACTTGAACCTAAAGTCGATCCAAATCCATAAGCTCCCATTGAAGCAGCTCTCTTAGCGATTTGAACGCCGCGTGAAACTTGCTTTTCACCAGTTTCTTTTGCTGCGTTATTCACTGTGTTAGAGCCTTCGTCAACTCCTTCATCAATGGCTTGATCAGCTGCTTCTCTACCAGCCATTTCAACCATTTCGATTCCTTCCTCTTCACCGACTGCA
The DNA here is from genome assembly GCA_024233395.1 of Chlamydiales bacterium. Lineage (GTDB taxonomy): Bacteria > Chlamydiota > Chlamydiia > Chlamydiales > Simkaniaceae > Neptunichlamydia. Next base: position 208,951 of record JACKPR010000002.1, read on the forward strand.
GCAGCAGAATCGACACCTGTAGCAAGGGCAGCTTCTGCAGCTCCTGCTCCAGCAGAAAGGACAGTGATCATCACAATAACGATGACATCAGCTAGGATTTTCGCTAAGGCGCTGTTCTTACCACCCATGTCACTTTCGATAGAGTTAGCAATCGCATCAGTCATTTTTTGCATCAGTCCAGATTCAGACATGACGAAAAGAACAAGCATGATTCCCGCAAGCCAGTATTGTCCTGAGACTGCAGCAGCGACCATAATCGCAACCATTGCAACATCTCCAAGAACTTTAAGGGCTGGGTTCGCAAGCATGTCTTCCCCAAGCTTCTTATCTGATTCCATTAACTTAGAAGCATCTGTCTTGTCACCAATAGCGGCTAAGGCTCCAGCAGCAAGAAGCTGATAGTAAGCTTGATAAATATCAATCACAAGCGTTGCCATATCTTTCATATCTTCACCAAACTTCGTACCTAGAAGGGCAACCCCTGCAGGTCCAAGAAGCATGGTTAATAAAGCTGCCGCAAAGAGTTCTTCAAATCCTTGCTTGAAGTTTCCATTAAAGATGTCTGCAAAGGCTTTTCCGAAAATCTGGAATCCTTTTGTTAGATCATCAAAGGCTTTTTTCGCTTTATCTTCTTGTCCAGAAGCTGCGTAGTATACTGCCTTACCAATGTCTTCGAAAAGTTTAGCAATCGACTCAAAGAAGTCTTTGATCCATCCGAAGAGACCACCACTGTGGTGTTCTGCTGCTTTTTTAAGAGCATCTTGGATCTTCTTCAAGTTTTGCTGCATGTTCTTTGCAGTCTCTTGGCTAATCTGTTGTTGCTGTTGCGATTTTTGCGTATTCGTGTTGATTTGAAGTTGCTCTAGGTCCATTAGAAGGGCTTCCATATCAAACATTGCTGTTTGAGAGTTTCCTTTAGAACCTTCAAGAATCTTCACGATGTCCATAATAATTTCAATCGTTTCGAAAAGCTGTCTAATCTTCGCTTGGAAAGTAGACTCACCATTAAGAAGAGCGTTTGCAAAAAGTTCTGGGTTTCCGACAGCATCTTCTGCAAAAGACTGCAGCTTGCTATTAATATCATTAGCAAAATCTCTAAAATAATGAGGATCACTTAGCGGATCTCCATGGAAGAGATGGTAAAGCCAACCATGATCATGCCAGTGATTCTCAGCATTATAATCATTTGTACCCTCTTGCTCAATTTCTTGAAGTTGAGCTTCCATGCTTGGATCATTACTATATTCTTCTTCAAGTGCCTTCATGACCTTTTCGAAGTTATCATAGTTTGAAGGATCTTCTTCAAATTGCTTCCAAGCAGGACCAAATTTTTCCCAAAACTGCTCTACGGCTTGCATCGCTTTAAGCTGCGCTTCCATAATTGCAAGTTCATTTTTTAACTCATTTTCTAAGCTGTTATTCGTTTGAGTTTGAATTTTTGACATTTCTCCAGCTGCTTCGAAAATACTCTTTTGAGTAAATTGAATTTTCCCGTCTCCAGAGCTTTGAGCAAGCTGTGTTCCACTTGCGCTTGGTTCTGCTTCAGTTTGAGCTTCATCGTGTTCTTCACTTCCAAGCCCTTGGTGTTCTTTTTCTGAAACTTGAAGAAGGGTCTCGAGTTGCGCGGAAGCGATTCCAAGAACTGCGAGAGATGGGGTTCCTTTTACCCCTTGTGTCGCTGAAAGAGATGTAGGTTGCTCTTCTTCGCGACCTTTTTTAATTACTTCTATTGACATATTTTTTATCCCTAATAATTTTTATTATTACAATGCACTTTGTAAAAGTGTTGTTACTGTATTGAGTGGCGATATAATTGCTGATTGAATTTGAAGTAGGTTGTTAATAAAGTTACCCACCGCTTGCAGATTCGTTCCATCGTTTTGTGCTTCCGTTTGAAGTTCGTTTACATACATCTGCCCTGTTGTATTGATGAGGTTATACTTTGTTTGCCACTCTTGAACCTCTTCAGAATACGTTTTACTTCCTGTGTCCGTAGGCATACTGCTCATTTGTGTATTATCTGCGTCAATCATGTTGGTATTTGCTTGAGAAGTGTTTTCCCCTACTAAATCCACATGTTCCGCTTGAACTCTTTGCGATACGTTTGCTGTTCCTTCAATATTATAAGAAGCCGTACAAGCAAATCTAAATCCATTTGATACTGGATGAAATGGTGTATCTCCCATGATTATCCTCCTATTAGCTAGATGCGCTTTGAGCTGCGGTTACTGGAGCTTTAAGCATATCAATCTCTGAACGGAAACAATCTTGCTCAAAGGCAAGATCCTTAGAAGCATCCTTAGAATAAGTTTGCATCTGTGAGTTCAAGATTGTGTTTTGTGATTCCACATCGTTCCTTGCTGCGTTAATCGCGTTACTGACAGGAGACGTTCCTTCGTAAGCACTCGATTGACTTGTAGTGGATGGATTTGGCAGCTTCCATAGACCTGCCCAATAACCTGCAAGTTCCCCTGGAGTTGAGTATTTAGTAGGAACCATCGCATCTAATTGATTAGTAACATCCCCTAACGCACTAGCAAAATCCTTATATTTTGAATCAGTCATCAAAGAGTTAATCTGCTGATATGCATACTGTGCATCCTGAGCATAATCCGCATCAGAAGCATTTCCCGAAGAATATTCGTCAAAGTCTTCTTGAATCGCATTGATGTATTGGCCTATTGTACTATCAAAGTTAGACTTGTCAGAAACTTCAACGTTCAGACCATTTGTTGTATAGTTTTGAGCCATATCCATTGCTAGAGGGATTTCCTTGTAGGCCTCTTGAGCCTTCCCTGCTTCACAAAGCTTTTTTAGATGTTTTAGGATAGCCGTATACATGCCTTCCCAATCAGCTAATGTTCCAGCTGGTTCAATTTCTGGAGGCTTAATATTAGTAGAGTTTCCATGCGGGACTGGTTGTACATTTTGTACCATATTATTTTCCCTATATTATTTTTATTATTCTAAACGTTCGTTTAGGTTCTATTATTTTTGGGTAGGGTCAAGCTGTATTAAAAAATTGTACGAGACAGAAATGTTCTGAAAGAATATTTCCCCTTTTGTACCTAAACCCCTTTTTCATCTGCATTCCTATTGCAGATGTTCCCTTTTGTACCGCACTTGAAGACAAGTGCTCCTTTTTTGGCATCAGCCAATGGTCAGCTTGAATCGTGGGCCTTCCCAAACCCCGGGATTCTAAGAATCCTCTCCAAGCTCCGTTTGACGAAGCAAAGTTTTTGCTCCGAATCTAGGCCACTAGTGATTTGCCTAGGTTCGACTCAAAATGTATCTGTACCCCTTTTTCTGGCGCCAGTCGTCCCCAAACATTGGAAATATGGTGGAAAACCGAAAGCCTTACTTTGAGCCTTAAGTAGTAATGGATAGACCACTTCTACCTGAAGACTGCTAAAAAAAATCTGTTTTTTGCTTAGCAAATATCGCCAAGTCTATAGTAAGCAAGTTGGTTTATTTGACTTACTCACAGGACTCCCCCTCTGAGTAATTATATGATAGGTACTTCCATTTGGGTCTTATTAAAATATTAACCTACAAACAAATGGTCATTCCTACGTGAATGAGACAATGATTATGGTCTATTACTGTACAACAATATTATGGACTATCTTATTATTTGTATTATTATATTAAACAGATAGCTCCTAGATTTATATTAACATATCTGGTTAATTTATCAATAGTTTTCTTTATTTTTTCTTAATATTTATTATATGAAACTAACAATCAATAACTTATATATTAGCCATTGATTATCAGTAATTTAGATGTTTTCTTGCGAATCTATCTAAAATTAAAGGATTGATAGGTGCATAAAGAAAGGGTGGGAGAAAGCTCCCACCCTAATTGAATTGAGGTTATCCGTTTGCTTTGTTTGCGTTACTAATTGAATTTAAAGCACTTACAGCTTGAAGAGCCTCGTCGAGCATCTTATCGACCTGACTTCTAAAGTGAGAGCTTCCATTTTCAAGGACTCCTTTTAGAACAGCATCGGTTGCAGCAACTTTTGACTGTTCCTCTTGCTGCTTAAGCCTATAATCTCCAGCTGCAATATTCCCTGATCCAGTAGAGACCTGACCCAGAGCACTTGAGGTCTGGACGAGCATATTATTTCGATTTGAAATCGCACTCATTCGCGCTTGCTTTCTACTCATGATTCCCTCAAGCTTTTTGCGGTACTCATTCTGAAGTTCTACTTTTCGCTTATAGGTCGAGTTTTTCACCGCATCTTTTTCTTCTTGCGTTGGCTCTTCACCTCTAAAGTCAGTCTTATCTTTAAGCTTGCTTACTTGATGATCAATTTCATCTTTCTGATCTTGACCTAATTGTTCTTGTTCATCGACATTAGCATTTGGCCCTTTTGTGACTTCTTCATCGATCATCGACTTATAGCTTTGAGCTCCTTGTTCTTCCTCACCAATTTGTGTGAGTTCTGTATCAGAACCTCCTGTAAGAGAATAAGCTCCCATTATAGAAGTTGGCACTCCTGAAACAATACTTGAAATACCGTTAGCCCAGCTTTCAGATTGCTGAGCTTCTCCTAAGCGATGATAAAAATCGTTAAGTCCATCGATTCCTTTCATGCTTGACTTTGTGAAAGAAGTCACCAATTCTTGACAAATGTTCGAAATATCTGCAAACACCTTAAGTAAAGACATCAGTGCAGGCCCTACATTATAGGTAAGACCGGGCATATACTCCGCTTGTCCTCCCGTAGGTTGCCCTACAGCCTGAGCTGTTGTTGGCAGTGATTGTGATGTGAATTGTTGTGCATTTGTTGACATAATTTTTATTTCCCCCTGATTATTAAACAATACTTTGTGACATCACTTGATATTGCGCATCGGCAACAAGCCCTGGAGCTTTAATCAATGTATCATTCCATTTATCAAACTCTCTAACGAGTGCTCCACGGTGAGTATCGGTTTGCTGAATTTGATCATTCGTAATCTGTTGTTCAGCTTGGATGGCTTGGAAAAATCCTTGTTCATCAGAAACTTCTTTGAGGTACTCTCCTTTAAGCATTTCGAGTCCTCCTCCCATCATTTGTCCCACACCTTGTGTTACCATTGAAATTCTCAGGGCTTTTGAAGCCAGTTGCGTCAATTCAACAGCATTTTCATCCATATAAACCGCCATTTTTTCAATGTAATCGGCAAGTTTTGGAATAATTTTTCGAATCCCATCGGTAATTGAAGAGCTCGATTCTACTGTAGATGAAGCTCCTTCAGCTGCACCACCAAAAGCAAGTCCTGTTCCACCAACAGCTGCTGCAATCGCAGCCATTACAGCTTGGACAATTTCAAGAATTTCCATCAGTTCTTTATCTTTTGAATCGATTGCTTTTGCTAAGTCAACACCAAACGAAGTTGAACCGAAAGAGATTCCAAACCCAGTAAGAGCAGCGCCCCCTTGTTTACCGACTTTTTCGCCAACAGCTTTTGCTATCCTTGATAAGATATTTTCCTCTTGTTTTTCAACTTGCTGCGCAGCATTATCGGCAATGTTCCCAGCATTCTGCGAAATAGCCTCAACAACTTGAGTACCGACTTGTTGGACGATTGTTGCCGCTGCAACATCTTCATCTTTCACAGGTGCATTCTCTTCACCACTTTCTCCAGAACTTTCTGATGCAGATTCAGCAGCAGCCTCTCCAGCCTCTTCTCCTGAAGCATCAAGAGATCCTGCACCTAGTGTAAGAAGAGTGACAACAATGACAACCGTTACATCTGCAAGAACTTTAGCAACTTTATCGCTAATTCCCATGTCTTCGAAAAGTTTTGCGATTCCGTTCGTAATTTTATCGGTTACACCAAAATCAGACATGACAAGCATAACAGTCATGATTCCTGCTAGCCAGTATTGCTGAGCTGCGACAGCTAAGCAAATCACCACAACCATCGCCACATCCATCAGAGGTTTGAGCGCTGGATTTTCTAACATCTCGATCCCTAGCTTCTTATCTGATTTCATCAAATCTGAAGCCCATCCTTTCTGATCAATAACCTCGCAAAGCCCGGCTAAAAGGAGTTGCCCAAAGGCGCGAAGAACATGTGTGATCAGTTGCATTCCATTGGTAATATCCTTAGTAAAGTCACTATTCGTTGTAAATAGTCCTACTCCACCTGTAAGAATGGCTGTAATCATTACAGCAGCCATAAGATCAAAGGCTTGCTCTATTTTTCCATGAATGATGTCGTTAAAGATTTCTCCATAAGCCTTAAATCCTTTTGCAAGATCACTAAGATCACTCTTAGCTGCAGAGAAATTTCCAGTTACAACATGAGCAAACAATTTACCAATATCTGCTAAAACGTGAGCAATTGCATCAAATGCATCTTCAATCCATCCAAAAATTCCATGGTGATGGTGGTGCTCGGCAGCTTCAAGCTTTTTCAGAGCAGCATTAATTTTCGTAAGGGTTTGCTTAAGAGCAACGATATTGGCTTCAGATTCTTTCTCTTGAATTTTGTTTTGATCAGCATTCTTCTTTAAAGCAACTGCTTCAAGTTGCATCACGATCTCTTCCATCATAAAGATCGCTTTTTCCCCATGATCTTCTTCAATATAATGGATGATTTGCTCAAGTTCTGAAATTTGCTTTAGAGCTTTATCGATCACCTTATCAAAGGCTGCTTTTCCTTGAGAAATATAGAGTTCAGCAAGAGCGGGATCATCGACATTATTTTTCTCAATATTATCAAATGTTGAAATAATGGAATTCGCAAAATTCGTCCAAATTCCACTATCACTCCACCACCAAAAATTGATCATTTTTGATTGAATAAAAGCATTAACACCTTGTTTTAAAATTTGATTGAGTTCACCCCGAACATCAGGATTTTTTCCAAACTCACTGAAAAGAGTGAGAAGGACTTTGAAAAAGTCTCCAAAATCATGTGTTTTCTGGAACTGTTGAACAGCTGTTGTAAATTGATTGAGAAGTTTTTCCATTTTTACTAAATGTTGAAGCTGCATTCGTAGTTCAACGAGCCGTTTTTGGAGGTTGTTGATTTCATTTCTTTCCGCATCATCTGCCACATCGGAAACAAGGGCTGCTGATTCAAAAATAGCATTTTGTCCCTTAGCATGACTTCCTTCAGCCGTTTTAATTTGAAGGGCCAAGAAGAATTGACTCGCTTGATTGTTTTGTTTTTCAAGTTTTTCCATTTCTTCATTGAGAACCCTTTGGAAGGGTGAAGGCATTTCCATTGCTGTTTCTAAAATTGATTCAAGTTGTGGCATCATCTGATTTTTAAACACTTGGTAATAAAAGCCACCATACCAACCGATAAAAGGATCATTAAAGTATTGTCCCCAATGCTCATGACAAGAGGACTCGATATTTTCGAGCATCGTTTCGATTTGAGGATCGCCCTTATACCAAGTTTTTAAATCTTGAAGAAGTTGCTGAAAGTCTTTCCAATTTCCCTCGGGACCGTTATTTCCTTCTCCACACCACCAATTATTGTTAATGGATTTCATATACTTTACGAAATCATCAACAAGCTTTTCTTGGGTTAAGAGATGACTTGTATTGAGTTGATCGACTTTTTCATTGATTTGTTCATCAAGAGATGTATTTTTATCTGCTTCGATTCCAAGTTTTGAAAGAAGGCCTGCAGCTTCAAAAATGGCATTTCTACCACTAGCTGTATCTCCCTGAGTTTGATCGGTATTGAGCGTTTGATAGAGGAGTTCTTCTTTGGCTTTCTGAGCTTGTTTTTTTTCTTCTTCTTCCTGAATCTTTTGAAGAGCAAGAGGATTTTCATGAGCATAATGAATCCCTAAATGCTCTAAAACCTCATTTGTCCTTAGTGATACCGTTGAGGTTAATAGATCCTCTGTACTTGTTCCTTTCTCTGCGATGGCATGGATGGCATAGCGCGCACCTGCTTGTACCTGTTTCGCATGATTTTCCATAAGTTTTTTACCCCTATTATAATTAGTATAAACTTTGTAGTAAGTTAGCAATTGAACTTAAAATATTATCGACAGTCATAATGAGCTGAGACACTTCTTGTGATGAGTTACCATCTGATTGCATCGTTTGTGTATCTGCATCGACATAAGGCTTAATTTGTGTCGCAGCTTCTTGCGATTCCGATTGATCAACCTGAAGCTCTGTTGCCCACTGACTCTCCTCCGGTCCATAGTTTTTATCCGACGAACTCGGTGGATGAGCTGCTTTATCATTAATCGTTGTCTCCCAATTCTTATAGATGGTCATAAGTAAAATCGATAAATCGTTTGTCGTTGTTGCATCTAACTGCTGAGTATCTTGAATCGTTGTTTGGTACCCAACCATCGATTCGAAAACGAAAAGTAATCCTTCCGCACTCATTGTTGTCACCTCCTTCTTATAAAATTATTTTCCGATATTATTATTTGCTGTTTTCTCAACACTGTTCAAAGCTGAAAAGCCCATGTGGATCATCGCTTTTGTTGTTGAATCTTGTTTTGACCAGTAGTTAAGTTTTGCTTGAACGACCGAAGACTGACTTGTTGTCTTCGCTTCGTTGAATTGGTTATTGATAATTCCTAAAAATCCCCCGTCATTAGGAATATGCCCTGCATTGGCCCAAGCATCATGCCAGTGGGTGTAGACATTACTTCCATCAAGTGTTGCATCTTGGAAAATTGTGGCAGCAGGATTCTTAGTATTATAAAAGTGATCTTCAAATCCTTCGATAAAGGTATCAGAGAAATACCCCATTTTTTCAAAGTTGCTAATATAGTGCATCATCGTCTGATAAACACCCACAGCATCAGCAGCGACTGATTCTCCAGTACTAGAGTCCTTAAATTGGTTAAAATCATCTAAAATCGTATTCCGATCTTGCTGAATAATTTTCAAGGCATTCATGATCTCAGCTTGACGGTGCATCCGGTATCCTTCAATGAACTCTCCGATACAGGTTAATAGAGAGGCAAAGATATATTGAAGGGCCTCGCCGACCTTATGATGCGCCATTAATTCATCGATATGATGACGCTCATATTGCCATTGAGCTTCCCAGGGATTAGAAGCGGTAATTGGTGCTGACATAAGTATTCCCCCATTATTTGATTATTTTCACAAAATGGACCCTTCCCATAATGGCCGTTTTGCGCCAATAATCGGCAGCAACCAAATCTGTATAGCTTTGTACTTTTCCCGAGCTTTTTGTACCTGACCCCAAGACTTGGGCGTCTAGTAGACGCACTTACCTTCCCCGTAAGTGGTTATGAAAGAATGTTGGATACAACACTCCTCAACTATTATCTTAACATAATCCTAATAAATAGCAAACATTCTTTTAAAAATTCTGCAAAACAAACAGCTTTAAGCTGTTTTCTTTAAAAGAGTTACGACTGAATCCAGTTTTTTGGGGGTTTCTTTTTCTTCTTCTTTGGAGCTTGCTCTCCCCCTTCTTTTGAAGCCGTTCCTCCTCCTTCTTTCTTTTCTTTTGATGCATCTTTAAGAGCTCCCACCCCTTCTTCGAGCTTTTTCTTCGCCCCTTCAATGGCATTCCATTGCTCTTGAGAAAAGTTTTTGGGGTTGTTGGAATAAGCTGCAAGTTGCTCTGGTGTAAGACCTGTTTTATCACAGACCCGTTTTGTCTCTTCTTCAATCTTACGCTTAAGAATCATGACTTTTTTAACGGCCTCTTTCTTTTCCTCAGGCGTCCCATTCATCATAATATACTTAAAGCGTTCGAAATACTCGACCGAATCCTCGAAAACCTCTTGAAGACGCTTTTCTTTTTCTTCAGCGCTGAGGTTGAAAAACTCCATAATCCTATCAAACTCATCTTCCATCGCCTTCTCCATTGGTTATCCGGGCCTACTCCCTCATTATATATCATCAAATAGGGAGTGTCTAGTCCTTTGAATAAAAATGTTTCATGCAATTTGCGCCCAGATTTTTAGTCACTCCTGCTTTCCCAAAATCGATCGTCTTGTCCATGTGACAAGGGGAGATTTTTGGAGAGTAGAAGGGAGTGGAAAGATGGGTCAAAGTGGATGAAACGTTTTTTATCCAAAGGAGGAGTCCTTCTCTTGCGAAAAATCAGAGAAACCTTTAAACCAAGGGGTTATTACCCCTGATTGCTATCTATTTCGCAACAGAGGTTTTTAGAATAAATACAGATATGAGATGAATACCGAGTTAAGGTGGATTCACCTTAACGAAGGGAAGAAGCGAAGTAGATGGGTTTATTCTAAAAGATAGCTGGTGCGCTAACTTATTATTAATAGAGGACTTGGTGAAGATAATAAAGAGAAAAATAGATAGTAATCAGGGGTATTATGCAAATTGAACAATTGATCGAAAATTTATCATCTGAGCTTAAGCTTGAGGCCATCCCTCAAAAGGATAAAAATGGACTCTATCAGCTAAAGGTCGGATCTTCCCCCCAGATTTCCATAAAAGAACTCGATCCAGGGGTCTTTTTCGAAGCCCGCATCCTCCCAATCCCCAAAGAAGGAAATAAAGAAGCTCTCTTCATTTATCTAATGAAAGCAAATCTCTTGGGACAAGGAACAGGAGGTGCTGCTATAGGGATTGATGCTTCAGAAAAGTTCTTCACCTTAGCACTTACTCTCCCTTTTGAAGTCAATTACAGAACCTTTCATGAAAGTTTAGAAGACTACCTCAATTACATTGATTATTGGAAAGAAGAAGTCACTAATTTTATGGAAAAAGGTCTTATGCAATAGACTTCTTACGAAACATGAACCTATCTCACTATTATAAATCATTAGGTTTTTGGAGGATTTTTTCCAAAGTCTTCGTTTGATTTTGATGCACATACTTAAACAAGTAGGGCAAGAAATCAAACGAAAAGTTTGGGTAAAAGAGACAAAAAGTTGGGATTTGGAATAGTGAGATAGGTTCATGTTCGGTATAAATTCTTGTAGTCATAAAACGATTAAATGTGTATGTTTCGAAAGATAAGGTTTATTGAACCTAAGTGATGATTTAGGAGTAACTAAGTAAATACTAGTAAATCATCACTAGGGTTTAATAATGGTATGAGGTAATGGCTAGTTATTTAGTTGCCGAAGAAGGTCCTCTCGCAGGACTTATCATTCGCTTTGAAGAAGGAAGTGAATGGATTCTTGGGCGTGATCCCGATGTTTCTTATCAGGTATTAGAAGATCCCATGGTTTCTCGAAAACATGTGATCTGTCGTTTAACCGATGATGGATACGTTTTAGAAAATTTAAGTGCTGTTAACCCTGCAAGTGTGAATGGAAAACCGATTGACGAACCCGTTTTACTACAAGAAGGGGATACCGTTCAAATTGGGAATGTTTTCTTCCATTTCACTTTAAAAGACCCCATCGAAAGCAAAAGTACAGAAGAAGAAGTCGAAGGAAGAGCGCTGGACGAATCTTCAACAATTTATGAAGAATCGGATGATTTGGGAGCTCTAGCTTTTAGTGGAGCCTCAGATGCTCGATGGATCATCAAAGTCATTTCAGGACCAAATGCTGGAGCAGAATTTGGCCTTCCAGAAGGATCAACGTATATCATTGGTAAAGATCCTGACACTTGCGACATCCTATTTCAAGATTTAAGTGTTTCAAGGCAACATGCAAAGATTACAGCAAAATCAGATGGAACTGTCACCATTGAAGATCTTGGTAGCTTGAATAAGGTGCTTATAAATGGTCAAGAAATTGGAGCTCCAACACAGCTTCAATCACAAGATCTGGTAGCTTTAGGAACCACCTCTTTCTTAGCAATAGATCAACAACAAACTCGAGAAACAATTATTTCTCCTTCAGCTGGTCTGGAATATACCCCTCCTCATGCAGAAAAAAAAGAAGAAGAAGCCAATGCTGCTGAAGAAATTGCCAAGAAGAATTGGAAAAAAATGATCATTCCAACCCGCCATCTTATTATTGCGGGTATCTTTGCAATCCTCCTCATCCTAGGACTTGGTGGGGTATTTAGCCTCTTTAAAAGTGAAGCCATCACATTGACAATGGGTGATGAAACGCAAGAAGTTGCTAAAGCTCTAAAAAACTTTCCTGAAGTTGAATTTTCCTTCAACCCTGCAACAGGAAAACTTTTCATCTTAGGCCATGTGATGACTGAAATTGATCAGCAGGAGATGATCTATCAATTAAAGTCGCTGAGTTTTGTCCATTCAATTGATGATAATGTGATTATTGATGAATTGGTTTGGGAAAATACAAATGCACTCCTAATGAAAAACCCCGCTTGGAGAGCGGTGAATCTCACTTCAATTATACCCGGACATTATGTACTCCGTGGCTATGTACAAAATCTTGACGATTCAGCAAAGCTTTCTGAATACATCAATATTAACTTCCCTTATTTAGATAAGCTAGACAACCAGGTTGTCGTTGAAAACACCTTAGAAGCCCAGATTCAAGGGATCTTAATGCAAAATCAATTTGGAAATGTAACCTTTCAATTCTCCAATGGAGAACTTGTTTTAGCAGGTAGAGTCCCCTCTAACCAAGAGAAAAAATATAACGAAATGATCTCAGAGTTTAAAAAGCTCAAAGGGGTCCGAATGGTGAAAAACTTTGTCGTTTTATCTCAACCAACAAGTGACATCGTTGATATTTCTTCAAAGTATAAAGTCACCGGAAGTTCAAAATATGGCAACATTAATCAATATGTTGTGATTAATGGGAAAATTCTTTCTGTAGGTAGTGATTTAGATGGAATGACAATTACTCAAATGCAAAATAATTCTATTTTACTGGAAAAAGATGGCATAAAATACAGGATTAATTACAATCAGCCTTAACACAAGAAATGTAACTTAAAGGTTTTTATAGCTAATGTTCGGACTAGAAAAAGATAAAGATAAAGGTAAACCAAAGCACTTCGAGTTTGATTTAGAAAAAGAACTCAAAGCAGACCATAAAGAAAAGAAAAGAGTCCTTGATCAAATTGAAGCTCAAACCAACCACTTAAAAACAACACTTCGTGAAGGAACAGCCTCAGAAAACTTTGATAAGTGTGGAGTTCTTCTTCAAGCTTATGCTGCTCTTAAGCGTGTGGTAAATCGTACAACGAGAACATAGAGTGTTTGCAAAAAAACCTTTTTGCATCCTCAGAAAAAGAAAAACTATTTAATCCTTTTCTTAAATCCTAAAAGAATGGCATAGGGATAAGAAAAGATTAAAATCATGGAGATATGATATAATGACACATAAAGCAGGATATCCTTGTTCATTAACGTTCGCAACATTGATTAAAAAATACTCAAGGTTGCAAGCAGCTGTTGTTTCTCAGGTAAGACATGTTGCAAGTAAACTTTCTGCAGCAACACCTGGTAAGTTTCTTCTTCTACAATTCTCGATGTCACAAGTGACTCAAATCGGGGATTCGATCTCAAACTTGATCTCTCAGGTCAACTCGATGATCAATAACTCGGTAAGGAACCAGAAGACAAGTTAATCCTTTCCTTAATATAATAGTGAGAATAAGGAAAACAAACAAAGGAAGTAGATTATGGATGATCTTTCGAAGTATGATGAAGACTTCTTTCTGTTTTTAGAGGCAGGATTCATCGCAATTAATCAAGCTGATGAAGATGCTGCTTTAAAAATGTTTAAGGCTTGTGAACTTCTTCGCCCTGAGAATACTCTGACAACTGTAGGCCTAGGATATCTTCATCTCCATAAACTTGAACTGAAAGCTGCGATAGAATACTTCCGCACTGTTATAGCAAAAGAACCAGATAATACAATGGCACAAACCTTTTTGGGAATTGCTCTTTCTTTAACTCCAGATCAAGTAACAGAAGGAGAGAAAGTTTTAGAAAAAGCGGCAAAGAATTCAACCGATGCCGATGTTAAAAAGGTTGCAAACACGACACTAGACTTTGTTGATGAGTTTGTGAAAAAAACAGGGACTTCACCACGGTAAAGATAAATAATGGCAGACGGTAGATCAGAAGAAATTTCAAGCCCCTCAAATATCGATCCTACTAAATCGATACAGCCTGGAGAACAAGAGCAACCCAAACCTTCTCAATCTTTTGAATCCTTTATGAAAGAAGGAGGCCCCCAAGGTCCTGGTGCTAAAACGGAAGGCCCCTCCCCTTTTGATTTAGCAGCCCAAGGAAAAGCTGCAGTATCGACTGGACCGACACACGAGTCTATTTTAGGGCAAATGAACAGTACTGCCTCTGTTCTGGGTGATCTCCAAAACCAAATGAACAATAAGAATCTTAACCTCCGTCAGTCACAAAAATATCTCCTCCGTAATAAACTGACAAGTGCCAACCAAAACATTCGAACGGCTGCACAAAAAACAGGAGCAGATGTTGGTCCTCCTGTTTCGCAATTCAATAGAAAAAACCCTGTGAACAAGTTTTTAGGACTGCTTGCTGATTCACAAAGTCAACTATCCAACGCCCAATCAAAAATTCGAGAGCTTAATTCAAATGGAATGTCGATGAATCCTGGAGATCTTCTTTTGATTCAAGTCAAGCTTGCCAAAGCACAACAAGAACTCGAATATTCTTCTGTTTTATTAAGCACAGCTGTTAGCGACATCAAAACTCTTTTCAATATCCAGCTGTAACTATTAAATCTTATTTAGATTATCTTGTGACGATGCCTTCTAAAATCTCTTTAGAAGTTTTACCAATTTTAACTAGATAGTGGCTGAATTCAATAAAAGCGTCTAGTCGCGCTCTTCAAGTGTCTTGCATTCACATTCATCTTCATTATTTTCTAACCCACAACTTGTACATATCCAGCTCTCAGCTACAAAGTTTTTTCTCGATACCCACCTTTTGGCCAAACCTTCTTTATAGTTCTTGTTTAGCTCTCTTGCACCCATGGCCAATATTGTAATGACCAAAATGTAAGCTAACGAAAAGATAATGATTTTTGCTTTTCCTATTCGCATACCTAAAAATGACACTATTTTATTAGCGAGGAGCTCTACACCATCCACAAATTTTGTCTTTGTCCCAGTTTTGTCTGCCACATGCACTACATGTCCAATTAGCTAGAACGGGAACAGCCACCGCTAAAGTAAGTAAAATCATAGCAATTTTCTTTTTCATCTTGAAATACTTTCCTAACTTTAAGTTTCTTGCAAAACAGATGCTTTCAAGAAAAGAAATTTTTTTAAAGTGCAATAATTACGCATTTTGCACATTTATTCCAAGCATGTTTCAAGAATTGGAGTTTCTTCTAAGCAATTTCAGTTAGATTTCTGAAATAAACCTATCCTGAATTAAAGAAGAAAAATTACGATGTATGAACCTATCTCACTATTCCAAATCCCAATAAAAGTGATTATTGGGATAGGTTCTTGGAAAAAATCCTCCAAAAACCTAATGATTTATAATAGTGAGATAGGTTCATTCTTCTTTTTTATTTGCGATTTTTTGGGAATTCTAGAATCTCGCTTTAAATTATCCCCTCAGATATAATAAAGGATGGGTATGTATTGTATAAAAAGGCATCTATGACTGAAGGTCCCGACTTTGAAAAACTCATCGGCCATCTAGAGGACATCGAACTCACAACTGTCCATGGACGGATTACTGAAATTGTTGGGATGCTTATCCGCGCTATTGTTCCCAATGTTAAAATGGGTGAGGTTTGTCTTGTTAAAAGGCAAGGAGAACCTCTTATTACTGAAGTTGTCGGTTTTACTAAAGAAGAGGTCTTTCTTTCTCCTTTAGGAGAAATGACTGGTGTAGGACCCTCTTCAGAGGTTATTCCAACAAGACTTCCCCTCCACATTAAAGTAGGCCCCAAACTTTTAGGACGCGTCCTTGATGGAATGGGACGCCCTTTGGATGTCGAAGAAAAAGGACCTCTAGAACTCGAAGAAACGTATTCAGTTATTAATCCCCCGCCAGATCCTCTTGAAAGAGAGATGATCACAGAACCCATCTCTGTAGGAATCCGCGCCATTGATGGAATTCTAACAGCAGGTCGAGGACAACGGATCGGGATTTTCGCTGCAGCTGGAGGGGGTAAATCAACAACTCTCGGAATGATGGCTCGTTATGCACAAGCCGATGTCAATGTGATTTCCCTCATCGGTGAGCGGGGACGAGAAGTTCGAGAATTCATTGAACACGATTTAGGTCCAGAAGGGCTAGCACGTTCTGTCATTATTGTTTCAACCTCAGATCAAGCAGCTCAACTCCGCTTAAACGCAGCTTACGTAGGAACATCTATTGCAGAATATTTTCGAGATCAAGGTAAAACCGTCATCTTAATGATGGACTCTGTGACCCGTTTTGCTCGTGCTCTTCGTGAAGTAGGGCTTGCAGCTGGAGAACCTCCCGCGAGAGCAGGTTACACCCCTTCTGTCTTTGCAACACTGCCGAGACTTCTCGAACGCTCAGGGAACTCTTCTAAAGGATCGATTACTGCATTTTATACCATTCTTGTTGCGGGTGATGATATGAATGAACCCGTTGCTGATGAGGTGCGCTCTATTCTTGATGGACATATTATCCTTTCAAGTGAGCTTGCCCGTCAATATCATTATCCCGCTATCGATATTCTTGCCTCTGTCAGCCGTATTCTTCCTAATATTACGAGCGAAGAGCATAGAAAGTTAATTGGACAGGTGCGTGAAGTCTTAGCAAACTATAAAAAGAACGAGCTTTTGATCCGCATCGGAGAATACAAACCTGGATCGGATAAACAAGCAGACTTTGCAATCAAATACATCGACAAGGTGAATCGTTTCTTAAAACAAAAAGTCGATGAAAAATGCAGTTTTGAAGAAACTCTCGAGCAACTGCAAGCTCTCTTTAGGTAATTATGAGCGAAGATAAATACCCTCTTCAACAACTTGTCCGAATCAAACAACGTAGGCTTGAAGAAGCGGAACGGATATTAAAAGAGAAAAAAGAAGCATTAGAAAAAGAGCAAGAAAAGCTTAAAAAGGTCGAAGCAGAAAGAAACCAAACTTTCCAACATAAAAAAGATAAAATGGAGCAACTGCGTCAAGAGCTCGATAGAGGAACAACCTCAGATAAAATCGAAATGATGCGCCAATACATCAAAGTTGTTGAAGAAGAACTTAAGCAAAAAGAAAAAAAAGTAGAAACCCAAAAAGCTCAAGTTGAAGATGCAAAAAAAGCTGTTGAAGCTGCTCGTCAAGAGATGCTTAAGAAACAACAAGATGTGGAAAAGCTAAAAATCCATAGAAAAGAATGGGAAAAAGAGATGAAAGCTCTTGAAATTCATCAAGAAGGCATCGAAAACGATGAACTAGGAACAGCGATGCATACATCGAAAAAATTTAAAAGGTAAAGCGTGGATCCTGATAAAATTAAAGGAGACGTTCAACGTCCCTATAATGCCCCAGAAGAAAAAACTCCCGATAAAGTTGATCCTGAAAAATTCAAAAAGGTCATGAAAGTCGATGAGTCCGATGAAACGCAAAAACGAAAGAAACGAAACCTTCCTAAAGAGGAAGAAGAGGGAGCTGACGAAGAGGTTCAAGAACAAGCCCCTCCTCAAAGTCCTGTGACATCCTTTTCTGAATTTATGAGTGATAAAGAACAGCTGGATAATGTATTCAATAAAGAATCCGGAGGAATCCGCCGACAAGCTGCTCCTCAAGAAGGAACTGCCTTCACAGCCCCTCCTTCAGGATCGATTTCAACGGAAGGGGTGGATCTCGACCAAGAAAGTGAGCCTCCTCCAACAAGTTCAGGATATGCATCAGGAGCACCCTCTCAACCTCAAGAAGGGGCAACCCAACAACCTCCTACTGCGCAACCACAACAGCCTTCAACATCTGGTGAATATCAACAACCCAGAGAGTCCTCTTCAAACCAACCCCCCTCCTTTTTTCAAGGAAACCTGGAACAACCTAATCTTCAACAACCTTCCCAACCACAGCAACCAGAACAAAGTCAAACAGGTCAAGAGCAAACAACTCCAACTCAAGAGACACAACAAGTAGAGAAAAAAGAAGAAGAACCGAAAAAGGAAAAAAAAGAAGAACAAGATACTTCTCTTCTTGCTTCTCAACCTAAAACGAAAGATCTAAAAGCTCTAAAAAAGAAAGGTCCTAAAGGGATTGCCCCTGAAGTCAAAATTGTTCCTGGAAAAGAGCCTCTTGAAAAAAAGGGAGAACCAGTTGAACAAAAAGTCACTGATAATGCCCCTGAAAAATTTGAAGAAGGAATTGTCCCTCCTCCAAAAGAGAAAAAAGAAGGACCTATTCCTCAAGGTGAAGACTTGACCGGTGCTGCTGAAACAGAACAACCTTCTATTAAAAGAATTCCCTTGGGAGAAGAACTCCCAAAAGAAAAAACCGAAGAAGAGTCTCTTAAAGAAGGAACTTTCGCAGGAATCAAAGAAGGACCTGCTAAAGAAATGGCAAGGGGACCTAGCCCTTTTAAGCGCTTTTCACCCCAAGAAGCTCGCACCCAAAAAATGGGAAAAGAAGGACAAGCTGCCGCACTAGAAGGACTCCCTGTTCCCCCATCTTCTGAGGGAGAGCAAGGAGAAATGGGTGGAAGAGGAAAAAAGAAAGATGAAGACTCTTTTCTTGAAGCCAACAGTCAAACTGCAGGAATTCCCCTTCCAACATTTGAAAATCCCTTTCCAGCTATTGTTCCCTCTGAAGAGATTCCTGCTTATTCGAAACTCTCTGCTGATGTACATGAACTTTTCGAAAAAATGGGAGGCGTCATCATGATTCAGCAAGATAAAGGGATCACCACAACCACCATGAATATCAATATGCCAGGCTCTGTTTTTGATGGCACGCAAGTCATCCTCGATCGCTATAGTACAGCTCCCAATTCTTACAATATTCAATTAGTAGGAAATCCCGACTCCGTCAAAATCTTTAATCAAAATCTCGATGCTTTAAAAGAGTCTTTCAAACAAGCTAATTTTAACTTCGAGACCAATATCCTTAACCCTATCCTCACCACATCGAAAAAATCTCCCCACCTTATTCGACGCGCTAAAGGCGCAGGTGACAAAGGCGGAGGTGGAGGTAAGGGCAATAAATAGAAAAGACTCTTGAATAAAATAAAGGAATTATTTTAAGTTGTTCCTTTTAATTTTTATACGAGGGTCGGTGATGAAAGCCTTAAAAACCTTATTCTTTAGCCTCTTTTTTTTCTGGACAGTGTCTTTAAGTGCAGCAGGGGTCTATGTTCCCAATTTTGGAAGCGACGATGTCTCAGTCATTGATGTAGATACGAACCAAGTGGTAGCCACAATTCCAGTTGGAAGCCAACCTTGGACATTGATTGCTAGTCTAGATGCTACAAAACTCTACGTCGGTAATTATGGAGATGGAACAGTCTCTGTCATCGATGCTTTAACAAATACCGTTACAGACACCTTAACAGTTGGGCCTGGGCCAGAATTTTTTACGATTAGTAAGGATGGAACAAAAGTCTTTGTCGCAAATTCTGGATCGAACACTGTTTCTGTAATAGACGTTGCAACAGATACTGTAACCAACACAATTACTGTCGGCAACACTCCCATTGAATTAGAAGTGAGTCCTGATGGACAGCGCCTCTTTGTCCCTAATCAAGCCAGCAATTCGGTTTCAGTCATTGATGTTGCAACTGAAACTGTCGTTGCAACTGTAGGAGGGCTTCCAACAGCCCCACAGTTCATCACTTTTACTGCCGATAGTCAAAAGGCTTTCGTCGCTTCCGTCACTTTTCCTCCCAATGTTTCAGTGATTTCCAATGGACCAATTCCCTCTCTTGTTACAATCCTCTCAGCTGGAGGGAGCCCTGGAGAACTTAAGGCTACTCCAGATGGTCAAAGAGTTTATGTCGCCAATACCACCTCAAATGACGTTACAGTCATTGACACTGCAACAAATGCCGTCATTGGAACAATTGCTGTTGGAACCAGCCCACAACTCGTTGATATCACTCCTGATGGAACAAAAGTTTTTGTTCCAAATTATACAAGTAATGATGTTTCTGTTATTAATGTTGCCAGCAATACTGTGATTGCAACCATCACCACAGGTGCAAGCCCCCAAGGAATCGCTATTTCACCTGATGGAGCCTATGCTTATGTTGCCAACACAGGAGGTAATTCTGTTACTGTCATCGATATTGCAACCCTTTCAGTGATTGATACCGTTATAGTGGGAACCGGTCCTTTATTTATTGATTTTGCTGCAAATATTGCCATTGGAAACATTGATGTCCGTGCGGATGGATGTAGTAAAGACTCCTTTCTATCACAAATCGATCTTTATAATCTGATTCAATGGTCTTATCCTCATTGGGATGTTCTTGTTTTTACAGCACCAGTAGAATATCGAATTTATAGAGATGCTGCTCTGACAGATCTTGTAGCTGTTGTTCCAGTAACAGAGCCACGTAGGTTTGAAGATCACAATCTCAAACCCAAGCGACTCTATAGCTATTATGTCACAGCTATCGATCAACTCGGTGATGTCATTGCTATTGGTTCAACAACGGTAAAATCTTGCAAAAAATAACCAAAAGCCCCTTTTGAAAAGGGGCTTTTTTTTTACCCACTTGCATAATTATCAAAAAAAATTTAAGGTGCGGTTAGATATCTATTTGAATATTTTAGGAATCCGCTATGAAAAAAAATTCAATAAAGCTCTGGATCATTGGAATCTTCTTTCTACTTTTGCTCTGTAGCACTAAAGCAAAAGCCATTGAAGTTTTACCTGAAATCAAAGCGGCTTACTTCCATCCGACCGACAACCGTTTTCGTGAGATTTATTCTGGTGCTGGCATTTATAGCATTGAAACGAGTGTTGAAGCGTGGGAAGGACTCTATCCCTGGATGAGTCTTGGATTTTTCAGACAAACAGGACGCTCTTTAGAAGATCGTTTTAGTACCCATATTACCCTTGTCCCCATTGGAATTGGCCTCAAATATTTACTCGAACTGGATAAAATTGTTCCTTATGTGGGACTTGGAATGCAAGTCACTTATACTCGCATGCATGATCATTCCCCTTATGTTGACCGCAAATTTGCAAAATGGGGAATCGGTGGTCTTGCTAAAATCGGTTCCTATCTTTATTTCACCGACAATTTTTTCTTCGATGTCTTCTGTGATTACTCTTATTTAAAGGTGAATTACCATCATCCCAAAAAGAAGGTCATCAATCTCCGTGCTGATCTTAGTAGCCTTCAATTTGGTGGTGGGTTCGGATACCGCTTCTAGAAACCTGAACTCTGGGTTTATTTTACTCATTCTCAGGGATTTTTCTCTTTCTTCCTGGGCTTTTTATCTCGAAAAGGGCGCTTTAGCCCTTCCCTTCGATAAAAAGCCCAAGAATTTAAGAGAACTCTCCTATGACAATAAATAAAATAAACCCAGAGTTCAGGTTAGAAAGCTTCTTTGTTTTCTTGCAACCAATTTTCAATTCTTTTATTGTATAAAGAATCTATCCGCAAACTCAAATGTTTTTGATTTTTACAAGATTTCTGCACAATTTTTTGAAATCTATTTGAGGACATTGTCTAAAAGACAAGGCCGAAAAATAGACTTCAAAAAAGGTGTAGAAAGAGTGAAAAGAAAAGACATTTGAGTTCGCGGATAGGTTCAAGTGGAATCATGAGGATGGATTATGGAAATAAAGAAATCTCACTTTATTAATACTCAAAACACCGAAAGAAAAAAAGAAGAACGAACACCTCCAAAGCGGAGCTTTCATGAGGCAATGGTTTCCCGAAAGCTTCCTCGACAAGACCAAAGAAGGCCTTCTGTTTTCGATATGGCCTCAAAAAAAGAAAAAAAAGAAAGCTCTTCCCAAAGAAAAAAAGAGGTCGACCCTGCACCACAACATGGAGAAGTTCAAGGCACACTCACCACAATCGTTACGGGAGAAACACTTGCCACAACATCTATTTCAGAATTGACTCCAGAAATGGCTCACCTAATGGAAAAAATGGCAAACTTCATTCATGTTGAAAGCCAAAATGGTGTAACGACAACGTCAGTCATCGTTGTAATGGAAGGTTCGGTCCTTAATGGTGCACAAATTATCCTAGATCACTATGATACCGCTCCCCATAGCTTTAATCTCCAACTCTCAGGTAGTCCAGAAGGGATTGATCTATTTGCTGCAAATTTAGCTACGCTGCAGAGTTCCCTTCAAACGCACCAAGCCCTTCAAGGATTTCAAATCCAGATTCTTCCCCCAATTCTCAATGAAAAATCGGACCTTCATTTAAGGGCAAAGGAAAAGAAAGAACGTGTTGAGGGAAAAGAAAAAGGAACAAGAGTCGCTTCGAAGAAAAAAATCTCTTTCTAATTTGAGCTGAATCACGTATCTTTGGCAATTATGACGAACTGGAAAAAAATCATATGAGTGCACCATCTGACCATTGGATAAAACAAGTAGAATCATTAGCGTTACAAGCGGAGGATATCCCAATGTGGGGATCTTTCCCTACTTTTCCATGGAAAGCTTTTGCAAATGAGCTCTCCACTTCTTTGGGAGTTAAAAATTTAAAAATCTCAGCAGGAAGTGCAGAATGGAAAAAAGGAAGTGGTATTCTGACTGGAATGGGACGTTCACCATTGCAGCTTGCCATTGAACTTTCTCCCCTTAAGGGGAACTTTTCCCTTGTTTTTCCTTCCGAAGATTTTTCAAAACTTTCTTCCTGGGCAATTCATCCTGAAGCAGGAAATGATGGCTTTTCAGATCCCTACTTACAAAAAGGTTTCCTCCGCTACTTATGTACTCAATCGATGGAAATTTTAGAGAAAATGCAAGTCTTTCCAGGACTTTCTCCAAAACTGATTGATATGCCCCTTGCAAAAGAAGATGCTTATTGCATCGATCTTGCAATTGAACATGAAGGAGAAACAATTTGGGGACGACTCATTTGCCCCACGCATTTTCAAGAATCGATGAAACACCATTATGCACAAGATTGGAACTTCTCTTTCCCCTCAAATCTTTATGAATCATTTTATGCTGATGTTTCCATCGCTGCAGGACAAACCACCCTTTCTCAAGACGGATGGAAAAAAATTCAAGAAGGTGATTTTGTCATTCTCGATCATTGCTCTTATTATCCAAATTTAAAGAAAGGAACCTTTCAACTTATGTTTGAGAATACCCCTCTTTTTCAAACAAAAGTGAAAGAAGACTCAATTAAAATTCTCGATTATGCACACTACTTTGAGGAACATAAAATGGACAACGAAAATTACGAAGAATCTTTTGGCGAACCGATGGAAGAAGAGGCTGTTTCAGTTGAAGAATCTCCCAAAGAGCCCATTGTGTCACCAAAGAAAGTTCCTATTTCTCTCACCATTGAAGTAGCAAGACTAAAAATGAGCTTGGATAAACTTTTAAAACTGAAACCTGGGAATGTTCTCGAACTAGGCGTCCAAGTAGAAAAAGGGGTTAACTTAGTCGCTAATGGTCAATGTGTAGGGAAAGGAGAACTCCTTCAAATCGGTGATGTGATTGGTGTAAAAATTACAAAATTGGGTGAATAGTACCTAGTGGTTAGTCTATAAAATTCTTCCTCGAAATGTGCCCAGATTTTTGCCTCGCAAAATCGATCGTCTGGTCTATGAGACAAGGGGAGATTTTAAGGGGTAGAAAGATGCCGGAAAGATGGGTCATTTCGGTAAAGAACTTTGTAGACTAGACACTAGTTCATTTAAATAGGAATCCTTGGAGTGTCAGCAGAAGATTTTCATAAACAATCAACTCTCCCGAATCTAACGAGAGATGATAAACCTTTACCTCATCCTCCTTCTATTGGTCCTTATAAAATTGAAGCACCTCTTAGCAAGGGCGGCATGAGTTTTCTCTACTTAGGATTGGATCCTAAAGATCTCACTCCTATCGTTGTTAAAGTTCTTTCTCCCAAATATCTTACACATCCTGAAATGGTCCAACAATTCCTCAAAGAGGCGGAAATCATTTCTTTGACCGACCATCCTAATATTATCAAACTAAAAGGACATGGAGAGTGGGAAAGCGGCCTCTATATTGCAACAGAATTTGTTCAAGGAATATCTTTGAAACAATTCATCATGCAACAGAATTTCTCTCCAAAAACTTGCATCGAAATTGCTTTACAAGTGGCTTATGCCCTTCTTCACCTTCATACACATGGTGTGATTCACCGCGATTTAAAACCTGAAAACATCTTGATCACAGAAGGTGGAAGTGTCAAAGTGATTGATTTTGGAATTGCTCAACTCATCTATGATAAAGAAATTGCACTCCCCTCACAACGAGGAAAGTTCTTGGGAACTCCAAGCTACATGAGTCCCGAACAAAAAAAAGATCCTTTAAACGTTACTTTTGCAACAGATATCTACTCTCTAGGGGTCATTACTTTTGAACTCTTAGTCGGAAAATTAAGTTTTGGATCGATACAGCTTTCTCTTCTTCCTAAAGATTTACAAACAATTGTCGAAAAAGCATTAGCCCCCTCGTTAAAAGAGCGATATCAAGATATTGTCGACTTTATTACAGACATCTCAGCTTACCTAAAAAAAGAACAACAAAGAGGGAAAGGAGAAGGAATCAAAGAAGTTTGGGGGCATTTAGAAGAAAGCCACCTTAAACTTTTACCTACCCAAGTTCCCAAGTGGCCTGCTTTTGACATGGGCCTTGCAAAACCTGATCGAAAAAGTGACCTAGGATCCTATTACGACTTTATCCGTTTTGCTGATCAAACCTATTTCATTGCAATCGGTGAATATATGGAATCTTCTGTAGAGGCCCTTTCCTATATTGGTCTTTTAAAAGGGATGATTCAAAGTTTAACCCGAGAATATATCACTTCTGCAGATTCCCATTTCGAGTCAATCACTTTTATCACTGCACTTAACGAAATGATTGCTTCTCACAATCTTCCTTCAAATTTCCTTTTCCAACTCCTATACCTTGCTCCCTCTACAAATCAGTTTTCATTTATTTCTTGTGGCTGTGGAGCTCTCATGCATCTTCCCCTTGGAACTAAAACTCCTCGCTTCTTAGGAAATCAAAACCCTCCTCTTGGTGAAGACCTAAATCATGGGTTTTATGAAACAACAGAAAATTGGACAGAAGGAGACCTTTTGATCTCCCATTCCTTTGACACCGAACTTTCAACAGAAAAGCATGGGGAAGACTTTGAAGACGCGTTAAAAGGAATTGTAGGAGAAAACCTTCAACTTTCCGCTCAATCTCAAGCAGAAGGAATTTTGAACAGCATCGCAAAAACCTTCCCCTCTATTGTCGAGGCTTCTCCTAAAACTGTTCTTACAATTCATAGAATTGTTTAGCATTCTCATAAAAGATCTTTCTCTGGTCTTCTAAATCATAAAGACTGAGTGTTTTTCTAAAGATATCAATAATCTCACTATAAGACATAAAAAGGGTGTCAGGAGGAATATTGCTTCCAAACATGCACCGATCTGTTCCAAACGCCCGAATTCCCCCATGAAGAAACTTTTCAATATTGAGATGATCATAGCTTCGAAAAGTCAAACCAATCCCACTCACTTTCAAGTAGACATTTTTATTTTCAGCAAGAAGAGAAATATCTTCCATCCATTTTGAGAACCCTGCATCCGATATATCAAGAGGCCAGCCTAAATGATTGAGAACGAACATGACTCCATCATATTCTTTGGTGACCTTTGCAACATCTCGAATTTGATGTCCAAAAACAGCAATATCAAAAGAAAGCAATTGCGCACTAAGCGCTTTTAATCCTTTCTGCCACTGGGGATCATTGAGTAAATCCCTTCCTTGAGAACCTGGTTCACGGAAAAGGATTTGCCGAATTCCTCTAACATTAGGAAATTGACAATGATCCTTAAGATCATTTTCAATATCTGGATCGGTTAAATCTGCTTGAGCAATAATCGCATGAGGAAAACCATGACTATCGGCAATCTTTTGAAGCCATTCAGTTTCATAAAGGGCCTTTTTAAGGGAAGTATTTGCCTCAAGATGAACCGCTTTTGTTACATTAAAGGGTTTGACTAAAGCCTCATAGTCTTGAATCAAAAAGTTCTTCCGTATTTTCTTAAAATCACCAATGATATTTTCAAAGTGTCCGCCTTCACCTTTAAGCCAGGGATATTCTCCATGATCGAGATCCCAAAGGTGAAAATGGGCATCGATGATTTCATCTTTATACATTTTATGCTCCGTTCTTATTAACTTTCCTAAAATTTATATTAATGGTTTAATGTTTTTTTTTCACTGTGCAATGGAGGCATAGAGACTGTTAGATATGCATTTTACCAATCATTTGACAAATCTATTTCTTTTTTTGATGTTGACGATTTGTATCCCCTTATTGGGATCTCTTAATCAACCACCAGAATTCATACCAAAATATGAGATTACACAACCAACAAAAGACGAGCTGAACGAAGTCCTACCTCAATTAGATTCTCCTTATGATGATTCGATATCAGAAGCAATCAGTCCAGGTGGACCATGGTTTCTTAATTATCCAGAGAAGATTGTGGATCAAGTAAATTCACAAGAACTTAATATTGATTCTCTTACAATGCTTAGGTATCTGAATGAAGTGCGTGATTACATAGATCCAAATGAAACAAGGTTTCCCAAAGCTAAACAATATCTCGATTCAGCAAAGGCTATACATTTTCTTCATAAAATCTGCTTTGTCATCGAAGGAGAAGATGAGAAGGTAAAAGAAGAGTTATGCGAAATACTTCGAATATGCATTCTATTTATCAATAATGGCGGAGATATTGATCATCTCCCTCCTCCCACAAATTGAACTTAAACCTCCTTTAAGAATAGTTTTCAACGCAAGATGTTCACCCTTGAGCCTATCCGAATAATTCACAAAATGAAAAAAAATCTTCATTATAGGAAAAAGTTGATGCAGACTAATTCATAACTCTGGTATGAAATAAGATCTTATAAATAATGATAAAATACGTGATGAAAAGTAGAAAATTCATAAGCATCTTTCTTCTTACACTCTTATGTTTTTCTTCATCCCTCCTTCATACAGCTCCTAAAAGCGAAAAATCCATCGAAGAAAAAACTTCTCCAGAAGAGAACTTATTCCCAATTGAAACTGGTGAAGGCTATACCATCAATTTCGATAATGTTCCCATTTTAGAACTCATAAAGTTCATTAGTAAGATAGGAAACGTCAACTTTGTTTATGAAGAGGAAGACCTAAACTTTAGTGTCACAATTGTCTCCGAAGAACCCACAGCCCTTGTTCATGTTATGGCTGCTTTCATTCAAGTCTTAAGATTGAATGGCCTTGATCTAATCGAACAGGGAAACAATCTTGTGATCTCAAGAGGAAGTGGTGTTAGACAAATTGCAACAGTGGTCTCGGCAGAAGTTCCTCTAGAAGGAAAAATAATTCCACCCATCATGACTCGAGTTTTCCGAGTCAAAAATGCTAACCCAGCAACACTTGCCGGGATCATTGGACCTCTACTTTCTTCGAATGCAATTATTGAAGTTTCTGAATCCACCAGACACATTATCGTCACCGACATTACACAAAATATCGAAGAAATTCATAAACTCTTCTATAGTATAGATGTTCCCAGAGCCGCATTAGAAATCGATTCTTATACCGCAAGAAACAACACTCCAGAAAATTTGATTGCTCTCGCAAATCAGATTTTAATTCCGATTTCTGAAGGCAATCCTTTAGTTTTCGTCCCACAAGCATCGACAAATAGCATCTTTATCGTAACGACTCCCTTCCTCATAGAAAAATCGATGACTATTTTAGAAGATTTAGATTCCCCTCCCTCTCTCTCAAGAGGAATCCGGGGCCCCCTTTCTGCAGATAACATTTTGCTTTATCATATCAAAAATAAACCTCCACAAGTTCTTCAATCTGCTGTGAAAGATATTGAAACAAACCTTTCACTAATGGGACCTTCAGCACAAAATCTTGTGCAAACCTTAAATAGCATGAAATTTATTCAACAAAGTCATTCTCTTCTATTTACAGGAGATGCCCAGTCCTTGTCAGAAGTCAAAGGGATTTTAGATAGCTTGGATATTCCCTATACAGAACAGGAACTTGAATCGATTCATGGCGGTTTTTATATCTATAAAATCAAGAATGGAAATGAAGAACAAATTAAACGATCCCTTGATAATTTTGTTCAAAACCTAAAAATGAGCCCCTATTCTCAGGATTTGATTAAAACCATCGCAACGATGAAATACAATCAACCAAGCAACACTTTAACCTTTACAGGGGATCAACGCTCTCTAAACCGTTTGAAAGAGATCCTCCCTATTTTTGATGTTGCAGAACATGAAGCATCAAAAATCCCCTTAAGCAATGACTTTTTTATCTACACACCAAAAAATGAAACACTTGAGGCATTGCACAAACAGATTGAAGAAACTTATACAAGCTTAAAAACTTCAAATCTATCGGATCCAGCTTTCTTAAAAGCATTGAGTTCAGCTAAAGTCTCCTCAGCGCAAGGAACTATTACCTTCACAGGAGACACAGACTCTCTTAATAAAATCCGTACTCTTGTAGGAATGTTGGATAAAGGCAAAGGCTCCATGTCCACCTACATCTATCAAATTCAATTCGTTGATCCTGATATTGTTGAAAAAGGGCTTCAAAAAATTGCTAAATCTCTTCCTTCTGATCATGATCTCATTGAAACGATTGATAATATGAAATATGTTTCTCAGTCGAATTCCTTTGTCTTCAGAGGACCTACTAAAGCGATCGATCAGATCAAAGGAATTCTTCCAACCATTGACAATGCTGAAGTCGCAGGTGAATCAAAATCTACTTACTTTGTCTATACGCTTCAACATGTCCAAGGAAATCTTGTTCTCAAACAACTCGATGAAACAGCAAAGTCGATCAAAGGAACTGGTGTTGAAGATAAAGCATTGATTAACTCCATTAACAACATTAAATGGATCCAATCAAGCAACTCTCTTGTTATCACAGGCCCTTCTCATGTGATTGATCGGATTAAAATAATGATCAGTCAATATGACACTCCTGATTCGGCTCAATCGTCAGCATTTTATGTCTATAAACCTATGGGTGAAAGCGCAAAAGAATTTAGGAATAAGGTCATTACTGCTGCTAAAGAAATGGAAGCAGCAGGACTCGATGACCCAACCCTTATCAATACCCTAAAATCTGCTACCCTTGTTTCAAATGATACTGCTGTGATGTTTACGGGAACCCCAAAAGGAATTGAGAAGTTAAAACAAGGGATTCTCACAACTTTTGATACTCCAAAAAGTCCTGAGAAATCTGAATTTTATATTTATAAGCCCACTTCCATCACCGCTGAGAAATTGATTAGCAATATTAAACGTTCTGCAAGCCAACTTGATAGTTCTGGTCTACAAGATCCTGATTTAATCAGTGCAATGAACTCTGCGCGCTTAACAGAAGATAAAAACCGCGTCATCTTCACAGGAACACCTGCTGCAATTGAAAAAATTAAGGTAATGGTGCGTTCCCTTGATAACCAAGAAAAGGAATCTCAAGCTTCCCAATATTATATCTTCAAACCAATGCATCAAACCCCTCAAGCGATCATTAAACAAGCAAAACATGCTGCGGATCAAATGCAAGATGCAGGGCTTGTAGATTCAAGTCTTATTACAGCTTTGAATTCAGCAACACTTGTTTCAAATGCTACAGGTGTCTTATTTACCGGAACTCAAGATGCCATTAACCGAATTAAACAAATTGCTCCAACGTTTGATACTCCAACTGAACAAGAAGCTAACACCTCTCAATATTACATTTTCAAACCAATACATCAATCTCCGGAAGCAATTATCAAGCAAGCAAACCACGCTGCAGATGAAATGAAAGATCAAGGGCTTAAAGACCCCAATTTAATTGCAGCCTTAAACTCTGCTTCTGTTGTTTCTAAAGGAACAGGGGTTCTCTTTACTGGAACAAAAGAAGCCATTGATAGAGTGAAGGAAATTGCTCCAACCTTTGATATTCCTGTTGAAAAAACCCCTGAAGCCAACGAGTTTTATGTCTATAAACCCATCCATATCTCTGCAGACGATTTAAGAAGACATGCTCGCATGGTTGCTGAAGATATGGAGTCTTCAGGATTTGCAGATAAGAGCTTAATCCATACCCTTACGAATACTAAACTCGTATCAAAAGGAAAAGCAGTTCTTTTTACAGGAACTAAAGATTCGATCACAAAAGTTAAAGACCTTCTTCCTTCTCTTGATACCCCATCTGAGGATCAGGTAAAACAAGTTGGAAAAACAACTTTTGAGATCTATAAGATTAAATATCTTACAGGCCCAGCACTCATGGGATACTTGAGAAACATGGCCTCTGATTTAAAAAGAGCGGGCTCTACGCAAGATGATTTAATCACAACATTGAATAACATGCGTTATGTTCATGATACGAACTCGATCATCTTTACCGGAACCCCGACAGCAGTTACCGAAGCTATCTCCTTAGCACAAAAATTCGATATTCCTGGACTAGCTAAAGAAGCTCCAGCTAGAGCTCCTACAGGATATAAGATTTACAAACCTAAGTTTGTTTCAGGAATGGATCTCATTCAAATCTTAAAAGATTTTGAGCAAAACCTCATCACTTCTGGAGTTTCCGATAAAGAACTCTTCGACGTTATCAACAACTTAAAATGGATGGAAAAAACCTCTTCTATTCTTGTTTCTGGTGATGAGGAAGATACGAATAAAGTTTATAGTCTATTAGAACGCTTTGATATTCCTACTGGGGGTATTCCAGAAGGAGAGCCAGGAATTGAAACGGTTTCTGATATGAGCTTCCTCATCTATAAGTTGCAATACCATAGCGGATCTGAAATTCAAGATGCGATTAAACTCATTGGTGTCGATCTTGGTAAAGCTAAGACAAAAGTAAATGATAACCTCGTTGATGCAATCAATACTTTGCAATGGATTGAAGTGACAAACTCCCTCATTGCAACAGGACAAGCGGATGCTTTAGGAAAACTTAAAGAACTCATCAAAAGTATTGATATTCCTCTTAAGCAAGTCTTTGTTGAAATTCTCGTTATTGAAACAACACTGAGCAATAACCTTCAATTTGGTCTTCGTTGGGGCTCACAGGGAGTCTATCGGAATAAGTTTTCTTATGGCACAGGGGTCTTCCCAGGCACCATTGGTGGAGTTCCTGATCCTCTTGGTGTATTCGGTTCGAATCTTTCAAACATCACAACTTCAAATACACCTAAGGGCTCTTTTATCCCCTTCACAGCTGGTGGTGACCTAGGGGTGATTGGTGATATCATCCTTCATAAAGGGCAATCCTATTTTGCTCTTGGTTCTTTGATTAATGCTCTTCGAGATGAAGGCGACTCTGTCATTGTGATGAACCAAAAGATCATCACACAAGACAATAAAATGTCGACAATCTTTGTCGGACAAAATATTCCTTATACAGGTTCCTTTGTCACGAACCAGTCCCAAACAACAACGACAACAGCAAACCTGGAATACCGTGATGTAGGTGTCAGTTTAAGTATTACTCCTGTGGTGGGAAATAGTGATATCATCACTTTAATGATTGAGGAAGACATTTCTGAACAACAAAATCAATCCGATTCAGGATCCTCAGTCAGTAATGTTCAAGTCCAAGGAATTACAACCAACAAGTCGAGCACAAAAACTGTTGTGAGTGTCCCCGATAAGAGTTTCCTCGTGATTAGTGGTTCTATGCAAGATTCTAAAACATATCACCGCACAGGGGTTCCCTGCTTAGGTGGTCTTCCTCTGATCGGTGCAGCATTTAGCGATAATGAGAGAAATCAGAATATTTCTAATCTTGTGATCTTTGTTCGCCCACACATCATTAAGTCCTTTGATACCTATCAGGAGGTGACAGAAAGGCAAGAAGATCTCTACCGCTCTCAAACCAATGCAGAAGATTTTGATGCTGGACTTGAGCTTGTCAAAACCCCTGACGACACCTATTAATTTGAGGTTACATGTAACTTCATTGGGTAGCTACGCCTAACTTCTATACCCAAACAAGTTCGAAAGCTTTTGCGTTGCCCAAAACCAACTTTTGAATTTGTTTGGGTATAAATCTTTTTACTCATTTTGTAAAAAAAATTATTTTATTTTTTTTTACGACATGGATTATCCTTGCTCTATGCATGCATCAAACATATGGATAAAGCCATGAAGAAACTGTTTAAAAATCTCATTACCTTTTTATCTTTTACTTTTTTAGGATGCTCTCTCTTTGCCAATCAATATGTCCTTTTTGGCACTGTAGGAAATGGCGATACAGGAACATCAACTCTTGTTATCCTCAATCAAAATACTGGCAGTCTTGAACAAACCATTGGAAATATTGGCTACATTGTTAATGGTCTTGCCTATGACTCCACAACAGGAACTCTCTATGCAACTACTTCTATAAAAGACCTAACTGCTCCTGTTAGTCTGATAACAATCGATACAGAAACAGGTGCAGGATCTGTCGTTGCTCCTCTTGCTCCTACTAGTGGAGGAACCGTAACAGTTACCACTATTGATTCAACAGGACAACTTTATGGTTGGCTTGAACCTGGTACCGACGATTTAGTAAGAATTGATAAAAACACTGGAACAGTTTTCTTATACCCTAATTCAGGACTTGGTACAGGAGGTCATAGCTTAGATTTTAATGCTTCTGATATCCTGTATATACTTGATTCTGGAACTATCTATACGATAAGTACTTTAACAGGAATTCCTGCAAATGTGGGGACATATACACCATCACCTAATGATCACCATGGAAAGTTCAACCCTGTCACACAACAATTTTGGACAATTAGTACAGGAGGAGGAAACAATCCTCGGAGCCTTAATATCTTTGATATCCCTAGCGGGGTATTAATTAATACCCTTCCAACAATAAACTACCTTCATACAATATCTTTTGCACAAATAACGCCAATTGAAGCTACAACAAACCTTCTTAGAGCACTAGGGAAAAAACGATTAATTTATCAAAGGGGGCTTTACCCCTAACAAACTTACATCAATAGGTTATGGTGCAGTAATTACTTCCGATTTACTGAAAGAGGAATAATGAAAAACCTGGGTTAAAGTTCATCTATTCTAATGGACTTTAACTCAGGGTTTGATATGATCTCGTTCTTTGAAACGTATCTTATTATTTAGGGAAACGGTATGAGGAAGTCACGCAAGAGTTCACTCACTCCGCCCTTTATACAGCAACTAAAACCTTTTCTGTTTAGCACGACCTCCTTATTATTATGATGAAAGTTATCTCGAAGTTGGCGATGAGGAAAAAAAGGCAAAAAGATCTCTGACGCACTCAAACCAATGCAGAAGACTTTGATGCAGGACTTGAACTTGTCAAAATCCATTGGAAAGATCCGAATATATCATCCCATTTTTAAAGTGTTTTAGCTATAATTCAAGCCTATGAACCTATCTCACTATTATAAATCATTAGGTTTTTGGAGGATTTTTTCCAAAGTCTTCGTTTGATTTTGATGCACATACTTAAACAAGTAGGGCAAGAAATCAAACGAAAAGTTTGGGTAAAAGAGACAAAAAGTTGGGATTTGGAATAGTGAGATAGGTTCATAAACCTATCCATAAACTCAAATACCTCTTCGTTTTGTAAAAAAAATATTTTTATTTTTTCTGATATTCCTTATCGTTGTTCTAATTATTTAAGAAAGCACAGGTATAGCTAAAACAGTTTAAAAAGGGGATGATTTAAACGAGAGATTTTTGATGGATTTTGACTTCTTTAAACCGAGAACATTGTCCATGAGACAAGGAGAGGTTTTAAGGATTCAAAAGACACCGGAAAGATCCGGGTAAATCATCTCAATTTTAAACTGTTTTAGCTATAGCTTAACTAACGTTTAGACCTGCCAAAAGTAAGGACAAAAGATGAAACAACAATTTTTTCAAAAAGCAAAAGAACTCCTTGTCTTTTTTGCCATCACGTTTACTCTCTTCAGTAGCCAAATCCTTGCCGATCAATTCACCCTTTTAGGAATAATTGGGGAAGGGGGTGTACCTCTAACAAGTACCCTTGTTGCGATCGATCAAAATACCGGTGGGGTTGATGAAGTCATCGGAACTGTGGGGTATCGCGTTAACGGACTAGCTTATGATCCTACTACAGGAAATCTCTATGCATCCACTTCTGTACATGACCCCTTAGCTCCAAATAGCCTAATTATCATTGATCAGCAAACAGGAGCAGGAACAGTGATTGGCTCTTTTTCTCTACCTCTTGGTATCTCAACATTGAATAATCTAACCTGTGATTCCACTGGCCAACTCTATGGATTGCTCGTGGGACCAGCGATAGCAGATCATGCATTAACGCAAGTGAATAAAAGCGATGCTGCAATCACCCCCTTTCCTCCTGCAAGTCTTGATTTTAAGGAATCTAGTTTAGACTTTAATGCTTCCGATATCCTCTATCTCTTTCAAATCAATGCAAACATTTACACGTTAAGTACTGTTACAGGTCAGCCTACACTTGTTGGTCCCTATGCACGATCAACTGCTGACCACCATGGAAAATTCAATCCTGCTACCCAGCAGTTTTGGTCTATTAGTGAACCTCAAAATTCACCTGTCCGTGACCTCAATATCTTTGATGTACCTAGTGGAACCCTTGCTTTTTCTTTCCCGACCGTCGATGATCTCCACACTTTAGCCTTTGTTTATAATTTTCCTCCCCACTCACTCACTGGTGTCCAAAAAAGAAACAAGTTTTTAACTGAAACAGAATACTATAATGAACTTCGATTTCACCTTGTGGACCCTGTCGAAGCTTCAGCTTTCCATATCTACCGCAATGGAAAACGAATCGCGACCATTCCTTCCACAGCAAAAAAGTATATCGATCACAATCAAAAGAGAAAGAAACCTGTCGAATATTCCGTTGAAGTGGTCTTTACAGATGGGTCAATAAGTAATCCTCAATCGGTTGTGGTGCAATAGCTTCATTGGATATGTTGAAAGAGGAATAATGAAAACTCTGGGTTAAAGTTCTTCTATTCTAATGGACTTTAACTCAGGTTTTGATATGATCTCCTTCTATGAAACGTATCCTATTATCACTTTTCATCTTTTTTTTCTTTGCAGGATGTTATCGAGTTCCCGATAAGATTGAACCACAAGTCAATTTTTCTGTGCAGGATAAGTACCTAAAAAGTCTTCCTCCAGCCTTTCCTCCTCTAACACCTCAAGAACGGAGTCAGCCGTGGGGACAGGAATATTTGATCGCGCAGAAGTTTGCAGAACATCTCGATCTATATCGAGCAATCACTACATTTAAACGGGCAGAGTTTCTCCTTCCTGCAGGACATCAAACCCGGCTTGAGGAAATCCAATATCAAATCCTACTTTCTTACTATCTTGGGAAACGGTATGAGGAAGTCACTCAAGAGTTCACCCACTCCGCCCTTTATACAGCCACAAAGACCTTTCCTGCTTATCACGACCTCCTCATTATTATGTATGAAAGTTATCTCGAAGTCGGCGATGAGGAAAAAGCTGAATATGTTCTTCGTGTTATTCAACATCACTACCCTGAAACAGCTAAGCGGTTGGAACTTTCAACAATCATGATCGAAGGAGATCTAGATGAAATTCGAGTCGCTGAAAGGGAGGACCCTTCAGAGACTTATCTCTCAGATCTTCTAAACAATTATGACGCAAAAAAAAAATCTATTGGTAAAGCACAAACCCTAAATGCTGTTCTTCCAGGAGCTGGTTACCTTTACGTCGGACAAAAACAATCGGCCCTTACTTCATTTCTTCTGAACGGTCTTTTTATTTGGGCTGCTGTTCATTTTTATACCCATGGTCATATTGCAGCGGGCATTGTTACAACAAGTTTTGAAGCGGGGTGGTATTTTGGGGGGATTTATGGTGCGGGAGAAAGCGCAAAGCTCTATAACGAACGGTTATATGAAAAGCATGCCTATCCTGCTTTGAATCGGAATGGATTGTTCCCTGTTCTGATGTTAAAATATGGATTCTAATGAAAAAAGTCGTGATTCTCATTCTTTTTTTCTTTCCCCTTTTTGCTGAAGTGGGCTTTGTTCATCCTTGGGGAAAAGATGAGGAACTCGTTCCGAATAAAAGCTTGATTCCTCCTGTTCCCCAAAAAAGAGGGTTAATGACCCGCCTTTCTGAATATGTCATCCTCTTTCATCAAAATATTCTTTCTCCAGTCGATGGACCACGGAGTCACTTTCGCCCAACAAGTTCTCGGTATATGCTCCTTGCAATGAGACGGCATGGATTTATAAAAGGATATATCATGGGATGCGATCGTCTCCTACGAGAAAATCGAGAAGAATGGGTTTATCGAAAGGTAACCATTGATGGGGAAGAGTTTAAGTGGGATCCTACATTTTCATCCTCAAAACGGAGATCTTCTTCTAAAAAGTCTCCTTCATGAGAACTTTTCTTTTTCTCTTGCCGTTTTTTTCCTTTTAAGTAGAAGACAAGAGGAACGCCTGTAAATTGATACGTTTTTCGGAATTGGTTGATGAGATATTTTTTGTAGGTATCCCCTAAAAGATCGGGATGATTCACAAAGAAAACAAACCGTGGAGGCGTTACATCAATCTGCGCCATATAATAAATGCGAAGACGTTTTCCTTGAAGCATTGGTGGATGCACTTTATGAATAGCTTTCTCAATAAACTTATTGAGTTGTCCTGTAGAAATGCGCATTCCTAAATAGCGGTGTACTTCTTGAATCATTGGAAAAAGTTCATCGATTTTCCGCCCTGTTTTTGCTGAACCAAAAAGGGTGGGACAATAAGTAATAAATGAAGCTTCGATCTCTAAACTTTTCTTGCAATGCTCCATCCTAAAGCCTTTGACGAGATCCCATTTATTGAAAAAAAGGATACACCCTTTTCCTTTGTCTTCAATCATCTTTGCAATCCGCTTTTCTTGTGCTGTCATCCCATCTTGGGAATCAAGCATCAAAACACAAACATCTGCTCTTTCAATCGCTCGCTCAGTTCGAATCGCAGCAAACTTATCAACAACCTCGTGTTCTGACTTCTTACGACGAATTCCTGCTGTATCAATAATGGTAAAGGTTTCCCCTTTCCATTCTACCAATACATCGATCGAATCTCGGGTTGTTCCAGCTATGGGACTCACGACGCAACGAGACTCATCTAACAGAGTATTGATCAGTGTGGATTTCCCCACATTAGGACGGCCAACAATAGCAACTTTAATTCCTTGAGCCTCTTCATCCTCATCGAGGATAGGACAAGGAGCAAGGGCACATTCTAAAATTTCAACAATATTTCTCCCCTGAATGGCTGAAACCGCAAAGATCCTTTCAATTCCAAGGGCATAAAAAGATGCGAGCGATGACTCATCCTCATTGTCCATTTTATTAACAGCTAGGACAAGAGGCTTTCCACTTTTAAGAAGAAGATGGGCGACATGCTCATCAAGACTAGTCACTCCTGTTCGAGAGTCAACAACCATGATGAGGCTATCGGCCTCTTCAATAGCGATTTCGGCTTGCATTTTTACTTCTTCAGCAAAAGGAATGTCACTTCTTTCGTCGATCCCTCCTGTGTCAATAATTTCAAAAGGGCGACTAAAAAGCTCTGCATCAGCATACAACCGATCGCGGGTCACCCCTTCCATCTCATCGACAATGGCAATCCGTTTTTTAGCAATTCGATTAAAAAGGGCCGATTTCCCAACATTGGGGCGGCCAATCAAAGCAATTTTTGTTTTTTTCATGATCAAAGATCATAACAAACCTCTGATTATACCTAAACAAATTCAAAAATTTGAATTTCAAAAAAGTAACCGCCTCAGATTTATTCCTATTGAAGTAGCTCACAATCAAATGGATAGGATCAATATAAGAAGGTTAAAGATCGGAATACTGGTGCAGAAAGATCCAATTTTTAAATTTTGTTTAAGTATAAATAAATTCTTGGCTAGAAAACTAGATGGTGTCGTCATGAAATAGACATTAAAGAACCAATTTGTTCAAGAAGTAATATAATAGTTTAGTACTCTTTATCCCAACTATCACGGTCACGACCTCGATCAGAATCATCTATATCTCGATTTGCACTATGGCCTGAATATGGTTCATTTTGCACTTTTCTGCTATCAAGATAATCACAAGCGCGTCTAGCAGCATCCACAATCATTCCAGCCCCAATTCCTTGTGTTACCATTCCTGGAATAATACACATTAAACAACCACCTAAACCTTCACTATAAGCAATTACCAATTGATCTGGCATGTCAAAATCAGAATCTTTGGATCCTTTAAAATCCATAGTTATATCTTCTATATTAAGGCCTTTTCGTTCAGCTTTCTCAGAATTTTTGATTATCTCTTTAAAAATGGAAAGAATCTGTTTTTTCTGCTCTTTAGGAAAACCCATATTACTGAGATTGGCTTTAAAGCCATCATATGCTTCCCTATACGAAGGTTTATACCCAAACCGTTCTTCTAATTTCTCTCGAAAAACTTCTGTGAATTCAACAATATGTTTAATTTTTGTGACATACTTTGGTTGGGCAAAGAATTGTTTAATGCCCTCTTCATCTCCTGCTTCTATAAGATCCATGAGATAATCAACGTTGTATTGACGTGATTCCAATTTATGATGAATACAGAAAATTATAAATAGAACCATCAATGAAAAAAGAAATTTTTTTATCATTTTATACCTATTAAAAGAATATAAATCCCAAAAGCTATCAACGAAAGGCAAAGCCAAATTTTTACTCGTTTTTTTTCTTTCCAAGCTTTTGGAAAGCTCATAACAGCTTTATAAAAAATAAAACCGCACCCAGAGCTTAAAATTAAAACTTTTAAAAAATGTAACCAAAACCAAAGAATTTTATGTCCGATATCTGGAGAAAATTTCATAATCTTTTCCTATTTTTGGATAAGAATAATTTGAGAATTGATTTGCGATCAAGTTTTTTTCGTTTAAATAGTTTAGGGGCACACCCTCTAGATAGTGTCATCAAATTCTCTCAGTTAGAGCGATTCTTTGACGACACTATTAATATTATCTCTTTGTCCCACAGTAATCACACCAAGTGATGATATCAGGATTCTTCTCTCCACAGAAAGAGCAGGCCCATTGAGTACTAATAATTGGGAAAAGACAGGCACCCAAAATAAAAATATTTTTCATCTTTAACCTCTTTGGTTGCTTTAAACGACCTCAATATTGGAAATAAAAAAAAATTTGTAAATTATAATTTTTACGCATAATTGAACCTATTGGATAGGTTATTTGATGCTTTATATACTGAGATTGGTATAAGAAAAAAAAGTGACTATAGGGATATGTTCAAGTATGAACAAGTATTATCAGAATGCTTTAGGGATTTTTCTAGGAATCGCTATCGTGGCGCTCATCATTTCATTTTTTGTGGAGTACGTTATTGGAATTCGTCCCTGCATTTTGTGCAAATTGCAGAGAGTTCCTTATATTGCTACAGGCCTTTCGGCTTTAATCGGCTTCTTCACTCCTTTAAAGCGAATGATCCTTCGCTTCATCCAAGTTTGCTTCCTTGCAGGAGTGATTCTAGCTGCTTATCATAGCTGTATACAATTTGGGTTTTTAGGATCTCCTTGCCAAAAAAAACAGATACAAAGGACTGGCCCTTCTTGGAGGATTCTAGGTCTTCCCCCTCCCCTTTATAACGGGGTCTTTTCTCTTGCAGTTTTAATTGGAACAGAAATCTTTTTAGTCCGAACCCGAAAAAAGGTTTAGGTTTCTACGTCGCGATTCATCTGATTGAGAAGTTGAATGAGATCATCACGATCAAGGTGTTTGATTTGATCTTGATCATCATAACCGATCACCCCTTCTGTAAGAGAGATCTTTCGTTCTATAAGGGCATGAATATGTTCTTCAATGGAGTTTTTGTTAACCATTTTAAAGACTTGAACCCCCCGATTTTGTCCAATACGATGGACGCGATCTGTGGCTTGATTTTCTTTAGCAGGATTCCACCATCGATCATAGTGAATCACAACGGATGCAGCAGTAAGATCAACACCAGTCCCTGCAGCTTTTAATGAGGCAACAAAAACTTCGCATTCAGGATCATCACGGAATTTTTGGAGTTGTTTCTTACGGTCTTGCGTAGAACCTCGAATTGTTGCATACCCAATCTTATTTTCTTTGAGATAACTTTCAATAATGGTCATCATGTCGAGGTATTGGGAAAAAACCACAAGCTTTTGACCACTTCCTCGCGTTTCTTCTAAAAGCTCAACAAAAAGATCCCATTTCCCACTTTGATGTTTATGGTAGTTTTTGATGTTTTTCGTAATAAGTGCGGGGTGGTTACAAATCTGCTTTAGTGTATTGAGAAGAGCAAAGACATGCATATAGGGAACATCTTTCTCAGAATTTTCAATATCTTTGAGAAGGGTTTCTCGGGATTTTTTAACAACATCTCTATAAAGCTTTCGTTGCTCTTCAGATAAGAAACAATGGGCAATTTCCTCAATCTTTTCGGGAAGATCATGGAGAACCTCACTTTTCTTCCTTCTGAGAACAAAGGGATGGATGAGTCGAGAAAGAAGAATGCGCTTTTCTTGGTCGTGAAGTTTTTCAATAGGATTGATAAAGAGTTCTCGGTAGATAGAGGGTTTTGGCATATAGCCTGGAAGAACAATGTCAAAAAGAGCCTTTAGTTCAAGCAATCGATTTTCAATCGGTGTTCCTGAAAGACCGATTTTTGTCTTTGCTCGAAGCATGGAAAGAGCTTGGTGGGTTTGTGATTGGGCATTTTTTGCGATTTGTATTTCATCCAAAATCGCGATATCAAATTCAAGAGTTGATAAAATCTCTCTTTCACTTCGAAGGGTTCCATATGAAGTGAGGAGAATATCTGCAGTTTGATTAAAAGATTTAAGCGTTCTCTGCGTTCCATAGAAAACAACGACTTTAAAATCAGGAAGAAATTTCTGCAGTAGTTCTTCCCAATGATAGAGAACAGAAGTGGGACAAACAACAAAGTATTGCGGCTTTTTTTCTCCTCTAGCATTTCTAGAAGCTGCTAAAAGTGCCATTGCTTGGTGAGTTTTTCCAAGGCCCATATCATCACAAAGAAGCCCTGATAAACCGTAGGAATAAAGAAACCAAAGCCATTTTACACCCACTTCCTGATAAGGGCGCAGGGTACTCTGAAGCCCTTTGATACTTAAAACATCTTCTGTTTCAAAAGTATCAAGCTCTTCTAATAGAGCCCGTGTTTTTTGAGCTTCCTCAGTGTTTTCTTTAGGTTCTTCTATATTTTCAAAAGTCCGAAGGCGAATCCACTCAAGGGTTGAAAAGGTCATCTTATCCTCTTCAATAGTTCCCAGCTCGCGAAGCCAATTAAAACGAGGATCTTTAAAGAAAAGAAGTCCTGCTTCAGTAATTGCATAAGAGCGATGACGATCAATACTCTCTTTAATCTTACTTAAGCTTTCTTCCCCGAATTCACTCACATAGGCAAGTTCAACTTCCCATTCCTTCCCTTCAGTCTTATGAATGTGATTCACTTTAAGTGTCAGATTATGTGGACGCTTTAAACGACGATCTATCTTAATGATAAAAGATTTCAGTTTTGTGAGTTCAACGGTAATAAAAAGGGGTTCTCCACTCTCATCGATGATCGCTTTCTTCCGATATTTTTCAGGGAGACGTGCGGGGAGCGGGATTTCTGAAAAACCTTCTCCTGTCACATAAGTAAAATCTCCAAAGAAATGAATCTCTTTCCCCTGATATTCCGGGCGATAAAAATATTGAGGTTCAACAATGATCTGATTTTTCTCATCCATTGAAATATTGAGCCCAGCTTTTTCTAAAGGACATGTTGCACTGAAGAAGTTTTTGATTTGTTCAAGCTCTTCTTGATTTTCATGAATAAATAAGGGAATTTCTTTTGCTTTGATTTTTTTACCAGGAGAAATCTGCCCTAATCCCCGAGCCCGTACTTTTTTGTAGAACCCCTTTCCTTTCATGTAAAGCCAATCCCCAAAATCAAGAATCTCATCACTCCCTTCAAAGGTTCCTGATTCACTTTCAAAAATCAGATTTTTCAAATCGAAGGTATAAGTCAATCGGAATTCAACGTTGGAAAGGTGGATTTGAAAACCATCATATTCATTGAGCCATAACCGATGCTGATTGATAAAATCCCCTATTTTTTCAGGAGGAATAATACTCTCAGTCTTTTCAAAAAGGGTTTCTTTCATTGGGAAAAATCCTCTTCCTTCAACGTAAACCCAAGGATGAAAAAGAGCCGTTTCTTCTTGTTGGAGGTCTCCTTTTTCAAAAGCATAACAAATCACATGGAGACATTTCTTCTCATCAAAGTAGAGCTCATAATGAGGGGTCACTGCTTCTCGAGAAAGAGACGTTCCTTCTAAATACTTTTGAACCGCTTTGAAGTTATGCTGAAGAAATTCACCCAATTTATTTTGTGGAATGACTTTCTTCTTTAATAAAGGGCTTGTCTTTGCAGGGAAAAAACCACTTTCAGGGAAAAACTCCCATTCTCCAATTTTAACACCATCTTTACCTCTATTATCTTCAAGAGGTTTCGACGCGATATGAAGCTGCTTTGCTTTGGGATCATAGCTCATCTTTTGAACCATCACATCGCGAAACTCATGAACGGGAAGAGAAGATTTGACCTGCTTCAAGGAGGGAATAATCTCTTTCCAATTAACCTCTGCAATATAGAACTGAAATTCTAAATCTTTAAAATTCAACGTGACTTTTTTAGGAAGGGTATGTTCAGACAGACTAAAGTCAATCGAATAATGGATTCCAAATTCTTCTTGAAGAATCATCCATTTTGCAAGTTCTGACCAAAAGGAAAGTTCATACTGAAGCTCTTGTGAAGGCGTTCCCCTTTTCCATAAGGCTAGTTCTTCAGGAGGAAGGTTAGAAAATTTTAATGAGGTTTCTTCTGTTTCTTCAGGACGTTGAAAAATCATCTCATCTAAAAGATTTTTACCTTCATCCGTTTTTAACTTAAGGGAAAAAAGAACCTCTCCACTTTCTGCTTTGCAAACATACTCCTTCTCTCCTTTTTTTTCTAAAACCTTGGGATCCACACCATGACGCTTAAAAGACATCATGCAGAGTTTATTCCAAAAGGAGTCAGAAAAACGTATGTGAAGGGGATCTTCTTTAATAATCTTTGCATAAGCAGCAGCAAGATGAGGGCAAGAGCGTTTTTGTTCTGCTTCGGAGCATGTGCAAAAAGCATCCTTGACATCTCCTTCATCTCCAACCTGCAAAAATGGCCAAAACTCTTCTTCAAGTTTCGGATCATGCACTTCTACTTGATAGGTTCCACCAGAAAACACAATACTCTTAACATCACCTTCTTTGATGAGAGTATCGCCTTCTTTTTGATGACTTTCCTCAAAAGGAGAATTCACAGGCTCTTTAATACCTCTTCTGGATCATGGAAATCATAATTTAAATCATGAGCCACATGCTCATTTGTCACTTTTCCTAAACAAACATTCATTCCCGGCCTTAAATAGGGGTCAGAAAGAAGCGCTTTTTTATACCCCATCTCAGCAATTCTTAAAGCATAAGGAAGAACGCTATTTGTTAATGCAATTGTTGCTGTTCTTGCGCAAGCCCCAGGCATATTTGCAACACAATAATGAACAACGTCATCATAAACAAAGATCGGATTTGAATGCGTGGTAGGACGAGAGGTTTCTGCACATCCTCCCTGATCAATTGCAACATCAACGATGACAGATCCATGCTTCATCTTTTTAACAATCTCTTTTGTGATCAACTTCGGAGTGAGTTTTCCTGGAATCAAAACAGCGCCTATTACTAAATCGCAATTTATCAATTCTTCTTCAATCGTCACAGGGGTTGAATAGAGTGTTTTTAGCTTTCCTTCAAAGAGATCATCAAGCTCACGAAGCCTTTGCAAATTGCTGTCCAATATGGTGACATCTGCACCTAAACCAACCCCCATCTTTGCTGCTTGAGTCCCAACAACCCCACCACCAATAATCACCACTTTTCCAGGGGAAACTCCTGGAACTCCACCAAGAAGAACTCCTCTTCCTCCTGAAGCCATATGAAGCGCATTCGCTCCTGCTTGAATTGAAATCCGCCCTGCAACTTCACTCATCGGGGTTAAAAGGGGTAGGCGTCCTTTGTAATCAACAACTGTTTCAAAAGCAATACCCACAACTTTTTGCTTTAATAGAGCCTCAGTTTGTTTAGGGTCGGGTGCTAAATGGAGGTAGCAAAAAAGGATTTGATTCTCTTTAAGAAGAGGGTATTCACTGGGTTGAGGTTCTTTGACCTTAATAATCATATCGGCGGTATAGACTTCTTCAGGCCCGGGTACAATCGTTGCTCCAGTCCTTTCATAATCTTCATTTTCAAAGCCAATTTTACTTCCAGCATCTTTTTGAACGAGAACCTCATGTCCCCCTTTTCTCAAAGCCTTTACCAT
The DNA here is from genome assembly GCA_024233395.1 of Chlamydiales bacterium. GTDB lineage: Bacteria > Chlamydiota > Chlamydiia > Chlamydiales > Simkaniaceae > Neptunichlamydia. Next base: position 253,439 of record JACKPR010000002.1, read on the forward strand.
AGCAGGAGTAGCACCTACACGGTATTCATGATCTTTAACTTCTTTAGGGATTCCAATTTTCATAGTCGAACCTTTCCATCAAAGACATGCCGCACTTTTCCTGTCATCGTAATGCCTTTGAGCTTTTGATTTTCTGTTAATATCTCAAACTGGAGCTCTTCTCCTGAGCCAAAAACAACTTTTATAGAACCGACAATTCCAAACTGTTTCCATGCAGCCATGCAAACAGCCGTCGCTCCACTTCCACACGAGAAGGTTTCACCTTCTACACCTCGTTCAAAAGTGCGCATGTGGATCGTGCGGAAGGGTTCAATTTTAGCATAGTTGATATTTACACCGATAATAGAAAAACGTTTCTTGGCTTCCCTATCAAACCGAGAAAGTTCATCAACAAAGATGACTAGATGAGGAACCCCTACCTCCAGAAACATCTCTGAACCTGTTTCTTCGAGAATTTTGGGAACTCCCATATCGACATAAATCGACCCATTTTTTATTTCGCAAGAATAGATTTTTTTTTGAGTTTCAATAGAAAACTTTCTCTTTTTTTCTCCAAGATCGACCAAGAACTGAACCAAACAACGCAAACCGTTCCCACACATCTCGGCTTCAGATCCATCTTGATTGAAGATTCTCATGGAAAAATCTCCTTTAATCGAAGGTTGAAGGAGAATGAGGCCATCGGTTCCAATTCCATAGTGGCGATGACAAAGTTTTGAGATTGTTTCAGGATGGATAGGAAAAACCCTAGCCCGATCATCGATCAGGATAAAGTCATTGCCTGTTCCTTCATATTTTGAAAAGATAAGTTCATGATCAGACTTCTTTTCGAGCTCCATTCGATCTTTTAAATGGCCCTTTTTTGCATCTTCTTTGTGAAATTTTTCAACCAAATGTACCCCATATGCTTTCAAAATTTCACAAAAAATCGTTCATTTTAAGAGCCAAAATGAGTTTCGAAAGGAGTCTATTCAAAGCCGAGCTCTTTATAAGAAGTCACGATTCCATCTAAAAGACCAAAATCTTTTGCTTCACTTGCACTCATCCAAGTATCACGATCAATCGTCTTTTCGATCAACGCAGGATCTTTCCCTGTTGCTTTAGCATAGACATCAACGATTTGTTTCCGCGTTTTGATGATTTCTTTCGCTTGAATTTCTAAATCGGTTGCTTGTCCTTGAATCACACCAGAAATCAATGGTTGGTGAATCATAATGCGGGCATTTTTCGTTGCAAACCGTTTGCCTGGGGCTGCTGCTAAACTCAAAACAGATCCCATCGATGCAGCAAGTCCTGTAACAAGTGTTGTTACAGGAGAAGTGATCATCATGATTTGATCCCAAATCGCAAAACCAGAATCGACAGATCCTCCAGGTGAATTAATCACAAAAAGAATCGGTTTCCCAGGATCTGTATGCTCTAAATACCAAAGTTTTCGGATAGCATCTTTAGCGCTTTTATCGGAAACTGCTGAAGAAAGAAAAATTCGCCGTTTTTTTAAGAGAAGCTCCTCTACCTTTGCATCAAAAGGCCTAGATTTTCCCTCTTTTTCATCATCATCTTCTTCTTCACATCGGATTGGTTCAAATTGGGTCGTCACTTGTGTTTCCTTTGTTATTTATATCATTAACTTTGTTTCTTCGAGCGCTTTTAACTCGGGATAAAGTGGAAAGTCTTCAAGAAGGGCTGTCACTTCTTTTTTTACCTTCTCAAGAACCAGGGCATCGATCTCAACTTTTGCTTTACCTGGTTCCCCTGTCCGCTCTACAATCTTTGCTTTAGATGCTTTTAACAGATCAACCATTAAATCGGCAATCTGCCTCATCTCATTTTCTTTAAGCCCACGGGATGTTAAAGCCGGCGTTCCAATCCTGACACCAGAAGTATACCAAGCTCCATTCACATCATTCGGAATAGAATTGCGATTAACCGTCATGAGCGCTTCACGCATGGCTGTTTCCGCTTGACGCCCTGTAAGGCCAAAGCTGCTCATCACATCCATGACAATCAAATGATTATCGGTTCCTCCCGTATAAAGCTTGGCTTCTCTTGATACCAGTCTTTCTGCCATAGCCTGAGCATTAGCAATCACTTGTTTCGCATAATCTTGAAAACTGTTTTGTTGAGCTTCTCTAAAAGCAACCGCTTTTGCCGCCATCACATGGGGCAAAGGTCCCCCTAAAACAAGAGGACATCCCTTATCAATGACTTCACGCCACTCTTCTTTGCAAAGAATCATTCCCCCACGAGGCCCCCTGAGTGTTTTGTGAGTTGTCGAAGTCACAATATCAGCATAAGGAATCGGATCATATTCTCCAGTCAAGGCCTTACCTGCAACAAGACCTGAAAAATGCGCCATATCCACAAGGAAAACCGCGCCACACTTATCAGCAATCTCTTTCATCTTTGCAAAATTCACAAGACGGGGATACGCAGAGTATCCCGCAACTAAAATCGTCGGTCTTTCACGCATCGCTTTTTCTTCGATTGCTTTGTAATCCATAAGTTCGGTATTGGGATCGACCCCATAAGAAGCGATTTGCATCATCTTTGCTGAAACATTATGCCTAAAACCATGGGTCAAATGTCCCCCAGCATCGAGAGCCATTCCCATCATCTTTTGCTTTAGCATCAGCTCTCGCACACGTTCATATTCTTCAGGGCTCAACTCATCGAGACTTTTCTTTCCCAATTTCTCGATCTCTTTATTTTGAATCCGCTGGACTAAAATAGCCCAAAAAGCAACGAGATTTGCATCTGCTCCTGAGTGAGGTTGAACATAGGCATGTTCTGCACCATATAGCTTTTTAAGCTCTTCAACAGCTAAAGCTTCTACCGTATCGACATTTTCACATCCAGCATAGAAACGGTGATAGGGATAGCCTTCACTATATTTATCTGTTAAAAGATTTCCCATGGTTAGCTGTGTGGCTAATGAAGAATAGTTTTCTGAAGCGATCAATTTTAAATAGCTGCGTTGATCCTTAAGTTCTTTAACAATGGCAGCTACGACTTCCGGATTCTCGTTTCCAATGTGATCAAGTGCAGCAAAATAAGCAATCGCTGCAGAATTTCTCTCTTCTTCAGGAATTTTTTCTAGATAACGCTTTAAAAAAGACATAGAGACCCTCAATTGTTCAATAGATCACTATAACCGATCTCTGAGTATAAAACTAGTAGGATTTCTATTCCTATTTAGCCTAACTTGAAAAAGAGTACCCTAACTCCGAAACTGCCTCCTCAGCAGAAATCTTTTTTCTTCTCATTCGAGATTCAATTATCCCCAAGACTCCTATATCTTCCCTGAGAGATAATCCTATATTCATGTTGACAATCTCTCTAGCAAAATCTGTAGGGATAAAAATTCCCTTTTTTTGATATTTTTGAATGTGAGCTCCCATAATTCCAATCCTGACTGCATCAGTCATCACTGGCATCATTTGTAATCGAAACCGATGGATAAATGCTTGATTTCTAAATAAGTGCTTCCCCTCAACAGGTGTCGTTGCTCCAATAACAACCACCCTTCTATCTTCTATCTCTGTTAATAAAACTCCAGCGATATCTGTTGTCCCCCCTTCACCGAGTCCTGTTCCGATTAACTGCCAGATCTCGTCGATAAAGAGGATGGATCTTCCTTCTAATCCTTTTAAGAATCTGAAAATTTTTTTAACCCGCTCCTCTTTATCCCCCACATGCACAGCTCCTGCAATGATATCTGGACCAGTTGTTTTAAAAACGCGGAACCCCTGTAAGTCTGTAAGCTCCCCATTTCGAATTCGAGCACTCAAACTAGAGACAAGTGCTGTTTTTCCACTTCCTGAATCTCCTGCTAAAATCAAATTATTATTGGAAATATCTGCGCAGATGATATCGAGAATCGTGTCGATAAGAGACTCCCTATTCAGATAAAGGACATCTTCCTCCACCACCTCTTGAAGAGTGCTAGGCATTTTTGAACATTTGATTTCGGGCCGTTCATAAAAATGAGGCACTTCAGCATGAAATTTTAAAGCCCAGTAAGGGAGCTGCACAAAACTCGCAGCTAAACAGAGCGATCGATGTTCTTTTGAAAGGACCATTCCAACGGATGATGCGATCAGCCCCCCAAGAGCTATCATTTCGACTGAAACGTGAGCCATCGGAAAGATCGGGTGAGTTTTATCTTTTTCTCCTGCTCCCAATTGAATAACAGCGCTCCCCACACCTCCAATGATCCCAGTCAAATTAACAAAAGTGGAGGCACTTTCTAACTGAGGACCACTAAAATAGTAGAGAGCCGTTCCGTGAAAAAATGTTCCCATAAGGTTCAAAGTTTTCATGGCTGGAATGCGATAGGAATCTGAAATGGAAGAACTTTTTAGGCCTGCTTGAGCAACTTTGCAAATGCCCCCCAAAAGAGCAAACCCTCCGACATCTTCAAAGTTAATTTTTAAAATCACTTTTTATATTTAAGGCCCCTCACTTGAATAAAGTGAAGAGAATTCTATTAAAAACACCCTTTTATTGCAATCTTATATCTACCTGGACCAGTGTTGAACAACTTGCTCTAAAACGGCATCAAGATCAAGAGGTTGCTCAAAAATGTTTCGGGGAATTTGTGAAATAACTTTTGCAAAGATTTGACTCTCTCCTCCAAACCCAAGACCAAGCTGTTCTTTTGCACGGACTAACTTCTCCTCAAATTCTTCAGAAATAGTGAACCCTTTAGAGTCTAAAATCGCTATATATCCTTCAATATATTCAAGAAGGTCTTCCTCTAAAACCGCGTCAGCAGGTCGTTTTGTTCGATCCATATTTGCTGCCGTGGCATAAAGAAGTCCAATATCGCGACGGAGAGATTTTTCTCCTTTTAAGGAATTGGCTAACTGAACACGCTCAAAGAAATTTTCTGGAAGTGTTAGATCCGGAAATTGCGTTTGAATTTCACCTAAGTGGAACTCCAAAATTTTCTGTCTTCTTGTAGGAGTCATTCGGGGCATGGTCACCTTTTCAAAACGATCTCGAAAGGGAGGGTTTTGATCAAGCTTTGCAGAATTTTCATGTGTCGTTGCAGCAATCACTCGAATGTTAGGGTTCGCCATATAAGTTAAAAGGGCCTCAGCAATACTCGTTGCATCTGAGGACATCGACTTTCCTGTTGAAACCGCTTGATGAATCTCATCAATAAAAACAACCACTTTTTCCTCTTCTTGTAAGCGCGATTCAAAATACCGAAACATCCTTCCAATTTTTTCCTGCATCATCCCAACATATTTCGTTCCCTCAATGATTGCAGTACATGTCGTTGAGAAAACTCTCCACCCTTCGCATCCAGGAACATTTCCACGATTAATTTCAGATGCAAGATACTTAATAAGCTCTGTTTTTCCTGATCCAGGCTCCCCCAAAAGACAGAGGATTGTTTAATTGAATATCAAGAGTTAGAAATGTTTGAAGTTTTTCAAACTCATTCCTTCCAACTAAATAATGAACAGTCTTTCCCTTTAAACGCGTAGTTTCATCCACTAAGAACTCCGGGAATGATTTCTGAAAACTGATTCTTCTGATGACTAGTTTCATGGATAAAGGCTGTTTCTTTATAGAATTTTTTTGCATAGCCAAGACCATAAAGGGTTGTAGCAATCACACATTGAACTCTAATATCATTATCGGTAGTAAGAATTGCTGAAACAACAATAACAACCCCTGCTGCTAAAACAACCATTTCGTTAATGGAATGAAACGCTTTGACAGCTCTTCCTTCTTTAGCTTCTTTTTTCGAAAAGAACCCAGTTTGAGTCAGCGTTTCCAGTAGTGTATAAATCCCTCCAAAAGAAATGACACTTACGGAAAAAAGAGTTTGGGTCTCAGCAGGAATCATTTGCTTAAAAAAATGATAATGAACAATGTAGTTCAAAGGGAGAGCTATTAAAGCAAGTTTAGATTTACCGGTGACGACTTCAACTCCTTTTAGACTTCCGATAACTAGAGCTACTCTGCCAACGGCACTATAAGAAGGATTGAAAATTGGTTCCATTATATCCTGAATTTAAATAATGCTTAAAGATTATAATACCTTATCATTAAAAAATTCAATACAATCTTTTAAAAATTGAATTGACAATGAATAGGGCGCGTCCCTAATCAATCAATAGAAAGAGGCTTTCTTTATAAGAGAAATTTCACTTGAGATATTTAAGGATAATGGCTAGGATATTGGTGATAACCTGAGTTATTGGTTTATTTTGCTAATTCTCATAGGAGATTTCGCTTAAATTCTTGGGTTTTTTATCGTATGGAATGGCCAAAAGGACCCTTTCCAAGATAAAAAATCAAGAAGAAAGAGAAAAATTTCTGAGAAGGAGTGAAATAAACCCAAAACTCAGGTTAAGTAAGAAATAGACTGAGAGAGCTCCATGCAAAAAGGACTAAAGCCATTACTTGACATTCAAGAACTTGATATTAAGATGATCCGTCTGATGCGCGTAAAAAAACAGCGCCAGGGAGAGCTTAAGCAAATCGAATCGCTCAGAACAGAGCTTAAAGAACAGCTAAAGCTTAAAGAAGAAGAGATTCAGGGAATTGAGACCCAAGTCAATGGTCTCGAAGAAAAAATTCAAACTTTGACTGATAAATACAAAAAGCTTGAAGGGCAACAAGCCAGCGTAAAAAGGGTCGAAGAATTCAATGCCCTCACTCAAGAAATGACCACTGTTGAACGGGAAAAGGTCGCTCTTGAAACACAAACCTCAAACATTCTCGATCGAAAGGTTGCTGAAGAAGAAATTCTAGAAAAAATCAAAGACAGTCTAGCATCTTCGGAAACCAATAGTATTGAACTTGAAAAAGAAATTAAATTGAGTATCGACCAAATCAATACAGAAGGTCAACAACTTAAAGTTGAAAGAGATCAAATCGTCGGAAATGCTGATCCTGAAAGCTTGAAAATTTACGAAAGACTCCTTCGCAATAAAAAAGACCGCGTGATTGTACCGATTGAAAATCGTACCTGCAGCGGTTGCCACATTGCTCTTACCCTTCAACATGAGAATCTTGTACGAAAGGGAGAGTCTGTAGTCTTTTGTGAGCATTGCTCACGAATCCACTACTGGGAAGAAAGCGAAGCTGTTGAAGGCGCAACTGCTCAACCACGTCGCCGTAGACGTCGAACAGTGAAAGCGTAAGCCTCGATAAAATAGAGGTAGAAAAACACTACGGAGTAGGATGCAATCGCTGTTGCAAAAGCTTAGCTTCTGCAAGAGAGGAAAGTCCGGACTTCATAGAAAAAGGTGCCAGCGAAATGCTGGGGGCCGTAAGGCTACGGAAAGTGCAACAGAAAACAAGCCGCTATCTCTTTGGATAGATAGGATGAAAATGCTAGGTTTGAGACCTAGCCCCTTGGTAGTAATACTTTGGTGATGCAAACCCCACCTGAAGCAAGAAAAGAGTTCGAACTGTTTTTCGCAATGGAACTCTTTCAAGATCGCTTGAGGATCTTAGCAATAAGGTCCCTAGATGAATGATTGCAACTTGCAGTTTGCAAGTGACAGAATCCGGCTTATTCCCCCTCCGGGAATTTTGAGCGTCAACGTTTATCGTTGACGCTTTTTTGCTCTTGGATGAGAGCGTTCATAGACTTCCCGCTTTAACTTGGTAGAAACACGTGTATAAATCGTCGTTGTTCCTAAAGACGAGTGGCCCAGAAGAACTTGGATCGTTTTAAGATCCATTCCCTTTTCTAACCAATGAGTTGCAATTGTATGACGAATCGTATGAGGGGTAATGTTTCCTGCAAGCCCACTTTTTCGAAGATAATTTTTAAAGAGTCGATCAATCGATCGTGTCGTTAAACGTTTTCCCCATTTATTTAAAAAGATGGCTTCCTGATCTTTTTCACAGTAGGGTTTTCCTTCTTCATAACGACGCGAATCTTTTAGGTAGCTTTGAATCCACTTAGCAACGGTTTGAGTAATCGGAACAACACGTTCTTTCTTCCCTTTTCCTTTAACTCGGAGTGAACGTCCTCTAAAATTAAAGTCTGTACGACTAAGAGATGCTAGTTCGCTAATACGAAGACCTGAACTATAAAAGAGTTCCATGATGGAGCGATCACGAAGTCCAAGAAGTTCATCCGTATTCGGTTGCTTAAAGAGCTCTTCAACTTCCTGATAGGAAAGAGCTTTAGGTATTGGTTTATCGAGTTTGGGACTCCCAATATCTGCAGCAGGATTCACCTGAATTTTTTTCTCTCTTAAAAGGTATTTAAACAGAGAGCGAATGGATGAAAGATGGCGCAGAACGGTCCGCTTTGAAACTCCTTTCATCTGAAGATGTCCTAGATAATTTCGGATCAGCTTTTTATCGACCTCTCTTTTCCCTACAAAACCTTCAAAAGCTTTTAAATCGAGACGATAATTCCGCAAGGTATGCTCCGAGGCATTTTTCACTACCTCCATATGGTGAATAAAATTTTGTATTTTTTCTCTCAATTTCATCTATAGCTAAAACACTTTAAAAATGGGATGATTTATCCGGATCTTTCCGATGTCTTTTGACTCCTTAAAACCTCTCCTTGTCTCATGGACAATGTTCTCGGTTTTAAGAAGCCAAAATCCATCAAAAATCTCTCGCTTAAATCATCCCATTTTTAAATTGCTTTAGCTATAAAATAACTATATAGCTAAAGTTATTTAAAATTGAGATGTTCTTTCATGAAAGTAATCGCTCATAGAGGTGCTTCTCTTGAAGCTCCAGAAAACACCCTAAGTGCTTTTAAAAAAGCTCAGGAGTATCAAGTCGATCTGATTGAGCTCGATGTTCACCTAACAAAAGACCTAATTCCTGTTGTTATTCATGATCCAATGGTTGATCTTGATCCGCCCCGCCCCATTCAAGAAATGACTTTAAAAGAAATCCGAAGCATCGATGTAGGAATATCTTTTTCTCAAAAGTTTGCTGGAGAGAAAATCCCCACCCTTAAAGAAGTATTAGAATTAAATGAAACATTGATGATCGAAATCAAATGGAATGGCCTTCCCTTTCACCATTCAGTAGAGCCCATTCTTCAACTGGTAGATAAAAAACATTGGATTGCCTGTCTAGATCTTGAAGTCATTAAATACGTAAAAAAAAGAGGATATAAGACCATTGGCGTGGTTGAATCTCAATCAAACCTCTCTCCTTTCATTATTCTTTCTCCCGAAATCCTAGCCCTTGAACAAGATCTGATTTCCCCTTCTCTCATTTCCTATTTGCATTCTTTAGGGATAGAAGCATGGGGATGGACGGTGGATGACCCTATCAAAGCACTTGAGTTAAAAAAAATGGGACTCGATGGGCTGATTACGAATAATATTTCTGGAATCAAGACTTGTCTCTCATTTTAACTTCTGCTATAATCGCTTCTAATTATGATTACCTTAGATAAGATTTCCAAAAAAATCGGGACACGTGTTCTATTCGACGATGTTAGCGCAAGCTTTAACCCAGGAAACCGGTATGGTTTGACGGGACCCAATGGAGCAGGTAAATCAACACTTTTAAAAATTATGATGGGTGTAGAAGATGCAACTTCTGGATCTGTCTCTCTCCCTAAAAAAGTGGGCTTCCTTAGACAAAATATCGAAGAGTTTAAGGATGCACGGGTTCTTGATGCTGTCATCATGGGGAACGAACGCCTTTGGAATGCCTTAGTAGAAAGAGACATGCTCTATGAAAAAGAGATGACCGATGAAATTGGCATGCGCCTAGGTGATTTAGAAGAAATTGTTGCTGATGAAGAGGGTTATAGTGCTGAATCTGATGCAGAAGTCTTACTCATTGGAATGGGAATCGAAGCTGATTTTCATGGGAAGAAAATGCATGAACTCCCCAGCGATCTTCAATTTAGAGTCCTTCTTTGCCAGGCTCTTTTTGGAGGTCCTGAAGCCCTTCTATTGGATGAACCAACAAACCATCTTGATTTAGGATCGATTGGTTGGCTTGAAGAGTTCCTCCATAATTACTCTGGAACCCTTATTGTTGTGAGTCACGACCGCCACTTCTTAAATAGCGTTACAACTCACATCGCCGATATCGATTATGACACCATCATCACCTATCCTGGGAATTATGATGATATGCTCGTTGCTAAAACAGCGGTCCGGGAACGAGCTGAACAAGATGCAAAATCTAAAGAAAAAAAGATCTCTCAACTCAAAGAGTTTGTCGCAAAGTTTGGAGCCGGAACTCGAGCATCTCAAGTTCAGTCAAGGATAAGAGAAATCAAACGCCTCCAACCTCAGGAACTAAAAAAATCCAATATCCAACGCCCTTATATTCGTTTCACTCCTCCTGAAAAACCCTCTGGAAAAGTCGTCTTTAAAGTTGAGGGAATCAGTAAAGCTTTTGATGGAAATCAAGTCATCAATAACTTTTCCATCGAAGTCATGAAAGGCGATAAAATTGCTGTAATCGGAACCAACGGGATTGGGAAAACCACCCTTCTTCGCATGCTTGTCGGAGAACTTGAGCCTGATAGTGGAACCATTGAAAGAGGGCATCAAGTTGACCTCGGTTATTTCCCACAAAATCATGAAGACTTTATCGACAAGTCAGAAAAAATCGAAGCTTTTGATTGGTTGAAACGGTATAAAGCAAATGCTTATGACCAAGAAATTCGTGGAGTCATGGGGAAAATGCTCTTTGGTGGTGACGATGCTTTTAAAGAAATCTCTAAGCTTTCAGGTGGAGAAACCGCACGCCTTATTTTTGCTGCCCTTCTTTTAAACAACCATAACACCTTGGTTTTAGATGAACCCAATAATCATCTGGACTTAGAAGCTGTTTCTGCTTTGGGATGGGGTTTATCAGAGTTTCAAGGGACTGCAATTGTTGCCGCTCACGACCGAGATCTTATCAATGATTTTGCAACAAAGATCATTTCTATAGAAAAAGATGGCATTCATGTTTTTGATGGAACTTTGGAAGCCTATCTTTCCGCAAAAACCTAGTTTCCAAACGCTGCCTAATGTTTACGAAAGAAAAGTTTTTTTCTTTAACCCTTCGACGCAGACATAAAAATGCTGGCCTCCATCTTCGCGCACTTTATGAACAAAAACTTCCTCTAGATCTCCATTACCGAGCAATGGAAGAGTGGCTGAACCTCCCTCCAATTGAAGAAACAATTCAGCAAATGACCGACCGCTTCCATCTTCATATGAAAGAAGCTTCTATCTCTATTCAAGAACATAATCTTCTTGTCAATCGGCTTGACACACTTTCTGATATCCCCTTCGGTCCCCTGATGATTTATCTTGAAGACCTCCGCTCAGCTTATAACATTGGAAGCATCCTCCGTACTGTTGAAGCTTTTCGGCTGGGAACCGTTATCTTTTCAGAAAAGACCCCTTATGCCGATCATCCAAAAGTTCAGAAAACCGCAATGGGAACAGAAGCAATTGTCCCTATTCACCAAGGAAATCTTTCTCATTTAAAAAGGCCCCTTATTGCTTTAGAAATAGTAGAAAATGCCCCTTCTATTTACGACTTTTCATTTCCTCAAACCTTTTCATTGCTTTTAGGAAATGAGGAATATGGGCTAAAAGAAGAAACGCTGCGCCAAGCCGACCAAATTGTTCAAATCCCCCTCTTAGGTTCAAAAAACTCTCTAAATGTTGCCAATGCTTTTGCCATTGTAGCAGCTGAGATTTGCAGAAAAAATTCCACCGTTTAATTTTTACCAAAGAGAGCACAGAGAAGACCTTTGCAGCGACATTCGTTCATTAAGAATTGGTTAAGCTCTTATTAATTTAATAATAATTGCGACGATTTTATTGAAAATTCGGCATCCTTCCTCTATGATAATAGTCAACGAGGAGTAAGTGAGATAGATTCCAAAATGAATAGAGAAGATAAAAAAACGATAGCAGTGAACTTTCGAAAAGAACTTGAAACATTTACATCTGATGTTCATGAACTCTCAAAAAACTCTGGGCTCACTACAAAACGAGAGTTTCTCCAGAGAATAGCAAACGATGTCAACAATCTTTATGCAAGCTCCATCAAGGTTCAAAAAGAGATCAATGATGACATCGAAGAAATCGGATCCATTATCCAAAACATTTTTATTCAGCCTCTCACAATTAACCCTCATCATAATGTCACTATCCTAAAAGCTGTCGAATCTTTTAAGGGTGAAAATGAAGAAGAAAGCGATCTTTCTCATATTATGCGTGAGTATGTAAAACATCCTGAGACAACAAAAAGCTTTATTCGAGAGCTGGAACTCCTCAGAGAAGACCTCGACGCAGCTCTTAAAAAGATTGCCTAGCAAATCGCACGCTTTTCATTCACTGCTTTATGAAAAGTTCTTCCTAAAAAGATTGCAACGACAAGCCAAAATGCCAGTAAGGGAAAGCAAAGAATTCCACTTAACATCAAATAGTGTGACCGCCCTGCTAAGACTCCCATTGTTTTTTGAAGAGGGGCTAATGTCATATTGAATAAGGAACCTGCCTGTTTTGATGAACGAGAACCAAAGGTTTCGATCCATGCTTGCGCTTTGAACTTCACATCGGTTGTCGTTGGAATATAAAGCTGCTTCAATGCAGGACCATTTAAGGCATAGTTAATTGCTTTAGAGCCCACCATCAAAACAAATAAAAAAGTAAGGGTGTCGAGACTTAAAAAACCAAAAAGGGCAAGCCCTACAATGATTGGCATTGCTGCAAGAGCGACCCCAACCCCAAGGAACCGGGTAACATTGCTAATTCCAAAAAGCAAACAAAAGAGGGAAACCGTATTCACACTTGAACCATACACGCTAAGATAATGACTCAAAGCAACACCAGAATATTCTGAACTCGCAGCAATTTTAAAGTTAAAGTCAAAAATTGTAATGACAACTTCATAAATGAAATTCGCAGCAAAAATACCGAGAAGATATTTGTTTTTTAACAAAAGCTTTAACCCTTCGAGAAATCCTGGTTCATCTTTGGATTCTTTCTCTTTTTCCTTTGTAAAAGAAGTCATGAGCTCTTTTGGGGTCGATCGAAGAAGATAGCGAACCAGAGGAATGATCATTAAAATGATCAAACTTAAACAAAACATCGAAAGAAAATCGGTTGTACAATGCAATCGATGCGGGAGCCCACCAACCGAATAAGGTAAGATAATTCCACCTAACTGCCCCAAGGCCACGACGAGAGGAAATCCCCTTTTTGCTGAAGTGGGGTCTGTGGTATCAGCAGAAAAAGCCCAAAAAAGAGCAACGACTAACGAGCCAAAACTTTCAACGAAAAGATACCAAAAATATCCCAGACCCATCTCAAAATAAGAAGAAAATGCTGCAGGATTTCCCTGAACTTTCAGCATGATTAAACTAAAGATGAGTATGGATATCCCATAAAAGGCAGGAAGGATGACAAGCATTTTTTCTCGAGATGTTTTTTCGATCAACTTCGTATAAAACATGACAAGAGGAAGAAGGGTAATAACAGAAACCGTTTTGGCAAAGGGAAGCTGAAATTTATCGACCATCTGAATAAAAATCGAATCTTTCAGGGGACGCAAGGTCCAATAGACTCCAATAATTAATCCAAAGATGAGCCCCATCCTTAAAAACTTTTTGAACTCTTCTTGTTCAAATGCTCCAAAGTTATAGCGACATAGTTTTTGAAAAAACCGTAATAAATAGCTCTTGTTATTCATAATATTTCCTCCTAAGACAAAACCTCATCCTAACTAATTGAGTTTTAATTGTATTGACGATATATTAGATAATTAATATCGAAAAAATCGATTTGAAACCGAGGATAAAACTATGAAAGACTTGATCGATGCGTCACCTATCATTGAGGACACAATTTTGCAGAACATAGAAAACTCTCTAAAAAGTTTACGCATCGCAGATCTAGCCCTTTTTATCACGGCTGCCCAATTGGGAAGTCTTGGAAAATCTGCCCAAACTCACCACCTCAGCCAAAGTGGTGCAAGTGCTGCTATTCAAAGGGTTGAAAATGCTTTTGGTTTTTCACTCTGTACTCATGAAAAAAGACACTTTAGATTAACTCAAGAGGGAAAAGAACTCTTGCCTCATTTAGAGAAATGGCTCGAACAAATACGAAACCTGATTCATTCCAAAGATCAAACACCCATGCGACTTGTCACAACTCATGCGATTGCTCAAATCGCTATTCCTGCTCTTCTCTCTATCGAACCGATGCAATTTAAACAGATGAGACCTGACCATGCCTATCGCGCCATCTTGCAAAATGAAGCAGATATTGCCTTAGTATTAGATAATGCTCCTTGGCAAGGGGTCATTACTGCCGAAATAAGTAGAGGTTATTTTCAACTCTACGCTAAGAAAAAAAATGAAATGAAAAAGAAAATCCTTCTCCCTGAAGATCAGATGGAGGTTTTATCCTTAAAACAACGATGGCAAGAAATTTATGGTTATCCCATTCCAATCAAATCCACAATTCCAAGTTGGTCACTTATCGCAGATATTTGTGCAACCACAGATGAAGTGGGCTTCCTCCCCGACTTTCTAGGAGAAAAATATCAACTTCATCCCGTTCAATGGCAACCTTCTCCGATTCCTTATCGTGTCTTAGCGATCCATCGCCACGCCCCCTCCCCTCTTCTTGATATTCTTTTGGATACCCTTCACTCAACATTCATCCCCCCGCCTAAATAGTGACAGGGGATAAAATGTTGATTATTCATAATCCCCTATGGGAAATTCAAAACGTTTAAAGTCATCGGCAACTTCGACATTAGGAAAAATCTCTCGGGCTTCTTCTGCAAAGCATTCAAGATCGCGATAACGGGCTGAGAAGTGGGTCAGAATAAGTTTTTGGGCCCCTGCATTTTTAGCAATTTGAGCTGCTTGTTTTGCGGTCATATGATCGTGAGAAACAGCGAGATCTTTATGCTCTTCTAGATAGGTGCTTTCACAGAGAAAAAGTTTTGCTCCTTGAGCTAGATCTATAGCATTTTGACAATACTTTGTATCGATGACTGAGGTAAAAACATCTCCTTCTCGAACATAGCTGACATCTTCTAAAGCAATGGCTTTTCCATCAATGATGATCGACCCTTTTTCTTCAAGTTCACGAACCTGAATACCCTTTAGGCCAGTTCTTTTTAATTTCTCTTTATCAAATTTAATCGTATCTGCTTCTTTAATACGCCATCCTAGATTATCGACTCCGTGATCGAGAAATTTTGCTTCAATGGTGAACGTTTCATCTTGGTGAACAATTCCTTCTTCGGAAACCGGATGTTCAATCACTTGAACATGATCGTGATAAATCGTTCCATAACGAAGGCGATCAAAATAAACCTTTCCACTTGCTGGATAATAGCAGTGGACGGGATGATCAATCCGATCGAGATTGAGGCGCATGAGCATAGACCCCAATCCTAAGCAGTGATCTCCATGAAAATGACTCACAAAAATGCGCGTGACTGTAGGGGGAGCAATATCTGCAAAGATAAATTGCCTTTGCGTTCCTTCTCCTGGATCAAAAAGGAGCCCTTCTTGATTCCAACGAAGAAGGTAGGCCCCATGATTGCGTAACCGCGTAGGTTGCTGCGAACTACATCCCAAAATGGTTAAATCACGTACACTCATGCTACCTACACTGCTCCTTTAGAAAAGAAAGGAATGCGCCCAAGAATTATTCCAATGATCGCTCCACTAATGTGCGCCGTGTTTGCGATATTCATTGAGAAGTCTGCAATCTGGAAGCGGATAAGAAAAAACGAGACTAGCTGCAGAACCATCATCGCAAAAATGAAGATAGCTAAAAAAGCAATGGTCCCCTTTTGAAGAGGGTAACCCTCCCAGGGAGCGCGCCGTTGCCGCATCCAAATAAAACCAGCTAAACCACAGACAATCCCCGAGTACCCAATAAAAAGAGGGCCACTCATTAAATATTGCAGGGTGTTGGAGAAGATCCCTATGATGAGTGTAACTGCAATGTATTGCCATTTTTTTGTTCTTTCTTCAACCTGTCTTCCAAGCATCCATAACCAAAGCATATTAAAGAGAATATGAAGGAAACTTCCATGGAGAAAAACAGGAGTCAATAAACGCCAGACTTCCCCTTGCCGAATTTGAACAAATAGGGGTGCATCGAGTTCATCTTTTGACTCAGGCCATCCTAAAGCTACACCATAAAACCCATCCCAAACAGCAGCATCACCTATTCTATTTTCGGAAAAGATTTCTTTGCTCAACTCCTCTCTATTTTCAGCTGTTGGCATATCATAAGAAAGGTCGATCATAAGGGGGGTTAAAGTATATTGTTTGGGATCTTTATCTTCCTTGGCAATATCGGCCATTTGATAGCCATTCCAGATATAAAGAAGGGCACAGACTAGAACAATAAAACGGGTGATCGGCATTCTTGGGCGCATTCTTCCTCTGAGACGAATCGCTCGAAGGGGAAGCGGTTCTTCTTTCCCCCCTTCTTCCGCTTTATTTGCAGCGATTCCTTGAGTATCGATAGGATGCTCTTTAACATTAAAACGGGGATCTTCAGGGTTTTTCTGGAACTCTTCAAGCCAATGAGTGGCTGTCTCAATCTCATCCTCATGCATCACCCATATTTGAAAAGTATCTTTCTGGTGAGGATCAGGCTCATAATTGCATTCAATCTTCTCCTCCTGCAAAAAGGAGTAAAACTGATAAGCTTGTTTTTCCCCCTTAACAGTTCCTATTAAACGCATGTCTTGATTTTCTCAATGAGCTTTGAGGTTGAAAGTCCTGGAATAAGTTTAACAATGTGAATCTTGCCCCCATGTTTTTTAACAACTTCGGCCTCGATGCAATTTTCTCCATACTCTGAACCATTGTTATGAACATCAGGCTTTATTTTTTCAAGAAGAGCAATAGGATCGGTTTCATCAAAGTATGTCACATAATCGACAAATTCAAGCGCTGCAACCATCTCTAAGCGATGTTTTAGAGTAACAATTGGTCTTAAAGGGCTTTTATATTTTTTTATTGAAGCATCAGAATTAAGAGCTAGAATCAAAACATCGGCTTGCTGAGAAGCTTCATGGATCATCTTTAGATGTCCCGCATGCAAAAGGTCAAAAGAACCATTCAATGTTGCAATCGTTTTTCCTGATTTTCGGATCTCTGCAACTTTTTCTTCGAGTTTTTCCGGCAAAATATATTTCGTTTTTGTCCAGGGAGTCATTTCTTCCTCTTGGGAAAAGCAATTTTGAAAACGTCATTATAGGTATCGACAAAATGAACTTTTAGTCCCTTCTTTAGGTAATCAGGAAGTTCATCATAATCTCTTTTGTTATCTTTCGGGAAAATCAGCATTTTTAATTTAGAGCGTTTAGCTGCAATGAGCTTTTCTTTTAGTCCTCCAATCGGAAGGACTTTTCCCGTAAGGGTCAATTCTCCTGTCATCCCTAAATCTTTTATAACAGGGGTTTTCATCGCTAAAGAAAGAAGCGACGTAACCATCGTAATTCCAGCTGAAGGCCCATCTTTAGGTGTTGCGCCTTCAGGAATGTGAATGTGAACTTCTTCTCCTTCAAAAAACTTTATTTTTGGAGCATATTCTTTGATATGAGAGCTGACATAACTCCAGGCGATTTGAGCAGACTCTTTCATAACATCTCCTGCTTGACCTGTAAGTTTCATCTGAGTTTTTTCAGAAGGAGCATTAGACGCTTCAACATAAAGTGTTGCTCCTCCCATTGCTGTCCAGGCAAGGCCTGTACAAACTCCTAGAGGTGTTTTGTCGTAATAACGATCTGAAGTAAAAATGGGTTTCCCTAGATATTTCTCAAGGGTTTTTTCTGAAATCGTGACCGATTTTATTTTTTTCCGTCCCTTTTTCTCAGAAGATCTGACAATTTCAACAGCCACTTTACGAAGGATTTTCTTAATATTATTCTCTAATCCTCGAACTCCAGATTCACGGGCATAACGCTCAATTAACTCTTGAATTGCACCTGTTGTAAATTTAACTTGGTTTGCTTTTAGCCCAGATTTTTTTCGATTCCTTGGAATGAGATATTTTTTTGCAATCTCTACTTTTTCTTGTCGAATGTATCCTGACAGCCTAAGGATATCCATCCTATCTTTTAAGGGACCAGGTATTGTATCCAGAACGTTTGCAGTCACAATAAAAAGAATATTCGAAAGATCAGCGCGAACATCAAGATAGTGATCCAAAAAATCTTTATTTTGTTCTGGATCCAAAACTTCTAAAAGAGCCGATGCGGGATCCCCTTGATAGCTTTGCCCCATTTTATCGACTTCATCGATCATAATCACAGGATTCATGGTTTGTGAAGCTTTCAGCGCTTGAATCATTTTTCCTGGCATTGCTCCGATATAAGTCCGACGATGCCCTTTGATTTCAGCTTCGTCTCTCATACCTCCTACAGAAAACCGGAAGAATTTACGGTTAAGGGCCCGAGCAACACTTTTTCCAATACTTGTCTTTCCAACTCCTGGAGGACCAACTAAGCAAATAATACTCCCCTTTACCCCTTTCGTGAGTTTTCCAACGCCAATAAATTCAAGAATCCGTTCTTTAATGTCTTTTAAACCATAATGATCCTCTTCCAAAATCTCTTCCGCTTCAGCAAGATTGTGGTTTTCTTTACTATTTACGCCCCATGGAACAATGGTTAACCAATCAAGGTAATTACGTGAAACAGCATATTCAGCAGATTGAACATCAAGAACTCCTAACTTTTCCAGTTCTTCATCAATCACTTTCTGAACCTCTTCAGGAACTTTTTTATCCTTAAGTCGTTCTTGAAATTTTTCGGTATCGCTCGTCTTATCGTCTTTTTCGATTCCGAGTTCTCGCTTGATCGTTTTCAACTGTTCGCGAAGGAAAAACTCCCTTTGCGTTTTTGAAATGGTCGCTTCAATCTTCTGGTTGATGCTGCTTTGGAGCTTGCTAAGATCGAGTTCTTTTTTGAGTAGAACAAGGGTTTTATCAATCCTGTCTTGAACATCAAATGTTTGCAAGATATCTTGGAGTTCATCTCGTCCAGCAGTTGTGAGCGCTACAGCAAAATCAGCAAGTTTTCCTGGCTCGGTAAAATCTGAATGTCCCAGGAAAATTTGAAGTTCCTCTTTAAAAAGAGGGTTCAATTTAAGAAGTTCCTTAATGGTTGTGATGATACTAATCGAGTAAGCTTTAATAATTTTTGATTGTTCTTGAGTAATCTGATCATCATGATAAGTAATTTTAGCCCGAAGGTATTTAGATTTAGGGATAGACTTATCAATCTTAATCCTTTTTTCCATATTGAGAACAACTTGTGCTCCCCCTTGCTCTAAAGGGACGATCCGTAAAATCGTTGCCATCACCCCCACATCACAAAGATCTTCAAAGCTCATTTCATAAATGTTTGCATCTTCATTCTTAGTTAAAAAGAGAGCCAATGTTTTGTGTGGAGACTTTGCTACAATCTTTAAGACCTCATAAAAAGGGCCGGGTTCAATGACAAGAGGAGCCGCCATCCCTGGAAAAAAAGGACGCCTTGTTAAAGGAAGAATGAAAAGCTCATCTGGATAGGAAGCTTCCACGATTGGCTTCTTCTTGCTTCCAATCAATTTCTCTAAATCACTATCGATAAGTGAATCTGAAAGATCAAACTCCTCGTCCTCAGGATGTTCGTCCTCAGGCTCATTATTTTCATCGTGAACCAATTGTTAACCTCTTTAAACTGTACCGATCATGTTTTGAATTTGGTTTTTTTCTGCATAGCACCTATCTCTTGGATAAGAGGCTGCTTCGATAGAACTCAATCTCGAGTGCTGATTATGGGAAATTCCCAAATTTAAAACACGATCGGTAAATATATTCTTGATTAGTCTATCATTCACCCTTACTTTTTGTATACTGGCCCCTGCAAAATAAAAACAATGTCAGATATAATCTCAACACACGATATTTTTCAAAATTAAGGTGTTATGAAGTTTTTGATTATTGATACAAGTGGCCCTGATAGCTTTGTTTCTTTATGTGATGGGGGGACTTGCAAAACAGAGCTCCTTCCCCCTATAAGGCAATCTCAAACACTTCTCCCTGCAATTCAAAAGTTATTAGACGGACAAACCATTGATTTTATCGCAATTGGGACTGGCCCAGGGTCTTATACAGGAACACGCGTTGGAGTCATGACAGCTAAAACCCTTGCTTTTGCATTGAAAATTCCTCTGATCCCATTTTGTAGTTTAAAAATTTATACCCCTGATGAAGAAGGCCCTTTTGCCGTTTTCAGTGATGCAAAATCAAGCGGAATGTTTGTATTAGAAGGGATCCGTACGCCTACATCAGTTTCTTTTAAAGATCCCTATATAAAGAAAGGAGAAAAACCTTTATCTAAAAGGCTAAACCTTCCCTTTTTAGGAAAATATCTTCTTGAAAAATTTCTTGAATCTGAAGGAGTCCCTTCACCTGAAATCGAGGTTTGTTACCTTAAAACCCCGTAAAATATTGAATAATAAGGAGAATCTGGTATATAATACCTAAAGCTATCAAAATGATAGTACCGTTAAACTGAACAGAAATTTTAACACCTCTAGGATGTGATCGATTTATGCCGAATGTAAAGGTTCGTACTGGCGAATCAATTGATAAAGCTCTTCGAGCTCTTAAAAAGAAGCTCGATAAAGAAGGAATCATGAAAGCTGCAAAAGCACACCGTTTTTATGACAAACCTTCTGTAAGAAAAAGAGCCAAGTCAAAGGCAGCTCTCAAGTACAAAGTCAAAAAAGGACGTTAACAACTAGTTTTAGCACTTGAATTATTTGAGTGCTAATCTGTATACTTAAGCGCATATGACAGACTACTACCAAGTTTTAGGCGTTCCTCGGGACGCAAGCCAAGATGAGATCAAAAAGGCTTATCGAAAGCTTGCGCTTAAGTATCATCCCGATAAAAACGCAGACAATCCCGATGCTGAAAAGAAATTCAAAGAAGTTTCTGAAGCTTATGAAGTTCTTAGCGATCAGCAAAAACGCCAAATGTATGACCAATATGGTTCCGATGCTTTAAAAGGTGCTGGTATGGGTGGCGGAGGTGCTGGATTTTCTTCTATGGAAGAAGCGCTTCGTACTTTTATGGGTGCTTTCGGTGGTGGAGGCGGTCCTGGTGGCCCAGGTGGTGATACCATCTTCGACTCATTCTTTGGCGGAGGTTTTGGTGGTGAGTCTCAAGAATTCGCGCGCCAAGGTGTCAGTAAAAAAGCACAACTTTCAGTGAGTTTTGAAGATGCCGCGAAAGGAATAGAAAAAGAAATCGCAGTGACCAACTACGCTGAATGTGGAAAGTGTAAAGGAAGTGGAGCTCGTTCCCCTTCCGATATTAAAACTTGTACCACATGTCATGGTACTGGACATCTACATCAATCACGCGGATTTTTTAGCATGTCTAGCACTTGCCCTCATTGTCATGGATCAGGTAAAACGATCACCGCCCCCTGCGGTGAATGCCATGGCGTTGGAAAAGTTAAGAAAAAAGAGCGGGTTAAAGTTCCCATCCCAGCTGGCATTGATGACGGAATGCGTCTCAGAATGGCTGGATATGGCGATGCGGGAGATAATGGAGGTCCTCCTGGAGATCTCTATGTTTATATCAAGGTTAAACCCCATGAAGTGTTTACACGTGAAGGAGATGATTTAATTATTATCCTTCCAATCAGCATTACAGAAGCTGCCCTTGGTTGTAAGAAAGATCTCCCACGCTTACTCTCAAAAAAACCTGTCCGTCTTACAATTCCTTCAGGAACTCAAACAGGAAAAGTTCTTCGCGTTAAAGGGGAAGGATTGAAAAATGTCCATGGACATGGAAAAGGAGATCTCCTAATTCATATTAATGTCGAGACCCCTGTTAATCTTTCTAATAAACAAAAGTCTCTTCTTGAAGATTTCCAAGCTACAGAAAGCGAGGAAAACTCCCCACAAAAGAAGTCATTCCTCGACAAACTGAAGGTTTTTTTTTAAATCCCTTAAAACGGCTATTCCCTCGTAAGGTTATACCATTTCGGAAAAATAAATTGCAGAATTTACGCAGGGATTTTCGAGGAAGAGTTGGCCTTGGAGATCGAAACTAACCACATGTTGGTTAGCGAGATCGAAAGACCGATTCTTACCGAAAAGATCAAGTTAATTTCACCAATTTATTTTTCCGAAATGGTATTAATGCATCTTTATAACCATCTTCGCAGTAGACTCGATTGCACTTGAGCAAGTGCTGCTCGATCAATATCCATATAGGGAGCTTCAACACCTGGCACTTCTCGAAATAGGCTTGAACTTATCCCTCTTTGCCGTTCATCTTCAGATAAAGTAACATTTGAAAGGGCATCAACCAAAACTTGCATCGAAGATGACAGGGAAGAACGGGAAACACCTGCATAGGCATTGACAGCAGAAGTTTTTGGATCTTGATTCGCTTCAAGATTCTTATAGAACTCTTCCATAAATCTGAAGTCATTAGGGTTGCTAAGAGAGATTGTTCGATCTGAAAAACTTCTAGCAATAGCAAAAACTTCTCTCAAACTAAAGTCTGCAGAAGAAACTTTCTCCTGGAACTCATCGACCCCCATCACTGCTTTAAAACGCGCTCTATCTGCTACACCAATATTTTGGAACCCAATGGCAAGAGAGCGGTCTGCTACATAATCCCTAATAATTGCACCATAAGCCCAAGATTGAATAGAAATATAGGGGCATCCTTTTGCTCTAAGAACTTTTAATTGAGAAAGCGAAGCTTCTACAAAGGCCTTTATATGCCGATCAGATGATTGAGCAAGTTGACCCAATTCTCTTTCAAGAGAACTTCTCTTGCTACTTTCAAAAGAAGAACCAGTTTCTCTTTGAAACTCTTCATAAACAGCTCGCCCCAAATCTAGAGAACAGACCCTTAGATTGATTTCATGATCATTCATATTGAGACTCTTCTCACCGAGATTTGTACTTCCGAGATAAACCACTTTTTGATCGATCATTACAACTTTTTTATGATAGGTGGTATTTGCAATATTAAATTCAAAAATTTTGAGTCGTGGATTGGATTTTCCTCCATAAAGAGATTTCCAATTCGAGCGTGAAAGCTCAACAAAAAACTCATGACTAACGGGCATATCAGGACCTGTTCGATTCGTACAAATCTCGATAGCAACCCCTCTATCTGCAGCTCTTTTTAAAGATGCAAGGAGATCTTCTGTTGGATGGAAGTACATATGTTGAATATGAATCGACTCTTCCGCACGATCGATATCCTCAATGAGGTCTTTAGCGAAGTTGTTTTCTGTACTATCTGGACCTGTTGAATAAAAGGTCACATCTTCAGCCAAATTTCTTCCTTGATGATCATCAATGTTTTGAGCGGTTGATGTGGAGCAGTGAGGTCTTGCAACATGATGAAAATGGGGATTAAAAGATGTTTGAATCCGATCCTTGACATCCTTTGCTCCCCAAATAGGAAAGAGACTCATAAGTTCTAGATAGAGCGCATATCCCGTTCCAAACCTCTCTTCACTTCTAAAGACAAAATCTGTATCTCGAAATGCTAAAGGTTCCATCGCCCGTCCAGAAGAAGAGGAAATACTCTCGATTCCTGGAGTTGTCCAACGATCCGCAAGACCAGAACCTCCCATTTCAAAATACCTTCCATAATCAACTACTAAAAGTTTGGTATGATTTGTTCGGTAACTCGTCCGATCTGAAACTGGGCTATGATAAAGCTGAACTTCAGGTACGATGAGCATTAAAAATCGGTCAGGATATTTTCCCTCTAAAGCACGGATGAGAGATTTATTTTCTGAGGTTAACATATAGTCTGAGCCGATTAGTTTCACATCAAGTTCTCGATTCTCTCTAAGATTCTCCTCAATGACCTCAAGGGCTCGATTAAAAATTTTGCCTCCAAAATAACATCCAGACATGACAATCGACTTTTTTGCTGCGCCAAGAAGTTTTAATTTATGTTCATTTCCTTCTTGTGCATGAGAAGTGATTGCTACCGAACAAGAGTGTGAAACTTTCTCTCCTTCTGTAGGAGCAATACTTCCTGCAAGAGACCGATAACGTTTTAAAAACTGCTCGGAATAAGCAAGCTTGAGTTGATCCGAAAGAGGGGCAACAAGGACTTCTGATAAAACTGTTCCAAGTTTTTGATAGTATCCCTTCAACTGAGGCTCAATCGTTTCCATCAGAGGAAACCCTTCATGACTTTCCAAACGGAGTTGACCTAATACTTGATGAATTTTCTCGGTTTTCTCTTCCCAATGTTCCACAGTTTGATGGATACTAAAGAGCTGCATCGCATGAGATAGAGGGTCTTCTGCCGTATTAAATCCTTGGATAACCTCTTTAAATATGAGATAATCCACCCCTTTTAAAGGAACATATTTTTCTGTTTCTTGAAAAAGGTATTTAAATTTCTCTACAACAGGATCTCTTTTTTTGTCATTGGCAAGGATTTCTAAAACCGTTTGCATTTGTCTTCTCACGACATCATTGACTTTCATATAGGGAGTGATCCATTTTTCAAAAGCTTTTGCCAAATGAAGAGGCTCCATTTTTTGGATGACCGATCCATTCACTTCTCCAATCGATCTTTCTAGAAATGTTTCCCTTAATGATTCACGAGAGTGATGACCAAAAAGTGCTACCACTATTGGGGTTGGATCTGACATCATCAAATCAAGGTAACGGAAGACAAACGGATATTCACCCTTTTTAGCTTCTCCTTTTAATGCCACTTTTTCATCTCTCGTTAAAACACCCGTTTCTTCTAACCGAGTGAGAAGTTCTTCAACCCCTTTGCAGAACCTTTCGGGATTTTCCAAGTTATTGACAAGCTCTTGAACCAATGCTGGAGCAACCTTTCCTTTCTTTTCCCATACATTGAGCTGTGCAAAAAGTCCATTTAGGCTAGGGCTAGCCTTGGAGGCCTCAAAGAGCCTTTCACTTTCAAGAAGTTGCCGACTCATGCTCTCAAAACACCTTGAAAAGTCAACAGAAGGAAGAGGAGGACTCCATTGAAATCCTTGTTTCATTTCTGGAGCATCAAGAAGAGCTGGATTTCTCATAGGGCCGGGAAGAACCCACGAAAATGTTGTCATATCTAGGAAAAGAGAGCCTGGAAGATTAGCTACAAGAGGTGATTGTGAAAGAGCTCTTTCCTTATCAAGATGTTGTACCATATGATTAAAAAACTGAGGCGTTAAAACATAATTATAAACAAATACCCGCATCAAATCTTTTGATCTGAAAAAGCTCATCACGTTTCCACAAGCATTATCAAGATACTTGATAATGGGATTTCCAGTTGACAAACTTTGAATCACGTCGCTACTACTCATTGCTTCAGAAAGTCTTTCTTGGAGAAATCCCTGGAGACCTCCCGATAAACTTCTCTCACTACTCGGAAGGAGAAAGTTTAAAACTCCTGAGGCTCTTTGATCGACCTCTTGTCTAAAGGCTCGAACCAATGGCCCTTCAACTCCACTTGTTTGTTCACTCGATAAAATTGATGAAAGAGATCCTAGATGACTTGCTGTAGATTGACCAAAATCTATAACTTTTTGAACCGTCTCACCCACCCATCCATTCGCAACAGAATGAATCGATTCCATAGGAAGAGGGGTTGTTAGTACTCCTTTAAGAGCTCCTCTTAAGGCTTCTTCTCTTTTACTTCTAAGAGATGCACAAAAAACATTGGTGATTCTTGCTTTTTTTTCTTGGGTAAAGAGAGCTTTTTCTAAAATAGCAATGGTTTGCAAACCGGCTGCTGGAGAAAGAAGAGGACTTGGACCATAGGAAAAGCGAGAGAGCAATGATCCTAAATTTCTCCTCGCTCCTTCCCCAACACCCAATAGGGTTCCAGTAATTTCTCTCATTTTCCCTTGAGGTTCCCCAATTTCAACAATTCCATTGAATAGATCAAAAAGAGAATCATTCCATCTTGACAAAACATCTGCATCCCAAGATTGATATTGATGCTCAGGATCCTCGGGAATTTTCTCATTCATGAATTCAATACAATTGAGAAGAAGAGCATTCATCATATCAGGAGAGAAAAAGAGATCGATCCCCCCTTTTAATAGTTCAGGAAGAATGAAAGCTGTCGACCGAACAAATTGTGCCTGCAGTTGGGTGATTCCATGGCAGTGACTTCGAATTAAAAGATCTGAAATTGCTTCTAACTTTTTATTTACATCACGATCTGAAATTTTAATTGGAGCACCTCTTACTCTTTCAAGTGCAGCAATAATGAGCCTTTCTTCTTTCCCTTGAGATGCAAGAACAGGATACGTTGGATCTTTTTTTGCCTCTTGAATCGCCGCTGCATAATCTTTAAGAAACGGTCCTAATGCTCCATAAAAATCGACAACCATTTGTTGCTTTGCTTTTGATAGAGCCTTATTTTCTCTAGCAGGTCCAGCAATCACATCAGGAAGAAATCCTTGAACCATTGATACACTAAAATCGACAACATTGGTCACAAGAGGACTCTCTTTTAGATAAAGCTCTTTCACATATCCCCGAAGATAATCTCCAACTAATGTCGACATCCTTTTTCCTAATTGTTCAGGGACTCCTTGAGGAGTAGGAGGTGAAAGAGTTGTAATTCTTAGAGGGACTAATGCTTTTTGCCGACGCACTTCTCCCACCAAAACTCCTCCAATAAGATAACGAACAGTATAGGTTCGCATGAGCCCTTTTGATTGTGAAAGGGCATAAAGGTTTTCTGTAAGGCTTCTTCCAAAAGTATGAACTGAGGGCATCACCCAGGAAGTCATAGAAAGCATCCGACTTGTCGATCTAGGCCCCATGTCGTGGACGATTTTGATAACTTTTTGATAGAGAGCTTCTGGAATATTTTCCCTCTCTTGAACATTTCCTAATTTGCTCACACCTCTAGAAGTCCAACCATACCGCCGAATCACTGAGACTCCAAGTGTCGCAGTTCTTACCCATTCATCTTTTGATCCTCCACCTGTTTTCTGAAGAGAAAATGCTTCCTGTAAAAAAGCTCCAATCTCATCTTTGAAGAAGGGTTTAGAAAGTATCCTCATTCCAAAACGAAGAGAAGATAGCATCCGTCCAGGATTATCGGTCGTCATAAAATGGGTTTTAAGCATACTTGTTGCAATCCATGAGCTATACCGTGGACTTCCAAAATCGATTAGTTCATTAATGAGTTTTGTCAGATCTAACTGCAACTCTTGAGAAACTTCTCCAGCTTCTCGTTTATGAGGAGAGCTCGATTGGAGCCCTTGAACTTCCGATGCAATTTGATCATCTTCAAGAAAACCCAAGACTAAAAGTTTGGAAAATTCTGGCGATAAAACGGTATCGATCAATGCATCGAGAACTTTTGCAGTACTAAGAGCAATTTCTCCCTTTTTTTCTTCTACTAATGGTTTCTTCTGATGCGCTTCATAAAGATCCAGTAGATCTTGGCAAAAACCAAAAAGAATCTCTTGTTCTCGCCTTTGTCCTTTCTGCATTTCTTGATAAACTTTTTGATGCATTTCATGCGGAGCGCATCTTCCCTCTGTTCTTTCAATTGCTCCGCGCAATGCATTGTAGTCTTTGATAAAACGGGTCATTGATCCGATCACTTCACATGTAAGACTAAGCTGAGCTTTTTGGTGAGTCGTCGGCACTCCGCGATCAAAGAATAGAGTCGGAAGAAAATTCTCAAACCATTGCTCTACCCTTTCAACAATCAAGTCTCGATCTAAGGCTCCCTCTTGAAGGGTTGCGGGAAGTAAATGATCTCGAATGAAAAGAGTTCCCACTTCTACAGCTTTCTGGACGAGTTGCTGTTTTTCTTGAATTCCTACTCCTTCTGGAACTTCATTTTCAAAATAATCAATACAATCGTAGAAAATATCGTCTTCACCATCAGACTCTTCTATCATTGGAGCCCTCAGTTCTCGAGAAATTTCAACTTCTTGAGGTTTCAAAAGGGCCGCATCATGAAAATAAAGTTCTGCTTTCAAGACAAGAACAGTTGCTCGGACTTCCATCCCGCTTCCTAAATCTCTACAAAGATTCACAGTTTTGTATTGTGATAAGATTTCTTCTACCGCTTTGGTATCCGATGGGACAATTCTTTCTAAAGCTTGCACCATTCTTAAGACATCATCACGATTTTCCGGGGTGATAACGGGTCGAAATTCTTGACGAATCGATGTCGGGACAATAGGTTCGATTTCAACAGGATCGACAAGAGCTAAAGCTTCACTAGAAGGGGATTGTTTCCCTTGAATTGGAAAGCAAGTGACTTCATCAAGTTCCTTAACGCCTAGATGTTCTCTTCTAAAAGCTAAAAGTTCTGCAGCATGCTCTAAATTTCTTGCTTTGACCATGAATGCTGGAGCATTCCCTCTCGTAATGGCATAAGAACCATGTGAATCAAAAATACAAACTTCTTCCCGTCCAAGAGTCACACCAAAATACTCTCTTCCCACAAGAAGCATTGCACCAATCCGAGTTCCTTCTCTCCTAGCCTCCAACTGCTCTAGAAGATTTAAATACACTCCTTTGGTATCACGGGTCAGCTCGCATTTGATAACCTCTCCAACGCCTTCAAGGGTTTCAGAAAATCTTGGTTCAACTTCTTCTTTCCAACTTAAATGCCTTCCCATTTGAAAATAAGAACTCTCTTGACTTAACTTGCCAATCAATGCTTCATAAGTCTCAGTACCTGATTGAAC
Organism: Chlamydiales bacterium; assembly: GCA_024233395.1. GTDB lineage: Bacteria > Chlamydiota > Chlamydiia > Chlamydiales > Simkaniaceae > Neptunichlamydia. Next base: position 282,140 of record JACKPR010000002.1, read on the forward strand.
AACTCGATCCATTGCCTCCCGAGAGTTTAATGATCCTTGAAGCATCTTCTCCAAAGCTTTTCCGACAATGGGACCACAAGCAGCAGTTCCTCGTTCATCGTGATATTGATTTCCACTAGCAACAAGAACTTCTGCTCCTGTTAACAGACGTTGTATCTCTTTCCGTTCTAGGCGGTTTTTGAGCTCTAAAAGATTGGCATAAGAGCCTTCCATTTTGCATAAAAGAGGTTCTGGAAGGGCCCGTACTTGTCCGCGCACCCCTTCAATTTGACCTCCAAGCTCCTGCAAGCGTCGCCTTGCCTCGAAAACATCCAACCGATCAAAATCTTCCCTTAATTGACCAACTTCGAGTTCTATTCCTTGAACTTTTCCCTCATCTAAAGCAACAACTACAGACATCTTCCTCTCCTTTAACCGATCCAAATAAAAAAGTTTCATTCAGCTCGGTTCTTATTCCCCGGCCCTTCCGGAAAGTTATCGTTACAACATTTATAGCTTAATTTAACTAAAGCCTATTACTCCACGATCGCAATTATATGAAACCAATATTTTATTGGATATAAAATGAAAATTTTAATTAATTAAATTAATTCTTTTATATTCGTAGCAAATAATTAACATCTCATGTCATTACTCATGGATCAAGTATTTAGCTGGTTATTCCTAGACAGTCTTAAGGTTAGGAGATGTTTTGTACAAGATGGCTTAGATTTTGAGAAGAATTTTGTAAATGACGATGAGGGGAAGGGCCCCTAGCCCTTTCCAAAGAGTTATTTACAGAAGAATTCCAAAAGATTGGCCATCTCGTACAAACAAATCTCCTAACCCTAAGACCAAAAAAAGGCCGTCATGCTTTCACACAACGGCCGGGGACCAGACTTCTCAGTCTGGAAAAAGAAGGGGGAAGTTTTTTTGTGAACGAAAGATAATAGCCATCTTAATATTCACTTACCTATTCGTGTACCATGTAGTCACCTTTTTGTCTATCACAATTTTATTTTGTATGGTACGCTAAAGTTTTTTAGGAGAGAGTTGATGCCAAAAATTTCTGTAAATGGAACGGACCTATATTATGAACGTCATGGTAAAGGTATTCCATTTATTTTAATTTGTGGATTCACAAATACGCTTGAAATGTGGGAGGGGATTGCCCCTCAACTCAAAGATCATTTTGAAGTCATTACTTTTGATAATCGTGGTTCTGGAAGAAGTGGCGTGACAGCTCCTCCCTATACTATTGATCTTTTAGCCGATGATGTTATTGGTCTCATGGATGCTTTAGAAATTCAAAAATCCCATGTTATGGGGTCTTCAATGGGAACAACAATCGTTCAAACATTAGGGTTAAGGTATCCAGAACGCCTGTTGAAAGGGGTATTACTCGCTCCTTTCAATGCCATTCCGAATACAGTGATTCGTGTTTCAAAAACGATAACAAAGCTTCTAGAATTTGGAGTCAAATTAGAACTTGTAATTGAAACCGTCATCCCTTGGCTTTTTAGCAATACTTTTTTATCCGATTCTAACCGAGTCGAACAAATGATCTCTGATATGGTCAATAACCCCTTTCCTCAAACTCCTGAAGGGTATGCAGGGCAACTCGCGGCACTTGCAGCTTTTGATTTAACGGATAAACTTCCTGAAATTGAAACTGAAATGCTTATTATTCCAGGGGAAGAGGATCTTTTTACTCCCCTCCGTTGCGCAAAAATTCTAGAAGAAAGGCTTCCTAATGGAAAACTTTTCCCTGTACCCAAGGTAGGACATATGCTCCATATCGAAGCTGTTGAAACTGTTGTGGAGGAAACCCTTGCCTTTTGCAAAGCTTAATCAAATTGATCTCTACTATGAAGTCCATGGGAAAGGGAAACCCCTTGTTTTCTTATCGGGATTTTCAACTCACCACATGACTTGGCTCTCCTACATTGAATCTTTTGAAAAAGAGTTTCAAATCGTTCTTCTAGATAATCGAGGAGCAGGGCAAACAACCGCTCCTAAAACCCCCTATTCCATCGAAACAATGGCAGCTGATACGATCGCACTTCTAGATCATCTAAATATCGAAAAGGCAAGTTTCGTAGGATCTTCAATGGGAACAGCCATCACACAAACAATCGGTTATAAATACCCTCAGCGAATCGATAAAGGAGCATTGATTGCTCCTTTTCATAAACTTCCCAAAGCTTCCCAGTTCAAAATTGCAACGACGGGAAAATTGATGCAAGCAAATGTCCCTATAGAGATCGTTATTGATACCGTGCTTCCCTGGCTTTTTAGTAATACCTTTCTCAGCAGCACAGAAAAATACCAAAAAAAAGCGGAGGAGATGGCAAATAATCCTTACCTTCAAACTCCTGAAGGATTTGCCGGACAATTTGAAGCTTTGAAAAATTTTGACTCATCTTCCTTTCTATCAGAAATTGAAGCTCCTATGCTTATTCTAGCTGGAGAAGAAGATCTCTCAAGCCCTCTTTGGTGTGCTCAGTATCTCTATGATCACCTGAAGCATGCCACCCTTCACACTTTTCCTCATGTGGGTCACATGGCCCATGTTGAAAGAAGAGAAGAAGTGATCGAGTTGATCAAGCAGTTTGTTTAATCCCTTGCTCATCTCGTAGGGTATAGCTTTCGCCGACTTTTAGGACACGCAGTTGATCTGCAATTCCTTCTTTTCTTGCAAAAGCTGTAAATGCTAAAATAGGATCCTCAATGGCTTCCTTTCCCGTGCGATATGCACCCCAATGAATAGGGACAATCTCTTTAGCACCTAAAATTTTAAAAGCTTTTATAGCTTCCTCATGATCGATATGAACAAGAGGTTCCCCTTCTGGAGCAATCGGTAAAAAAGCCACATCAATTTTTGGGAACCGGCTCTTTAATTGTTCAAATAATGCATGCTCTTTCCCTTCCTTATCATACATCTTTGTCCCCATTGCAGTATCTCCAGCAAAATAAAGAACCTTATCTCCGACTTCAAGGACATACCCACACCAAAGCATTTTGTTGGCATCCATGAGCGCTGTTTGACTCCCATGTTGAGCGGGAACTGCCGTGATTTTAATCGGCTGCCCTTTGCGAGAAACAACCGTTTTTTCCCACCAATCATTTTCAACAAAGTGGGTAAATCCCATTCCTTTCAGCCATTTTCCATTATTAACACCTGAAAAAACTAAGGGGTTAAAACGGGAAAAGTAATCCATTTGATTCGCATGATCTCCATGATTATGAGAATTTAAAAGCAGATCAATACAAGGGAGTTTTTCTTTTGCAATTCCCGGGGGAATATGTCGTTTAAAACAAGGAAAAACAAAATCAAAAGAAGGGTCGGTTAAAATATTAATCCCAGCAACTTGAATGAGAAGAGATGCATGTCCAATCCAGGTAATCCGAGGATCTAAACTTTCATTTCTAGAAATAACTTCTGGCGGCACTCGATAAGTTTCTTCAAGATTCTTTAAACGAGTGACAGGATCCCTAGCTCCTACGAAGAGAAGATATTGTGTCTCCCAAAATTGCTTCCACAAATCTTCTCCAGGATAATTTCGATAACGCCCGTTTTCCATGACCGGAGTAATTTGACCAGGAAATGTCATTTTTCCCTCTTTTACCATTAAAAGTGTTTCAGGAGCTTCTGTTCTTACTCCATAAAACCAGGCCTTTTTACAAAACGTAGCAATCGCACCTATTTTTTCTCTTAACAAAGGATCTTTCTCTTCACAAAGAAGAGTCATAAGACGCTCTTTTAAATTTTCTTGATGGGCATTTGACCAATAAGAAGCGATATAATGCCCCCAAGATTTCCAATAGGTCTCTTTCTCTATTTTTCCATGATCTAGGGTTAAATCCCACGAGGATGAACAAGAATCTATTGCTAATTCAATTTCTGAAGACATAAAGTTAAATTCCTTTTTACATTATTAAAAAAAAGATTTTTAATCTGTTCTTTTGAAATCTCTTTTTCAATTAACTTTTCGAAGGAATGATAACAGCTACTATTTGAAAACTCAACTTGATAAAAGGGCTTGAGGTGCTCTATGGCTGGGATAGGGATTCCCCCAAAAAAATCGGCACCAAGGGCTAATGTTTCCTCTCCACCGAGCGCAATGCCATGATGAATATGTCTTAAAAAATCCTCAGGATGATTCCCAACAAAGTGACGGACAAAGTTGATTCCTATCACTCCCCTGCGAGCTATGATTTCTTTTGCAAATGCATCGGGTAGGTTTCGAGGATGATCCTTAATAGCTCGAAAGTTAGAATGACTTGCAATTGGAGTAATCTGAAGTCCTCTCTTATCGATATGATTAAAAATTCCTTCAGCTAAGGCATCGGAAGCATGACTTAGATCAATCGCACTTCCCTTTCCATCCATATATTCTAGAAGAATCTCTCCATCACGCTTGAGTCCTACTTTGCTTTGATCTCCACCTCCAAAACGATTTTCTTCTTTCCACGTAAGACTAAGATAAAGCCACTTCTCTTGATCAAAGCGGTCAAAAAGAAGATCAAAAGGCTCGTCTTCTTCAAGAAGACTCGAACAACTTTCAATGGCAAGAGCAAATTCTGTCTTTGCTAGGGAGTTATTTTTTACTTTCTCGTAAAAACATTCGATTTGTTCTTCAGCTTTTTTTCGTGAACCCACCCCTAATTCAGTAAATACGGCTAAGGCCTGAAAAAAAACTCCCCCTTTTTCTAAAAGGGGGAGCGAACATCTTGAAGCTTCATCCATTGGCCCATTGTTTTGTCGATCTTCATTCAAATAAGCGAGAAGATCGCAATGAAGGTCAATGACTGGTGTCTTCATTAGAAGTCTAAGCGTGCTTTAACTGTAAGACCTTGAAGAAGAAGATCTCCTGCATGGTCTGGTTCAGTCGCTTTGATCACTTCGTTATGTAAAATCCACAGTTGGTGTTCCCATCCTGCTTGTAGGAGGAAGTGGAAACGATCCTCTGCAAACCAGCCATCATAACGGAATCCAGCAGCAATATCAGCTACAGGTTCTTCAGTCCATGGTTTCACATGAGTTTTTAATGTCTCTGTTGTAACACGATCAACACCTGTTACAGTGTCACGACGATCGAGATCAAATTTTCCCCAAAGAAGGGCAAGATAAAGATCTGCAAAGAAGCTAAAGTTCTTTGTAAATTGGAATGAATTATTCAACCCTGCACGTAGTCCAACTCCCCAAAAGTCTTGACCGAGCTTTAGTTTTCCATACGCACCAGTATCTAGATCGTACTGCGCAGTGTAGTCTTGATTGATCCATGCTGCTTGAAGTCCAGCAAAGAGGCGAAGTTTCATGTATTGGCTAAGGTAGGCATTTCTACCTAGATCTAAAGTCACATTATTATAGTGAGCATCCCAATCTGCTTTTGATTTTACAAGAGTTCCATTTGCAAGACTAAATCCTGTAACATTCCAATAAGGAATCATATTTGCATTTGTTGCATCTTGGCTTTTAGAACCACTTGGGCTTGTTTGAATCCAAGTATATTCAGCAAAAACATCCCAACCATCATGAGGAAGATTGAAACCAAGCCCTACTTTGAAACCAGGATTCCAATCCCAACTAAGATCATGAACGCTACCACCTGAAGCATTTGCACCAGCACCCGTTACGGCATAAAACATCCCGTCTTGCCGAATAGTCCAGTAAATAAAATCTGCTGTTAGAAATACATTCCAATCGCTATTGATGCGTGGTCCAGCATTTGGAGTGATCTTAATATCACAATCATCAGAATAGTATAATACAGGTTTAGATTGATCATCATGTTGACCTGCATTAACAAATCCCATGACGCCTAGAAAAAAAACTAACATCCAAGAACGTTTCATTTGATTATCCTTCTCTTAAAGTTATCATTGTTATAAAGGATCTGATGATAGGAGATTTTTTTTTTAATGAAAAGAAAATTAAGATACTTTCGAAAATATCGTGGTTGGACAGGAGATCTTTTCAAGCGTTATCTCTTGTTCCTTCATGAGTTTTTCTATCTGATCTGTCAGATGACTAAAAGAAAAGTCTTCTTCTAACTTCTGAGACTTTTGATTTAGCCAAAGAATCAATTCCCATTCTTGATGCCCTTCTGTTAATTTGACTAAATGTGTGGATGGTGAAAATCCATTAGAAGTCAAAGGGCTATGTTTTGCTACATTGAGTAATACCTCATTAACCTTGGCTTTATCAACTTCTCGCTTAACAGAAAGAGGAATTGAAACTTGGTAAACACCCTTTTTTTCCAAAGACCAATTTGTAAGTTTTTTCGAGATAATTTCTGAGTTTGGAATCATCATCTTTTTTCTGTCAGATGTGTGAATCACAGTACAGCGGATATTGATTTTCTCCACAACTCCCATCACTCCAGATTCTAACTGAATAATATCACCAGGGGTAACATTCTTTTCAAAAAGGATCAGAATTCCTGAGACAAAGTTATTTAAAATTGCTTGGAGGCCAAAACCAACTCCTACGCTTAAAGCTCCAGCAATGACGGCAATTCCAGTTAAGTTAATTCCGAGTGTTGTAAAAGCGATATAAAATCCAACGATAAGGATAAAAAAATAAACTAAACGACTGATCGCATAGGACGAAGAAGGAGAAATTTGCTCTCTATAGGAAAAAGCTTTTGTGATCGCTCGCTTTACTAGAAGTCCTACAAGAAATGATAAGAGTAATATAATAACAAAAACAAGAAGCTTCATCAAAGTAATGGGCGTTTCTTGAATCTTAAATAAAGTAACTGTCCAATATGAATCTATCATTATTGTTGAATTTGAACCTCCTGTTAATTATAGAGAAATTATATGTTAGATTAGGAATGATGTCTTGTCAAATAACAAATGTAAAAAGTGTGAAATTTGTCATGAAGAGTTTTCCAATGCAAAACTCTTTCCCATTCGATTGATTCGAAATTCAATTCTTGATGCCATTTGTAAAAAACATCCCAACATTAATAAAAATGGATACATCTGTTACCCCGATCTCCGCGAAATCCGTTCCGAACATATTGAAACTTTACTGACTGCTGATAAAGGCGCTCTTTCAAAGCTTGAAAGAGAGGTCATTGAGAGTTTAGAAAACCAGGATGTTCTTGCAGAAAACGTCAATAAAAAGTTCGAACGAGAACTCTCTTTTGGCGAAAGAATGGCTGATAAGGTCGCAAAATTTGGGGGTAGTTGGAAATTTATACTCTCTTTTCTTGTTGTAATCGTTGCTTGGATGATCTTTAATGGTCTTTATCTTTATAACGACGCATTCGATCCCTACCCATTCATTCTTCTAAACCTTGTTCTTTCTTGCCTTGCAGCTATTCAAGCTCCCATTATTATGATGTCTCAAAACAGACAAGCTGAAAAGGATCGTCTCCAAGCTAATGAAGAATATTGCACCAATCTTAAGGCAGAACTCGAAATCCAACAGCTCCATTCAAAACTCGATACTTTTATGAAGCATCAATGGGAATCTCTCATCGAGCTTCAGAAGATTCAGATCGAACTTGCTGAAGATATTGTCCATCACAAAAAACACTTGAAGTCTTTGAAGAAAGAAGAGTAAAGTCTCTTTCCTATGAAACGGATCGTTATCATTGGAAGTTGTGGATCGGGAAAAACAACTTTGGCAAGACATTTAGCCGAAAATCTTGACTACCCAGTCACAGATCTCGATGATCTATACTGGCTCCCCAACTGGACACTGCGCCCTAAAGAAGAATTTGCTTCTCTTATTGAGAAAGCAACCCGTTCCGATTGTTGGATCATTTGTGGGAATCAATCGAAATTTCGCCACTTGATCTGGCCTAAAGCTGATACCATCATTTGGCTGGATCTTCCTCTTCACATCCTTTTACGAAGAGTTCTTGTTCGAAGCCTTCAAAGAATCTGCGATAAAAAACCGATTTGTAATGGAAACTATGAAACGTTTTCCCGCCTTTTTTGTTCTAAGTCTATTTTTTATTGGCTTCTAAAAAGTTATTTTCGTCACCGCCGCGATTATTCCAAGCAGATGAAAACAATGACAAATGTAAAATGGATTCATACGCGAAAATCAAAGGGGATCCGATTTTTAGATCCCCATTTTTGAATCTATCCGAACACAATTCTTTCCCTTAAATACAGTCGAGTCGCTTTTTTAAACGGCGTGTTCCATGCCAAGTGCAAGCCCCAATAAATCCCCATAGCATGAGGACTGATAACCAAAACGGTAGGTAACCTTCTTGGCCTAGAGCTGCAGCACGCATTCCTTCCATCACATAGATCATCGGATTGATTAAGCTGATGTACCCCACCGCATGATTGAGTGCATAGGCTGCATGCCACGAATAGACATAACCTCCAAACATCCACATCGGAGCAATGTAGCGAAGCCACAGACTATTTAAGTCGGTCATACTTTTGATCACACTGGTTAACCAGAGAGCAAAATACCCAAAAAAGAGATTGGCTGTGATGAACATGACCACTAACCGCCACCAAGAAATCGTATCAAGACTCCATTCCTTAAAAACCAAAAGTTTTCCAATGGGAAAAAGGAGAATCGAAAGGAGAGCAGAAGTCACCGCCCAAGAAAGTCCCATATATAGAAAAACCATGTGAGACCGAATGGGCATCACTAGGGTATGGAATATGGTGCGATCTCCTCCCATATCGGCAAGTTGCACACCCACTTTTCCTACAATTTCCACAAATCCAAAGCTGGCAATCGCCCCAACGACAAAAAAGGCTGCATACCCTTCATGAGCCCCTTCTTGTTGTAAAAAATAACCAAAAACCATGACATTTGTAAAAAAGATAATTGCGGTATCGATAAATTTCTTGCGAAATTCTCTTTTAAACACGATTAAATCGCGACGCATCAGCTGAAAAAAGGTTGTCCAACTATTCATTTCCACCTCCAGAATTAAAAATTTCTGCATCGGGGTCATCCACAAACTTAAGGAAAACTTCTTCTAAGCTGTTTTTTTGATGTTGTTTTTTTAAATTTTCCGGAGTGTCAATCGTCCGAATCGTCCCTTCGTGAATGAGGCAAATTCGATCAGAAAGAAACTCAGCTTCATCTAAATAGTGTGTCGTTAAAATGACTGTAATCTGCTCTTGACGCATTCTGGAAATTACTTCCCAAAGCTCGCGTCGAATATGGGAGTCTAACCCCACTGTGGGCTCATCAAGAATGACCAGTTGTGGCCGGTGCATCAACGCCCTAGCAATCAAAAACCGCTGCTTATACCCACCAGAAACCTGATCGATAGTTGCATCAAGATATTCTTCCAACTTAAACTCTTTAGCAAGTTCCTCTTTTCGCTCCTCCGCTTCTTTCTGACTCATCCCATAACATCTTCCAGAAAAGACAAGGTTTTCTCCTAAAGAAAGTTCCTTCTCAATATTAGGGTGTTGAGGACAGTAACCAACAATCGAGCGATAGGGAAGGAGAACATCGTAAATCGATTCTCCTTTCCAGGATATCTCTCCTGCTGTTGGAGGATGAAGGGTCGCTAAAATGGAGACTAAAGTGGTTTTCCCTGCTCCATTAACACCAAGCAGTCCTAGAACCTCTCCTTGATAAAGATCTAGAGAGACTCCCTTCAGCGCCTCTTTAATCATACGACACTTTTCAAAATAGGTTTTCGAAACCTTTTCAATACGTAAAAATAGCTCTTTCATGACTCTGGGGATAGTTATAGATAAAACTAGTCTACTCCTACTCTAAGGTAATGTCAAACCCTTTTAATAAAGAAAGCGCATCGGGAATGGAAAATTTTGCTTTTTTGATTTGGTTCGCTTGAGGATCGATAGAGTAATGAATGGCTTCTCGAAAGTCTGCTCCCCTTAAATCACACTGATGAAAAAGGGTTCCTTCTAAGTCACAACCTTTGAAATTTGCTTCTGATAAAAGCGTTTCTTTAAAATCACATTCACACAATTTACTTCCTTGAAATGACATTTTTTTCATCTTCAGATGGGAAAAATTACAACTTTGGAGAATGGATTCCTTAAAACCGATTGAAAAGAGTCTTTTTTCCAAAAGATGAAAATTTGCTCCAACAATTTTACACCCTTCAAATGAAACTTCATGAAGACGTGCTTTTTCAAAATTGACGAGCGATAAATTACAGTTTTTAAAGGTGCAAAAGGAAAATTCACCCCCTGAAAACCGACTTTCTATAAAAAGACAATCTTCAAAAAAGCAATCTGAAAACTTACAGTCAGTAAAGGAGACCTTTGTGTAATCTTTTTTCTGAAACGTTTCGTTTTCCATACGAATAGAATAGTCAAGTTCTTAGAGGATGTCGATATAAAATTATTATCGGAAGAACCTAAATAGTCTTTTGGCGATGCTCTCCAAAACAAATACCAGAAATTTTTTCGAGCTTTTCGATAGGGAAGCGGTAGTCTTCCAAAGAACCTTTGATCGGTTGATTGGGAATGACATAGGCCCAAACCTCTTCTTTAGAAAGAATGACCTTGAAGAAATGGGTCGGAACTGCCACCTCATTTTCTCCAATCACCTGATAGGTCACAAACTTTTTTCCCTCTTCTTCATGAGAAAGAAACAGAGGACCTGAGACAACTTCAAGGGGCCCATGAGTTTTAACCAATGAACGTAAATGATTTTCTAATTGATTCCAAAGTCCCCGATTAAATTGAGGATGCTGAGGACAAATATTCGAAAGATAAAAGGTTTCTGCAAGTGCTACTTTAGAAAAGCGTTCATCCCCAGCTGGAACAATATGACCTCGATCAAATCCTGATTTTTGATAATCGGATAAACTGCTCCTATGCCTTGTATAAAGGTCGGGATCTTCTCGAAAACTCATCCCTGACCTTTCTGCTGTTTTCACAAGACTTTCTTTTGTTAAATGCTCATGAGTCCAAAAAGGGATTTTCCCTCGAGTATCATACGCTAGTGTGTATCCTTCTCTTTCAAGGATTGGAAACGTCGTGGGTTGAAGCTTTTTATCAAGCTCTTGATAAGAAAAAACTGAAGCTGCGCCAACAACAGCTCCTATAGCAAAACCGAGACCTTTTTTTATCTTATACATCCTTTGAAGGATGGACTTTCAAAAATTTTTTGAATAGGGAAATATTGAATTCCCTTTTCATATTTGGTACGATGCGTATTAATGAAAAAGTTTTTGATACGGGGCATTATCGCTATTGCCCCATTAGCTCTAACCATTGGGATCATTTACTGGCTTTTTGCCTTTCTAGAGAATCTTGTTGGTCCTCCGATGAAAGCTCTCATGGGAAAATATTACATTCCTGGAATGGGAATCGTAGCTGCTGTCATCCTTCTCTTCTTTATTGGATGTGTTCTTAATACTTGGATGATTTCTCAAATCACCCAGTTTTTTGACCGTATTTTTAAAAAGATTCCCTTTTTTAAATCGCTCTATAAGATGGTCAAAAATGTGACCCACTTCTTTCAAGCCTCTCCAGGTGGTGAAAAAAACAAAGTGGTTGAAGTCACCATTGCAGGGCAAACCCTTGTCGGATTTATTACTCGAGAAAATTTTTCAGACTTTCCATCAATGGATACCGATCGTATTGCTGTTTACCTTCCGATGAGTTATCAAATCGGAGGTTATACTGTTTTGACTCCAAGATCTCAGGTTAAACCATTAGATATATCTGTTGAAGACGCCTTGCAGTACACATTAATTGCATGGGCTCGTAAACCCGAGGAATAACCCATAAACTCATGATTACTCTTTATCTTTATCCAGGACTTTTTGGCCTTGAAGACAATAATCCTTTTGGGCTCAAAGTTGTTACCTTTTTGAAGTTGACAAAAGTTCCCTTTGAAATGAAGCATATCGTCGATACAAGTAAGGCTCCACGTGGGCAACTTCCTTACATGGAAATAGATGGTGAAATCACCTCGGATAGTAATGAAATGATTGAAAAAATCACGAAAACTTACCAGCTTTTGATCGATAACACTCTAAGTGAAAAAGAAAAAGCTCTTGATTTTGCTATAAGACGCATGCTTGATGAACACCTGTATTGGGTCATGTCGTATTCACGATGGCAGGATGAGACCTATTGGCCTCGGTTTGAGCAAGCTTTCATTGAGACTTTCCCTAATATGCAAAAAGGAGATCTTGATGGATTCAGAGAAAACAACATAAAAAAGTATCAAATGCAGGGTATCGGACGCTACTCCCCCGAAGATGTCTATAAAAAAGGAACGCAAGACCTTAAGATTATAGAAACGCTCCTTTCCGATGAGGATTATTTCTTTGGGAAGACTCTGCATACAATCGATGCATGCATCTACGGGTTTCTGGCCAACATTTACTACTATGAAATCGAAACCCCTCTGAGATCTTTCATTCAAAAAAGTGCAAAACTCTCGAACTATCTTAAAAAAGTCCACGTCCTAGTTTCAAAATAGAATCACCTTTTTCCAAGGTGCTTTCTCATAAATATTACCAAGTGGTATATCTAAAAAAAAATTATAAAAATTAAGGTGTCTTCGTGTCTTGGTCGAAATCTATTCTCTTTTCACTTTTTATTGTTCCCCTTTTAGCAAAACCTAATGGAGGGGAGGTTGTAAGTGGTCAAGCCACGATCATTAACCAAGATAATCAAACTCTTCATATTAAAACTGAGCAAGAAAAAACTATCATTCAATGGAAGGATTTTTCGATTCAAAAAGGAGAAAAAGCCCATTTTATCCAACCCAACTCTTCTTCAGCAACTTTGAACCGTGTTGTCGGAGCAAATCCATCTGAGATTCTTGGATATCTTCACTCGAACGGACAACTTTACTTATTGAATCCTAATGGAGTTCTTATAGGAGAAGGTGCCTTTATTGATACAGGAGCTTTTATTGCTTCGACATTTAATGTTCTTGATAGCGCTTTTTTAAAGGGAGAAAACCTCGAATTTTTTGGGGACTCTTTAGGATCGGTCATTAATTTTGGGAAAATTCATACAAAAGATGGGGACGCTCTCCTTATTGGAAAAACAGTAGAAAATCATGGAACAATTACTGTTAATGGTGGGCGAGCAGGAGCTTTTGGTTGTACCTCTCTTCTCTATCACCCTAACAGCAAAGATCCTCTTTATGTGAAAGGTGGAATCTCTGAAGAGCTAAATACAGAAGGAAATGCTTATTCACATGCAATGAAAACCAGTGCGAAGCCCGATGCATTAGCGACTGTTAAAAAAGATGGGGAAGTTTATCTGACCCATGTAAGAAATACAGGAACAATCACTGCAAAAAAAGGGGACAAAGGAGGAGAAGTTTATGTTTTAGGAGACCATGTGATCGTTCACGAAGAATCGCTGATCGATGTTTCAGGAAAATCTGGGGGCGGAACAATTTACATTGGAGGGAGTTTTCAAGGGAAAGATAAAAATCTTCTTGCTTCCGAATATACCTTTGTTGCTGAAAAAACTTGTTTTGATGCGAGTGCTCTACAAGAAGGTGATGGAGGGAAAATCCTTTTTTGGTCAGATAAAGAAACACGTTTTTATGGTCATGCTAAAGCAACAGGAGGACTATCTGAAGGAAATGGGGGTTATGTAGAGGTATCAGCTCCTACAACAAACTGGACTTATGGAGGAACAGTTGACTTAACTGCTCCCCACGGGAAACCTGGTGAACTTCTTCTTGATCCCAATGATATCACTGTAGGAATCGCCCCTTCAAACCCACTCTATGTAGGAAGTCCTTATATTGGAGCTCCTGCCGCGAGCGCTCAACTCCTTTATACAGACCTGGCTGCCGCTCTTGGTGCTGGAAATGTGACTATTCAAACAAGCTTAGGAACTCCTGGAGGAAACGGAGATATCTTCTTTGACCTGGCGGGAAATATCTTAACTTGGGGAAGTGGAAATAGTCTTACCGTTTTAGCAGATCGTGATGTTGTTTTTCGTACCCTTTCTGACATTCAAACTACTGGTGGGGGAACCAATATCACTATCACTGCTGGCAGAGACTACATCAGTGCCTCAGGTTCTACAATCGATGCACAAGGGCCTGGCGGAACACTTACCTTAACAGCTGGAAGAAATATTAATGCTTTGGGAGGATTCCAGAATAGTAATATTTCTGGAGTCGATGCGACAGTCAATGTTCTGGCACAAACTGGGGACATTACTATGGGAGAGTTAAATGCTACTTTCCCCATTAATTTTGGTTGCGTCCATGGCCCTGTAACAGTCGAAGCGACAAGAGGAAGCATTAATCTGACAGGTGGATCTATTATTGGGTATTACGACTCTAATCCTGGAAACTTTAATCCTACAACTGGGCCTATCACTGTTTTAGTAGGAAACGATTTGACAATCCAGTGTGGAATCGCAAATATTCTGAGTCTATCAATGATTGCCAAGCAAGGAAGAACTCCTCATGATGTGACTGATAATCCTGTAACAGTAAATGTAGGCAGAAATTTGTTCATCCAATCTGGACCTGTTGTAGATGGTCCTGGAGGTGGAATTGGTCGCCCTTTACAGTTGACCGGTGCGAACCCCGTTCACACGGGAGATATTACTGTTAATGTCGGTGGAGATTGTACTATTTTCGGTGGAGATAACTTCTCAGGGATTGGAGATCGTGCTCGGGCCTTAGCTCATGGAAAAATTGAAGCGCGCTTGAATGTCAATGTTGGGAATAACTTAATGATGGGACATGGACCTGGGCTTCCAGGTGTCTCAGGAGCTTTCATCGGTGTTTTTGACAATAACCTCGCCGCAAGTGGCACACCTGAGAATGTTCGGGGAACCACCCACATTAATGTCGGAAATAACTTTGTAATGGATGCAAGACTCGGCGCAGCTTTTGTTGAATTTGCAAACGACAATCAAAATGGCGCCTTTCCAGCAGAACTGTTTGTTCACGTTGGGAATAGCTTGTTACTCATTGGAGGTCCTTTTCCTATTCCGGTGATCAGTTCTGTCCTAGGAGCTAACTTTAATTACTATGAAATACAAAATAGCACCTCTCACTTCTGGGCATTAAACAGTATTCATTGCATTAATGGAAGTTTTGGAAGTGCAAACCTCCATAACAAGGTCTTCAATAATACAAATGTCATTAGCCCGAACTTAGGAACAATAAGCGCTCGGGCAGGCGGAGATATTCGTGTAGCAGGTGGAGTTCCCTCAAGAATTCGGGCTCAAGGGGATATCGTTGATTATGAAGCATCAGGAGGATTCACCTATATTGCCGATGCAACTTTTGCAAATGGAGAGCTTTGGGGGCCACAAACTGCTTTAGTTGGAGGAGTGAATATTTTTGCCGGAACTCCACTTGGTTCTCCTTCACCTGCTGTCTTCAGCAATGGACAAGGAGCTATTGCGTTTGATACCAACCTGTACAATACCAATGCTATTCCTCTATCGACTCAGCAAATCGCTGCATTAGGTTATGGTTCTTTTGCAACACCACCTCAAACAGGCGTTGGGAACCCCATTACCTACTGGTCTCAAAATGGAAGTCCTACAATCATGTCTACTAAACATCTATTTGCAAATGGAACCCCTGCGAACATCTTAAATATTGGAACCACAGGTCCTAGTATTAGCTTTAATAATGAAAGTCGAGCAGCAGTCTATACTGCACCCACCAATCCCTTCTTTAAAGATGGAGGAGATATTACTATCGTTGCCTTTAGAGATACGATCATCTCAGGACCATCAACACTCAACACTCTTCCAGTAAATTCTATTATTCCCATTTACGCACCAAGTGGAAATATCTTAGTGATTACACAGGGCAATATGACTTTGCGTAATAATGCTGTTGTTTCTGCTTCTGAAAACGTAGATCTTGTGTGCGATAATCAGGCCCCTGCACCACCACAAATTGGACCAGGAGCATTTTCTATCGATGCGACTAGCTTTATTAATTCAGATAATGGATACATCCGAGTTTACACAGCAAGACAAGCTCAAAATGTCATTGATCCCCTTGCAGAATTTATTAATGGAGGCCTCTCGTACTTTTTCGTTCCAGGGCAACTCTTTGTCGATACCGATCAAGAAAAATGGTGCACTTATTATCCCGATGGCGATCAAGGGGTTCCCTTTAAGATTTTCTATAAGCCCTGTTTAGAAACAATTACTCATGAAGCTATGATTATCTTAACTGAGTTCTTATATGAAGAATCATCTTTCAATTACTACTTAGGTTGGCCTGAAAACTTCTATGTCAAATACACCCCGCGCGCTCCTCTTCAACCTGGAGAATGGCGCTCCACATTTGATAGCTTTAATGTCAGCCCTCAAGAACGCTACTTTATTAGAAGACAAGATGACACCAGAGCTAACAACAATCCTCGAACCTATCTAACTTGGTGATTTGAACTTGATAATAAATTATTTAACCCCCTAGAGTACAAAAATGATGCGAACCGTTCTTTATCTAGCAACTTTTTTTCTACTTCCTCTTTTTGGAATTGAACAGCATTTCCCATTACTCACATGCCCCCAAGAAACCGAAGAAGTCCTTGCTCCAAGTTTTAAGGGAATTATCCTTTTAGGATCCAAAGACTCCGTTAATAAAATCCATTCTCCAGAAGCCCATGGTATTCAATTTATTGATCTAAAGGTTTCTAAAGAAGATGATGTCTTAAAGTTTTTCCTCGAAGATTATCTTGGAAGGCCTGTAACCGTAAGTCGTATTAGTGAAATCAAAAAAAGAATCGTCGATTTTTACCGAAAAGCAAATCATCCAATTGTTTATGTAGAAGTCCCTTCACAATCCATTTCATCAGGAGTTTTGGAACTCATCGTTTATGAAGGTAAACTTGGAGAGATTCGCTCAACAGGAAACAAACACTTTAAGGATGAGAAGTTGATTGGTTATATGCGTAACCAAAAAAGTCAACCGGTCGATATGGATCTTCTTATCAAAGACCTTGAATGGATGAATCGAAATCCTTTTAGACAGACTAACTCGATTTTCTCTCCATCTGGACAAAATGATGTGACCGATATTGAGCTTGTTACAGAAGATCGATGGCCGTGGCGTTTCTTTGCAGGGGTGGATAATAGTGGAATCCGTCAATCGGGAAGAACGCGGTATTTTGCTGGCTTTAACTGGGGGAATGTTTTTAATCTAGATCACATTCTTTCGTTTCAGTTCACTTCAGGAAGCAATATCAATAACTACTGGTCAACTTCTCTTCACTATACAGCTCCCCTTCCTTGGAGACATACTCTCGTTACGTATGGAGGTTATTCTCATATTAAAGCAGACCTGGATACGCCGGGGATGAAAACCAAAGGTTATAGTGCCCAAGCAAGCCTCCGTTATGAAATTCCTGTTCGTCCCATGCTTAATTTCTTAGAAGACTTTCTTATTGGATTCGATTGGAAGCGGACAAATACAAGCATTGATCAAGACGGAGATCTCTTTTTTGATCAATCCGTGAATCTGACTCAACTTGTCATTGGGTATAATGGAGGATATGAAGGTTCTTGGTACAAAGTTTCCGGTACCATTGAAGTCTATGGATCCCCTGGAAGATGGCTTCCTGATCAAAGCCGCAAACGTTATCAAGAACTGCGTGAAGGAGCCAATAATTCCTATATATACACACGATTGGCAATTGCTCCCATTTTAGAAATAGGATATGGGTTCACCCTCCATGCAAAGGCCAGGGGGC
This sequence comes from Chlamydiales bacterium, assembly GCA_024233395.1. Taxonomy (GTDB): domain Bacteria; phylum Chlamydiota; class Chlamydiia; order Chlamydiales; family Simkaniaceae; genus Neptunichlamydia. The sequence continues at coordinate 299,761 of JACKPR010000002.1, forward strand.
AACTTTCAAGTACTAACCTTTTAGCGAGTGAGCAATACGGACTTGGTGGATGGGATACTGTACGTGGGTATCAAGTTAGAGAAGTGAATGCAGATAATGTCTTCATTGGAAACCTTGAATTTCGCTCTCCCCCAATTAAAATAGTTGGGCACCTTAATAAGATTCCGAAAGACGAACTCCTCTTTCTAGTTTTTATGGACTATGCTTATGGAAGAAATCATAAAGTCTTCCCAGGAGAAGTAGACCACAATAATATGATGGGAGTGGGACCTGGTGTCCGCTACAATATTCCTCCCTATATCACATTTAGAGGCGATCTAGGATATAAAGTTTGGCAACCAGAGCAATCAGATAATCATACCCGCTGGCGTTTTGAGTTTGGTTTGATTGCTAGTTATTAAGCAAAATCTGTATCGGCATCTAAACGCGCAAGTTCATCATCATCAATTTCTGTTTCAATGAACTCGATAGGGATCCCCTCCTCTTCAATAATAGCGACTCGAAATCCCTCCATTGGTTCCCATGGCCCTAAAATGACATTCTTACCCGCTATTTCTTGATCTAGATTTTCCACTCTAAATGCTAAGTGAGGAACTTTCTTTAAAATCTCTGGGAGTTCACATTCATCAGGAAAGCGGTGCCACTGAACGCGATAGGGATTGGCTCCAAAAGGGGTTGCATAAAACTTAAACTTTGGATGAAAAGACTCTCCGTTTTTCACTTCTTCCGTTGGTATTCCTAAGTGGTGAAAATCCCATTTTCTCATCGTTTAAACTCCTTGCTTTATCATACATGAAAAAAGGCATTTTACAAAGTCTTGACTGGATATAAACAGTAGGTTTACTCTATCAAACTAATTTTTTATCCTTCAGGAGTTATTTATGAGTAAAAAAGGAATTTTTCTAGGAGTTTTAGGACTTTTATCAGTTTTATCTAAGGGAAGTGCATGTTGTTGTTGCAATGCAACATCAAGTCAAGAGCCCTATCCTGTTACGATTATGAGTTATAATGTCGATACTCCTGAAAAGGATTGGGATGCTTGGAACAGCTGGCGCAAAAAAAGTGTTGTTGATGTCATGACCGAGTTCAACTTAGAAGACTTTTATGGCCTTCAAGAAACCAAACATGGCGGAGGACCAGAAGTCTGTGATCAGATAAAAGCTGAAATCAATAGTCGGCAAAGTGTTCAGGCAGCTCAAAAAGAGTATGATTATATTTCGATTCAAAACCTGAAAAACAATCCAAACCAAGATTGTGAAAACTCTATTTTTTTCGATTCAAAAAAATGGCAATGTCTATCATCTGATGGGCTCTATGTTTCAACAGATTGGGATCCAAGATATGCTTTTTATGGGATCTTTAGAAATAGTCATAACCCACAGCAAACCGTGATAGTCTTTAATACACATGCTCCTGCTGGAAATTGGCCTCATCCAGGAAGTCACAATGGATTCCTCCCTGAAGACTTCATAAACATTGCCCAATTTATCGAAGAAACACGAAAAAAAGTTGATCCAAATCATCCAGAACTTGTCCCGGTAATCTTTTCAGGTGATTGGAATGGAAATGTACAAGGACAAAAAGATTTTCAAAACATTGGACTTGAAACGTGTCGCATTAAAGCAGGAAAACAAGGAGATATTGGACCGACTTGGCCAAGCAATCATCCTACAGACGCGTTTGATCAGATTTTTGCAGGTCAACAAGGAATGGAATGGAGTGAGAGTTCAATCACTGTCAAAGGGAGAAATATGAGCAGCGTAGAGAGTGCTTCAGATCATCTGCCCATTGAAGCAGAGCTTTACTTTTTATTACTTCAGTAAAGGTATTCGCTTGGGGTAAATAACCGAATCCTCTACTCTGAAATCTTATGAAAAAGGAAAGCGTTGTTCCCCATTTTGAGCAAATTCGGATTGAAAATACCAATCGGTGTGGCTACAAATGCGTCATGTGCCCCAGAGATAAACACACACGCAAACAAGGGATCATGCCCATTGAAGATTTTGAGCTAGCACTCGATCGAGTTGGCTCCTTTAAAGGAGAACTCCATCTTCATGGATTTGGAGAAGCTCTTCTCGATAAAGGTCTTCCTGAGAAAGTGCGCATCGCAAAAAAAAGAATGCCCAAGGCTGTTGTAGGAAACTACACAACTCTCGGCGTTCCCTTTAAAGAAAATTACTTCTTTGACTTAGTCGATTCTGGTATCGATGTCATTCTCGTCAGCTGTTATGGATATACCCCAGAAACCTACAAAGCCATCCATGGAAGAGATGCTTTTCATATTGTGAAAAAAAACCTCGAAACCCTTTCCAAAGCTCGCTCTTTCATCGATAGTTCTCTCAAATTAGAAATCATTCCTTCTGGGGAAAAAATGTTACTTACATTAGGAACTCAAAAAGATCCCCGTACAGAATTTAAAGAGTGGATTGAATCCTTAGGCTTTTCTTTTACTCCAGAACGACGGCTCCATAATTACGGAGATGGTCGATCTTATAATAAACCTGAAGATCGGTTATGCCCAGTTGTTAAAGATATGCGGCGAGCGATCCTTCAAATCACTTGGGATTTAAAAGTGATTCCTTGTTGCTACGACTATAATGCAACGATTCCGTTTGGGGATCTTCGCACACAAACCCTTGAAGAAGTTTTTAGTAGCCCTGCCTACAAAGCCTTTATCGAAGCTCATCTCTCAAATAACCTTGAAAACTATCCCGTCTGCCAAAACTGCGAAAAAGACATCTACTAGATGATTGTAGACCAGACAGTATCTTGCCCAACAAAATATTTTCCTCGGTAAGCTTCTTCTACGGCTTGCATAACTCCAGGAAAATCGGGGGAAAAATCGTGTCCCGCTATGAGGCCCCCTTTACGGACCTTTTTTCCCCAAATTTCAATGTCTTGCTTCACATGTTCATAGCTATGATCTGCATCGATAAAGATCAGGTCGATACCCTCTGGAATATCTTTTGCACCTTCTAATGAAGTCTTTCTAACAATGGAAACTTGAGGATCTTTTTCAAAAAATTTAGAAACTTGTTGATAACAAGTTTCATAATCCTCTGCCTTTAAAGAACAAGGCCCTCCCTTTGCTATATACTCTGGGGAAGGATTCCATGAATCAACAAGATAAAGGTGGGCCTCAGGAAAAAGCCCTCTAAAGATTTTTGCTGTTTCTCCTTTCCATGTCCCGACTTCAACAATCGATCGAACGGAGATGTTATTCATCTCGCTCAATACTTTTAAATGAAAAGCACGATGATGAATCATTGCATAAAACTCTAGAATGCTCATATTTTTCTTCATAAGAAATTATTTAAATATTAACAAGTGGAAGAATTATTCTACTTTTTTTAGGTCAGACTCATACATTTTATCCCAGAGCCTTTTTGAGAATTCCCCTTTAATTCTCTCCATTTCTTCATCTGAAACATTTCCTTCAGGATAAAGGGACATAAGTGTCCATGTTAAAGCCACTGTTTTCGGATCTACTGCAACGACTTGTTCGTGTGTATGAAATACGGTTTGCCCAATCGAAGGATCATCTTGAACATAGACAACGACTTCACTTTCGGGGTGCATCTCTTTTAAGACCTCTGCAAGAACCCCTCTCACGATTCGAATATTTTCAATTTCTTCTGCTGTTAATCCATATACTTTCTGAGTATGTCTTTTTGGAAGGAGTAAAAAATTAGAACCAGGCTTTGCCCCTTTTCGAATATTGTAAAAAACAAGGACATTTTCATATTCAAAAACAAGTTGCTTCTTAATGATCATTGGATCACAAAAAAAACAGCGTGCAACTGTTACTGTTTTTACTTCTTCTGGAGATTTTGTGGGCATCGTTAAACAAAAAGAATGAGCTCCAACAGAAGCCCCTTTATCTTGAAGCATCTCCAAAAGGTGATGATAAAGGACTTCTTCAGATTCCCTATGGTGAGATTCCATCCGTTCAACGGGATAAGTCACTTCAATCTCACTCTCTTGAAGAGGAGGGGTTCCCCTTATAAAAGCTTTCTGCCAAAAACTGCACCCCTCTTCTATTTCTCCGACTTTGAAAGGGAAAAGAATGGGTGAAATATTGGCACTTCGATATAAAACATGGCGATTGCAGTCCATTTTATCCACAATATTCTTAATCTTTTCAAAACCTGGAAGATGAGGGATAACTTCAACAACATAGCATCCTTTATGTCCTTCTTGAGGAGAATCATATTGAGCAATAACAAACCCTCGAATCCCAATGGTCTTATAAATTTCAGCAACTTTTTTAAGAGTTTTAAAGAGCTCCTGGCATTCCTCTCTTTTTAAATCTCCAAGTCCCTTTACCTCACGCTTCATTGCAATAGCTAGATGGTGAGGTACCCTTGGTTTTTCAGGATAGTAGACCCCCAAATAGTTTCCTGAATAAACCTCGGTTGCAACTATATTTCCCACACCAAAATTTCGGATGGGAATCTTCTTTTCAATGCTTAGTTTCTCATCAAAATGAATCTTTAGAGGGACCCTTTCATCCATCCGCTTTTCTACTTCTTCAGAACTTAAGGGATAAAAAGCTTCAGCAAAATGATCTTTTGATTGAAACGTAACGGCTGACATGATGATCGCAATTAATGATGCAAAAGGAATAAACATAATGGGATAAGGATAGAGAAATGACTTCTTTTCCTCAAGAAGATCTATCAGCTTTTAGGAATAAGACCGATGAGACGCATTGGAGATTCTGTGGCCCCTTTAGCAAGGAGCGGACAAGCAATTACATACCCCCCTTTTGGAGGCATTTTAGATCCATTGGCTACATTTTCAATAATGTATTTTCCAGCACCTAAAAGAATTTCATGAACAGGAAATAGAGGATTCAAACAATCGGGTGAAATGGTATCAATAGCAAGGCCAACCACTCCCCTTTCTAAAAAAAGCTTTGCAGCATCTCCAGATACTGCGGGAAAATGCATATGTCCATCCCCATTCACATTCCGATACTTATCAGGATCTGACCAAAACCGGCTCCAGCCGGTATAAATCATCACAAGAGAGTTTTCAGGAATCATCCCGTGTTCTTTTTCGTAATCCTCCACATCTTCAACTGAAAGCTCATAATCGCCATGAGCTTTCTTTGAAACATCGATCACACAAGCAGGAACAAAAAGCTCATCAAGAGGAATCTCAGCAATGCATGCTCTATCTTCAAACCGATGAGACGGTGCATCCATATGGGTTCCCACTCCTGCATGCATCACCATCTTTTGAACGCGAAACATATCATCATAGTCCCGCTTGATTTCAAGACTATAGCCACACGAGCCACCCCATGTTGGAATCTCTGGTGAAAGAGTATGTGTTAAATCAACAATCTCAAACGGATCAAATATCATCTTTATACTAATATCAATTTGTCAATCATTGCTATAACTTCAAATCGATTACCCTTGCAACCCTTTTTTCTAAAGTTCCGGTGATTTCTATGACTTTAGTTTTCCCTAAAACTGCTAAGGAATCCTCCATAAGAAGCTCATAAAGATTTTCATCAACTTTTTGTCTGAGTTTTTTATTTTCCGATGGAGGAATCGGTATCTGATCCTTCTCTTCTATGGGAAGAAAAAGAATGAAATCCAAAAATTGGATTCCCTTTTCTATCTCCTCTTTCCAGAAGTCAAGATCTACCCGATCTTTTCCTACAGCTAATGCATAAGCTAAAAAATCCAAAGGACATCGATCAAAAATGGTCCTTTTGTCACTTTCTAAAATCAATTGAACTGATCTTTTGCATTGCTGCTCATAATCTTGAACCAATGGAGGATGGGAGAAGAGATACCCTTCTTGTTCAAGAATAAAATAGGGCTCATCGATACCTATATAGTCAGGTAAAGCTTTTACCAAAGCTCTAACCAATGTTGATTTTCCTGAAAAATGTGTTCCTGAAACACCTATACGCATAAGTAACAAATCTTATTGAAAAAAAATCTTCTTCTGTAGAAAAATATTTCGCATTTTAGAATCTAATGGATTCTGAATTAATTTGTTACATAATTTTTATAATAATAATTTAATCAAGAGGTATAAACTATGGGTATCGATTTTTCACCAAAAAGTCAGCGACAAACCATTCACTCCGATCATTTTAGATCACTTAATCGTGTGCAACGTGGAAAAAATATACGGTGGCACCAAAAACATCCTAAGAAACCAGTCACCTTTGAACCGCAAAAGTGCTTAGCAAGCCCATGGGGAAGTTATACCTTTGAGCAGGTAACTCCCTTCCATGTTGAATACAATGATACACCTACCTTTGCTTCTCAATCCAGTGGAATCAATTTGGTTAAAGCTGTTTTCCTAGTCCTTGCGATGTCCTCAGCTTTACCAATTGCCTGCAGCAACCCTCAAAATTCCACTGAACATGAACAAAGCCTCGTGAGAGTAAAACGGGGTATTCCTCCAATAATTTTTCGTCTTCCTATGCGAATTCCAATGCGCTTACCCCGCATTCCTATGAGAGCCCCAAAGCTTCCCTCTAGAAGCATACCTAAACCACGAATAACAGCTAAAAAAACACCTTCAAAAAGTATTCCTAAATCTAAAGACTCTAAACGTAAAGGGGGATCGAAAACTGAAAATCGCGATAGATCCGATAATTCTGATTTCAAAGTGGATAAACAAAAGAGAAAGTTGATGCAACAGCAAGCAACATGCGCAGCAAAAATGGTAGCAATTACTCAAGCTGCAAATGGACTCAGAGAGTTAGTTTCCGAAGGTAGAGAATTTATTTACACAATGAGAAACGAATCTCTTACAACCCTTTCTTTATACGCAGAACAAGTTGTAAGTCTAGCCAATCAAACGCATGCCTTAGGTCTTAACTTTACAGAATCTGCGGAGGAAAACTTTTTTAATCTCCAAGCACGTATTGATAAAGTCTGGAATGATACCGTTGTTTTCGCCCTTGAAATGAAAAACTATACCTCTGCTGAAATCGATAGAGCACGGAATTATATTCTATTTGGAGCGATCACGAAAGAAGCTATGCTTGTTGGATTATCAACTCTGGTTCCACTGATTCAAATCATTTGCGCCCAGAGAAATAACCGACAAATAAAGAAATTAATGAAAGAGGTTAAGCTTATACAAAAACAACTCAATAGAATTGAAAATAATGGGAGCATCCCTAAAGAAACAACGCCCTTAATGCTTACTGAATCAAGAGATTCTCAAGTCTAAAAACACTAAACAGAATAAGGGGTATTTATCGAATCTGAAAATACCCCTTTTTAATCATGAAGAAAATTAAGCTGTTAAAGAACTCCCGCCATCAACAAAAATGACATCTCCATTAACATGTGCTGACATCGAAGAAAATAACCATAATACCGTATTCGCGATATCCTCAGGAGAAGCTATTTTTCCCATAGGATTTTTCTCAACTAAAAACTGAAAACCTTTTTTATCAGGATAAATACGATGAATCATTGGAGTATCAACTGCTCCGGGGCATATTGCATTCACTCTTATTCCTCTTCTCCCATACTCAATCGCTGCAACTCTTGTTAGACTCTCAACCCCTGCTTTACTAGCTGAGTAAACCCCTGTACCTGCAAGCCCTAGACTAGTAATATTTGTTGAAATATTTACAATTGAGGCGCCCTCAGGAGCCATCACCTGCAGCTGATGTTTTAGACAAAGCCAAACTCCCTTTAAGTTGATTGAAATGACTTCATCAAAATCCTCTTCTTCCATTTCTGCTAATGAACCTAGCTTACCTTCAATTCCAGCATTATTTAACACATAATGAACGATTCCGAACGAACGTTGTGTTAAGTTCATAAGATTTTTAATCGATTCAACATCTGAGACATCTGTTTTAATAAAAACTGCCTCTCCACTTTGCGAAATAATTTCTTTTTCAAGAGCTTTTCCAGATTCCTCGTTTCTGCCAGCAAGAACCACTTTAATTCCTAGCCTTACTAAGAGTAGAGCAGAAGCTCTTCCAATTCCTGAGGTTGCACCCGTTACTAGAGCAACCTTTCCCTTCATTTCCTGAAAAACCTCGGTTAACATATAAACTAATCCTTTATTAAACTATCCCATGATGATTAAGACATAACAGGAAAATTAAGAAGACAACAAATAAAATCCCCCTAAAATTCAGCTGCTTTTTAATCTATTTTAAAAAGAATCGATCAATAACGAAAGTTCAGCCTCTACAAATACTTTCATTGCTTCGGGTAAAATAACCGTTGTCTTATGAAAAACCTCACGGAGTGTTTCTAAAGTCTGTTGAGCCGAAGGAAGATGATAAGCAAGTTCTACTTCTAAAATATCAGCAAGATCACTTTGGAGATCTTCATCGTCCCCATCATTAACTTCTGAAAGGGTTAATTTTGCTTTTTCTAAATAAGGAAGAGCTTGTTCTACACCTCTTAACAGAGCAACACAAGAAAAAAGATCAATATAAACTGGTTCTTCTTCTCCTTCCTGTACCAATTCCTCCAGGAACTGATATTTATTCGGATGCCCTGCTTTGATTAGATGAACTAAGGCTGTATCTCGATCTTCTATTACATCTAAAATTTCTAATACTTTTGAAGGATAATAAGTAACTAACTGATCGATTTTCTGACCTAATAGAAAATCAAAGCTATCCACTTCCTCAGGGTGCTTTTGTTTTAACTCCTTCAAAGTCTTGAAAAGGAAAGATACATCTTTGTCTAATTCAGAAGAAAGAAAAGGGGTTGTCGCCTCAACTCCAATGATGTTCATCCAACCGCGAATATATTCCCATGCAGCAAACGAAGACCTAGAATCAGCCCCTTTACCATTCAGATATTCAGCATAAACCATCTTTGTATTGTCTCGAAGAAGTTCAAGAGTTTCAAATACAAATGGGCTCATAGCTCTTGCTTCAACTTTTAATAGCTTAAGCAAACAACTTTGTTTTGTTGAAGCCTCCACCTCAAATTTTGAAAACATTTCAATCGTTTTTAGGTGCATTTCTTCTAAAAAATCTGAGGGCACTTTTAATTTAAAGTCCATTAATAATTCAGCAAATTCACAAGAATGATGTTTCGAACAAACTCTCTCTACTAGCTGTAGAATTTTCTCTTTTCCCTCTAGACCACGAAGAGCTGCTTCCCGACAAACAAGAATGAGATTTTCAGTAGAATCACAGAGTTTTTGATCGATACCAAGTTTTTGCTTAATTTGTCCCCATATAAATTGGATCCTATATGACGGAACATGTCTTAATAATTCAACTATTGCCTTGCCCCAATCATCAAATCTTAGTCGGTTTGCATAGGATTGTGCTAAAACAGGATCATACGGTGCGACTAAACGGACAATTACAGGGATGACCAGGGTATCCTGAAAATATGATCCACGCTTCATCAACGGCTCTAAATCCTCTAACTTTTTTGCTAAAGCCATTTTTTGTTTAGCTGCCCGAACTTCAGGAGAGGCTGTTTCGATCATAACTCCCTCTTCCTTCATTCTTAACCATCCTGAATTCACTCCAGGATCTTGATAGGCTGTCACTGCTTTTTCTGACTGCTCAATGGGTTCAGAATTTATTGATCCCATCTCTGACACAGGAGTGTAACTCCCTTCCACTCTTTCGACTTCAGACATCGTTTTCTCCTCTTATAAAAAACCGTCAAACACAATAACACAAACTTGATAAAAGGAAATATTTTATTCTACAGCATGTTTGAGGGTGCCAGCTTTTTGCAAAGCCTTTCTCTTAGCTGTCCATTCCCACCATACTGTAGGTTTTCCTGTCTTAGCTTCATGAATAATTGCTGCAAAAACATCCCATACACAGGGGTCCTGCCGTTTACCCGTCTTCTTTTCCATTCTATGAAATAGCTCTGTTGCATCTTGTAAAGCTAATTCTTTTACCGATCCAATCCCTAACAAGGATAAGTCAGCTAACGTTGCTTTTCCTACATTTTTTAAATCTTGAAGTTCTTTAGCTGGCATTTTTTTCATTAAAAACTCCTTATCAAAATGCAAAAATTTTACAGAAAACTTATTAAACTTCCATGAGTCTTTGATTTGATTTTCTAGAGGGAACCCTCAAAAATATAGCTATAAATCCTATATCGTTCAAATTCACAAAGCATTAGACTTAAGCAATGAATCATTGGACAACTGGAACCTGTAAAACAAATGGAGTTCACTTACACTACCTCCGAACTGGTGGTGACAAACCTCCCTTGGTTTTGTTGCATGGACTTCTATTGAATGGAGCTTGCTGGACTCCTTTGGCACGAGAGTTGGAAGGAAACTATGATGTGATCATGCCAGATGCTCGAGGTCATGGAAACTCGAGCGCACCGAATCATGGCTACTGCTATAACACTCTAGCTTCCGATGTATTGGGCTTTATCGAAACCCTAAAGCTTATCAATCCAATTCTACTGGGACATTCCATGGGAGGCATGACGGGAACCGTGGTCGCCAGTCAGAGTTCCAAGCAAGTAAAGGGACTTGTTTTAGCCGACCCAACTTTCTTAACGCCACAACAACAACGGGAAGTTTATCAAAGTGATATTGCAGCTCAGCATCGGAGCATTCTCACTGGATCAAAAAAAGAGTACTTGGCTGAAGTTCAAACGCGACATAAAGGGCGCCGCTCGCCCGAACTCATTAAATTATTCGCACAAGCACGCTTTCAAACTAGCATTCATGCTTTTGAAATTTTGACTCCACCAACTCCAGACTATATAGAGTTGATCAACACCCTTGATATTCCAAGCTTACTTATCATTGGCGGGACTGGCGCTATCGTCTCCCCTACAGTTGCTGCAGAGCTTGCTTGCCTTAACAAACGGTTAGAAGTCATACAGATTCCAGAAGCTGGTCATGGAATTCCCTACGATCAACCTCACCGTTTTTCGACCGCTGTTAAATCTTTTTTACATAACTTATAAGAATAATGCGAGGGGACCGTCCCGAGCAGATTGAGCTTGTTTAGAGATTTTTTTATGAACGGTTTAGATATTTGCTGGAAGAGTGCAGGCAAGGTTTGAATAACCTTGTCAAACGATGACAATCTAATAGATGAACCTTTCAAAGAAAAAGATCTAGCAAGAACAATATGCTCGGGGCGGGACTCGAACCCGCACGGCCGTAAGGCCAAGGGATTTTAAGTCCCTTGTGTCTACCAATTCCACCACCCGAGCCTATGGGAGTGGGAAAAGGATAGACTATATCCTTTTCCCCTCTTAAGAATCAAGACTCTTCGTCTTCAGATGGAACATGCGCCTCTTCGTTGATATCGACAACTTTTTCATCAGGAGGCGTCTCTTCAGAAGGAGGTGTATTGTCTTCGACTTTTGGAATTTCTTCGATCTTCTCTTCTGCTTCTTCTATTTCTTCGGGAAGAAGAGCACCTTGTTCCACAAGGTAATTTTTGTAGCGATCGATTTGATCTGAAATGAGGCTTGTTGGAGGAGAGAGAAGGGTTCGTCTTTGTTGAAGAACTTCTTCCCCGATTTTTTCGGTAGGAGCTTCTTTCTTTTCTTTTGGGGCTTCTACTTTTTCTTCTCTAGAAGGCCGTCTTTTCCGTGCTCGTTTTTTCTCACGCTTTTTTTGTTCTTCTTTTGGAGCTTCCTCATCTTCTTTTTCTTTCTTAACAGGAGGTTTTTGCCCTCCACCAATTTTAATTGACTTTTCGATTTGAGGCTTTTTGAGCACAGTGCGTATTTCGCGTGTCTCAACAACTTCATACTCAGTCATCGGCAAAAGAAATGCTTTAGGCTTTTCTAATGAACGGAAAAAATAGCAATTGCCAAAAGAGACAACTTCTACAGCTCCGACTGCATATTCTTCTTGGGATGTTCCGCTTGTCGCACGGATGATAAGTTTAAATCCTTCTTTAGGAGTAATGACTGTTTCAACTAATGGTTCTCGTGTAAAATCCACTGATCTGTTCCAGGTTAAGGGTTATTCTTTTAACGTGAGTTCGATTTTGAAGGTGCTGAGATGAAAGAATTTCATGGAGAAGGTTTGGTGAAATTTTGCGAAGGGAATAGCTAAAGTGCTATTTCCGAGTAAAATTACGTCAAAAATTCCCATGAAAACGCTCATAATTGGTGCCTTAAAAGTTGAAGTCACGTTTCTTTAGTCGCTATGTAGCGGATGAGATCGAGCAAACGGCAGGAATAGCCTATTTCGTTATCATACCAGGAGATGAGCTTAAAAAAGTTATCGTTTAGGGCAATCCCGGCATGAGCATCAAAAATTGATGAGTGAGTATCTCCAATAAAATCTGAGGAAACTACTTCTTCATCAGTAAATCCAAGTATTCCTTTTAAATTTGAATTTGCTTCTGACTTCATCTTCGCGCATAGTGTAGCATAATCGGTCGATTTCGTCAGCTTTACTGTTAAATCGACAACAGAGACGTCAGCAACAGGGACTCTAAAAGCCATCCCTGTGAGCTTCCCTTGGACTTCTGGGAGACAAAGGCTGACAGCTTTTGCAGCTCCTGTAGAAGCGGGAATAATGTTATAAGGGCTTGAGCGCCCTCCACGTAAGTCTTTTTTTGATGGTCCATCATGAACAGGTTGAGTTGGAGTTAAAGCATGGACCGTTGTCATCAATCCTTCTTCAATTCCAAAATGATCAAGAAGAACTTTTGTAATCGGTGCTAAACAATTTGTTGTACAAGAAGCGTTCGAAACAACCGTATCTATTTCAGGATTATATTTTTCATGGTTCACTCCCATGACATAAGTTGGAACAGCTCCTTTTGCAGGGGCTGAAATAATAACTCTCTTAGCGCCTGCTTCTATGTGCTTTTCTGCATTGTCTCTCTCTGTAAATAGGCCTGTCGATTCAATGACATAATCAACGCTTAATTCTTTCCATGGAAGTTTTGTGGGGTCTTTTTCAGCAAGAACATGAACAGTATGCTTATCATCAATGATAAAAGCTTCATCATTCGATTGAATCGGCAACGAAAAGCGTCCATGAACAGAATCATATTTTACTAAATACGCAAGATTAGGAGCAGGAACAAGATCATTTACTGCTACGATTTCAATATCGTCAAATTTCTCAAAAGCAAGTCTTAATACAGAACGGCCAATACGACCAAAACCATTGATACCTACACGTATTCCCATGATCAACCCTTATGTAATGTTCTGTACACATTCTTGGGATTTAATCTCCTATGAACATGTACATGTTTCTTTTGATCATAATCGATGAAGTTGTAAAGAGCAACGATTGGATTTATGAAACAACACCAAGTGCTTAAAACCAAGGAGCTGAAATAAAAGCACCCTCTGTCTTTCCCCAAGCCAGATACTCTTGTTGTTTTGCACATCCAAAACAAGAAGATGGTCGGTTTCTTTTAAATGGGGAATTAAAAAGCGGCCTTTCTCGAAAGCAGGCCGCTTTTTGAATGTATTGATAACTGTCGCAGAATACCCTACTGGATAGTTTTCTTTATTGGACATACTCAATAATACAAAGAGGACAACCGTCGCCTTGACGGTTTTCCTTACGAACGATACGGGTGTATCCTCCATCACGAGCGGCATACCGCCCACTAAGCTCATTAAAGAGTTTTCCGACAACTTTTCTATCAGTATTATAAGACGAAGTATCACCCTTTTTCGCTGAACGAACTTCTTTCGAAGAAAGAGTATTGTAACTAATCATCATTTTTGAAATCGCTGCACGACGGCTTGCTAATGTATTTTTCTTAGCAAGAGTAATGAGTCGATCTGCATGTCTTCTAAGCTCTTTCGCTTTAGGAACAGTCGTTTCAATACGTCCATGTTCTACTAGAGCCTTTAGCATATTTGCTACTAAAGCTCTGCGATGAGAAGAATCTCTATTGAGTTTTACAGTCAGTTTCTGATGTCTCATTGTGTTTCTTGTCCTGATTTTTCTTCTAGATATTCATCAATAGTCTGGCGAACATTATCCCTTGTAATTCCATAACGAGAAAGGTCCATTCCAAGGTGAAGGCCCATATCTTCTAGCTTAGCTTTAATCTCGTTGAGAGATTTCTTACCAAAGTTTCGGAATTTCAACATCTCTGGTTCAGGCATAATGACAAGTTCAGCAATTGTATCAATATTTGCTTGTGCTAAACAGTTAGTAGAACGAACTGAAAGCTCAATTTCATTAATACGAAGAGCCAGTTTGCTTAAAAGCTCATCACGGTCACTGTCAGACTCCATCTCTTCATGATCAAAAGAGAGGTCTTGGAATTTAAGGGTATCAAAAACACCAAGATGAAGCACACCAATTTGGGTAGCAAATGTTAAAGCTTCTTGAGGAGTCACTCTCCCATCTGTTGTCACTTCGAGAATCAAACGATCATAGTCGGTGTCTTGTCCGACACGTGTATTCTCAACAAAGTAATTTACAAGACGTACAGGAGAAAAAGCTGAGTCAATAACGATTTCATCAACAACCTTATCTTGAATATCATGACGCTCAGAAGGAACATATCCTCTTCCAATTGCAATCTTAAGGTCGATACGCTTTTTCATAGGCTTAGTAACAGTGAACAAATGATGATCAGGATTGACCATTTCAAAGTCTGATTCACCCATCACATCTTTAAAAGTAACGGTAAATTGACCGCCACCTGCATCAAGCATATCTTGCGTCACATCTAAAGTTTTAGAAATCAGTTTTGGTCCCCGAGTATCTCTATTCTCTTCAAGAGGAAGCTTTCTAAGAAGAGCTCCTTTGAAGTTTAGGATGATATGGGTCATATCTTCGATGATTCCCTCAATAGCGATATATTCATGAGGAACCCCTTCAATCTTCACAGAGATAAGGGCTGGCGCCTCAAGAGAGTTGAGCATAATACGTCTGAGAGCATTCCCAACTGTATGTCCAAATCCCCTTTCAAAAGCTTCAGCAATGAAACGAGAATACGTTTCTGTTTTGGTTGCTTCTTCAATTTTGATATTCGTCGGCAGTTCAAATTTGCCATACTTAACAGTCATACGTTATTCCTCTCCTTATACGCGGCGTCTTTTTCTAGGACGACATCCATTATGGGGGATGGGGGTCTTATCTTTAATGAGTGTGATGATTAGTCCTGCACTTTGAAGTCCTCGAACAGCAGACTCACGCCCCGCTCCAGGTCCTTTTAAGCACACTTCAACCTCTTTCATCCCATGGTTCATTGCTATTTTCCCAGCATCTTGGGCTGCAACTGAAGCAGCAAACGCTGAAGATTTTCTTGAACCAGAAAAGTTTGTTTTCCCAGCACTAGCCCATGAAATCACATTTCCAGACGGATCAGTAATCGAAACAATGGTATTATTAAAGGTTGCTTTTACATGTGCAATTCCACTAGGAACAGTTCTAGTAATTTTCTTTTTTGCTCTTGCAGTGGTCTTCTTAACGACTTTTTCTTGCTTAGCCAATGGTTACTCCTATTTCACTTACGCCCGATTAAACGGCTTTTTTCTTTCCTGCAACGGTTTTCTTCTTTCCCTTTCGAGTGCGGGCATTTGTACGCGTTCTCTGTCCACGAGTTGGTAGACCCACACGGTGTCTCATTCCGCGATAGGAACTTGTACTAATCAGTCTTTTAATATTGTTTTGGACTTGTCGTCTCAAATCCCCTTCTACAACATATTCAGAAGTGAGCAGTGCGTTAAGCTTTGATACATCCTCATCAGTAAGGTTGTGAGCTCGCATATTTGGATCTAGTCCTAACTTTCCAATAACTTCTTCAGAAACAGCTTTTCCAATTCCATAAATATAGGTAAGGCTGATCACTAAGCGCTTATTTCCAGGAATATCGATTCCAATCACTCGGGGCATAGGTTAAATTCCTTCTTTAATTCATTATTTGTGGATAGGATATTAGCATATTCGGAATATGAATTCAACGCTCTTTATATCCTACCTGTAATTCGTCCTTTCTTCATGAAGCCATCGTATCGCTTCATAAGAAGATGAGATTCGATCTGTTTCGTTGTATCGAGGACAACCCCTACCAAAATAAGAAGGGAGGTTCCTCCAAAAAAGTGACTGATCGAGGCATCTACACTTAAAATTTTACCTACTAATGTGGGTAAAATAGCAATGAGTGCTAAAAAAATAGCTCCTGCCAGGGTAATCCGATTCATCGTCGACTCTAAAAACTCTTGAGTAGGGCGACCTTGTCTGATTCCTGGAATAAAAGCTCCATTTTTTTTCATATCTGAAGCAATCTGCTCCGGATGAAACTGTGTTGCCGTCCAAAAGTACGTAAAAAAGAGAATAAGAACGACAAATAAAGCGGTATAGACCCAGCTACCAGGAGAAAGCCATTGCACAACAGAAGCTAGCCATGTCCCCTTACTTAAAAACTGAGCAATTGTTGCTGGAAACATCAAAAGAGATGAGGCAAAAATCACCGGAATGACCCCAGCATAATTGATTTTTAGTGGAATATGGGAGGTTCCCCCTTGGCTTTCTCTTCGTCCCACAACACGTCTTGCATACTGCAAGGGAATTTTCCTTGTCCCTTGAATGATCATAATTGTTCCCAAAATAATCATTACAAAGACGATAGATAAAATAACAATAGATGAAAAGGTCATCTGACCAGGCTCTTGCGAATCAAGATTCAATTGTCTTAAAATCGTACCCATTGTGCGTGGCAACGATGAAAGAATCCCAATCGAAATAATTAAACTAATTCCATTCCCAACCCCTCTTTCAGTAATTTGCTCTCCAATCCACATCAAAAAGAGCGTTCCAGTACTCATTGTTGTCATAACAACAAGATAAAAGAGCCAAGGGAATCCTAAAATTTGAGGAGAAAGAATTTGACTTGTAATAATTCCAGGATGTGAAAGGTTTAAACTAAGGGCATACTTCGCAAGAAGCGCTGACTGGAATAATGCTAAGACAATCGTCAGCATACGAATGCCTTTACCCATTTTTCTCTTTCCTGCATCTCCATTTTCTCTCATCTCACGTTGAAGAGAAGGGACGACAGCAACGAGAATTTGCATAATGATTGAAGCCGAAATGTATGGCATCACCCCTAATGCAATGACTGTCATTTGTGCAAAGGCACCACCAGAAAAGATATCAACGAGTTGAAAGAGATTTTGAGATCCACCTGTCAATTGTCGAAAGACTTGGACAACAGCATCACCATTAATTCCAGGAACTGGAATATAAGCTCCAATACGACAAACCAAGAGCATTAATAATGTGAAGAGAATTTTTGTCTTGACTTCTTCGATGGAAAATATTCTTTTTAGTGCCTGGAGCATATAACCTAGACCGTTTTAAATTCAATTCCTTGCTTTTCAAGCTTGACTACTGCACTTTTTGAAAATCGATTTGCTTCAATTACGACTTTCTTTGTCAATGTGCCACCAGCAAGAACCTTAAATCCACCCTTCATCCGACGCATTGGGAAACCCTTCTGCATTAGTGTTTCTTTATTGATGGTGTCACCATCTTCAAAGTGTTCGTTAAGCCTTCCAAGATTAATCTCATAAACTGGGACTTTAAAACGTTCATTAGAAAATCCACGGTGAGGAAGTTTTTGGAAAAGTGGGAGTTGTCCACCTTCTTTTCCTCCTCGTCTCTTATAACCAGAGCGGGACTTATCCCCTTTGTGTCCACGACAAGAGGTTTTCCCCATTTTTGAACCTGGGCCTCTACCCACACGCTTCGTTCTCTTTTTGAGTTGTGTATTCTTTAATTCTGATAATTTCATGCGGTTGCTCCTCTTGCATCAAGCGTGGCTTGTCTGTTTCTGAGATCAACAAGAGCTTGGAATGTTGCACGTACTTGGTTCAGAGGATTATTCGATCCAAGACTCTTAGCAACAACATCTTTGATTCCACTGACTTCTAGAACAGCTCGAGGTTTTGATCCTGCAATAATTCCAGTACCTTCTTTAGCAGGCTTTAGCATCACACGTGCTCCATCCCAGTCAGAGATAATCTCATGAGGTATTGTCGTTCCTTCAAGCTCGAATGTAAGAACATTCTTTCGAGCCGCTTCGCCCCCTTTTCGAATGGCATCTGCTACTTCATTAGCTTTTGCAAAACCAACGCCGATTCGGCCATTTCCATCTCCAACAATAACCAGAGCAGAAAAGCTAAACTTACGTCCTCCCTTTACCACTTTAGAACAACGGTTAATGTAGAGGACTTTCTCTTCAAACTCAGTTTCGAAATCTTCTTGTTTTGTCCCTTTCTTAGCCATGAATTTTCCTAAAATTTAATTCCATTATCGCGAGCGCCATTAGCCACTTCTGCAATGATTCCATGATATTTATATCGACCGCGATCAAAAACGATCCGATCAATTTTCTTTTCCTTAGCAAGCTCTGCGATCTTGGCGCCAACAAGCTTTGCACTTTCTTTTGATACTTTCTTTCCCTTCATCTCTTTAGATAAGGTACTGAAGCTTACAAGAGTCACCCCTTTTTCATCATCAATCAATTGAACCCCAATATGATTCAGTGATTTGAAAACAGAGAGACGGGGTTTTTCTGCATTGCCCCGAAGTTTTTTCCGGACACGCATCACTCTTGTTTTTCGAACTTTATTTCTCTTTTCTAGATTTCGATGCATCTCTTACTTCCCTTTAGCTGATTTACCCGCTTTCTTGCGGACATATTCATCGACATATCGAACTCCCTTTCCCTTATAAGGTTCAGGAGGTCGAAGTGCGCGGACATTTGCAGCAAATTGTCCAACAACTTGCTTATCAATCCCGCTAATTGTAATCAGTGTGCTTTTTTCTATAGCCACTTGAATATCACTAGGTATATCTAGTTGTGAAGGGTGCGAAAAACCAAGCTGAAGATCAAGGGCGTTTCCCTTAACTGCTGCTCTGTATCCTACTCCAATTAAGCTAAGTTGCTTTGTAAATCCCTCACTAACACCAATAATCGCATTGTTAAGCAGTGAACGATAAAGACCAAACATCGGTTTTGCAAGCCCAGATTTCTCATCGAACTCAACAATCACTTGCGTATCTTCAACTTTGACAGATATTCCTTCAGGGAAATGTTTTTTAATGGTCCCTTTGGGGCCCTTAATTTCAATCTCGCCTTTAGATCCTTTGACTTCTACCCCTTTTGGAAGAGGAATGGGTGCTTTACCTAATCGTGACATTTTTTATTTTCCTAATTTTACCAAACTAAACAGAGGAGTTCTCCACCTGTTTTCAATTCTCTCGCTTTTTCTCCTTCAATCACACCAGCGGGCGTTGAAAGAATTGCAATTCCAAGGCCACTAAATACTCTAGGAATATCTTGATAACCGACATAGCTTCTAAGCCCTGGTTTAGAAACTCTTTTTAATCCGTGGATAACGTTATCTCTTGAATTTTTGATGTATTTCAAGAAAATGCGGATTTGTCGTTTTTTTTCATTCACTAAAAAGCTTATGACATACCCTTTTTCTTTGAGAACATCGATAATTGATTGATTCAGCTTTGAAAGCTTGACGTCAACATATTTATGCTTTGCGTCTTTTGCATTTCTAATTCTTGTGAGTAGATCTGCTACTGTATCGCTAGTTGCCATTCTATCCTCTATGTTTAGCGCTTAAATGGAAGCCCAAGCTGTGTTAATAGTTCTAGACTTTCTTCATCATTTTCTGCTGATGTGACAAATGTAATATTCATTCCCTGCTCTCTCTTAACTTCATCAAGATTTAGCTCTGGGAACACTTGTTGTTCAGTCAGTCCTAAAGAGTAATTTCCTCTTTTATCTCCACTTTTCTTAAACCCACGAAAGTCGCGAATCCTAGGGCAAACAATATTACAGAATCGATCAAAAAAATCATACATCCTTTTTCCTCGAAGCGTTACCTTAAGACCTATCGCTTGTCCTTCTCTAAGTTTGAAGTTTGCAACAGACTTTTTAGCTCGAGTAATAAGGGGTTTTTGCCCTGAAATTAAAGAAAGTTCCTTCACACAATCCTGCATGACATTTTTATCCTTAATCGCCTCAGCAACACCCATGCTAATCACAACTTTCTTTAGCGCAGGAATTTTCATCGGATTTGGATAAGAGAACTTCTTATGGAGCTCGCCTTTAATTTCTTCCTGGTATCTCTTCTTTAATCTAGACATTCTTCTTTTGTCCTTACGACTTAACCGGTTTTCTTAAGGTTCGATAACTGACTTCTTTTCCGTTATCGAGATATACAAGATCTTTAGATCCATCTTTCCCAAGCTTAACTTTAAGCTTAAGTTTCTTCCCATCGCTATTGCATAGTGCAACATTTGAGATGTGAATCGGCTTTTCCATGCTAATGATTTCAGATTTTTGTCCTTGTTGCCGAGCTTTCATATGTCTTTTACGAACATTCACACCCTGCACAAGAATTTGCGATTCTTTCTTAGCAATAACTTCGCCCACTTTTCCCCGATCATTTCCACTGATAACGAGGACTTTATCACCTTTTTTGATCCATTTCTGTTTCATCTATTCTTTTCCTCTTTAAATCACTTCTGGGGCAAGTGAACTAATTTTAATAAATCCCCTGTCTCTAACTTCTCTGGCAACGGGACCAAAGATCCTCGTTCCTTTGGGGTTTTGTTTGTCGTCAATAATCACACAGCTATTGTCATAAAAGCGAATCATTGAACCATCTTTTCGACGAATATAACTTTTTGTTCTTACGATAACAGCCTTGATAACTGAACCCTTTTTAACACTTGACTTTGGATCTGCTTCTTTTACAGAGCAGACAACAATATCACCAACATGTGCATAACGTCTTCGTGTTCCGCGAAGAACTTTGAAGCACTTCACTCGCTTGGCTCCGCTATTATCGGCTACTTCTAATTCTGTTTCTTGTTGAATCATTGTCTTCTAACTCTCATGTATTATTTTAGGAAAGCACATCCACTATAATCCAGCGCTTTAACTTAGAAAGGGGACGCGTTTCTTCAATCCGAACACGTTGACCTTCTTTTAGGTCGCTTTTTTCATTGTGTGCATAGTATTTTTTGCTACGCTTAACAACTTTCTTGTAGCGTGGGTGAAGAATCGTTCTTTCAACATTGATAACAGCTGTTTTGTTCATCTTTGCTGAAACAACAATTCCTTCTTTAACTTTTTTTCTTCCTTGTGCTTCCATCATTACTTACGCTGATCCTTGTGCTTTTTTTTGACGCAAAACAGTAAGGATTCGCGCCCGATCTTTTTTCTTCTCTTTCAATTCATGGGGCTTTTCTAGCTTTCTTGAAACGCGAAGTTCATTTGTTAGTTCAAAAATATCGCGGCAGATATCTTCATATTGAGCTTCAAGTTCTTCATCCGATTGATTAATTAATTCGCTTGCTTTCAACATCTCCCGTCTCCTTATACTTTTTCAACCCGTTCAACAAATCGTGTTCTGTAGGGAAGCTTTGCAGCAGCTTTTAACAAGGCTTTCTTTGCTTCATCCTTTGAAACGTTTGCGACTTCGAAAAGGATTCTTCCTGGTCTTGCCACAGCAACCCAATGATCTGTTCCACCTTTTCCTTTACCCATACGTGTTTCGGCAGGCTTCTTTGTGATCGGTTTATCAGGGAAAATCCGAATCCAAACCTTACCTTTACGACTAAAGTAACGAGTAATTGCCACACGACATGCTTCGATCTGTTGATTCGTGATCCGTCCACGGTCTAGAATTTGCATTCCATAGTCACCAAACTCAACGAACTGTCCGCCTTTCGCTTTTCCGCTCATCGAGCCTTTCATCTGCTTTCGATGTTTAGGTCGAGATGGTATCAATGCCATTTTGCGTTTCTCCTAATTCCTTATCCGTGTTGTTCGCCTTTATTAATCCAAACTTTGACTCCAATTGAGCCATAAGTCGTCTCAGCACGTGCTGTCGCATACTGAATATTTGCACGGAGAGTATGAAGAGGAATTTGTCCTTCTTTATACCACTCGGTTCGCGCAATTTCCGCACCGCCGATTCGTCCAGAAATCTGAACTTTAATTCCAGCAGCACCAGCATCCATTGTCGCTTGAATCGATTTCTTAAGAACGCGTCTAAAGGCAACACGTCTTTCTAGTTGTTTCGCAATCGCTTCTGCAACAAGCTTTGCATCAAGGTCAGGACGTTTGATTTCAGCAACTTCGATCCAGATATCCTTTCCTGTTAGCTTTTTGAGCTCTTGCTTCATGATTTCGATTTCAGCACCTTTCTTACCAATAACAAGTCCGGGCCTTGCAGTGTGAAGCGTCACTTCAATTTTTTCGCTCATCCTTTTGATGACAATCTCTGCTGTCCCTACGCAGCATGGTTTTTTAAGAAGAAAGTCACGCATTAACTTGTCTTCGAAAAGATGTTGTCCGAATTCTTTCTTATTTGCAAACCATAGGGATTTCCACTGTTTCTTTAGGGCGAGTCTAAATCCAATTGGCGATGTTTTTTGTCCCATGTTTCCTCTTAACTTTCCGTTCCAACGACGACCGTAAAATGTGACGTCCGTTTCAAGATAGGTACGCGCCCTCCACGGCTTTTTGATTTTGCCCGCTTCATTGTTGGGCCTGCATCTACACGTACTTCTTTAACTTTAAGCTCTCGTCTTTGAACACTATGAAGCGTTTCTGCATTAGCAATTGCGCTATCAAGTGTCTTCTTTAAAAGGCGTCCTCCCTTCAAGTTACTATAAAGGAGTTGTAAAAGAGCATCTTCAACACCTTTGCCACGAATCAAACCTGCAGCTAGTCGTGCTTTCCTCGGGCTGATGCGGATATATTTCGTTTTAGCTGTTGCTTCTCGCATTGCTTCCTTCCTTTATTTCTTAACTGGGTGGCCTTTAAATAGCCGCGTTGGAGAAAACTCTCCCAATCGGTGACCGACCATATTCTCAGATACAAACACTGAGATAAACTTTTTTCCATTATGAACTTCAAATGTATGTCCAATCATTTCAGGAATGATCATTGATCTTCTTGACCAGGTTTTAATTGGCTTTTTTGAACCTTCGTCGTTCTGCTTTAATATTTTTTTCAATAGGTGGTGATCCACAAAAGGACCTTTACGTAAACTTCTACCCATTATTTCTTCCTTCGGTCTTTGACGATCAACTTCTTCGATTTTTTCTTCGAGCGTGTGCGAAGTCCCTTGGTTTGCATTCCCCATGGAGTTTGAGGAATATAACCATTATGGCGTCCTTCACCACCACCATGAGGGTGATCAACAGGGTTCATTGCCGTTCCACGAACTGTTGGTCGAAACCCTTTCCAACGCGACCTTCCAGCTTTTCCTTCTACACGAAGGGCATTCTCAGCATTCGAAACAACTCCAAATGTTGCACGACAAGTCTCTCTAACCATTCGCACTTCGCCTGATGGCATTTTAACTGTGGCATAACCACCGCTTCTTGCCATTAGCTGTGCTGAAAGTCCTGCACTTCTAACAAGCTTTCCTCCACGACCAGGATACATCTCAATATTGTGAACTGTAGAACCTAATGGCATTCCCTTAAGTTCCATTGCGCAACCTGGTTTAAAAGGTGCTTTTTCACCTGAAAGTAAGACATCTCCCTTCTTAATTCCTTCTGGGGCAAGAATGTAACGTTTCTCACCATCAATGTAACTTAGAAGAGCAATGTGAGCTGATCGGTTAGGATCATATTCAACTGAAACTACCTTTGCTTCGATTCCATCTTTATCTCTTTTAAAATCAACTAGCCGGTAAAATCGCTTATGTCCTCCACCTCGATGACGACAAGTAATATGGCCATGGTGGTTTCTTCCATTTGTTCTTTTCTTAGGAACAAGGAGGGATTTTGTTGGCTTTACTGTTTTACGCTTCCCTGGGGTACGTGTCAACTGGCCAAAGCTTGGGAGGACAAGCTTTCTCTGTCCGGGTGTTGTCGGTCGAAATTTCTTAACCATTATTTCTCCTAAACGGCTTCGTCAATACAGTCGCCACTTTCAAGAGTAACGATTGCTTTTTTAACTGCTGGGCGAAAACCTTTGAAACCACGTACGCGTCGTTTTTTTGGCTTCATATTAATGGTATTCACCGCTTTTACTTTAATTTTCTTTTCAGAATAGATTGTCTCAAGAGCACGAGCTATTTCTACTTTGTTCGCCCCTTTGTCCACAATAAAGACATATTTAGGGCTAGAACATTTTGCAGTGCACTTATTACTCGTACTGTGCTGGAGTCCTTCTAGAACTGTTGACTTTTCTGTAATGTGTCGTGACTTTATCACGTGGAATGGGTTTCTCTCTTTCATTATTTAGCCCCCATAGCTTGCATCAGTTCTTTTTGAGCTGAATCAATAACAACAACTTCTTGCGTACGCATTAAGTCGTATCCACTAATGCTATTGATCGGCATAAATCTTGCTCCTGGAATATTACGCATACTTAGGTAGAAGTTAGACCGTTCTTTTTGCGTTTTTTCCCCATCATCACAAAGGAAAAGGACTTTCTTATCCCTTAATCCCGCAACATCTAAAAACTTGCAAACCGATTTTGTTTTAGGTTCATTAAGAGCCTTAAGCTTTAGTAAACGGATGTTCCCATCTGTCACTTTCTGAGCGAGCAGGTAGTGAATCGCTGCACGTCGTTCTTTTCGGTTAATTTTTACATGCTGATCAAACTTAGGCTTTGGTCCAAAAACAACGGCTCCTTTTCGGTATTGTGATGTCTTTATACACCCTTGTCTTGCACGCCCTGTTCCTTTTTGAGGATGAGGCTTACTATTTGATAGAGCAATTTCCGAGCGCCC
Source organism: Chlamydiales bacterium (assembly GCA_024233395.1). Classification (GTDB taxonomy): domain Bacteria; phylum Chlamydiota; class Chlamydiia; order Chlamydiales; family Simkaniaceae; genus Neptunichlamydia. The sequence goes on from JACKPR010000002.1 coordinate 324,453, forward strand.
TTTCGTATTGGCACTCCACTGGCGCGCGTTCTTTCGCACAGCAACAACATAATCTTTGATCAGCTGATGGTTGACAGAGACTTTCAGAAGCTTTTCGTCTACATCGACTTCTTCAAGCTCTTTTCCTTCTAAATCATATTTCTTCAGTTTCACCGCGGCCATTTCCTATTTTTTTGCAGGGGTTTTCTTTACCGATTTCCGGATATAAAGAAGGCTGTTCTTTGCACCTGGAACAGCCCCTTTGACTAAAATTATTTGTTTTTCAGCATCGACACGAACCACTTTTAAGTTCTCGGTTGTGACTTTCTGTGATCCCATTTGTCCTGCTTTTTTTACTCCTGGCAAACTACGCCCTGGAGTACTACGCATTCCAGTAGATCCTGCAGTTCTATGAAACCCAGATCCATGCGCTCCTGGTCCACCACCAAAATTGTGACGTTTAATAACTCCTTGAAATCCTTTCCCTTTTGAGGTCCCGCAGACATCTACAAACTCGGTGTCAGAAAAATAGTCGATTCCAATTTCTTGTCCGAGCTGAAATTCTTCGGTATTTTCAATACGAGATTCGAGTAAATGACGTCTTGGTTCTACCTTTGCCCTAGCAAAGTGACCAACTAAAGGTTTAGAAAGGTTTTTCTTTTTGCTCTCGGGAACCTTAATTGCTCCAAGCTGAATCGCTTGATATCCATCTTTGTCTTTATCTTTCACTTGGACGATGACATTGGGTTCTGCAGCAATGACCGTGCAGACGATTAAGTTTCCTTTCTCGTCATAGATACGGGTCATTCCTTTCTTTTTTCCCATCAGCTTTAGTGACATACGTTTTCCTTATTTATCGATTTTCAGCTTACGCTTACTTTTACACTATTGAGCAACAGCGGAGTCATCAAAAATGATACCACGCCATTTATGGCTAAAGCGGAAAGGTTATCAAAAGGTGGATATTTTGTACAATGAAAATTTCTGGAAGTTTAACTTTCTCTTCCACTGAAAACTTTACTTTCTACTTCTGGGTCAATATTTTCGCGCGTGATCCATGCAACGGTTATAAGCACTCCTAAAATTGCAAAGAAAAGAGTAATAGCTAGTCGCTCTTTTATTAAAAGCAATAAATACTCCTTTGAGGCACAAATTTTTTAAAGGCTCTTCGAAGATTTGGATCCATCTCCTCATACCCCGAAGCGATCAGACCAAAAATAATACTAACTATGTGGAGGTATCTCAAATATTTTTGAGGATAGGCTTTTCCATTATAGGTCATAATTAGATTATGAGCCACCCACCCTAAGTAGGTTAAGTGTGAAATAAACTGTACTTTTAGGTGATTAAATTCTTTTTTATCGGTTTGCCTTCCTTTCCACATCATGAAAAGGGTTTCCCCTTCTTGTAAAACAGCTCTTTCGTAAATGATCATCCGACTTAGGTAACAAATCCCTTGAAGAACATTGCACCCTCTCCTGTTCAAAATAATAAACTTTCTTTCCGCACACCAGATGCAAATCTCAGCCGCACTAGCAATTACAGCCAGAGTCTCGCTTTCTATAAATTGAAGCTTTCCCTCAGCCTTTACAGCCTCAATCACTTTTTGCACCTCTGTATATAGATACGGAAGGCGTATCAGCCCAATCAAGCTATCAAAGAGGTAAAATAGAGAAAAAGAAGCTTCCCCTTCCCATTTATCGACATAGTGAGATGTAGATAAGCAGGTTTGAGCAAATAACCTCTGCGATTCAGCAGGTGAAAGGGGGCGTAAAATAACAGCATGCATGAAGTCGTGTCTATAACGGGTACAATAAATCTATCATATAGCTAAAACAGTTTAAAATTGGGATGATTTACCCGGATCTTTCCGGTGTCTTTTGACTTCTTAAAACCTCTCCTTGTCTCATGGACAATGTTCTCGGTTTTAAAAAGTCAAAATTCATCAAAAATCTCTCGTTTAAATCATCCCAATTTTAAACTGTTTTAGCTATAAAATATTTGAACTCAGCACCAAAAAAAACCTCCACGACAAGTGGAGGTTTTTTCTAAATAGAACTTGCTACGCTTCAGCAATTTTTTTTCCAACGCCTGTTACGTTGCTAAGAATGATCGCAAAAGCAAAAGTCCATGGCTTAGGATGGTCTAATCCTCTTTCGATATAGGTAGCGATACCAATAGCAGAACTTAAGCCACCCATTCCATTTAGCCAAATCGAACAGATAGAAATAACAACATCCGCTGTTCCTTCTGCCATTTTGTCTATTCTACCACGATTAGCACGCATCATTTTAATATTGGCAAAGATACCAATACAGGCTGAATAGACAGAACAGACATTCTTGACATAGCCGAAAGTCTTTGCATAAGGGGAAAGCATGACAACTCCCCCAATAGTTCCAAACCATTTAAACGCGGCAAGCGTATCACCCGTAAATTTAACGGTTGCATTGAAAAGTTCAAAGAGATTTTCTTTGTTGGGTGCTTGATATAATCTATGGGCCGAAAGAACAACAATATAGCTATCTTCTAAAGATTTCTTCCCGTAATAGAATCCATCAATTCCTTTTGCAAGTTTTCCAATCGGTCCTACCGTCTCTATAAGAGAGACATCAACATCAAGTTCATGAAGAGCATTGACCGTTCCATTAATAAGCCGAAACCACTCACGGGATTCAGGCAGTTTTGTTAATGTATAATCAGCTCCTTTTACAAGCATTTGTGACATATTATTCTCCCTTAAGCTTTATTTACATTACGTTGTTCAAGTTGTTGTATGGTCGCTCCATAAAGCGCATGCTGAACAAGTCCTGTTACAGTCATCGCAGTAAAGAGCGTTCCATAAATGTTCTCAGCATTATCAGCAGCAAACTGAGAAATTCGACCTAAAAGCCCTGTACTTTCAACCATATCTAAAGCTCTAACTGCTCCCATAAGTTTGATTGCAACAACAAGAGTCATAAATGCCATATCATACTTTCGGTTCTCTTGAATGAGACCTCTATGAAGGACCTCATCTCCGCCATTAAGTCTTCGTGGCTGACCTTTCCGATCCGCTGATGCAATTTTTTCATCTGTTGGGAACCTTCCATCAGCTTCATCTTGACGATGATTATAAAAAGCACGTCCGGTATCGATAATCTCGATAGCAAAACCTGCTGCACCAAGGAGTGAGCCTGTAGTGCGGACGGTAGAACTAAAGCTATCAGAAACTACACCTAAACGCTTGAAAGCTTCATGAACAAGAATTGCCGATGACACCCCTTTGAAAACAGCTGAAGCACCTTTATAAGCCATCCAAGCGTCGACTCTTCCCAAATTATATGGAGTATCCTCTCTCGGCATATCTCCTTTTCTTCGCTCTCGAACTTGTTGATGAGTTGCAGCTTTTCTTAAAACGTCTGCTCCATCTTTTAAAATAACACCCAGTGAATAAGCAGATTTCGCTGCTGAAGCAAAATCGTAAAAGACAAAGTATTCAGCTGTGGTTGAACTGATTTTTTCAAGACATGGAAAGTCTGCGCAATTTCTTCCTAAATAAGAAACAAGATGTTTTCCAAGAAAACAGACTGTTCCTGCAGCAAGGAGAAGGTTTTGCATATCAGTAAAATAGTGGTGGGCTCCTCTAAACCCAGAGACTTGTGATGGTAGTGCCATAACTTTTGTTACCCTCTATTGATTCGTTTGAAATTGAGGGGAGATTGTAATGAAAGAGGAAAATAGACACAAGATAAATTATTATTTTAATTGTAATGGCTCACTATAACCTAAAGCAAAATCAGCGAGAGATAATCGCTTTTTTCCTTCAAGTTGAATTTCAAGAAGAGAAAGGGCTCCACGGCCGCAAGCAACCATCCATTGATTTCTTGAAAAAAAAAGAGGGCTCCCTGCCTCTCCAGCTCCGTCAACGACTTCACTTTTAAAAATCTTAAGCCGCTTCAACTGGCCATTGATTTCGACTTCTGCCCAAGCTCCTGGGCGAGGGCTAAAAGCGCGGATTTGATTATGAATCGTTTCTGCATCCTGATTCCAATCAATCCTGGCCATCGAAGGGTCGATTTTTTGAACATAAGAGACCTGTTTAGGGTCTTGAGATTTTTTTTGGGAATAATAGTGAGAAAAGTTTCGAATGACACGCAATAGGGCTTCCTTCCCCAGATTGCAAAGCTTTTCTTCAAGCTCTACACCATTCATCTCTTTTGGAATGGGCATTTTTTCTTGGGCAAGCATATCCCCCGCATCCATTTTTGTAACCATTTCAATAATGGTGACTCCTGTTTCCTTTGCTCCATCAAGAAGGGCAAACTGTATGGGAGCTGCTCCCCGATACTTTGGCAGAAGGGAAGCATGAAGATTAATACACCCTTCTTTAGGAAGGTTCAGAAGCTCTTCCTTCATAATTTCCCCATAGGCAACAACAACAAAGAGGTCTGCTCCAAAACGGCTTAGCTCTTTTTCGAAAGAAGTAGTGGATGCCTTATCTGGTTGATAGAAAGGAATGTCAGGATAGTTTTTTGTCGCGAGTTCTTTTACTGCAGAAAAAGCAGGTTTTCCACTCCGTCCTCGCGGACGATCGGGCTTTGTAACAATCGCTAGAACTTCAACGTTATTTTCAATTAAAAATTTTAGAACTTCAGCTGCAAAAGAGGGTGTTCCAAAATAGATAATTCTCATTCTTCAAGGAGGTCTTTAATATTGGGAAACTCGTCAGGCACTCCAATCGGTTGAAGACCTATGAGCCCTCTTTTTGAGGTTTTACAAAAATCAATCCAATGATTGATAACGGGGCTTTTTTCTACTTCGCTTTCTACGCGCTGCAGAGCTTCCGTAAATTGTATTCCTGAACGATAGGTTAATTTGAATGCTTTTGTTAGGGATTTGCGAAGCTCAAGGGAAAAGCTGTGTCTCTTAAGGCCGATAAGGTTCAAGCCAGCAACTCGATAAGGAATTCCCGCTCCCAATGTATAAGGAGGAACGTCATTAGTAATGCGGCTAAGCCCACCAACCATTGAATAGGCACCAATGCGGACAAATTGATGAACAGGTGTCATTCCGCCAATGTTAGCATAATCTTCGATTTCGACATGACCAGCAAGCATCGCTCCATTAGCCATAATGACATGATTTCCAATTTTACAGTGATGGGCAATGTGGCAATAAGCCATGATCAAGCACCCATCTCCAACTTCTACGGTTGATCCTTCTCCACAAGAAGAATTGATCGTCACAAATTCACGGATTTCACAATTCTTTCCAATTTTAACAAAGGTTTTTTCCCCATGATAATTTTTGGCTTGTGTTTTTGTTCCAATGCTTGCAGAAGGGTAAACGATTGTTCCGTCACCAATAGTGGTATAACCATCGATATAAGCGTGAGACTTAATCGTTACATTGTCTCCAAGAGTGACATTTTTTTTGATAATTGCGTAAGGCTCAATCGTTACATTTTTTCCGAGCTTAGCCCCATCTTCAATAATCGCTGCACTATGAATATTAGACATTGAATGCTTCCTAAATCTGTTCAAATCCTCTGAGAGCAAAACCAATAACGGCTTCTGCTGCTAGCTCACCATCAATCATTGCTTTTGCTTGGACTTTTCCCCCTTTCGAACTAAGATGTGCTCCATGAACATGCATGACCAGCACATCCCCAGGAAGGGCGGGACGACGAAACTTGGCATTATTTACACTTAATAAAACCGCTGTTTTTTCGATAAACCCTTTTTGATGAATCAAAATTCCACCCGTTTGTGCTAAAGCTTCCAAAATAAGAACACCAGGCATAATCGGTGCTTGAGGAAAGTGCCCCTGGAAAAATTCTTCGTTAATTGTGACACACTTCGTTGCAACAATATTATTATTTTCTACGTCGAGATCAATGACACGATCCACCAATAAAAAAGGATAGCGGTGGGGAAGAATATCTCGGATCTGTTTTGTATTTAAAATGACTTTTTCTTTCAAACCATCAGTTGGCATTCGCAGTCTCCATCGTGAAATTACTGACAAGCTCTTTAGCAAATGATGTATTTGAGAAATGGCCTGAGCGAATAGCAATCACGTGAGCAATAAATGATTGCCCTACAAGACAAAGATCTCCAATCAGATCTAAAATCTTATGTCGAACCATTTCATCTTTATAACGGACCCCTTCCGGATTTAAAATGGAATCTCCTTTAATAATGACAGCATTATCAAGGCGCCCCCCCTTAATATTCCCTTTTTCAATCAGAGGAACAACCTCTTCATAAAGAGAAAAGGTCCGCGCTGGAGCAATTTCTGCTTTATAAGTTTCTTCATCCACATGGATGGTATAAAACTGAGATTTTAAAAGGTCACTATTTGGGTAGTTCAAGGTATAACTGATTCGAAATTCTTCTGAAGGAAGAGCAACTAAATGGACATCTCCTCTCGACCAAAAAATCGGAGCTTCAAGGTGGTGAATTTTTTTTGTTTGACTTTGTGTGACAATGCCCCCATTTTCAATGAGTTCAACAAAAGGCATGGAACTTCCATCACAACTCGGAATTTCAGGCCCTTCAATTTCAATGAGAAGATTGTCAATTTCATAGGCCTTGATAGCTGAAAGAATATGTTCGACTGTTTGAATTTGAAAATTTCCAGATCCTAATATCGTACACCGCGGGGTTTCTTGAACATACTCAACTAGGGCAGGAAGTTTTGGCTTGTCAGGAAGATCCATTCTTTGGAAAACGATCCCCGTCCCTTCAGGAGCAGGACGGAGTTTAATCTCTGATTTCATTCCTGTAAAAAGGCCTGTTCCAGATAAAGAAACAGCATTTTTAAGTGAGCGTTGATGTTTTCTTGAAGTTGAAAATTTGTCGCTTGGAGACATGTAAAGCCTAATTTAAACGGTTGAAGGTGAGTGAAAAATATTTCACCTTAGCTTAAGTCAATGGACGTTTTTCATCAAGGGGATTCTCTTTTCTTTCTCTTAAAAAGACTAAGGATCCGAGAGATAGAATTAAGATTAAAAGATCTCCCCAAAAGGTATAAAGGGTCGAAAACGAATAAAGATTAAGAGGAATATACAAAGCCCCTTTTTCTAATTCAAATTTTCCTTCGTTATTTTCAAAACGTGCAATCGTTCTTCCTAAGCTATCCACACCTGCAGTCACTCCTGTATTGCAAGCACGAAGAAGGGGAACTCCATTTTCAATCGCACGCACTCTTCCATGAATGAAGTGTTGTTCAGGAAGGCGAGAATAGGGATACCAACCATCATTAGTCACATTCACAAAAAGCTGAGCTCCTCTTTGCCTTCCCTCACGCATGATATGAGGAAAACACTCTTCATAACAAACGGAAAGGCTCATCGGATATTTTCCTTTTGTAATCTTTACCTCTTTTCCATGCGTGAAAAAATCGAAGATACCATAGCGTGCTACGAGAGGCTTTAAGAAAGGAAAAGGAAGGTATTCTGCTAGAGGAAGGAGAACCCTTTTTTCATACCGAAGGATTTCCTTTCCTTTTGGAATAAAATGAAAAGCAGCATTAAAATTTTTCTTCCCCTCTTTTCCATCAAGCCCGATGACGACTTCTGCTCCATAATGATTCGCTAATGCTTGAACAAGGAGGGCATTGCTCACAAACCATTCTCCTCCCCTTTTTTCAGCAAGCGTTTCATCTAACAATGAATCTAAGTCCCCCAGTTCATTTCCCAATACTTCTTTTATCTGAGTCAGAGGATAAACCGTAGCATGAGAACTAAAGGGAAGGGCATATTCTGGTAATACAATTAGATCTAAATCTTTAGAGGCATACTGTTTAATGTAGCTTAAAACATGATACCATTGAATGTAAGGATGGACATATCTTTCTTCTTTTCCAGAAAAGGGTTGTTTTTCATCAGGGAGGAGAGCGGTTTGGACGAGTGCTACATGGTAAGGCTCTCTATTATTCTGTTGATGGTCATGGTATTCTATATGGGCTGCCCCAAAAAGATAGGGGAAAATCAAAAATCCCCCATAGGCTGCAAATGCTTTTTTTCTTTTCGTTTGAAAGAAATTGACTCCAAGAAGGTTGACAACCATCACAAAAAAGGAAAGACCAAAAACCCCGACAACGGCTGCAAGCTGACCGCCTAAAGGAAATCCTGTCATGGAAAGGCCCACAGGATTCCATGCAAAACCACAAAGGATACGCAGGCGACTCCATTCCATAAGGGTCCAAAGAGCCGCAATTCCTAGAATGCGAAGAAAGGGAATGGGAGCATTCTTTGGAAGAAAAAGGGGCAAAATACCAAATTGAATCCCCAACCATGCAGAAAGCCCTAGATAAACAAAGTAAATGTAGCTTCCTTGATAGGTGGGTGATGCAAGCCAAGACAGCTGAATGAGTTGAACAGCAAAAAACCAAGCTGCAGCGTAAACAAAACGCTTCTTTTTCCCTGAAATTTTAAAAAGGGCGATCCAAAAAAGGGCAAAACCAAAGCTACTAGATAGCAAAGAAAGAAGAGGACTCATATGCGGTTGCCCAAAGCCAACAACCAGAAAACTAACGATAAACAAAATCATTGTAATCATTTAGAGGCTCGCTGAGGCTGAGGTCCCACTAAAAAGTAAAGAAGAGCTCCGATTAATGAGAGATTCTTTAAAAAGATCGAAAGTTCCCGCTGCATTTCACTTCCTATACTAAACCAAAAGGGATGCATAATGAGTGTGACCGGAATCATGAAGATCAATAAGAGAAGCGCTCCTATGCGCACTTTAAATCCTGTAAGAATGAAGAGTGCCCCAACAATTTCAAGGCAGGTGGCTACACTTAAAATAGTATAACCACTTGAGACGAGGAGTTCATGCATATCACGCGTGATAAGGCTTCCTTCAAAATGCATGTACCACTCTGAAAAGGTGAGGACTAACTGATCAACAGTTCCCTGCCAATTCATTAGTTTCCCCACCCCAGCAACAATAAAAATGAGGCTAAAACATCCTCGTGCAATGAAAAGAATTGTTCGATTCATGGGATGTATCATCCCAGATCGAATGATTATTTTCTAGAGCGGATTAGAGCGTTATTTAGAAGAAATGAGGTATTCAGGACGTGCAATGTGTTCCTGTTCAAACATTTTCATGAGCAATACCTTTACGTCTAAGGATAGATCCATCCAATATTCTTCTTGTTGAAGGAAAATTTCTAGAAATCCTTCATATTCTGAATCGAGCTTCCCTTCAGATAGTTTACTCTCTAAAAATTCTTTTGTAATTAAACTTGGTTTATAAAGATCTGAAAAGATTTCTTTCGATACTCGACCTTTTGTCGCCTCATCCTCAAAAGTCATTTCTACGCTTCCCTTTATAAGTCGACCTAAATCATCTACAGACCAGTTACACCCAAAGTTTAAATCGACTTCAGAAACAACTTGATAATCTGGACCCATCGATTGAAAAGGTTGCTTACTTTTTACAGGCTCCATAAATTCTCACTCCATGCTTTGTATTAATAAAATTGAAAAAATTAAATCATAATCCATTAAATCTTAGCAAGAAAAAGAAAATTTTATTCAGAGCTTTTATTGAGCTAATGAATATGATATGATTTCCCGTATGAAACCTTTTAGAAAACATCATTTATTAAAAATTTTAGAAGTTTCAGAGAAAACACCTCTTCCTTTGGATGCCTTTCTGCGGAATTATTTTAGAGAACACAAGGCAGTGGGATCAAAGGATCGAGCAGAAATCTGTGAAACCCTCTATGGGATCATCCGGTGGAAAGGTCTTTTAGATGCTAAATGTTCGAAGCCAGTGAGCTGGGAAGATCGCCTGGAAGCCTACTTAACCTCTCACTCTGATCAAGATAAAGATTATCCCTCGCATGTCCAAGTAAGCTTTCCTAAATTTTTCTTTGATCATTTGAAAGAGGCATATGGAGAAAAAAGGGCTATTGAGATTTGTTTGAATTCTAATCAACAAGCCCCCACTACAGTACGTATTAACCCTTTAAAAACTACAAGAGAATCTCTTTTAAAAAAATGGAAACTGTCATTTCCAGTTTCACCCTGCAAATACTCCAAATTGGGAATCGTCTTTCATAAACGGATTAACTTTTTCGCCCTTCCTGAATTCAAGGAAGGCCTGTTTGAAATTCAAGATGAGGGGAGTCAACTTGTCGCAAGCCGTGTCAAAGCCTGCCCGAATGATCATATCCTCGATTTTTGTGCAGGATCAGGAGGAAAAACCCTTGCTTTCGCTCCTTTTATGAAAAATAAAGGACAAATTTATCTTTATGATATCCGCCCCTATGCCCTCATTGAATCTAAAAAGCGATTGAAGCGAGCAGGGATTCAAAATGCTCAGATTCTTGATGAAAAGAAATTGAAGAAAAAAGGGCTTTTAAACCGGATGGATTGGATCCTTTTGGATGTTCCTTGTTCTGGGAGTGGAACACTTCGCCGGAATCCTGATATGAAATGGAAATTTAAACCTGAAATGCTTGATCGCTTGATTGAAGAACAACGTAAAATCTTTGATAAAGTCTTGAAATTTTTAAGTCCCAATGGAAAGATCGTTTATGCAACTTGCAGTATTTTCCCTGAAGAAAATGAGAAACAGATGACTTATTTTATGGACAAATACCACCTTAAGCTTATCGATGAGCCCTTTCAATCTTTTCCAAAAGATGGAGAGATGGATGGCTTTTATTGTGCTGTTTTGAGTAGAATGCAATAGAATGCAAAATACTTGAAATTCAAAAGGATTGAGATGAAACAAGCATACCGTTTAATTTTTTTCTTTACAATGGCTTTTTCCTTTGTGTTTGCTGATTATGAAATGGAACAACCCTCTTTCATCAAAACTTCGCAAGGGATGCCCAATGAGCCTCAGTTAATGATTAATAATCGTCCCTTAGCAAAAATTAATGGAAAGGTTATTTCTCTCTACGATGTCGTAAAAAAAATGGACCTTTTCCTTTTTGAATATTATCCAGATCTCAATCCATCTCCCATGGAAAAATATCAATTCTATATGAGCCGATGGGAGCCCACTCTTGATGATATGATTCATGATGAATTGATTCTTTTAGACGCCCAACAAAAAGAAATCAAAGTTAGTGATGGCGAAGTCCGGGAAGAGTTAGAAGAACGATTTGGCCCAAATATTATGTCTAACCTTCATAAAGTGAATTATGACTATGAAGAAGCACGAGAAATGATCCGCCAGGAACTGACCGTCCAACAACTCATTGGAATGAAAGTTCACTCTAAGGCATTTCAAACAACGACTCCTCAAGCAATTAAAAATGCTTATGAAAAATATTTAGATAAAAACCCTCCTGAGGAAGAGTGGAAATACCAAGTATTATCTATTCGTGGAAAGGACGAAGGGCTATGTGAGGGAGTAGCTGAAAAAGCTTATAATCTTCTAGAAAAAGAAGGACAACCCATTGAAAAGCTTCCTTCAATGCTTGAAGAAAATGGCGTCTCAGTAAGTCTATCAGATGATTATTGTGGGGGATCTCAAAAGCTTTCACAAATGCATTTCGATGTAATTAAAGCTTTATCTCCCAATTCTTATAGCCCTCCTGTTTCACAGGTGAGTCGTTATGACAATAGCACTGTGATGCGCATTTTCTATCTAAAGGACATCATTAAGAATCTTCCTGAAACATTTGAGCAAATGCATGATAAACTTAAAAATGAACTCCTCTACGAAACTTCAGATAAAGAAAAAGCTGTCTATATTCAAACGCTAAAAAAGCGGTTTGGTTATGAAAATCATAACCCAAAGTTTGAACTTCCAGAAGATTACCAACCCTTTGCTATTCTTTGAGTAGCAGGCAATCTCATGGCTTTATATAAACCTTCAGAGCTCCATCAATTTCTTAATGAAATGGGGATTAAGCCTAAGAAAGGACTTTCCCAAAATTTTCTCATCGATGGAAATATCTTAAAAAAGATGATTGAAGCTGCCGATCTTCACGAAGAAGATACTGTTGTTGAAATAGGCCCGGGCCCTGGGGTTTTAACCGAAGCCCTTCTTTCCAAAGGGGTTTCAGTGATTGCCATTGAAAAAGATGAAAAATTAGCAAACCACTTAAAACGATTTCAGAATGGGAAACTACAAATCATAGTCGATGACTTCAAAAATATTCGTTTCAAACGCCTTTTAAGAGGCGAGCAAAAAGTAAAAGTCATTGCGAATATTCCTTATAATCTCACAGGAATCATCCTTCAAGAACTTCTTCCTAAACAAGATCTTATCACAACGATTCATCTCATGGTTCAAAAGGAAGTGGCAGAAAGATGCACGGCAAATGTGAAAACAAAAGATTATAGCTCATTTACACTGTTTACCAATTACCATGCTGATGCAAAGCTCCTCTTCACTGTTCCTAGAACGTGTTTTTATCCTAAACCAAAGGTTGATTCTGCCATTCTTGAATTAAAGCTCAAAAAACCTCCAGTAGATGCTCCTTATGAAGAGCTTTTTCAGATGATCCGTATGGCTTTCCAAATGCGTCGGAAGATGCTCCGTGCTTCTTTAAAAAGAATGGCATCCCCATTAATTATTGAAGCTGCCTTGGAAACTTTAGGACTTGCAAAAAGTTCTCGTCCTCAAGAGTTAACGCTTACGGACTTTTCGGCGCTTTTTCACATTCTCAACTCGAAAAAGACCAAAGAGACTTAATCCTACAGCAATGCTCAAGAAAAAGATGAGGATCTTTTGAACTTCTTCAGGACAAACCCATTCTCCTCGCATCGCGTCTGCTAGAAGAGTTGAAAAGGCACGATCGACATTCTCTGTGGCAACAAGAGGGGAGCTATTGATAAGGTTCCCTTGTTTATCAAGAATATTGATGGCACCAACAAAACTCCCCTTTTCAATTGGAGGAAGTCTATGATCCCAATTAAGTTCAATCGTAATCTCAGGCTCTTCGGCAGGGTAATAAGAAATTGCAATGTCTTCTGTAAGTGTTGCCTTCAAAGAGTCTCTAGCCTGTTTTATATCACGACTAAAAACGTTTTCTTGTTTATTAAAGAGTAGGCGCTCTTCTTTTTCCTCTTCAAAAGCAGCATCAAAAAGACGAATAGCATCCCGGAAACACTGATTATATGATTCATCACATCCTAGGAGAACTGCAATGAGAGTTCTTCCATGATTTTTTGCAACACCAGTATAGGTGTATCCCGCTTCTGAATGATATCCTGTTTTCATCCCAATTGCTTGAGGATAGAAGAATTTACCGGGTTGAATAAGAAGGTTTTTATTTTGAACTCTCTTAGCTGTTTGGAGGTTCGTTTCAAGTCGTTCATGTTCTTTTGTTGAGATGATTGAGCGAATAAGATCAACTTTTAAAGCTTCTCTTGCCATAAGAGCAATATCCCGAGCAGTGGAATAGTGCTTAGGGTGATGAAGACCATGGGGATTCGAAAAATGCGTGTTTTGGCATCCAATCTCACTAAGATATTCATTCATTCCTTTGACGAATTTTGGAATGCTTCCTCCTAAATAATAGGCAAGGTAATTTGCTGCATCATTTCCTGATGAAACCATGAGACCATATAAAAGCTCTTGAAACTGAAGCTCCTCTCCTCTTTTAATCATATAGTGAGAACCATCGGGTTCTAAAAGATACGCAGGATCTTTATAATTATGAGCAACTTTAACTGATTTACTCATTCTTCGAAGACATTGATGGGGGCAAGAAACAATTTCGCTCAGATCTTTCTTATGTTTTTTAATCGAATAGAGGCAGGTAGCGATTTTTGTAAGACTTGCAGGATAAGCGCGATCATCAGCTTTTTTCTCATAAAGAACCGCTCCAGTTTCTGCATTGATTAAAATCGCAGATTTTGCAGAAACGCTCACGTCTAGAGATTCACTGAAAGCTTGCGTTGCAATTAAAAGAAACAAAGAAAGAAAAAGTGTCCGCATTTTAAATCCTTAGGTTCTTCTTCTAGTTCTAACAAATTTATCAATTAGAAGAAAGTTACAACAAAATGAACCCGCTAAATATTTTAAATGTTAGTTGTTTAAATGAAAATAAAAATTAAAAAACAAATCACTACTTTAAAAAAAAGGAGGGGGGCCCTATTAAGAAAAAAGTAAGCATTCATCAGGATAAGCGTCGAGATCCTAAGAATGTTACATTAATGAGTGGTAATACCAATTGTAACTTTATGTTTTACAATTGGTATAAATCTGAGTTTTGGATTTTGCGCATTCAATTCTCAGTGAGATAATGAAGGAGCTAGCGGATCATTTATGAATCCCATACAATTAGATCAAGCCTATAATGAATTCATCTCGAGTCTTCCGAACTGGATTCCTGAAGGTATCATAGAAGTAGACATGGCGCTTTTGGAAGAGACAGGTCTTCTGACTCACGATTCTTTTGAAGAAGATAAAAACCAAGAACAACTGCCCCATTATTTTCATGTGATTGAAACTCCAGATAAGGTTACCTTATTCAATCACCAATTCGCAATTTGGATTGTTCCCAAAGTTGTCGATGATAATCCTACAACAATCGTCATGATTTCTCTCATCACAAATGGGTGTCCTCATCTTGAGATTGTCTTTTCGACAAAGGGTGTTTATAACACTCCAAAATTTGTATTGAGGCTCTTAAAATATTACCTTTCTGAAGTGATCGATACTGAAGAAGCGATCTCTTCTATTGGGAAAAGCTAGCAAATTTAAAGTCAATTTCTCCTGATGGTGAAAGATTGACTCCAATAAGCTCAGGTTTTTTAGAAAACTCCATCCCTGCATAGCAAATAGGGATAATAGGCATCTCATCCATCAAAACTTTTTCAGCTGCAATAAGGATTTCATTTCTTTTTTCAGAATCGGCTTCATAATTTGAAGCTTCAAGAAGATCGATGTATTCCTGGGACTCCCAATTACTCATATTGACCATGTCACATTTATATTTAAAGGTTTGAAGCATAAAGATAGGATCTTCCATGAAAGAAAACCACGCCATCATTCCAACCTCATAATCCCCACTTTGGATTGCAGAAAAATGGACAGGCCAGTCTGCTTGCTTCAAGATGACTTTAATGCCAAAAGTATCTTGCCAAAGCTGTTGAACGGTTTGAGCTGTTCGACTTAATATTTCAACACTAGTTGGATATTTGATCGTTACTGGAGGAAATGTTTCAGGAGTTAAACCTAACTCAACTAAAGCCTCATCAAAAACCATCTTTGCTTTATTAGGCTGCTTATCTTCAAAACAAGCTGTGTTTCCTAATGCAAAGCAAGGCGCTATAATTCCATATGCAGGAAGAGCATTTCTATCAAAAATATGATCCACAATTTCTTGCCGATTGATTGCATAAGAAAAGGCTTGTCTTATTTTTTTATGGTTGAGCGGAAAGATTTCGCTATTGAGAAAGAACCAATATACCTTTGTACTCGGGACAAAAGAGAACGCTCCAACCTCTTTAAGACTCTTCATAGCTTCAGGAGGAACCTTACTCACAGGATCTCCAATCCAATCCAGCTTATTCTTTTCAAACATATAAAGTTGCGTTATTCCATCTTCAAGAAAACTGATTTTTATTTCTGGAAGAGAAACATGTTCCTTGTCCCAATAAGAGAGATTCTTCTCAACAACAATATAATCTCCTTGTTTCCACTTTTTTAATCTAAAAGGACCATTAGAAACAAAGTTATGGTCTTTTTGATGAGCCCAATTAGGATCTTTTTCATCCAAATGCTTTGGAATAGGATAGAAAAGAGTAGAACTTATAACTTCGAGAAAATAAGGGGCTGGATATTCAAGTTCCACTTCAAAGGTATAATCATCAAGAGCTCGTATTCCAATTTCATCGACAGAAACTTTTCCTTCCCCTGAAAGCTTTGCGTTTTTAATAAAATAAAAATTTTGAGCTCCATGACTCAGTGTTTTAGGATCTAGCGATTTTTTCCATGCATACTCAAAATCATAAGCCGTTACAGGTTCACCATCAGTCCAATAGCTCTTTCTAAGAGTAAAAGTATATGTTTTGAAGTCTTCTGAAATAACATACTTTTCTGCAATAGCCGGAACAATATTCCCTTGTTCATTTCGTCTCGTAAGACCGTCAAAAAGCATCCTGATTAACTGGTTTGTGGGATTTTCCCCACCAAGTCTTGGGTCTAATGTACGGACTTCATTCCCAAAGGAAATATTCAGTACTTGCTTTTGAGAAACCTCCTCTTTCTTCCCGCAACTAGATACAAATACTAATAAGAGGAAAATAACTAGAACTCTCATTGATTATCTCCATAAAAATTAATACAACAATTGTAATCCTAAGGAGATTTTTGAGATAGTTTTTTAAAGCATAATTATTACACTGCGTATATTTTTTTGAATTAGGAAAGTGTCGATCTCAGCATCCAGGCAGTCTTTTCATGGGTCGCAAGGCGCTTATTAATAAAATCTGCTGTCGCGCTATCCCCTTCTTTTTCAACCATAGGAAAGTGCTGGCGCAAAAACTGAATCACTTGTTCATGATCTTCTAAAAGTTTTTGAAGCATTTCTGTTGCTTTTGGATGCCCCTTTTCTTCCTCTAAGAAAGTGAGTTTTTTAAAGGATTCGAATGACCCTGAAGGGAAATATCCAAGAGCCCGGATCCTTTCCGCAATTTCATCAACAGACTCTGCTAGTTCTTCATATTGCGTTTGAAAAAGTAGATGAAGGGGTTGAAAATGAGGCCCCAATACATTCCAATGATAATTTTGCGTTTTTAAATACAGTGTATAAGTACTGGCTAAAAGTTGATGCAATATTTCACAGACTTTTTCACGATTCGGGAGATTAATGTTAACCGGTTGTTTATCACATTCCATAAGAAACTCCTCAATGATTTTATGCTACGAGTAGCATAAGAGTTTAATCTTATCAATCACGAATTTTTCAAGAAGGTTTTAACTTTAGATATAGCTAAAGTTATTTATCCCAACTATCCCAATCGCAATTTGGTTCAGAGCGTCCTTCATTTCTTGAGTTTGACTCCCATCCCAATTTTAAAGTGTTTTAGCTATATAAAGCCTCTATACCCCCTTTAGAAAAACAATCATCGCCAAAGATATAATGCAAGAAAGCAACCAAAGTCGAAAATATTGTTTTTCCTTCTTGAAATGAACAATATATCTAAAAGCATAACGAAATACTGCTCCAAAAATAAGAGACACAATAATTACCCTTAGAATCTCAGTCCAAAGATAGGTTGTCTGCTGAATTCCTAAAACAACATATATTCCTAATGAGCAAAATGAGAATAAAAGCCATTGAAACCAAAACTTCTCTTTTTTCCAAGACTTGATAATTTCCTTAATTCCAAAAAACAATATTGAGCCTCCAACAAAGCTAAGAATAACGGCTTTGATAAGTGCTATTATAAAAACTTTATATTCTGGTGACATAAATCTCCTCGATCTCAATCAAGGAATAAAGATTAAAAAAATTTTATTTAGGTTTCTAGAAGAAAGTTTCAAAACCTAGTATTCTTTATCCCAACTATCTCTATCGCAATTAGGCTCTGAACGCATTTCATTTGCTGAATGAGAATCTCTCTCATAATGATGCGAGGAATCTTTTCTTTTTCCGAGGACATAATTATAGGTTCGGTTAATTGAATCGGATAATAAACAGCCAGCAACAACTTGAGAAGCTCCACTAGGAATAATTAATAGTAAACCTGCACCCAAAGCTTCAGAATATGCAATTGCTAATTCATCTGGAAGATCCTCATTTACATTGAATGATCTTGAAGAAGTGGTATCCTCAACTTCTTTTTTCAATTTTATTCCCTTTTCATCAGCTTTTTGTGAAAGGATTGACACTTCTTTAAAAATCTTTAGGAGTTGCTTTTTTTGCTCTTTAGGATAATTCAAATTAGAAAGATTTGCTTTAAAAGATACGTATGCCTCTTTCCATGAGGGCTTATATCCATAAGATTCTTGAAGTTTCTCTCGAAAAAGTTCACTAAACTCAATAAGATGTTTGATTTTCTTCACATATCTAGGTTTTTTGAAAAATTCTTGAATAGCTTGTTCACTTCCTGAATCGATAAGGTCCATTAAATGGTCAATATCGTATTGCCTTCCTTCAACAATGGATGAACCTATAAAGGTAAGGCTGAATAAAACTGCTAAAATGAGCCTTTTCATATTAAATCCCTAAAAAAAACACATAAAGAGCAAAAAAAGAAAGAGATAAGTATAACCAAATCCTAAAACTTTTCTGCTCATTTATTGCTTTGCGAAGCTGTTTAAAAATTATAAAAAAAACGAATCCTATAATTGCACTTGAAAGCAGGGCTTTTAACAAACTGAAACCAAAAAACATTAACTCGCTTGGAAAACTAGGACTTAACTTCATATCTACACCTTAAATTACTATTATTCAACACTACTAGCTTCAATCTAAATTCATTGACATTGGATAAAAAGATTAAAGTTTTTATTTTTTTTATGGAAGATTTTTTAGAAGAGTAAGAGTATTAATCTCGTCTTCGCGGTGATACTTAACTTTATTGATTATCAGAAAAACTTTGGTGTTTCAGGAAGGTTTTTTCGGAGGGTGAGGACGTTGGTATCGTCTTCGCGGCGATACTCAACTTTATCCATAAGTTTTTGCATGAAGAGAATGCCAAGCCCTCCTTCTTCTAAAGATTCAATAGGAATAAGGGGATCCACTTCTCTTTTGTGCTTAAGCGGATTGAAAGGAAGCCCTTTATCTTTGAAGATAATTTCGACGTAACTTCCTTTCTCATGGGAAATGGATATATCGATGTTTCCAACTTTTCCCTGATAGGCATAGCAAAAGATATTAACAAGCCCTTCTTCAAGGGCAATTTCAATCCGACGGATTTCAACATCTGAAAGCCCGGTATCTTCTAGATCATTCCGGATCCAATCTAGAATAGGGTGAAGTGAGGCAAGCTCTGCAGTAAAAGTTTTTTCCATTACTCTGCATTGTAGGGAAGGTTAGAGATTCCCTCAACGATTTTGAGTGATAAACGACGATGAATAGGATCAAGGGAAGTGGCTTGGGCTCCATTGATTGAATCAAGTTGTCCCATAGAAAAAAAGAGGGAAGATTCACGGGCTCCTGCAGCATTAATGAAAGAAGTATCTCTTAAAGAATCTGAGTCTACAAAGTCATAATCCCCTGAAGCAGAAATTCTGACAGGTCCATAAATGATTTTTTGCGTACGCGTATCGGTAAGAAGAATCTCAACAGTGATTTCTCTGCGACCTTCATTGGGAACTAATCGATGGATTCTTTTCCCAGAGATAGGATCGCGATCGAATTGATAACCGATATTTTCGTTTGTATCAGAAATGATTGTCCCTTCCAGAAGAAAATTCCCATTGTTATCTGTATAACGAAAATTTCCTGACGTAGCGAGAGCTTTTATTACCGTATCGGTTAAAGCCCCATTGGTATCTCCCTTAAAATAAGGGATAGAAAGTGTCTCTTCTCCTTCATCTGTATGATATCCACAAGCAGTGAGCAAACTACTCAGAGGTATCAACAATAAGCGCGTCGTCTTCAGAAGATTTCTTTTTAGAATAGATATCAGGGACATCAAGGACCTTTAGCCTCTTTTCTGATTTTTTGGCAGCTTTGGTTTCGGGGTATTTTTTAAGGATGGTCGCATAATAAATCGCTGCAGCATTCCCTTTTTTGGTTCGCTCATAAAACTCAGCTATTTCTAAAAGATCATTTGCAAGTTCTTCTTTCATCCCAAGCAATCTTTTATGAGCTTCTTCGATTCGTGGCTCACTAGGAAAGTGCGCTTTAAATTTCCGAAGATTAATTTCTGCAAGCTCCAATTTATTTGAATCTGGAAACTCATTCTTACATTCAGACAAGTAAACATCGGCAATCCCCACATAAGCATCAGGTGCAAGGGGATGCTTAGGAAAACGTCTTGAAAGTGTTTGAAAGGCTTCAATACTTTTCTTATATTCTTCCATCCTAAGAAGAAGAATTCCTTTTCGATAAAGAGACTTAGCAGCTAAGTCATCACGAGGCATCGTCGTAATCACTTCATCGTAGATTTCAATAGCCTCTTCATAGGCAGGAAGCCATTTTGGCATTCGATTCCATCCAAAAAGGTGAACACGAGCTCCCCCATCAAATTCTGTTGCAATCTCAAACTTAAAGCGAATCGTTTGTTCAAAGAATTTTGGGGCGAGTTCTTCTTTTAGATAATTTGAAAAGGCTTTATTTGCATATTCATATTCGCCTAACTTAAATTCAGCAACTCCCAAATAATAAAGTGCTTCACGAGCAAAAGGACTCGTTGGAAAATCGGCAATTAAATCTTCACATTTCCATGCAAGTTTCTGCCATTCCTCATTTTGATAGTGATCAATCATTTTCGAATAATAAACATGAACATTGATCTGACTTCTTACAAGAGGATCTAACGGGTTTGCACTAAGAGTGCCGAAGCAAATTAAAAAAAGTAGTATTAAAATTCTCATGGCTACCTAAATTATATCTATTTAAGAATCTAACGTAAAGGATTGAATAAATGAAAGGGTTTTCAATTGATTTTCAAGCTCGACGCTCCAACCAACACCCCATTTGGACTCAACTTCAACAGTTCCTACCCTTTTTTCGTTTGCTTGAAAAGCTACATAAACCGGAGATGTCCCAGGATACTTAGAAAAAAGTTTTTTGAGTTTTACGATTTCTGAAAGACGCACAAGGTTGACATCTAACGTTAGGTGAAGCTTTTTTTCTTCGACTTCTTCCATAGGTTTCTCATCGTTTTGTTTTTTCTTTCTTCTAGAATCAGAACCTGCAACTTGCTTAACTTGTTGATATAGAGTATTAAGAGTTTCGATATTCTCTTCAGAAATGACCGTTAGATCTTCTAAGCTGCGACATCGAAGACGAATGGAGTCATTATCTTTTTCCAATTGAAGAATGGAAAAAAGAAGTTGGTTTTCAATAAAAAGATGGCTATTTTCCTCATACATGTCAGGCCAAATGGGAAGCTCGAACCGCTCCATCCCATCACTTATCACTAATATGGCAAATTTTTTCTGAGTTTTTTGAGAGATTTTTACCTTAACACTCTCAATGATAAAAGCAGTTTTAACAACGCTGCCATCTTTTACCTTTTCAAAATTTTGAAAAGAAGTGCATCCCAATTTATCAACAAGGGGGCGATATTCATCCATTGGATGTCCTGTAAGATAAAAACCAAGAAACTCTTTTTCCTTGGCAAGAATCTCTTTTTTATCTTGTTGCCTTTCAACTTTAGGAGGGGTATTAAAGGGATGTTTTTCTTCATCTTCAAAGACAGTAAAGAAGTCCATAACCCCTTTAGCCCGCTCTTTTTGTTCTCGAGATGTTTGTTCAAACATGGGGTCAACGCTTTCTAAAAGCTCTTGTCGTGTCCACTCAGAAAAATCAAAACTTCCTGCATCGATTAAGTTCTCAACAACTTTTTTCCCTACTTTTGTTAAATCAATACGCTTGAAGAAATCATAAAGCGATTTATATGGGCCCTCTTTCTTTCGCTCCTCAAGAATTGTTTCAACAACACCACGCCCTACTCCTTTAATCCCTGACATTGCAAACCGAATCCCTGAAGGAGCTGCAGCAAATTCCATCCCTGATTCATTTACATCTGGTGGAAGAATACGGATGTTCATTGCTTCACATTCTCGAATGTGTTTTGACACCTTTGTCAAGTCATCACTATCACATGTCATAAGAGCAGCAAGCCACTCCTTAGGATAGTTTGCCTTTAGATATGCAGTGACATAACTCAGGTATCCATAAGCTGCAGCATGGGATTTATTAAAACCATAGGAGGCAAATTTTTCGATTTTATCGAAAACTTCCATGGCTTTTTCTTCATCAATTCCCTTATTAAGAGCTCCTTCGCGAAACTTCTCTCGCTGCTTTGCCATCTCTACGCGGTCTTTTTTCCCCATAGCACGACGCAAGACATCACCTTCTCCCAACGAATAATCTGCAAGGAGAGAGGCAATCTGCATCACCTGCTCCTGGTAAACCATAATTCCATAAGTTTCTTGAATCACATCTCCCATTAAAGGATGATCGACTTCAATTTTTTCCCGCCCATGCTTTCGATTAATAAATGATGGAATCATCTCCATGGGACCTGGACGATAAAGAGCTCCCACCGCAATGATTTCTTCAAACTTATCGATATGGAGATGTTTCGCTAAATCTTGCATTCCTGTGGATTCTAATTGAAAGACACCCTGCGTTTTTCCTTGATTGAGAAGGTTAAACGTAGGCTTATCATCCAAAGGTAGATTGACCCAATCGATATGTTTCCCACTATGCGCTTCAATCGCATCAACAGTCTTTTGAATTGAGGTGAGGGTTTTTAGTCCTAAAAAGTCGATTTTTAGCATCCCAACAGCTTCAACAGGTTTCATTGAATACTGTGTGACAGCCATTTCTGAATCTTTTGCATTACAAATGGGAATATGATCGGTTAATGGATCTCCACAAATAATCAAACCCGCAGCATGAATTCCAGTATTTCGAATGGAACCTTCTAATCTCTGAGCATATTCTAAGATCCGTTTGGCATCTTCATCATTTTGAGACATTCCTTTAAGTTCTGGATCCAAATCCAAGGCTTTTTTTAGTGTCATCGTTGGATCTTCAGGAACAAGTTTTGCAATTTCATTGACCTTTGCTAGAGGAACACTTAAAACTCTTCCCACATCTTTAATCGCCATCTTTGCTTTCATCGTTCCAAAAGTGATGATTTGAGCCACTTTTTCTTTGCCATATTTCTTTAAAGTGTAATCAATCACTTCAAAGCGACGATCCATACAGATGTCTACATCAATATCAGGATAAGACATTCTTTCAGGGTTGATAAAACGTTCAAAGAAGAGATTAAATCGTAGAGGCTCAATATCGGTAATCCCTATGAGATAGAGAATAATAGAACCAGCCCCCGACCCACGTCCAGGACCTACTGGAATTCCTTGACTTTTTGCCCAAGCAATGAAGTCATATACAATTAAAAGGTAATCGCACATTCCCTTAGAGGTAATAATTTCCAGCTCCCCTTCCAGTCTCTCTTTAACCACCTCTAAAGGATCTTTATCGGGATATTTTTCCTTCACTTTTTCAAGTCGCTCAGGAGTATATCTTTTTTCTATTCCCTCTTCACAAAGTTTTCTTAAAAAAGTTTCACCTTCTTTAATCCGCGTTTCTTCTGAATATTCTTTACCTTCTAAATAGGGGGGAACAAAAACAGGATAAAACTTTGTCTTAAAATCAAGTTCTACATTACAAAGGTTTGCCACTTTTTCTGTATTTGTAATCGCTTCAGGAACATCTGCAAAAAGAGCCTCCATTTCTTGAGGTGATTTGAAGTATAGTTCATGGGTTGGAATCACTTTCCTTTTCGGATTTAACTCTCGCCCTCGAGGGTTTCCAAAAGAATCTCTCTCGATAATCTCTACAGGTTCTCCCGATTGAACATTCATCAGAATTTCATGGGCACGCCAATCTTCTCGATCGATGTAATGGGTTCCATTTGTTGCAACAACAGGAATTCCTATTTCTTTCGAAAGAGTGATTAATCGTTCATTGACCTTGTCTTGATTTTTTACCCTATCGAGGTAGTATTGATAGAGCCAAGATTCCTTATCAATTCCTTCGGAATGGATATGCTCATCAGACATTTGATGTCTTTGCAATTCAAAATAGAAATTTTCTCCATAAACTTTTCGACACCAATTTAATTCCTCTTCAACCTCTTCATCCCGATCTTGAATAATGAGCTGTGGAAGACGTCCTTGAAGAGGCCCCGAAAGGCAAATGAGTCCTTCAGAATATTTCTCCAAAACCTCTTGATCCACACGAGGGGTATAATAAAACCCTTCTAAGTAACCAATAGACGAAATTTTGCAAAGATTTTGATATCCTTTTTGGTTTGATGCTAGAAGAATAAGAGGATAAGCAACAGAATGTCCAGAAATCCTTTTCTTATCGGTGCGAGAAAAAGGAGCTACCATCACCTCACATCCAATAACCGGTTTAATCCCTGATTTGCTGCAAACTTTAAAAAAGTCTACAACACCAAACATATTGCAAAAATCGGTTAAGGCTAATGCCTCCATTCCTAGTTCCTTGGCTTTTTCTGCCAAAGCGCTTACAGATGCGGTTGAATCCAATATGGAGTACTGTGAATGCACATGAAGGGGCGTCCAACCCATGATAATTCCTTAGTTTGATTCTATTGCAAGCTTTGGGCGTGCTCCCTTCGACCATAGTGGAAGAAGCAATAAAACCGCAACACTTGCGCAAACCGATAAAAGAAGGAAAAATGAAGACCATCCGAACTTTTCGATAATCCAACCAACAGGCCATCCCGCACAAGCAGCACCTGCATAAGCAAAAAGACCTGCAAAACCTGTTGCGGTTCCTGCAGCTTCTTTATCAACAAGTTCTGCTGCAGCCATTCCAATCAACATTTGAGGACCAAAGATCAGGAATCCAAAGACAAAGGTTGCAATAGAAATCGTCACTAAACTCACAGATGGAATAAACCATAAGAAGAGAAGATTTACTATAACACCGATCGTAAATAAAATATTAACAGGCCCTCTGCGTCCATGAAAGATGGTATCTGAAAGGGATCCTGCAGCTAAACTACCAAAAATCCCTCCGATTTCAAACCAGAAAACACAAGAACCAGCAATCATCAAACTATAACCTTTTTCCTCCATCAAATAGAGCTGGACCCAGTCATAGATCGCAATCCGGACAATATAAACAAAGAAATAGGAAACCGCTAAGACCCAGATAAATTTATTTTTTAGAATATGTTCCATTAAAATTTCACGAGGAGAAAAGTCTTTCTCTTTTTCGATGGTTTCCTTTTCTCTATCTTCTGGGTAATCATTTCGGTATTTCTCAATCGTAGGCAGGCCAACTTGCTTAGGAGTATTTCGAATACGGTTAATCAGAAAGAGCCCAATAACGATTGCCGTGACTCCGGGAAGATACATCGCATATCTCCAACCAAAAGCCTGAATTGCAAAAGCACATAAGACAGGAATAACCGCTCCACCAATATTATGGGATGTATTCCATATCCCCCACCATCTTCCTCGTTCTGTTTGAGAATACCAATAAGTAAGGAGCTTTGCACACGGAGGAGATCCCCAACCTTGGAAAAGTCCATTTAACCCTAAAAAGATCGCAAAAAGAAGAATTGAAGAAGAAAAACCAACACATAGATTGAATATTCCCGTGAGAACGAGTCCTGCACCCATCAATACCCGAAGGCTCGACTTATCAGAAATCACTCCGCTAAGAAACTTGCTAATTGCATAAGTCACAGCAAGAAGGGTTCCCAAGAAACCTAAATCGGCCTTATCAAATCCCAGATCAGTCATTAATGCAGGCATTGAGAATGTAAAGCTCTTACGAGTGAAGTAAAACATCGCATAACCGATGTAAATACTATAGAAAATACGAATCCGCCAATAGCGATATTTTGCTTTGATTTCATCGGCACTTTCAATAGCTTCTTGGGGAAGTTCGGGCTTTAATCTATCAAGAATACTCACGGTGCTTTTATCCTAAATTTCTTTCGAAAAATAAAGTTCCTTCTCGTTCCTTATTAGCGAGTGAGGTTATAGCAAATAGCATTCGAAGTCAATGTTTTAATCGGCCAAGATTTGCCAACTATCTGGGATTTCATATAGAATAAAGTGTAGAATTGAAAGGATTTTTATGACATTTTTCCCAGAACCGCTTAGACCCTCAGAAGGTAGGCAAGATGATGAATATCGGGTGAACCCCATTGAAGCCGATCCTCAACCAAGGGAAAGTTTTAATATTGAAGAATTCGAGGAACTGGAAAGAAAAAAAAGGGTTAACCTTTATGGAGCTTTCCTTGTCTATTTTAAAAAACTTCTTGATCGTTTTGACACGAGTAAACAAGGAACTGCTAAAGCCATTTCTAACGAAGGTCTTCCTGGAAACTTAAAAGAGTTCAAAGTTCTATTAGGAATTATTCAAGATCTCGATCAGAGTGAAAATAGCAGTTTTTGCCAACAGCTCTCTGAAGCCTGGGTTCGCCTTCTCCAAGATGCACAAGTTTCTTCTATTTCTAAGAGAAGTCAAGAAATCGATTTAAAGAAGCTCTCTCTTCTCATGACAGATATCGATCACTATCCGCCGAATGAAGAGCATAGACTGGGATATTATTTATCGAATTATGCTGGAGAAACTTGGCTCCCACTCCCTTTTAGAGATATTTTAAAGCAACTTTATTCTGATCATGTGGTGAACCAAAAAAATAGCATCTTGAGCAAATGGGTTCAAATGATCGAAGATCTCTTGCAAAGTTAATTTAGAACGCATTATACTCACTCCCCATGAAATACTCACTTCCTAAAGGAACATTTGACATCCTTCCTAATGAGCCCAAAGCTCAGGATAAGTGGAAGGAATCTCACCGTTGGCATTATCTTGAATCGATCATGCGAGAGCTTGCCCATAATTATGGATATCAAGAGATCCGCACCCCTATTTTTGAAAAAACAGAGCTATTCATTCGGGGCGTTGGAGAAACTTCAGATATCGTTTCTAAAGAAATGTACACCTTTCAAGATAAAGCTGACCGCTCCATGAGTTTGCGTCCTGAAGGAACGGCATCGGTGATGCGAGCTTTTGCTCAAAATAGCCTTCAGCAATTAGGTTCGCACCACAAGTTTTTTTATATCGGTCCCTTTTTCCGCTATGATCGCCCTCAAGCGGGTCGTTTTCGACAGTTTCATCAGTTTGGAATTGAGGCTATTGGAAATGGAGAGCCTGATCAAGATTTCGAAGCTATTGAACTCCTTTATGAACTCTTCCGCCGCTTAGGACTTAAAAACCTTAACGTATTAGTCAACTCCCTAGGAGATCAGGACTGTCGAGAAAAATATCAAAAAGCCCTTTTAGACTTTCTTAAACCTCATTTTGATGTTTTATCCCCGGAAAGTCAAACCCGCTTTACAAAGAATCCCCTACGCATTTTAGACTCTAAAGATGAGAAAGAACGTGCTCTTCTTAAAGATGCTCCTTCCATTCTTGACTTCTTAAGTGATGAAAGCCAAAGACACTTTGATTCTCTTTGTGACTATTTAACTTCTCATGACATCCCTTTCCAAATCACACCTCAACTTGTTCGAGGTCTTGATTATTATAATCACACTGTCTTTGAAATCACTTCAGATGTTTTAGGAGCTCAAAACACTATAGGTGCTGGCGGCCGTTATGATGGTCTTCTTCCTGCTGTTGGGGGCCCAGACCTTCCTTGCATTGGATTTTCAACAGGGATTGAACGCATTTTGCAAACAATGGAAGGTCAAAACATTCCTTTCCCAGAAAAACCCGGCCCTTTAGTTTCTTTTATTCCTTTGGGAAACGAAGCAAAAAAAGTGGCGCAAAACCTCCTTTATAAGCTGAGGCATCATAAAGTCTCCTCCGTTCTTATTGAAACGAAAAAAATCCAGAAAGGACTGCAGCAGGCAGAACAAATCAACACTTCTTATTCTGTTATCATCGGAGAGGAAGAACTTAAAGAAAACAGGGGACAAGTCAAAACAATGAAAACACGGGAAACGGAAAACCTCCCTCTCAATACGATTGTTGAATATTTTAAGGAAAAGAATGGACTATAGAAGAACGCACCGTTGCAATGATTTAAGAAAAGAAGATATTGGATCTATTGTCACCCTTTCAGGATGGGTTCATAGAAGAAGAGATCATGGAGGTCTTATCTTTATTGATCTTCGAGATCGTTTTGGTCTTACACAACTCATTTTTGATCCAGAGATTTCAAAAAAGGCCCATGAAGAAGCTTCAAAGTTGCGTGCTGAATGGGTCATCAGCGCTAAAGGAAAAGTTCGTGCAAGAGGAGAGGGATTAGAAAATCCTAAGCTCGAAACGGGCACTATAGAAATTGAAGTGACAGAGTTCGTGATTCTTTCTATTGCAAAAACTCCCCCATTTTCCATTTGTGATGATTCTACAGAAACCTCAGAAGATATTCGATTAAAGTATCGTTATTTGGATATTCGCCGTGGAGAAATTGCAGAAAAGCTTGTGTTGCGTCACAAAGCAATGATGGCAACGCGCGCTTTTTTAGATCGAGAAGGCTTTCTAGAAGTCAATACTCCTATTCTTGGTCGCTCAACTCCTGAAGGTGCTCGAGACTATTTAGTCCCATCTCGCATTTATCCCGGCAATTTTTATGCTCTCCCTCAATCTCCTCAGATCTTTAAACAACTCTTAATGATTGGAGGACTTGATCGCTACTTTCAAATCGCTCCTTGTTTTAGAGATGAAGATCTCCGCTCAGACCGGCAACCAGAATTTACTCAAATAGATATCGAAATGAGCTTTGGATATCCGGAAGATATTGCACATCTCATTCACAATTATTTAAAGACTGTATTTAAGGAATGCCTGGACTATAAAGTTCCCGATGAAATTCCAACAATGACCTATCACGACTGCCTTGAAAACTATGGAACGGATCGCCCAGACCTCCGCTTTGGAATGCCCCTTGTCCGTATTGATGAGATCGCTAAAGATTCTGACTTTACTGTTTTCAAAGAACAGCTAAATGTCGGAGGCTGCGTTAAAGCTCTTTGTGTAAAAGGTGGAGCTGATATTTCACGCAAAGAAATTGATCGCTACACCGAATTCGTCGGAAAGTTTGGCCTCCGCGGTCTCGGGTGGATGAAAAAACAAGAAGATGGCTTGGCATCAAGCATCGTTAAATTCTTCTCAAAAGATCAGCAAAAAGCTCTGGAAGAAAAACTCAACGCTGAAACAGGAGATCTTCTTCTTTTTGCTGCTGCCCATGAAACTCTTGTTAACCAATCGCTTGATCATTTACGCCGCCTCATTGCAAAAGACAGAAATCTGATCAACCCTGACAGTTACGAATTCTTGTGGGTTACTGACTTCCCTCTCTTTGAGTGGGATAAAGATGAAGAGCGACCACAAAGTACTCACCATCCTTTTACAATGCCTCATCCTGATGATGTTGAACTCTTAACAACTGATCCCTTAAAGGTTCGCTCCAACGCCTATGACATTGTTATTAATGGATATGAATTAGGGGGTGGTTCTCAAAGAATCCATGATTACAAAATTCAGGAAAAAGTCTTTGAAGCTTTAAAACTTGACCCTCAAGAAGTTTCTCAAAAATTTGGCTTCTTTACGAAT
The DNA here is from genome assembly GCA_024233395.1 of Chlamydiales bacterium. Classification (GTDB taxonomy): domain Bacteria; phylum Chlamydiota; class Chlamydiia; order Chlamydiales; family Simkaniaceae; genus Neptunichlamydia. The sequence continues at coordinate 353,649 of JACKPR010000002.1, forward strand.
GCCCTCCAATACGGAACACCTCCTCATTTAGGGATCGCCCTTGGGTTTGATCGATTGATCATGCTTCTCTCAAAAACAGAAAATATTCGCGATGTTATCGCCTTCCCTAAAACACAAAAAGCAAGTGATTTAATGTTGCAATGTCCCTCAAGCGTTCACCCAAAGCAACTTGATGAACTCGAAATTAAAGCAAGTCCAAAAGAAATCACTTGGATATAAATCCGCGACCGAATACATTTGGAGTTTTCAAGAGTACTCTAGAGGAGAGTTTGTAATGTTTATTAAAAACAAATTTTTATCTCTTGCTGCATTTGCCCTGACGTTAGCTTTTTCAGCGACCCATGCTAAAACACCTGAAACTAATGAAGTTCAAAATAACGTCCTTGAGGAGTCAAAGGAAGAAAGCGGGAAGATTGATCTACAAAAAGTATCCCAAGCCTTTGGACACCTTATCGGTAAAAACTTAGATTCCCTTGGTTTCGAGTTTGACATGAATGAAGTGATCAAAGGAATGGAGGACTCTATTGCTGGAAAAGAGTCACCAATGAATGAAACAGAATGCGTTCAAGCGATATCACTTGTGCAAGAAGAAGCTTTTCAAAAACTTGCAAATAAAAATCTTGATGAAGCCAACTCTTTCATGGCTAAAAATGCCAAAGAAGATGGAATCGTTGTCCTAGAAAAAGACAAACTTCAGTATAAGATTGAAAAACAAGGAGAAGGAACCGTCGTTGAAAAGCATTTTTCACCTATGATCCGTTATTCAGGAAAGTTTCTTGATGGAAAGGTCTTTGGAGCTTCACAAGAGGATGAGCTTATTTCTCTTGATGAAACAATTTCTGGATTCTCCCAAGGAATTGTTGGAATGAAAGAAGGTGAAAAACGAACCATTTACATCCACCCAGAACTTGGATATGGAACAAGTGGTTATTTGCCACCTAACTCCCTTCTTGTTTTTGAAATCGAAGTTGTCAAAGCAAATGCAACTCCAGAACAAGAAGATTCCTTCACCTCGATTTCCAAAGAAGGAACGCGAGAAATTGCAATTCCTGAAGAAGCGCCTGAAGGAAAAATCCGCTAATCTTTTACCACTCTTAACCTCTCAGCTTCCTTCGGGGAGTTGAGAGGTTTTATTTTCTAGTTCATCCAAAAAATTGCAGCATTTAGAGTTAGAGCATAAAGACTCCATATCAAATAGGGAATCAACAACCATCCTGCTAGAGAACAAATTCTGTAAAAAGAGACGAAGGTTAGCACGAGTAAGAAAATAAGTACGATTAAATCAACAAGTGCCCACCCAGGCGAATGCATTCCAAAAAAAAGAAAAGACCAAGCTCCATTCACAAGAAGCTGCATGAAAAATAGAGTATAGGCAAACTTATGTTTGCTGGTCTTGGGCTTAGTTAGAAAGACAATCCAAACAGCTACCGCCATCATAAGATATAATAGCATCCAGGTCGGCCCAAAAACCCAAGGGGGAGGGTTCCAAGGGGCTTTATTCAAGCTTTTATACCAAGGATTAATTGAAGCTATAGTGACTCTTGAAGAAAGAAATTGAATGAATGCTACAGGTAAATACCATAGAATTAAGGAAGGAATCTTTGCTTTGCTCTTCACAGTCAGTGTCCCTAAATATTTCGAATATGAATATTAAGTAATTACTCCGGTTGTTGTATACATTTTTATTTGAAACTTTTAATAGCTTTCGAATATTTTAAAAATCTATTTTGAGCCGTTTGAGGTTAATTTAACCATTCATATATTATTATTCGCATGAACACAATTATTCTATATCGCCCCCAAATTCCTCAAAATGCTGGCAATATTGTTCGCACCTGCCATGCAACAGGTTCCGACCTTGTTCTTGTTCGCCCCTTGGGTTTTAAAACGGATGATAAAAGCTTAAAGCGCGCTGGGCTTGATTATTGGGAAGGGGTGGATGTCACTTTAATTGATGATTTGATGGATTATTTGGAAAATGAAACACGCCCTTTTTACTTTTTCTCAAGTAAAGCAACTTCTATTTATACTGAAACCTCATTTGAAAATGATGTTGTTCTTATTTTTGGTTCTGAATCTGCAGGACTACCAGACAAATTCATCAATCGATGGCCTGAAAGATTTCTAACTCTTCCCATGCAAGGGGGTAGCCGCTGTTTGAATTTATCCAATTCTGCAGCAATAGCCCTTTACGAAGCCTTAAGACAAAACGACTTTATCTCCTTGAAAACATAAAGAGAAGAATCGATAACACAAAACTAAAAATGATTGAAGTTGTAATGGGGATGTAAATTCTCGTGTCTCCCCATTTAAGTGAAAAATCCCCTGGAAGGTGACCAATCCAATTCAAGGGGACATTAAGAGTAATAAGCGTCCCTATAATAATCAAGCAGACGCCAACAAGTATAATGAGCCTTCCCATTAGTCTTTATTTTGTTGAAGTTGCAAAATCTTTAATAGCAGCTGCATCACGAAGCCCTACCAAACGATTGACTTCTTCTCCATCCTTATAAAGAATCAAAGTGGGAACAGAGGTCACATGATGTGCTTTAGCAGTCACATGACTCTTATCAATATCGAGTTTTCCAAATTGGACTTGTCCTGACAACTCTTTAGCAACCCCTTCAAGAACAGGAGCAATTGTCCGACAAGGACCACACCATTCAGCAAAAAAATCAACAAGGGTAACACCTGATTTGGTGACTTCTTCAAAATTATTATCGTCTAACATCGCTATATCAGCCATGATTTCTCCTTAGGTTATCCTGTTAAGATATCCGATTCTATGAATTTTTTCCATCGGAGATTTTCGGAGGGTAAATGGGAATGGTAAGGATAGTAAAATTTACTGCCAAATTTTATAAAACGGAGTAGTACAGAGGCATATCAGTAAAGTCTCTAGAAGTTTATTTCTCTTTTTCTAATTTCAAGAGTCGGTCTTCAATTTCTCCGAGCTTACCTTTGAATCTTTCAGTAGCATCTTCTAAAGAAGAAAATCTTCTTTCATGTTCACAAGAAACTGACCTATAATATGGCTTTATTGTTTTTTCTTCCCCTTTTATTCCTAAGAGCATTCCCAACGTTACTTCCCCACTAGTATATTCTTCAATTTTTTGGGCAAGTTCAATAGAAGGTTTTCTTTCTCCTCGGATCAATTGATAAAGATATGAAGTTGAAATCTTTAAATCTGCAGCGAGTTGCTTAACAGAAAGGTTCTTTCTAAATAGATAGTCTTTCATAACTAATTTCTAAGTGTTCATTCACAATTTCATTAAAGATAATAAAAAACCATTTTTAATGATTGCATAATGATTGCGCACTTTTGCGCAATAATGAACCCATCCTAATAAAAAGTTTTAATCAATTTTTCGGTTCTTTTGTACTGATTTTCGATCCAATTTTCTGGGGAAAAGTTTTATTGGGATAGGTTCATAATCTCCAATGATAAATTTTAGGATATTATTACATGGAAATTAATTTTTGTCATTAATTGCTATTAGTAAACGTTTTCGTAAACAATTAACAACAAAAAGATTATAAAACTGTTGAGAACCACAATTGATTGAGATCGTGGAATGGTCTTTAAACCAATTATTGAAGTTGTTTATGAATAGTCCTATTAAGGAGGAAGACCTTGATGCCCTTCTTCGTACCATTTGCGAAGAGAATTCAGAGAATTTGTCAATTGTTCTGCAACAAGAACTTGAGCTTTTTTTCTATCAAGATCTTTAAAATCTTCCCATCGAATAGGGCTTCCAAAAACAACAGCCGTTCTCCCCCAAAGTTTTGGAAACTTACGTTTCCGACTCCAAATATCAAATGTCCCATGAATATAGGTTGGAATAATTAGAGACTCACTTTTGGAAAGAAGTAGTCCAATTCCTGGCTTTATTTCAAGAAGCTTATTGTCTTTCGAGCGCGTTCCTTCCGGAAACATCAAAACCTTATACCCTTCTTTTAAGAGATGACAAACATCTTTCATCACTTGAAGATTTGTAGCATTTTTCTTCACAGGATGGGAATTTAGAGCTGTAATCAGTTTCCCAAAAAAGGATTTAAAGAGACTTTCTCTAGCTAAAAAATGAATTTCACCAGGACAAGAAATAGCAATACATGGAGGGTCAAAGAATGAAACATGATTCGGAGCGACAAGTCCACTTCCTTCAGGATAATGCTCCAGGCCATAAACCTTATGTCGATAAAAAATCTTGAAAAAGGTTTTCACAAGAAAAATAACTAATGAATATAAGAACGAGGTTTTTTTCATCCTTTTTTCTCTTGATAGATCTGTTTCAACTTATCTGTGACTTCTTCAATGGTAAGATCAGAAGTATCAACAAGAATGGCATCTTCGGCTTGTTTTAGAGGAGCATGTTCTCTTGTTGAGTCATAGACATCCCTTTCCTGAATTTCTTTTAAGATCGTCTCGTAAGAAAATGTCTGATTGGGGAATTTTTGCACGAGCTCTCGATAGCGACGTTTGGCACGAACTTCAGGGCGCGCTGTTAAAAAAAATTTTAGCTGGGCATGAGGGAAAACAACCGTTCCTAGATCTCTTCCTTCAAACACCACATCGATTTCTTTAGAAAAATTGACTTGAAGAGGCTTTAAAGCATCTCGTACTTTTTTAAGAGCCGAAACTTCAGAAACAATCGCTGTGACCTCTTTACTTCTAATCGCTGTAGTTACATCTTTGTTTCCAACAAAATAGCGTTTATTTCCTTCAATAACATCGATATGAAAAGAAAACTCTTTCAACAGTTTCGAAAGAGCTTCTTCATCTTGATAGGAAATCTCTGTTTCGAGGATTTGCCAGCTAATGGCGCGGTAGAGAGCTCCTGTGTCGAAATAGGTAAATCCAATGGCATCAGCAAATTTTTTAGCTGTTGTTGATTTTCCCGTTCCAGCTGGTCCATCTATTGTAATGATCATGAAACCTGTTCCTTAGAGGGTGTATGTGAATTATAATGGTTCATCTTTATAGCCTTTTCCAATTAATTTTCCTTCTCAAATTCGCCAACTTATAAAGTTGGCTGCATTCTCCGAAGAAAAATTAATTGGAAAATGCAAAAAAACCTAAACACACTCTAATTCGCATACACCCTCTTATGTGAGTTCGACTTTCAAAAGTGGTGAGAGTAAGCGAATTTCATAGAGAGGATGTGGCAGAATTTTGCGAGTGGAATAGCCAATGCGCTATTTCCGAGCAAAACTGTGTCACAGATTCCTATGAAAATGCTTAGAATCAGTGCTTTCAAAATCGAACTCACGTTAACATATATAAAGAAAGAAGTAAATCACTGGCGTTGTAAACAATAATGAATCTAACATGTCTAGAATTCCCCCAAGTCCTGGAAGGCGATTACTGTCCTTAACATCTGCATCTCTCTTTAGGAGTGACTCTCCTAAATCACCCACTTGCCCCAAAAACCCCAAAAGAGCTCCAAGCCATAGACTTTGCATCCATGTGAGTTGAAAACTATCGACAAATCGTCCAACTAAATGAAAAAGAAAACTAAAGAGAATGGCAGAAAGAAAGCCAATGATAGCTCCATTAATCGTTTTACCAGGGCTGAGTTCGGGAGCCAACTTTCGTTTTCCAATAAGGCGTCCTCCAAAATAGGCCCCAATATCGGTAATTTTTGTTACAACAAGTAAGTAAAGAAACCAAATTCTCCCTTCATGCCCCATTTTACAAGGGCTGTAAAGATAAAGAATTTTTAAAATGAGTCCAATAGGAATCGCTACATAGCAAATAGCAAAAGCACTCTTTGCAATGGAATCGATCGATCCTGGAATTTTATCAAAATGGTAGAGGAAAATACAGATCGCACCAAAAAAAATTAGCATAAAAGGAAGGAGAGAAAATGCATGATCAAATGTTGAAACGAAAAAACCTAATACGGTTAAAAAGCCAATAATGATCGAAAGTTCGGTGAGACCTGGTTTACTATTGAGTTTTGATAAACGACAAAATTCCCAGATGCCTAACGCACCGATCCCAGCAGCAAAAAGAGCAATAAACCATTTAATCACTCCTACATAGGAGAAAATTAAAACACAGGCCAAAACCCCAAGAGAGATAATAGAAGTGATTAAGCGTTTTGTTAGATCAGGAAAGTTCATCCGTTTATCATCCTCCGTACCGTCTATGACGTTTTTGATAATCAATCACAGCTTCAAGTAAATTTTTTGGAGAAAAATCAGGCCAGAGAACATCTGTCACATACATTTCACTATAAGAAATTTGCCAAATAAGAAAATTACTCACACGATGCTCCCCACTAGGACGAATAAAAAGATCAGGATCTTTCCAGCGAGCTGTATCGAGATATAAAGAGATTGTTTCTTCTGTGATTTTATCCCAAACAAGTTTCCCTTCTTTTTCTGCTTGAGACATTTTGAGAAAAGCACGCCGAATTTCATCACGTCCCCCATAATTCAAAGCTAAAATAAGGTCGATTTGATCTCCATTTTTGGTTGCTTGTATTGTTTCAGAAAGGGCCTTTTTTACTGGATCAGGAAGTCGCTCCGTATCCCCAATCGTATTAAGTCTTACTCCCTCTTTGACTAAAACCTCTTTCTTATTCTTTAAATAAGCTTCAAGAAGTTGCATGATCATATCAACTTCATGCCTCGGGCGATTCCAATTTTCAGTAGAAAATGAATAGACAGTGAGTGTCTTAATCCCTAACTCCGCAGCAGCACGGACAATAATATCGAGTTGTTCTGCTCCTTGCCAGTGTCCCATTTCTGCAGGCAATCCCTGAGCTTTAGCCCAACGTCGATTTCCATCCATAATAATGACAACATGACCCGGAACATGCTTTGGGTCAATTAAAGCAAATTCTTCTTCAGTATAGATCGGTTTTTCAAGCGTTTCTGTTGAAGGACTGTTCATCAAAATCTTAAAGTTTTTTCTCTTTCAGGACCAAATGAGACTATCTTTATTGGGCATTCCAAGAGATTTTCAATTCTACTCAGAAAGATTCTAACATTTTTTGGGAATTCTTCTACCTTTTTTATCTCTTTTGTCGATTCCTTCCATCCAGAAAAGGTTTCATAAACCGGTTCAATACCTTTCCAATGTCCATGAAAAACAGGAGGATATTCAAAGTTTTTATAGTCGACACAAATTTTAATAAAATCGAGCGAATCTAAAATATCTAGCTTTGTAATTGCTAGGTTTGAAACCCCATTAAGTCGAATGGCTTCTTTAAGAAGAGGAATATCAAGCCATCCTATTCTCCGTTTTCTTCCTGTGGTTGTTCCAAACTCTCTCGCTTCTTCATGGCTAGTGAACCTTTCTATTTCCTCTTCTGAAAATTCTGTAGGAAATGGGCCATTTCCTACGCGGGTAGAGTAAGCTTTCATGACACCCATTGTCATTCCAATTTGACGTGGTCCTAGCCCAGCTCCCATTGCTAAGCCACTACTTGTTGTTGAGGAAGAAGTCACAAAAGGATAGGTTCCAAAACGATTATCAAGCATTGCCCCTTGAGCTCCTTCAAAAAGAATTTTTTTTCCTTCCTGAATCGCTCGACTTAACGCATTTTCAAAAGGAAAAATATATTCTTTGAGAGCCTTTGCATACTCGGAATATTCCTCTAAAAGAACATCATAATCAAAACCAGAAACATCATAGAGGGAAAGAAGGCGATTTTTTTCCATTAAAAGATGTGACAATTTTTTTTGAAAAATTTCCGGAACAATCCATTCACCCAGTCGAATCCCTCGCCTTGCCACACTATCTTCATAGCACGGTCCAATTCCGCGCCCGGTCGTCCCAATAGGCGTTTCCGACTCTTCATAGAGATGATCTAATTTTTGATGAAAAGGAAGGATTAAGTGAGCATATGGAGAAATAAACAGCCGCTTTTTTAGATCAATACCTCCTCTTTTAAGTTGCTCAATTTCAATTAATAAGGACTTTGGATCAACAACAGTTCCACCCCCGATGTAACATTTTACTCCGGGATGCAAGATTCCTGATGGAATCAAATGAAAATGATACTCTTTTCCTTTAGCAACAATCGTATGCCCAGCATTATGCCCTCCTTGAGCTCTAATCACTCCATCCATTTCTTCCCCAATTAAATCTACAATTTTCCCCTTTCCTTCATCTCCCCATTGAAGCCCAACAACAGCAATTGTATTCATGACCTATCTCATATTATAAGGGTTATTTGATTTCTTGAATTTTTGAGCAGATTTTTTCCATTTTTTGAGGATATTGTCCATAAGATAAAGATTCAAAAAAAAGGGAAAAAAGATGCCAAAAAGGCTGGAGTAAATTCATAATATGATCTCGAACAATACAAAACTTATTTCTAACACGAACATATCTCGATAATCAATTTTATTATCATTCAATTTTGAAACTTTTTATTCTGATAGATTTCTAATCGAATCAATGATTTCACTAGACATAATCGTCTCTGGCAAGTATGATATTTTTTTAAAATAAAGGATTAGACAACCCATGGAAAAACAGAAAAGATGGCAATTTGTTCTTATTGCAGTTGTAGTAATACTCACACTTTATAATATCCTCCCAACTGTTCTATTCTATTCAAAGCCCCTCAATGAACCGATCACTGAAAGCCGTGCTACAACTGTCGCTCAAGGAGCCATAAACCGTGTCAATGCCTTAGAAAATGAATCTTTAAGCTGGCTAAAATCCTATAACAAACTTCTTGGGACAAAGCCATCTTCGATTACACTTGATTCTGACAATCCTGAAATTATCCATATAAGATATGAAAATGAAAAAGATGCTGAGCGAATGAAAAGCCATCTTCCTCGTGCAGGCTCTTTAATTCCATTTGTCCCTGCACAACTCTCTCTGATCCCTAATGAAAAAGGACAAAGCTCAACAATCGTTACGATTCAAAGAAAAATTCCTATCCACTTTGATGGATCGAAAATCAATGAATATTTCAGTTTCACCGAAAAGAGAGATAGCGAAGGAAGGATCTCTCCCCTTTATCATCAAATAGTGGACGATCGACTCGTTCAACTCGGTCTTGCAGTTGGAGGAATCAGTGAAAACGCTCAATACCTTGAAACCGCACTTCACCATCAAGGAAATCCACGAGCCGGTGAATTCCTTCAAATTTTAGCTCAAAACATTTTAACCTACGCTAAGGTTTTTGGAGAAAACTCTTCGATTGCTAAACGCTACTATTCGACCATTACACAAGGTCCTATGGAAAATAAACGCGCGGCTGTTGAACAACTCATTGGTAGTCTAGAGAGTTACCGCGACCAAATCAAACTTCAGAGAATCGCTCTTCAAGATGCAGAAAGTGCAAAACGAGAAAAAGGAGGCTTTCTTGAGGCAAATGAACAACAACAACTCGACTATTACAAATCCCGTGAAGAACGCCTAAGTACTGCTATCGGAATTATTAGAAGGCAAACTGCTGCCTTTAGCAGTAGTGCTACTCCTTGGACATATACTCTGTTAAAACAAGACCTTTCACTTGCTGGCAAGAAAAATGAAGCTATAGAAACCCTTCCTGTAGGTGGTAGAAGCCCGTTAGTTAAAGCCATTAATATTGACTGGAACAACGAGCAAATTTCATTAGAACTTCATGAGGACATCCTCAGCTATAAGAAAGAAATCGAAAGATCAAAATCCTACCTAAATGACCAACTTGATCAACTCATCTATAATGAAGTGGCAAGAATTGCGAGAGAAACAGGAGAAAAGCTAACTCCCTATCAAAATACCTTCGCAATTGAACTCAACGATTTAACAAATAGCCAAAGCCTTCTTGTAATGGATTTAGGAGCCGTTGCAAAAACGCAAGCAGAAGAACTCTTTCATCTGATTCGAACACAATGGAACCCTTCCCATCCCGATCTAAAGAGAAGTTCTTTTCCAATCTATGATTATCAAACCTATGTAAAACTTCCTCTCCATCAGCAAAAAATTGGGCTCGTTGTTTATGCTCCAGCTGAGTTTGAAACCGAACCTCCTGCTGGATTTAGAAACAACTCTGTCTATATTATTGCTAAGGGAATGCAAGAAATACTGAATAAGCTCGAAGAAAACCGCAATTCTCCTCAAGCAAAAGCCTTTATCGAAGACTTTTCAGAACTTCGTGTTTTACTCCAGAACAATGGATTCAGCGGATACCCAGGAACAACTTACCCTTTAGGTGGAAACTTTGCAAAAGACTTCATTTTTGAAGCTGAAGACTTTTACCACAATATCATTAGTGCTACTCGCGAAGACTTTACCGTTCATGGAACACGCAAATTTGCAACACTTGAATTTACTAACGTAGAACAACGGATTTTAGCTTTAAATCGGATCGAAACAAAAATGCATGAAGATTTATTAAAGTGGCGCGATGAATATCAAGCTGCTCAAGTAAAAGAAGAGCTTCACGCAAAGTATGATATCCCTGCACCAACAAAAAATCCCCTGTGGAGCAACTTAGCTTTAAGTGCCCGTAAGTATTTCCGTGGTGATGAGAGAAAAATTCTTCATTGGGGACTTGATCTTTCTGGAGGTAAAACGGTTCAGATTCAACTCCGAGATTCCAATAATAAAATCGTCACGAATGATGCTGATATTAAACAAGGAATCGACGAACTCTATAATCGCGTCAATAAAATGGGAGTTTCAGAAGTTTCGATTAGACAAGAGGGATCGAATATTACGTTAGACTTTCCAAGTGCACAAGGGCTTTCTGCCGCAGATCTTGTCAAAGCATCTTCGATGTATTTCCATATTGTGAATGAAAAATTCTCAACGTATAACACTGAACTTGCGCCTGTGATTCATCAATTCTTACAAGATATTTGGAATGAAGCTGTTGTCACAAACAGAAAAGATATCGATAGTATCAACCAAATCGCATGGAAGCATCTCTATGGAGATACTTTAGATACCGAAATGGCACAACCTGTCAGCGAAGCAGCAAAAACACTTTATAATCAGGGCCTCCGCCTTGCAAATCCTAATGACACTGTGACCAATAGCACTTTTAATGACTCTGTTTCGAAGCTTGCAATTTTCCGCGGTGATAATTATGCCGATTGGCAAGGGCAAACCCATCCTCTATTAGTGGTGATGAAAAACTATGCTTTAGAAGGTGCTAATCTAACAGATGTCCATGCTTCCTATGATCCAACAAGAGGAAATTTCTTAGCCTTTAATGTAAAAGGATCTCAAACACTCTCCGATGGACAAAAAATTAATCCAAGAAACGATCTCTACAACTGGACTGCTCCCTTTTCAAAAGAGAAGGTTCAAGGAACGCCTCTAGATAAATTTTCACGTGGAGAAGGATGGCGAATGGCTGTTATTCTCAATGGCTCTATTGTCAATACTGCAACTGTTTCTTCTCCTTTGAAAGATAATGTCTCCATTTCTGGTAGCTTCACGCAAAGAGAAGCAAACCGACTTGAAGCTGATCTAAAAGCTGGTTCTTTAAGTTTTGCTCCACATATCCTCTCCGAGAAAAACGTCAGCCCAGAGCTGGGACTTAAAGATCGAACAATGGGAATCTTAGCGACAATTATCGCTCTAGTTTTAGTGATTTTTATTATGGTCGGGTACTACCGATTTGCAGGGGTGATTGCCTCTATCGCAGTTCTTGTGAACCTCTTGATCATTTGGGCAACACTTGTCAATATCTCTGCAACCGTCACTCTTGCTGGAATTGCAGGGATTATATTAACTGTCGGGATGGCTGTTGACGCTAATGTTCTTGTCTTTGAAAGAATTCGAGAAGAGTTTGCAGTATCAGGAAGAATTGCTTCTGCTGTACATGCAGGTTATCGCAAAGCTTTCTCAGCAATTATTGACTCGAATATTACAACGATTATTGCCGCACTTATCCTTCTTCAATTCGACTCAGGTCCTATTAAGGGCTTTGCTGTCACATTGATTATCGGGATTGTCTCTTCAATGTTTACAGCCCTTTTCATGACCCGTTATTTCTTTGCCGGTTGGGTTCAAAACCCAAAAAATAAGGCTCTTAAAATGGCAAACCTTATCAAAAAGACGCACTTTAATTTCCTTAAGTATGGAAAGGTAAGTCTTTATAGTTCCATTGCCATTATCCTTGTTGGTGGATACCTCTTAGTTTCTGAAAGAAGCTCCATGCTAGGAATGGATTTCACGGGTGGCTACTCTGTTGCTCTTGAAGTTGAGGCAAAAACAGAAGAGGATTACCAGAAAAAAGTTGAAGAGGCCTTAATTGCTGCAGGTGCAACCGCACAAGATGTTCAAGTACGCGCTCTATCACCTTCTAACAATATAAAAATCCTTCTTGGAAGAAGTCTCGATCAAATGGGACGTCCTTTTGAAAATATGCCGCTTGAGACAGAGAATAAAGATGTCTCATTCCAATATCAAAATAATCCTAGACTTGTGTGGGTGGTTAATGCACTTGAGAATGGTGGGTTAGAATTAACGCCTCAATCCTTAAAGACATTAGATACACATTGGACAAGTATTAGTGGACAAATGTCAAATGCGATGCGTAATAATGCTGTGATTGGCCTTGCCGTTGCTCTATTATGTATCCTTATTTACATTACATTCCGCTTTGAGTTCAAGTATGCAATCAGTGCAACGCTTGGCCTTGCTATTGATGTTGGAATTACCGTTGCCTTTATGAGTATTCTTCATACAATTGGAACACCCATTCAGATCGATCTCAATACAATTGCTGCAATCATGACAATCATCGGATACTCTTTGAATGATACGATCATTATCTTTGATCGCATCCGTGAAGATCTAAAACACATGAGAAAGCACTCCTTTAAAGATGTCGTCAACCATGCTCTTAATGTGACACTCAGCCGAACTGTCATGACCTCTGGAACAACATTGGTTGTTCTTCTTGCTCTTCTCTTCTTAGGAGGAAGTGCGATTTTCGGTCTCTCACTAGTCATGGTTATTGGTGTAATCTTTGGTACCTTCTCTTCACTTTATGTGGCAGCTCCCCTTCTTCTATTCTTCCATAGAAAGGAAAAGGCAAAAGCTGAAAAAGTGGCGCTGCACGAAAATTAACGTAGCTTTGCTACGTTAATCGTGATAAAGTTTATTTAATTAAAAGAAGAGAATTTTCATTTGAACGAGGATGAAGAAGAAACGCAGAACCTTTTATGGGTTTATCCGAATCGAAAGGAAGATTGGAAAAAATCAATTGTCGATGAATTTAATATTCATCCAGTAACTGCTCAAGTCCTCGTTTCTAGAGGGTTTTCCTCCTTTGAAGAAATCTATAATTTCCTCTATGCCAAGCTTCCAAATCTTCATTCCCCTGATCTGATGTCAGAAATGAACCATGCTGTTGATCGGATCATTCAAGCTCTCCAGAAAAACGAAACGATTCTTATTTATGGAGATAATGATGTTGATGGGATTACCGGAACTACCCTTCTTGTTGAGTTTATTCGACTAATTGGAGGAAACGCCTATTACTATGTCCCACATCGAACTTCAACAACCCCTTCAATCATTACAGATGCTCTAGAATATGCTTTTGAAAAAGATTGCTCTCTTCTCATTACTGTAGACTGTGGGATCACTGCAGCGAATGAAATTAAAGAAGTCGTTAAAAGAAAAATCGATGTCATCATTTCTGATCACCATGAGCCTACAGATAAGATTCCCCATTGCATTGCAACGCTGAACCCAAAACTGATCAATAGCACCTATCCCAACCGAGATCTTACAGGAGTGGGTGTCGCCTTTAAACTTGCTCATGCATTGACCAATGAATTGGTTTCCACAGGAAAAATCCGTTCGACAGATATTGATCTAAAACGGTTTTTAGACTTAGTCGCATTAGGAACCATCGCAGATATGGGAATTTTAATGGGAGAAAACCGTGTTCTTGTTCGCTATGGCCTCAGACAATTTGCTATGACAAAACGAGTGGGTCTCTTGAAATTAATGGATATCTGCGAAGTCAAACCTCAAGAAATTAACACCTCTGATATCGCTTCAAAAATAGCTCCAAGACTCAACAGTTTAGGAAGAATCGCCGATCCTCAAAAAGGGGTTGAGCTCATGTTAATGCATGATTCTGTAAGCGCTACTCACCTTGCTAAAGAACTCGATGATAATAATAGTAAAAGACAACAAATCGAAAGACGCGATTCAGAAGATGTTGAAGCTTATATTCAAGCTCATCCTCAAATTTTAAAACAAAAAGCTATTGTTCTTCACTCCGATAAGTGGCACCCTGGAATCATCCCGATTATTTCTGCTCGCCTTTCAAAACAATATAACCGCCCAACTTTGATTATTGCTGTTGAAGGAGGCATTGGAAAGGGATCTATTCGAACAATCCCTGAGTTCCCCATCCTTTCTGGCCTTCATCAACAATCAGATCTTCTCATTAACTTTGGTGGGCATGATTATGCAGCAGGTCTCATGATCAAAGAGGAAAACATTCTGCAATTTAAAAAGCGGTTTATACAACAAGCAAACAAAGTGTTGAAAAACGAAGATATCATTCCAAAACTACAACTTGACGCAAGAGTAGAATTTGAAGATTTAACCTTTGAATTTCTGGACTCCATGCAACTCCTCGAGCCCTATGGAACGGGAAATCCCCCTCCCATTCTTTATACAGATGTTGTTCAAACCTGGCCTCCAAAAATTGTGGGCAAAACACATTTGAAACTCTATCTCGAGCAAAAGGATCGCATGCTAGAAGGAATAGGCTTTGGCTTGAGTGAGCACCGTAGCAAACTCGCGAAAAAAAATCTCGATCTTCAAATTGCTTTTACTCCTCATGTAAATATTTTCCTCAACAAATCAAGTATCCAACTTCTTGTCAAAGACTTCAAAATCAAATTGAAAAAATTGTCTTTGGGGGAAGCGGTCTTACACGGATTGATGGGTGTGTCACTTTTGTTCCATTTTCCGCTCCTGGCGATAAAGTGACCCTTCAAATCACTCAAAAGAAAAAGCACTATCAAACTGCAGAAATCAAAGCTCTCGATAAAAAAGGTCCTGAGAGAGTCTCACCCAAATGTCCCCATTATGAATCTTGTGGCGGCTGCCATCTTCAGCATCTTTCCTACAAAGGACAATTGGAAGCAAAACAAAGCTTTATTCAAGAAGCCCTTTTTATTGATGAAGTTCCCATTACTCCTTCCCCTCAAGAGTGGAATTACCGCTCTCATATCCGACTGAATTTAGCAAAGGAGGGAGAGGGCTTTAAAATGGGTTACATCGGCCTAGATAACCGCTCTTTCATCGAACCAACAGTTTGCCCCCTTTTTTCCGAAGACCCCACCTTTTTTTCTTTGGTAAAAGAGGCTCTTCTTACTCTACCCAATCAGGGAATCAAATCAGCTTCTTTTAGGATCTTTAAGGTAGAGGGTAAAATCTACCTCGCTTTTTCAACCTTTCCCAACCTTCCTAAAACCCTCATCAAGTTTCCTTTTAGTGAGGGAACTGCTTATAAATCTCCTGGAAAAGAAAAACTTCTTGGAAAATTCCCTTTTGCTCCCTATGGCTTTATGCAAAGCAATGCCCCTGTCACAAAAAAGATTCATGAAACCCTTATCGAATGGGTAGGATCTCATCCAAAAAAAATTCTCGATCTCTACTGCGGTGCTGGAGCCACTTCGCTCCTCCTTGCTCAAAAGGGACATGAAGTCGTAGGCGTAGAAGCAAACCGCTTTCTTCTTCCTTCATCAAACGAGGTAAAATTCATTTGTTCAAAAGTTGAAACAGCTCTGCCAAAACTTCTAAAAACTTTTACCCCAGATCTCATTATTGTTAATCCTCCTCGCTCAGGCCTTTCCAAAGAGATCCCTCCTCTTTTAAAAGCCGAAACCCTTCTTTATCTTTCGTGTATGCCTTCTACTCTTGCCCGAGATATTCAAAGACTCAACTCACGCTACTCTTTAGAAAACGTTCATGCTTTTGATATGTTTCCTCAAACAACCCATGTTGAAACATTGGTTAGACTGATGAAAAATAGATAGGTATTGCTCATTAAAGATTTCCTTGTTAAATTTTTACTTTTAACCTGGAGTTAAAGATGAAACTTTCTATTATTCTTCCCTTTCTCTTGTTGTTTTCTGGATTATTTGCTAATCATGATAATCTTCCACCCAGTGCATTAAAAATAGTCGATTATAAGTTGGACCAAACAAAATACGCCCCCTTTTGCACGGCCGATATTGTTCTAGAAAATGGTTCTCATTGGAAAGGCTATTTTCACAGCTACTATAAAAGTAACCTAGACGAATGGAGAGTTGGGGATTCCATTCAAATCCATAAACATAGGTGCTTACATTATTCTCTTAAAAACCTCAACCGTCCTGGTACGGCTTATCATTGTTTTAACCTAGATCTATCTACTGAAAACAGATTTCCTAAAGTAGAGGCTATCGAGGATAATGGCTATCTACTCATTTTGAGCGATGGTTCTCATTGGTCTGTTGGTTATTTGAGTGGATGGTATTTGGACGCATGGGGAATAGGCGATAGGGTGATTGTAACCCCTTGGGAAACATCCTTTGGCACGACTCATGCTCTATACAATATTGATTTAGAATCATACTTCTATATCAATGCCGCTCAAATGAACTCTATAGATGTAGCATCTGATTCTTAACATAAAAAAAATCTCAAACTGTGGTCAGCTTGAGATTTTTTTCTTTGGAGTGTTGGAGGCTATTGCTAGCGTATCCGAATCCAAAAAGAAGGTTCACCTCTCATTCTTTTTTGGAATCGCTTTGTTTGCGATCAATTACATCGCTTCAGTTTCAGAGCTTCTGCTCAGGTATTTTTCCTGATACTCTTTCACATCATCAATGTGGATGACCCATGCAGCTCCCTTACGGCTGGCTTTTAGTACGCCAATACGAGTTGCATAATAGATTTTCTGCGCAGGAACGCCGAGCATCTTAGCAACTTGGTTGACAGAGTAAAAACCTTTGTCGTTATTAAAGAGCAACTCGCCATCAAAAGTAGACTTTGTTCTAGAATACTTATTGCGACGATATTCTTCTAAGTCATCTAAATCAATTGTCCAACGAGTCGAGTCCTTACGTGCTTTTAGCTTGTTTTGCTTAATCGCAACATAAATGGCTTGTCTCGTTACACCATTGATACGGGCTGCTTCAGTAATTGAAACAACCTTTCTTGGAGAATCTAGATCTCCATTGTTATTTTCCATATCCATGTGTATCCTCCTCAATCCAAAATAACAGCTAAGATCAAGAATCGGAGACGAAGTAATCCAATAATTCGCCAAAAATTCCCGATTATTAACACTTTGTTAATATTTCTTAGTCTTAGGTATACTATTATTGCAAAAAATTGAGTTGAAATCAATCTATTTCTCTTTACTTTTTCGCAAAATTTTGATTTAGATAGGATTAAAGCAAAAATTATATTTGCCTATATAAGAAATTTTTGATTAAGAGTTGGACTTAAACCCTTGATTTGCTGTAAGATAAAGACAGAAAAATCTCCCGCAAAAAGGAACTGATTAAATGACTGTTAAGCGACTGATATTTAGCATCTTATTTATTTCTTTTTTAACCTTAGCTGAAGCCAAACCCCCAGAACTGACGCCTCATACGACCCACAAAAAAGCTGAGGAAATTTTCAAAAATCATGTCTCTCACAAAGAGCTTAATCAAGAAATTGCCTCCCGAGCCCTCAAAAATTACTTAGAGGAGCTAGATCCCACAAAAACCTATTTTCTCGCCTCTGAGATCGCTTTATGGGAATCTCCTAAGGATGAGCTCTTAGAGGGCCTAATTAGCGATTATAAGAAGGAAAATTTTGAGCCCTACGAGGAGATCTACCAGGTCATGATCGATGCGATTAAAAGGCGAAATATCCTCGAAAAGAAAATTGCGGCACTTCCCCTTCCTGAAAACGCTAAAGCCTCTGATTTTAAGGATATTACATGGGCAAAAGACGAAAAAGAACTTGAAAGCCGACTTCTCAAACTCCGGGCCCTCCAACTCGAAACTGCCGATCAGCTTGAAATCGACTCAAAAGAGCAATTTATGCAACGCCTTACCAAAAGACGTGTTAGCCGTGAGGATGAGGTCGTTCAAGGGGGAAAGAAGAAGCTTCAGAAACAACAGATGTTAGCCTATTTTTTGAAAAGCCTTAGCAGTGCACTAGATTCACATACGGTTTATTTCACACCTCAAGAAGCTAATCAATTTATGGTCCAGGTTCAGCAACGTCTTTTTGGTATTGGAGCACAGCTTAGAGATGATCTCACAGGCTTTACCCTTGTTCGCCTTCTCGAAGGAGGCCCAGCTCTACGAGATGGTCAATTAAAAGCTGGAGATAAAATTATTGCTGTGAACCATGAACCTGTTGCTGGAATGGATATCATTGAAGCAGTAGATCTTATTCGTGGCCCGAAAGGAACAGCTGTAGGATTAACGATTCTTCGAGAATCAGGTGAAGGTAAAGAGAAAAAAACTGAGAAATTTGATACCGAAGTTATTCGTGATGAAATTGTGCTAAAAGAAACCCGTTTTGAAGTGGAGAAAATTCCGTTTGGCGATGGCATTATTGCCCATCTCCGGCTCTTTTCGTTTTATCAAGATCCTAATGACTCCTCTGCCTCAGATCTAAAAAAAGCAATCGAAGAGTTCAAAAAAAATGAGAAACTTCTTGGAATTGTTTTAGACCTTCGTGGAAATGCTGGAGGCCTTCTTCCTCAAGCTGTTGCTGTAACAGGCCTTTTTATAAAAAAAGGAGTCGTTGTTTCTGTAAAAGATAGTGAAGGAAATATTCAACATCTTCGAAATTTTGATGGAACATTGACATGGGATGGCCCTCTGATTGTCTTAACCAATAAAGGAAGCGCCTCTGCTGCAGAAATTGTAGCACAAACATTGAAAGATTATGGTCGTGCTTTACTTGTTGGCGATCCCTACACATGGGGAAAAGGATCTTACCAGCTCTTCACACTTGAAGGGGGGAATGTCAATAAAATCAATCCTCAAGGGGAATATAAAGTCACGAGAGGTCTATATTACACTGTTTCTGGAAAAAGCCCTCAACTTACAGGAACAAAAGTTGATATTGAAATTCCCGGAGGACTTACAGAGCTAGAAATTGGTGAATCCTTTGCAAAGTTCCCTCTTGAAAATGATGAAATTGCCCCAAATTATGTGGACAACTTAGCAGATATTCATCCTTTTCATCGGGGTAAAATGATGCGCATGTACAAAAAGGATCAGCAAAAAAAACTCGACCTTTATGGATCCCACATTGAAATTTTAAGAAAAAATTCTACCTGTCGTATTGACCAAAACCGCAACTATCAAAACTTTTTGAAAGAGGTAAAAAAAGAAGAGTTTGATGCTGAAAGTATGGAAAAGTATGGTCAAAATGATCTTCAGCTTGAAGAATCAATAAATGTCATGAAAGATTTAATCTTGATGGAACGCTTTCAAAAGGAACCACTACCAGCTGCTGCTGGCGGATAATTTGAAAAAAGGGTAGACTAGGTCTTTTTCATACAAATGAATGAGACAAATGGAAGTACGGACACGCATCGCCCCTTCACCAACTGGTGACCCCCATGTAGGAACTCCTTACATGGCTCTTTTTAATTTGATTTTTGCAAGACATCACGGGGGGAAATTTCTCCTTCGGATTGAAGACACCGATCGCACACGATCTCGCCCAGAATACGAAGAGAGCATTTTTAAATCCCTTCAATGGCTCGGAATTCATTGGGATGAAGGTCCTGATATTGGGGGTCCTTACGGTCCTTATCGTCAATCAGAACGCACTGAGATCTATCGAGAATACTGCCAAAAACTTCTAGACGCTGGGCATGCCTATAAGTGCTTTGCAACTCCTGAAGAACTCAAAGAAATGCGTGAACTCAGTGCTAAAATGGGGCAGCGGATGGGATATGATCGTCGCTATCGCAACCTTAGTCCTGCTGAAATCGAGCAGCGGGAAAAATCAGGGCAACCTTATGTGATTCGATTAAAAGTTCCTCTCACTGGAGAATGCACTTACGAAGATCTAACAAAAGGAAGAATCACTTGCCCATGGAGTGATGTTGATGATCAAATTCTTCTTAAATCAGATGGGTTCCCTACCTATCATTTAGCCAATGTTGTCGATGATTACTTAATGAAAATCACTCATATCATCCGGGGAGATGAATGGATGGCATCAACTCCTAAACACGTTCTTCTTTATGACCTTTTTGGATGGGATAGGCCCAAATTTATGCACATGCCTCTCCTCCTTGGTGCAGATGGTAAAAAACTTTCAAAACGAAAAAACCCAACTTCGGTCTTTTATTACAAGGAAAGTGGTTATCTCCCCAAAGCTTTTGTAAATTTCTTGACGCTGATGGGATATAGTATGCCACATGATAAAGAAATCTATTCTTTGGAAGAAATCATTAAAGATTTTTCTGTCGACCGAGTAGGAGTCTCAGGGGCATTTTTTGATATCAAAAAACTTGATTGGTTGAATCAACAATACCTCATCAATGACATCCCAGAAAAGGAGCTCTGGCCAAAAATCAAAGAGTGGGGATTTAATGATGAACGGATGTCAAAAATTGTTCCCCTTATTCACACTCGTATTAAAACATTTTCTGAATTCATGGAACTTTGTCAATTCCTCTTTATCAACCATATTCCCTTAACAGATGAACTTTTAACTCCAAAAGAAACTCCAAAAGAAACTGCTGCGGAAATTTTGCAGTGCATGATTTGGGATATGGAAGAAAGTGAAGATTGGGGACGAGAGGGTTTTCAAAACGCCTCTCGCAATATCGCAACACTTTTTGAAGTGAATCATAAAAAAGTAATCATGCCAATCCTTTTTGCTGTGATTATTGGAAAACATCAAGGACCACCCTTATTTGATTCCGTTGCTATCCTTGGAAAAGATCTGACACGCGCAAGAATCTTAAAAGGAATGGAGTTTTTAGGAGGGATTTCCAATAAGAAAATGGTCTCTCTTAAAAAGAAGTGGGATCAGAGAGCTCCGGCTCTAGAGGAGTAATCTCTTCATCAAGAGTATCGGAAACGATGTAGTGAGGATTGTAACCTGTTGAGGCACACCCCGAAATAAGAAAAAATAATGCCAACGTGAGGATCCATTTCATAATTTCTATTTACGTTAGCTAAGGTCTGATTGTCAATGACTGAATATAATAAAGAAAACCCCTTTCCTGCCAAGATCATTGAACGTTATGTTCTTAATAAAGAAGGGTCGACAAAAAAAACGTATCACATCACCCTGGACCTAGCAGGCTCTAAGATTTCCTATCGAGCAGGGGATGCCTTAGCTATTTTCCCCGAAAACCTTCCTGAAGAGGTCAATACCCTTCTTGAAGCTCTTAATAAAAGTGGGAATGAAGAAATCACCGATCCTCGCTCAGGAAGCACTTTATCTTTAGAACATTTCCTTAAAGCAAAAGTTAACTTGAATCGGATTCCTGCTGTCCTATTAAAACAGACAGGAGACGCAAAACTTCTAGAAGAAGATAATAAAGAGGCGCGTGCACAGTTCATTGCAAAGCACGATCTGGTCGAATTTTTTGAGCTTTATCCTACAAATCTTCCCCTCCAAGAATTGGTTTCCTATTTCGCACCCCTTCTCCCCCGTTTTTATTCGATTGCTTCTTCACCAACTGTTAATCCCCATACCGTTGATCTCTTAGTTGCCACTTTTTCTTATAAACATGGAAAAAAAGAAAAGGAAGGCCTAGGACCCCATTACCTTTGTCATCTTGCAGCGATGCATACCACACCCATTCATACTTATCTTCATCCCACCCCTCATTTCCTTCTTCCTCAAGATCCAACAACCCCAATTATTATGATTGGCCCTGGAACAGGTGTCGCTCCTTATCGAGCCTTTCTTCAGGAGCGCGAAGCCCAAAAAGCTTCCGGAAAAAATTGGCTTTTCTTTGGAGAAAGAAATCAGGCAACCGACTATTACTATGAGGCCTACTTTGAATCTTTGAAAAAGAAAAACTTTTTATCTCTTGATCTTGCTTTTTCTAGAGACCAATCAGAAAAATATTATGTTCAACACCGCCTTCTTGAAAAAGGAGATGAGATTTGGTCTCTTTTATCTTCTGGAGCCTATCTCTATGTTTGTGGAGATGCTCGCCATATGGCAAAAGATGTCACCACTGCGCTTCATTCAATTATTGAAAACCATGGTTCTCAAGACGGAAAAAACTATCTAAAATCACTTCGAAAAGAAAAACGGCTTTTATTAGATGTTTATTAGAATCCTTTGTTTTCTTTTGATCTCTCTTTCATTATTTGGATCCTATACTTCAGAATTCTATCACTCTTTTGATCAGAAGAAATCTGAACAGTGGCCTTCTCTTTTAGAAATAGGAGAAAAAGCCCTTGAAGAACATTCTGATCCTAAAATTCATGCAAGACTTGCAAGTCTCTACTTCTATCTTGGAAAGTATGAAGAAATGAAGAAACACATCGATGCCTGTATAACCGAATCTCTAGATGATGAGTCACAAGAACTCTTGATTAGAAGTCTTTACCTTCTTTCCGCTTACCATCGAATCAATAAGAATTATGCTTCAGCACAACACGTCATCCAAAAAGCTTTAACCAAAGCACGTGCTTATAATCAACCCTGTCTTCTTGCAAAAGTTCTCTTCAATGCAGGTGCTGCAGAAGCTGATGATCCCAAGGGAGACTGCGAGCTTGCTCAAAAGTATTACGAGGAAGCCTTAACCTACTTTTCTCCTGACTCTGATGACGCTCACCGCGTTTTGATTCGATTAGGAAGGATTTATTTTCTAAAAAAAGAATTCTATAAATTGAACCCCTTACTCTCAAATCTTTCGCAAACTAATTTGTCACCAAGAACGTGTGTTCATTTTTACTATCTTTCTGCTCAAGTAGCCCTTGCAAAGGGGATGATAGAAGAAGCTGAGAAATGGATCGAAAAAGGGCTCCATCTAGCAAAAAAAATGGAGATGACAAAAGATTATGAACGTCTAGAGTCATTAAAAGAAGAGCACCCTCTCAGTAAATCGTTCTCCTAAAAATATTTATTTATAAATATCTAGAGTTCCTCTATACTTTAGGCCCCATTAACCCCCTTTTATGGAGAAATTGTTATGGAAAGGCTTCCTTTAACGTTAACAAACATTCAACCCTATGTTTCGTCCGTAGCTTATGCTGCACTCAGCAAAGTTTGTGATGATAGGCTTCTCCAGCAGTTGTCTCATCCTGACGGCATATTGGTCGTCAATGAGAGAATCTCATCACGCGTCCATATGGAATGGCATACAGATGAAACCGACCGAATTAATGGGATTATACTTTGTGTTTATAATAATGAATATCTTGAAGCATGGAAAATTCTAACAGAATCTTCAGATGGTGAATCATCCCAAATTATCGTTACAACAAAACCTTTATATACTAACACCTCACCCCTGGTTTTACATGTTAGCTTAGCCAATCAAATCTTTAGTCGTTGTGTAGGCACTCCTCATAAAAAACCTGTTGCATTTAATTTTACAGCTGAGACCCTGGAACATCCTGAGCAAATCCAAGCCTTTTTTGGACGCAATCAAGAGATGCTTCCAGAGATACTCCGGGCATCATTATTTCCTCCAAAGGTAGAGCGTAAAATGCATCGTGCATCTTCTCGTCCCCAAGATAGCTCTTCTCCTTCAAGTAGTAACAATCAATACATCTATATTGTAGGAGGCATTCTTCTTCTTTTAAGTCTTGCTTATCTAGCTAAAAGAACCTTTGCTAAAAGGTAGAATTTCTAAAGATTTATTTTTCAAAAAAAGCTTACCGTTTATCTTTTTGTCTCTTTTCGGTAAGCTTTTTGTTACTTAAAAGTTAAAGAAAACGAAAAATGGTCATTAAACTTAGCAAGCTTGCAAATCCTATCAATAGCTTGATAAAGTTAGTTTCAGCAAGCAACACTCCTTTGGATGAAAAATTCAGCAAAGATGCTTATAGTGATGCTGCTCCAACAGCTAAATTAGCCCTTATTCGAGAACTAGAAAAGCTTGAAACAGACAAAAGAGAGGTTTCTGATTTATGGGAAAACCGTCTTTTTCTAATCTCTTGTATTCAAGGGGCTGTGATGGTTGGAATTGTTGTTATCGGTTATAATAATCAAGAGCTCTCACAAGTTCTAAAAGAAAAAAGAGTGATCGTTATTGGCCCTTGCATGAAGATTTCGATCGGACTTCTTCCTCTCATTGAGATCACGCGACTCAATATCAAATTCATTTCAACCTACCATAAAAAACAACTCACAGACGTTCAATCAAGACTTAGAGCTTATACACGAATTGATCAGATAGCGCGTCTAGAGGAGCTTACGGATAGAGTCTAATCTATCCCTTCAACTGTTGTGAGAATGCAAAAGCACATCAATCCTTCCCCTTTTCCAAAGGCTGTCAAGCCATCTCCAGAAGTAAATGTTATCCCAACTTGATCACTCGATAGATTGAGGGCCTTTGCCACACTTTGACGGACTTCATCGGCTCGTTTTTGAAACTTGGGCCTTTTTCCTTCGATCGTCAAAGCAATATGTTCGATTTTCTGAGAGCCTAATGTTTCATAAGCTTTATCAAGATAAACGCGACTATCAGTGATTCCCTCGTTATGACAAAGATCGATCGCAATTTTCCCAAGAATCGGAACATGCGTCAATGAGGTAATCGCATTGCAAATCGCATGAAACACAACATCTCCATCCGAATCTGCATCCATCCCTGGAGCATCTTCAAAGGGGATTCCTGCAATGATACATTTTTTATCTGCACCATCTTTTAAAAAGCGGTGACTATCTTGTCCAATGCCTGTCCGATATTTCATAAGGTTTAAACCCAAATAAATATTCGTTGCTCATCACTTGGATTTTAAGTATACATTTCTGAACTTTTTTTGTGCTGCAAAAAAATTCCCGTTTCAGAAACAACCAAACTTGTTATAGTCTGGTGATATGGATCACTTCAAAATTATCGGCGGAAAACCACTAGCTGGAAATGTTAAAGCAGCAGGCGCAAAAAATGCGATCACGAAAATGCTTGTTGCTTCTCTTTTGTCCGATAAAAAATGCACCTTCACAAATGTTCCTAACATTTCAGAAGTCGAAACCACTGTCAATCTTTGCCAAGAGATTGGGATGGAGGTCAAATGGGAAAGAGAAGAAGGACGCATGGAAGTGATCACAAAAGAAATCAAATCTTCTTACGTTCCTTTAAATTTTTCTGGTGCCAATCGGATCCCGATTTTGATGATGGGCTCTCTTTTAGGACGGACAAAAGAGAATATTATTGTCCCAACTGTTGGAGGATGCAAAATTGGAAAACGTCCTGTTGATTTTCATGTAATGGCCCTTGAGAAGTTGGGTGCTATTGTTGAATACCGCACGATCAAAAATGAACATGCCTATTTTGCTCATGCTCCGGAAGGAATGAAAGGAACCATTATTGAACTTCCTTACCCTTCAGTCATGGCAACGGAAAATGCAATTCTTGCAGCATGCCGAGCAAAAGGGAAAACGGCTATTCATGGGGCTGCAATTGAGCCTGAGGTCATCGACTTGATTCTCTTTTTGCAAAAGCTTGGTGTTGTCATTTATGTTGATGTAGATCGTACAATTTATGTTCAAGAAACAACCACCTTTTATGAAGTTGAACATAAGGTCATTACCGACCGCATTGAAGCGGCTTCTTTTGGAATGGCTGCCATTGCAACGAAAGGAAAAGTTTTTGTAGAAGGGGCGCAACAAGCCCATATGATCACTTTTTTGAATAAACTTCGCCAAATCAATGGTGGCTTTTCTGTGAAAGAAAATGGGATTGAGTTTTTCTATCAAGGGCCACTTAAAGGTGGACTCCATCTTCAAACCGATGTTCATCCTGGCTTCTTAACCGATTGGCAACAACCTTTTGTTGTTCTTTTGACTCAAGCTCGAGGAAGCTCAGTTGTCCATGAAACCGTTTATGAAAATCGGTTTGGGTATGTGGATACATTGATCAAAATGGGAGCGCATGTCGAGCGTTTTACACAATGTCTTGGAGATCGCCCTTGTCGTTTTGCCTCTCGCAACTATCAACATAGCCTCATTGTTAAAGGTCCCACGAAATTTGAAGGAATGCAAATCGATATTCCCGATCTTCGCGCTGGTTTTGCCTATGTCATGGCTGCCCTTCTTGCTCCAGAAGAAAGCATTATCACAGGTCTTCCTTACCTTGATCGCGGGTATGAAAATCTCGAAACTAAACTTCAAGCTCTTGGAGCAAATATCACCCGGGTTAAAGAACCTGCCTTAAAAGAAGAACCCGCTATTGTTGTATAGCCCTTGTCATTCCTATCCTTATCTTTAATTCGGGATAGGTTCATAGCGAAAACATTTTGACGATACCTCTTCAATCGAGTACAATTGCTCCATGTTAATATGGCGCCAAATTCAAAAAGATAATTTTACGAAGACGGAAGATCTAGGAAAATTTTTAGGTCTTGATCTTTCCTACTCCTCTTCCTTTCCCTTAAACCTTCCTCGAAAACTTGCATTAAAAATTAAAAAGGGAACATTTGATGATCCTATTTTGAAACAATTTCTTCCTACTGAAGCGGAGGAAAATCCTCCTCTTTCTTTTTTAGAAGATCCCGTTTGCGATACCTCATTTCAAAAAACCCCTCGCCTTCTTCAAAAATATCAAGGACGCGCTCTTTTAATGCCTACAAGCGCCTGTGTAATGCATTGTCGCTATTGCTTTAGGCAAAACTACCCCTATCATGCAAACACAGATTTTCTAGATGAACTTGAAGTTCTACGAAAAGATCCTTCTCTTCATGAAGTGATTTTAAGTGGAGGAGATCCTCTTTCGCTTAGCGACGAAACATTAAAACGTCTGATTGAATCTCTAGATCAAATCCCCCATCTAAAGCTTCTCCGTTTCCATACGCGCTTTCCAATTGGGATTCCTGAACGAATCACCGATACTTTATTAAAAATTTTCGAAAATTCACCCTTACAAGTGGTTTTTGTCCTTCACATCAACCACCCTAATGAACTCGATAATGATATTTTTTCGGCTCTTAAAAAAGTGAGTCGTTTAGGGATTCCGATTCTTTGTCAATCGGTTTTACTTGCTGGAGTCAATGATGATCATGAAGTGTTAAAAGAGCTTTTTCTGACTCTTGCTCATCAAGGGATTATTCCTTATTACTTGCACCAATTGGATCGCATTAAACAAGGGCATCATTTTGAAGTCCCGGTAGAAAAAGGGCTAGAGCTCATGGAAAAATTACGGGGAGAGCTTCCCGGCTATGCCCTTCCAAAATATGTTCAAGAAATCCCCTTTGAGTCTTCAAAAGTAACAGTTACATCCGATCCATTGTCTTTAGACCAAGGATATAAAGCCCCTGCTTAAGAATCCGTCCTGTTAGTTCGCAAAGGACTAGACGGCTATTTTCTTCTGGAACTCCTTCAACACGACAATCGCGGAAAAAGGCATGAAATTTTTCGGCAAGATCATAAAGATAGTCTGAAAGACGATTGGGAAGAAGGTCGCGATCCATCAAAGCAAGTGTCTCTCCAAATTGCCTTAATTGTAGTCCTAAAGCAATCTCTGTAGGATGCTCAAGCTTAATTGGTGTTGTTCTAAAAAGAGCTTCGATATCTTTATTACATTTCCGCTTGATTCCTTGAATGCGGACATAAGAATAGAGGAGATAGGCAGCAGTATTCCCTTCGAAATTCAGCATGCGGTCATAACTAAAGATATAATCTTTCACCCGATGGCATGAAAGATCAGCATATTTAACAGCATCCACCCCAAGAATTTCTGAGAGTTCATCGAGCTCATTTTCATTTGCATCTTGAAGACGCTCTCTTAATAGTTCCCGTGCACGACGCACGGCTTCTTTCAATAGGTCAATGAGTTTTTCTGTCTCACCACTTCGCGTTTTAAATTTTTTTCCATCTGGTCCAAGAACAACGCCAAAAGGAACATGCTCGATTTGGACTTTTTCTGGATCATAATAGCCTGCTTTTGCAGCTGCTGCAAAAACCATTTGGAAGTGGAGTTGTTGTCCTGCATCAACAACATAAATAATCCGATCTGCTTTTTCTTCGTGAACCCGTTGATAAATGGCTGCACTATCTGTTGTAGAATAGTTATAGCCACCATCAGACTTTTGAAGAATCACTGGAAGGGAAGTTCCATCTTTTGCTTTGAACCCTTCAAGAAAGACACATTTCGCTCCATCTGAAATTTCAACGATTCCCTTTTTCTCGTAATCTTCAATAACTTTTGGAAGCATCTCATTATAATAAGATTCCCCTCTTTCAGTGAGTGTCACATCAAGGAAATCGTAAATCTCTTTAAATCCTTTGCGAGAGATTTCACGGATTTTTTCCCATGCTGCAAGCGCCTCTTTTTCCCCTCCCTGCAGGCTGACAACTTGAATTTGCGCCCGTTTTTTAAATTCGGGATCTTCATCAAAGACTTTTTTCGATTCTCGGTACCAGTTCATAAGAGACGAGAGGTCTGTCTCCTTACCTCCAGAAAGAACTTGAGGTTCATATTCTTTTAAGTAAGTAATAAGCATCCCAAATTGGGTGCCCCAATCTCCAATATGGTTGAGACGTAAAACATCATGCCCTAAAAATTCAAAAAGGCGTGCTAAGCTTTCTCCAATAATCGTAGAACGGAGATGACCCACATGGAGTTCCTTGGCAACATTGGGAGACGAAAATTCGACAATGACTCTTTTAACCTTTTTCAGAGAGGGAACTCCTAACCTAGAATCTCCAGTGACTTCAGTGAGCTGTTTTGATAAAAATTCTTTGGTCAAAGTGATGTTGATAAAACCAGGGCCTGCAACCTCGAGTTTTTCAATGACTCCATCGGGCTTCCATTTTTCAACAATTTCCTCAGCAATTTTCCGCGGATTCGTTTTGAGTTCTTTTGCTACTTTCATTGCTGAATTGCATTGGTAGTGGCCAAATTGTGCATTGGTACTTTGTGTCACATCAGCTTCAGGAGCTGAATCTCCAACAATTTCTTTTAAAATCTTTGTTGCTTGCGCTTGAAGGGTTTCTGATAGATTTTCCATGAACCTATCTCATATTAAAGGGTTTATTTGATTTCTTGAATCTTTGAGCAGATTTTTTCTTTCCATTTTGATCACATTATCCATGAGACAAGGGGTTAAAATGGAAAGAAAAAAGATGCCAAAAAGGCTGGAATAAAAAACATCTTTATGATGAGCTCGGTTCATAATCATTTATGATGCTTCCCCCTGCTGAAATTGTCAAGACGTAAAGAAAATTGTTAAATGGAAATAATCACTTCATTCTTATATATTTCCTCTTAATTTTAATAAGGAGAATTTTTATGTCACATTACCCAGAAGTCAAAAGTGCAGATTTATTTAAAACAACGCTGATTGGAATGTCTGATCTCCAAAGAAAAATTTTATCACAATCTTTTCTTAATGATGCAAAGAGTTCCACTTACTTCGCGTCTCTGTGTGGAAAGATTGCGATCGCCTCAGCTGTTTTAACCTTGGTATCAGCAACTTACAGTTCAATTTCCGATAAGAAAGCCACGCATAAAAAAGGTGAAGAAAAAGAAGCTTCTTGGGCAGCAACCTTTGCCCTCTTTGGGTTTTTAGGGACCGTTTTTTTTACTTACCAATATTTTGGTCACAGTGTAGAAGCTCAAAGGTTTCAAGATTTATCTGAATTTATCAGAGAATGGACTCCCGAGAAGGGCCAATAAACTACAGGCTTGAAGATAATCATTTTTTCGGTTAAGCTCAGCAGACTAAAATGAATGAAGGAACCATAGAATGACCAACTCTGTCATCAATAAAAGTTTGAAAGAACTCCTTATCGACTATCTTAAGAGACACAAAAAAGCTGATCTCTTAACCACTTACTTTTTCTTTCTTGAGAAAAAGTACAATATCCAACCTGTTCTTTTTCTTAGAGAAAAGACTATTTTTCAAAGTAAAACCGAGCTCTTAAAGAAGCTTGAAGATGAAGGAAAGCTTTGGCGCGAAACTGAGATTATGATTCAAGTCGGAACACAGTCTGTCAATGAAGCAACCAAAAAGATCTACATCTGTCCTTTTACTGGAAAAGTGTTTGGAGATAATACCCACCCTAATCCTCAAGATGCAATTTATGATTGGGTCTCTGAATGCCCAGAAAATAAAGAACGTATCGATGGAATGAAAGTGAAGCGATTTTTCGTTTCGGAAGATCCTGAAGTGATCAAGAATTACATCCAAAAACGGAGAGAACCGATTACAAAAATCGTCTTTTCTTCAGGTGTAACAGGAAAGCTTTTCAATAGTAAGAAAGCAGTGATCGATGACTTTGAAAAAAATCAACTTAAGTCAATGGAACTTGTCGATGTCCCCAGTCAAAACCGGTTCAAAATTGAAGATCACTTCCTCTCCTTTATTCAAGAACAACTCGATGATTCCAAAATTTCTGGATTCGTTGATGAAATGAGTAAGCACGATGAGTTCAAAACTCACGTCGAGCACTGGATCGAAGAAAATCAATAGGTTTGTTTCTAACTCATCTGAGGAAACAGAGGCTATTGGGCGAAAAATCGCGCGTACGCTTTCCCCTGGGTCAATTGTTTGTTTAACCGGCGATCTAGGCGCGGGAAAAACAACTTTAAGCAAAGGATTAGCTTCAGAAATTACAGGAATATCTCCACA
Source organism: Chlamydiales bacterium (assembly GCA_024233395.1). Taxonomy (GTDB): domain Bacteria; phylum Chlamydiota; class Chlamydiia; order Chlamydiales; family Simkaniaceae; genus Neptunichlamydia. The sequence continues at coordinate 384,372 of JACKPR010000002.1, forward strand.
CCATATCAATAGTCCTACCTTCACCTATCTGAATATCTATGAAGGGCATCAGACCCTTTACCATTTTGATTGTTACCGCTTGAAAGGAGGGGATGATTTTTTAGAACGAGGATTTGATGAATACTTTGAAGAGCTTTGTCTCATCGAATGGCCTGAAAAAATTGAAGATATTTTACCAAAAAAGCGAATCCTTATCTCGATTGAATATAATGGTGAGGACAAAAGGGTGATTTCTTATGAAGAAAGTTGAGTTTAAATCGGCAGAGTTTTTAACTTCAGCATTAAAAACCGATGAACTTCCAGAAATAACCTTGCCTGAAATTGCAATCGTCGGCCGGTCAAACGTAGGAAAGTCTTCTCTTATTAATCATCTCCTTCACTCAAAAAAAGTTGCCAAAGTCTCTTCAACACCTGGAAAAACACAACGCATTAATTATTTTGTGATCGATGAATCTTTTCTTCTTGTTGATCTCCCGGGCTATGGATATGCAAAAACATCTAAATCTCTCCAAGAAGAGTGGGGTGTTTGGATCGATAAGTATTTAAAAGAGCGTGGATTAAAGCTCATTCTTTTTCTTTTAGATTCTCGTAGAGCGCTGACTGAAGAAGATCGTCAATTTTTAGAATGGGCCTTCTATGAAAACATTCCTCTTCTTCTTATTCTTACCAAGGGTGATAAACTTTCCCAAAAAGAAAAACATGCTGCTTTTAAACGGATTGAAAATGAGAAATCCTTGAGTGGATTCCCTCCTCTCCTGTATTCTGTAAAAGAAGGTAAATGTAGACAAGCTCTCATTCATGAGATCAATCAGGTACTATGGGACTAGTAAATAAAGATACTTTTGTCTGTTTCGATTGTGAAGCAACGGGACTCGATCCAGAAAAAGACCGAATCATTGAAATTGCAGCAGCAAAATTCACCTTTGATGGAATCTTCGAATCACGAGAAGACCTGATTAACCCAGGTATTTTAATTCCTCAACATACAATAGAAATTCACCATATCACTGATGATATGGTTCAAGGAAAACCTTCGATAAAAGAGGTTTTAAAAGACTATCTAGATTTTATAGGAGACCATATTGTTGTCGGACATGCTATTCCCTTTGATCTTACCCTTCTAGATAGCGAAGCAAAACGGGCAAACATCGGATCGAATTTACCAAGTCAACGTTATTTAGATACTCTTCGACTTGCCCGTCTTTATGGAGAAAGCCCCACAAACTCTCTTGAAAGCCTTCGAAAACACTTCAATATTAAAGCAGAAGGAGCTCATCGTGCGATGAGCGATGTTCTTGTGAATATTGAGGTTTTTAAACATTTAAGTCGAAAGTTTAAAACGACTGAGGAAATCCTTAAAAGACTTGAAAAACCGATTGCTCTGAAATTAATGCCTCTTGGAAAACATAAGGGACGCCCCTTTCGCGAAGTCCCCATTGAATATCTCCGTTGGGCTGCGAATCAAGATTTTGATCAAGATCTTCTTTTTTCTCTCCGTTCTGAATTAAAAAAGAGAAAGCATGGAAACCAATTTTCACAAGCTGCTAACCCCTTTTCAGAATTATAACCCCGGGGTATAAGATAATGGTAGGGTTCAATTTATGAGCAAACTTTCATTGCAAGACTTAGATATTCATGGGAAAAAAGTTCTAATGCGGGTCGATTTTAATGTTCCGTTAGACGAACATGGGGCAATCAGCGATGATACCCGTATTGTTTTAGCTCTTCCTTCTATTCAATACATATTAGCTCAAGGTGGCCGCCTTATTTTAATGAGTCATTTTGGGCGACCAAAAGGAAAAGTGGATCCCGAACTTTCTTTAAAGCCTTGTCGAGAACAACTCAGTCTTCTTCTCGAACAAGAGGTAAAATTTTCTCCAGATTGTATTGGGGAAATGGCTCATGCACTTGCTGACAGCTTAAAACCAGGGGAGGTCCTTCTTTTAGAAAACCTCCGCTTTCATGAAGGAGAAGAACATCCTGAAAAAGATCCTTCATTTGCAAAATCTTTAGCTTCGCTTGGAGAGATTTATGTCGATGATGCCTTTGGAGCCGCCCATCGCTCCCACGCTTCCACTGTCACGATTACAGAATATTTCCCCAAAAAGTGCGTCATGGGTTTTTTGATGGAAAAGGAGATTTCCTATCTTTCAAAGGTCGTTCTTAATCCTAAACGCCCCTTTTATGCAATTATTGGCGGAGCAAAGATTGGAAGTAAAATAGGGGTTTTCAATACCTTGCGTCAAAAAGTTGACGCCATTTTCATAGGAGGAGGAATGGCTTTTACTTTCTTGAAGGCAAAGGGAGTTCCTATTGGAGACTCGATTTGCGACGATGAAAAACTAGAGGAAGCAAAACAATTTCTCAAAGACTGTGAAAAGCAAGCTATTCAAGTCCACCTTCCTATCGATATCGTGATTACAAATGAGAGAGAAACTCAAATGATTCATATAAAAGAAGGGATTCCAGAAGGTTGGAAAGGAATGGATGTGGGGCCCCAAACGGTTGAAACATGGTCAGTTGACCTTAAAAAGGGGGCCACAATTTTCTGGAATGGCCCGATGGGAGTTTTTGAAGAACCTGTTTTTGCTCATGGAACAAACCGATTAGCTCAAAATTTATCTATGATGCAAGCGGAAGTCATCGTTGGTGGAGGAGATTCCATTGCAGCTATTAATCAACTTCATCTTCAAAAAAGTTTTGACCATCTTTCATCTGGCGGAGGAGCTTCCTTAGAATTTATTGAGAAGGGGACCTTGCCAGGAGTTGAAGTTCTCACCAATAAATAATTCAGATTGTCAAATAACAATCCCCTGCTATAATGGTAAGCTATACTCACTTTTTAGGCAGGCATAAGATGTTAAAAAAGCTTTTGAGGCGAGGGCGATCGTGATACGAGCTCTCACCTTGGATAAAAAGTTCTTTTTTTCTCCATCAGGTAAACCAACTTCTTGCGGCCTTTTTCTTTCGACACCATTCCAAAAAATCTTTCAAAAAATCATCCAGGAGCTTTATGTCATCAGAAACAAATGGTGAATTTAGCCGTATTCGTACCATATTATGGCCGATCCATCGATGGGAGATTAAAAAATTCTTTCCTCTTCTCATTCTTTATGCATTGATTTGCTTTAACTATCACCTCTTGAAAGCTGAAAAAGATACTCTTGTCATTACTGCTAATGATGCAGGAGCTGCGGTGATCCCCTTTATCAAAATCTGGGTGATCTTACCAATGGCTCTACTGATCACCTTTCTCTTTACACGCCTCTTCAATAAATTTTCTCAGGAAAAAGTTTTTTATATAATGACCGGGAGCTTTTTAGCCTTTTTTGCCCTCTTTGCTTTCGCTTTATTTCCTTTGCGTGATGTCATTCACCCCCATGGACTTTGTAATCAACTTGAATCGATCTGTCCTCGTGGTTTCGCTGGTCTTATTGGAATGTTCCGTTATTGGTCGTTTACCCTTTTCTATGTGATGGCAGAACTCTGGGGAACAGCGATTATGTCTGTTCTCTTCTGGGCTTTTGCTAATGAGATTATGACTGTTAAAGATGCTCAACGGTTCTATGGAATATTGGGTGTGGGAGCCAACGTTTCTTCGATCTTTGCAGGCCAAATTGCAATCTTTGTTTCAAGTCAGTTTTTTGATCTTTCTTTTATCTTTGGGTCAGATACTTGGAGACAAAGCCTAGGACTTGTGACCACAATTGTTATCTTTACTGGACTTCTTTCTATTGCTCTTTTCCGTTGGTATACTGCCTACGTCATTCATCGAGATCCAAGAATGAGGGAAGTCCATACAAAAAACCATCACGAACGTAAAAAAGTTAAGATGGGAATGCGCAAGAACTTTGCTTATCTTGCGAAATCAAAATATCTCCTTTGCATTGCCGTTCTTGTCATCGGATTCAATATCGCAGTGAATATGGTAGAGATTATCTGGAAGGATCAAATTCGTCTTGCCTACCCTAATCCTAACGAATTTAGAGCTTATATGGGCAGTGTCGTTAAGGCTATTGGATTCCTTTCGACATTTGTTGCTATCTTCATCAGTGGGAACTTGATTCGAAAAATGGGTTGGACTTTCAGCGCTTTGATTACCCCTGTCGCTCTCCTTGTAACAGGATTCTTCTTCTTTGGAATTCTCCTTTTCCAAGATAACCCAACTCTCAATGCTTGGAGCGCTGCTCTTGGGTTTACCCCTCTTGCTCTTGGCGTCCTCTTTGGAACGATTCAAAATGTCTTCTCAAGAGGGTGTAAATATACTCTTTTTGACACAACCAAAGAAATCGCCTTCATTCCTCTAAGTTCTGAATCAAAATTCAAGGGGAAAGCTGCAATTGATGGCGTAGGCTCTCGATTAGGAAAAACGGGAGGCTCAATTATTCATAGTGGACTCCTCATGTTCTTTGGAAGCATTTCCCTCAGTACACCCTTTGTTGGAGCCTTTCTCCTCCTTGTCGTTTTAGGGTGGATTGTTGCAACTAAATCTCTTGGAAAACAATTTAATAGCCTCACTTCTCATCATGAAAAACTCGATATCGAGGATGAAGCACCTATTCCAACAGGAGAACATGCTCCTCAGCAAGTCTCCGCTAAACCGACATAAAAAATAATTTTAATCTCAGTCTTAAGAGATCCTTTTTGAAGTACTGAAGGGCCAAGGAATAAATAATTCAGATTGTCAAATATCACCTCCCTGTTATAATAGTGGGCCTAACAGAGATTTTTCACGCTGGAATAAGATGTTAAAAAAGCTTTTGAGGCGAGGCGAGTTGTGATACTAGCTTCTACCTCGGATAAAAAGTTCTTCTTTTCTTCACTGGGTAAAACGTTATCTTGTTACCTCCTACAATCTAAAATATTTATCTTTCGAACTCTTGAGGAGCTGTATGGCGTCGGGAAATAGTGGCGAATTTAGCCGTATTCGTTCGTACTTATGGCCGATTCATAACTGGGAAATTAAAAAATTTCTTCCCCTTCTGGTTCTTTACGCACTCATTTGTTTTAATTACAGCCTTCTGAAAGCAGCAAAAGATGCTCTTGTCATTACTGCTAATGACTCTGGAGCAGCTGTTATTCCGTTCATTAAGATTTGGGCAATTCTTCCCATGGCCCTTCTTGTAACCTACCTCTTTACACGCCTCTTTAATCGATTTACTCAAGAAAAAGTCTTCTATATCATGATTGGAAGCTTCTTAGCCTTTTTTGCTTTCTTTGCACTCGTTCTTTATCCTCTCAGAGATGTCATCCATCCTCATGGATTCTGCAGTTATTTCGAAGGAATTTCCCCCCAAGGATTTGGGGGATTAATCGGAATGATTCGCTACTGGTCATTTACCCTTTTTTATGTGATGGCAGAACTTTGGGGAACAGCGATTATGTCTGTTCTCTTTTGGGCTTTTGCTAATGAAATTATGACTGTCAAAGATGCAAAGCGCATTTATGGGATCTTAGGTGTTGGTGCAAATATTTCTGCAATTTTTGCAGGACAAATCGCCATTCTTGTTTCGGGAGAACTCTTTGATCTCTCCTTTATTTTTGGATCTGATTCTTGGGGACAGAGTTTAGGTCTTGTCACGACAATCGTTGTCTTTACAGGATTTCTTTGCATGGCCTTATTCCGCTGGTATAATACTCATGTCATTGGCCGTGATCCCCAAATGAAAGAAGAACAAACCAAGAACCACCATGAGCGTCGGAAAGTCAAAATGGGAATGCGCAAGAACTTTGCTTATCTTGCCAAGTCAAAATATCTCCTTTGCATTGCCGTTCTTGTCATCGGATTTAATCTAGCAATTAATATGGTAGAAATCATCTGGAAGGATCAAATTCGCCTTGCCTATCCCAACCCTAACGACTTTAATGCCTATATGGGGAAAGTTTTAAAAGCGATTGGATTCCTGTCTGCCTTCATCGCTTTTTTCATTAGTGGTAATATGATTCGAAGAATGGGGTGGACCTTTAGCGCTTTAATCACTCCTGTTGCTCTCTTAGTAACTGGAGTCTTCTTCTTTGGGGTTCTCCTTTTAAATGATAACCCCACTCTGAATGCTTGGAGCGCTGCTCTTGGTTTTACACCTCTTGCTCTTGGCATCCTATTCGGAACTCTTCAAAATGTGTTCTCGCGGGGGTGTAAATATACCCTTTTTGATGCGACAAAGGAAATTGCTTTCATTCCTTTAAGCTCTGAATCAAAACTTAAAGGAAAAGCAGCAATTGATGGTGTGGGTTCTCGATTAGGAAAAACAGGAGGTTCTATTATTCATGGTGGACTTCTCATGTTTTTCGGAAGCATTTCCCTTAGCACCCCTTTTGTTGGAGCCTTTCTCCTTCTCGTCGTCTTAGGGTGGATTGTTGCAACTAAATCTCTTGGAAGACAGTTTAATCGTCTCACTTCTCAGGATGAAAAGCTCGATATCACGGATGAGACTCCTGAAACAGTAAATGAATCAACAACACAACGAGTCTCTGTCAAAGCGACTTAGTACTTTGTATAAAACTCATTCATTCAGAATAGGTTCATAGCTTCAAATAAAAAGTTAAAACTTTCTGAAAAATATACTCAAACATATTTTTGATAAATAGTATAATCCTTTGAAAGCTAAAGTAGAGATTGATCTTCTAGTTTTATTGAACACTATGCGATAATTGAAGCTATGCAACAAATCATAAACTTTATCGTTGAAAATAGCAGTTTTGCTCCATGGATTTCTTTTGGACTCATCCTCCTTGCAGGATTTAATGTTCCGATTAGTATTGATGTCATCATGGTCCTTACGGCATTTTTAGCTGCTACAACGATTCCAGAACTTACACCACACCTATTTATCAGCGTCCTTTTAGGAACTTACTTTTCTGCTTGGATTTGTTATTGGATGGGAAGAAAAGTTGGAATCAAACTTCTTAAAATTCGTTATTTTGCAAAACTTCTTCCTCAGGAGCGCCTCCAAAAGATGGGAACTTTTTATGAAAAGCATGGCCTTCTTACTTTAATGATTGGACACTTTATCCCTTTCGGATTTCGGAATTGTCTTTTTATGACAACAGGAATGAGTAAAGCAAATTTTGTAAAATTTATGTGGCGTGATGCCTTTGCTTGTACCCTATGGGTCAGCGTTTGTTTTTTCTCCTTTTATCAATTAGGACATAGCTATGAAATCCTCTTGAAAAAGGTAAAATTGTTAAATCTTTTTATATTTTTAGTTTTCGGTGTGACGGTAATTACCATTGTCTGTTATAAGAAATATAGAAGAAACCGTGCCAAAGTGGAGTAATATCTTTTCAATGCTAAATCCTCCGAATAGTCTTTCTTTTTTGAGAGCCCCCCTGGCCCTCCTTTTTATTATAGAGAATACGACTCTTCGTCTTGTCATTGTTATTTTAGCGATGCTTTCAGATTGCGTTGATGGGTATCTAGCTCGACGGTATCACTTTACGTCAAGATTCGGTGCAATTCTTGATCCAATGATGGACAAATTTTTTGTTTACGTCACGCTAAGCGTCCTTCTCTTTGAAGGACAAATAGCCTCCTGGCAAGCAGCAACGATGCTCTCACGTGACTTCTTTCTCTTCCTCTTCCTTTCCTATTTAGGAATCACTGGAGCCTGGAGAAATCTCGAGGTCAAAGCCATTCGTTGGGGAAAAGTCACAACAGCGGCTCAATTTATTGTTTTAATCGCTCTTGTTCTAAAAATTTCTTTCCCTCCACAGCTCTATTACCTCTTTATCCTTTTTGGATGTTTTGCTTTTGTAGAGCTTCTCTTATTTAAAAAAAGAGCTTCTTCTGTTTAATCCTTGAAGTTGTTAAAATAATCGGATTATGAAGACAAATACGATTTTTAATATTGGAATGGTCTTAGCCCTTCTCCTAGGAGGAATTTTTGGCTTTTTAAACCTCCCTTTTGTTAACGGGTTTGCAGAGATTACAGGCAAGCTCTTTATAAGCATGCTCAAGTTGATTAGCCTTCCCATGATTTTTCTTGCAATCGTTTCAACACTCACTCGAATGACCTCTCTGAGTGAAGCTGGTTTCTTACTGAGAAAAATTTTAAAGTATACCCTCTTTACCACAGTGATTGCTGCAACAATCGGAATGGTTCTCTTCCTAGTAATTCAACCTGTTAAATCAGCAGAAGCTGCCATTGCTGTTGTTCCAAAGCAAGGAAGCTATTTTTCTTTTCTTCTCAACATTATTCCAGAGCATATGGTTCAACCTTTCATTGAGAACAACGTTTTAGGAATGGCTTTTATTGGGACCATTTTAAGTTTAGCCATTTTAAAACTTCCAAAAGATCAAAGCGCTCTTTTACGTGATTTTTTTGGGGCTCTTTTTGCTGCTATTTTAAAAATCACTTCCACTCTCATTTTATTAATGCCTATAGGAATCTTTGCTTTTACCGTTCAGTTTGTGCAAAACGTTCGCAGCGAAGCAAACCAACTGCAACAACTTCTGTTCTATGGCATTTGTGTGATTGCAGCTAATTTAATCCAAGGATTGATTGTCCTTCCTCTTATCTTAAAATTTAAAGGGATTTCCCCGGTTAGAACGGCAAAAGGAATGTTTCCAGCCCTCACTATGGCCTTTTTCTCAAAATCCTCAAATGCAACCCTTCCCCTAGCTCTTGATTGTGCAAAAAACCGAGTAGGGATTTCAGATAAGACAGCAAGTTTTAGCCTTCCCCTTTGCTCCATTATTAATATGAATGGGTGCGCGGCTTTTATCCTCATCACTCTCTTTTTTGTTTGCTCAAGTCAAGGAATTCATTTTACTCTTTGGGAAATGATCCCCTGGATCTTTCTATCGACTTTAGCAGCGATTGGAAATGCAGGCGTCCCTATGGGATGTTTCTTTCTAACCACTGCCTTTTTAATTGGCATGGGTGTTCCGATTGAACTCATGGGAATGATTCTTCCCCTCTACTCACTTTTTGATATGATTGAGACAGCTCTCAATGTTTGGTCTGACAGCTGTATCACAACAGTTGTCGATAAAGAGCTAAAAGTTCCTGCTTCACAAACTCTTGCAAAAGCATAATACTTTTATTTATAGCTAAAACAGTTTAAAATTGGGATGATTTAAACTGTTTTAGCTATAGTTGCTTTGCCACAATAGACGCAAAATTTCCATCGTCTTTCAATTTGCTTTGAGCAACCCTCACACTTTTTGAGAGCAACATCATGCCAATTATCATTTCTATGATAGATCACTTGGAAGATAATAATAATGACAGGGATGGTTGTACTAATCTGTTTCACAAAAAAAATAAGAGAGCGTTCCTCATAAGCTGTAAATGCTAAGATCCCAAATCCAATCGCAAGCAATATGTTGTATGTTAAAGAGATATCCCGAACTTCTTTATGCACATGAATCTTCCAGATTTGAAACCAATAACTGACAGAAAGGATAAAAATTGCAATCCAGGATAGTATGTATAAAAGCATTGAAAAGATCCGGGTAAATCATCCCATTTTAAACTGTTTTAGCTATAAAATATGGATAGATTCTTGTCTAGGGCAGGGCCTTAAAACTTCAGATTAACATATTCTTGAATCAAATGAATCTCCTTGATACGATGCGTATAATTTGAATCTTTTATTATTAGGAAAAAGTTATGGATATAAAACGGGAATCGATTTTTATTTCTGCGATACGCACTCTTTGCAACGCACTTGGTGGGATGATTGGAATCATCATCGGTTTGATTGTCATCATCATTGTTGTTGCCGTGTTAGCAAAACCTCAAATGGTTTCTGATAAAACCCAACTCATTATTGCTGCTGATGCAGAAGGAAATCGAGAACTTCTTTCTAATTCAGCCCCTGTTGTTTTGAGAATGAATATCCATGGCGTCATTGGAACAAGGGATCTGAATGCTAAAACGATTGAATCTCAACTTCTCGACTCAAGAACTGGAGCCCTCAAAGGGGATCGCGTAAAAGCTATTTTCCTCCATATCAATTCTCCTGGAGGAACAGCTTTTGATGCCTATGATATCTATTCCCGCCTCATTGAATATAAGGAAAAGTACAAAGTTCCCATTTATGCATATGTTGATGGAATGTGTGCCTCAGGAGGGATGATGATAGCCTGTGCTGCAGAGAAAGTTCTCTCTGCACCTATTGGAATCATTGGGTCTGTTGGTGTTTTAATGGGCCCCAACTTTAATTTTTCAGGACTAATGGAAAAGTATGGAGTGGAACAACTTACCCTCACAAAAGGGAAAGATAAGGATATGCTCAGCCCCTACCGTGCATGGAAACCAGGCGAAGACCAATCCCTTAAAGATATTATTGATCATGACTATACTATCTTTGTCGATATAGTGACCAAAGCCCGTCCTGAAATGAATAAAAATAGTTTGATCAATGTCTATGGAGCTCAGGTCTATGACCCCTTCAAAGCTCAGCAGTATGGTTACATCGATAATGGGAAAAGTAGTTACAGCCATGCCCTCACTGAGCTTGTCAAAGCGGCAGATATTACTGATGAGTATCAAGTCATTGAACTTAAAGTCCTCCATCCGGTATTATCAGACCTAATTGAAGGGAAATCTCCCATTCTCACCGGAAAAGTAAAACATGAACTTGGACTCCCCTCTGAACTACCTCCTGAACTCCTGAATCGTCCTTTATACCTATATGCCCCAACCCTTCAATCTCAGTGAGAAACACCATGAACAAAAATGAACAATCTTTACATTCTTGATGCTGTCTCCTTCCTTTTTCGCTCCTATTTTGCAATAGGAGGAATGACAAATCCACGAGGGCAATCGACCAATGCCCTCTATGGTTTTATCCGCTCGATTCAAAAGATCCAAAAAGATTTTTCTCCAGATAGCATTATTGCAGTCTTTGATGGTCCCAATAATAAACAAGCACGAACAGCTATTTATGAAGAGTATAAAAGCAACCGAGAGGGAATGCCGGAAGATCTTTTTCCACAATTGGAGTGGGCCCATGACTTTTGCAAAGCAGCGGGAATTCCTTATCTTTCTGAAGAGGGTGTGGAAGCTGACGACTTAATTGGTGCCATTGCAAAGTGGGCTGAAAAAAAGGGAATCAAGGTTTTTATCTGCTCGAGTGATAAAGATCTCTGTCAGTTGATTTCCGACCAAGTTTTTATGGTCAATACCCATAAAAATAATCTCTTAATCGACGCAGCAAAAGTAGAGGAAATCTATGGGGTGAAACCTGAGCAAATTGTCGACTACTTAGCGATTATGGGAGATAAATCGGACAATATTCCAGGAATTCCTGGGTTTGGCCCGAAAACAGCTGCAACACTCCTTAAAGAATATGGTTCTTTACAAAGCATCTTTGCAAACCTTGATAACATGCAAAATCAAAAAAGGGCTGATAAAATTCGAGCGCATATGGAAGATGCGCGCATTAGTCAAAAGCTTGCCACTTTGATTCTAGATGTTCCCTATCCTCAAGAAGAAGCCTTTTACCATATCAAACCTCCCAATCTTGAGGCCCTGAATACTTTATATCGGACGATGAACTTTAATACATTGTTAAGGGAGCTTGGACAAGAACAAATTATTCCTCCTGAAGAAAAAATGGAGGAAGAAGAAACCCTTTCTTATCACATTATCGATTCAGAAACAGAATTAAAATCTCTTGTTGAAAAACTCAATAAGGAACCTTCTATTTGTATTGATACTGAAACCGACCAACTTTCCCCGATGGCTGCCCGTTTAGTGGGCGTTGGGCTTTGTGTAAGAGTACAAGAAGCATGGTATATTCCGACAAATGGAAAGCTTGGATTAGAGAAAGTTGTCCATATATTAAAGCCATTGATCGAAAGTTCTCACACAGCTTTTTATGGACATAACATTAAATATGACATTCATATCTTAAAAAATCATGGGATCCATCTCACATCTATCGGATTTGATACGATGATTGCTTCTTACCTCTTGGCTCCTCAAAACAACCGTCATGGCCTTGATACCATTACCCTTGAAAAATTTGGAAAGATCAAAACTCCGATTAAAGATCTGATTGGCTCAGGGAAAAAAGAAATTTCCATGCTAGATGTTCCCATTGAGAAAGTGGGACCTTATTGCTGCGCCGATGTCGACTACACCTGCCGCTTGAAGGGTCTTTTCGAAAAAGAAATCGAAAGGGAAGGTCTAGGAGAGGTTCTCTATAAGATTGAACTTCCCCTCATTCCTGTCCTCGTCGATATGGAGCGGTACGGCATGTATCTCCAAAAAGAGAAACTCGAAACCATGTCTAAAATGCTTCGGGAAAAACTCATCCTTTTAGAAAAAGAAATTTATGATCTTGCTGGAGAACCCTTCAACATCAAATCTCCTAAACAGCTAGGAGAAATCCTCTTTGAAAAATTGCATATTAACCTTGGAGGAAAGAAAAAAAGCACACGTGCAGATGTTTTGGAAAGCTTGAAAGAAGACTATCCCATTGCTGGTAAAATCCTAGAATATCGCGTTTTAGAAAAACTCCGTTCTACTTATACAGAAGCGCTTCCCTTAGCTGTCAACGAAGAAACAGGACGGATCCACTGCAGCTTTATGCAAACGGTGACAGCAACTGGTCGCCTCTCTTGTAAGGACCCCAATCTCCAAAATATTCCCATTCGTTCTGAAGAAGGGAAAAAAATTCGTGAAGCTTTTGTCCCAGAACTCCCAGGCTGGGTTTACCTGTCAGCAGATTATTCGCAGATTGAGCTCCGCCTGCTCGCTCACTTAAGCCAAGATCCAAAACTCATCAGCGCCTTTAATAAAGGAGAAGATATCCATGCATCAACTGCTGCAACAGTTTTTGATGTTCCCCTTGAAGAGGTGACAAAACAAATGCGAGCAGGTGCCAAAGCAGTCAATTTTGGGATTATCTACGGACAACAAGCTTATGGCCTTTCTCAAGAGTTGGGAATTGATATGAAAGAAGCATCAAGCTTTATTAAAAAATATTTTGAAAGATATCCCGGTGTGAGAGATTTTATTGAGAGTTCTAAAGATCAAGTCCGGAAAACTGGGGGCGCAACAACAATGTTCGGTCGGAAGCGTCCGATTCCAGAAATCAATAGTACAAATGGGATGATCCGTGCTGCTGCTGAACGATTAGCGGTCAACACTCCCCTTCAGGGATCTCAAGCAGATATCATTAAACAAGCAATGATCGAAGTCCAAGAAGCAATTAAAGAAGAACGTCTTGCTCATATGGTCCTTCAAATTCACGATGAATTGATCTTTGAACTCCCTGAAGAGAACGTCCAGAGAACTCAAGAAATTGTTCGAACAATCATGGAGAATATTACGACTTTATCCGTTCCTCTCATTGTTAATATTGCCGTTGGAAAAAATTGGGGGGAGTGCTAATATTGAAGAAAATAGCGATAACAGGCGGCATCGCTTCTGGGAAAACAACCGTTTGCCGCATTCTAAAAAAGCATGGAGCATGCACACTTAATTCCGATCAGATCATTCACCACCTTCTGAGTAAAGATTCCTCTTGCATCAACGAAATCGTAAAACTTCTGGGGTCAACAATTCTAACAGATGAAAAGATCGATCGAAAAAAGGTTGCCGAAATCGTCTTTAACGATAGTGAAAAGCTTGAAGCGCTAGAGAAAATTCTCCACCCAAAGTTATTTGTGGAAATTGATCGAGAATATAACCGCGCTAAGGAAAGTAATACTTGCAAATTCTTTGCCGTAGAAATGCCCCTTGTTCAAGAAATTGGCAAAGAAAAAAAATTTGATGCTGTTGTTGCAGTTCTTTCTCCAGAAAGTGAAGCACGTTTGCGCTTGCGAAAGGAAGGTTTTTCAGAGGAGCTGTACGACAAGCGCATGAAGCGTCAATGGGACGTGAAAAAAAAAGCTAAAAATGCCGATTATGTCATCTTGAATGATGGGACAATCGATGAATTAGAAAATAAACTACTTGAAATGATGAAGGAGATCAGTTCTCAATGAACGAAAAAGACCAAAACACAGCGATAAAAAAAGATAACCCCTCTGCCGAGCAAAGTCACCCTAAAAAGCCACGTGAGCAAAAACCTCCTAAAGATCCCAACATCACTAAAATCGCCGATCTCCAAAGGATGAATATCGACCAACTTGCGATCTACGCAAAAAATATTGGGCTAGAGAATCTCGGTGCTCTGACAAGATCCCAAATGGTCTTTGAAATCGTCAAACTAAAATCGACCATGCCTAATGAGGTTCTCGTTGGTGAAGGTGTTTTAGAAGTTCTCCCAGATGGTTTTGGATTCTTACGCTCTCCGAACTATAACTACCTTCCCTCTGCTGAAGATATCTATGTTTCTCCTGCACAAATTCGTCGCTTTGACCTAAAGAAAGGAGATACGATTTATGGGACTCTCCGCTCCCCTAAAGAAAAGGAAAAATACTTTGCTCTTCAAAAAGTGGATATGATTAATGGAAAAACTCCAGAAAAATCAAAAGAACGTATTTTATTTAACAACTTAACACCTCTTTTCCCTACTGAGCGCTTGGTCATGGAAACAACAAAAGACAAACTCGCCATGCGAGTTTTAGACCTTAGCTCCCCTATTGGTAAAGGACAGCGAGGGTTAATCGTTGCCCCACCAAAGTCTGGTAAAACGATCCTGATGCAAAATATCGCAAACTCTATTGCTCAGAATCACCCCGAAGCCACTCTTATCGTCCTTTTAATCGATGAACGTCCTGAAGAAGTCACGGATATGCAACGCATGGTAAAAGGAGAAGTTGTTTCTTCTACATTTGATGAGCCTCCAGAAAGACACGTTCAAGTTGCTGAAATGGTTATTGAAAAAGCCCGATCTCTTGTTGAGAATGGTCAAGATGTCGTGATCCTTCTCGACTCTATTACAAGACTGGCTCGCGCTTATAATACTGTACAACCCCACTCTGGAAAAATTCTGACCGGGGGTGTTGATGCGCAATCCCTTCATAAACCCAAACGGTTCTTTGGTGCTGCGCGAAATATCGAGCAAGGGGGGTCTCTTACCATTATTGCAACTGCTCTTGTTGATACTGGATCTCGAATGGATGAAGTGATCTTCGAGGAGTTCAAGGGAACTGGAAATATGGAGCTTGTTCTTGATCGTCGCTTAGCAGACCGCCGCGTTTATCCCGCTATTGATGTCGTGAAAAGTGGAACCCGTAAAGAAGATCTCCTTTTCCACCCAGAAGAGCTTGAAAAAATTTACTTACTCAGACAAGCTTTAGCTGATCTAAGTCCTCTGGATGCAATGAATCTTTTATTGAACCGATTGAAGAAAACAAACTCAAATGCAGAGTTTTTACTCTCCATGAAAGAGTAAAAAAAACAATTTATTGTTCCCTTTTTTTTAAGGGTTTCATAGGATGCCGATTAGAGCCTTGTAATGAATCATTGGGTTCTCACAGAGGAAAATAGTAAAGGATAATAATGGCCGTTCCTTTAGAAAAGAAAAGGAAAAAACTCCTTCTCATCACCTCTTCTGGAGGTGGAGGGCATTTGCAAGCAGCAAAAGCTCAAGCCGTCAAAGCTCTATCGGAAGACCCTTCAACCGAAATTATTCAAAAAGACATCTTGATTGATATTGTCAGCAAGCAATTCGGAAAGGGGTTTGTCTTTTTGTGGAACTCCTCTCAAAAAAGGGGAAATGTTAAGTTTTTAATGTTTCTCCTAAAAAATATTCCTACTGCGGATTTTCTTTTCGGATCTTTTATTTTCTTGAGAGTTTTCTACATTATCTTAAAAGAAGGGATAGATCAAATTGTTGATACCCAACCTATTGGAACGTCTGCAATTATTAAAGCTATTAAACTAGCAAGGAAAATCTCCGGGAAATCTCTAAAGCTTGAAAAAATTGTGACAGAACTGCCGACCGATAATGTCGTCCATTTCTTTAAGCCCATTAAGAGCCTTTCGCCAAATGATCGCTCCTTCTTAAAACTGATTAGTACCTTTCCTCTTCTCAACGAAAACCAAACCGCTGATGCCTTTTGGCAAAAAAATTGTGGTTTAAATGAAAATGAAGTTTGCTACGAAAGCTTTCCTCTTCGGCCCTCTTTCCAAAAGTATATCAACGCAAAAAGAAATCATAATGAGCGGATGGAAATAAAGATCTGCGTCAATTCTGCTGAAGAAAAATTTCTCATTGCTGACACGATTAAAAAAGGAACCCTTCATTCAGAAATTTACCGGGATAAAATCGCAATCACGATCGAACCAACAGATAAGGTTTCCACAATTCTTCTCGGCTCACAGCCCACTGAAGAAGCAACGATTAAATATGTTAAAAAATACATCGAGATCATGCGTCGCCTCGGTATTCATGAAAGACATCTCCTTTTTGTTTTCTGTAATGCCCATCATGAGCATCGAAATAGCCTTCTCAAGCGGGTTAATTCTCTTGTTCAAAAAGCTGATCATTACCCTGAAAATTTAAATATCATTCCGATGTGCTTCCAATCAGATGATGTGATCGCATCTCTCTATTATAGAAGTGATGCAACATTTACTCGGTCAGGAGGGTTGACGGCAATGGAGCTTATGTCTGTGGCGCAAGGTCAAATATGGATCCATTCAGAAACGCGTCATGGAACAATTAATGGGGAAAATCTCGGAAGAGGAATGCCTATTTGGGAAAGAGGTAATGCTTCTTATCTTCAAGAGAAAAAGGGGGCTCGATTTATTACCCCCGAGACATTCTTCGATGGTTGTATCCCTTACTTTCTTCCTCACGTTTCAAAAGCTGGAATCGTCTAACATTTCTTAATTAAATGGCGAAGCAGTCCTTCCCAATCATGTTGATGAAAAAAATGGGAGATCTCACTCTCGCTAATTCCCAAAGACTGGGCAAATCCTGGAAGATAATGCATAATATTATTATGATGCATTTCTTTGCTCATCCTTTGCGCAAATCCCTCTTTCTTTCCATGTCCATTTAGAAATCCTCGTCGCTTAAATATATCATCCATGATCTTAGCCATATGCTCCTTTAAATGAGGATGACTATAGATATATCCTATGAATCGAAGTGGGTGAACATGATGGACTTTATCTCCAAGCTTTTCCATCTTTTTCTTTTTCTTAAGAAGATCCCAATATCCAGAACTTCCCATTGTTTTGATGAGATCATAAATATTATTTTGATCGGTTTGGCTGATTGGAAGAGCATAGAAATGATGGTATTGAGAAGGATCCGATACGAGAGTTAATGGAAGATTCTCGCTAACTGCTGACGATGCAGCACAAAGCATCTTTGCCAAGGGTTGGAGCGATTTTCTCACTTCCAAAAGATCTTCCTTCTTAACTTCTTCAATCAATGCTTTTTCAAAGAGATCCTCTGAAGAAGCCAGATACTTCTCTTTTCTTCTCTGAAGATCCTCTTCACCCATCTCTTCTCCGATGACTTTTTCAATAGCTTGACCTAACTCTCCTGCAAAAGAATGAATCGTTTCTTGCTCTCCTTCAATAAGAAGCTCCCCTTCATAACTTAATAGAAACTTACAGGTTTCTCTTTTTTCGCGATCAATTTCCGAAAAGGCTTGATAAACGAGAAAGTTCTGCATAAGAGAAGAATCTCTATCTGACTGAGGATAAGTCGGAAGACGAAATCCCATCTGAATGGTTTCTGCTGAAATTTCCTGGAAAATCCCCAATAAAACGAGAGTCATTAGCATAAAGCATTTTGAAACTAACCCATTCATGTTAAAGCTCCTTGATCTAAGTTTAAGTAAATGATAATGGTGAATAATAAATTTTTCTTCAAATGAATTTTGAATTTTTGCTCTCAAATTAGAGGTATAAAAAATTATTTGAAAAATATATTGAAATAGAACATGTATAAAATTGAAAGATTAGTATTTATTTAACCTGGTTCTATTGAGGAGAAAAAAATGAAAAATGTTCCTAAGACTCAAAAACATAGACTTTGCCCAAAGTGCTTAGCGCTGGCAATTGGTATTGTTTGGGGTATTGCTGTCCTTATTACAGGATGGATTGCTATGACTGGGTGGGGATATCAATTTGTTGATGTATTATCTTCACTTTATACTGGCTATGGCGCTTCTTTCGTTGGCGGAATCGTCGGCGGAATTTGGGCTTTCTTCATCGGAGCTATCCTTGGATGGGGTGTCGCTGTGGTTCATAATAAACTAATGAGCCGATAAGTCTTATTATAAAGAGAAATGAGTGCTAGGCACTCATTTCTCTTTTCTGTTAATGTGCAGTGTATGCTCTATCCACTGCTATTTACACCTATTTATAAGGATTATATTTGGGGAGGAGAGCGCATTAAGCGCACCTACCAGCGTACCGGGATTTCAGGGAAAATTGCTGAATCCTGGGAAATCTCATGTCATAAAGATGGAATGAGCACCATTGAAAATGGTCCTTTAAAAGGAAAGTCTCTTCAAGAACTCTTTGAAACAGAGTGCGAAGCGTTGATGGGCAAACAAAAAAACCTGAAGCAATTCCCTCTTCTTCTTAAATTGATCGATGCACAAGATAATTTAAGTGTTCAAGTCCATCCTTCTGAAGGAAAAGAAGCAAAAAGTGAATGTTGGCTCATCATAGATGTTGAGAAAGACAGTGTTGTTTATGCAGGACTCAATGACCACTATCCAAAGGAAGAGATCATTGAAAAGCTTCCCTCAAAAGAAATTCTTCATTTGATGCGGACAATTCCTGTAAAAAAAGGGGAATTGATTTCAATTCCAGGAGGACGTCTTCATGCAATTGGTTCTGGATGTTTTATTTTTGAGATCCAACAAACATCAAACACAACCTATCGCGTTTATGATTGGGGAAGAGGACGAGAGTGTCATTTAGAAGAAGCTAAAAAAGTTCTCTGTTATGATGATATAGAAGATCCTTGCATTTCATCAAAAATGATTGAAGAAACTCCCTATTATTCCCAATTAGAACTTATCCATACCCCTTTCTTTGTTGTTGAAAAATGGACATTGAATGGAACGCAAAAGTGGCAAAAGAAAGAAAATCAATGTGAATTTCTCTTTTGTCTTGAAGGAGAAAACTCTTTAGTTCCCATTGGAAGAAGTTGTCTAATTCCAGCAAAATGCACACCCATTACAATTGAAACTAAAAAATGTTCTTTCGTTAGAGTTTTTGTTCCCTAAAGAGTATCGTTATGACCTTGAAGGCCATGAATCGCTAGAGCTAAAGCTCCCAATTTTCCAAGATTACTCCCCAATATGGTAGGCTCAATACGACAATGCTTAAGGGGGGCGGCCCAAGCATACCGAGGAAGGGCTTCATTAAGGGGATGCATCACAAGCTCTTTATTATGTGCAGCGATCGTCCCAAGAATGATTGCATCGGGATTAAGGGTTTGAAGAAGAATCCCAACCCCTTGAGCTAAACGTTCCGTATATGCTTCCCAAAAATCAAGCGCAAGAGGATCACTTTTCTTCACCGCAGCAAGAAGACATTTCATATCTACCGCTTCTATTTTTCCCTCTGCTTCTTTAAGAATCAGTGACTTTGGATATTTTTTAACTTGTTCTTGAAGAAGGTGTGAAACACTCACTCCGCCACAAAAAGCTTCAAAACACCCGTTTTGACCACAAGCACACTTGGGCCCTTTGGGATCAAGAATAAAGTGACCAATTTCTCCCCCAGTATCGGTCTCTCCTTGAAGGATTTTTCCATCAATAATAATTCCTCCCCCCATTCCAGTGCTCATTGTAAGGTAAACAAGATTGTTCACATGTTTGGCTGCTCCAAATTCCCATTCCCCTAATGCTCCTGCATTGCCATCATTATCCATAAAAACAGGGCGATCCAACTTTTCTCTTAGATACTGAGCAATGGGAACATTCACCCATTTCGGCAGGTTTGGAGGTGTGAGTATTCGCCCCGTTTTTGTAGAAACTGGCCCAGGAACAGCAAGCCCTATTCCCTTGATATCTTGAATTTCAATATTTTCATCACGAATAAGATGCCCAATGAGTTCAACAAGCTTTGGGAGCCCTGTATCTGGCCCTCCAAGGGTAGAAGTTTCCACACGTTTTGAAGCATGAATATTTCCGTCACTATCTCCTAAACAAATAGAGACTTTTGTTCCCCCAATATCAACACCGATGAGATCCATTTTTTCTTCCGATTGAACCTATCCCAATTAAAGAATTTATACCATCTATTAAAAATAATGTGTTGAAGTGACGCAGAGGTTTTCATGATAGAATTTCTTTTTGGAGATCGAAGCTAACCACATGCTGGTTAGCAAGATCGAAAAAGAAATTTTAGCTGAAAAGATCAAGTCTAATTCTGCACATTATTTTTGATAAATGGTATTAATCAATGAGTGCCCCTTTTGCTTTAAGGACACCTTTTTGATCTTCTGTGAGCCCAATAGTATTTCTAAAATCTGTTTTTTTGACATCGGTTCCAATAAATCGGGCATGTGTCAAATTTGCTCCTTGGAAATCTGCTCTTTCTAAATGGGCGCTTAAGAAATCAGCACCTTGACAATCAGCATCTTTTAAATTTGCACCATGAAGATAAGCGGCTTGGAAATTCGCATTTACAAGCTTTGAGCCCTGCAAATCAACCCCTGTCATGTTTGTATTTTTTAAATTAGAATTCGTCAAATCGACATTCTTAAGATCGAGATAACTTAAATCTGCCCCTGCAAGATTCACATTTTGAAGATGACGTTGCCCTTCTTTGATTTGTTTAATCTCAGGTTGAGAACATCCAATAAAAAAAATAGGAATCAACAAAAATAGAAACCGTTTCACGTGTCTTCTCCTCAAAAATTCATCAATCGTTTATGGTGGTACCAGGGTACAGGGTCACCATAAGTTATCTTGTATCCAGATTTATACTACTGGTTGTCAAAAATAAAGTATAAAATGAATCACCATTACGACGTTGCCCTTTCTGTTCTCAAAAAACTTTACGAAAAAGGCTATACCGCTTTTTTTGCAGGTGGGTGGGTTCGCGACTACTTGATGGACCATCCTTCAGATGATATCGATATTGTCACAGATGCAAGCGTAGAAGAAATCCAAAAACTCTTTCCCAAAACAATTCCTGTAGGGGTGAACTTTGGGATTATCATCGTTGTAGAAGAGAAACACCAATTTGAAGTAGCCACCTTTCGCAAAGATCAAGGATATAAGGATGGAAGGCGTCCGATAGGAATTGATAAAGCAACTCCAGAAGAAGATGCAGAAAGACGTGATTTTACAATCAATGGGATGTTTTATGACCCTCTAAACGAGAAACTCTATGACTATGTGGGAGGACAAGAAGACATTAAAAAAGGGGTGATTCGAGCCATAGGAAATCCCCATGAACGCTTTTTAGAAGATCGTCTTCGGATGATTCGCGCTGTCCGCTATGCTTCCCGTTTTCATTTTTTAATCGACAACGAGACCATTAAAGCAATCCTTGACCATGCTGATTCTCTTTTTCCTGCAGTTGCCATCGAACGGATCTGGAATGAATTTTCTAAGATGGCAGCCTTTTCGAATTTTGATCGAGCAATCATTACTCTCCACCGTTTAAATCTCCTTCCGGTGATTTTTCCAAAACTTAAAGATGTTTCTATTGAGGAAATCGAAAAACGGGTCGAAAACTTTCCTCTCTTTCCAGAAGAAACTCCTGTGATCGCAAAAATTCTGGAACTTTTCCCCGATCATTCTCTCAAAGAAAAAGAAACCCTCTCTTCCTATCTTAAACTTTCTAATCAAGACCTTACATTCATCCGTTATTACCATCACGCAAAAGAAATCTTCACCTCAGAAAAAGAAAGAGAAAAATATGAGTGGGCTCATCTCTATGCAAATCCTCTCTATCATATGACGTTAAAAATTATTGCTATCCACTTTCCAATAGAAGAAAGACAAACATTTCTTCAAAAACATCACATGCAATATGATCATCTTGAAAAAGCAATTGTCCGCATTCAAAATAAAACCCCCGTTATCACTTCTGAAGATTTAAGAAAGGCAGGAATAGAAAATGGTCCAAAAATGGGAGAGCTTTTGAAAAAAGGAGAGCGGATCGCTATCAATGAAGGGCTCGAAGATCCTCAAGAAATTCTCAAGAGACTCCTTCACCCTTAAACCCCGGAGTGCCACTAATTTCGCTGCAAAGGCAAAAAGAATTGACATAGATACAAGCGGAAGCACCAAGTCAAGGTGGTTTCACCTTGGCGAAGGTTCTTCCGCGCTGTAGATGCGTTAATTCTTGCAGCCTATGCGGCAAAATTAGTGGCACTCCGGGGTTAAAAGGTTTTGTCATAAAGATTGACTCAGTTTGTTTAAATCCATATAATCGCCTTCATGAAAACAACACCTGATCTACAAAAATTAGCCGCTGAAATTCGTTATCAACTGATTTTAATGGCAAAAAGGGGAAAAGCAGCTCATTTAGGTTCTTCCCTCTCCTGTGTAGATCTTATTGTTGCAGCTTATTGGAACTATTTAAATATCTCTCCAAAAGATCCTCAAAATCGTCTTCGTGATCGATTTATTTTAAGTAAAGGTCATGCCATTACAGCCCTTTATGGATGCTTGGCAGAAAAAGGTTTTTTTGCAAAAGAACTCTTGGAAACCTTCAACCAAGATGGTGGATGCTTACCCGAACATCCTAGTCCTCAATGTGTCCCTGGAATCGAAATGGCAACAGGCTCGCTCGGTCATGGTCTTTCAGTAGGTCTTGGTCAAGCTCTCGCGGGAAAAATTTTAGGAGAAGCTTATCAAGTCATGGTCCTTCTTAGCGATGGGGAATGCAATGAAGGTTCTGTTTGGGAAGCTGCCCTTTTTGCTCCTGCTCACGGCGTCAACAACTTAACCGTTGTTATTGACTATAACAAGTGGCAAGCAACAGGACGGAGCGATGAAGTCATGCAACTCTCCCCTCTAAAGGATAAGTGGGAATCTTTTGGATGGCAAGCTCTAGAAATTGATGGAAACAACCTCGAAGAGATTTCTGCTGCCTATAGCCAAATCTCTCCTGATAAACCGACAGCCATTATTGCTCATACGATCAAAGGAAAAGGGGTTTCATTTATGGAAGATGATAATAATTGGCACTACCGCATTCCAAACGATGAAGAAATTGCGAAAGCAAAAGAGGAACTCGGAGTTTAATGAACCTTTTTAATTTGGGATAGATTCAATGAGAAATGCCTTTGCTGATGAACTTGAAAAGATTGCCTCAATTGATGAGCGCGTCGTTCTTCTATCTGGAGACATTGGAAACCGACTCTTTGATTCTTATAAAATGCGTTTCCCGAATCGCTTTTACAACTGTGGCGTTGCTGAAGCTAACATGGCTTCTATGGCAGGAGGCTTAGCAATGTGTGGGATGAGACCCATCACTTATACGATTACACCTTTCAATACAACGCGTTGCCTTGAACAAATCCGTAATGATATTTGCTACCACAAACAACCCGTGATCATTGTGGGTGTGGGTGCCGGGCTTTCTTATGCTCAATTAGGTTGTACCCACCACTCTTGTGAAGACATTTCTTTTTTAAGAAGCCTGCCCAATATGACCGTCCTTTGTCCTGGTGATGCTATTGAACTTCGCGCCCTTTTCCGCCAGGCTCTCACGTTAGAGGGACCTGTTTATTTACGGATTGGAAAAAAGGGAGAGCCCATCGTTTCAAAAGATGTTTCTCAATTAAAAATTGGGCATGGACTAACAATCCGTGAAGGAAAAGACGTCTGCCTGATTACAACAGGAAATATGTTGCCAACTGCCCTTGAAGTTGGAGAAACGATCAATGCACAAGTTATTAGCTTTCCAACGGTAAAACCTCTTGATGAAGAATTACTCCAAATTTTATTTCAAACATTTGAGTGTATCGTAAGCTTAGAAGAACACAGTTTAATCGGCGGTCTAGGAGCAAGTATTTCTGAATGGATGGTTGATCAGCAAATCTCCCATACCGGGTTTATTCGAATGGGAACACCTGATCTTTTCCCCCATAGGCTAGGATCACAAAATTACTTGCGCCAGCGTTATGAGCTCGATACCCCTGGGATCACTCGAAGAATCCAACAATTTTTAAAACAAAAAGAGTTAGTATGTACACCCGAGCAGCCATCTTAGTTGAAACAAAAAAACCTCTTGTCGTTGATAAAATTAAAATCCCTGACCTAAAGCCTGGGCAAGTTCTAGTTAAAATTAAATACAGTGGGGTTTGTCATACACAACTTTTAGAAGCAGGGGGGCATCGCGGTGAAGATCCTTTTCTCCCCCATTGCTTAGGTCACGAAGGAAGTGGGATTGTGGCTGATATCGGAAAAGATGTGAACAAAGTAAAAAAAGGAGATCACGTCATTCTTTCTTGGATCAAAGGTTCTGGAGCAAATGTTCCAGGAACCGTCTATGAATGGAATGGAAAGAAGGTCAATGCAGGAGCCATTACAACTTTTAGTGACTACGCTGTAATCAGTGAAAACCGTTTAACAGTCATCCCTGAGGATTTTTCTTTGAAGAAAGCTGCGTTGCTTGGATGTGCTGCACCTACGGGACTAGGGACGATATTTAATACAGCAAAACCAACCCCTGGAGAAAGTCTGGCTGTTTTTGGTTGTGGTGGAATTGGTCTCTGCGCGATTCAAGGAGCTTCCATTGCAGGATGCGTTCCCATTATTGCCGTTGATATCAATGAACAAAAGCTTGAAATGGCTAAAAAGATGGGCGCTCAATATATCATCAATGCCAAAAACGAAGATCCTGTTGAAGCGATTAAAGGTATTTGCACCCTTGATTATGCAATTGAAGCCAGTGGCAGTCCTGTTGCTATGCGGCAAGCTGTCCAATGTGTTCGACCC
The DNA here is from genome assembly GCA_024233395.1 of Chlamydiales bacterium. GTDB lineage: Bacteria > Chlamydiota > Chlamydiia > Chlamydiales > Simkaniaceae > Neptunichlamydia. Next base: position 409,162 of record JACKPR010000002.1, read on the forward strand.
CAAGGAGGGTTAGCCGTCATTATTGGAAATGCCCATCATGGGACTGAACTTTCTCTCGATCCAAAAGAGTTTAATATGGGCAAGAGAATTTTAGGGACATGGGGAGGAGATAATAATCCTGATGTCCACTATCCCCGTTATTGTAATCTAGCTCATCATGGTCGATTAGATCTAGAAAACCTCACAACAAAAACTTATTCTCTCGATCAAATTGATCAAGCCTTAGAGGACCTCAAACAAGGGAAGGTTTTACGACCTTTGATTGAAATGTGAACCTATCCCAGTAATTTACAATAGTGAGATAGCTTTATGAAGATCGGAATTGATTTTGACAATACCATCGCTAACTATGATGGAGTCTTTTATCAGGCAGCCTTAGAATGGGGACTCATCCCAGAATCTCTTGAAACATCCAAAAAAAGTGTGAGAGATTATCTCCGCAACGCAAATCAGGAAGATGAATGGACCAAGCTCCAAGGATATATCTATGGAGATCGGATGGATTTAGCAAAACCTTATCCTGGAGTCGATTCTTTTTTCAAACATTGTCAATCGGAAGGAATTGAAACAGTCATTGTCAGCCATAAAACAAAGTATCCCTATTTAGGATTTAAATACGACCTTCATGCCGCTGCAAAAGGGTGGCTAGAAACCCAACCCTTTGCTCCCGATTCAGCCTTTTTCGAATTGACATTAGACGAAAAACTTGCGCGGATTGGATCACTCAATTGTGATTACTTCATCGATGATCTTCCAGAACTTCTTGCTGAAAAAACATTTCCTTCTCATGTAAAGAAAATCCTCTTTGATCCCACAAATCACCACGGCGAAATGCCGGGGGTTATCCGGATCACTTCCTGGGATGAAATCATTGAGGTGATTCAATGAAACTGCTCAAAAAAGGAGGAGTTGAAGAAGAACCTCTTTCAATTACACAACTTTCTGGTGGTGCTAATAACCGTGTTTATCGCCTCGAATTTAAGGAAAGAGCTCCTCTCATCTGCAAACATTACTTCCAACATTCTGGTGATAAACGTCCTAGACTTCAAGCTGAATATGCCTTTCTTTCCTATGCATGGAAAAGTGGCCTGCGCCAAATTCCAGAGCCTCTAGCCTCTGATGAAGAAAACCACCAAGCTCTTTATTCCTTTGTTCCTGGGAATCCTCCAAAAGAAGTCACAGAAGAAATGGTGGATCAAGCGCTTTCTTTCTTCTTAAGTCTCAATAAAAACAAACATGTGGCAAAAGATATTCCTTTTGCATCCGAGAGTTGTTTAACAGTTCAAGACTATTTTTCAACTGTAGAGCGCAAACTTGCGCAATGCCAAGCAATATCCGATGACAATCCTTTTCATCATGATGTGAAGTCTTTTATTCAAAATCAACTTATCCCACGCTGGGAACAAACATTTAAAGAAGTCACTTTGGACCCCCATCAAACAGTCGCAAAGGAAGACCTCTGCATTACCCCTTCTGATTTTGGATTTCATAACGCCCTTATCGCTGACGATAAGGTTTACTTTTTAGACTTTGAATATGCAGGGTGGGATGACCCCACCAAAACTGTTTGTGATTTTTTCTGCCAACCGAAGTTCCCTGTTCCTTTAAAACTTTTTGAAAAAGTGACCACAACGATCGCCTCAACCACTCAAAAACCCGAACTTTATCTAGAGCGCATTCAAGCCATGCTCCCCATTTGCCAAATTAAATGGTGTTGTATAATATTAAACGTGTTTCAAAAGATCGGAAGTGAACGGAGACGTTTTTCTGATCCTAACTTCCTTGAAAAGTGTGAAACTCAATTGATCCTTGCAAAACGTTACTTAGAGAGGCTAGAAAATGGCATATATTGATTTACTTTCGCCGATACATAAAAAAACTAAACGTGATTATTTAGCTCGCGTTAATGAATTTCCCAAAGCTCAAGCAGCAACGATTGCAAAACGTTTTGATAAGGACTATTGGGATGGAGACCGGAAGGTCGGGTATGGAGGCTTTTACTACGATGGTCGATGGAAGGTTGTTGCTGAAGAGCTTGCTAAAAAATACAACTTAAAAAGTGGCGACCGCGTTCTCGATGTTGGGTGTGGAAAAGGATTTCTTCTCTATGATCTCACCCAAGTGGTTCCAGGTCTTGAAGTTCAAGGAATTGATATTTCCGAGTATGGAATTGAGCATGCCAAACAAGAGGTACGCCCTTTCTTAAGCTGCGGAAATGCTAACAAACTTCCCTTCGATGATCACTCTTTTGATCTCGTGATTTCGATCAATACCCTTCATAATCTTCACTGCTACGATCTAGAAAAAGCCCTTAAAGAAATTCAGCGCGTCGGGAAAGAAAATAAATACCTCGTTGTCGAGTCCTACCGCAACGAAGACGAAAAAGCAAATCTCCTATACTGGCAGCTCACCTGTGAATCCTTTTATACCCCTGAAGAATGGGAATGGTGGTTTAAACGGACCGGTTACAATGGAGATCATTCCTTCATTTATTTTGAATAACTAATTAGACTTTTACCTATATCGAGTTGCTCTTGTATAATACCTCCTTCTTTACAAAGGAGTTTACTATGACAACCGTTGAAGGTGTTTCAGCACAAGAAACAAGTGCAGCACAAATCGAAGAAAGTGAAGCTATTCATCCAATAGATATCAAGATTTCTAATACTGCGCGTCCAAAGATTTGCGCTGAATTTCAAGAAATTGATTTTCAAAACCGTATGATCATCCTAAGTGATGGCTCCAACTGGAAAATCTCTCAGAGAACCCCTAACACTACTCTTTCTAAGGTAGTAGAGGTTTGGAAAAAAGGGGATGACATACGCCTTGCCCGTTATTACCAAGGTGTCTATACGGGATTTGTTATGTATAACGTTCGTTTAGAACAGGCTCTTTTAGTTCAATCAAGCAGAAAATGTGCCGATATCTCTAAAGCCTTTTTTATCGCTGAGGTCGATAAGTCTGGATATGCTTTGAAAACAACTGATGGTAAAATTTGGATCACAGGATTTGCAGGATCTTTTTCAGTAAGACGATGGCAAGAGGGTCAGCGAGTGATTGTGAATCAGGGTATCCATAGTAAGAACGACTATACAATGATTCATCCAGATAGCCAAACAAATGCTTGGGTCACTGAGGTTTTTAGAAAAACTGCATCATAAAACTTTGATCACAACAAGTGATAGATCATCAAATTGAGGGGTTCCTTCAGCAAAAAGGGCCACCTCTTCAATAACCTGATCCACAATCTTTTGAGATTCCCACCCTTTTTTCTCTTGAAGAGATGCGATGAGACGCTTTTCTCCAAAGAGTTCCATTTCCTCGTTATGGGCTTCAACAATCCCATCTGTAAAGAGAATCAATTGATCTCCCGATTCGAGCTTCGTTTGATCTGTGATCACCTCGTGAAAGGGAAGAACCCCAAGGGCCATTCCTTTTGTTGTTAATTTTTCAATCGTCCCATCTTTTTTAAGACGAAGAGCAGGGAAGTGACCACAGTTTGAATAATGGAAGATTTTTGTTTTCGGATCAAAAAATGCAACAAAAGCTGTAACAAACACTCCTGTATCTCCAGTATCCCGACAAAAAAGATTGTTTGTTTCCTTAAGAATCAAATCAAGCTCTCGGTGAATCTCTCCATAACTTCGAAGCATACTCCGAACACTTAGCGAATAAAGACAAGCAGAAATTCCTTTTCCGGAGGTATCTGCTATCGAAAGCATGAGCTGATCCTGCACTAAAAAATCATAAAAATCCCCACCAACTTCTTTAGCTGCAATAAAACGTGCTGCCATTTCCAATCCCGGAAAGTTTGGAACCTTTTTAGGGAGAATCGATTGCTGCACTTCTTCTCCAATGCGGAGTTCTTTTTCATAAGTTTCTCGTTCAACACGCTCTTTTTGAACCGCCTCCATATTTGCATTGAGTGAATCGACAGTCTCGTTAAAAATTTCTCCAATTGTATTGATTTCAAAGCCCATTTTTTGCGGTTTAAAGCGGCGTGAAAGATCTCCCCTTCCCACTCCCTCCATTGCTCTGATTAAGTTTTTCAAAGGCCGAGAGAGTTTTTTTGTTAAAAACATGGCTCCTCCTCCTCCAATCACAACAATAAATGACAAAGCAATGACAACTTTCAAGATGAAATAGGGAACATCGACAAAGTTAATAGCCTTTGGAGCAGCAATCACAAGGGAAAAATTTGTTTGGGGAATGTTGCGACCCAAAGTGACATATTTAACCCCTTTATATCGATATTCTCCCCTGATCGGAAGAGGCAAGTGCATGCCTTTAAACTGAGGATCGGTTGAGGAAAGAATTTTTCCATTCTTTGCAACAATGGATGTGGAAGCAGGATGAATCACTTCATTTTCAATGGGAAAACTTTTAAGAACGTGGAGCAAGGTAAAAGCAATCACCCATGCCCCTTCCCCATTTTTTTCCATTCGAGTTAAATAAAAAACATCAATATTGGGATCAACAACAAAGTCGGTTCCTTTTTTCGCCTGAGCAACGAGACCCGAATAATCCCTTCCTAGATAATCACTACTCGAGGCCATATCAGAGAAAAAATGCCCATTTTCCCCTTTCTTAAGATGAAAAAGGGCTGAGACTTCTTCCCGCTGTGCAAGCTCTTGAAGAACAGAAGACTGATTAGGAATCCTCGGAAGGAGATAAGAGATACTCGCTAAAAAGTCGAGTTCATGCCTTATGACCCCCATCACAAAGTCTTCTTTTTGATCCATTAAGACTTCAAGGGTAAAATAATTGTTATCACTCTTGATCCGAGTATCTTCGATATAAAGGAGTCCTACCAAAGCTAAAAGAGGAAAAACGAGGAAAACCAAGGCAATCAATAAGATGCGAGAAGCCAAAGACCCCCGCACTCTATGATTCTTTTCTTTTTTCCCCTGCTTCATGGTATACTTCCCCTTATGGCAATATATACAAAAGAAATTAAGAGTTTACAACACCCCATTGTCAAACATCTTGTCAAACTCCGAAAAGAGAGAAGGTACCGCCTTGAAAAAGAATCACTTCTTTTGGAAGGAAAGAAGATGATTTTTGAATATCGAGGCCTCATAAAAATTCTGCTCGTAACAAAAGATGCGATCATCCCTCCTCATCTTAAGCCAAAACAAACACTCATTGTCTCTGATGAAATCATTGAAAAGATTAGTGGAACGAAATCGCCAGAACCTTACCTTGCTGAAGTTCCCCTTCCTTCTCCTTCAAACTTAGAGGGAAAAAGACATCTTTTGGCATTAGATGGAGTCAATGATCCTGGCAATGTTGGAACTTTGATTCGATCTGCCCTGGCTTTTGGTTTCGATGGGATTTTTCTTACGAATGATTCTGCAGATCCCTTTATGCATAAAACACTTCGAGCTGCAAAAGGAGCAACTTTTCATCTTCCTATTCGAATCGGGACTGAGGAGGATCTTATCTCTCTCATCAAAGAAAATGGACTCACCCCTTATGTTGCTGATGGAAAAGGCTCTTCAACATTTACCATGAGCTCTCCTCTTATTTTAATCCTTGGAAGTGAGGCAAATGGTCCTTCAGAAAGACTTAAAACCTTAGGAAAGCTCATTTCGATTCCTATAGCCAATGAAACAGAATCCTTGAATGTTGCTGTTGCAGGTGGCATTCTGATGAATAAATTCCAAGAGGCATTGTGGCCAAGATAGACGAATACTTAGATTACGAAGAGCAGTTCCATCCAAAGGGTAAGCGAGAGAGTCGAAAAGAGCGAAGAGAAACGCGTTCTAAAGATCGCTCAAAATATAAAAAAAGTGATCGAGATCAAAAAAAACAACAGTTACAAAACGAAGAGCCTCCACTTGGCGCCAACTATCTTCGCGGCCGCGTTCTTACTATTTCTCCCGATATGATTACTGTTTCAAGTGGCCATGAAACCTACCTTTGTACCCTTAAAGGATCTCTTAAAAAAGAAAAAACAAAACATAAAAACTTGATTACCGTTGGAGATTGGGTCCACTTTGAAAAGAAAAGCGAAGACTCGGGAACCATTGCTCATGTTGAAAAACGAACCTCTTTTTTAATCCGTGCTGAAAATCTATCAAGACGAAAACAACAACTCATCGCTTCTAACATCGATCAAGTTTTCATCGTCATGTCTCTTGTCTCTCCAAAATTCAAACCTCTTCTCGTCGATCGTTATATTCTCTCTGCAAAAAAAGGAAATATGAATCCTATCGTTTTAATCAATAAAGTCGATCTTCTAAGCGATCCCCCGGAAACAATTTCAGAAGAAGAAATCTCTGCAGAAAAAATGTCCTTTGAAGAGTTTTTAGATGCCTACAAATCTCTTGATATTCCCATTATTCCTCTCAGTGTTTCTACAGGTGAAAACCTTGATCAATTAAAAACGCTGATGGAAAATAAAACATCCGTTTTCTCAGGTCAATCAGGGGTAGGGAAATCTTCATTAATCAATGCTGTTTTAGGAAGTGAGCTTCCCATTGGGCCTATCGCCTTAAAAACAAATAAAGGATCTCATACAACAACTGCTGCAGAGCTAATTCCTCTTGAGAATGAGGGTTTCTGTATCGATACACCTGGGATAAAAAGTTTTGGGCTTTGGGAAAATGATCTTTCCTCCATTCTTGAAATTTTTCCCGATTTTCTTGCCCTTGCACCAAATTGTAAATTTCCCAACTGCACACATATTCATGAACCAGATTGCGCGATTAAAAAAGCCATTGAAGAAAAAACGGTTCACCCCTTGCGCTATGCTTCTTATACCACCCTTCTTGAAGATACTCCTCCAAAAGAATGGGAATAAAATTCTCTCTTTGTTAACGTTAATTTATGACTAAAATTGCAAAAATTCTTGGACGTGAAATCCTCGATTCCAGAGGAAATCCGACGATTAAAGTTGAAGTGACAACCGATGGTGGGGTGACAGGAAGAGCTTCTGTCCCTTCAGGTGCCTCTACTGGTGAACATGAAGCCGTTGAACTGCGTGATAACGATCCTAAGCGGTATGGAGGGAAAGGGGTTCTGAAAGCTGTTGCCAATGTCAATGGTCCCTTAGCAAAGCTAATAAAAGGGTGGGATATCTTTGATCAAACAGGGATTGATCAAGCAATGATCGAAGAAGATGGCACCGAAAACAAAGGAAACTTTGGAGCGAATGCTATCCTAGGAATTTCTCTTGCTGTTGCAAGAGCCGCTGCAATGACCCGAAAAATCCCCCTGTTTGAATACATTAGAGCAGGTGCTAAACCAGAAATGCCCATTCCTATGATGAACATTTTAAATGGTGGAGCTCATGCAGATAATTCTTTAGACTTTCAAGAATTCATGATTCGTCCGATTGGTGCACCAAATTTTTCTGAAGGACTCCGCTACGGCGCTGAAACTTTTCATGCCTTAAAAAAACTTCTTAAAGAAAAAGGACATGTCACTTCTGTAGGAGACGAAGGTGGCTTTGCCCCCAACCTTTCTTCTGATGAAGAAGCTCTTGATTTCATCCTTTCTGCGATCGAAAAAGTCGGGCTTAAACCTGGCACTGATATCTCACTTGCTCTCGATTGCGCCGCTTCTGAGTTTTATGACAAAAGTAAAAAGGTTTACTTCGATAAAAAACAAAAGCTTGCCGGAAAAAAATTCGAAGAGCGGGATGCAACACGTCAAATCGATTACTTAGAAAAACTCACAAAAAACTATCCGATCGATTCTATTGAAGATGGCCTTGATGAAAATGATTGGAATGGATGGAAAATCCTTACCGACCGCCTTGGAGCAAAAGTGCAACTTGTCGGAGATGATCTTTTCGTCACCAACCCCAAATTCCTTCTCAAAGGGATCGAAATGGGCGTCGCCAATGCCATCCTTATTAAATTGAATCAAATCGGAACCCTCACAGAAACCCTCGAAACGATAGCTCTTGCAAAACAAAATAACTATGGAACGGTCATCTCTCATCGCTCGGGAGAAACCGAAGATACCTTTATCGCAGATTTAGCCGTTGCCACTTGTGCAGGTCAAATCAAAACGGGATCTCTTTCCCGTTCCGACCGCGTAGCAAAATATAACCGTCTTCTTGCAATTGCTGAAAAACTTTAAGTATTCTATTTCTTGAATGCTTATTTAATTGTCTCAAAGTTTAGTTTGCCTCCTTGCATTAAATAGTCTTCGTTGGTTATTGAAAGACGAAAGACAAGGATAATTATGAGACAAACAGTGGCGCTATTCGGTGAAGCTGAAAAAGGAGAAATCGGTTCTCCTCTTTTCATGAAATCACTGACCCATTTGAATGAGATCCTAGGAAATCCCCCTAATGAAAGTCGTGGCCTTTTCTTTGCAATCCAGTTTCTCATGTATGAGCAAGAAGTTATCTACATCCGCGTCAAAGAAGAGGGCTTTAGCACAAAAGATTATCTCAAAGGAATGAAGCATCTCGTCGACAAAAAACAAATCTCTCACCTCACAGCGGTTTGTCTTCCTGGTGTTGGGGATTCACGGATCATTGATTCAGTCCACCCTGTGACTGAGGCTCATGGTGCTCTTATCATTACAACAGAGCAAGACCTCTACGACTATCTTACCTCTCTTCAACTGCCTAATATTTGATCTTTTTTTTAATTGTCATATTTTTAAACTACTGCTTTAGCTATATAGCTCACTTGCCCCAGAAGGTTGTACTCCTGTTCATGCTCATGAAACCGAAAAATTTTCATCTATCTTGCTGGGAAAACGTTAGTTCGACTTTAAAAGTGCTGAGAATAAGCAATTTTCAGAGAGAAGATGTGGCAGAATTTTGCGAGAGGAATAGCCAATGCGCTATTTCCGAGAAAAATTGTGTCGCAAGTTCCTATGAAAACTCTTAGAATTAGTGCTTTCAAAATCGAATTCACGTTGCAAAAGGAAAAGTTGTGATGGACGGTGAAGAAACTCATTTCGAAGCTCCTTGCACAGTGATTTGTCCTGCAAATGTCGAGCATCAATTTTTTAATACGGGAGATGAACCGAGTGATCATATTGTGATTCTTGGATCAGCTTCAACGATTGTTGATGCCAACCAAACGGTCATGCATCTCCCTTGGAGAAAGTAGCCTTCTAATTGAAGTAAGTGGCAAGCCCTTCTTGCGTTGGCTTCATCGACTTTTTCCCCTTTTGCCAATTGGCGGGGCAAACTTCTCCATTTTCTTCATGGAAAATGAGGGCATCGAGAAGACGGAGGGCTTCATCCACACTTCTTCCTAATGGAAGATCGTTCACGAGTTGATGACGGATAATATGATCCTTATCCATCAGGAAAAGACCGCGAAAAGCAATCCCTGCTTCTTCATTAAGAACTTGGTAGTCTCGAGCAATATTTTTATTGAGGTCAGCAACGAGAGGATAAGTCACCCCTTCGATTCCTCCTTTTGTTTTTGGGGTATTGACCCAAGCAAGGTGTGAAAAAGTGCTATCCACAGAACAGCCTATGATCTGTGCTCCACGTTTTTCAAACTCTCCTAGTTTTTCTTGAAAAGCATGAAGTTCTGTGGGACAAACAAAAGTGAAGTCAAGGGGATAGAAAAATAATAAAATATATTTTCCATCGAAAAGATCGAGAGAAAAATTTTCATTAATCTGACCGTTTGCAACAGCGTTAGCTTTAAAGTTTGGGGCTTTATTTCCAATAAGTCGTGTCATAAAAATCTCCTTTTGATGAGACCAGTATACAGGAGAAGAAAAATTAACTAAAGAGTTCTTGGGCTTTTGGAAGCCAATCTTCATCTCCAATTGTTGTCGAAGGGCCATGACCAGGATAAACAACCGTTTCAGGAGGAAGTTTTTCAAGTTTTTTTAAGGAACGCCACATCGCTTGAGGGTTTGCTGTAGGAAAAGAAATTTTTCCTATTGACCCTTTGAAGAGGGTATCACCTGAAAATAAAATTTTCTCTTTATCAAGATAAAAGCAAACGCCTCCTGGAGTATGTCCGGGTGTTTCAATCACAATTAACTTGAGTTTTCCCACTTCAATAACTTCCCCTTCTTGCAAATCAAACTCTGGCTCAACCCCATCGATATGAAACATAAGAGGAAGCTTATCACTCCCAGGCTTTACAACATTTAAGCGATCAGAAGGGTGGACATAAACGGGTACACCAAAAGTTGTTTTTACTTTTTTTAGATCACCAATATGATCCCAATGGGAATGGGTTAAAAGAATTGCTTTGATTTCGATTGCAGCAGAACCATCGATCAAGGCTGCAGCACTATCAGGTGCTGGATCAATGATTACTCCTTTATTGGTTTCACTGCATGCTAAAATATAGGCGTTGGTTTCAAAAGGACCAGATGGAAAACACTCGATGATGGGCATCTACTTACTCTATTGACATTGAATTTTTTTCTAACCACAATGCTATTTCTTTTTTTGTTTCTTTTCCACTAGCAACACGAAAAACATATAAATCCAGCTCCTTTTCTTCATATTTTACCTCTATTTAGCTAGCCGTTTTAGAGCCTCCCCATATTTCTTTTTAAAATGAATTAAACTCTTATGAATTTCTTTTTCAAAAATTTTACCTTTAATAGGTTTGATGATAAGGGATTGACCATCTGTTGTAGAAATCTCTAAAGGAGTTTCAGGATCAATATCTAAAAGATCCATCAAAGCTTTATCAATAATTAGTGAGTAACTATTTCTATGTTTAGTTAATTTCTTGATCAGAGCCATTAGACAACCTCATTATAGTATATAATTACATCGTATCACCAATAGGATTCCAGGCCAATTGAAAGGTAACTCATTAACTAAAAATAGGTTGAAGAAGTGCACCGGAGAGGACTCGAACCTCTAACCTCCTGGTCCGTAGCCAGGTACTCTATCCAATTGAGCTACCGGTGCCTGAAGGTCCTTATTTTGCTAGAGAAAGTCTTTTCTCGCAAGGAGAAATAAGGTATGATACTCGTGATACTTGAAACTTGGAGAGTTTGAAAAGGAGGTTCCCAAAAACTTTTATTCGGAGCAAGCGGCCATTGTCCAAGAGGGAAGATGCGAGCGAGAATAAAAATTTTCAAAAAAAGCCGACGCTGTCAAAACTCCAAGTTTCAAGTGGAACGAGTATAGACTTACCATGATTGATTGGAATAAACAATGGGAGCTTCATGCTCCAAACTTTAAAGATGGTTTTGCCCATGTTCAATTAAAGGAAAACCTTTCCTTTAAAATGAAGCCTGGCCCAGGTTTTGGCGACCTTTCCCATCCCACAACCAGACTCATGCTCAAAATGCTTCCAGAAAAAATTGAAGGAACAGTCATTGATGTCGGATGTGGAAGTGGAGTCCTTTCTCTTGCTGCAAAACTTTTAGGAGCAGATAGAGTCTTTGGAATCGATATTGATCAGGAAGCTATTGATCATGCTAAGGAAAATGCACAGCTTAATCATCTTCACTGTTTTTTTGGAAAAAATCTCCCTCACATTCCAACTCACCCTTTGATTTTAATGAATATGATCTCTTCAGAACAGAAAATCGCTTGGAATGCCCTTCCAAAATTTGAGAGTTATCGATTAATCGTTTCAGGATATCCCCTCGAAGAAAAAGAGCCCCTTTTTGATGGGGCTCTTATTAAAAAATCGATCCTTGATGGATGGAAGGGATATGTCTTTGATAAGACTCTTTGAATCTACATCATCCCCATGCCAGGCATACCGCCCATGCCACCCATACCAGGCATTCCACCCATGCCGCCCATTCCTGGATCCATTGGAGTCTCAGTCTTAGGCTCAGGTTTATCGGTAATCATACAAGCAACGGTAATCAATAGGCTTGCAATGGAAGAGGCATGTTTTAAAGCGCTCTTCGTTACAAGAACAGGATCTATAACACCCGCTTTTAGAAGATCTTCAAAGGTATCGGTCAGTCCATTATATCCAAATGCCCCTTCTCCTTCGTAAACCTTTTCGGCCACCATGTTTCCTTCTTTTCCGCAATTTGTTGCTATCGCTGTTGCGGGAGCAAAAGCTGCACGACGAACGATGTCTATGCCTATCTTCTCATCCCCTTTGAGCTTGAGAGTTTCGAGAGCTTTGATTGCGCGAAGAAGAGCAACGCCTCCTCCAGGAACAATTCCATCAATGACTGCTGCGCGTGTTGCATGAAGAGCATCTTCAACGCGAGCTTTTTTCTCTTTCATTTCTGTTTCAGTTGCAGCACCAACGTTAATAACAGCAACGCCTCCAGCAAGCTTTGCTAAGCGCTCTTCAAGATTTCCACGATCATAATCAGATGTGGTCTCATTCATTTCGTGACGGATTTGCTGGATTCGCTCTTGAACAACCTGATGATTGCCTCCGCCACCAATAATCGTTGTTTCTTCTTTTCCAACTTTAATCGTCTTAGCATTTCCAAGAACTTCAAGTCCGACTTCTTCTAAGCTAAGTCCGACTTCTTCAGAAACAACAGTAGCTCCTGTAAGGATTGCAATATCCTGAAGAATCGCCTTTCTTCGATCTCCAAAAGCTGGAGCTTTCACAGCACAAAGAGGCATTCCTCCTTTTAACTTGTTGATCACAAGTGTTGCTAAAGCTTCCCCTTCAATATCTTCTGCAATAATAATGAGAGGTTTTTGTCCTTGTTCCATGACTTTTTCTAAAATCGAGACGAGTTCTTTCGCATTTGAAAGTTTTTTATCGGTAATGAGGACTTGAGCATTTGAAAGTTCTGTTGTCATCTTTTCCGCATTGGTCACGAAATAAGGCGAAAGGTATCCTTTGTCAAATTGCATTCCTTCAACAACGTCTAGGACTGTATCGATTCCTTTAGCATCAGCAATTGTAATCGTTCCATCCTTGCCGACTTTTTTCATTGCATCAGCAATCATTTCTCCAATTTCTGGATCATTATTTGCTGAGATGGTTGCAACCTGCTGGATCTCTTCATGTTTACTTACAGGAGTCGAAAGCTTATCGAGCTCTTCTATCATTGCTTGAACAGCGCGGTCGATCCCTCGTTTGACGCTCATCGGATTGGCACCTGCAATGACATTTTTTACCCCTTCTTTAAAAATCGCTTCAGCAAGAACAATGGCAGTAGTGGTTCCATCACCAGCAACATCTGAAGTTTTTGAAGAGGCTTCTTTGACGAGTCCTGCACCAATATTTTCGAATTTGTTTTTAAGAGAAATTTCCTTAGCAACCGTTACTCCATCTTTCGTAGAAAGAGGGGTTCCTAGTCCTTTATTAATCACAACATTGCGCCCTTTTGGCCCAAGGGTCACTATGACTGTTTTCGCAAGTGTTTTAACCCCTTTAAGGATTGACTTAAGGGCTGTTTCGTTAAATTGCATCATTTTGGCCATGGTCTTCTCCTTATTCAATCACTGCTAAGATATCTTCTTCGGATAAGATAAGAAATTCTGTGTCCTCATCTCCTTTAACCTCTGTTCCCGCAAATCCTCCAAAAAGAACACGGTCACCCATTTTAAGTTCCATGGGCTTAACCACTCCATCTTTTCCCATTTTGCCAGGACCTACGGCAAGGACTTCTCCTTGCTTAGGTTTTTCTTGAGCGGAATCAGGAAGGAGAATTCCTCCTTTGCTAACTTCTGCTTCAAAACGTTTAACAAGGACTCGATTTCCTAGAGGTTTAAATTTTTTATGAGACATAAATTTTCACTCCTAAACAACTGTTTTTTATTCCCGAAATGATAGGAATTTCATCTTATTTTGTCAACAAACTTAGCACTAAAAGTGTCAGATTGCTAATTCTGTTACGCAACTCTCCACGCACTCTGTCATAAAAAAATTAATAGATGAGATATTTCTCACGAACTTTCTTAAATTGCTCCCTCTCATTTTGTTGGTAAGCAATCATTTTCCATGCAGCATAACGTTCATGCAACAGCATCCGATAAATCTCATCATTCCCATTGGCAAGATTAAAAAGCCTTTTTTTGCCTCCATCGACCTTTTGAAGATATCCTTTGGTTTCTTTGGGATAAAGACTTTTTAAAATTCCCATCAAAAGATACTGAACACTCAAAGGCTTATAGCGGCGGATATCGGTCACTCGAATGAGCACACCATGACAGTCCTTATCCTTCATCGATCCATAAAAAGGACGGTAATGAAAAGGAAAGAAATGAACCCCGGGAAGCTTTTGACTATTGAGTTTGGCAGCAAAGGCTTCAGCATCAATCCAAGGGGCTCCTACAACTTTAAAAGGGAGGGTATAACCGACTCCAATGTTCACAATGTTGAGTTCTCCAATAATTCCTGTTGATGCATAAAACAAAGGGATATCTGCTTCTGGAATATGGGGGCTTGTAGGAATCCATGTCAATCCCGTCTCTTTAAAACTCATTGTTCGCTTCCACCCTTTCATCGGAATAACTTTAAGATTGCAGCCGATTTTATATTCTCCATTAAAAAAAGTGGCAAGCTCACCAATTGTCATTCCATGACAATAAGGAACATTGATATATCCAATAAAGGAGCGCCATTTCTCTTCAAGCATTCCACCATCGATAATGAGTCCATTAATCGGATTTGGGCGATCCAAGACCAAAACAGGAATTTTCCGTTTTGCTGCTTCTTCCATCACATAGAAAAGGGTCGTCGCATACGTATAGGAACGGGTTCCAATATCTTGAATATCATAGATTAAAAGATCGATTCCATTCAGCATCTGATCATTGGGACGTCGCGTTTTCCCATGAAGGCTATAGACAGGAAGATTTTCAAGAGTTCCATCTTCAATCTTTTCGAAGGCATAGCCGCTCCCATGCCATCCATGCTCTGGAGAAAAAAGAGCGACGATCTTCATCCCATTTTTTCGGAGGACTTCAACGGTAGGGGTCAGTTTTTTATCGACACCTGTCTGATTACTAATCAGACCAATTCGCTTATTTCGATAGGTTTTGTCGTACCCTTCTCGAATAAAAGTATCGATACCAAGATCAATTTCTGCAAAAAGAGGAAACCCTATGAACAGAAAAATGATAAGTCGAACGATTTGTTTCATAACGGAAAATCTTAGAGGAAAAATCTTTTTTCGTGTACAAGAACAGTTACGGGGGAGTGTATTTCATAGGGCTTGAGTACGTAAATGGCAGAAAAACAAAGTGAAACAAAACAGATGCATCATGCGCGAGATCTATTAGGATCTGTTGTTGGAGCTCAATTGACCCTTGAAGAACGCGTTGAAAAAGCGATAGAACTCGCAGGATTGATCTTAAGCGAATCGAATAAAAGACTGACCAAGGAAGAGAAAAAAAGGTATGGAGAACTCCATCGAATGATGAGCGATCCTGTTGGAAAAGTCTTCCTGACCAATATGACCGATCAATGTTTTCGTTCCAAAAACTATCACCGTATTGCCGATCAAATGGTCTATCTCCTTAACCTTTATGGTACACCCAAGTTTTTTTCCCCTTTTAAAAGGCTGCAACTTTATCTCTTTAAAGTTTTTGGAAATCAATTTGCAAAACTTTTAGTCCCTATTGCTATCTGGAACCTCCGCAAAGAAACCTCATCTGTCATCATCCCAGGAGAAAAAGGGCCTCTTATCCGTCATATCAAAAAACGAAGAGAACAAGGGATCCGCTTAAATCTTAACCATCTTGGAGAAGCAATACTTGGAGAAGAAGAAGCTGTCCGTCGTCTAAATGTCTACCTCGAAGACTTAAAAAACCCTTTGATCGATTATGTATCGATCAAAATTTCAACCATTTATTCTCAAATCAATCTTCTCTCTTATGATAAAACCCTCGAAGCTATTGCTGAAAGGCTTCGTATCCTTTACCGAAGCGCGATAAAAAATACTCTCACAAGAAAAGATGGGAGGAAAATTGAAAAGTTCGTCAACCTCGATATGGAAGAATATAAAGATCTTCATTTGACGAAAGATCTTTTCATGAAAGTCCTGAGTGAAGAAGAATTTAAAGACCTTTCCGCAGGGATCGTCCTCCAAGCTTATCTTCCTGATAGCCATGAGATCCAAAGAGAAATTACCGAATGGGCAATGGAGAGAGTGAAAAATGGGGGCGCACCGATTAAGATTCGGATTGTAAAAGGAGCCAATATGGCCATGGAGCAGCATGAAGCTTCTCTTAAAGGTTGGCCTCAAGCTCCCTACACCTCCAAAATCCGTACAGATGCCAATTACAAACGAATGGTTCTATATGCTTGTCAAATAGAGCATGCTCGAGCGGTTCACATTGGGATTGCTTCACATAACATTTTTGATATCGCCTTTGCAATGATCCTAAGACTTGAAAATCGGGTAGAAAGAGAAATCACCTTTGAGATGCTTGAAGGGATGGCTGATCATATGCGTCGCGTCGTTCAAGATTTAACAGGAGACATTCTCCTTTATTGTGCTGTAGCAACGCGAGAAGACTTTCAAAGCGCGATTGCCTACCTTATTCGTCGCCTCGATGAAAATACCGGAGCAGAAAATTTTCTCGCTCATAGTTTTGGTCTCAAAGAAGGAACAAAAGAATGGGATGTTCAATCTGCTCTTTTTAAAAAAAGTTGCAGTTTGAAAGATACCGTAGAAAATTCTCCTCGAAAAACACAAAACCGATTAGAACCACCGACCCACCTTGATTTTAATGCCCCCTTTGAAAATGAACCCGATACCGATTTTTCTCTTCCACAAAATCGAAAGTGGGCCGCAGAAATCATCGCTAAGTGGAAAGAAAAGCAGATAGACCCTATCCCTCTTGTTATTGATGGAGAAGAGGTCCACACTGACCTGAAAGGGAAAGGTTATGATCCTTCTAGTCCAAGTCACCCTTACTACACCTATTCAAAGGGATCTTGGGAGGATATGGATCGCGCTGTTTCCTCAGCAAAAAAAGAAGAAAAAAATTGGGCAAATACTTCGATTGAACAGCGATGTACTTATCTTGCGAAAGCAGCACAAAAACTTCGAGAGGAACGAGGAGACCAAATTGGGTCGATGATCGGAGATGGAGGAAAAACCCTTCAAGAAGCTGATGTTGAACTCTCTGAAACAATCGATTTTGCTGAGTATTACCTCCGCTCAATGCGACAATATGAAAGGCATACCGATATTGAGTGGTCTCCTAAAGGAACAGTCCTTGTAGCTTCTCCTTGGAACTTCCCTAAAGCGATTCCTGCAGGAGGAATTTTTGCCGCCCTTGTTACCGGAAATTGTGTCCTCTTTAAACCCGCCCCTGAAGCTGTCATGACTGGCTATGAGCTCGTCAAAGCACTTTGGGCTGCAGGCATTCCGAAAAAAGTTCTTCAATTTATCGCTTGTGATGATGATCCCACAGGAACAAAACTGATCAAAGATGAACGGATCAATGCGGTTATTTTAACTGGGGCAACCAGTACAGGAAAGCTCTTCATGAAAATGCGTCCTGGAATCGATCTCTCTGCAGAAACGGGAGGTAAAAATGCAATGGTTATCACCGCACTTTCAGATCGTGACTTAGCAATTAAAGAACTCATCCAATCGGCCTTTGGCCACAATGGTCAAAAGTGTAGTGCTGCTTCTCTAGCAATTTTAGAAAAAGAGGTTTACGATGATCCTCACTTCATGCAACAACTCCGCGATGCTGCAATGAGTTTAAAAGTTGGGTCTCCTTGGGACGTAGCGAATAAAATGACACCTCTGATCAACCCTCCCAATGAAACCCTTCATCGAGGGCTAACAACTTTAGAACCCGGAGAGTCTTGGCTCTTAGAACCAAAAGTAGATCCCCATAATCCTAATTTATGGACACCAGGAATTAAACTAGGCGTTCAACGAGGAAACTTTACTCAGAAAAATGAACTCTTTGGCCCTGTACTAGGGCTTATCCGCGCTGACAACCTCGATCAAGCGATTCATATCGCAAACTCTACCCCTTATGGCCTTACTTCGGGGCTTCAATCTCTTGATAAACGGGAGCAAAAAAAATGGCAGCGCCTTATCATTGCAGGGAACTGCTACATCAACCGAAGCATCACAGGAGCCATCGTCCGACGCCAAGCTTTCGGTGGAACAAAAAATAGTTGTTTTGGCCATGGATCAAAAGCTGGAGGGCCTAATTATCTGACTCAGTTTATGCATGCAAAACAAATCGGAATTCCTAAAGAAAAATTCCCCGTTAGCGATTGGGTCAACAACCTTACCAGCTTCCTTGAAAAGTTTGATCTTTCTGCAGAAGATCTCGGAGTATGGTATGCTAGTATTTCGAGTTATGCCTACTATTGGCAACAATTTAGACGAGACAAAGATCAATCAAAGGTTGTGGGAGAAGATAATTACTTCCGCTATATCCCTCATAAAAAATTGATTTTCCGCATTACTTCCGAAGATAACCCTCTTGATTACCTCCGTGTTTTTGCTGCGGCTCTAACAACTGAAACACGTCTTGAAATCAGTTGGGAGAAAAATCAAGACATAAACGTTCATCAAGCAAACTGGGAAGTTCTTCTTCCCATTTTCAATATCCTTGAAGAGGATGAAAAAACATTCATTGATCGGATGGAACATGGCCATATCAAGCGGGTCCGCATGCTTCATGAACCTTCTTTTGTCTTAAAAAAAGCAGCCGCAGAAAATGCTTCTTATATTGATTATGCCCCAGTTCTAGCAAATGGTCGGATCGAACTTCTCCATTACCTTAGAGAACTGTCTCTTTCCATCTCCTATCACCGGTATGGAAATCTCGGACTCCGAGAGGGAGAGCTTCGCCGCCCTATTCTATAGCTAAAACACTTTAAAAATGGGATGATTTATTCCTCACATTCTTCTTCACAAGAAGTGGAATTTCCTATGCTAGGAAATTCAGAGTCACTTCCTAACATCGATAGAAGACTGTCGACTTCACTGATATCGATCGATCTTTCTGATGATGAACTATACAGACTTTCTAAATGTTCTACATACCCCAATGGATTTTCTTTTTTTTCATAATCTAAGTCCATACTCGGCATATAGCTTTCTAAAGGATCCATCTCGAGATCCCCGGAATAAAATTCTGAAGGTATGCAGGGTAGTCCTTCTATTGAAGAATCATCGACTTTTTTAAAGGGATAAGAAAGGGGCCCATATAAAAATTCTGAATAAGCATTATTTAAAAAAAGGAGAAGATCAAACTCTCTTTCCATCTCTAGGGAGTACAATACCTCTACTTCCTTTTTTCTGGGTCCCTCTTTTCCATCTTTAATAAAGGTAAATCGGTATTTTTCCATGAGTCTTACCCCAATAATTTGACGATGATTTGAAGAGAAAGGATCGGTCCAAACCGCATCTTTTTTCTTTTGCGTTAGTGTTTCAAGAAAGATCTGCAACGAGGGAAGTGTTTGATAGATATGTAATTTTAAAGCTGTCATGGAATAGCTTAAAGGAACCCATAGTGTTTTGTCGGAAACCACAAACTCACTTTCGCAATCGTTTAGTGTCATTTTGATTGGCTGCCCACGAAATAAGTAATCATCTTTCATCATTCTTTTTGGATGAACAATTTCAGCAGTCTGACAACCAAACCAATAGGTAACAAACTCAACTGTGGTCGAAGACTCACCTTCCTTATAGGTTGCATGGACAGGAACCGAAGTAACATTAATGCCATTTCGGGTAAATGAAAGCTTAATACGCGATTGATTGGGATCATTTTTAGCCAAATTATTTTGAAGAGTCCCCATCTCATTGCGTGAAGAATAACACTGACCTAGATCAATCTTTCCCTTACTGACTTGTTTAGGGTAAATGAGCCAGGCTATTCCTAATATATCCTTGAAAAAGTTATGTGGTCTGACATCAGTAAAAACCTTTTCTTCTTTCTCTTGCACTTCTCCTGCTGAGAGAATATCTAAACGCATTTGATCCAAATGGCCTTCTAAAGTCTCATAAAAGGACCTAGCCTCAAGAGAATCCATCTTTATAGTTTTTGTAAGTTGATAGTGTGGACAATCATAACTCACTTCAAATTCGTTTTTAGGCATGATTGGATCTTGGCTCACTCGAATAGGATAGGGAATCCCTGAAAGAGTAAATGACGCTTCGTAGATTTTGCCATTTCTTACTGCTTGTATGAACAAATAAATTTTATGCATTTTTTGATAAAAGATATGCTTAAAATGCATAACCTGCCAACTAAGAATTCTTTTCATCATCTCTTGATCTTGAAGAAAAACTTTTGTAGGGTAGGTTTTCTTTGAAAAAACCTCTTCTCTAAGAAAGCTCCCTTTAATCGACACTTCAAAAGCTTCTTCCTCATGGGTAAGTTTATCTTCTCCTTGTGAAAGAAGAGGCTCATTTTTGAAATGAGTATAAGTGGGCCGAATCTCAAAACAGCATTCAAGCATTAAGCTACAAGAGAAATCTATAGCTAGACCCATTGAAAAAGCCTTTTTGACCTGTTTGACTGTAGACATTCGTTGACATAGTTCATCTTTCCATTGGCGTGAAAATTCTTGTCGCAGCTCCCTACAAAGCTTTGCAAACCCTTCTTCAAGAACTTGGCATGTTTCGAATAGTTCAGAACAATCAAACTGCTCCATTTCATGAGAGGAAGTGTAGCAGTCTTGCATAGAAGGAACGAGCCCTATGAGTTCTTTAGTGGGAATTAAGCTATGAAACTCTTTATAGGGGGAAATAGGACCAGAAACTGCATAAGAGAGCAATTGTTCCATAGAGATTTCTCTAGGACAAACCCTCTCACACTTTTGAATTAAGTGGATCAAATTTTTCCTAAGAGCCCTCCGTAATGACGTCAAAAATAGATGAAAAGCGCGCAACAGTTTTTCTTGATCCTCAACTTCAAGTGCAAAGTGCGCAAGGATTTGTTGGAGTTTTGGGTGAACTCTAAAATCAGCAAAGCTTTCTGAAGGAGTACTAGAGTCATCTCTTCGATCATAGCCAAAGTGATAAAAACAGCATTCGAGAAGAGAAAGAATGGGATCAAAAGAATCATAGTGACTGACTGAAAGGGGAAGAGTCACTGTTTGAGAATAGGAGGTAAAGGTGTCCATTGAAATCAAAGTCACTGTTGCCACAACATTTTCATGAGATAGTTCCCATGAAGTAACCATTCCCTTATCAGAATTATGATGAAAATCTAAAGGAACCAAAGCATCATTTGCAGAAAATAATGGAAACAAGAGGTTCATGCTCTCAACTTTTTGAGGAAAAGTTCCAAGAACATGATGAATTGGTTTATAAATAGAAGCATTGCAAAAAAAGGCGCGAACCTGGCCAAAAAGATCCGGACGACTATCGACTTTTAAAGGTTTTGACAAATCATAAACAATTTCTTCAACTTCATCGTGATGTGTATGAGGAATCATAGGAGCTTCGACCAAAGAAAAAACATCCTCT
Organism: Chlamydiales bacterium; assembly: GCA_024233395.1. Taxonomy (GTDB): domain Bacteria; phylum Chlamydiota; class Chlamydiia; order Chlamydiales; family Simkaniaceae; genus Neptunichlamydia. The sequence goes on from JACKPR010000002.1 coordinate 430,465, forward strand.
CTTACGATAATAAAGCGTTTTAACACCTTAAAAAACCCTAGATAATCTATTTCTTGATCATGCGTTAGAAGGAGAAGTGCAAAGTAAGTTCCCAACCGATGTCCCTGCGTCTTTTCTAGAGCTTTGATTAAAAGAACCCGGTCAACGACCATTAGTGGATTATCGCTTAGTGCTAAAAGATGATAAAAAACATAAACCCTTTCCTTACCTATAAAGGGAAAATTCATTGTCTGCATCGTTTTCAGACATAAAACAACACGCTCTTCTGTAATCGGACCTTCAATTGAGAGAAGGGGATTAACATAAAGAGTCCACTTTTCTTCTAATGTCATAGGGCGTGATAAAACCCTCTTTTCAATAAAAGGGATAGCCGCTTCAAGCGATTCTGTCCGTTTTTCACTAGCCAAATGAAGCGCAGTAAGAAGATCAAAAGGTTCCTCTTCTTTTCTAGGATCGATAGGTGGAAACCCTAAAATTAACTCTCCTGAATGGAGAGGTTCTTCTACTGCCTGAATCATCAGGCTAAGCTTAGTTGATGCATTCAAATGGGGATAACGACTTTCAAAAACCTGTAACACTTCAAAATGGGATCTAGAAATTTTGCCATTTAAATAAGCCCTTAAGGTCGAAAGGTAGAGAGATACATCAACGATTTCTGACTCAAGACATTGGGCATAAAACCATTGATTATATAAGTCTATGTCCTTAAAACTATTGATGAAGTCATTTTTCTCAAACATTTCTAAAAATATATCGAGAAGAAGGGAAGACTCTCCTGAAAGATTTAAAGGCATTTTATCAATAAGCATTTCCGAATAATTTTTAAAACCGGGAGGAAGTCCATCGAGCAGTCGATGGACTTGTTCTAAAGTAACAACTCCATAGGGCCAAGTTCGGAAGGTTGCGACCAAACTTGCATGAAGGGGTTTTAAAAGACAAAGAAAGTATCCCTTCAAAGCTTCTAATCGGTTTGGACCTGGAACAGGATCTTCTAAAAGTTGTTGATCTCGTGTAGGATCTCTCATTGAATCGATCAATTCATCCACCCTATCCCCTATCTTTTCCCTTTCGTCATAATCTTTCTGAATTTGATCAAAGTTGATCTGTGGGTGATAGGTTAAAAGAATCGTTACGGTTTTCGGATCTAATTGAATTTCCATTATTTTTTCGATCCAACTAACCCAATTGAGTAAGATTTCATATCCTTCAGAATTGTTTTGTAAAGAAAGGAGCTCATAGAAAATATAGAGCTTTTGAAAAAAAGTAAAAGGATGTTTTACCTTCTTTATAAATTCCAAGCATCGTTTTAAGTGGTCATGATCGAGAATATCTGGAAGGGGTGAAAGAACATGGAAGTAAAGAAGTCTAACATCTTGTGGAGCCATTTTCTTTCCGTCTAAAATGTTTTCTTCAAAAAGGGAAACAACTTGCCTAATCTCTAAAGCATTGACTTTATGAGCAAAACAGAGTGCCGTGTTAAGAAGAGAAGGAATTTTATCGAGAACTGCAGGAGAAGGAGCTTTCCAAAAAGAGGCGTTTGGCGGGAGCAAGATATCCCCTTTATGGACTCGCTGTGCAGTATGTAAAAAAAGAGATAAAACCTCATTAACTCTCATAGGAGGCAATTGATCTAAATAAAGAAAGATTAAATCAAAATGACTCGGAGTTAGTTGACAACGTATGAAGGCCCCTAAAGCAGAAAAATACAAAGAGCTTTTAACTTCATCTTCTTCACTAAGATTTAGACAGGCATTGAATGCCGCCATCCTTCTAAGAATCTCTTCATTCTCCCATGAAATAGGCCTTCTGGACCCGAGCTCTGACTTTGGCAAGCAATCAAAAAAAGCTTCCGTTTCCCCTTTGACTTGATGAGGAATCATTTTTTCAAACTCTACATAGAGAGTTTTCATAGAGTGTAGCTCTTTTTTACGATCCTTAATGAGATAATCAAGAATTTGTTTCGTAGAAATTAGAAAATAAGGACTCCGATAAAAAAGAAGAATCACTTGAGTAACATCAGAATAATCGTCTTCAGGAATACGAAGATACCCCATAAGAAGAGCAAGAGCATTTTCTTCAAAAGATTCTTCGCTTTTTTCGTAAACTAAACTTAAGGAACAAATGAGTGGGATAACAACTCTAGGATTTATCGCATCATCTTTAATACTGCATTTTTGAGCGGAAGGTAAATATTGAAATTTGTCCAAATTTTGAAGGTATTTTCGATTGGTTTTAAAAGCCCATAAGACAATTTGATGGGTAGGATCTGTAAACCCTTCCAAAAAAACAACCCCCTGGATCCTTAATATAATAAGAGAAGAAATATAGAGGGAACAATCCTTCTTTTTGGAAATTGTTTCATAGGCTTCTTCTGGAAGGATATATAAAGGGTCCTTTTGGATCTTTTTGTAGAGATGAGAAACAAAACAGATAAGATCCATCCGCAGTGCCTCATCCTTGGTGAAGCGATCAATAAGGAGCTTAGTCACTTCTTCTGGAATCGAATTTTGAAAAAAGGACTCCATCGAAACCACAGTCATCTGAGCAACAAAAGGCCTAAGCCTTTGAAAGGGATACTGCATTTTACCCAATGAGTCTGGAGGCTTGGGAAGTGTCTCAGCTACGGAGCGGAACGGATAGTTCTCAAGAAGTTGCCTCGTAATCTCAGCTCCATCCTGGACACACCCTTGATAAAGAATCACGACATCAAACCAAGTCAAATCTCTGTCTGGATGTTTAAGAGCAGTACTATTAGCTAAAGGAAGAAGGATGTAAGGAAACTGACCAGGTATTGCTTTAGGATCCTCATAATAACGGTAAAGAACTTTGACCATCTGATCGATTTCACGTTGAGCATCTAAGGCATCTTTATAAAAGTGAGAAGAAGGATCGACCTTATGAAGAGGACGAGGCCTTGTTTTTACCCCTTGACGTTGCCAAACTTCAAGCATTTTTTCTTTCTGAACATAGGCTTTCGAAAGCTTGATTTTTTCGCATCGAGCATTAAAGGTCTTATCATCAGCTAAAGGATTAGCACACATCATGCATCGATGGACATCTTCAGCAATACTTTTCCATTCTAAATACTTCGTCTCTAGTTCCAAAGGGATGACAAGCATCACTCTCGTACCAAAAGCCCGGACAAGCATGGAGCCAATAATGTCTTTGGCATCTTCCCGAGAACATAGCGATAACTTCTTAATTGAAGATGAGTCCAATGCTTTTTGTGAGGAAAGATAACTACAAATACGAGCATCCAAAGGAATTTTTGACGGAGTCGCCATAGCTATTTCTAAACTTTAATTCTCATTATCGTCCTAAAAGCTGCACTCCCGCAAACCAAGAGAGAAGCATCTCTAAGCGATTATTTTCTTCAGGATAAGGAGTATTTCTATCGCTTGCTTGATGAGCAGCTTCAAGACCAAAAGCCCATCCTAGAGAGCTTACTGCGATTGTAGACATGATTGTAGTATAACCTGGATACTGCGCTAAAGTCGTATCGTTTATAGGAATCGTTTGATTCGCAGCGATATAGATAGAGGGAAATGAAAGGGAGAAGCAAAGGTAGAAAAAGAGCCAATTGAGGAGGCGAGGGCTATTGGGGTGAATCTCTTTCGAATCAATCCACCTTGCTAAAAAGTAAGCAGATAAAGTTGCAATGGGGAAGCTGCATACGGGATAAAGGTTGTATGGGACAAATCCAAGGGTTTTTAGATTCCACCATACCCATGTGGTCATTGACCCAATTGCAAAGGCCCACTGTAAGGGAGAGGTTGAGCAGATCCAATCTCTTATTCTTCGTTTAAAGCCTCGTCTGTCTTCTGGCCTTTGAAGTCGATGAAGTTCTAAGATATGGGTCTGGGTAAACTCAACTAAATCAATTTGATTTAAAATCCCCATGAGAAAACCAGATGCAATTGTAGTTCCTGGTGTGTTAAACGCGATAATGAGTCCTGCAAGAAGCGTTGCAATATTTCTTTCATATTTTTCTAGATCAATAATCTTCTGAAGAAATGAAGGAACAACTGGCACTCCATATTCACTCTCTTCAAGAGGATATTCTTCTCTCGCCTTTTTATATTGCAGATGAACTCCTTCATGAACTAACGCTCCTATTGTCTGTCCGAAATAAATATAAGAGAGAAATAAAGGGAAATCATAAGGATTAAGCGTTAAAGGACTCCCTGTTGATGCAATATCGCCGATCGATAAAGAATCGATCGTTACAGAACCCGAGAAAAAACTTCTTGCAATGAGGAGGGTTGTCATTGCTCCGCTTGCCAAAAGAAACTTTATTCCTTGGACTCGAATTCTATACCAATCTTCTCTATTTTCAGCCTTTACACCTGTTTTAGGGATCGGATAAAGAGAAATTGTTTTGTCGTAAGTTCTTGAAGAAGAAGAGATATCAACAAAAGAATTAAGAGGAACTCTTTCTTGCAACTCTGATGGGATATGTAGATCCTGAATACTTTGATTTCGAATGTTGTCAATTTTGGCTGCAACCATCATTCCATACACAACATTGATCGTTCCATAAACAGCACGTGTTTGCCAGGGTTGAATCGGTTCTCTTAAATTCACATAGACTTGCCAAAGAAAGATATAAAAAACCGCTATGTATTTCACTAGCTTATCTTTTTCAAAATTAATCCCCATTCCACATAGAGTGACTTCTCCTTCTAAACGTCTTAAAGGGAAAGTCAATAGCGTTGCTTGAAAGAGAAATCCTGCAAAAAATGTCGTCAAGAAATTGTATGATTCTCCAAAATCAAAAATAATTGAAATGGCAATAAGTGCGATTGCAGTCATCCCTAGAATAATTGTTACCGCAAAATCAGCAATTTGCCCTCTTTCAAATTGACATTCGTATCGGCGTTGATGAACTTGTAATTGCGAACCTTCCATAAAAAACTTTCCTCTAAATACAAACCTTTTTTATCAGTTATTTTACCTATTTTTTTTAAGTCCTAAGCCCCTAAAATTTAACCGGGACGTAGTTTAGGACATCAATATTTTTTTTTACAACTTTAATAAAATCTTTTTTTATGCTACCTGAAAATAACGAGGTGAATTTATGAAAAACTTATTGTTACTTCTGCCTCTTTTGGGCCTTATATTATTTGGTTGCGGTCAAAAAAAAGAATCAATGGAATCTTCAAGTGAAGGTGTTGAATCCCATTGGGGAACGGGTCCTGGTTCAGAAGATAGCCCTCTTGGTGAAGAGGAACAGCCAGAATCTCATTGGGGAACGGGTCCATCATAATTCTTTCACAACTATAGATAAAACACTTTAAAAGTGGACCCCTGCTAACATAAATCTAAACACAAAAGGTTTGTGTGATAGCCCCTTAAAAATTAAGAAGAACCGATGCGATACGAAGAAAAAAGGGCAATCCATCATGCTCTACAAAATTATTTCCAACCCCTTAGCTATCTCGGGACTGCTTATTACTTAGGTAGGCAGTATGCAAAAATGCCTCCTTTCCTAATTAATGGAGGAGTAACTGCAGCTGGAATTTTTGCCGCCCGAAAACTAGGAGCTTCTTGTATCATTGGGAAAATTGCAGTTATCAGCATGACACGGTTTGCCCTATCACTTGTTTTTAAAAAATTTAAAAACCAGATCACTCCACTGAATAAAAATGAAAGAAATACTTTATCTTTTTTTCAAGTGATCACTGCTCTCATTTTTTCTGGAATGGATGAATATTATCACACAATGACTAGAAACTCTAATTAGGAACCTATCCTGAATTAAAGTTATTTTTTAATTCAGGATAGGTTCATCCAATAAAATAAGATTGATTTATTTTTTCTTTTCGAATAAATTTTTTCCAAAATTTATTAATTTAAAAGGATAAGAAATGGAAATTTCTCGTGCAGACTTACAACTTAAAATCGCCCCTTTCCGCCCATTGATTATACCTGAGATCATAAAAACTCTCAATCCATCCAAAACGCTTGATCCTAAGGTGAGTGCATTAGCAAATGGATCCTCTGCTTTTTTTCTTACTCAATTTACATCTCCCTTAGAGTTTGTTGGTACCCTTACCTCTTTTGTTGCGGTAGCCACCTTATGGGATAAGGTAGTCCGCCGTTCACCAAAACCTCTGAGACAACTCTTTGTCAAAACACTTACTCTTTCAGCTATTTCTTGCCTGCCTGCTCTTACGGTTAAATTAGCCCTTTATGCTATCCGACAGGATGCCCGAATTGATATGAACGACCGGAAAGAACGGACCCTTTATATCATCTCCTCAATTGCTCTTGGAGCTCTGATGACTCCCCATTTTCTAAAAATTCATCGAAAAACATATCCTTTTTGCCCTAAGGGAGTCGCACAATATGCTCTAACACAAATCATCGTCCATATCGCTGTTGCAGAAATTTTCGATTGGAATGATCGAAACATCGCAGAAGAAATTCGGCCCCTTTCTCATGAAAGGATTGAATCCCTTATAAAATATCGAGACATTGGCCACGCAACACAAGCGGTGATCGATAGAAAATTTGAAGAAGCTCAAGGGGAAATCGATGAAGCTCTAGCAGGAAGAGCACAGTGGAAACAATGGATGGATACTGCTCCCATAAAAGAAGATCAAATCACCCTTCCCCCTGAGCCAAATCCTCAACTCGCCACTTTTATGCAAAATCATCCCAATCTCTTAAAAAAACTCACGATTCCCGCACAAATAGAATGGGGTAAGGCTTTCAATCGAAGGGGAAAAACAGCTGTTTTCCCTATTCCCCTAACGGATGAATACCTTCCATTCATTAATGGAGACGCCCTCCCTTTCTTTCATCAATATTTTACAAAAACTCCTTTCTTTTTCTTATTGAGTGAGGATCACAGAAATATAATCAATAAACGCTTTGCTGAATATAGACCGGAAATAGCAGGAGGACCCTCAGGAGTAGATCATGATAGCCAAGAGCTGGAAGAAAAACCTGAGAGCCCTCCGGTTCTCGCACCCATCCAAAAAGCATTGTTACCTTCATTCTCATTGGAAATTCAGCATCAGTTTTATTCTCATGAAAATAAGCATGTTCCTGTTAGGTACAGATGGTCTTCACTACCTTTTGCAGAAAAACATGAGCTCAATGAGGCTTTTAAAGCAAAAGGCTTAGCTCAATTATCTTTCTTATAAGGTTACGTTGCTTGCTTTTTATCTGTATGGTATCGTTAAAGGCACGATGAAAGATCTCAATCCAGAACAGAAAATCGCAGTAGAGCATATGGAAGGACCTATGCTCGTCTTAGCAGGGGCAGGATCAGGAAAAACCCGAGTCGTCACCTGCCGCATTGCTCACTTGCTCAGTGTGGGTGTCCCCTCTTCAGAAATTCTTGCTTTAACCTTCACCAACAAAGCTGCTGATGAAATGCGCGTGCGCATCAAAATGATGTCTGATCAATATGTATTAACTTCGACCTTTCATTCCTTAGGAGCACGCATTCTCCGTGAATCGATCCACATTTTAGGCTATCGAAGTGATTTTACCATTTATGATGACAAGGATAGCTTAGACCTTTTAAAAAATTGCCTAGCTTCTATGGGATATAAAGATGAAAAAGGCCTTTTAAAATCTGTTCGAATCGCTATTTCAAATGCAAAAAACGACTTATTAACTCCCAATGATCTAGACAGAGATTTTCACTCAAGAACCGATCAAATCTTAAAAGATGTTTTTATCGCCTATCAAGAAAAACTCAAAGAATATAATGCTCTTGATTTTGATGATCTCCTCTATTTAACGGTAAAACTATTTCGTGAATCAAAAGAAACCCTTGAGCATTACCAAAAGCGGTGGACTTTTCTTCTCATCGATGAATATCAAGATACCAATGCTGCTCAGTATTTCATGACAAAACTTCTTGTGGGAACAAGAAATAATATCTTCGTTGTTGGAGATCCTGATCAATCGATCTACTCATGGCGTGGCGCCAACATTCATAATATCTTAGACTTTGAAAAAGATTATGAAAATGCTCAAGTCATTACCTTAGAGCAAAATTATCGTAGTACTGCAAATATTTTGGACGCTGCAAACGGCTTGATTCAACATAACGAAAAGCGGTATGAAAAGCGTCTTTGGAGTAATCTTGGTGCAGGGGAAAAAATTGGGGTTTACATTGCTGAAAATGAAAAAGAAGAAGCTCTTTTTGTCGTTGAAGAGCTCATCAGAAAAACAAGAGAAGAACACATCCCTTTAAAAGAATGTGTGATTTTTTACCGAACAAATTCTCAGTCACGTACTTTTGAAGATGCCCTTTTAAAATATCAAATCCCTTATGTCATTTATGGAGGCCTTTCTTTTTATCAACGACGTGAAATTAAAGATATTTTATCCCTTCTGAGAATGGCTATTTCTGATTCTGATTTCCTTGCCTTTGCTCGAACTATTAATTTACCTAAACGAGGAATTGGAAATGCTTCTCTTGTGAAATTGCGTGATGGAGCAAGTGAATACGAACTCCCCATCCTTTCTCTTGTCCGAAAACTCTTGAATGGCGAATCTTCCGCTGTCAAATTGACGAAACGACTAGAAGAGGGCTTAAGTGACTATTTAAGAGTAATCGATCTCTTAAAGGGAATGGTTCATACTGGAAAACCTTTAGAAGAAATCGTTCAAGGAGCGATTGAACTCTCTGGATACGAGCGCGTATTAAAAGAAGATCCAGAAAGTTATGAGGATAGGAAAGGAAATCTCGAGGCATTAATCAATAAAGCTGCAGAATGGAGTGAAGAAAGGGAAAATCCTACCCTGACTCAGTTTTTAGAAGAACTTTCTCTAAAATCGAGTCTAGATGATAGCCCCTCTCAAGATTCGGTCCGTCTGATGACTCTTCACAATGGAAAGGGATTGGAATTTACTCTTACCTTTATTGTCGGAATGGAAGAAGACCTTTTCCCTCATATTAATTCAAAAGACTCTATCGAAGCTTTGGAAGAAGAACGTCGCCTGTGCTATGTAGGAATGACACGCGCTAAACAATCTCTCTATTTGACAGCTTCTACTTACCGTTTTATGTGGGGAATTTCAAAAGTCATGTGTCCCTCTCGCTTTTTAAAAGAGATCCCTGCCCATTTTTTAAACTCTATCAACCAACCAATGGAAGAAGAAGAAAACGACTGGGCAGAAGAAGAAGGGTTTCGGATAGGAACAATGGTTTTTCATAAAGATTTTGGAAAAGGAATCGTAAAAAAGAGTTATACAACTTCTATGGGGCTTACCTATGATGTCGAATTCATTGATACCCAAACAACACGCTCTCTTGTAGGTAAATATGCCAAGTTCAAAGTCTGTGTAGACTAGTAACCTGAACTCTGGGTTTATTTTATTTATTGTCATAGGAGAGTTCTCTTAAATTCTTGGGCTTTTTATCGAAGGGAAGGGCCAAAGCGTCCTTTTCGAGATAAAAGGCCCAAGAAGAAAGAGAAAAATCCCTGAGAATAAGTAAAATAAACCCAGAGTTCAGGTTAGTACTCCGTTTCAAAAAATTTGGCAGTAAATTTGACTAGATTTTCGTTCAATTTTGCTCTCCTAAAATCGATCGTCTTGTCCATTGACAATGTTATCGATTTTAAGAAGCCAAAATCCATCAAAAATCTCTCGTTAAATCATCCCATTTTTAAAGTGTTTTAGCTATAGTTAAATTTACTGCCAAATTTTTTGAAACGGAGTACTAGGGCGTGTCGTCATCCTCTTCAGGTGGATCTTCATGACATGTTGAATTTTCCGTCTTATCGTGAGACTCTTCTACATGAAGTCCTTTATAACGATTAATAATCTCCCCTTTCACATCACTTGTAGCCTTACCCATATCCATATTCCCCGCTAAGAGGGAAAAAATAAATGTTGTTAATGGCAATAAGTTCATCGCTCAGCCTTTTTTTTCATTTCCTCGTTCTCCATTTCTTTAGTTGTGTCACAAGAAAGTTTTCGATAGTGGTCGACGAGAGGGTTTTTAAGATTATGAGAATATTGCTCTCGATAATGGAGATACCTCATACTCTGACCCTTTTTTGAAGGAATACATGAAATTCCGATAATCAGTACCAGAGCAAAAGCAAAAATGCTAATTAGGGCTTTCATTTTTATCCATCTTTCTACATTTCAATATGATTGCAATCAATTATTCTCATTTCAAACATCTTTTGCAATAAGTTTTATTAGGATAGGTTCTTAAAATCCTTAACAGTCTATTAATCAATTGATTTAAAAAACACTCTTTTCTGAAATTTCTTTGGTGGTATAAGGCAAATTAGAGAGTGTCGTCAGACTTGATCACACTATCTAACCTGAGTTTTGAGTTTATTTTGTTTAGATTCAAAACTCAGGTTAACTTGGGGGATGAAATGGAATTTCAGCAAAGCATCAGACAAGATCAGCGCTTGATTATGAGTGTCGCGATGGAGCGTGCTTTTCATGTATTGATGATGCCAACCCTTGAGTTAAATGATTGGTTAGAAAGGGAAATTGAAAAAAATCCCCTTCTTAAACTCAGCCATAGTCCTTCAAAACCCTATGATATATCCCTGATCCGCTCCAAAGTCTCCCTTTATGATTATTTATCACATGAAATCGAACTCCACTTTGAAACATCTCAAGAAAAGGAAATCGCACGTGAAATTGCTGGATCTCTTGACGAGAAGGGATTTTTAACTCTTTCTGAGGAAGAATTATTAGGAAAAGAAGCCGTTCTTAAAAAGTTTCAACAAATCGAACCTATTGGCCTGGGAACACGCAATGTTAGAGAGGCACTTCTTTTACAGTTAGAAGGGAAAAAAAAGGATCTCATTTATCAAATCGTCGATCTCCATTACGATGACCTCCTTCATAATCGCTTGGGAAAGATCTCTAAGTCACTAAAGATCACCCTCCCTGAAATAAAAGAAATGATCCATAATGATCTTCGTCCATTAAATCCTTTTCCAGGAAGAGTCTTTGAAAATGATTTTAATCCTCCTCTGATTGCAGATGTTTCAATTATAAAGGAAGGAGACTCATGGAGTGTTGAGGTAAATGATTCAGATCTTCCCACCTTTGAAGTCCATGAAACCTATTTAAAAGCTCTTGAAAACCCTTATTCTAAGCAACAAGAAGTTGATTTCATTCGTCGACATCTTGCTGCAGGTAATTGGTTAATTCGCATTCTTCATAGAAGAAAAAAAACTCTTTTAGAAATCGCTACCTATCTCCTCAAAAAACAACGAGAATTCTTAGAGGGGATACAAGGCAGCCCAAGTCCTATGACAATGAAAGAAGTTGCTAGAGCCTTAACACTCAGTGAATCAACAATTACTCGAGCAATAGCTCATAAAGCCATTGCGACTCCACGAGGTCTATTGAAGTTTCGAAGTTTTTTTACCCATGCTCTTCAGAGTGAGGAAGGAAATGTCTCTAACCAAGAGGCTAAAGACCTCCTTTTAAAAATGATAGATCAAGAAAAAGACCCTCTTTCAGACCAACAACTTTCTATAAAGTTGAAAGAAAGAGGCATTCAATGTGCAAGGAGAACTGTTAGCAAGTATCGGAAGGAACTCAAGATCGGCTCAGCACATCAGAGGAAAATGTGGAAACCTTAGGTTCTTCAAAAGTAAGCCCCATCCGATAATTGGGAGCATGATCTGCCCAAACATTAATGAGGTCTTCAATGGAATCAAACGTAAGCTCCCGCAAGTCTCTTTCTAAATCTAAGCGACGGTAAAGACCCATTTTAAGAGCATCGGGCCGCTCGAAAGATCCTTCACCCTGTCGGATATTCCAAGAATAAACCCCTTTTCCAAATCGTTTCTCATCCCCTTTTCCTAAATGAAGATAAAATCCATACGCACCAGTTCTACGCATCGCTCCAATGCAGGACGAGAGGAAAACAGGGGCATGAATCCGCATTTGATCGGTTGAAAGAATCACATAAGGTGAAGCATGGCCAGCTCCCCAAAGCGCTTGTGTTACAACTTGTTTAAAAGTTGCATTCCCATAATCAATAGAGCGAATAAAGTGAACATTTGAGTAGGTTTCTTTCAGTTTTTCATAGGAAATATAAGTCTCTTCATTGCAGGTATAAATGACGTGAATGGAATCAATTCCCCTAAGAAAACTTTGACTGGAATCCAAACATTCACGTAAGTCTTCGGGAGTATTTTCAGAAAAAATCATGAGATCAACAATGGATTCTGAAAATGATTTTTCTACCGGCCCTTTAAACTTTTCGGCCATAAAAGCTAAACGACGTCCCCCCTTACTGTTTTCTCTTTTTTCATTATGGATAAAGAGAATATCAGGAATAAAACGGACATGGGCCTTCCCCAACTCTGCCATTGGATTAAGGAGAGCATTCTCATCTTCAATGGAAAGGAAGAACCCGGTTTCTACATGGAGCTTTTTGAAAAGTCCTGCATAGTATGTTTTCAGTGGAGCTACGACCCAAGGGGCTCTTTGAACCTTTTTTTTACAAAGGTTTTTTTTCGGTTTAGGATCCATCACCCCTTTTTGATAGTTCCAGTAATCAAGATATTGTCCATATGAAAGCCAAACATCTGGGTGCGAGTAAGATTGAGATAGAAGAGAAAGGACTTCTTCATGCATTAACCAATCAGACCCATAGAGGTGAACGATAACCCGATCATCGGGACACTTCAATACCATCTGGTAGTAGGTCTCATAGGAATCATGTCCTTCTACGCATTCAATAATCTGAGTCCTATTATCAGAACCAACCTTCTTTTTTAATAATTCGACGGTTCCATCACTAGATCCTTGATCAATGTAAATAATATTGTACCGATCGCATTTCTGGGTTGAAATTGAGTCATAGTTTCGTTCAATCGTCTGAGCATCATTATGAGTCAATACAATAAAGGTGAAGACCTTATCTTCTATAGGGTCTAATTTTATTCGACTAAAATCATCTACAGGAAGGATTCTAGAATCCTTCTTAGATTTAATGATCCGATATTCTCGAACAAAGAATGTCGGCAATAATAATATAATAAAAAGAATGAAAAGCCTATTTGTTAATGACTTTTCTCTGCCATTTCTTTTCATTTTAATTACAAATCCCCTTGTAGTTACTAATTAACTAGCCGGGAGGAGATTGTCAACAGAATTGAGCAATAATCTGGCGCCATCGAACAGATTTAGGAATCTCTTCCTCAATATAATCGAGGAGTTTTTCGATAGGCTCTGTCGCAAACTTTTGAATTTCAGAATCTTTTAATCGAATCAATATAGAAAAGACCTCTTTTTGATTTGAGAAGATTTCTGAAAGTTTCTTGAGTGCTTTTTTAAGAATTCGGTGATCTTTAACCAAAACAGCACTTCTTAGAGTGATATCTATTAAAGGAAGAAGGGTAAAAAACTTTACATACGGGAGGAGTGGGGATGTCAGAAAAAAAAGGGAGGTCGTTTGAACAGTTAATGAAATGAAAATCAATGCTATAAAGAAGAAAGCATGGCTAGGTTTACGAAAAAGAGGCCCCAAAAAACGACGCCTTCTTGATCTTGAATGATAATAAGCTAAAACTTCTTCAAATCGGGGTTCATCAAAAGCTGCTCTGACTGCATGAAGTGTTTCATGAAGAAGAACTTCTCTTTGCGAATAAAAAAGGAATTTCCCTTTTTTGAACCTTTCTCTAAGTTGAATGATGGGGATTTTCTTATGATTTGGTGTTTCAAAAATCCAAAGAGCAGCTCCTTGCCAAAAAGGGAGTCCTTGATTTGAGTATGTAAGTGGAAGCCACTTTGGAACAGCACCTAGTTCTTTGTGAAAGTCAGGATTCCATTCCTCGAAAATCTTTCCTTCTAGGAATTTTGAAGGGTTTTCGCTCACCTTTTTTAAAATGTCAACCCGCTTGACAAATTGCTCTTCAGTTTCATGAGGGCCAGGAACGAATCCTTGTTCCCCAAGTTTTTTTAACCCTTCTTTATTTAGCTTAGTTTGTATCGTCATCGCGCTGACTTAAAAACTCATTCGTACGCCCCTTCAAAGAGTCCTCTTTTTGATGTTTTTTCTGCTCCACCTTATTAGAAACAGCAAGACGACTTCCCTTGATTGAACGGTACTGGAAAAAGAGTCCTGAAAAAAGAGCAAGATTTGCAATCAAAATCACTGCATTAAAAAGAAGGATTTGATTGTTTTTTCTAGAAATTGCAATCAATCGCCTTCTTACATTTCTTTCAAACTTAGTTTCATCTTCAAACCAGGTCGAAGCATAGTAATGATGAGCATAGAGAGCACGATCATCATCAATTCTATTGAAGTAAGCTGCAGGGAAAACTATATCTTTACACCCGTTCTTTCCAGTTTCTTCTCTAAGAGCATGATCAAAAGCAGCAAAGGTTCTTTGAGCCACCCGATAGATCACAGATTCCCGATCATCTCCAGGGTAGGCTAAAGCAAACTCTTCCCAATGAGCCTTGACATTCTCGATCGCTTTTTTAAGGACAGGATGTCCCGGTTTTGCCCCAATCACATTGTTACAAGCAGAGATTGAACTACTCAAAACTGGCTCATGTGGGGGTTCTAGGCCACAATAAAGATCATATTTGTTATGAAACGAATTAAAGGGTTTGAAGCATTTAACATCATGATCGACATAAAGCCCTCCTTCCTTAAAGAGGAGTTCATATCGAAGAATATCAGCTTTTTCAGCGTAATTATCTGATTCTTCGTAACAATCTTTTAATGTGTCAAAGGTAAAGTTTGAGATTAACCGGAGTTCCATCTTCTTGTTAGGAAGAGGACGGCGTCGATCTGTCCAAAATTTAAATGTCCAGTCAGGATGGGTTTCAACCCATGAATTAATATTATCGATGGACTCTTTAGGAAAAGGATTAGGACCTATCCAAATAAAGTGAATAACATGGGGGATGTTCTTTTCATCTTTCTTAACAAATTGGAGATCTTTGTTCTTCTCGTAAAGTTCTTTAAAAAACTTAAGATTTTCATAATCTTCATGGGTTTCGACAAATTTCCAAACACTTTTATTGGCTCCCATTAAAGTATTGAAGTCGTCGCTTTGTTTAAACTCATGTTTTTTATCACATCCAACAAGAGCAAGAAGCAATAAAGTCATTCGAGGTATTAACTTCATTTTAATCCCTTTTTGATTTCGCTATTAACGAGTAAGTATAAAGTAAAACATCCAATCAATGCAATTAACGATATAAGTTCAACTCTAATAATTTTCGCATCGCGCGCTCTGAGAGTTCTAAGGGTTTGTGAAAAATATTTTTGATTAGGCGTTTCTTCTAAATCATTCCAAGTTGTTCCATAAAGATGTTCTGAATAAAAACCTGGAAGCCCATGCTTAGGATAAAAATAACAAGCAGGAAAAACAATATCAGTATTTTCTGGGCGATTAAGATTTTCATCAAAGGCATATGTAAGAGCAATGAGTGTGCGATGCGTCACTTTTCGCGCTTGAACAAGAGGATCACTCGATATGAATTGTTTTGTTACCCCATCCCAACGATCGAGAACTTTCTCTATAGCTGATCGAATCACGGGATGATAAGGCTTTGTCCCAATAATACTAATTCCTGCCGTCACCGATAAACCATCAATCCCCTCATGAGGCATTTCAAGCCCAGCATAAAAATCATATCCAGAATGGAGGTTATGAAATGGGCGATTACACTTTACATCGTGATCGATGTAAACACCCCCTTCTTTATAAAGGATTTCATACCGCCAAATATCAGCTTTTTCTCCCCAATTTTTCGATTCCTTATATTTTTCCTTTAAAAACTCAAAATCAAAATCGTCAAAAAGCTTCACTTCCATTCCATTACAAGGAGGTGGTCTTTTTCTATCCGTCCAGAAAACAAAGGTCCAGTCAGGATGATGGGCCATCCAAGAACGGACATTTTGAATCGATTTTGCAGGAAAAGATCGAGGCCCAATCCAAATAATATGCACTGTTTTAGGGATTTTAAAGATGGGGTTTGAGGTAAACTGAAAGTGTTTATTTTTCTTGTAAAGCGCTTCGTAATATTCTAAATCTCGGTAATCTCTTTTTGTCTGAATATAATTCCAATCTTCGGTCTCTATTCCCTGAAGTTTTTCAAATGAATCTTCCAGCGTTAAATGTGTATCGTAGTTGGGCTTACCCTTTTTTAAATGACTGGAAAAAACATAGAAAAACACTAGAGGACAGATGAATAATAACAGGATGAGTTCTTTTTTCACAGGTCACCTTTTGGTAAACTCAGGCTGAAAATCAATTTCAATGGTTTGATTTTCAAATTGATCTAAAGGTGCGATATCCATCTTTAACCCCCTGTCAAAAAAGGATAACAATTCCTTTGTAGAGATGTTGGTCACTTTTTCAGGAACCCACTCATTTCCCAAAACAATATTTAGCGGTAAGCTCACTGCTTTAGATCGATCATAATATAACCCAACCCGGAATAAATCTGCACTCTCATTCCACAAAGCTTCCAAAATATTAGGATTGTGAAATTTCATGTAAAGAAAATCAGAGTAAATATCTTCTTTCTTAAAAAGGGTCATTTTAACAGAATTTGGAACACTCCACTCCCCTTCCATAGATGAAAATTGCCATCCATAAACCCCTTCTTGAATAAGAATTCGATTTTCCATTGGGTGCGTCTTTAAATGATTCCCTAAACAAAAATAGAAGCCATAAGCTCCTGTTTCCTTGAGAAGCCGTGCTGATTCATTAAGATCTAAGGACTCTTTAAGGATAAAGTCATCAAGTGCAAACATAATGTAACGCGCACTTGAAACATCAGAATCAAAAATGACCTTTCTAACGGTTGGCGCAAAATCTTCATAAGGATTTTCTATCGATTGCCTAATATAAATCACATTAGGAAAGTCTTTTTTTATCTCGTGATATCCTTTTTCATAATGGTCATTCCCTGCTCGATAAATCACATAAAGGCGATGGAGATTTTCTAGGTATTTCTCTGATGACTCTAAAAAAGCATAAAGTTGCAGGGGGCGGTTACAAGAGAAAACAAGAAGATCAACCCTTTCTTCATCTTTGGAAAAATTATGCCAAGGATTTTCCTTCATACTTGGATATGAAGTTTTTCTCTCCAAGGAGGGAGATTCTCTTTTTCCCTGACAAATAAATAAAGGCTCAACAATTCCAAACGCATGATTACCAGAAAGTTCTTTAAGGGAAGGAAAAAGAATTTTTTCATATTTTTCTTTTCGAAATTTTCCTTCTGATAAAAATTCTTCAAGTTTAATCTGCTTGAAAAGCCCTGAATAGAAGGCTTGATAATAGCAAGGACTTCTTACTTTATCATAGGTGGAATAAAGGAGCTCATCACTTGCAACCATCCAGACGTCAGGATCGGCAAAATAGTGATTCAGTTTTTCGAGAACTCTATTTTGTGCAAAAAACTCATCTCCCCTTAAAAGAACAACGATTTCATGATTTTGGCACGAATGGACCGCACGATAGAGGTTTTCCCCTTCTGACGCCTCAGGCTCAGACCTTACAAACTCAACTCTTCCATCGAAATCGTGATTTTGAAGAAAGGTATGGACTTTTTTTGCTGTTGAATCTGCTGACCCATTATCGATATAGATCACTCGATAATTTTCATAATCTTGACTAAGGACTGACAGGATATTTTGTTCACAATATGAAGCATCATCCTTCGCTGAAATGATGACAACAAAACCCTTTTTCTCCATGACAGGTTGAGTTGCATAGGCCGTATGCCTGGCTTTTCCCTCCCTTTTTGACTGTACTTCTGCCTTAATCTCTCGGTATCCAAAACCAAGAATAAATCCCATCGCAATCAAGAAGAGAATTAAAAAAAACCGTTTCATCGTCTCCTCCAAAAATTTAATGTTGGTAAATTATGTGATTCGAATTTCTCATTCAACAAAAAATTTTTCTTTTAAAGGGATTTCTTGAAGTTTTTTTTTGAAACGGTATCTTAAATTTGAATCTACCTAAAAATTGCATTGCTTTGATTCAGATATTTTTTTGGTAGGTTTTGAAGCTATTCAAAGGTTGCAATAAATGCACAGAATTAAGTAGCCTCAAATGTTTATCATTATATTTAATGAAATTATGGCTAAAGATAAAATCCTTATTATTGTCGAGTCACCAACTAAGGTGAAGACGTTAAAAAAATTTTTAGGAAACGCTTACCACGTTGAATCTTCTGTGGGACATATTAGAGATCTTCCAACCAAAGGATTTGGAATTGATCTTGAGAACCAATTTGAGCCCGCTTATGAAAACCTTCCCGATAAAAAAGAGGTCATCGCTAAGTTAAAGAAAGCAGCAAAAGACTGTGACAAGGTTTATCTCTCCCCTGACCCTGACCGTGAAGGGGAAGCCATTGCTTGGCACATTGCACACATTCTTCCTAAAGGTCCTAAAGTTCAAAGGGTCACTTTTAATGCAATTACAAAAGACGCCGTTTCCGAGGCTCTTAAACATCCACGAAAAATTAATATCGACCTCGTGAATGCCCAGCAAGCACGGCGCCTTTTAGACCGAATGGTAGGTTATAAAATTTCCCCCTTACTCCAACGCCGAATTAAACGGAGTGGATCAGGAAGTTTATCAGCAGGTAGAGTGCAATCTGTTGCACTAAAGCTCGTTGTTGATCGTGAAAAAGAGATCGAAGCATTTGAACCAGTCGAATATTGGACCATTGTTACTTCTCTCCAGGGGAATCCTAAAGAACGGGCCTTTGATGCTACCCTCTCTCATATTGGCGGAAAACGGATTGAAAAAGAATTGATCCCTGGAAAAGAGGTCGCATTAATTCCAAACGAGATTGAAGCAAAAAAACTTGTGACTCAACTCAAGCATTCAACTTTTAAGATTTCAAAAGTTGAAAAAAAGGAAAAGAAGCGGCATCCAGTCCCTCCTTTTATTACTTCTACTCTGCAACAAGAAGCTAGTCGTCATTATGGATACTCTGCATCAAGGACGATGGGAATCGCACAAAGCCTATATGAAGGAATTGACTTAGGCAAAGAAGGAACTGAAGGTTTGATTACCTATATGCGTACAGATTCAACACGCGTAGAAATGGAAGCCATTAATGCAGCACGAACATTGATCGATGGTGCATATGGAAAAGAATTCCTTCCTCAAAAACCTAATATGTATCAATCAAAGAAAAGTGCCCAAGATGCCCATGAAGCCATTCGTCCAACCAACCTTTCGCACCCCCCAGATGTGATTAAGTCTCATTTAACGATCGATCAATATAAAATTTACCTCTTAATCTGGCGCCGTTTCTTAGCCTCTCAAATGAAACCTGCTATTTATGATACTGTCTCATGTGAAATTCAAACAGATCAAAACTTAACCCTCCGAGCCGCAGGATCGATCATTAAATTTAAAGGGTTCTTGGCTGTCTATGAAGAAAGAGAGGATCTTGAAGAAGAGGAAAATAATAAAAAAGAGGAAGAAAGAATCTTACCTCCTATTAAAGAAGGTCAAGTCCTTAACCTTTTAGATATTGCTTCAAATCAATCCTTTACAAAACCACCACCCCGCTTTACCGAAGCCTCTTTAGTCAAAGAACTCGAAAAATCTGGAATTGGTCGCCCTTCTACTTACGCCTCAATAATGAATAAGATTCAGGGACGTGCTTATACTGTTAAAGAACGCTTAGCTCTTAAACCTACTGAGCTCGGAAAAATCATTGCTCAAATGCTTGAAAATCATTTTACAATGATTATGGATATCAAATTCACTGCACGAATGGAAGATGATCTCGATGAAATTGCCGAGGCCAAAAGAGATTGGAAAGAGTTTTTAGATCAGTTTTGGACAAAGTTTGTTCCTGTCCTTGAAAAAGCCGAAAAAGAAGCTTTTGTTCCAAAACTCATGACAGATATTAACTGTCCTAAGTGTGGAAATAAACTTCAAAAGATTTGGTCTAGAGATAAATATTTTTATGGTTGCTCAAATTATCCCGATTGTAAATTTACCGTTTCGATTGAAGCGCTGGAATTCAAGAAAGAAGATTATGCAGAAAATTTTGATTGGGATCAAAGTTGCCCTAAATGCTCATCTCCAATGAAAATCCGGTTCGGGCGTTTTGGTACATTCCTAGGATGTGAACGCTATCCCGATTGTAATGGAATTGTAAATATTCCTAAAAAAGACGAACCGATCCCTGAAGATCTTCCAAAATGTCCGGCCATTGGATGTGATGGTGATATCAAGCAAAGGCGCAGTCGATGGGGTAAACCTTTCTTTAGTTGCTCAAATTATCCAGACTGTGATGTGATCGTGAATAATCTTGATGATTTAGAGGATAAGTATCGCGATTACCCGAAAACGCCTTATGTGAAGAAAACAAAAGGAGGGACAAAGAAAACAGCAAAAAAAGTAGCGAAGAAAAAAACTACAAAGAAAAAGACAGCAAAAAAGAAATCGACAAAGCGAACCGGAACCCCTCTTCCTCTTTCAAAGGAACTGCAAGCGGTTGTTGGAGAAAAAGAATTAACGAGAACCGAAGTCACAAAAAAAGTTTGGGATTACATTAAATCCAAAGATCTTCAAGATCCTAAGAATAAAAGACTGATTGTCCCTGACGATAAACTTTCTAAGGTCTTTGGTCACTCCGATCCTATCGACATGATGAAACTTGCTGGTATTCTTAGCAAACACATCAACCCTTAAACCTATCTAATTAAGGGGGTTAAATGGAGCTGGCGGCGCAGAGAAAAGCTATTTTTCGAAGTCATTTGACACTAGATCGTATTCAACATTTTCTCATTTACTGTTTTGCCTTTTTAGGCCCTATTGGAACCCTTCTGACTCCTTCTTTTATGCCCAATGCCTTCCGGTTTTATCATTTTTTTCTGATCCTCTTCCCTCTTTTCCTCATAAAACTCAAATTCAATGAATGGAAAACCATCCTGACATTTACCCCCTTTCTTCTCTATTGTTTAGTCTCAGCTTATTTCACCCATAACCGGATCTATGAAGTCGATTCTTATCCTTTGTTCCGTGCTTTTTTATTTATCTCTCAATGTCTTTTTATGTTTGGTGCAGCTTTTTGTTTAAAGGTGGATCAAAAAAAATTGATCGTTTTCTACCTCGCTGGCTTTTTCATTTCTCTTCTTGTTGGATACTTCTTTTTTATTGGTTTTTATAGTGGATTTATCTCCTTTAGAACCATTGAGCATTTTTCGGTTGAAACTCAAATGGGTTGGGGACTCCTTCGTTTTTCTCCAGGAACCTATCCCAATGAATATGGAAATGTTGCTAGTTTTGTTTTATCAATCTTGCTTCTTCTATATGCTAAAAAAAAGCGCTTTCTCACGCTTCTTTTTGCATCCCTAACTTTTATCGCTTTACTACTCACCACAACACGTGCTGCATATCTTTCTTTTGGCGTTGCACTCATTTATCTTTGCCTTGCCTCCACGGAAATTCGAAAATTACTGTTTAAATTTTTCCTTTTTGGAACAGTGATCCTTTTTGTCCTGAAAGCATACTCTATCAACATCTTCTCAATTTTTATTAGAGGATTAAAGGCGATAAGTTTAATGGAAGGTTCAGCTGGAATACGCCTTTCTTACTGGATAAAAGGCTTTAAAGATCTCGATCAAAGCATCATTTTTGGAAATGGGTTTAGCGCAAATATTTATGCTCACAACATTTATTTAGAACTTCTTTTTGAATTAGGAATTGTGGGAACTCTTTTACTTGTTTCAACCGTTATTTACTACTTAAGTGAAAACAGTTACTCAATTCGAAAGCTTTTTCTAGATAAAGAAATAACCACTCAGATCATGATTATTGGACTGATTCATACATTCCTTTTTGCATTGACAAATCACAACATGCATCACCACTTAACATGGCTTTCTTTCATGCTCTTTAATGTCTCTTTAAAACGCTTTTCTCAAGGATTATTCCCTTGGAACTCTTCATACTTCTCTCGAACAAGAGCTTGAAACTTTTCTTTAAAAACCTCTTCTCGGAAAGTTTCAGCATGTGTACGAATAACTTTAGGATCAAATGTTTTTCTTTCAAAAGTTTCAACCGCACCGATGAGCGATGCCACTGTTTGCTCTGGGAAAAAAAGACCTGTCTGATGATCAACAACCGTTTCTAAAGCCCCTCCTTTTCCAAAAGCAATCACAGGGGTGCCACATGCTTGAGCCTCCACTGGAAGAATTCCAAAATCTTCTAAAGCAGCAAAGATAAAACCTTTTGCCCTTTGCAGATAAGCCCGAAGTCTTTGATCATCTTGGAAACCAAGAATCTCGACATTTTTTTTAGCTTTTCCTTTGATTTTCTCCATTTCGGGGCCATCGCCAATAACGACAAGTCTTTTGTCGGGCATCTGACTAAAAGCTTCCACAATGAGATCCATCTTCTTATAAGGAACCATTCTTGAAGCTGTGAGATAAAAATCTTCCTTATTTTCTTCGAGCTTAAAATAATCAAGATTAACAGGAGGATGAATGACCGAAGCCTCTTTTTGGTACAACTTCTTAATGCGCCTTGCCACATATTGAGAGTTAGCGACATAAGCATTCACTCGGGCTGAAGAATGTGCATCCCACATCCGTAAATAATGGAGAAAAAATTTCGCAAGAATTCCCTTCGGACCACTCTTAAGATTTGATTCACGAAGATATTGCTGATAAAGATCCCAAGCATAACGCATCGGAGTATGACAGTAGCAGATATGAATCTGCTCAGCATGAGTTAAGACTCCTTTTGCAGTTGAATGGGAAGAGGAGATGACAAGGTCATAATCGCTCAAATCAAACTGTTCGATCGCTAAAGGAAAAAGAGGAAGGTACGAACGGTATTTTTTCTTTGCTTTAGGAAGCTTCTGAATGAATGACGTCTTAATGTCCATCGTTTCAAAAGGTGTTCCGATTAAACTTTTAGGATCTTTGACTAAAGTAAACAGATCCGAAGGAAAAGTTTCGGCAAGAGATTCCAAAACTTTTTCGGCTCCACCCATCGCTACTAACCAATCATGTACGAGTGCTACTTTCATGCCTCCGATTATAAAGGAAAGAGAAACACTGCGCAACTATTTCTCCTTGCATGATCTTTTAATATCTTGTATATTCCTTCTCTTTGAATCAAACCAAAGGTTAGAACAATGCATGTGTTTATTCCCGGTGGAGCAGGCTATGTTGGCTCACTTTTAGTCCCCGCTTTATTAGATGCTGGTTATGCAGTAACGGTTTATGACCTTTTCCTTTATGGAGAAGACATCTTTGATGCAATCAAAGATCATCCGAAACTTACCCTTATTAAAGGAGACATTCGAGACCTTAAGCACATGGAAAAAGCTGTGAGTGGCTGTGACACTGTTATTCATTTAGCGTGCATTTCGAATGACCCAAGCTTTGAGCTTAATCCAAATCTTGGAAAATCAATTAATCTTGATCCTTTTGAACCCTTTGTTCAAATTGCAAAGAAGCAAGGGATTAAGCGGTTTATCTATGCTTCTTCTTCCTCTGTTTATGGAGTTAAAGATGTCCCTAACGTCACAGAAGATATGGAGCTCACTCCCCTTACCGATTATTCAAAGTTCAAAGCCGAGTGTGAAAAAATTCTTATGAAATATAAGAGTGACGATTTTACTTGCTGCGTTCTTCGCCCTGCAACAGTTTGTGGCTATGCTCCTAGACAACGCCTGGATGTTGTTGTAAACATTCTGACAAACCTTGCTTATAATACGGGTAAAATTAAGGTCATGGGTGGAAATCAACTTCGCCCAAATATCGATATCCGCGATATGGTGCGTGCTTATCTTTTTGTTCTTGAAGCACCAGCAGAAAAAATCCAAGGGGAAATTTTCAATGCGGGTTATCATAACCACTCCGTATTAGACCTTGGTAAAATCGTTAAAGAGACAGTTGGAAAGAAAAAAGCTGTGGAACTTGAAACCATTCCAACGAATGATAACCGCTCTTATCATGTCTCATCACAAAAAATTGCTGATAAGCTTGGCTTTACAGCGGAGTATACAATTGAAGATGCTGTTGAGGGGCTGATGGAAGCTTTTAGTGAAGGAAAACTTCCAAATTCTCTAGAAGACAAACGCTATTTCAACATTAAAACAATGAAGGCGGTGAATCTAGAATGAAGGCACTGGTTACAGGTGGAGCCGGTTTCATTGGAAGTCACCTTACCGAGCTCCTTTTAGAAGAAGGACATCATGTCATTGTATTAGATAATCTCCGTTCTGGACGAGTCAGTAACTTTAATGGATTCAAAGACCATCCTCACCTTCAGTTTATCCAAGCAGATATCCGGAATGTTGAAGAGATCCGCCCCTATTTTGAAGGGGTGGATTGGGTTTTTCATTTAGCTGCCTTAGCAGACATTGTTCCTTCGATTGAAAATCCCCGAGAATATTTTGAAGTCAATGTCGACGGCACTTTCAATGTCCTTGAATGCTCGAAAGAGGCAGAGGTTAAACGGTTTCTCTATACAGCTTCTTCTTCATGCTATGGAATTCCAGATGTATATCCCACTCCTGAAACCGCGCCTATTCGTCCCCAGTATCCTTATGCTCTGACAAAGTTTTTAGGAGAAGAGCTCGTCATGCATTGGGAACAAGTCTATAAACTTCCCGCTCTTTCTCTTAGACTTTTCAATGTCTTTGGACCAAGAGCGCGGACAACGGGAACCTATGGAGCAGTTTTTGGAGTCTTTCTCACACAAAAGCTGAACAATAAACCCTTAACAGTTGTAGGGGATGGAAAGCAAACAAGAGACTTTACCTTCGTTAAAGATGTAGCCAGAGCTTTTCTTATAAGCGCTGAATCGTCTGTTTCTGGAGAGATTTTCAATGTCGGAAGTGGCGATCACTACTCCGTCAATCGGATTGTTGAACTTTTAAATCATGATTCGGTCAATATTCCTAAACGCCCAGGAGAACCCGATGCCACATTTGCTGATGTGAGCAAAATTGAGAAAATGCTCGGATTTAAAGCAGAAACTTCCTTTGAAGAAGGAGTTTCTAAACTTCTGGAAAAGATTAACGATTTTAAAGATGCCCCTTTATGGGAAGAAGAAAGCATCAAAGAAGCAACGAAAACTTGGTTTCAATATTTATCATAAGAGGAGATCTATGTTTACAAAGAGACTTGAAGAACTTTCAGAAGTGATGAATAAATGCATCTACTCTTCTACTGACCGAGAGGTCACCCAAAACCAAGCCCTCCAAATCTTTCATTCTTTTTTACTTCAAACAAAAGAAAATGATGGAACGGTTTTCGTTGTAGGGAATGGAGGGAGTGCAGGCATTGCCTCTCACTTTTCTATCGACCTTCTTAATGCTTTAAAAATCCCTTCCCAAACACTTTACGATTCTAATGTAATGACTTGTATTTCGAATGATTATGGCTATGATCAAGTCTTCTCACGTCCTTTGGATTTACTCTTAAAAAGGAATGATCTTTTAGTTTGTGTGAGCAGTTCGGGAAATTCTCAAAATATTTTGAATGCTGCTGCTATTGCAAAGTCGAAAGATATCCCGATCATCACCTTGAGTGGATTTGAGCCCCACAATCCTCTTCGAAATTTGGGAGATTTAAACTTATATCTCCCCATTATTGATTATGGACTGGTCGAAATGGGACACTTTTTTCTCTTGCACACAATCATTGATTCATGGAACTTTAATCCTTCAATCAATAAAACAGCGGACTCATTAAGTCATGCCAAGTAAGATTAAAACTTTTGAAGAACTTGAAAAAATTCTAGAGGAAGAAAAAAAAGAAGGGGAAAAAATTGTTCACTGTCACGGAGTCTTTGACCTTCTTCATCCAGGGCACATCAGACACTTTAAAGAAGCAAAAAAACAGGGAACAAAACTCGTTGTATCCCTCACTCCTGATCGCTATGTCAATAAAGGGCCCGGCCGGCCAGCTTTTAATGAGACCTTGCGCGCCGAAACTCTCGCCGCATTGAATTGCGTTGATTATGTTGTCTTAAATGATACTGCCGATGCAGTTCATTGCATCAAAAAGATTAAACCCAATGTCTATGTAAAAGGGAAAGAATATGCTGACCATTCCAAAGACATTACAGGTAAAATTGCTGACGAAGTCCGTGCTGTTCAAGAAGCAAATGGTACTGTTTATTATACTGATGACATTGTTTTCAGCTCATCATCTCTTTTGAATCAACATTTTGAAAATACAAATCCAAAACTCCGCGCACTTCTTGCCGAAATTAAAGAAACCTATTCCATTGATGATCTTATCCATAAAGTTGACGCCCTAAAAGATCTTCGTGTTCTTGTGATTGGGGATGCGATCATTGATGAGTATCAGTTTACTGAACCCATGGGACAGTCTGGGAAAGGGCTCCATATGGTTGCACGAAACAGGGAAAATGAGTGTTATTTAGGGGGCTCTTTAATCATTGCAAACCATATCGCTCAGTTTTCAGATCACGTCTCACTCCTCACCTCTATTGGTCAAAACTGTCCCTATCAAACGATGATCCATGAATTGATTAACCCTAAAGTTAAAAAAGAGTTTGTCTACCTTCCTAACCATACAACACTGACTAAAAAACGTTATGTCATGAAAGATGGAACGCGTTTATCAAAACTTTTTGAAACCTATTCAACAAATGATTCCCTTTTAACAGATAAAGAGACCGACCAAATTATCAAATATTTAAAAGAGAAAACAAGTGATTTTGATCTTATCCTTGTCTGTGATTTTGGGAATGGATTTACTAATCCTCTCATTATTGATGCTCTCTGCGACTTACCCAATTTCTTGGCTATTAATACGCAAACAAATAGTGGAAATCGAGGATTTAATGTTGTCACTCATTATCGACGGGCCGATTGTATCTCTTTGAATGAACCTGAACTCCGCCTTTCCGCCCATGACCGTTATAGTTCTATGGATGGCCTTGCTTGCGATATTTCCGAATTTCTAAACTGCTCGAATACATTTATCACTCAAGGTGTCCGTGGCGTCTATTGTTTTTCTGAAAATGAATCAGACCTTCACATCCCAGCCCTTGTCACAAACACAATAGATCGCGTTGGCGCAGGAGATAGCTTTTTTGCAATTGCTGCTATGTGTGCAGCTAAGGGCTACCCCTTAGCCATTTGTGGTTTCTTAGGATCGATTGCATCTGCACTGAATGTTCAAATTGTTGGAAATAAAGAACCCATAAAGAAAACACCCTTTAATAAATTTCTCACGAGGTTACTCAAGTGAACCAACTAGATTTATTTTTTAAAATGCTTCGAATCCGCCGTATTGAAGAAGCAATTGCTGACCGTTATTCGGAACAAAAAATGCGCTGCCCAACCCATCTTAGTATAGGCCAAGAAGGGGTTGCTGTTGGTGTTTCTGAAGTTCTGAAAGATGAAGATCTTATTATGAGCACCCATCGGTGTCATGCTCACTATCTTGCAAAAGGGGGCAATCTTAAAAAAATGATCGCAGAACTTCATGGGAAAAAAACTGGTTGTTCTCTGGGAAGAGGAGGATCGGTGCATTTGGTCGATCTATCCGTAGGCATGATGGGAGCAACACCGATTGCAGGAAACTCTATTCCTGTAGCAACAGGTTTGGCTTTTGCTTCCCAACTCAAAAATGACAAGAAAATCACTGTGTCTTTTTTTGGAGAAGGAGCAACAGAAGAGGGTGCTTTTGCTGAAAGTCTAAATTTTGCAACCCTCAAAAATCTTCCCATTCTATTCGTTTGTGAAAACAATCTTTATTCTATTTATTCCCCTCTTAGTGCTCGACAAGCTTCCACAAGAGATCGGGTAAAAATTGCTGAAGCCCATGGAATGTTTGCAAAACGAGGAAATGGCAATGACGTAGAAGAAACTTATCGACTTGCCTTAGATGCAATAGGATCTATTCGCTCTGGAAACGGCCCAGCATATATTGAATTAGAAACCTATCGTTTTTGTGAGCATTGTGGTCCTAACTTTGATACAGATCTAGGATACCGCAGCGAGGAAGAATTTAATCAATGGCTTGACAAGTGTCCTATAAAAAATTATCGCGATAAGCTCCTTTCGGAAAAAGTTGTAACGGATCCTGAGCTGGACGCTATGGAAATGAAAATCCAAGAAGAGATCAAAGAAGCTTTTGCTTTTGCAAAAGAAAGCCCCTACCCCCAATTTGATCTTGATTATGAAAGGTCTTACGCGGAGTAATAGAAATGGAAAGAGAACTTAAATTTAATCAAGCCATTCTTGAAGGGACTTCCCAGCTTTTAGAAACAGACCCTTCTGTTTACGTTATGGGCTTAGGAGTCCCCGATCCAAAAGGAACCTTTGGAACAACCTTAGGTCTAAAAGAGAAATTTGGCCCAGAACGAATCCTGGATATCCCAATTTCTGAAAACGCAATGACCGGAGTTGCCATTGGGAGCGCTATTCGAGGAATGCGCCCAATTTTAACCTTTCAAAGGGTTGATTTTTTTCTTCTTGCCTTGGATCAGCTCATCAATAATGCAGCGAAGTGGCATTATATGTTTGGAGATCAAATGTCAGTGCCTCTGGTCATCAGACTTGTCATGGGACGTGGTTGGGGGCAAGGGCCTCAACTGTCACAATCCCTTCAAAGTCTTTTTGGACACATTCCTGGATTAAAAGTTGTGATGCCATCCACTCCTTATGATGCAAAAGGACTTTTAATTTCAGCTGTAAAAGATAATAATCCTGTTATTTATTTGGAACATCGTTGGCTCCATAAGATTCATGGCCCTGTTCCAGAAGAATCTTATGAAGTTCCTATTGGAAAAGCTCGTGTCATTCAAGAAGGATCTGATATCACCATTGCTGCCTCTTCACACATGACACTTGAAGCCCGAAAAGCTGTTGAGCTTCTAGGAGAAGAGGGAATCTCAGCTGAATTGATTGACATTCGAAGTGTCAAACCGCTTGACAAAGAAACGATTATTAAATCAGTACGAAAAACGGGGCGTTTAATCGTTGCTGATCCCGACTGGAAGTTTTGTGGCTTTGCCTCAGAAGTGGTTGCAATGATTTCTGAAGAAGCTTTCAATGACTTAAAAGCTCCCCCTATGCGTGTTTCTTATCCCGACCGACATACTCCTGCAAGCTGGGCACTCTCAAACCATTATTATCCTTCTTATCGCGTGATTGCCATGGAAGCCTGCAAAATGCTTCGCCTTCCATCAAAAGCTCAAATGCTCTTACAAGAACTACTCGAATTTAGAAGCGAAGGACCCCTAGATGTTCCAGATGCTTCATTTACTGGACCATTTTAGAACCTATTTACAAAGAGGAGAGAGATATGAAAAAAGTATTAGTCATTGGAAGTAACTCATTTTCAGGAAGCGATTTTATCGATCTTCTTCTTGAAAAGGAAGAATATGAAGTCATTGGCATCAGCCGCTCTGCAGAAAAAGATTCATTGTTTCTTCCTTATCGCGCAAAAAATTCCCCTCATTTTAGTTTCGAACAAATTGATTTGAATAAAGACATCTCTAAACTTGATCGTCTCCTTGAAACTTTTCAACCTGAATATATTGTCAACTTTGCTGCACAAAGTGAAGTAGGCCCAAGCTGGGAAAACCCAGATCATTGGTTCCAAACTAATGCTGTTGCCCTTACAAATCTTGCCAATCTTCTCAAAGATAAAAAATTTCTAAAGAAATATGTCCATATCTCTTCTCCAGAAGTCTATGGAAGTTGTGAAGGGTTCATTAAAGAAGACACCCCTGTTAATCCCTCCACTCCTTACGCTGCATCAAAAGCTTCCGGAGATCTTTCCCTTTTTACTTTCTATAAAAATTTCGACTTCCCCCTTGTCATGGTACGCGCAACCAATGTTTATGGAGCTCACCAACAACTTTTTAAAATCATCCCTCGGACAGCCATCTACATCAAAAATAAAAAGAAGATTCAACTCCATGGAGGAGGCGTTGCTGTTAAGTCTTACATCCATATTCGAGATGTATCGAACGGAGAACTCCTCGTGATGGAAAAAGGTAAAACTGGAGAGATTTATCATATTTCTCCGGATCAAGGTGTTGCTGTTAAAGATGTCGTGCAAACGATTTGTGATAAAATGGGAGTTTCATTCGAAGAAGCAGTTGAAGTAGCACCTGAACGGCTCGGTCAAGATAAGGCTTATACTATTGATTCATCCAAAATCCGTAAGGAATTAGGATGGAAACCGGAAATCTCTTTAGAAGAAGGAATCAACCAAACCGTCAATTGGGTGACTTCTTATTTTGATGCGATTAATCAACAACCGCTTCAATATATTCATAAAGCATAAGAACATTGACAAATAGAAAGCATTCTTCAACAATGTCCGATATGCAAAAGACTGTTAATGGCTTGTTAAAAAATAAATAGTATGTTGAATCGACAAAAAGCAATTATTCGCAATATCTACAGCGTGATTTTTAAACGTAAAAAGAAAGATCTCGTTAAATTTTTATTGATTTCAACTCCAGCAAGTTTGACAGCTATACTAGAAGGTTTGACCTTTGGTTTATTGTTATGTGCTCTTTACGTTTTAAATGGACATGGAATGGGAGCTTTTAATAATAACCCTGTCCTTAGAAGGGTGGGAAAACTCTTCTTCTTTGATGAGATATCCTCGAATAAACTTTTCATCATCGTTCTTCTTGCCGCTATTGGAGCACAAGTTCTAAAGTCATTTATTATTTATTTTTCTTCTGTTCAAGCAGCTAAACTGAATGCGAAAATTTCTAGTGATATTCACCAAAATATCTATGAACATATTCTTTCTTTCGATTTTCCAACAGTGAGTAATTACAGAACAGGAGGACTAGCAACTTATGCACAAATCCCCTCTCAAGCCATCATTCCCCTGCTCCAAGCAGCTCATAAAATCATTATCTTATTTTTTGTTCTTGTGATGCTTGCAATCGTCCTATTCAAAGTTTCGGTACCATTAACACTTTTTTTCATTTGTTTCTTTTTTATTTCAGGCTTTGCCTATAAAAAACTTCTCGTTACCATTTGTAAGTATTCTGAAAACTGCGCGAATCAACTTTTAAAGTTTAGTAATGATATTGTTCAGGCAATCAGTGGAATCAAGCTGATTCACATTTTTGGAATGCAGAAAGTCATCCTTAAAAGAAGCCGTGCCGTGATGGCAAAGATGCAAGAGTTCCAACGAGGAAATGCTCAATATCAAAGCTTACTGATTGCAATTGGTGAAGTCTTTAGTATGGTCATGATGGGGGCAACTCTTGCGATTAGTTCTTTCTTTCTTGTTGTCACTCAAGACCATTCATTACCTCTTCTCTTAACCTATATTGCAACTGCTTACCGCTTTACAACAACTTCTAGAGAAATCCTTACCCACTTTGGAACGATCGCCACCCAAACAGGGTCGGTCATTAAACTCAACGAAATCTTGACGAAAGAAGATAAAGGGTTTGAATCCAAAGCTGGCGAAAAAGCCCCAAGAATTAAAGAAGAAATCACTTTCTCCAACATTTCATTTAAGTACCCCTTAAAAGAAAAAAATGCTTTAGACAATGTCACAATTAAAATTCCCCACCGGAAAATGACAGCTATTGTTGGATTATCAGGAGCAGGAAAAACAACGCTTATTAGTTTACTCACGCGATTATTCCATCCTTGTAGTGGACAAATTTTAATCGACGGTATCGACATGAAAAAATATAGCATAAGAAGTTGGCGTTCAAGAATGGGTGTCGTTACACAAAATGCGATGATTTTCAACGATACAGCAAGGGAAAACATTTGTTTTGGGACTCCTGCAACCGATAAAGAAATCTATGACGTATGCAAAATTTCAGGTTGTTATGACGTGATAAAAAACCTCCCTGATGGCCTTAACTCTGCATTGGGAGAACATGGATATAAAATTTCAGGCGGGGAAGCACAAAGGATTGCAATTGCAAGAGCTTTGATACGGAATCCTGACTTAATGATTTTCGATGAAGCAACAAGTAACCTTGATAGCCATAACGAACAAATCATCCAAAAAACAATGGAAACCTATCGCAAAGAATGCACACTTATTGTGATTGCACATCGGTTATCAACAATAACCTCCGCAGATCAAATTGTTGTCCTTGATCAAGGAAAAGTTGTTGAACAAGGAACTCACGAAGAATTAATAAATCACAACCAGAAATATGCTTATCTTTGGGAATTACAATCAAAGAAGAAAGATGAATTAGAGCTACTTTCTATATAATTTTTATGAATGAAAAATTTATTGTTATTGGTTCAAATGGTTTTATTGGAAAGCATTTTTGTAAAGCCATTAAACCAAAATATTATACCTCAAGAAAAGATGCTCCCTATCATGTTGACCTTAAAGCTCCTTCTCTAGATACCATCCCAACACAATCTATTCGCTATGCCCTAATTACTGCTGCCTCAGCAAATATTGCTTATTGTGAAAAGCATCCGAATGAAACACACCAAATTAATGTAGAAGGGACCCTTAAACTCACAAAGCTCCTTCTTAAGAAAGGGATTTTCCCTATTTTATTTTCTTCTGATTATGTTTTTTCCGGAAAAGAAGGAGATTACCTTGAAGACTCCACAGTAGGCCCAACAACAGTTTATGGAAGCCAAAAAGCTGAGCTTGAAAGTCGCATTCATGATGTCTCAGGTGGAAACCACCTCATTCTCCGTCTTTCTAAAATCTATTCTTTAGAAAGAGGAGATGGAACCCTTCTTGATGAGATGGCAAAAAACTTAACCGAAGGATTATCCCTTAAAGCAGCAACAGATCAAATTTTTTGTCCATTAGCCATTGATGATCTAGTTACTGTAACCCTTAAACTTATTGAAAATAACTACAAGGGGCTTTTGAATCTAGGTGGGAAGGATAAAGTGAGTCGATTTCAGTTAGCAGAAAAAGTAGCTTCCACATTAGATGTTTCAAAAGGAAATGTACACCCTATCCAGTTAAATGATCTTAATCCCTTGATTTCTCGCCCTACAAATACCTCTCTTATTTCTGAGAAGGTTTTCAGTTTATTAGATTACACTCCGATTTCTATTGATCATGCTATTAAAACAGTCTCAAATCATTATCAGGAGTAGGTTATGGGAGTTGCTAAAGGGGTTTTTAAATTTCTACTAGAACTTAAAACAACGACTGATAAAGTTCATGGGAAGGTTCTTCAATTAGGGAGACAATGCACCTATGTAACTCCTGAGCAAATGAAAACCTTTGCAACGCAATTTAATACTTCTCTTCCTCGAAATCTAAGCATCAATCTTTCTTTTGACCCTAAACTGAAGGAAATTGGATATGTTGATGATGTCACCTTCTTCAAAGGTGTGGGATTTGATGTCGTCGATAGTCTAGATTACTCCAGTTATGAAGGATGCTCTCTTGTTCATGATTTAAACGAACCCATTCCTGATGAGTATTATGGAAAATACGATGCAATTTTTGATGGAGGAACGCTTGAGCATGTCTTTCACTTTCCTAATTGTCTTGCAAATATCCACAAAATGTTAAAGCCAGGTGGTGTGATTATTCACTCAAGTCCTTCACATAATCATGTTGATCATGGGTTTTACATGTTTAGTCCAACAGTCTTTTATGATTACTATCAAGCAAATAATTATAAGATCTTAAAGTCTAACATCTTCGAATACCCCAGAACACATGAACGTGGTCAATGGACGATTTATAACTATGAGCCAGGAGTTATCGATCACTTAGCCTATGGAGGTTGGGGGAAAAAACTTCTCGGAATTTGGTTTGTTGCAGAGAAAATACCTGAATCAACATTTGAAATCATTCCTCAACAGAGTTTTTATACGAGAACTTGGAATCAAAGCTCTAATGATTCTCATCGATTTAAAGCACTTAAATCATTTATCAGAAAAACTCCCTTACTTTATAGGCTTGCCAGAAGAGTAAATCAAGTTTTGGACATTAGATCTTTTATTAAAAAAAGGCCCAAAGTTATTGCACATTATTAAACTTCTTGCGAAACCCGTTTTGATTATTAAAAACAACTCTTTTTATAATTAAAAAAAAGTTTCACACAAAGTCTATTAAAAAAAACATGCAAGAAAATTCTTATTTGATATATTTTCTTGTTAAAAGAACCCATTTATTATGTCGTACTAATAAAGCACAGCACTAGGAAACAACCATTTAATGAACCTTCAGATTATTAATGCTGTTTGGGGAAAGAAGTATATTGATACTTTTTTGCAGCTATCACTTCCCACTCAATTTTCTACAGGAAATCTTAAAACACTCAAATCAAAACCCAATTATATCCTCTACACCGATCAATCTGGGAAAGAGCAAATTCTTCAAGCACCTATTTACAAAAAGCTTCAAGAGCACACTCATGTTATTTTCCGATTGATCGATGTGGATAAAGAAAGATGCCACTTCGACATTCTATTGCAATGTCATTCTGATGCGATAAAAGAAGCAAATAAACTGAACGCTCCCATTGTCTTTTTAGCCCCTGATTGTATCCTTTCAATGAATGTTTTTTCCTATCTAGAAAAAGCTGTTGATCGGAAAAAGCGTCTTATTATGATTTGTTCAGCCAGAATGTCTCTAGAAAAATACAAAGAAATTATTCAGGAAAAAGAAGGGTCTTTATTAAATGAAGAAGTTCAATGGACTTCTCAAGATTTAGCAAAAACTACAATTAATAATCTTCATCATAGAGGAAAATGCCTCTTAATGACTGATGACAAAATTTCCTCCCATCCTAGTCAAATGTATTGGAGATTAGATGAACATAATCTCCTTGCTAAATCTTTTCACTTACACCCTCTTCTTATTTGGCCTGAAGTCCATAATGTTTATCCACTCCTATCAGCAGATGGAAAAGATTTCTTAGAAAGAATCTGCCCCAATTCCTCTAAGTGGGAAACTATTAAAGATTGCAGTGAAGTTTCACTATTTGAAATTTCAAGTGATGAGCAGTTTACTTCCGATTCTCGGATCCCTATTAATTCGTTTTGGCTTAGAAAATGGGTGAATGAAAATACTTCCGAAGCTCATTTCCATTTCATCAAACATAATATTATTCTAGGTGATAGCATTCCAAAACCTCATTGGAATGAGAAGATTTCCGAAGCAAATAAATTCCTAACAGGCCTACTAAAAGTCAAATACAAAGAAAGAATCTATCAGAGTCAATTCGCCAATAAACTTTCTCGTTACTATCATTCAAGCTTACTTTCTAGGGTAGATAAGGACTTTTTTAAGTGGCACCTACTTCTTTTTTATTATGTAATTACAGGGAAAAAGAAACTGACGTGGAAGAAGTTTAAAGACCATTTTTTTTATTTATTTAAATACAAGAACTTCCCTGTACATACTCTTAAATTAAATAGAAAAAAAGAGAAGAAGAAAGTTTAAGTTTTCGCTTTTCTGAAAAACGAATCTAGAATAACATAAACCTCTAAAGCATAGAGAATGCTTTGCCAGCTAGAAAGTCAAAACTTTTAGCAACTATTCGAAAGGAAGTCATATGTCTCAATTAGATGAAAAATCGGCATGGAATGCAACAACAGAACTATTAGTAAAAGAAAGTTATAAATTTGGCCCTCATTGGTCATTCAACTTCAGAAATGATCCTAAACGGTTAGGCTTTGTTCTTTCTAGGTATAAATTCTCTTCTAAAATCCTTGGAAGAAGATCTCATATTCTCGAGTTAGGATGTAGCGATGGAATTGGAACATCGATTCTAGCAGAGAATGCAAAGCAGTATACTGGAGTCGATCTCGATAAGCCTGCGGTAGAAATCGCTAAAATTAACTTTAAAGACCATACATTTATTCACGACGATTTTATGGGTAATACTTATGGAACATTCGATGGGGTTGTAAGTTTAGATGTCGTTGAACATATTCTTCCTGAATATGAAGATCTCTATTTTGAAACCGTTGTTAAAAATCTTTCCGATAAAGGAATCGCTGTGATTGGAACGCCTAATATTACAGCTTCTCCTTACGCCTCTAAGGCGAGTGAACTCGGTCATGTAAACTTGTTTTCACAACAGCGCTTAATTAATAAACTTAAAGAGTCCTTTCATAACGTCTTCCCCTTTGGGATTAATGATGAGATTGTTCATACTGGATATAGTCCTATGGCGCATTATTTAATTTGTGTTGCTTGCCATAAAAAATAAATACCTCTCTATGATCGAAATGGAATATACTGGTTCCAGTTCAAACTTACCCAATGGGGGTGAATTAAAAGCTCTCGTAGTTGAAATTATTTAAAAGGGGGTTGTATTAAATCAATACTACTCCCTTTTAAATAATTTCAAATCCGAGGCTTTGAATCAGCCAGCTTGGGTAAGTTTCAACAGGAACCAGTATATATAAAAACAATATAGGAATTTTATGAAGGAAACAAAATCAAATTGGGAATGTGTCACTGAAGAACTCATGCAAGATACTCCTGAAATAAATTTGGGACGCTATGCTTCTCATTGGTTTTATAAAACACCTCGAAGAGTTCTTCATTCCATGTCTTATTACAAATTTGCTGCAAAAATGATTGGCCCTAACAAGCGCGTCTTAGATGTCGGGTGCAATGAAGGCCTTGGAACTTTTCTCATTGGGAAAGAATGTGGGTTTGCAAAGGGTGTGGATTTTGATGAAGAAGCCATTCAATGCGCTCAAAAGAACTTCTCAGAGTCTTTTGTTGAATTTGAAGTGGGCGACTTTTTAGAAAGTTCAGAAGAGGAAAAGTGGGATGCAATCATTAATTTTGATGTTGTTGAGCATATTATGCCCGAACATGCATCCGATTTTTTTGCTGGAATTGCAAAACATTTAACGCCCGAAGGAATTGCGATTATTGGAACTCCGAGTAAAATTTCTCAAGAGTTTGCTTCTGAAGTTTCAAAAAAAGGACACGTAAATATCTACTCTCATGATCGTTTAGAACAAGAAATGCGAAAACACTTTGAATGCGTTTTCATGTTTGCAGCAAATGATGAAGTGGTTCATACCGGTTATCTTCCCCTTGCTCACTATTTTATTACTTTAGGTTGCATGAAGAAGTAATCCCCCTTTTTAGGCAAAACCATGTCAAGCCTTTCTGTTATTCTTCCAAACTACAACCACAGTGACCTCTTAGAAACAGCCTGCAATGCGATTTTTTCTCAATCCCTTGCACCTCAAGAAGTCATTATCATTGATGATGCCTCAACAGATCAAAGCTTGAAAGTTATAGAAGCTCTTCAAAAGAAATATCCCTCTATCAAAATCATTCAGAACGAAAGGAATTTAGGTCCTGTCCTTGCAATTAATAAAGGGATTGAAGAAGCAAGAGGAACTTACTTAGCATTTTGCTCAGCTGATGACTATATTCTTCCTGGATTTTTTGAAAACTCTCTTGCGTTTTTAGAAAAAAACCCCACTCTCGGTATTTGCTCAGGAAAAGCAACTCACTTTAAGGCAAATGACCCCAACTCTCTTGTTATCGAAAAAATGCCCCTTCCCGACAAAACACATATTTTTATGCCACATGAACTTAAACAACTTTTTAAAAAGTCAACTTACTTCATCCATACAAATTGTTCCATTTATCGAAAAAAATATGTCGATGAATTTGGTGGCTTAAACCCAAAACTTTTGAGTATTAGTGATTGGTATCTCACCTGCCAAATCGCTCTCAAATATGGTGTAGGCTATATTCCAAAGCCTTTTGGAGCCTTCCGCTTATCCTCAAACTCCTATGCTCAAGCTTTAAAAAGCTCTCCAATAAAAAATCAGATGTTTCAAAATCTTATGAATCAAATCGAGTCTGAAGGAAAAGAGTGGAATAGACTTGTTAAACACTCAGGCCTTCTTGCCCAAGCAGGCGTTCGGATGGTTCTTTTTCTATTAAAACATCCAAGATATTGGAGCTACTTCCCCAAAGCCTTCTTCAAAAAATGTCAGTTTGCTCTCAAACATAAGTTCTAACCCCCCTTTATTAAATGTGGAGTGATCAGGTATTGAATAGTAAATCTTAATTTAACCTTCTTTATCTTCTTTATGAATGATAAAAGCTGCACCATGCCAACCATAGTAGAAAAATAAACTATGAGAAAAGTTGGGGTTTTCATCCATAACTTCTTTTAAAGCTCTCCTTTCACCAAACTTTGGATTTGCTCGACCACAATTATAGTCATCAAAAAGGATAATCATCCCATCTTGAACAAGATCATATTTAAAAAGATTTGATAAGACCTCTTTCGCAGATTGGTACAGATCACAATCAACATGAACAATGGAGGGTTTAGATTGCAGCGTTCCTTCTTTAAAAGTCTCACTAAAGTATCCTTTATGGATATGAACCAGTTCTAAAGGAATAATGGTTTGAAGCTTACTTTTGATAAGCTCAGGAATATTTGCATTCAAAGCCATTCCACCAGACTGCCAAACTTTATAGTCTTTAACTTCATAGGAATTCAAATCGACCTTTGAAGTAATTTCAGGAAACCCCTCAAATGAATCAAAGAGATGAAGAGAACTGTTCATTTTATATTGAGCGATTAGTTTTGCAAAGATTGATGCAGTAAATCCTTCCAATGTTCCAAATTCAACGATATCCCCCTCTATTTGATTCATTTTGACAAATTCAACGGCTCGGTCAAAAGCTTCATAATAGACTTTTGTTGCTCGATCTTGTGAATCATACCCACAAGAAGGAGGCTCATATGTTGCAAAAAGAGTTGTTATTAAAGAAAAAGACAAAAGGAAAAAAGAAGACAGTTTTCTCATAAATATACCTATTAACTTACTGTTAGAAGTATAAATCTAGATCTGAAAACTCGCAAGGAAAACGCTATGGCTTAAGCAATTTAAATCATCCCATTTTTAAACTGCATGAGCAATATATTCTTCAGACGGGATGATCTTCTAGAAGCTGAAGATCTTGATAATATTTCATAAGATCCCTGAATCGAGCGGCATCCTCAAATCTTAGGTCCTTTGCAGCTAGCTTCATCTCTTTTTGACATTCATCGATACGCTCTTTAACTTCTTTTGGATCTAGAAAAGATTCTTCTTTTTCTTTATCAACTTCAGCAGCTTTATACTCAGGAAAAGCTTCTGCTAAATCATCGGACAATTCTTTTTTGATTGTTTTTGGAACAATTCCATGCCTGCGGTTATGCTCTTCTTGAATCTTTCGACGATCACTTGTTACTTTTATTGTATTGGTAATCGATTGCGTCGTTTTATCAGCATACATAATGACACGTCCTTCACTATTGCGTGCAGCACGTCCACAAGTCTGAATAAGAGCTGTTTCACTTCTTAAAAACCCTTCCTTATCTGCATCAAGAATCGTAACAAGGGAAACTTCAGGAATATCTAACCCTTCTCTTAGGAGATTAATTCCCACCAAAACATCAAATACACCACGTCGAAGATCCTTAATAATTTCAACTCTCTCTAAAGTGTCGATATCGGAATGGAGATATTTTGCTTTCACTCCAATTTCATTAAGATATTTCGATAAGTCTTCAGAAAGTTTTTTGGTAAGTGTTGTAACAAGAACTCTCCCCCCTTTCTCTGTTTCAATCCGAATTTCATCAAGGCAATCATCCACTTGATTGATTGCTGGTCGCACTTCTATCGTTGGATCTAAGAGCCCTGTGGGACGAATAATTTGTTGAACAACATCACCACCTGCTTCGGCTACTTCCCATGGTCCTGGCGTTGCTGAAACATAAATGACTTGGTGGATGTGATTGTAAAATTCTTCAAATTTTAAGGGACGGTTATCATAGGCTGAAGGAAGACGAAAACCAAAATCAACTAAAGATTTCTTTCGAGCTCGATCACCATTATGCATTGCATGAATTTGTGGAAGGGTTTGATGGGATTCATCGATAAAAATCAAAAAATCACTGGGGAAATAATCCAATAAACAAGCTGGAGGTTCCCCTGGATTTCGTCCTCCAAAATGACGGGAATAATTTTCAACCCCTTTACAGTAGCCAATTTCTTTAATCATCTCGAGGTCATACTTCGTTCTTTGCTCAATACGCTGCTGTTCAACTAAAAGGTTTTCATTCGCAAAATAGTTTGATCTTTCTTTGAGTTCTTCTTTAATTGTTTTCATCGCGCTGACACGGGCCTCTTCTGGAGTGACGTGGTGAGATCCCGGATAAATTGAAAGCCCGCTAATTCTTCGCTTTACTTTTCCTGTAAGGGGATCAATCTCGCTAATTCTTTCTAACTCATCTCCAAAAAACTCCACACGATAACCTAAGTCATCTTCATAGGCAGGAACAATTTCTAAAATATCTCCACGAACACGAAAATGAGAACGAGAAAGTTCAAAGTCATTGCGAGAATATTGGAGCTCTATGAGATGAAGTAAAACAGCATCTCTCTTGTATGATTCTCCAACATTTAATGTGAGTTTCATTTCTCGAAAATACTCAGGCATTCCCAAACCATAAATACAGGAAACAGAGGAAACGATAATCACATCATCACGCTCTAAAAGAGAGCACGTTGCTCGGAGCCTCAGTTTTTCAATACGGTCATTAATCGAAAGATCTTTTTCGATATAAGTATCTGTTCTTGGAACATAAGCTTCAGGTTGATAATAGTCATAATAAGAAACAAAATACTCTACGGCATTATCGGGAAATAAGTTTTTAAATTCCTGATAGAGTTGAGCAGCTAAAGTTTTGTTATGAGCAAGAATGAGTGATGGTTTTTGAACATTTTGAATGACATGCGCCATTGTAAATGTCTTTCCAGACCCTGTAATCCCAAGAAGAACTTGAGATCTCTTTTCCATCTCGATCCCTTCGGTCAAAAGGCGAATGGCCTCAGGTTGGTCTCCCTCAGGAAGAAAGGTTGAATTTAGCTTAAATTTAATTTCTGATGGGTTCATTCAATATACTTTGAAAGGAGCGGTTTAAGCGTTCCCCACTGCTCAAGGATATCGACAGCAACAATAAATATGGAAAAAAGAATCACAAAACTTAAGAGAAGTCTCCCCAATCCTGACCGATAAAATTTTGATGTGTTAAGCTTCCATGCCATCATCGCTGGAAGGAAAATAAGTAAAATAGCAACAAAGGCCCCAGCATACTCAAGCGCAACAAAAAATCCCCTTTGATAGGTGAGGACAAAAACAAGGGGAGGAACAAATGTCATCAGACAAGCAAGCAATCTTCCTTCCCATGTTTTTTTTATCTTAAAACCATCGGTTAAGAAGTCAGATAAACTTAAAGTCACTCCTAAAAACGAAGTAACAATGGCAAAAAAGGAAAAGAAATGAGCTCCAACAACAACCCATTTGTTATGAATTAGTTGAGAGAGGGGAATCGTTGCCGAACTTCCTGCTCTCCATGCACTCACTAAACTATTTTCCCCAAAAATCGGTATGATCCCTAAAATCAACACCTGCCATAAAATGTAGATCACCAAAGGAAGCAAACTTCCAATGATCAAAGTGCGCCGTAGGTGCTTCCGATCGTGATTCATATAAGTCGTTAAACTTGGGATAATAATATGGTATCCGAAAGAAGTGATGACCACTGGAAAAGTTACAAGTGTGGGCGTCCAATCAATATGAGTCAAAAGCGTTCCTTCAATGTGCTCAGGCAAAAAACCAACCAAAATCAAATAAGAAACACAAAGCCCTATCATTAACAATCGGTTGATCATATCAACGCCAAGCGTTCCTAAGTAAACAAAAAAGCCAAAAATAATCGGAAGAGAAAAAGGAGAAAGCCAATCCGGCAGAGTATAGCCTGTCATCGATTTGACCGCAGAAGTAAATAGAGGAGCACTTGCAGAGATGTAGGCTGCTGTGAGGGAATAAAGAAGTAGAAGATAAACAATCCAACTTAGCCCCTTTCCCCAGCCACCTAATGTCTTATGAGCCATAGAGATCAGGTTGGGTTCTCCCTCGACAGCAAGGTTGACATCAAGAAAGAAAAAGGATGTTGCAAGCATGACAAGCCAACAAAGAAGGAAGATACAAATCGATGGGAAAAACCCGACAAAAGAGGTCAAGACAGGAAGGGCTAGCATTCCTGCACCTATTGTGGTTCCTGCTACAAGTAATATTCCCCCAATGTAGTGATTTATTTTCATAGCAATTTATGGTTTCCAGTTAAATTTCGTAAATAGTTCCTTCGGAATCAATTTTGTTACTTTTTTTTGTTGGCTCTTTGTCATTAGTTTCCTCCACTCTTCGTTTTCCCCTTTTCTATAATGATAAATTTCTTCTTTAGGAAGGCTGGGCAATTTATCTATAGCTGAATTAATATGATAAAAGTCGAAGATTTGCGTGTAAAACTCTTTTGGATTTTCTACGAATAATTCATATGTTGTAAACAGGATTTCTAAATTATCGTCTCTACTTGCTTCTACCCAATCTTGTATCCACTTAACGCAAGCTGGAAAATAATGGTCAATTTGCCATGCAAGTTGTTTCGAAAAACTCCAGTTAAAATATTTTTTTGGCAATGAAAGCAAAAAATAATCCAACGCTTCTTCTGAATGTTGGACTTTATTTAGATGATGCGTCCATGAAATAAGTGCTTGCCTAGGATCTCTAACATGAACAATCAACTTTGGAAGTTTTTCTTTTAGAATGAGAAGATTGTCTTCCGATGCATCAAAGTGTTCTTGAGTTATAGATTCAGTTCTTATTAATGCTTCTAAGTCAATAGAAGAAATCTTATCTGATGGAAATGTATTATTAGAGATTGTCATAAAACGTCCCTGTTTAAGACCATCCGATAATGTCTTTCCAATATAAACACTGCCAGATTTAGGAAGAGTATTGAATATAACCGGCTCCCCATAGCATAGCATAGAAAAAGTGATTAATAATAAAAAAAATACCTTTCTCATAAATTGCATCCTTTAGGGTTTTGGGAGAAGGTTAAAGTTTAACATGGTTGTGAGTTGATCAAAAAAGATCAGACAAGCAATGAGAAGAATTAAGAGAAGAAGAGGACGTCCCCCAGCAACTCTATCGGGAAGTAAGTTTCCTTTTTGATACCGACCAATCCAGGTCATCAGAGCAGGAAAAATCCCAAAAAGGACAACAGCGCAAATTCCACCAGCAAAGTTCAAAGCTTGAAAGAAAAGATCTGGGAAAAGAATAGAAAATGCAAGGGGAGGAATAAGCGCAAGAAGACACATTCCAATATTTTCTCTTTCTTTATGTTTGATTTTAAATCCGTCGCTTAAAAAGTTAGTTAAACTTAAAGCTTGAGCTAAAAAGGAAGTCAGAATTGCAAAGAATGCAAGACTTTGTGCTGAATAACCGATTATGCTCGATCCAAGATAGGTCCTCAATGCTTGAGCAGCATCTACATCGATTTTATAGCTATGAAGAATATCTCTAATAGGAAGAACACCAAGTGTAACAACTTCCCATATTATGTAGATAACAACGGTTAAAAAAGAACCTGCATAGATCGATTGTCGTACTCTTTTTCGATCCCCTTTCATATATTTCATTAAGACTGGAACCATATTATGGAACCCAAAAGAAATGATCAAAATTGGAAAGGTAAATAATGCATATTTTGGTTCCCAGTGAAGGAGAAAGCGGGGAACAATGTGTTGAATCCCAAGGATCACTAGGAGAACAAAAGAAATAATTTTTCCATACATGAGATAGCGATTCACATGATCAACAGGCTTCGTTCCAAGATAAACAAGCCAACCAAAAAGGATCACAAAAAAGAAAGAGCCAGCCCAATTGGGGAGAGGAAGATGAAAGGTATTTTCAATAAAGAGGCTCGCATGGTTTCCACTTGTCGACATGTAGGCAACTAGAAGAGCATAAAATAGGAAAAGGTAAAGAAACCAACAAAGAACTTTTCCTATTGGCCCTAATGTATGT
The DNA here is from genome assembly GCA_024233395.1 of Chlamydiales bacterium. Classification (GTDB taxonomy): domain Bacteria; phylum Chlamydiota; class Chlamydiia; order Chlamydiales; family Simkaniaceae; genus Neptunichlamydia. The sequence goes on from JACKPR010000002.1 coordinate 474,284, forward strand.
TCAACCATTGAGATAAGATTAACAGGTTTGTTAAACCAACCCATAATCTCAACCATCAAAATGGCTGTTGTTAACATGAAAAGCCAAGCAATAAAAAACATTACGGATGAAGGGAAAAAACCGGGAATTCCTGTAAGAATTGGGAGTCCAAGCATTCCAGCACCAATACAACTACCGGTGATGAGAAGAGTCCCTCCAAAGACGCTTCCTGACTTCTTCATGTAACTATCCGTTTAATTTTTCATCTTTTCTACAGTTCGGATCTCTTGACCTAAGCGGCCAAGCTCATATCCATCATAATCGACAAACTTAAAGAAACGCTCAAATTCTGGGAAAGTATGTGAAACTTGTTTTGCCATTTCTTGTGCAACATAACGATACATTGGATGTCCAGCTGGGGAAGAGCGCAATTCACACATCCACTGCAATGCACGCAAATTAATGTGGAAATACCAATGAATGTTATAAGCCATAGGAACCACGTATTGTGCTTCTTCAGGAAGCTCTCCAGCAATTTCATCATACGTTGCTTTTGCCCGATCCATCGCTTCGCGATAATCTTTTTCCATATCGGTATCTAGAATCTCTTTAGGAATGTAATAGCCGAGGTCACAAGAGAGGAGTTGTCTTTCCTGAGTCAGTGTACGATGACGCTGCAGGTCACGATAAATTCCATAATCTGCAACGATTTCAAAAGTAAATTCAGCATGCTCTAAAGCCCGAGGAGATTTATGCCTCCGATTTTGTCTAAACGCAGAAGCTCCTTCAAAAATACGAGAAAGGTCTTCTTTTGGAAGTTTACGACACATCTCCTGAAGCTCCATCAATCCACAATTTGATTGGTTAAAGAGAAGTGCTGCACCCACCTTCACAGGGCTATCAGGATCTGAGTTTACAAGACGAACCATCGGTTGATTCAGCGGCTGAATTGAAGATGTATACTGCTCACTCATCAAATGGAGCTCTTCATTCATTTTATCTTGGAACTCAGCATAAGAATTCTGATGCTTATGGGAAAGTTCTGCTCGTCTGACAAAAGAAGGCATTACTTTAGAGAGTTCTTGATGAGAAGAGCGGGCAATTTCTTGGAGTTCTGATAGATTATGACAATTTAACTTTTGGACGAGGGTTTCAAAAAATCGTCCATTCCCATAAACACCCATATTTGTAAGAGCGCTTGCAGGAAGAAGTCCTCTAAGACAATCTAAAACTTTCGCTCTCAGAGCTGCTGTATAAGCTACTTTTGAAACATCATGTTCTTTCGGAAAATCTTTTTCCATTTGCTCTGCCAGTGGAGGAATAAGTCTCCCATAGACTTCAAAAAGGTGGTTACATGTATCGACATAATGATCGCGATAAGCAGAAGTCATTAAGATGGGCTCTCTGAAAAAAAGATATTCCCCTTCATATTTTTGATCGAAATAAATATATCGTGTGGATTTTTCAAGAGGAGACCCTCCAAGTCGAGCATCTTCAATGGCTTTTGCAGCAATCATAGAGACATTTTCAATGGCTAAGTGGGCTCCACCTAATTCTCCAATTGAATCATCTCCATAACCATCAAGAATCCTATCATAGAAATTCTGTGCTTTTTTGATAGCAATACTTTGGTCTTCCAACTCGTTGTCATTTTCTTCCTCTTTCATCCCTGAAATTGATGAAAAAGCTGTTTCTTCATTGAGGATAAATTCTTTCAATAGGAGAGAACGAAGACCTAAACTTGATCTTGAATATCGGGAAAAAAGAGCTCCTTTAATGACCTCAGGAAGATTACGCAGACAAAAAATATGACTTGAAGTATTTGTCACATACTTCTTGATAATCTTGAGTTGCGATTCAGAAAATTCTTCATAGTCGTTTAACATGCGTCAGCTCCCTATTTTTTCAGCTCGCAAAAGAAAATAGTCTAACTTTTTCTCTCTTTTTTGGTAACCTTTCTTTCAAGAGACAAGGCTAACGCATAAAAATTGTTGGTTATTTTGTCAAATAAAGGAAATGATTACATGAAGATAATGATCATCGGCGGCGGGATTGTTGGCTTAGCCACAGCCTACCAATTGCAGAAAAAATATCCCTCTTTCCATGTTATTATCGTGGAAAAAGAAGATGAGGTAGCAACTCATCAAACAGGAAATAATAGCGGCGTTGTCCATTCGGGCATCTACTATAAACCTGGATCTCTTAAAGCAACCAATTGCGTACAAGGAAAGAAAAAACTTTTAGATTTCTGCAATGAAGAAGGAATCGCATACGAACTTTGCCCAAAAGTTTTAGTTGCCTCGCGTCAGGAAGAGTTGGCAACTCTTCAAGAGCTAAAAAGGCGTGGAGATGCGAATGGAGTTAAAGTTGAAGAAATCTCAAAAGAAGCGCTTCGAGACATTGAACCCCACGTTTCTGGAATTGCTGCTCTACATGTTCCCGAATGTCATATTATTGATTATTCAGAAGTTGCCTTAGGAATGGCCCAAGCCTTTGAAAGGAATGGAGGGGAAATTAGAAGAAGCGAAAAAGTTGAATACCTTCATTATTCCTTTCCACGGTGGATCGTTGAAACGAATGCCGGAACGTATTCCCCTGATTTTGTCATTAATTGTGCAGGGCTTCACTGTGATCGTATTGCTAAAATGGCTCTTCCCGAACAAGACCTTCCCTGTCAAATCCTCCCATTTAGAGGAGAGTATTACCTCCTTAAGAAGGAAAAAAGAGAGCTAGTTCGTGGACTTATCTATCCTGTTCCTAACCCCAAACTCCCATTTTTAGGGGTCCATTTAACACGCATGGTTAATGGTAATGTTGAAGCCGGACCGAATGCCGTCCTTGCAACAGCCCGTGAAGGATATAAAAAATCAGATTTTGTCTTAAAAGATTTTTCCGACGTTCTTTCCTATTCAGGTTTTTGGAAATTAGGAATGAAATATTGGAAAACGGGTCTTTATGAAATGTATCGTTCTTTTAGCAAAAAAGCTTTTGTAAGGAGTTTGCAGCGTCTTGTCCCAGAAATTGGAATGGACGATTTAGAGCAAGGAGGAAGTGGAGTCAGAGCTCAAGCCATTATGAAAAATGGAAAGCTTGTCGATGATTTTCTTATCATTCAAGATGAGCACTCTCTTCATGTTTTAAATGCTCCTTCTCCTGCTGCAACGTCATCACTTTCCATTGGTCAAACAATTGTTGATCGTTTATCTTTCCGAGTATGACTGTAAAAACAGAATATAGCTTTTTGAAGCGTCCAAGGCGGAATCGGAAGTCCCCTGCAATCCGTTCTCTTGTTAGAGAAAATACCCTTCAAGCTAGTGATCTTATCGTCCCTTTTTTTGTCCTTGATGGTGAAAAGTGTCGTCAACCTATCTCTTCAATGCCACAAATCAACCGTTTATCCGTAGATTTGATCCTTAGGGAAGCTGAACTTCTCCATGCTCAAGGGATTCCTGCGATCGCCCTTTTTCCTGTTATCGATCCCCAGATGAGAGATAATCAAGGAAGTGAAGCTTGGAATCCTTACTCTTTAATTCCCCGAGCCATCCAAATGATCAAAAAGGAGATCCCAACACTTTGTATCATTAGTGATATTGCCCTTGACCCCTTCACAACACATGGCCATGATGGAATCGTTAATCAAAAAGGGGAAATCGATAATGATGCAACATTAGAAGCACTCGTTAAACAAGCAATTTGTTATGCTTCAGCTGGATGTGATATTGTTGCACCGAGTGATATGATGGATGGAAGGGTCAAAGCTATCCGCGAAGCTCTTGATAATGAAGGAAATAGTCAAACATCCATTCTTTCCTATACAGCTAAGTATGCTTCAGCTTTTTATGGGCCGTTTCGCAGCGCTATTCAAACCTCTCTTTCTTTTGGAGATAAAAAAACCTATCAAATGGACCCTTCCAATCGGGAAGAAGCTCTAAGAGAAGCGCTTCTAGATGAAGAGGAAGGTGCTGATATGCTCCTTGTTAAACCTGGACTTCCTTATTTGGACGTTATTTTTGCCATTAAAGAAAAAAGTTCTCTCCCCGTTGGATCTTACCATGTTAGCGGAGAGTACGCAATGATCATGGCGGCTGAGGAAAAAGGGTTTCTTGATGCGCAAGCTACTTTTTATGAGTCTCTTATTTCTATGAAGCGCGCAGGCGCTGACTTCATTTTCACCTATGCTGCACCCCAGATCCTGAGTTTACTAAATTAATCATCTGTGCAAAACTAAAGTAAGGGACTGCTAAAAAAGCAGGTCTTAGCTTTATAGGAGGGGAAGCCATGATAGAAAACGGGAAACAAGTAGCTATCGAATACAGTGTGTTCTCAGATGATAACACTCAGATTGATAGTAACGTGGGGAAGGATCCCCTTATCTTTCTTTTTGGATCACATCAAATATTACCAGCACTTGAAGAAGCTCTTAGGGGATTAGATGTTGGGGATAATAAAGAAATCACCCTTGATCCACAACATGCTTATGGCGAGGTGAATCCTCATGCCTTTAAAAAAGTCGCAGCAAATCTAATTCCTGAAGATCTAAGGTTTGAAGGAGCTCTTCTTGTTGTTTCAGATGAGCAATTTGGAGAAATGTTGATAAAAGTTGATAGCATCGATGGAGAAGAGCTTGTTCTTGATTTTAATCATCCCCTTGCAGGGAAAACACTTAAGTTTGATGTAAAAGTGCTTGACATCTCATAATCAAAACACCTTTATAAGGGTGAGCTTTCTCTTTCTTCTTGCAAAGTTTTATAAAGCCTTTTGCCTGTGGCAGCCCGTGCACCTGTATCCCTAAGCCAAACTGAAAGGGCATAAGGGATATAGGTTCGGCTGCTCTTTTTTAGAAAGAAATCAAAGGGAATCAAAAATGAAACCCCTTTATCGCGATAACGACTACCATTAACAATGTCGTGCGCATTTGTTAGACTATACCAAACGGAAAAGCGGAAGCCACTAGGAAAATAGCGCCCTATCTCAAATCGAGCTCCAATATCTCTCGCTAAAAACTTTCCCAAACTTACCTTTAGATCAATCTGAAGAGGTTTGATATCATAATACAAATCTAAAAAATACTGATATCCAATGTAATGCACAAACTTTGGTTCAAATCCCTCAAACTTTCGAATTTTAGTTGTAAATCCAATACCATGATACTTCCGCTTAAGCACTCCAGTTGCTTCAATGCCAATTCCCCAGCAGGACCCAACAGGATAATAAAGGAACTCTGCAGCAACTCCGCCATATGCAGGCTCAAAATACCCCAAAGCTAGACGCCCATACCACCCTTTATTTAAGTAAAAACCCTTCTGAAGATATGCTTCTTCTAGGGCAAATGTATTTGTTTGGAAATACTTTATGCTATCTGAACGAACATTTAAGACTTGAGAGGGATTTAACATATCCATATCTCCAATATCAGAGATACTCGCATGGGCATTATAGGCTCCTTGAATCTTATAATAGAGTTGATCAAAGAGATATCCTTCAGGCCCTGCAACAATTCCTGCACTATACTTAAATTTCCCTGTTGCGCTTCCAAAAAATGTCAAAAGACGGGGGCGAATATTAAAAGTCCAAATTGCTTTAGACCGATGATAAAGAAGGCTTCCTTCAAATGAATTGGGAGGAGAGCTTGGTTCTCGCATCGGCGTAAGAATTTCAAGTTCATAATCTCCTATCTTTCCCTCTCGAAAACTTAAAAGATCAATTGTTCGGAAGCGATATTCGTGCGTTGGAATCCCATCTGCTTCAACAACAACAGTGATTGTATCGATATTCGATGGAGCAAGGGCAGATAACACACTTTTAATTCTTTGCTTTACATCCCTTTCTTCACGATAAAGATTATTGATCATCTTAATCCAAAGGGCTCGTCCCTTATTCTCATCCGTTGTAATATAAAGACGATAAAGATTAAGCCCTTGTTCTCCAAAAGCAAAAGCCATTTCATGGGACAGTTCTTTTTCAGAACGTAAATATCCTAAAGGTTCAGTATCAATGGGTGTGCGATAGTAAGAGGGATTATCCACTTTTGGAAAAAACCCTTTTGTATCACCGAGATCATAACGAAGCGACGCTGAAGCAGCGACTTTTTTACCACGGATTGTACTTACATTGAGTTGCAACAGATCAAAAAACGATGTTGTTAACCCAACATTAAGACGGCTTTTGACTTTTTTTGCCTTTGGATGTTCATGGGCATGATTTTTATAGTCCGTTGCATCCCATTCTCCAAGAAATGTCAGCTGATTAAGACCTGGAATGTTTGTCTTCCGAAAAGGAGTCCACCCTAACCCCCCGAAAAAACCTTTGATTCTCCCTTTTCCCCATCCAAAAGTTGCTTCCAGATTCCAATCGAGAATTTCTTTCGTACCAACGACATAAAAAGCATGAAATCGTTTGGTTCCATAAAAATCCTCCAACCCGATTGCAATTTCAGGAAAGTGTGCAAAGCCATCTGTTTTTTGCAGAAGCGCAATCTTTAAGTTCGCTCCTCGATCGGTAAAATCCCCAAATCCCATCGATCCCATCGCTGGATCAGGAATCCCCATATATGTCGTATAATTAATCCCAAATTCAACCCGTTCCAATGCCTGAATCGTTGCAGCATAATTCCGATAGGGAGGCACATAAGCAAACCCCACTGCAGCAGTCCCCACGTGATTCATCCGAGCAGAGGGCATCGAAAAATAACCTCCCATCAAGGAATAATTATAATGAAAGGGGAGGGTTTCTTTAATCTCATGATTAACCTGGTTTACTAAAGATAGATCCCTAAATAAATCAGTGACATCTTCTTCTCCATGAAGAAACAAACCTACCAATAAAAATAAGAGAGCAAGCCTAAAAACCAAGTAAAATTAAAATTGTTGATTTAAAAAGAAACTAAATTCTCAATTATTGCAGAAAAAATCAAGATTTAATTCAGCTAAGAGACTAGGAACCTTGTAGTAGCGCTAGGAGGGGTGATCGCAATATCAAAAGGTTGATTTCCAACGGTGACTGTTGCAATCACGCTATTTGTTCCAGTATCTATCACTGAAACATTAATCTTTTCGTAAGCACAACCTTCTTCTTTTAAAAACCTTTCAAATGCAGAGCTATTGATCTTGCCTATAAACATTTTTTTTATAAAAGTTTTTTACAGACGCCTACTTTGTAAAAAATTAATTTTATTTCTTTAATTAAAGTTGTGTTTTTATTATTATTCCGTGCTTATTAAATGCGATGAAATTTGAGAATCTAAATAATTATTTTTTGAGGTTATTATGGACGCCCTTTATACATCTTTTCTTCAAAAGCTCGTCCAAGCGAGCAACACCGTAAGCGCTAGAGAAGAAGTTCAAGAGAAAGAACTTCTAAATCTCCTCACATTCCTATCACTAAAAGTAAAGGAAAGCGAAGCTTTTATGAGAGGGATTAGTCGTCAAAATATTGCGCAGCATATCCTTGCAGGGCTTGTTTAACGATTTCAGGCATCTCGATTTTTGAGGGGCATATAAAAGCAGAAAGCGCGAAGTCTTCTGGGGCAACTTCTAAAAGCCCCAACGCCTCTCCCTTATCATACTGCTCCGTCATAAGGGTCTTAATAAGAGGCATTGTTTCAATATTTAAGGGCATCACTTTATCATAGATTGTTCCGTCGACAAAAGGACGCTCCTCTCCATGTTGGAGCATAGTAAAGCCAGGAGACTTTTTCCTAAAGAAATAGGCTTTTGATGCGGTATACCCTTTTCGTTTTAATTTCAGAAAATGGAGAAATTCTCTTTGTTTTGGCGCCTCATGAAAAGCGCAAATCACATTGTCGTAAAACCCTAAATACCCTCTCGAAATCTCCCCAGTTAATGGATCCCCAGAAATCACCCGGATATCCTCTTCTAACTTGCCGATCACTGCCTCTATAGAGGTTCCCCGATTCACTCTATAGTAACCCCTCTTTTCTTCAGGAACCCCTTCACCTGCAACGCTGATAACGCGCTCAGGATAATAGATTCCTTCTTTTAACCACTTTCCAATTGCAATGGCATCAGACACCGAAAGAGTCCAAACGACTTGATGATTTCTTTTAATCGGATGGATTGCTTGAATGTGAATGGATGGATTTGCAATAGGGTGAGGACCACTAGCAGAGTGCACTTCTGCATGGGATGCCTGGGTAAAGGTTGTGCACTCACTCCCTTCTCGGTAAACCAAATGAATAGGACATAACTTTGAAAGTGCTTCAACAGCTAGAGAAAAAGTTTCTTCATGACCCTCAACTTCCAATTCAGGAGGAGGAGCAAAAGGGGCTGAAGCAATCGCTCGAATAAAAATCGCTTCAGGCTTTTGCTTTGGATGTGCGATTCTTAAGCATGGGCGCATTTGAATGTGAGGAAAAAGACCTGCATCGATTAGGTTTTCAAGTGTTCCCTCACTTTGCTTAAAAGGTGTTTGTTTCTGATCCGTTTCAATAATAACAGAAAGAAGGCGTCTCTTTAATCCCCGAACAATTCCAGTAATTTTTCCTGATCCAGGGGATACGAACACCCTTTCTGGGCATTTTTTATCAATTGCTATTGGCTCCCCAAGCTTGACCAAGTCTCCTTCTTTTTTTAAGAGAGAAAAAGAAAGTTTTTCAAATGGATTAAAATCCAATGCAATTGTGTGCGACAAGGGGAAATCCTTAATCTCCCCCTGTGGAAGAGCAGAAAGTGGAATATTTAAACCTTTTTTTATTTTCAACTTCATATGTTGACATCTTAACTCGATGGAATAAGTTTTTCAACGTAAGAACCTATCCGATTGAAGTTAATTTTGAGACAATATATACTTCCCTCAATGAACTATTAGGGATTTCTTTATATGTCAATGAGTTATTTAGGTCAGTTTCAAAAACATCTTGGTAATCATGATTATCCGTCATTTCTGACCCTTTGGGAAGAGTATTGCATGGGGGATGAGGTTGATGGTGAAGAACTTAAGCGGGTATTGCTAGGAGTTAAAAACTCTGAATTAGCGAGTCCTTTTGGACGTCATGTAGAAAATGCTCTCCCCCTTTGGGATAAAATCAAAGAGACCGATCTTGGGCACGAAATTTTAAAATTAATTTTTGATCTTCAAACAACAAATACAGCCTATCTTGGAGAGTTGGCTTTTAATTATTTAAAAGAACGCAATCCTAATGACTCTCATTTCAACGATAAAATTCGACTGATTGGACTCCGTGAAATGATCAATTTTCAAGGGGCTATCAGTAATTACGAACTTTTAACTCACATGAAAAAGGGGAAGTTCGTCTTCCACTCAGGAGGATGGGGGGTTGGAGAAATCCTTGATGTCTCTTTTTTAAGAGAACAACTTGAAATCGAGTTTGATTATGTTGGAGGGAAGAAGGATCTTTCGTTTGAAAACGCATTCAATACCTTAATTCCTATCCCAGATGATCATTTCTTAGCTCTGCGCTTTGGAAATCCCGATGAACTGGAAGAAAGAGCAAAGAAAAACCCCGTAGAAACAATTCATATCCTCTTAAGAGACCTTGGCCCTTCAACTGCTGCTGAAATAAAAGAGGAACTTTGTGAGCTTGTTATCCCGAAAGAAGATTGGGCCAGATGGTGGCAAACAGCGCGTGCGAAAATCAAAAAAGATACGATGATTGAAACTCCTGATGAACTACGTAAGCCGTTTAAGTTGCGAGAATCTGAAGTCACTCATGAAGAGCACCTAAAAAAAGCCTTAGAAAAAAAACCTGATGCAAGCCATCTGATTCAAATTGTCTATACTTTCTTAAGAGATTTTCCTCAGACAATAAAAAATGAAGAGTTCAGAAAAGAGCTAGAAGAAAAGCTCAAAGAAGCATTATCAACTGGAGAGCTGACTGATTCTCAAGAACTACAACTTCACTTTTTCATGGAAGATCTAAACGAAGGGAAAGAATACTCTCCTACAAAAGAACTTATCACGCGATTCACTTCTCCAGAAGATGTTGTCAAAGGAATTGAAGTGATTGCTTTTAAGAAAAGAGCTCTTTATGCCATCCGAAAACTTAGAGATGATTGGACAATCTTTTTCCTTAATCTCTTCTTAGAAATCGACCAAAATCCCCTTAGAGATTACGTGCTCACAGAACTAATGAAAGCAAAAAAAGAAGAATCCATTATCAAAAAGTTAGATGAACTTCTGACTTACCCTAGTCGCTATCCCCAAGTTCTTTTATGGTATTTTCAAAAGATTATGAAAAGTGAAGAGCTCCCTCTTTCTGATGTTGAAGGGAAAAATCGCTTCTTTGAAGCCCTACTTATTTTACTTAGCCAAATAGAGCAAGAATCAGAGAATCGCGATACCGTTAAAAAAATCCTAACTTTTTTAACAACAGCACGCTATAACAATGTTCGGAAAATTTTCCAATCTGCTTCAAAAGAAGCTGTCCAGGAATTTCTCCTTTTAGCCACCAAATGCCAAAGTTTAACCGATCACGACATTAAAATTTTCCATTCCCTTGCAGAAGTTGTCCACCCAGGCCTAGCAAAAATGGGTCATAAATATGACACCGAGTCCCAAGAAGAAGAACCTGTTATTTGGACCACAGAAGCAGGGTATATAAAAATTAAATCTCGCATTCATGAAATCTCTACTATTGAAACCGTTGATAATGCTAAAGAGATTGAAGAAGCAAGAGCTCTTGGAGATCTAAGAGAAAACGCTGAGTTCAAAGCAGCTTTAGAACGTCGAGACCGACTGCAAAGTGAACTTAGAACACTTTCTTCCCAATTCAACCAAGCACGAATTCTCACGAAAAACGATGTCGACACAGACAAGGTCGGGGTTGGTGTTATTATTGACTGTCTAGATGATAGTGGGAAAGAAGTCTCTTACACTTTATTAGGTCCTTGGGAAGCCGATCCAGAAAAGCATATTCTCTCCTTCCAATCAAAGCTTGCTCAAAGTTTATTGGGTCATAAGAAGGGAGATAAAATTTCGATTCAGGGAAAAACACTTACAATCTCTAACTTGCGGAATTATTTCGAATCCTTATAAGATAGTGTTCAAATTATAAGGATCCTATGAACTCATTCCACCATTCTAAACGCTTACTTTTAGTCTCTTTCCCCGTCATTTTTCATTTGATTTCTTGCCCTACTTTTTTAAGTATGCGCTTCAAAATCAAACAAAAACTGAGAGGGAAATTTTTCAAAAATCAAACCATTTATAATAGTGGAATAGGTTCGTAATGGAAATTGTTATTGCTTCAAAAAATCTTCATAAAATTCGTGAAATTAAAGCGATTTTAAAACCTCAATACCCTTTTGATTTTCTTTCACTATTAGATTTTCCAAATTATACTGCCCCAGAGGAAACAGGAGTAACTTTTGAAGAAAATGCCTTTATTAAAGCTACTCATGCTGCAGAAGCCTTAAAGCGATGGGTTATTGCCGATGATTCTGGCCTTGTTGTCCCAGCCTTAGGAGATGCTCCTGGAGTCAAAAGCGCTCGCTATGCTGGAGAAAGAGCTTCTGACAAAGAAAATCGGCAAAAACTCATCAAAGCGCTGGATCCTATCCCTGAAAGTGAACGAACAGGCTATTATGTTTGTGCCCTTGCTTTAGCTTCTCCAGATGGAATCCAAATGCAAGTCAAAGGCCTTTGTGAGGGTTCTTTGATTTTAACTCCTCGCGGAAGTCAAGGATTTGGATATGATCCACTTTTTCTGAAGTATGATTACAATAAAACCTTCGCTGAAATCGATGAAGAGACTAAAAATAAAATCTCTCACAGAAGAAAAGCTCTCGACAAACTTGCCCCTATTTTAGAAACCCTATTAGTATCTAAGTAAATTGCGCTACCTAGTTGATGGCTATAACCTCTTCTTCAAATTGCAAGAAGAACTACTTCCTTTAGAAGAAAAAAGGGAAGAATTCATCCGCCTTTTTGATGAGGTTGTTGGAGAACTTCAACTTCAAGTACTCATAGTTTTTGACAGTCACTATCAAAACAGTGAGGACTTTGCCTCCAAAAGAACCCTTTCTAATATTGAAGTCAGCTTTTCTCCTAAAAATCTCTCAGCCGATCAATATCTCCTTGAGTTATTGGAGTGGGATTCAAAAAATACAACGTTAGTAACGTCAGATCGTGAGCTATCAAAAAAAGGATCTTTTTTAGGAGCAAAAACCTTATCTATTGAAAATTTTGTTAATTTTATTCTGAAAAAACAAAAGAAAAGGGCTCCAAAGGGAAAACCACCTATGCAAGAATCAAGAGCAAATTTTGAACGTCTCCATAAAGCTTTTAAAAAAAGGCTGGATGAAAGCGACGAAGAAGATATGGACCACTAATCTTCGATAACCGCTTTTCAAGAGATCGGATGACAACTCCTCCAGATGAATGTTGACTCTCGATGGTTTCACTATTCTCTATCGCTATCACTACATGCCCTGGATAGAGAATCAAATCTAAGGGCTTGATATCCTCTAGAGAGACCTCTTTTCCATAAGTCATCATTTCGCTGGTATTACGAGGAGTACAACCCTCTGTTGCTTCATAGAGAATTCCTGAACAGTCAAGTCCATGAAAAGTCCAGTGTGCTTCTTCAAAAGGAGAAAGTTTCTTTTGAGGAGGATAAAACTTCTTCCACTCAGGAATCCCTTTACTATAATTGCCCCCCCAAATGTAAGGCAGACCTACATTTTTCTTCATCCTCTCAATAATGACCTCTGGAGAGGGAAGCTGTCTTTCAATTTGGGTCGCATTTTTACAAAAAGTTCCAAAGCGACTATCCACATATAGTGGAATCGGAGAAGGATAGTTTTCAGTAGTGACTTCAATAATTGTCCCGCCCTTTTTTCCTACTACATGAAAAATCATATTGGGTAGAGCGATCATTTCGACAGCACGAACAAGCATTTCATCATCAAATGGGAGTGATTCTCCGTAGACATCAGAAAAATAAGGAGTATTTAGGATGGGTGTTGGTTTGTCATTAATAAAAAACATTTTTAATTCTGGATAGGTTCACATTAACTCAAATTCTTCTAAAAGAATGTAAATTGTTTTTTTAAAAAAATCAATATTTTTAACATTAACTTCACATTTTTAAATCAAATTTATGCTATATTACTCGTGAATATTATCCAAACAATAAGGATTGGAAGATGGATTCTATCACAAGCGATACAAATACAGAGACTTACGAGGGGTATTATTTAGATCGAGATAGGTATTACAAACCCAATGATCTTACACCCTCTCAAAAGGAATTGCTTAAGTCAGCTGCCAATGAAGCTAAAGAAGAAAGGTATGATCGGGTTGTATCTTTACTTACGGAACTCCTTGATTCAATCGAAGCGCCTTCGGGATTTCATAAGCTTGTTTTTTCAGAAATTTATGAAGGTGAGAATAGCGATTTTATTCATCTTCTTGATATTCTCTTTCAAAAGAGTTGGAATCAATTTCAAACTCTTATCCCAAAACTAGAAGAACACTTTATTTGCAAATCTGTAGGAAGAAATTATTTCGCAATCACATATGAGCTGGATGAAAGTCGACCCTTTGGATCTACTCATACATTGACAAGAGATTTGACAGGCTATAGTTTTCAAGAAGGACTCGAGATCTTAGCAACAATTCCCTATGAAGACCATAACGATGTTCTATTGGATTATCTTGAATTTGCAAAAGAGCATCATCCTACACATATAGATGCATGCATAGAAGCTGCTTTGAAAAGAGTTGAATTTGAAAATATTAAACTAACCTCATCTAATGAAGACGCTTTAGTAGAATTCTATTTAGAACGTGCTGAGGAAGAACCCGAAAGAGCGTATGAGTGGATTGGTAAAGCTGAAAAACGACTAGAAAGTTTAACACCTGTTTATTACACCTATCATCATTGTGCGCTATATATCGCGCTATTTTATCAAAAGAAACAAGATAGTGCGAATGTAGAGCGAATGGTTGATCTTATTTATAAGAATATTAACGGAGTAGAGCATGAAGGACAAAAAAACAACCTTCTAAATCTTTTATCTCACTACCCTGAATTTGTGAGAAATTAATCCCCTTCATATTCACTGCTATTTCTAACAGCTCTGAAAATGTACTTTTCAGAGCTGTTCTATAAAAAGTACGTGCAAAAAATAGTCTATCACACTACATTCATGTTTTTTAACCCCAAACTGCTACCTAGAATGGCTGAAGGGGTTTTATATTTTTTCTTAGGATTGGATAAGGGGAAAACTGACATACTTTTAAAAGTAGGTTTTTTCTCCGATCCAATCCTGAGAAAAAAGAAAAATTCAAACAGCCACGCCTAGGTATCAATTTGGGGGTTAAGGAATATTTTTCCAGTAGCAACGAGGATGATTATGAAAGGACTAATAAAAGCAGCTTTTCTCATTCCACTTCTAGCCTTTTTTTTAACAGGTTGTAAGCGAGGTGGAGGGTCTTCATCCCTTTCTTCAAAGGGATCAAGCCAACAAATTACCATTAATATCACAGATGATCCTGGTACATTAGATCCTCGAAAAGCTAGAGCATTAACCGATGCAACGCTTATTCGTATGTTTATGGATGGGCTCACAAGAGTTGATAAAGATGGGAATAATACCTTAGCTGTTGCGAAAAAAGTGGATATTTCTCCAGATAAAAAAACCTATACCTTTACCCTTCGCGATTGCAATTGGTCAAATGGAGACACTGTTACCTCTCATGATTTTGCTTATGCTTGGAAGAAGAGCCTTTCTCCTGAATTTAATGCTCCCAATGCAAACATGCTTTATGTCATAAAAAATGCCAAAGAAGCAAAAACAGGAAAACTTCCATTGAGTTTAGTGGGAATTGAAACTCCTGATGAAAAAACCCTTGTTGTTACCCTTAATCATCCTACTCCTTATTTTATGGGGCTAATTACCCACCCCATTTTCTTCCCCGTGAATAGTCATGTCGACCGCCTTAATCCTCAATGGGCCGATAAAGAGACAACTTATGTAGGAAATGGACCTTTTTCTCTAAGTGAATGGAAACACCACAATGTAATAGAAGCCAAAAAGAACCCTCAGTATTGGGATCAAAAGGCTGTAAAGCTTTCAAATGTAAAAATGATTATGGTCAATGCAGAAACAGGGTTCAAAATGTTTGATGCAAACGACCTTAGCTGGGATGGTTCGCCTCTTTCTACGATTCCTGTGGATGCAATCCCCTCTTTAAAAAGTGAAGAAAAACTCTACACTACACCCGTGCTTGCTACACAATGGATTCGTGTGAATGTTGAAAAAGCTCCTTTTCAAAATAAGAATTTACGAAAAGCTCTTGCTTACGCAATGGATCGTCAAGCAATTGTTGATCATGTCACTCAAGGAAATCAAATTCCTGCAACAGGAATTGTTCCCACAGCAATGAAGCTCCAACAAAAACCTCTCTTCAACGATCATGATCTTGATGCTGCTCAGATTCATTTTGATCAAGCGTTAGATGAACTTGATGCAACGGTTGAATCTCTTCCTGTCATCCCTCTCCTTTATGCTTCAGCTGAAAGAAACCATCTTATGGCTCAAGCAATTCAAGACCAATGGCTAAAAGCTTTTGGAATTCATGTAGAATTAGAGGCCGTTGAAAAGAAAGTTTTCTTTGATCGCGTCTCGAAAAAAGACTATGTTCTATCAATGGGAAACTGGTTTGCAGATTTCAATGACCCGATTAATTTCCTTGAAGTCTTCAAAACAAAGAACGTCGGAACAAATAATACAAATTGGGAAAATCCCAGCTATACAGAACTTTTAGAGACTTCATACTATTGTCAATCTGATGAAGAACGACGCACTATTCTTGCAAGAAGTGAAGAACTCTTGATTAGCGAAATGCCCGTGATCCCTATTTTCCATTACACCCTCCTTTATATCCGAGATCAGGAACTGAAAGATGTTGTTTTAACAACAATGGGAAATATCGACTTTAAATGGGCTCACTTAGAGTAGGATAGAAATGAGATTCATTTTTGCCATTTTTCTCTTTGGTGTAACGACCCTCTTTGCAGGATCTGTTCGAATCATGAACGATAGTCCGTTCCCTTTACAAGCAGAAATCATTGCAAGTGATGGAAGTCATAAAGGGAAATTATCGATTGCACCCCAACAACAAACAACCTGGCAGGATTCTTCTTCAGGAGCAGCCGTCTGGTCGCAAACACCTTATACCGTTATCTTTACTTGTAAGAACGGAAAACAGTTTGGTGTATTAAGTGGAGTTCAACAAGGAGCAACAGTCACAGCCCTTTCTTCAAGTGGAGATCGGTATTGTGAACCTCCAAAAAAGAATGAGGATCAAAAACAAAGTTCCCAAAAAGAGGACCAAGCCTCTCCCTTTGCTCCATCCTCTCCTTTTGAAAATGAACCTCCAGGTTCTGTAGGACCTGCAGACCCCTCTAGCTCTCCTGGAGATCCTATTTGGGGTCCTCCATGATGAAGAAAATTCTTCCTTTTTTTCTTCTATTTTCTTCTCTTTATGCTGTAACAATAAACATTCACAACGATAGCAACTATTCTTTAAATGCTACAATCTACTCAGGAACAAATACTGAACTCACTTCTCTTGAAGTGCGACCAGCACACATGGTAAAATGGCAAGATAGTTTTTACGATGCTAAAGATTATACCAAAGGACCTTATCGAATTGTTTTTACCTGCCCCAATGGTGATATCTATGGAACCGTTTCAAAAGTTCCACCAAATTCAACTGTTTATGCAAAAAGAGCACGAGGGAAAAAGAAATGCGGGGGTGATTCGGATGGCAGACCCCATCGGGACTTTGAAAAAAATCAACCTCATTGGAAGTATTAGCTAAAATAGATAGATATCTGTAAGAGGAACATCGTGCTTTTCATGAGGAAAAGGTGGTTCTAAGAGTTGTTCTTTAAATCCCACTCCAATCAATGGGCAAGAGAGCTTGGATAAAAACCGATCGTAAAAACCCTTTCCATATCCTAGACGCCCATGACCACGATCAAATGCTACTCCTGGAACAATTGCAAAATCAATCTTCTCTACAATAACCTCTTTACATAACTTAGGATTAGGTTCTAATACGTTCCATTTAGGATGTAAAACCAATTCTTGGTCGAGGTTTTTGACTTGAAAAGGGACAATTTCTGAGCCTGAAACCATTCGAGGAAGGAGAAGACGCCCTTCTGTGGCTAACTGTTTATTTAAAGGCCAAAGATTAATTTCTTCATCCTTGCTTGCAAATGAAATGATTTGACCAAATCCCGATAAAAGTTTCAGAAGTTGCTTTGTTGCAGCTAGTGAAGCTTGCAAACGTCTTTCTTCTGAAAGTTCTTCTCTTATCGCAATATATTTCTCCCGTATAGTCGCTTTAGAGTTCATCAACCACCCGTCCCTTTTGATAAAGAACACGTTTAAGGAAGTAACCATCTTTATCAAAAAGGGTGGCAGTACCCTCTCCATTTTCTATTGATGAAACAGGACGAGATTCTCCCTTCTTCATATAGCTCCCTTTTTGAAGCTGATCTTTTTCATATTCCTCAATAAGCATGAGAGACCCATCTTTATACCAAGCAGATGCAATCCCATGCTTTTGGTTATTCATCATTTCTCTTTCGCTTTCTAATACTCCATCACTATACCAGCTGCGACTGATCCCATGGATGGTATCTTCATACCACTCTAGGTAAAGCTTAGGCTTTGGTTCATGATTTCCCAAGGCTGGAAAATAGACCCACTCTTCACCATGTTTCATTCCATCCTTAATATGGAAGAGCGTCTTTAAATGACCATAGGAGTCGAAAAGCTTAACTTCTCCTTCAGGAATCCCATTTCGATACTCTCTGATCGAATGGAGGGATCCATTGATGTAAATAGGCTGCTTTCCATTTCCTTTTTCAATTCTTTCGATAATTTTTCCTGAAAAGTCATGATAAGTGGCTTGGATAAGACGATCATCTCGATATTCCTCAGAATAACTTGGTTGCGTTTGATCTCCTTTATAGGTTGCAATCCCTTCTCTCTTTCCTTTTTTATAGGGTGTTTTTCCAATAACATTGCCCTGCTGATTATAATAGATTAACTCTCCATCAATGAGATCATTTTCATAAGGGATGACTTTGCTTACCTGACCATTTGGATGATAATAGTAAGCATTTCCCTGAAGATCTCCTTTCTCATAATTAATCTCAGCTATAATATTTCCTCTTTCATCCCAAGCACGACTTACACCATCAAAGACCCATCCTAATTGAGCCTCTTCACTCAAGTCTCCAAGTCCTTCAATCACCCTTACGTCAAGACGCAATATTCCATTGCTATGCCATTCTCGATAAATTCCACAGGCTCTTCCATTCATTACTTCTAAGTATTGCCAGGGCTCACCATTCTCATGATATGTCGTAAGTTTTGCAGGAGTTTTCCCATTTTCATTACGGACAAACATCCGAACAACTTTATCATAGGGTTGTGGAGCTAGAAAATTCGTTTTTTCATAAATCGCTAATCGATCTATAGAGCTAATCGTTTCTTTGAAACCATTTCTATCGATAATTTGTATACTTGTCATCCGCTCTTGATTTGCTTTATTTTGACTTCCGCATCCTGCTAGAAAGACTAAGAATCCAACGGCTAGAATAGATATATACACATTGTGTTTCAAAAGTTGGGAATTTGTTAAGGAGACCCTCAAAATTCTTCGTTCGGAACGAGTGACCATTGCCGAGAGGCAAGGCGCGAGTGAGAACAAGAATTTTGAGGATAAGTCGACGCAGACAAAAACCAATTTTTGAAACATGATGTGTATAACTCTCATTTTAAATACCCTCTTTTTATTAATTGCATTTCTAATAAATATGTTTCCCTTTCTGCAAGTTTTTTCTTACTTAAATGAAACCCTTTTACAATAAGTTGTGGGCGTCCTTTTGGAGGAACCTCTTTTCCAATCGAAATCCCTTCGACTGCAGATAAAATCATTTTTAAATCATTTGTATTAATTTCAATAGGACGACTTTGAGAAAGTTCAACTTCTTCTATTCCATTTTTTACTTCTCGATTCCCCTCAGCAAAGATCATTCGATTTCCCCCTCTGGTTAACTTCTCAAGTCTATTTTTTACATTTTCACAAGTTTGAAAAGCTGGATGACTGTAAACAAGTTTAAGAGCTTCCACTTCAGGTTTTAAAAGAACCATTGATTCCAAAACATGATCAATATAGTAATGATCAACATCTTCATAACGATTCATAAAAGCATTGCGATCTTTTTGCGTTTGTCTAAAACGTTCCATCCGAATAGCTAATCGATCTACTGTCCCTTCTAATTCTTCAAGATGATCCAGCCGATGGTTTAAATGAATCAACAATAAAACAAATGGAATAATAAAAAGGAAATAACATCCTATAATTACACCGTTTTTTTGAAGATTTAATTTTATATCAAAATTAGTTTTGTAGGAAAAAGGCAATTTCATATTCATCTTCATTACGTTTCCACTCTATTTCTTCTTCCCGATTAACAATATTCTCATCATCAATAATTGCATCATGAAACTCTCGAGCCTTTTTTGCTTCCTTAGAAGTAAAAGTAAGGCGAACTTTTGGGCGGTATTGATCTTTAGATCTTTGAAGAGAAGGATAGCTTTTTAGATCATAGTCAATCCGCTTGACATCGATTCCTTCAAGCTTTGGATGAGAAGAGATAAAGCTAAGAAAGTCTGTTATTAATGGAGGATTTGAAAAAATAAGCTCTCCATTTTTTGGAATCCGTAATCGAAGATTTAGATCTGTCAAAATTTCTTCGAGCGAATGCCCTTTGGCTCCTCCATTCAACGAGGGAATTTCTTTTTCATAATGGGACACTAAGTTTTCTACTTTGTTAATAAGTGCTTTTTCTTTTTTATGACAAAAGACCTGCAATCCAATAAATGTTAAAGCAAAAAGAGCTCCTGATAACATTCCTCCATATAACAATCCCCTTTTAATTGAGGAGTAAGATCTTTTTGAGATAAACGTCTCTTGTCTAAATTGAATACTAGAAGAATCGTTTCTCAAAGCATCGATTGCAAGACCTATCGAAATTGCATAGGGTCGAACAGTCTCTCCATCAAAACCGCGGTGTCCTTCTATATTAATTGGAGTCAATAAAGACTCTTCTTCTCGCAAAAGGTTTTCGACCTCTTTTGTTCTTTCACCACAGAAAAGAACTTTCCGTTTACCATTTTCTTTTTCTTTGTGTGCTAAAAAACAAAAAGCTCGATCAACTTCTCGCTTTAATTTAGAAACAACTGTAGCACTATCCCCATCACTCAAATCTTGAGATCCCATATGAAGGGTAATATGGCTTAAAATTTTCCCATCCTGAATAGAAACAAGCTGTATCTTTTTCATTCCAATATGAAAGACAACTAAATCTTTCTCGTCAGGAGAAACAAAGTTAGCAAAACGGAGGAGAGCCATAGGAATGGCAGAAACCCATTCAGGATCGATTCCATTTTCTTGGAAGTGCGTAATATGAAGTTCAAGAGTTTTTTTAGGAACGGTAAAAAAAAGTGCATGTGTTTCTTTTTCTTGAATGTCATAGATAGGCTTGATAATCACATCATCTAAAGAATAAGGGATGAGAGCCTCTAATTGAAAAGGAAGTGTTTTATGAAGAGCTTTGATCTTTTTAAGAGGAGTCTCCAAATGGCGAATCAGCAGATCTTGGCCCTCAATGCCTGTGACAACAAATAAATCTTTTTTGAATTCAGGTGTTTTTGTTTCTTTTTCTAAACACTTAATCACAACCTCCCCATTTACCATTGATAAATAGGCTAGACGAAAAAAAGATTTTTCTTTTTGGACACCGACAATTTCCATGGACCAAGCACTTTGTTAATTTAATTTCTACACCAATTTGACCCATCTTTCAAACACCCTTTGCCCTCTAAAAACTTCCCCTTGTCTCATAGACAATATTGTCAGTTTTTAGGGGGGAATTTGCGCTCAAAATTTGGGTGCAACTTGATGTAGAAATTAAGTTAACAAAGTACTAGTATAGAAGAAAGATTAGAAAAATTAAAGCATGGAAATTTTTCTCTCAATCAGCTAAAATTATCCATTATGTTTTATGCAATTCGTACAGTCCAACTTCTCTTCACCGTTTACTCCTTAATGCTCATCATTCGCATTTTTGGATCTTGGTTCCAGAGCTTCCAACAAAGCTCTTTTTTCCGATTTATCGCTCACTATACTGATCCTTATCTAAATATCTTTCGACGCTTTATTCCGCCGATTGGTGGCGTTTTAGATTTGAGCCCTATTTTTGGTTTTTTTGTTCTCCAATTCCTCGAATGGATCATTACCCGCCTCCTCTTAATGATATGAATCGATCCTCATGAAAAAGTTTGTAAAACCTCTTAAACTTGGAAATCTTACCCTTCCTTCTAACATCTTTTACTCTCCTTTAGCGGGATGTTCTGACTATCCCTTCCGCCAAATGGCTGCACGCTACAAAATCGGGCTCATGTTCTGTGAAATGGTCAAAATGGATGCCTTGATACGGCATGAACCATCCACCTATCATCTTTTAGATTTTGATCCTTCAATGCGTCCTATTGGAGGGCAAATTTGTGGAAGTAAACCTGAACTTGCAGGTCCCTGTGCAAAAATTATCGAAGAACTTGGCTTTGATGTTGTCGACTTGAATTGTGGTTGCCCTGTAGACAAGGTTACCAAAGATGGAAGTGGAAGCGGAATGTTAAAGAATCCCGAGCTCATTGGAGAAGTCATTGCCAATATGGTCGCTTCTGTAAACATTCCAGTCACAGTAAAAATCCGTGCCGGTTGGGATGAAGAAAATATCAACGCCTGCCTCATTACCAAAATTGCCGAAAAAGCTGGAGCAAAAGCCATCTCTATTCATGGAAGAACAAGGCAACAGAAATATACTGGAAAAGCCAATTGGGATCATATTAAAGCTGCGAAAGAGGTCGCTCAGTCCATTAAAGTTATTGGAAATGGAGACGTTTTTGATGCTGAAGCAGGCCTCTCTTTATTTAGCCATACAGAATGCGACGCCATCTTAATTTCACGAGGCACTTTTGGGAAACCTTGGATCGCTGAGGATGTCAGGCGGCTTGACAATTCAGAACCTCTAATCATTCCTGATGTAAAAGAGCATCTATTAGATCATATGGCTTATATTACCTCCTATCAAACAGATCGAAAAGCCCTTCTTGATATGAGGAGAATTGGGTGTTGGTATTTAAGGGATGGCACAGGAACTAAAAAACTTCGTGAGTCCTTAAACCGCTCAAAAGATCTCAAGGAAATAGAAAAACTCATTAGGAATTATGATTGGCAACAAACATCCTTTAATTGAATTCCACATCATTGTAACTGGAAGAGTTCAAGGCGTTTTTTTTCGCGCAAAGACTAAAGACCATGCTGATAATCTTAAGCTTAAAGGATATGTTCGAAATTTATCCAACGGAAGTGTTGAAATTTGTGTTATCGGAGAAGAAATTGACACCCTTTTAGATGCATTAAAAAAAGAACCACTCCCTGTTCAAATCGATGAAATGAAGATATCAAAGCGCCCCTTAACAAAAACCTACGATGATTTTACTATTAAATATTAATTTGGAGAAAGTCTCTAAAAATAGAGCCTAGCTGAAAAGGTTAAGCCATGAAGTGAGATGTCTTCAGAATAGTTATCGTATCTTAGAGAAGAATACTCATACACTTTAAGCATTTGGTTTTGTCTCCACCAATACATCCCTTCATAAGCAATACCTAAATCAAGATAATTCTCTTTTTGATTGAAGTAAGTCCCCCATCCAATTCCAAATTGCCACTGCACCATCGGAACAAATCGATGTTTATTATCATCAATCTTAATACGATCTTCTTGGCTTGGGGTCACTTTTTCTCGATGTTCAATATCAAAAAATCCATAGAGAACTGCTCCAGAAAGCATTCCTTTTAAGTACCAACCATCTAACAAATGCCACTTGGAGTTTACCCCTGTTCTAGCACCAATTCCCCAGTATTCGCAGGAGTCATTTACATGGGCAGAATTACGGCTTAAAGCTCCACCTGTATAACGGACTACTTGATGCTGATCAATCCATGCATTTTTTACCCCCACAAACGGTCTAAAAGAGAGTTTTTCACTAATATAGTAATGCCTTCCAAGCTCGACATCGATATTATACAAATCCAAACTATAATTTGATTTTGCACTTGAAACCCCCAATTGGGTGATCACAGAACCACGAAGAGGGATAAGAATACTTTCTTGTCCAGAATGAGCACTTCCTGAAACATGATTTCTATAAAATGTGAAATGTCCAAAAATATCCCATTGATCAAATGCAATGTTTTTCCCAGCTCCGACTCGAAGTCCCCAGCTCCAACTAAAGTTAATATCTTTTGTTCTACCTTTTAATGGAAGGGAGGTAACAAGAGAACTATTACTGTATGCAAACTGCGTTCCATTTGTTCGCTGATACCAATAAATTGGTTCAAGAGAAACAAACCATTCATCGCGCATAATTCCTGGATTTGCACTAGGTCTTGCTTGTTTAACCATCATTGAACGAAGTTCTTCTTTAAGAATTTCAATCTCTTTTTCAAGAACTTCTATTCGTGAAGAATTCGTCTCTAAAGCACCTAAGAGTGTGTTTTGCAAGATAAAAAAAGTTATGCCGATCATATTCCAAAACTTGCTTTTTCCTCGCGTCAATATCCCGACCTTTAACACTCTCTGCATCCCTCCTATCTCCTGGATACGAGGTTGCTTCGACAGGGTTAAATCTCGAGCGCTGACTTTGGGAAATTTCCAAGTTTTGGAATATGATCGGCATAGAACTAATTTGATTAACAGTCGCACAATTACACTAAAAATTAATTGTCATCTGTCCTCACAATAAATAAAGAATTAATTTTACAAAAGAACTAAGTGTTTTATTTTATAAAACTATTTCGAACCAAGAACCCATCCCGAATTAAAGCTATTTTTTCCCCACACTTTTTGTCATCTTTTTCAGCTTCTTTTTGAACCCTTTTCTCATGGACAATGTGATCAAAAACAAACTTTTTAATATTGGAAAATTTCTAAAGAATCGAAATAGATTATTCGGGAAGGCTTAAAGCTTCTAACTTTCCAACCCTACTTTCAAGTTCCGAAATTCGTTTTTCAAGAGAGGGTTGAAAATTCGTTTTTTTTGAAGATTTGCCAAAAAGCATTTCTTGCATTGTCACTCTTCCTTCAGTAAACTCTTCAATACGTTGAGCAGTTTTTAATGATGGCCTGGTAATCCCCTTTAAGATTTTCCACAGATTTGTTGTGCTAATTCCTACAGATTCAGCAAAGGACTTTTTCTTCATCCCCGACTTTTTAATAAACTCCTCTAACAGCATATCGTTGGCTTCAACCAGTTATTCACAAGTACTAATGCTATTCTAACATTTAGTTTAATTCAAATTTTTTTATAGGAAATTTTGAATTCTATAAATATTACACAAAAACGCAACAAAATGATTAACTCAAAGTTAATTTATTTAACTTCCTCCGAAATTAACGATGCAAGAACCTATCTATCTTTAATTCGGGATAGGTTCAAAAGGGGCTAAAGATGGGGATATTGGCAATGCGCTCGGCATAAATACCTTTCGGAACAGGTCGCCAGCGAATTTAGCAAAAAAAAAGACGGGGCTCTTAAGAGCCTCGCCTTTTGTAGGATTGTATTTGCAACAGATTATTTTAGAAGTCCCATCGGATATCTAAAGTAATACCGTGCATGCTTACGTCTTCAGAGTATCTCTCATACTTAAGTACTTGAGAGTCGTCAATTTTAAGCATCTGGTTTTGTCTCCACCAGTATTGCGCTTCGAATCCGAGTCCCACACCAATATGTTGTGTATTGTTATGGATGTACGTGTCATAGCGAAGACCGAGTTGCATTTGCGCTGTTGGCGAGAATGCGTGACGGTTACCACTAAGTTTGATTCGATTATCGCCAAATTGGCTATAACGCTCTTTGTGTTCTACATCAAAGTATCCAAAGAGAAGCGCACCAGCAACATTACCAAAGATACTGAAGCCGTACCCTAAATGCCATCTAGAATCAAGACCTACACGTGGTCCTAAACCCCAGAAGTCACAATCATCTTTAACGTGAACAGTATTTCCCTCAAGACCTAATTGAGTAGGGCTATTTGGGTCAACAATACCACCAGTATAGCGAGTGATTTGCTCCTGATCGATCCAAGCTGTCTTTAAACCCCAATGAGGTCTAAAAGAAAGCTTTCCACTAATAAAGTAGGCTCGACCAAGTTCAAGATCAATTGCGCTATAATCAAAGTCATACTGTGATTTAGCACTTGTACAATACAAGAACTGGTTTGCTGTTGAAGTGTTCACATTCGCAACAATCGTTGATGATCCTCTAAGAGGGACAATGGAACTGTTAATTCCAGATCTTGTTGAATCACTACCATTGGTATCAAACCAAGTGTACTGCGCTCTTAGATCCCAACCATCATGGTCGAAGTTGTATCCAAGACCTACTCTTAGTCCCCAATCCCATTCAAAGTCGATATCTTTAGTTCGACCTGATACAGGAAGTTGAGCTCGAGGGTCTTGATCAGTATAAGCAAATTCTGTTCCACCAACTTTTGCATGCCAGTAAAGGACATCAAAAGTGAAGAACCAGCCATAGCCGTCGACTTCAGGTCGAGCTGAAGCTGTTTGTGCACCATATGTTCCCATGGCAGTCTCGGTACGCACTTGCTGCATTTGGTTTTCAAGTTGCGTTACCCGAGAATCCATGTCCATAGCCGCGTTGACTGTGGACGATGCCACAAGGGATGCAATGGCGATTGAGATTTTTCTCAACATGCTCACTTTCATTTTTTTTCCTCATGCGGGTTATTTTTAGCTTTCTTGCCTTAATTTTTCCTATAATGATAACGCCTAAATAATTGAAACAATTTTTTAAAAATTAGTAACTTTTTATTCTTTTCTTGTTTCCATTTGCCCTTCTCTTCCACCGAGTCTTGCAAAGTCGTTACCGGAAGCTGCCAGATAAAGGTTATCTTCCTCCAATCCCAGATGTACGAAATTAGTTTATTTATTGTACAGCCTTTATTTAAAAAATAATTTAATTAAAACCTAAGTTCCATAAATTAAAAGAATAAAAAAAGGCCCTGGAAAACCAGGACCTCTTATTATTGGATCTAATGCTTTCGATTAGAAGTCGAACTTAACATCTGCAGTCAGTCCGTAGAATGCGACGTCTTCAGAGTATCTTTCATATTTAAGTTCTTCAAAATCATCGATTTTTAGCATTTGATTCTGTCTCCACCAGTATTGGCCTTCAAATCCAAATCCGATTCCAAGGTGGTGTCTATCGTTATGAAGGTACGTATCATAACGAAGTCCCATCTGGAACTGAACAGTTGGAGAAAAAGCATGGCGGTTCGCATGTAAATGGATGCGATTTGATGCTAGGAAACTATAACGCTCCTTATGATCCACATCAAAGTATCCAAAGAGTAGTGCTCCGGAAACATTTCCAAAGATACTCACACCATTTCCCACATACCATCTTGTATCAACACCTGTACGAGGTCCTAAACCCCAGAAATCACAACTTTCTTTTACATGAACCGTGTTTCCACCTAGTCCAAGAGCAAGCGTTCCAAGTCCTGGGATAGTATAAGTTCCTCCACCAGTATAACGAGTGGTTTGCTTTTGATCGATCCACGCACTCTTTAAACCCCAGAAAGGTCTAAGAGATAGCGTTGAACTCACATAAAAATCTCTGCCCAGTTCAACATCAATGTTATTGTATTCAAAATCAAACATTGACTTTGCGCTCGCACAAGATATAAAGGGCGTTTCAACAGCAGGTGTTGCAGGGTCATCTGTAATAGATGCAGATCCTCTTAAAGGAATGACTGAACTATTTTGCCCAGCTCGAGTCGAGTCACTACCATTGGTATCATACCATGTATACTGTGCTTGAAGATCCCAACCATCATGTTCAAAGTTATAGCCAACTCCAAAACGGAGGCCCCAATCCCAATCAAACTCAATATGCTTCTTTCTTCCTTTATGAGGAAGAGCCGCAAAAACATCATTGTCTGTATAAGCGTATTCAGTTCCACCTACTTTTGTCCGCCAAAAAAGAAGGTCAAACGTAAAGAACCAACTTTCACCATCTACATTTGGTCGAGCAAGTGCTGTATTTGCACCATATGTTCCCATTTCTGTCTCAGTAGCAACTTGCTTCATCTGATTTTCAAGTTCAGTAAGTCGAACCTCTCGATCAGCCGCAGCATAGCCCAGTGTCGAGAACATTAATAAGGATAGGACGCCCGCTCCAATACTCCTTAATTGTCTCACTTTCATCTTTTTACCTCATAAGGGGGTTAAATATAATACTTCTTAGTTCCCTGATATAAAGGATGATGATGAATTTGCAAATGAAAAATTTAACAAATTGATTAGAAAGTTCTATTAAGTGTTAATTATCAACATAATAAAATGGGTAAAAAATTCCACCTAGTAGGAAAATAATTCTCAATAGAAATTAAAAGGGCTGCTTTCGGCAGCCCCTCTTTGATAGGTTCTTAAAATTATGATAAGTTTCGATGAGCATAAACGCGCATTGCTTCAGCAATAAACTCTACAAGCTTAGGATGATGGTTCTTTTCAAACCACTTCCTGAAATCTGGATGCTCACAATAAAGCTCAGCAAGCCCCATATAAACATCCTTAGAAGCTGTATAAAAACGCTCAGTCATCTGGTAGTGCTTTGAAATCAAGTCCTGAACCTCCTCATCGCGGGGGCTCAACCCTTTATGAATACACTCTCCTAGAGCTTTATAGATCGCATTACCTTCTTGCTCAACACTTTTCCAGTCACTTTTGTCCCAGTTCTTAGTCTTTTTCTTAGACTCAAGAATCAAGTCCTCAGCAACCTTACCATGGTATTTTACAAGATATTGCTCATATTCTTCTTGTTTTCCTGGATCAAACCCAGCGTAAAATTCTTTGTCTTTCATTTGATATTTACCTTTTAAATGCATAATCGTTTTATCAACCGTTTCAATGAGCTCCTTAAAGCGGTTGGTTTTCTCTTCCAAAAGGGTCCGATGGGCATATAAAGCTCTGATTTTATCAAACTCATTGCTCATCAACACCTTTTGAATATCCTTCAAATGAAATCCTAACTTTCGAAAAAACAAAATCTGCTGAAGTATTAAGAGTTGTTCCTCTTCATAATAACGATATCCATTTGCTCCATAGTAAGCCGGCTTGAGCAAACCAATCTCATCATACCAGTGAAGTGTGCGAATACTCACTCCTGACAATTTTGCTAAATTCTTTACAGTATAGGACATATATCTTTCCTTAAAAGGATATGGATCTATGATAAGGTATCACGCGACGTGAGGGTCAAGAGACAAAAAAAGCTTTTCGAAACTATTCCATCTCAATAATATCTAGGAAGGCTTGAAGTTGTTTAGAACGTGTAGGATGTCGCATCTTTCTTAAAGCTTTTGCTTCAATTTGACGCACACGTTCTCGAGTGACTTTAAAACGCACTCCTACTTCTTCTAGCGTTTTAGGTTTTCCATCAAGGAGACCAAAGCGCTCTATAAGGACTGTTCTTTCTCGATCTGTAAGGGTCGAGAGAACCTCATTCATCTTATCCTTTAATATAGAGTACCCAGTCGCCTCATCAGGAGATTCGATTGTAGTATCTTCTAAGAAATCCCCAAACTGACTTTCTCCGCTATCTCCTACTTCAGCTTGAAGAGAGATCGGATGCTGAGCAATCTTATAGATTTCCCGTATCCGCTCAGGGGTTAAACCTAGCTCAATAGCAAGTTCTTCAGGAGTTGGTTCTCTACCTGTTTCCATCATTAGCTTCTTCGCACCCCGAAGAACCTTATTGATCGTCTCAATCATATGGACAGGAATTCGAATCGTACGGGCTTGGTCTGCAATTGCACGGGTGACAGCCTGACGAATCCACCAAGTCGCATAGGTAGAAAACTTATAACCGCGGCGGTATTCAAATTTTTCAACCGCCTTCATGAGCCCCATATTTCCTTCTTGAATCAAATCAAGGAATGAAAGGCCCCGGTTTGTATATTTTTTTGCAATAGAGATGACCAGACGGAGGTTCGATTCCACCATTTCCCGTTTAGCTTCCTGGCTCTTATCCATCCACCTTTGAAGCATCCGAACATCTTTCTTAAACTTATCAAGCGTTCGACCTGCAGCAAGCTCTCGCTTAGCTAACTTCCGCTCTGCAGCCATTAACTTCGCTTTAGCAAAACGGTTTTTCTCAGCGCGAGGAACGAGCTCCTGGATTTCCTTCTCTAAAGATAAGAAGCGATCATAAGAAGAGAGAATCACCTCTCCAAAGTCATCAGTAATATTGTGGCGGAAATGCATCCGACGTAAATAAGCTTGCGTGCGAACATTACATTTCTCAATATCTTCAGAAAGCTTAACCTTTTCTACTTTTGTGAGCTTAGGCTCCAAAGACTTAATCAAAAAGCTCTCAAGAATTTGATCTTCTTTATTTAAAAGTTCCCGGAGCTTTGGAAGCATCTTTAAGAAACGATTTTTATCGTCGATTTCCTTTTCAGCAATGATCTTGTCAAAACGTTCTTTACCAGTAATCAGATAATTTGCAATGGAGATTGCTTCTCGCGTTGAATAGCGGAAGCGCATGATGATCCGTTCAATTTGAATCTGGGCTTTTTCAATCCGCTTAGAGATTTCCACTTCTTCTTCCCTAGAAAGAAGAGGAACCGATCCCATTTCCTTCAAATACATCCGGACAGGATCGTCGCTGCTCCCTTCCATCCTTTTTGGAAGGGCTTCCATCTCTTTAGCTTCTTTTTTTCTTTCTTTTTGACGCTCGACTTCAGATTGATTTAAAATCTGAATATCCATTCCGCTTAAAAAAATGAGAACCTGATCAATCTGCTCTGCAGAGTCAAAGGTCATCGGGAGAATTTCATTAATCTCCTCATAGGTAATGTACCCTTGCTCTTTAGCAATAGCTACAAGTTCTTCGATTTTTTGTTGATGCTGGGGATCGAAACCCTGGCTGAATGCGGATTTACTCATGGTCTCCTAAAAGAATCGCGACATTTATTGTGTAACATTTCTTTACATAAAATGCTACACCTTTCCTATACTAGGATCATCCATTTTGCTTAAGAAAACCCCTTATTGTCAAGTGATGCTTCCAAAAACACCTCATCAAGCAATTCAAAAAGCAATCAAAGCAACTTTGCCTCAAGTGATTCTAGAAAAATCTTTCCCAGAAATTCACCGTATTGCTGATGTTGTTTATCCCCCCAAAAAAATTATTTATGAAATTCAATACTCTCCGATTTCTCTCAAGGAAGTTCAAAAAAGAAACCGTGACTATGCTGCTTTAGGATATACTGTCATTTGGATTCTGCATGATCATCATTACAATAAAAAAATTCTTTCCCCTGCTGAACTTTACCTGAGAAAAAATCTCTCTTACTACACATCAATCACACCTTACGGACATGGTTTTTTTTATGATCAATTAGAATTTTTTCGTGGAAACCAAAGAACATATAAAGGAACCCCTCAAATTATAAAAAATCTTTTACCCCAGAATCTTTCTAAACTCCCTCGCAACTTTCCAAAAACTCTTAAAGAAAAAGCCAAAAAAAATTCTATCTGCCTTTCCGGAGACCTAATAGACACTCTGATCAACACCAAAGATTTTAAACAAGTCAAAGAACTTGAAAACTGTTTTTATCCTCACAGATCATTTAAAGCCCATTTTATAAAAATTTTTGAATACTTGCTTAAGAAGAACGCTGCCCCCAAGGATTTATCTAGGTAGATCCACGGTATTCATCCTCCTCACATACCCCTTTAGAAAAGTAAAATAGAGAAGGACTGCTAAACAAAGAGCTAACTTGATTCCCCCTTTCACAGGAAAAACTTTTTGAAGAGAAACAAAAGTGGGCTTACTAGGATTAAGCCAAACCATCCAAGATTTTTCTTTCCATTCTTTAACATGATCATTAGCTAAATGGGGATTTTGATACGTTGGCTTCTTAAAATCATAAACACCTTGAATGGTTTGTCCCTTCCATTCAAATTGATAGTTAACACTAATTGAAAACGTTCCCTTTTTTTCTTCTTTTACATTCCATTCATCAAGTATTGCAGAAGCGTTTGCAGACAGTTGAAAATAGCGATTGAGATCATAAAAAAATTGCCCCCCAATCCAAAGAGCCACACAACTAGTGACTAAAAACAAAAGAGTAAAAATATTTTTTGAAATAACCTTTTCTCCTAGAGACTGATAGGTTCGTAATTGACGAATTATTCTCCAATTGGTATATTTTTTTCCATAACTCATTTTTAACGACTGGAAACATTTATGGCAGAAGAAGGCAAAAAAGGACCAAGCAAAAAAAAGTGTCCTACAGCACTCAAACGCATTAAGCAAAGCAAAACAATAAATCAAAGAAATAGCTCTTTTAAATCACGAGTAAGAACAGCAATTCGCTCTTTTGAAACAGCTCTGTCTGCAAAAGATAAAGACAAAATGCAAACGGCTCTTAAATCTGTTTATAGTTTGATGGATAAAGGAGTCAAACAAGGGATTTATAAAGTGAATAAAGCCGCTCGCACAAAGTCGCGAATGGCAGCCCTTCAAAAGACCGCTTAAGTCTTGTTATATAAGTCTAGCATTTCCCTGAGCTCATCAGTAATGGGATATCCTACAGCTTCCTGAACATCTAACCAGGCATAAGCAATCGTTGCATTATCTTCTAAAGAATAAGGATCTTTCACTTCAACAACAAAATGGTAGTGACGGATCCCCTCTTTGTCATAATGCCCTAAATAACGCTTCACATCTTTCAGCTGCATAGCTGTTTTCTGTGTCACAGCACGCTCTAAAGCCTGCGAAATACCTTCATCTTCCTTAAGATCAGCATTTGGAAACTCATAAAAAGAATCACCCATTCCTAATGCTTCAATGAGTAGAACCTTTCCATCTTTTTGGATAATTGTTTCAATAATGATTTTTTCCAGCCCCTCTTTGTGAGCCTCTTCTATCAAATTCTTATACATTCCATTTCCTAACTGATAATAAAAAGGTTTACACCTTTTATATACCACTTTATAGATAAGAGGAAAACAAGTTTGGAGTTTGAGTATGAATCAAGGTGTAATGACTGGATGTCAAGAGTCCCATGAAAAATACCTCGAATCATGGTTTGAAAACTATTCTAAACATAACGACTATCCCGTGACTTTTTGCGACTTTGGAATGAGTGAAAAAGCACGCACATTCTGCAAAAAACATGGGACATTACTTCAAGCATCTTCAAAAGTTATCGCTCTTCCAAAAAGTCCTTACGAGAACACCGTTTGGACAGATATTAATTGTGAAATTAAACAAACACTCCGCCCTCTTTTTGAAATGACTTCCGTTGAAGATGGCTTTGCTATTTCCTATTCAAAAAAACAAAAACCACAATGTGGTGTTATCGCATTCAAACGCACTTCTCCAGTTATTCTTAATTGGCATGCATGGTGCATCAAAAACAAAAACGAAACAGATGAAAACACTTTAAATTTCCTCTTAAAGGAAAAACCCTTTCACATCACACAGTTCTCTGAAAAGTTTCTTTGGACAGGCCCCTCAAAAGCCCCTCCAAATACCACAATCACTCTTGCATATTAACGAAGCTATCCGAATAAAAAGTTTCAGTCGGATAGGTTCACAAGCATCTGACAGATGCCATCTTCTAACTTTCGTTTAATTTCTCTTCCTTCCCTTACATAACCATTTTCAAAAATAGCAATAGCAAATTCTTTCCCCGAATCGGTTTCGAGATAACCACAAATAGAAGAAACCCCTGTCATACTTCCTGTTTTTGCTTTAACTTTCCCCTCAAACATTTTCATCCGATTGCGCAAGGTTCCATCCACTCCACCTATCGCTAAAGCATCCATAAGAATTCTATTTGCTCTTTCTTTTTTTAAAAAATGGATCATCTGTTTTGGTGTAACAAGATTATAGCGGGACTCTCCACTCCCATCAACAACCACAAACTCTTCAGGATTTAAACCAATATGCTCTTTTAAAAATGCTTCAACAGCATTTCTCCCCTTTTCCCAAGAAGGCCCCATTTTTTTAAAAAGACAGTTTGCATACAAATTATCGGTATTTTTTAAAGCTACCTTTATTAATTCACGAATCGGTTCAGAACGATGGCTCGCGAGGTTTTTTGCCCCCTCAGGAACATTTCCAATTTTAAGTTCTCCACTTAACACAATCCCTTTACGATCTAAAATTCCTTTAAAAAGAGATGCTGCTAACTTTTCAGGTTCCAAAATTGCTTCATCCCCTACAAAGTTATGTTCCACATTCAACGGACTCATCGGAACACACCAATAAGCAGGCTCTTCATCCCACATCCATCCCGGTCCCCAAGGAGCATCTTCAAAACAACTTAAATCAAGAACCAGATCCCCTTCAATCTTCTCCAAATCACCCATTCCCTCAACAAGCTCAAGAAGATCCATTGCTGTCAAGCTAGGATCACCAGATCCCACTAAATAGCAATCGCCCTTAAGAACCTTCTTTTGGATTTCACCATCCGTCATAACCCGAGTTTCAAAACAATCATCCTCTCCCAAGCACTTTAGTGCTGCAGCTGCAGTAAAAAGTTTTATGCTACTTGCTGGAACAAATCTCGCCTCACTATTTCTTTCATATAGCGCAACATTTTCATCTAAAGAATAAATCATCACACCAACAAGTGCGGTTGGATCTACCGATTGAATAATCCCTTCCACACCACTTCGAATGATCTCTTTTCGTTCATCAAGAGTAAGAGCTCCCAATGAACTCATCAAACAAACAAATAAACAAATTACTGCTCGCATAACCTTCTCCATATTCCAGACATTTTCACTGCAGATCCTTCTAAACATTTTTCCACGACTCCCTCATCCGCCAATACCTCTATCGTTTCTTTTGCACGTGTAATCCCTGTATATAAAATCTCCCTTCCAAAAACCTCAGCACCCTTAGGAACTAATAGAACAACACGATCAAATTCGCTTCCCTGGCTCTTATGCACCGATAAACAATAAGCAAGCTCAAACTCAGGAAGTAAAACAGCGGGAAATTCTCGATCCTCAAAAACAGCAACATCATCCTTACCTAAACTGCGCCCCTCATTTCTCTTAAGCAAAACCCCCATTTCACCATTACTGAGTCCCATTCGTTTGTCCGTACGAGTAATCATGATAGGAATCTTTTCTTCTCCCCATAGCAACTCATTGATCGCCTCTACTCCAAACGGCCCTTTCCTTAAACAAGATAAAATCCGAAAGCCTCCCCGCTTAAACTCTTTCCTCCATTCCTCCACCCTTCTCTCCAGCTTTCCATATTCAATCATCACCCCATTTTTGACTGCTTGTGCCATTCCCAATATTTCATCGCGATCACTTCGCATACATTCATTCAAATGAACATATCCCTTCCTCTTTTCTCTCATGTATCGGCAAAGCTCTCCAAAAACCGTCCCTGCCTCCACAGGAGGAAGTTGATCATGATCCCCAACTAAAATTAGACGCGTTCCATCCTTAATATTTCTTAAAAGTGCCGCCCAAAGTCCCACATCAATCATCGAACATTCATCAACAATCACCATCTCATAATTTAACGACTTTCCCCCAAAAAGAAGATCCTTTCCCTCTTTAATCCCTAAAACCCCATGCAGTGTTCCCACCTCACAATCCAACTTCTCTTTCAAAAGAGAAACCGCTTTCCCCGTCGGTGCACAAACACAAACACTCCCACCAAATCTTCTTACAATTTCCCCTATGACATAACTCTTTCCCGTTCCAGGCCCCCCAGTTAAACACGTTACACCTTCACTGAGCCCCATCTGAACTGCTTGATATTGCCCCTCATTCAAAATCCCTTTTTCCCCAACGTCAACCCGCTTGACATCTTCCATCAAACGAATAAAATTTCGAACAACCTCTCCTTCAAGAACCCAATTACGCTGCAAATAATAAAGATCACCCCATCTTCCAACCAACCCCTCAAATCGCTTCTCATCCCCTTTTAACTCAACACATCCCTCAATCACTTCCTCTTTTTGCAAACATAAATGTCCTTCACGAGCCGCAGCCATTAGCTCTGCACCAATCGGGCCACAACGCTTGGCAACTAATTCATCAATCTCTAGAAGTTCCATTCTCTAGAGTTTATGTCTTAAAACGATTTTTTCTCCAAAAGAATTCAATAATACTGAAAAGACTTTCCAAGGAAGACGCCTATAAAAGGGGAGATGACTAACATAAACTGCCATTGATTCTATTTCTTGGACCCCTCCACGTCCCCTTTTAAACTCTCCTACCCCAGAACTCATATGAAGGCGAAGATTCCCTTTTTTTGCTTCTTCAAGCATCAAGTAACTCAGCATCCGATAAAGACCAAAAGATTGAGGGTATGTCATATCATAACCTACAATTGGGAAGGTGATGACCCCCTTTCTTTTAAAAGAACCTATCACACCCACAAGCTTTCCTTGATGACTTATTCCAGTGAGATGAAAGGTTTTTTTAGTAATCGCTAATCTAAAAAATTCTTCTGTGAACTGAGGATTTTGATAGGAGTATTTTTCTAAGTAGAGCAAATCATAGAGTTTTTTTATCTCTAAGGCATCAGATTCTGAAAATTCATCATGGGAAATAATTTCAGTTCCATTTTTTTTAAACAAAGCTCCATCCCTTTTAATCCTTCGACGTATGATTCCTTTATCCTTTATTTCATCATAGGAAAATAAATAGATGCTTCTATTGGTAATGAAATCATATTCTAACTCCTTCAAATTTTTCATCAGTTGCCCTTCGAGACAACGATTCAAGGAACGAAAAATAAGCGTATGATCGGGATATTTTTCTAAGATGTAATTATGAATCTTTTTTAATTCTGGTCTAGAGATTTTTGGATAGAGATTTGTTGAAAGAAGGTGATTATTAATCATTACAACACGATTAACCTCTAAAGCTTTCAATATCTTTTTTATTACGGCCAAAATCGGCCAAAAAATCCATTTTAGGAATACAAATCGATGCCTTTTCATCTCCTCTTCGACATAAGGAATAATGCCATAGGGAGAAACAACATATGAGTTTCCCCATTCAGTATCGTTGATGGTTAAAGGAAGATAATTATCATCAATTTTAATGAGCTCTAAAGTCGTTTTTACATTGACTGCAAGTGCTTCGCTCCTTTTCTGTAAAAAACACTCATAAAATTCTGGAATCGTAAAATTGTCTTCAAACGAAGATAGAATTACCATTTCTTTGAACCCGTCTTAATTTTTCATAATCCTTTCTTATAGGTAGCTGCGAATACCATTTAATTTTCGGAAGGGTGATATTTTTTCTAATGAGAATTGCTTTAAGCTCTTTTTCACACCCTCCATAAAGATGAAGCACACCCTGACTATCTTGTTTTAATAAATATTCTGATGAAAAAATTTTCCCAATTTCTCTAGGAAAGATATAGGTTTGTTCCCCTTCTTTCTTCTTGAAAGATAAAACATCCGTTAAACGCCCTTCAATACATTCAATTGCCATAAAGGATGATCCACAACTACATGTCCCTTCAATTAATACATCATCAAGCCGATAGCGGATGATCGGTTGCGTCGACCGAAATAAATCTGTGATAATTGGAAGAAAACGTCCCGTAGATCGATCAATATACTCTTTTTCAATATGGAGAACATCTTCATTCAAATGAAGGGTTCCTTTCTCGCATGTAAAACCAAGAAATCCTTCTGTACATTGATAAACTTGGTCTATTCTTATCTTAAACTTTTTTTCTAAGAACTTTTCATCCAACGGTTCTAGAACTTCAGCGACAGAAATGACTTTTTTTGGATGAATTTTTGGAAGTTTTCTCAATAGAGAAGGAGGGCCTACAAGAATATCTGGATCGAATTCTTTGATCTCTTCATAGTCTCCATCTAAAGGAAAATATTTAAAGGATGATGCTGTCTCGTAAAGATTACTATTTGCCCTAAGAAAAAGGGCTACCTTTTCTTTTTTAAAAATGGAGCAAGTCAGAGTTTTTGCTAAAATATTTCCACACCAAAGCGCCGCTTCTTTTTCCGATGCTAAAAAGACTCCTCTTTTTCCAGAAGTTCCAGAGGAAAGCCCCACTGTTATTCCATTGATCTTTGAATCATAGGTTTTGTTTTTTTCCCCTTCAAGAGCAACCTGAACAGCTTTTTCTTTAGAAATCCCTGCAGTATTAAAGAGATCAAAAGTTTCCATCATTTCTTTTTTCGAGATAATCGGAAAAGAAGCAAAGTTTGTCATATTTCCATAAAGCTTCCGATAAAAAGGCGAGTGTTTTTTTGCATAAGAAACAATTTTTCTGATTCCTTTTTTATGCCATATTTCAAGCTTATTCCTGTCCCACTTGAGCCGCCTTTTCGTTTGAAAATAAGAACGAAGAATTTGCATTTTATTCATGAAAATCTCCCTCAGAGCCATGCGTCGTAATGATTTCAATTCGAGGATCATTACCAATCAAATCATTAAGTTTATGAAATGTTTCTAAATATTTTTTCCGATCATTCTGAGCTAAAAGACCTAAAAAATTAGGGGGAGCTTTTTGTTTTAATCCTTCTAAACTCCAGGATGCATCTGCAATCATTAAGATCCATTTTTCACCTTGTTTGAATGCAACTCCCATTTGACCTATCGCATGTCCAGGAAGATCAAACGCAAATAACTGCCCATTTCCAAATAAATCGATTGCTGGAAAATCTTTTGAAAAAGGAAAAGTCGTGAATTGAGAGTGATCAATCATTAATGACCCACAAGGGATTTTTTTAGGTAAAAGCCCCGGAATAAATCCTTCTTTTAAGGCTTTAAATCCTTTTAAATTTCTTACAAATTCATACGCCGTTTTAGAAAAAATCCATTTAGTATTTTTAAAATCTTTTAATCCTCCGATATGATCAGGATGGAAGTGAGTAATAAACAAATAATCAATAGTCAAGTCAGACAAATTTTCTCGCATTCCTTCTAGCTTTACAGGAGTAAATAATCGATATAGAAAGTAAGGAAACTTCTTTGTTTCCTTAAAAAAATGAGAACTATAACCGGTATCGATTAACACTCTTCCCAAACCAGGAATATCTAAAAGAAACGATCGCGCCCAAAATTTAACCCACTGGTATTTTTTCGAGCGAGATGCAACTTTTGCAAGTTGCTTGCAATACCCTAATTTATAAACTTTGACCTTCACACCACCAGTTTCCATACCTTTTAAGTCCCTCTTCAATTGAAATTTTAGGAAGATATCCTAATTCATTCATTGCCTTATTAATATTATATGTTTGAGAATGCGCTAGAACTCCAATTGTATAGGGAGTAAAAATCGGCTCCTTTTTCGTGATTTTAGAAAACCATTCAGCTCCTCTTGCAAGAGTCATTGAAAGCCCATAAGGAACTTCTTTAATTTTCATCTCTAATCCTGCAAATTTTGCTAACGTCGAAAAAAGAGTATAAAGTTCCCAAGGTTCGCCATTTGTAATGTTATATTTAGCTCCTTTTTTCCCTTTTTCTAGGGCTAGAACTAAACTTTCTGCAGCATTGTCGACATAAGTAATATCAACCCAAATTCCTTCTTTTTTAAACCTAGGAATTCCTCCCTTTTTTAATGCTTTAATAAGGCGTGGTAAAAGAACCTGATCTCCTGGTCCAAAAATTCCTCTTGGACGTATCGTGACACAGTGAAGTCCAGACTTTCCATAATCATCAACAAACTTTTCAGACAAAAATTTTGTTTGAACATAATGATTTGCAAAGCGTTTAGCAAATCGAGATTCTTCAGTCAGATTCCAACGATCCTGAAAATTATAATAAAGAGAAGGTGTGGAAACATGAATAAACTTTCTCATACCATAATATAAGGCAGCATCAAGAAGGTGACCTGTTCCACGTGCATTTGTTTCATAAAACGCATCATATTTTCCCCAAGGTGAAGAAAGAGCTGCACAATGAATGACCCCATCAGCACCATTTAAAAGATCAAATACTGACTCACGACAACGAATATCCCCTTGAAGAATTTCTACTCCTTCAATACTTTCTCCCTTTTTTCTCGCAAAACCCATGACCTTATAGCCCTTATCTCTTAATAAAACTGCAACTCTTCGTGCTAGAGATGATCTAATTCCAGTGATTACAACTTTCATTATTTACCTACTCTTTCACCGTTATATTCCACATCTTCAGTAAGAAGCTGATAAATTTTTTTTCTTTGCTTAAAGGCCATTTTAAAAATTCCAAAAAGAATCACTGGAAGGCTCAATAAAGGTCGCACATCATCCCATCGAAAAAGAACATTTTTTCCTTTCACAAAATCCTTTAAAAAGTTTTTTCTTAAAATTTCTCTCTGTTTAATTCCATAAAGAATCATCGTAATCGGTTCATGATAGATTTTTCCTACACTTCCTTTTAAAAAGATCTCTTCGAAAAAAGCTTTTGCTAGATTAGGATTGCAATCAAACAGGTGAACACCACTTGTAGCTCTTGGATTACACTCAATCACATAAAGTTTTTTCTTAGAGCGAATAAAATCAAAAGAAATTTGACCTGAATAATCAATCTTTTTTAAGAAATTTTTCATGAAATCAACAATTTCAGAATCTTCAACACTTAAAGAAGACATTGAAGCTCCTATTCCAATTGAGTGAAGAACCTTGTAAATGCTGTAAGCTCGAATAGAACCATTCTTGACAACCGCATAACTGCAATAGGATTCTCCCTCAATAAACCTTTGAACGATTTTAGGGTTCCTCTTATCATCCTTGATCTCTTTCTCAGACCGGATAACTTCAACAAAAGCTGCAAACCTAGAGTAAACCGGCTTGACAATATATGGAGGTAAAAGAGTCTTATCCTTCAAGAATTCTGTTTCAGGGCTAATCTCTTTAGTCATCTGATAAAACGTCCATTTATTGTGGAGACTCTCAACAAGCTCAAAAGAAGAAGAAAAAACCTCACAGAAAAGGCTCTCTTTAATTTTTGCAATATATAAAGCCTCTTCACAATTTGGAATTAAAAGATCAACGCCCTCTTGAGAAATGATTTGATTAAGATCTTCCGAAAAACCTTTTAAGTCAGTTGCAGGAGGACGAACATGCACATATCTATCTACACATTTTGAATACGTGCAAATAGTTTTGGGAAGACTATCAACACAAATAACTCGGCAACCCCATCGATAAAAAGAGCGCGCTAAATCCAATGTAACTGGAGCTCTAGCTCCTGTTAGAAGAATCGTCTTAGTATTCAATTAACATCCCCCCTATCGAAAGACCTGCTGAGGTCCCTATCATCAATGCTCTGTCCCCCCTTTTTAATCTTCCTTGCATCACGGATAAATGAAGAGCCAATGGAATCGAAGCAGCTATCATATTCCCATAATCTTCAACAATATCTACAAGAAGCTCTGCAGAAATTCCGATTCTCTTTGCCATTAGCCGTAATCCAAAGGGACTTGCTTGATGAGGAATCATCAGATCAAGTTGCTCCCGATTGATCCCTCCTTGAGAAAGAACCTCTTCAAAAAATGCTTCAATCCGAGGAGCTATACTCCGATAAAGCTTTGGACCATTCATCTGAAAATACTTTTTTTCACTATCAAGCCCATTATAAAACTTGCTCCCCCCACCTTCTAGAAGGCATGCTTCTTGGTTTTCGCTCCAAGTTTCAAATTTTGAAGAAAGAATTCTGGATTTTCCCTTTTCATCACGCCCAATAACAGCAGCTCCCGCACCATCACCAAAAAGTGCTGCAGTTTTAAGATCTTGTGCATTTAAACCCTTTGAAGCAATCTCTGAAGAAACAATTAACAAATACTTATGCCTTCCTTCCTCAAGTAAAAAAGAAGCAAAGTCTAAAGCAGTTAAAAAGCTTAAACAGGTAGAATTTACATCAAAAGTTGTTGCCTGAGAAAGGCCCAATTTTTTATGGATTAGTGCAGCTGTTGAAGGTATTGCCTGTTCAGGAGCGCTACTTGCACCAATAACCCCGTTAATTTCTGAAGGTTCAATTCCTGCATTTTTTATAGCTTCCTTAGCTGCATGAACACCCATTTCAGATACAGTTTCATCTTCAATATAATACCGCATCCTTACTCCGCAACCATCCATAATTGTTCCAGGTTTTAAACCCAGTTTTTTTTCAAGGTCTTCAGCAGTTATTTGCTTTTTAGGTAAATAACATCCTGTTCCCAAAATTTTCACATTCTTTCTAGACATTCAGTTCTACCTCATATCTTTTAGGAATTAAGTCTTCTCCCCTAAGAATTTTTTCGATCCAAGGACCCATGTAATCTCCCTTGGTGGAAACAAAATTATTTTTTCCCCAAAGTTTTAAATTCTCACTTTGGAGCTTTAACATTTGAGCATCTTGCTTCACTGCAATTTCGAAGAATAATTTCGCAATAGGCCTAAAAATCCATTTAGGTAAAGTTGTTTGATAAAGATTTGCCGTATAAACACGCGTATGATCAGCACTAATCGGGTGAACAAATGCCGTCATAAACAAGTTGTCTCCTTTTGATGTTTGAAACTCAAGTTGAAAACAGTTTGGACCAATAACCCTTCCAAAGTTTCGAACAATACTTCTTCCCATTGTTAGAATTCTATGAATAATCCCCTCTTGCTTTTGCTCATTTATCGTTTCCGCATGAATGCAATCCCTCTCAACACTCACGCTGATTCTCACCTTTTTTTCTTTTCCCCTTTTTCGAATCCAACCATTATGAACAAAAAGTGTATGCATCGGATCTAATGCATTTTCCATCACATGAAAAACAGAACTCTCTGCATCATTGACCATATAAAAACATTTATGAGTTTCCCATTGTTTAATTTTAGGTAGGGGACCGGTTCCAATCCAAATTAATCCATACCTTTCTCGAACC
Source organism: Chlamydiales bacterium (assembly GCA_024233395.1). GTDB lineage: Bacteria > Chlamydiota > Chlamydiia > Chlamydiales > Simkaniaceae > Neptunichlamydia. Next base: position 516,286 of record JACKPR010000002.1, read on the forward strand.
TTAAAACTTTTGACGCCATGAATATTTCTAGTCTTACACCCAGAAACCCCTGGAATCTTTAGACATTTCCCTCCTTCAGAAAATGTCCATCCATGATAAGGGCAAACAATTGCTTCTTCTTGAAGATACCCTTCTGATAAAGGTGCTCCACGGTGAGGGCACCGATCTTCTAATGCAATGATCTTCCCTTTTGCTCCCCTAAAAATCACCAACGGCTTCCCCTCTAAGAAAACCCTTAACGGTTTATCTTTTAAATCTTTTGTAAATCCAACTGGATAACTAAATTGAACAACGTTCATATCATCCTCAAAAAAAAATTATGGAATCATTCCCATTAAACAATGATCCACATAAGCATCTAAATCTTCTTCCTTAATAATATCCTGAACAACACGTGTTTTTTTATTCAGCATAATCGAAGTAATCCCGTGAATTGCTGCCCAGAAAAAACCCACCATCTTCATCGCCACATCCATCGAAATATAAAAACGACGGACCAATTCCGTTTCAATCTCTCTTAACTTTGCATTTACTACATCCAAGTACCACTGAGGAGCCCTTTCAACCGATTCATTCTCAAAAAGCATTTTCCAACGATGAGGATGCTCCTTTGCAAAGCGCATGTATGCCCCACCCATTGCCCGAACTCCACTTTTCAAATCATCTTCTTCCTCAAGGGCCTTTAATATCCCATCATATAAAATATCTAAACTCCGAGCATTTAATCTCAGAACAATCTCATCCATCCCTTCAAAAACGTTATAAACCGTTCCAATCGAGCAGCCACATCCCTTAGCCAAGTCCCGAATCCTCAATCCGGTCCCCGTCTCTAAAACGTTCCACCCTAAATCTAATATCTTACTTCGTAACTGGTTTCTACTCATTGTTTGAACTATGTTCACCCATTTACACAAATGCTACCAATTGCCCAACATTTAATCAACCTCAAATGAAAATCTTTATTTACCTTTCTGAACAATCCGCACCGCCTCCTCAAAACTCTCCTCTAGAACAGTCTCCAATGTATACTCGGTTTTATTCGCGCTAAAAATTACTTTGCCTTTGATAATTTCAACTGAAGACAGCTTTCCTATCTCGTTATTAATCCCCAAAGGAGTTTTAAAAATTATCGACAGTTGAATGTTTTGCTCACTAAAAGGAAAGTTATGGAGATAAGGCTTCAACTCTTTATTATTGTTAATTTCAAACATATACTCTTTTGCACAAGTTACAATTAGCTTTCTTGCATCATCTATACTGGCCTCTTTATTACAAGTCAGCCCAAGAAATAGCGATTTAATGTCTTCATTCATACTCCCCCCTACACCACTTGGCTCTAAACCATATTTGTAGTAAAATTTTTTACCAATTTGACCTAGAGTAGAATATGCTAATTTTTCATGTTCAGAATAAAGTGAATCTATCTTATTACCATATAACATACTAGTTCCTAGTAGTAGAAGAATAAATCCTTTTTTAATCATAATATCCTCTTATATAGGTATCAATATTATCCTTTATTTCCTGTTCAAATGTGGGGCTTGAAAAGCTGTGATCAAAAAATTTACTAGGTTTACGTATTTAAAGATTATATTTCGCCCTTAACTTAGCGTTTACGTCGTTAACATTGTTCTTATTCATTGATGGGGGAAATGGATCATGAGATTTATTCTTAACGTCCTGGTCATATGTTAACAACCCTGCATCTTTAACTTTTTTCAAAGCCTCCTCATAAGGTTCCTCACAAATATCAACTAATTGCTTTTTTTCATGATCGTACGAACAATAATAAATTTTTCTATTTACTATTCCTACTAAACCAATAAACCCAAACTTAACTCTTTTTGAAGGTCTCTCGTAAAAAGCAATTTGGAATTCAATCCCTGATGATGAAAAGGGAAAGTGATTTAAATAAGGCCTAACTTTTTCATCTTCGTTTATTCTTAATAAGTATTCCTCAACACAATTAACCATTAAAACTCTTGTTTGATCTACATCATATTCTTTATCAAATGTTGAAAAGGAAAGAAAAACACTGTTAATTTTTTCCATAAAAGAGCCGCCATCCCCCGTTGCAAACATTCCATATTTTGCTTTAACTGACCGCCTAAAATCACTGGTAACATTATCAGCATATTTACAATAAATAGGTTCTTTAGGATTGTTGATATACTTGATAAATACTATCGAAAGAATAGAAGCAGAAAAAATTAATAAAATAAATTTTTTCATTTTTAATTACCTAGTCCAGGTTATATTGTTTTTTTAATCCCTTATTATAATCGTCAATCTGATCAATATTTACTGGAGACATAAGCATATGTTCTTTTATCGGATTAAGGGATTGAGGCCTTAACATTTCAACATGACTATCATTAAACATTGCCGATTTAATACAATTTATAGGATTTGCAAAAAAAGCGACTAGGTCATTCTCAAATCAAAAAATTTATTAGGTTTACGTATTTAAAGATTATATTTTGCTCTTAACTTGGCGTTTACGTCATCAACATTATTCCTATTTATTGATGATGGTAATGAATCGTGAGATTTATTCTTAAAGTCCAGGTCATATGTTAACAATCCTGCATCTTTAACTTTTTTCAAAGCCTCCTCATAAGGTTCTTCATAAACAATTACTGATTTTTCTATCTCATGATCATATACATAGTAATAAACCTTTTCATTCACAATCCCTACTGTGCAAATATATTCTTGCTTTACTCTAACCAAAGGCTTTTCATAAAAAGTTATCTGAAATTCAACCCCACCTTCTTTGAACGGATAGTGCTCCAAAAAAGGTCTAACCTTTTCATTTCCATTTATTCTTTCAAGATATTCTTCCACACAAGAAACAATAAGTCCCCTTGCTTCTGTAACTGAATATTCTTTATTAGAAGTCTGAAAGAAAATTGATATTGTTTTTATTTGATCCATGAAAGATCCGCCCTGCATTGTAGCAGTAAGTTGATATTTCTTCTTTACCGAAGTCTTAAAAGCTCCTGTTACTTGATCCACATATTTACAATAATCAGGCTCTTTTTCAGTATTCAAATATTGAACGAAAAGAAAAGAAAAAGCTACTAAAAAAAGAATAATAATTCCGGTTTTTTTCATCTTCACCTTCATTAATTAATGTTATATTTCGCCTTTAATTTGTTATTAATATCATTAACTTTTTCTAAATTCACTGGAGACATGAATCTATGTTCCGTAATGGGGTTGATAGATTGGGGTTTCAGAAACTCTACATGACTATCTTTAAACATTGCTGAACCAATGCAGTTTACTGGATTTGCAAAAAATGCAACTAAATCATTACCTGACAAACTATTTTGAACAGTCCCCACCATTTTATTATCGAGAATATCTGCAGAACCATATCCATAAAATCCTATTCGATTTCTTTCATCGGGTGAAAGTCTTTTGAAAGCATTTTTGGAGATAGCATGTGCTTCGCTGTGAGCTTGAACTTCTGCTTTTTTTCCAGCGTTTAATGTTTTCTTTAATTCGTCATGAAATGTGTGACATACACCTGTAGAAAAACCAAGTTTTTCAAAAGCAAAATCAACTAAGTCCAATAAACCATGTGTATTATTATGCATGACTTTTACTTCATAACCATTTAGTTGCTTTTGAATGTATTTTCCAGCATTAAGTGCATCTTTTTTATTATTAAGGATGCCATTCGCAAAATAAAAGTCTACATCAGGGTGTTGTTTTCCTTCTAGAACATAAAGTTGTGACCTAGATAAAACCGGCCTTTCTCGATTTCCAGAAACGACATTTCCAAGGGCTTTTCCTAAATTTGCTGGAGCATTCATCATTTCAAGATTTCCAGTAGCATAACCTTCAAGGGTTCTTCTCCAAGTATAGAAATATACATATCCAGCATCTTTAACAAATTGTCTGGCAGAATAACGAGACCCTGATTCAACGGAAAGACCATAGAGGTCAAAATATATAAGCGGATTATTTCTTGAAAATTGATAGAGATTGGGACCTTCGCTGAAACCTTTGGGGTCTGTAGAGAGCCAGCGGCCGGTTTCGGGGTCATAGAAGCGGCGGCCAAAGTTTACAAGGCCTCCTGTCTTTCGTTTCGATTGGAATCGCCAAGGATTTATGGCTGAATCGACAAGAGGAATATTTTCATTAAAAATTTCTTCTTCGCCGTAAGCAGAAAATCGATAGGATTCGATGCAGTTACCATCCCAATTAAGAATCGCAATAATATTTCCATAGAGATCATGAAAGGGAACAAAAAAGTCATCAGAAATTTCAATGGCAATTGTAGCACCAATTTCAGCGCCTCTACCTTGCCCAAGGATACGAATTTTATGAGGAAAAACCCCGAGTTCATTTTGACCATCATAAAGAAAGTTTTCAGTATAGGTAGGATGCCACTCTCCCTCTTGCAGTAAAAAATAAGTCCGTGAAAGACAGCGCCCCCATGAATCATAAGAAAAGTTCACAGCTTTATTTCCTGAGCGCATTTGTGTTAGCCGATCTAACCCATCATAGGTATAGAATGTTTCATGAGCATTTTTATGTGTAGCTATTCGGTTTCCATTAAGATCGTGGTCATAAGTCGCTTCTGAAGTAGATTGCAATTGATGAAGAGAGTCTACAGAATAGTGACTTTCATCTTTTTGCAACCGATTATGATGAGAATCATAAAGATATAAGTGCCCAAATTGCCCTGTTTCAGAAGTTAATTGATCTAGATCATCATAAGAATATTCAACAACTTCATCTTCATCATTAAGGTTCCTTACATATTTAAGGACATTTCCATTGGGGTCGATTTCAGCAATCTGTTCGCTGGAATAAATGTCATCTGTTCGAATACGGCGACTCATTAAGTCTACTTGATGGAAAACCGGACCAAGAGATCCAGGATGAAACTCTTGGATTAAGTTATGGCTATGATCATATTCATCATAAGTATGTTCGTAACATTCAACCCCATAGGAGTCAATGCGCTTTACACTCTGTAAGTGATAGGAATCATAGAGATATTGAACCTTTGAACCATCGGGAAATTCTAGTTCCTGACAACGACTTAATGAGTCATAGGTTCGCTTTAATTGAAAATGATTTCCAAGTGTTTCTTCAAGAAGATCACCAAAGTGGTTATAGGTTCTTGTTGTCTTTTGTTTTGTTTTATGATCAAAAGACTGTGTAATATTTCCCATTTTATCGTAACGCAAAGAGTAGTGACAAGAATCATCAGAAGTTTTTATCGAAGTTTGTCTTCCAAGACCATCATATTCATAAGTAATAGTCACACCATCAGGTTTTATGATCTCTTTAAGATGCCCATCAAGGGTGTAACTGTATCGCGTTATTTTTTCGTTTGATTCATTAAGCTCTATTAATCGTCCTAATGAATCATATTTCCAACTCTTAATAATCGTTTTGTCAGGATCAAAAAGCTCACTAATTTGTTTAACTTTTTTTCCGTTCAAATCGTAATAATAGTTTTCTCTTAAGAGAAGTTTTTCTTCCTTATTTCGTTTTTCAAGGGTTGAAATAGCTCCTTGAACATTAAAGGTTTCGACAGTGCGGTGTCCTTTTGGATCAACTGTTGTTTTCTGAATAACAGTCTGTCCATTTTTATCTTTAAAGTGATCGTTATATTTGATCGTTGTTTCATCACCAATAGGATTAATTTCTCGAACAAGTCTTCTAAAAGAATCATATTCAAAAAAGTGAAAAGCATTTCCAACATGAACTTCTTTTTTTACTGAAGCGTTATTACTAAATTCATCGTAAGAATAGTGTGTGAAGCCAAAAAGTTTTCCTTTTTCATCGAGCTCTAATTCTTGAATAACACGGTCTAACAAATCATAAGTTTTCAAAATGACTTGTGCATTTTCATGATCGATGACTTTTTTCACTTTTACAAGTCGTCCTAAGCTATCATAAGAAAATAAAGTGGCGCGTCCTGCTACTTCTTCTTTTATTTTTCGACCTGCACCATCATAAGAAAAGTGGGTTGAAACGCCATCTGGATCAATTTTTTCGATTAAATGAAAAGAGTTATAAACATATTTTTCTTCAGCAAGAACTTCTCCTTTGATTACTTTTTTTGATGTAACACGATTTTGGTAATCATAGGTAAAATGCGTTTCCACACCTTCTGGAGAACGATGTTTTTGGATTTCTCCTTCAAGAGTGTAAATAAACAACTCTTCTGATCCATCAGGATGTATGACTCGATAAGGTTTACCTCGACTTGTGTAATAATACTCTGCTTTATTTCCTTCAGCATCGATCTCTTTACTAACTTGTCCTAAAGCGTTGTATTCCCTTTGAATTATTGGGTTGCACTTACTTCCTTTTTCATCAAAAACTGGAGGATGTTTGATTTTTGTAACATGGTCAAAAGGGTTATATTCGTAGTATGTAAGATTTCCTTGCTCGTCGATTTCTTCTTTTTTTTGACTGAGGAAATTGTAACGGCTTTGAATCTTTTTTTGTTCTCCTATATTTGAAACTCTAATACTTTCAGTTGGTCGATTTGAGAAATCAAATTGACGATGAACAGCAAAAGCTTCGTTAGGATCATCATCAATTAAAGGATTATCATTTTCGTCATGTTGAATGGTTCGCGTTCTACCGAGAGGATCTGTTTGAGAAATCAGCCGTCCTTTTCCATCATATGCATAAGTCAGATCATACCGCTTTCTCCCCTTAGAATCGTAATGAGCAATATGACTAACAAGTCCTTTAGAATTGTAATCAATCACTTGCTTTCTAAGAAGGACTTCTTGATGTGTTTTTAGATTATAATATTTCTCTTCAATAACCTCTGGAAAGCCATAATAGGGTTGAGAGCGTCTTGGAGTGATTTTTTTTATTAAACGCTGTGTGACACCTTCCAAGCTATTAATATCACCAGAAGAACCATCATCGATAATCTCCTCGACTAAAATACTTCCTTCATAAAGAAAAAATTCCCTCTTTTTAATGTTATTTCCTTCACAAGTCAGTTTTTCATATATGCGGTCAGTTCCATGGTAATAATGATATTCTTTCATTAAGCCATTAGGAAAAGTTTCACGATATAGGAGATTATTAGAATAAAATGCTCGCTTAATAAAGTAACCTTCAGCATTGCTAACATTGGGAAAATCGTTCCCATTTCGAATTAATTTTTTTCCTTGCCCTGTAAGATCTCCCCATAAATCTTCTTGAATGACGTTTCCCATATCGTCATAGTGGTACAGATAAGCAAAGAATGGACTTCCTTCACCATCTAATAATGTTTTTCCTTGAATCCAATTCGCTTTATTAGAATTAGGCGCATGCCAATGAAATAATTCTTCTGAGAACAATTGACTAGAACCCACAAACCTCTTTTTAGAATAGAGCATAAAGTTTTTGTCATACTGATACTGTGTTAAATTTCCCTCAGCATCAAAAGCATTCGTATGTCCACCACACTCATTATATTTTCCGGGAGCATAGTGGATTTGGGTCTCTGAATGTAATTCTCTTCCCTCTCCTATAGGACGCCAAAGAGCACCAACCTTTTTATAATTTGATGGATTGTCTCTATCCCTATTGTAATCAATCGCTAATTTCCTCCCATTTGGAAGGTTTCTTTCACAAAGATACATTCCAGACTTATCCCCTCTCCAATATTGATAGGATTCATTCGGTTTGGTGGGGTTTAGAACATTTTTCAAAAGCCAAAAACGGGTCTTATAATTCTTTTCATGAGGATCAAATGTGTATTGCAGGACTTGGTTATCACTTGTTTTAGCTGTAATCCCAAAAAAATGATCTCGATCAGGATAGTTATACTCAAATCTTACCCAGGCAAACACCTGTTTTTGATCATTTGACTTTGTTGTTATCGATTCAAGAAACCATGCTCCATGAATTTGGGCATATTCATATTTTACATGATTTCCATTAGGGAGAATTTCGGAAGAAAGAAAAAAAGGAATAACTTTCTGACTCATTTTCTTTGAATGTTTTTCAAACTTCAAAGATTCCTTGCATCGATAACATCGCTCTGATCCATCTGCCCCTTTTACAATGATCTGTTTTAAATCATTTTGATCACGATAAACAACATTATTTTTTAGATTTAGTCGTGCTCCAATTTCACCTCTTGAGCAATTTGTCAAACCTCCTAAAGAACTCAATAAGTTATAGCGGAATTTGTCCTTCTTAGATTGACTCATTAGATTGTCAGTATAGATAAGTGTAACTCCAGATTTATCTCGAAGTTCTAATTGATACATTTTACCCATAGGAGATTTCATTACAAACAACCGGGCAATTAAATGGTTTTCCAGAATGTTCCATCCCCCTGATGGCCTCTCACCTTCCCTGCTGATGTAACGACTTTGTAAATGAATCGGTTCATAGCCCTTTACAACTAGTGCATCTTCAATGAAAAAGTAGTCCCCTGAAATAGCACTAACGCAGCCCTCAATAATCGACGAAGGCTCTCCACCAAAAGCCGCTAATTCATAGGGATCATTTTCTACAGAAAGTACCGCTGCTTGAACAAAAAAAAGAAAAACAACAAATCGCTTCAAATTGACCTCTCCTTAAGCCGGGAGATATCCTACAAATCCAAAGTAATTTATATCAACTTTTTATTTTATGCAGAAATTACGCTGATATTTATTGATAGTTAATATCAAAAACGACAATCTTGTAAGGATTTAAATTATAAAAAAGGTAAACAATGAGAAACTATTTCCTAACAATACTTTTGTTTTTTCCTACTCTTCTTTTGGCTAATAACCCTATTGAGAGTGATACCACACGAATCGGAAGTACCTTTACAGATCATTCGGTAGGACTAGACAGCAATCACGAACCTCAAAAAACATTTCTATCGAGCGATTTGTTATATTTTACAGCAACATCTGGCTTTTCTCCTAAAAGCGGAAGTTATTCTCCTGGATTACGCATTAATTTTGGAACAGCTCTTTCTGTAAAGGAACTTGAACTTAAAACTTCCTATACTCGATGGGGATATGAAAGTAAGCAACACAAAATAGATAAATCTTTTCAGCACGATTCAATAGAAGCAAAAATAGGCAAAAGCTTCCAACATACCCGTGGGTTATCCACTAGACTATTTTTAGGTATAGAAGGAATAAAGCAAAAGTTTAGTTTTAAAAACAAAACTTACAATCCATATGAAATAAAATTTTTTGCATCTAAATCTGAATCTAGAAAATCTCTATCGATTGGCCCGCTTATTGGATTAGAACTCGATCAATCTATTGGCCCTTTTTTTAAACTTCTTGGTGCTATTTCAGGAACTTATTCTATAGGTGAACACTACAGTACTTGGGGCTCATGTTCATTATATAAACCTAATGCAAAAACAAAATTAGGTTTTGAGTTTACTTCTCCAACTGGGATCAAAGATGCACAGATTAGTCTTTCGGGAAGTTATGAAATGCAGCTTTATTGGGCCAGTATAACGCCTTATGGTTTTTCGTGGAGCCACCCTGCAAACATACAGGGATTTAGTGCTGAAGTTAGGTGTGACTTCTAGATAGTGTCGTCATAAGATAGATATTTCATAAGCGTCTTCTATGGAAAATTTCATCGTTGACCTGCTTCAAAAGCCCAATTAGGGCTTTTTGCATCGGTCGCCTTGAACTTTCCTCATAGAAGCCACTTCTTAAACTCCCATCTTATGGGGACACTATCTAATCAAATGATTGATCTCCATTATTCATTGGATTATCTTTAGAAAAGTTAAAAACAAAGAATGTAATGAACGATCAAAAGCGATTATTTTTTGGATTTGAAGTAAAAGCTCCTTGGCCTGAAGATTTACCCAAGGGGCGTATTCTTCAGGAAAGTCAACGGCATATTACTGTCGCTTTTTTAGGAGAAACTTCTTATGAAAAAGTGAGGGAATTGATCGATGAGATGCCAAAGCCCTCCTTTAAAGTAGGAACGGCTGGAACTTTTGATGTTAATTTATTCTTGCCTGAAGGGCATCCAAGAGTGGTGGCTTGGAGAGGAAATCCTTTAGGAAACGATTTTTTGACTCCTTACTCGGATGCATTGAATGATTTTTTCAGGAGCAAAGAGTATTCGATACAAAAGCGTCCTTTTTTAAACCATACAACGATTGCAAGAAGTCCTTTTGATCAAAATGCATGGGGAAAAGCCTTTCTCCCCCTCCCTTATATAACAGGAGACCTGCACCTTTATGAAAGTGTAGGTAACTTAAACTACAAACCTATTTGGAGCTATCCACTACCTGCCCCTTTCGAGGAATTTGAACATGTTGCAGACATTGCTTTTCGGATTCGTGGGGAAAATGTCAAGCAGCTTTACTATCACGCACAAATCGCTCTCGCTTTTGAATGCCCAGATCTTGTTCCTTATTTAGATAGAACCGGAGACGTTCAAAGTTTAGAAGAAGTCATTATGAAACTAAATGAAATTGTCTCGCGTGGTGATCGAGAGATTGGAACTCCCTTTAAGGCGGTAAGTTATCATGGAGAACTGAAGGAAGAGGAGATCCTCACGTGGGAGATGATCGTTGATGTCTAATTTAGAAAAAATTGGTCCAGCCACATACCGTGTTCCACAAGAAGAAGGGATGCATGTTCCAGGCCTTTTGATTGCAACAAAAGCCTTGATCGAAGAAATGGAAATCGAACGCCCACTTGAACAAGTTAAAAATGTGGCTCATCTTCAAGGGATCGTTGGCCATAGTATTGCAATGCCCGATATTCATTGGGGTTATGGATTTCCTATCGGTGGGGTTGCTGCAATGGATGCAAAAAATGGAGTGATCAGCCCAGGTGGTGTCGGATATGACATTAACTGTGGCGTTCGTCTTGCTTTGATTCCGATTCCTTTTAAGGATATTAGTGAAAGGCAAAAAGAAGACCTCATTCATAAAATCTATTCTCTTGTTCCATCGGGTGTCGGTCGAGGACAAAGAGGAAAGAAAAAACTCTCTGAAAAAGACTATCGCTCTCTCGCAACAATGGGTGCAAAATGGTCGATTGAACAAGGGTTTGGATTTTCTCAAGATTTAGAACATACAGAAAGTCATGGATATATTGCAGGAGCCGATCTTTCATGCGTGTCAACCCATGCAAAAGAACGGGGTGCCGATCAACTAGGAACCATTGGATCTGGAAACCATTTTGTTGAGATTGGGCAAATTGATGAGATTCTTTTGGATGAAATCGCCAATGAATGGAACGTTGAAAAAGGGCTTACTTATGCATTGATCCATTCAGGTTCTCGAGGATTTGGGCATCAGGTTTGTCAAGATACCCTGGATGCTTTTATCAAAAAAGAATACCACAAAGGACTTCCTGATAAACAACTCGTTGCAGCACCTCTCAATAGCCAAGATGGGAAAAACTACTTTGCCGGAATGGCAGCCGCTGCAAACTTTGCCTTTAATAACAGACAACAAATTCTCCACGAAGTACGACATGCTTTTCAACAAACCTTTTCGATCAATCCAGAAGAGGTTCGCCTCCTTTATGATGTCTGTCACAACATTGCAAAGTTTGAAAAGCACAATGGAACAAAAGTTTGTGTTCATCGAAAAGGGGCCACACGTGCTTATGGTCCCGGTGCTGAAGAACTCATGCCTCTCTTTAAAAAAACAGGTCAACCCGTTTTAGTTCCTGGAGATATGGGGCGCGCGAGTTATCTTTTAGTTGGCCAAGGAAATCCCCTGACTTTTTGTAGCTCCTGCCACGGTGCAGGGCGTGCACGGAGTCGAGTTCAATCCTTAAAGTCATGGTCTGGAAAAGATTTAATTGAATATATGCGGAAACAAGATGTCATCGTAAAAGCAACATCTCACCGAACCATTGCTGAAGAAATGCCCGATGCTTATAAAAACGTCGATGCTGTCACTGAAGCAGTAGAAGAGGCGGGGCTCGCTAAACGAGTCGCCCGCCTCCGGCCACATCTAGTCCTTAAAGGTTAAGGAAAATCACAGATATAGCTTTGATCATTCACATGCGTGACTGGATTTCCAGTACTGTTGATCACATGAGAAATTTCTCCGTGTCCATCTAAGAAAACAGAAACAGAGTTGGTGAAGTGGATGCCACTTCCAGTAGGCGTTTGGATAGCGGACTGAGCAGCCACAGGATGGTCCCTAAAATAGCAATAGACACCAACACCCCATGCTTGGTGATTCTGCACAGAGTCACCAACTTTATAGGAAATGCCACTATATGAAGGTTCCACATCATAAGGATACTCAGACTGGTAGAAGTAAACCCTTCCATTTTCTCCATTCCACTCAGTGATATTCCCTAATGTATGCTCAGAAGCAAGACCATACATTATAACATCGTCACCATTCACTTGAATACCGGTTGTACAAGGATTTTCTCCATTGACAACCCTACCGGCAACTGTGTGGTCTGCACGCCACACCCATAGGTTATCGCCAATGACATTACCGTTATTGATCACAACCATCTGCTCAGCTCCCACAGGGTGAGTTGCTGGATCATAAGGACCTCCTACTCTTGCAAAGCAGTCATAAAGAAACCCAGGATTGTTAGCATCCCCAGCATATCCTTTTTGACCCCATTCTAAGAGTGTTGAAATCCCTGTTGTTCCCGCTTGAAGTAACACTCCAGCAATTCTTACACCATCAACATTACCAACCGTAATGCAAGGGCTCGGAGTTGTGGCTCCATGACAAGAAGCTGTTGAAGCAATCAATGTAGGAAACCCGATTCCTAAGATAATCGTGTTTGGTTTGGTTACCTGAATGCTATCCGTTAAGGTATAGTTTCCAGGACATAAAACGATATGTAAACCCTCAGCCAACTTTCCATTAATCACATCAGCAGAATCCTTTTCAGTCGCTACATAAACATTATGGAAATCAATTTGGTCAACATTGTCATAATCCTTTGTCTCACCCACTTTATTGGTTTCTAGTTTAGGAACCATTAAGTAATAGCGATCAGAAGCATTGTCATACATAATATAAGGCTTTTCAGCGATCACAGGCGTTTCTGCAACTGTTGTATATGGAGCTCCATTTTTATTGCTGCAGTGAGAGGGAGGAGCATTCGTACAACCTACAAAAACCATATTCCAATTTCCATCATGCCAACTTCCCATGTAGGAGTTTCTAGTTAACCATTGCTGTTGCGTTCCTGAAAAAATAGCACCATTCACATGACAATCTGCCATAAATCCACCACTTGAGAATCCTGCTAAATGATAAGGATTGGGACAGGTTGAATCTACATATTCATAAAGACACAAGTCTCCATCAACAAAAACGCGACGCATCGGAGCTGCTTGTGAAACAGCCCAAAGCATAGAAACTTTACCATTCCAAGTTTTGGAAGGCTTCGTGTAGAAATTTTCTGCACTACGCCAAAAGTTATCAAGAGCACCAACCGAATAGCAGAAGTTCCCATTCTCAGAAGTAACCGTGCTAATCGTTGTATCCTTTGGGGCTTTTCCTAAACCAATAATGGAAGTATAAAATCCAACATTCACATTTAGCGTATGAACACCTGGCTCAAATAAAATCGCATACCGATCATTACTAAACTCACCAGGTGTTGGTTCACCTGCTTTTGTTGCATGTCCTCCATTTACACTAAAAACCTTATCTACCTTCTCCTGGGCATAAGGATCATCCGTTTTCAGAACAATCACATTATCAGGCCACACCGGAGGGTTAGGCTCCAGTGAAAAAAGCTTCACCGAAGCTAAAAGACAGAGAATAAACCATTTCATCTCAGACTCCTTAACTTTGAGTTAATGATGCCCTGAAATAATATTTACCTCTTTTCGATTAAGTCAATAAATTTATTGATCTCTCTGATTGAGAAAGCTCTCCTTTTATTTAGAGTTAGAATTTTTTCTCTATTTATTCTTTTCCCAAAAAAGTTTATCCTATTCGACAAATCAAATTCACGAGGAGTATTTAAATGGATGCATTGGCTATAGCTTCTGAACGAAGACGTTCGCAAGAACATTTGATCCAAATCGTCGATTCATCTCAATATACTTCTAGACTTGTAATCTTTATTGATAGAACACTAGTTCAAGGAATATCTGCTGTAGAAACAACTTGTCATCTTGTTGGAAGAAGAATTCTTCAAGGAACCTGTGTAACAGCGAGTTTCATTGGTAGAATTCCTTTTATCCCCTTAAGCATAGCATATGCAGGTAGTAATGCTGTTTACGGAGGGTTTCTAGCTTATGGATCCACAGCATCTTTTGGATCTCTTGTAGCTTATTCGTTCCTAAAAATTATCGACTCACAAATGAGACCTCTAACACCAGAAGAACATTATCTTCTTCATACACGGATTGGTCCAACTGCAAAAAAAGTCATTTTAGTCTTTGGCCTTCTTTTAGGCGTTGGAACACAAATCCCTTTCGCAATACTAGCTTATAAATATAACAAAGCTTCAACCCTTAATCCTGGTAGATATCTCATGCCTGCAATGGTTATTGCAATCGATTCATGGGTTTCCACTTTTTCAGGATATATGGGACTTAGAGCAATTGGTGAAAAAAGAGCACGTACATCTTACGAAAAAGATTTAGATGCTATCCGAGGAAAAATGTTAGGGTTTATTGAAGAGAATCAAGAACTTTTTACCATTGCAAATCGCGAAACTCAATTAGGCTTTGTAGAAGCTTATCAAAGAATCAAAGCTGTTCATGAATCTGGTGATCGTGTCAACCAGTTTTACACCCTTTGTACTAGAAGAATCTCCTCCGTAAACCTTACTCCTCCTTTGTGGGCAAAAGTTGCAGATACTATCATTAAAGGATATGGTTACATTTGTGCTGCATGTAACATTGGCACAATGGGCTATGTTGCATACCTTGGAACTAAAGTTGTCGGTTTAGATGTTGTTGTAACCGTCCTGTACTGTGGAACAGCTCTTTATCTTAATACAACAGCAATTCCTGCAACTGCGTCAAAACTCTTTAACCTCGCAAAAAGCCTCTTCACCTGCAGTTACAGACCAACGCTTGGAGATCAACTTTCACCCAAATTATCGTTTATTCTAAAAGCTCTTACCCTTTCTACAGCAAGCTTATCTTACGGTATGGCAATGCAAGTGAGCGAAGATTATTATGAAGATCATGAATGGTTAAAAATCTGTATGGAAGTTACTCTCACATCTGCAACAACCTTTCTCGTGTCTATGGCAATGCTCACAATTGCTGATGATATTGTTGAAACAACAGTTGAAAAATTTGGATCAGAAGAAGAAAAACAGATTCTCGAAGTTTATCAAAAAATGAGACATTTTCACGCCATTCTTGCAGCTAGCCCCTTCCTAGACTTTGCCATGCAAATTAGAGCTATTCCAGCAGATGCTCTAGCTGTTTTAATGGAAAAGACTGATATTACTCTTGAAAACCTCGATGAATATATCCGTACCCACCTTCCTCAACACAATGCATCAACCCCATTACTCGAATAAAAATTAAAATTTTATCTATTTCTAAATTGATATAAATTTAATTTTCCCCCTATTCAATTCACTTATTAATCAGATTTATTATTTATTTTAAAACCAAAAAGTCGTAGAATCTTTTCTCAAACCCACTAAAAAACTATTTTAGCGCCATGGAAATTTTAGAAAAAAAAACCCTTCTAAGAAACCTTCCTCTGCTTGATTTTACTGCTGATTATTTTAAAAAAATTGATTTTTCAAGAACCCTTATTATTTGTGTTCAACATCTCTACTCAACCACATATAATATGTTCGATAAGCTCTTCAAAATGGGCCTAAAACCTAACAATCTCCATATTGTTGGAAAGTGTTATTCCACCGATCCTGATGTTTTTGCCCAACTAAAAAAAGATGGTGTCAATGTTTCTCCTCTTTCCAATTACTTTGATAGCCATAGCCCCTATGACATCAACTTTGAAAAAAAGATCGAAGATTTCTTTGATGAGATCATTCAAAACACCCCCTTAGAATCCTATGAAAAAATTCTCATTTTAGATGATGGAGGATTTCTTTGTAGAATCGCCAATCGTAAACTCCCAAAGCTTTCAAATATCATTGGAATTGAACAAACCTCTGCAGGCTTTAATCGAATTAAAAGAGAAGGCTCTTTCTTTCCTGTCATTAATACTGCCCGGTCCTACGTCAAAATGAAATATGAAAGCCCTATTATCATTAACCTTGCCCTTAAAAAACTGCGCAAAAAAATTGCTCACTTAAAACCCCAACCAAAAAAAATTCTCATTATGGGCTTTGGAACTCTGGGGCAAGTTGTCTACGATAATCTCCATACCTCATATGATGTTTCTGCTTATGATATCGACCCTACAAAAAACACCCTCCCTTCCGACGATCTTCATTCCCACCTCAAAAATTTCGATTTAATCATTGGAGCTACAGGAGAAACCTCTCTTACTTATCAAGATTTTTCCTATCTTAAAAAGCCCGTTGTTTTAGCAAGTATCTCATCTTCTGACCGAGAATTTGACGCCGTCCACCTCCGCACAAAAGCCCCTCAAACTTTTCAATGTCATAAAGATCTTCTCATTGAAAATGTAACTCTTCTTAATTGTGGGTTCCCTATCAATTTTGATAACGATTACCAAACCATCGACACCGATAATTTCCAACTTACCCGATCCCTTATCCTAGGCGCAGTTTGTCAAGCCTACAAAACCGATCCCCAAAAGCCTGGCTTTATCGAGCTGGATCTAAACTTCCAAAAAGCTTTAGAACAAAAACTGGAATTATGACAAAAAAAATCGCACTTATTACAGGAGCCTCCAAGGGGCTCGGCAAAGCTTTAGCAATATCTCTTTCAAAAAACTATATTGTTTATTCAGGAGTGCGAGACATCAGAAAAGCTCCAAAAGGAACCCTCCCAGTCCATCTCGATCTTACCAAAGAAGAAACCCTTTCAAAATCTGTCGACCATATCATCACCCACCATAAAAAAATCGATCTACTTATCCATAATGCAGGCGTCTGCTATGTCGGTCCAGTAGACAGTTTTACTTCAGAAGAAACTAAACATCAGTTCCAAGTCAATTTCTTTGGCCCGCTAGCACTTACACAACTTATCCTTCCTCATATGCGTCAGGAAAAGTCAGGAAAAATTCTTTTTATCAGCAGTATCCGAGCTGTCGACAGCGGCCCTTATATCGGTGTCTATTCTGCTTCCAAAGCAGCTCTTGAAGCTACCGCTTTCGATTGGGCTATAGCCCTTACTCCCTGGAATATTTCAGTATCTGTCTTCCAACCCGGCCCTATCAATACCGGCATCGAATTCAAACCTGGAACCCACTTCAAAACCTCTCCCTACCCCCAACTAAAAGACTTTTCTCTCAATCTCCAATCCACACAAGAGGTCTGTAATGCCATTCTTAACCACCTCAATAACCCTACTCCACCATTCCTAGCTCAATCTCATCCTAACACAACAGAAGAAGCCGAAAAAATCCTCAACGATCCCTCTGGCAATACCCATTTCAATGCTCAAAAAACCTGGTTCCAAAACCACACAAATTAATTTATTGTTTTTCCTAGAATAGCTTCTTGCCTTGAATCTACTATAGATCTTTCACTTGACTTCCAAGTCTCTTAAGCTGTATCCAGAATGAATATGCAAAAATGTTTTTTATTTATTGCTCGAGTGAGATGAACTGAATGAAACTCCTGAAAAAATATAAAACTTTAGCTCTTTTAGCTGAAAAACATCATCAAGTTCCTGTTGTAACAACAGAAAAACGACACCTTGGAATTATTTTAACTTTTGTTGGCTGGATGTTATTAGCTTTTTACACTGTCTTTTTTCAAGTTAACACCTTAAAACCTGATCAAATTATTTCCAGTTCACTTTCAGAGTTATTCATTGATTTTACAATAGCTCACTTATCTATGGGGCTTTTCTTTTTTTGTTTTTGTATCATTAGGGGAAAAAAGTTTCTAAAAGCTAAAGAACCCAAACTTGTCATAACTAGAAGCGCTTTCGCAATCATTAGCCTCTGGTGTTATACCCTTTCTAGGGTGTGGACTCAAACAGTAGATAATTCGATGCTTTATAGTACCGACGCTTTTTGGGTGGTGCTTCTATTAGCTTTCTTAGGGATTAAAGTGGGAAAAATTTCTGTTATCGGCGTTTTAGTAGGACTTGGGGGGGTTTTATATGTATATGCTTATGATCTAAATTCACAATATGACATGATTGGCGGCTTTATTGGAATAGCCTCAGGACTAACATTAGGTATAATCACGATCATTACAACTTACTTGGTAAAGCAAGATCCTCCAATAAGAATTGGCTTATATCAGTCAGTCTTTGGAGTAATTTCATCTTTACTTCTAGCAATTGCTTTCGGCCTTCTTGAAGGATGGAAGTTTCCTAATCAAACAACAGTATTGACCATGATTTTTTCTGGTTTTTTCTTTGGAATGATGTTGTTCTGTATTTGGGAGGCATTCTACTACACCGAAACTTATATCATTGGAGCCATCAGCTTTTTCTTACCTGTTTTTGTTGAGTTTATTAATTGGATAGTTACAAAAGAAGTCGTCCCTCTATCTACTATAATTGGATCCATTGTCATCTCTATTGGAGGTCTAATAGTTATTTGTAATTCTTATTTTAAGGATAAAAGAGTGCATATGAAACATTTTGGAGATGGTGGTGAAGTTTCCAAAATAAAAAAATAGCCTCTTTAAAACCTAGAAAACAAACAGAAGAGAAAAAAAGAGAGAAGAAAAAGCAGGGGTATTTTTTCCAAGAATGGTAAACCAGGCACCTAGGAGCATTCCGCTATTTTCAGAAAAGGTATGTTCGAGTTCGGGAGCAAGGGTAAACATAGCATTTTCAAGAGGGGTTGTTGGGGAAGTCCCAGGATTGCCTGAGAACCTTCCTTTAAATTGGTATTGGAAATTTGAGTCGAAAGCAAGAGCCCAACGATTATTGAGATTATATTCACCTGAGCAAAAGGTCGAGATGTAATGCCCAGGGTAAACTGTTCCATTTGTGGTGAGGCTACCACCATAAGCGTTTATGCCGGAAACTTGGGTAGGAGCGGGAATGAAGTAACCAGTACTGAAACGCATTTGGTATTTATGTCCGTTATTTAAATCGAAGAGTTTTTGGAAGGCTAAGTAAAGGCCAGTTTGAAAGGTTCCTTGACCAGTTAGGTCGGTTAGGTATTTATCTGGCTTGAGTTTTTGGTAGTTGCCGGTAGGAAAGACCTCTTGAAGAATAATGCGAAAGTCGGGAATCCAGGTACCGGGAACTTCGTTACAGACCTGGAATCCAAGACGAACAGTAGTATCTTGGATATGGACACTATATGCTCCCTTGCTAAAATTATTCGTCCATGAGGCGATGATCTCAAGGCCAAGGATGGAACTAATCCCAAGCTGAGCGTCGTAGTAGTTAAAAATAGACCAAAGATTCGGTGTGCTTTTTGTCTGCCAGTTATCATTATAGAAACCGTAGGAACATTTCCCGCCAAAGGTAACTTCAAGGGCGGGATGTTCTTTTTCAGGAGTAATTGCCATAGGTGTGAATAATGGGCCTGTGAACCACTGTTCATAGGGAAAAATTTTTTCATCGGTCATAGCAGCGCTAGCATAAGAGATCGAGGGAAGAAGAAAGATAAGAATGAGACAGCGGTTAAGCATTTTTTTTACCTTTATGTAATAAAAGCCAGTATAAATTATTTAAATTAAATATATTCCTTAAGTTTAAAAAAAACTCAATACTTTTTCATTTCATTAGATTCTTACCACTGTTTGACTTTATTAGACCCATAGAAGATAATTGCTGCCAAGATTAAGTTAAAAGAAATATTTATGAGGGTTTTATGGGGGCATCCGATCCTAGCTCTTTAAACATTAAAGAGATGCAAGAGTTTTCCAAAAAGTTTGTAAAAGAAAGAGATTGGGAGCAATATCAAACACCAAAAAATGTCGCGATGGGTGTTACGATTGAAGCTTCTGAATTGATGGAAATCTTTCAGTGGCTAACAGATCAGCAGTCCTATGATATTAAGAATGACCCAGAAAAGAAGGGAGAAATCGCTGATGAAATCGGAGATATACTCCATTATCTCATCCGATTATCAACCCTCCTTGATATCGATTTAAAAGATGCCTTCTGGAATAAGATCAGAAAGACTGAAGCAAAATACCCCGTCGACTTAGTCAAAGGTAAAAAAGAAAAATATACGGCATACGCACAATGAGTAGTTGTCTAGCAGAAAAAACTCCTAAACAAAAACTCCAGTTTATTGATGTTCAGGATTATCCCCCTGTCTTTGAGCATGTCCGTACTTTTTTCAATCAGGAGATTGCTCCCCTTTATGGAGACCAGCTTAAAGCACTCAATAAAATTTTTATGGGTGTAGATAGGACATGTGAGGTCCTAGTTTCTACGGATGACAAAGAAGAGCTAGGAATTATCGTTCATAAAGATGCCCTTACAAGTGAGTTTGTTGATCTAGGATTTGATCAAGCCTTTGAAATTAAAACACTTGTCGTCATTAATTCTGAAAAAAATTCTGGAAAGAGAATTGCTTCACATCTCTTACATAGGATTGGAACCAAGGCGATCGGCCTTAAGGCAAAGGCTGTTTGTGTAACGGTTTCTTCTGCAAAACCTGAGTCTCTCGCTTTTTTCCTAAAGTACGGATTTACTATTGCCAAACTCTCACGTAATCATTATGTGGAGGGTCTTGATGAATTTTTTCTTTTTCATCCTGCTCCTGAAAAACTTTTAAGTCTTGTTACATTTGAGCTACTTGCAGAACGAGAGAGCCATTTAACATCGATAAAAAGATTTTCTTCTGATCCAGTTGAGTTTTCAACAACAGAAACAGTTGTTTTGAAAAATTACTTTGAAGGAAAAACTAGAACAGAAACTTTGCATGATGCCAATGAGTACCTAGGAACATCTATTAACCCTTTGATGGTTGATGAAACATTAAAAAACTTAAGACATCACCATCTAAAGTGGCAAACGGCTATCCCTTCTAAGTACTATTCCATTCTATTTATCAATCCCCTTTATGAATCTAAGAAACGAGAAAAGAAAGTTGGTTATGTTTTAGTAGGAATCCAGCCAAGCGGAAAGAGAGAAATTCTTGGGGTTTGTCTAGCAGCTTTACACCAAAAGTGTTATTGGGAAGATCTATTAAAAGATTTAAGACTTCAGGGAATTGAAACGATTAATATTTTGTGTGGACCTCCAGATTTTAAAATTCCAGAAACTCTTGAAGAAACTTTCCCAAACATTCGTATTATTTATTCAAAAGCTTTAAAAACTTGGACACCTGAAAACTTTATTCCTAGTGAATTAGGACATGAGCTTGTAAAAGAAATAGAAACTCTTAGTGAGCTCTGCATGGAAACAGAGTCTCACCAAGTTCTAAATATTGTACGTTAACTACGATCATTCACTTTAACAGCATTTGCCATAGAATGATCTTTTCCTTCAGGATGATATAAAATTCCAAAAGAAATGGCTCCGTAGACTTTCACTCCTACTTTATAGCCTGGAAAACTTTGATATATATCGATGCCCTGCTCCACCATCTCATCTGAAGTATTTTTGTCAGGATCAATTTGAGGCAGCATACTAACAACCCCTTCAGAAACAAGCATCTTATGAAAGGTATTATAGCGCCCAATATTAGTAATTGAGCAAGTAGCTTCTCCTCCTTCATCATCATGAAAATGGATCAAGTCTCCTTTTTTCGCATCTGCAAATGATGGAACATTCAAACGTCCTTCTGCAACCTTTTTTCCCTGTTTGATATAGTCCAAATATTCTTTTTGAACGCTTAAATGATAAACGTTTTGCCCCTGCACCTGTTGTACGGGAGTTTCTATTTTCGAATCAATTTGGTTCGAGCTACCAGGAGAAGCAAATAGACCGAATGAAGTTAATGCAGCAGCAAGTGTAAAAGAAATTTTTTTCATGTTCCCTCTTTAAAGCATTTAATTTTGCATTTAGTTTAACAAGAAAAGAGTTTAAGTGAAATCAGAAAAAACCTCTAGTAAATTATTTAATTTTAAGCACGATATCTACGCACAGTAAGAACATATACATTCGCCTTAAAACTCAATACCTCAAGTTATTACTATAAATGTCTACTATAAAATCTATCATTAGTCCTTTTCCAATCCTCAATTCTCCTCTCCATGCTCTGATCAATAGACCTCATCCAACCCTGCATTGTCTCCATCTGATGCAGGAAGTTGCATTATGGAAGAGCCGATATAAAAAAGACCATGCCATAAGAATGTGGAAGGTCATGATAAGGCGCACTGTCTTCATAAGGTAGAATTTGACCATATTGTTCAGAAACAAATCCTGATCTATGGGATTGTCCATAAGCTGCAGCCATTTTATCCTCCATTAAATTTTGATGTCTTTAATCGATCAATGAGGATAATCGACTGGGAAAATTATTGCCTAAAAATAATTATAAAAAACCAAAGGAAACTTGCATGCATCAGCAAATACTTACGACATCATATTTCTAATTTCTTCTCCATGCCTGAAAAGTTAAGTTGGTCATATCCTGGGCGCGGAGAATCCTGTCCATCTCTGCTTGATGTTTTGAAACAAAAGCTGGGTCTCGATATGCTCTCATGGTCATATCAAATTCTTTCCTTGCTTTAGCAGTTTCTTCTGCAGATGGAGAGAAGAAGTCTTTTATCCCTTGTACAAATGACTTAAGGCCTTGAACAAACTCTGAATCGGGAAGTTTCCTCTCAATACTACGAAGCTTATAACTAAGGCTTATTGCATTAACTGTCAAAGAACAGACTTTTCCACCAGGAAGAGTAATATCGGACCGCTTAAAGATTTTTCTCATGGAAGCAAATTGATTAACTCTTGTAGCTAAGCTAGAGTACTCAGATCTTGAAGATGTGAGTGTAAGACTAAAATCTGTTCCGAATTCATCTTTTGATGTTTTTTTCTTGCTTTCATCATCTAAACACTTCTCAAGAAAAGTCAAGTCTTCTTCGATGGCTGTATGAATACTTGTCATAATCGTCCAGATTCTTTCTAGGAGGTATTCGGCACCTCGAGCTTTTTCTTGGTGAAGCTTTTGTACTTTTTGGGCTAGGACAAGAAAATCACGTTCTATTTGCAACCGATAACATCTATGTTCAGTTCCATTAAGAAGTCCATGTTCTCCATGAACACTCGATGAGTTACTATAAGACCACTTCCATTTTTCATACTCTTTTTCTTTTGCAATAATTTCTTTGTAAAGCGCTTGAGCCTTTGAGGAAGATGAAGCCATAACGGTTTTTTCGGATGTTGGCTTAACTTCTATAGAAAAGTCCATTATAGAAGAGCTCCTATAAGAAGGACCATGCCCGTAAGAAGGTGGAAGGCCATGATAAGAAGACCTGTCTTCGTAAGTTGGAATTTGACCATATTGTCCAGGAGTAAATTCTGATCTATACGGTTGTCCATAAGCGGGTTGTCCATAAGTAGCAGCCATTTTAGCCTCCATTAAATTTTGGTGATTTTAGTTGATCGAAGAGAATAGTCGATTGGGTGGATTATTGTCTAAAAGTAATTATGAAAAAATTTCTTAGTATGTTAAATTGCTTCGAACACATTATCAATATAAATATATTTGGAAATTAGAATTATGAATTTACACATGTTTTTCAAAACATTTTTTATAATAATATTTTTTTTGATCTTTAATATTGGGATTGCACATGAAACGGCTCTTATTTCAAATTATATTGTCGCAAAGGATGGGACAGGATCTTACAATACCATTCAATCAGCAATCGATGCAGCTACTTCAAAAGGGGGTAATGCAGCAATTTGGATAAAAAATGGAATATATAGAGAAAATCTTTCTCTTCGTAGCGGCATTAACTTAATAGGAGCAACAGGTCTTGGAGATTTTGGAGATGCTGAAATCGTAGGAACTCATACCCCTCCATTAGAAGGGCATATCATATTAAGAAACTTAAAGTGGAGTGGTGAGCACTCAATCTTTTACTCTGAGGAACCAGGAACAGCTCACATTGCCATGCTCGATACTTGCTTAAATGTAAAAAGTGGTTACACCTTTTACCTTCCTTATTGGAACGGTTCCGAAGGTGGAGCAATAGAGTTCTTTGACGTTAATCCTGGTGATCCTGCTCAATGCCAGGATGGAGTTATTTGCAATCCCTATGGAGGGGTAAAAGTGTTCCTGTATAATGCTGCCATTGGTGCTGGAAAGACTTATGTCATGCAAATCAGCGGGGAAATGGTTATGTTAGCGGCATCTATTAATTGCCCAGCTCATTTTTCCTCATGCGCAAAGTTCCAGTGTGACTCAGGAATAATTACTGCAGGAATCTCTTTTTCTGGGGATGCAACGGCTCAAATTTCTAATTCTAGAATTAGAAATTTAGATGATTCTGCGATTCATATGGATTCATCAGAAAAAATTAGTCTGAACTTATGTGTCATTGATGGAATCAATAATCCCGTCATTGATGGACATAGCAAAGGAGTTCTAGCGCTCAACGGATGCATCTTTCCAAATTCATCGGTTATCTCCCCAGAGGTTCACATAACAAAGAAAGGTTTTTTAGAGTAAAGTTAACCACTGTTGTTGGGAAGGTAGAGGATGCCGGCGGAGGGAAGGCCACGGAGGAAGATATAGTAGGTGCCGGCAAGGGAGGCGGTGGCATGGGTTTGTGAAAGGTAACGGATGAGAGCTGTTTGGTAGAGGGAGGATTGGAGATGATAGTCATGTTCTGTCATGGCTTGTTGAAGGGATGTGAGATCGTAGGAGGGAAGAAGGTTTGTTTTCCAATCGAGAAGGAAGTATTGGTTTTGATGGAAGAAAATTAGGTCGATATATCCTTTGATGTAGTTGGGGGGATCGGGATAGAAGAATTCAACTTCGGGATAAAGGTGTTTGACTTGAGCGAGGGTGAAGGAGTGAGGAGCAAGGGGGGTATGAAGGGCGTGTTGGATGAGGTTAAGGGTAGTTTCATAGGGAAAGTGCGATGGAAGTTCTTGTTTAAGAAGGCTGGGGATGTCGATATTAGGATCTCGGAAAATTGTTTCAAGAAGGGAATGAAGAAGGATTCCGGTTTCAGGTCCTTTGGGAAGTTCGTGGGTGAGCTCGGGTTGTGGAATGTGATGGGTTTGTGCAAGGGATGAATAGGAATGGAGAAAATGGGTGGGATAGTTTTGTTGAAGGGGAAGTGGGGGTTGAAGGATAGGAGGTTGAGATGGAATAGGAGTCAATTTTTGGGGATAAAGATAGGTCGCATCTGTAGGAGTGGGATTGAAAAGTTCTAATGGCGAGGCTTGTCCTAGGGGAATAGGAGAGTGAGAGGTATCGACAAGAAGGGGGATATAGAGACGGTGTTTTGCGCGGGTCAGTGCAACATAGAGTTGGCGGAGTTTTTCTGCTTCTTGGTTTTGTAAAGCAGCTTGACATTTTGCATGTTTGGGTTCGAATAGAAGCCACTCTTTTTGGTGACGAATAAAATCTTCACGCCCCGTGTAACGGTTCAGAAGTCCGAGAGCAAAAACAATGTTAAATTCGAGCCCTTTACTCATGTGAATGGTCATAATTGTGACAGAGTTGGGATCGGAAAGAGGGCGGCGTGGAAGTTCTTTTTGTGTAAGGAGGAAGTCAAGAAGTTCTGCAAGGGTGGCATGGGTTTCGAGTTGATGCTCTAGAAGAAGCTCTGAGAGAAAGAGATAATCACTATGTGCATCGAGATCATCGGGATTGTAAAAGGTGCGTAAAGCTTCATGAAGGGTTTGAGGTCGAGAAAATTGAGCAAGGGTTTTAGTGAGGAGCTTTTCGTTATTTTTGAGTTCATGATGGGTTGTGGAAAAGGAGAGAAACCTTTTTACAGTGATCTCTGTTGGATGAATAAGCGCTTCAAGAAGGGAGCGGATAAGGTTAAAGGTGGGAGTGTTAATAATCGCTTCAGTACTTTTGGATTGGGTCGGAATGTTTTGGGATTCGAGATAGTTTTTAAGGCGGGCTGCTTGATAACGATCTTTCACAAGGACTGCAAAATCGGAATAGTTAAAGTTGTGCTTGGTTAGAGCATGAATTTCTGAAGCAATAAAGGGGAAAAAGACCGATTGTTCGATGGCAGGAGAGGGCCATGCTTTCTCCCGTTTCTTTTCTGTTTCATAGATAAAATAGTGGATGGGTTCTTTATCATCTGGAAAAATGCGGTCTTCAGCTTCAGGGTGGTTGACAGGATGAAAGGAAAGGGGGGCATCGGGAAGTGAAAGGAATTCTTTGTTTTGTGAAAAGAGGTGATTGAGTGCTTGAATGAGTTTGGGATCGGAACGGTAATTGGTATCAAGATGAGCTTTTTGAGAAACCGATTTTTGGGCACTAAGATAGGTATAGATGTCTGCAGAGCGAAAGGAGTAAATCGATTGTTTAGGATCACCGACTAGATAGAGAGCGGGAATAGGATCGTCGATAAAAAGGGTTTTAAAGATGTTCCACTGGATGGGATCTGTATCTTGAAACTCATCAATAATTGCTGCTCGATAACGCTCCCGAACTTTTGAACGGAAGGTGGGAATTTTTAAACATTCTTCCATTTTTTTTAGGATATCGTTTGGCGCTAGAATTTCTTTTTCTTCAAGGGTTTGTCTTGCAGTTGTTCGAACGGTACGGGCAATGCGGACTAAGGTGCAAAGGGGAGAGGCAGTCGGTTGAAGAACGGGAAGAAGGGCGTCGCGAAAATTGTAAAGCGGAGTAGGATCTAAAGTGGCTTTTTTAGAAAGATTTTCCAAGGTCCAATATTCTAGAAGAGAGGGCTCTGCAGTCAAGGTTTCAAACTCTTCAAGGGTTAGGGTTTCTTTTTGGAGAAGACTCCACTGAGTATCAAAGGGAGATTTAAGGTTCCCGCTTAGGTCTTTGATTTTATTAAACTCGAGTTGTTCAAGAGTAATTGGAGAAAGGTTTTTTCGAGCGCTTAAGTAGGAATAATAGGCCTCTTCAAAACTAGGATATGAGGGAAACTCTCCTTCTTTTTCTACAAGAGAAAGAATTTTATGAATGAGCTTTTCTTTATCTCCAGGAAGGGTTGCAAGTTGGGCAGTACTGTATTCGGAATGATTGAGTGAAGTACGAAAGAAATCGGTGATGTGACTTTTTAGAATTTCGCGATAATCCGCTTCTTCTTCTGAAAGAAGTGCAAAGCCCATTTGAGACTCAAAAGCATATTCGGTAAGCATCCGATGGCAAAAACCATGGATGGTATAAATCTGAGCTTGATCAATGAGAGCAAGTGCTCGATCAAGATTAAAAGATGGGGGTTTACTTTTGAGTGTCTTTCGAATACGCGTTTTTAGTTCGCGGGTTGCCGCACGGGTAAAGGTCACAATCAAAATTTCATCGAGTGTAAAATCGTGTTCGAGGATGAGACGAGCGGTGATATGTTCAATTGCAAAGGTTTTTCCTGTTCCAGCAGAAGCTTCCAAAAGATGGTGTCCAAGAAGAGTCGTTTGAGGGTCTAAAACATCAAAGGTCTTCATGAACATATCTCCAAAAGGGGCTTAAACGTTTTTCGAAGAAGAGGAGACCAGGTATCGAAAATAACTTGGGAATCGTATGTTTCAGATGAAGCAAAAATGGGGTTGAGATAAGGATCGGGTGGAACACTTTTAATTCGTGAAGAGAGGGCATTCTCATCTTTTTTCAATAACGCTTCGGCAAAGGATGGAATCATCGGTGAGGGGGTTTCGCAGGAAAGGAAGTAGTAGTTGAGATAGTCCTCAAGAGCTTTTTCTGGATCGCTCTTTAGTTCTAATCTTTTGTTTTCTTTTAGGGGAATAAGAGGCATGGGATTTTCGACACACAAAGCAAGATACAAGGGATAAATTTTAATGAGATCTTCGAGTTTAGCGGTGCCTAAAAAGGGAAACCCTTCTTTTGCAATTTCAAGACTTCCCTCAAAGTTTTTTAAGGAGTAAGGGTGGGTTTCAATAGGAATGATTCCTTCCCACTCTTTTTTGATTTTCTTTTGTGCAATTTCTTTAAAACGTCCAAGAGGGAGTTTGCCACGATCTGCTGCGTTATCAATCGACTTTTCATCTTGAAGAAGTTTGTATTTCTGCAGCGAGGAAAGGAAAAACTCTTCATCTGTATGATCTTCATAATGGAGGTAAAGGTTGAGTGTATGGTTGAAATAAAAGCGGATGGGATTTTTTGCAAAACGGGCAAGATCTTGGAGGGTAACAGGTTCTTTAGATTGAGGCTTCGGAAGGGGTTTTGCGTGGAGATATTCTGGAATGAAGGGAAGCTTTTCTTTTGCTTCATAGTAGGAACGGGCAGCTTCATAATGACGCAAAGGATAGCTTTCTGAACTTGAAAAATAATGATGATGAAATGGAAAGGGAGGATGAGTTTCAACTTTAGGATCAAGCTCCTGAACAAGAATTGATGGGGGCCTTTCTTTTCCATCTTCTTCACTTATATTTTGATAGGTTATCAAGATATTTTCTTGAGCACTCATTAAAATCTGGAGAAAAAGATAACGATCTTCATCAGGAGGAGTGGGACAATAATCACTTTCTTTTCCAAGTAAGTTTAAAGAGGAGGGAATGTAAGGGCGGGGATAAGCTCCTTCATGCATCCCTAAAAGGGCGATGACTTTTGAAGAAGAAATCACTCCTGGGCGGAGAGATCTAAAGGTTAAGGATTCTAAATTTTTTGTAATGCGCACCCCTCTCTTTTGTTTAAGAAAGTTCGTTAAATAACGTTTGATGCTTGGAAAGGAAAAAGCGCCTTCAAGTTCTTTTAAAAGGAGAATTTTTTCCTGGAAAGAAGCAAATGTTTCTTCTTCTGAACTAAAATAGCGGTTAAAAAGAATAAGAAGATGGTCTGCCCATTCTTGTCCAGATAGATATGCTGATTTTAAAAAGTCTAAATCGGCTCGAATGGATTCAACAAGAGTGATTCCCTTTCCTAGAACTTCAGCATCAGAAAAATCTAAATAGGGAAGATCCCAGTCGGTGGGTCTCTTTGGAATAAAGATGAGGTTCGTTAAAAGCGCATCAAAAGCTTCTTTCCATGTGCCACTTTCTGTTTGATCAAGAATGTTTGGCAAAAGATCTTTTCGATGGGCTCTGTCAACACCCCATTTCACTCCACTCTGATCAATCCAGGACTTTAAAAGTTTTGTTTCTTTTTCAGAAAGAGATTCAAAGTAAGGACTTGAAAAGAGTTTAAAAACATCTGCAGGTTTAAAACGGTCTAAAGAAAGAAGATCGAAAAAGGCTTGAAAAAGGGGGTTTTCTGGAAGGTCATAAATCATGAAGTCAAAAGGAGATTCTTCCGATTTAAAGACAAGTTCTATCAAGGGAGCATAAGAAGAAATATCGGGAGCAAAAATTTGGATGTCAGATGGCTTTACATTTAACTGAAGAAGCTTTGTATAGAGAATCTCAACTTCACGCAATTTTGTGGGAGCAGGAAGAAGAAGAAGAGATGCGTCTTTTCTAGGGTGTGTATTTTTGAAATTCAGGATGTCGGTCTGAAGTTGGGACAAATAGGAGGTGTTTGAGGGGGAAACATAGTGTTCATCAAAGGTAAAATCTTCTTCTTCTAAAATACGAAATCCTTCCCTTCCCATTTTTCCTAAATTGGAAAGAAGCGGGTGTCCTTGATCTATGTATAGGGAAAGCTGCTCATCTCTCTCAAGGAGGCGCATTTTCTCAAAGTCTGTCACAGTATCCGACCAAAATTCCTGGCAGGGAGAAAACTGGTAGTAATAAATGGAAAAATATTGTGCGAGTTTATCAAAAAAGAGATGGTACAGCTTTGGAAGAAAAGGAAAATTAAATAGATGAATTTCGATTTTTTGATCGGGTTTCTTTAGCGGTGTTTCAAGAAGTTGATAAGGGTAATTCCATTTTGAAAAGATTTGGTCCCAAAGCTTTTTTTGCCAGGAGTCTTCTGGCCATTTTTTCAAAAAGGGTCCTCCATATTTTCCATACTTAAGAAACTCAACAGCTAATTTTGGGGCAAGCCCAGGAGTGTCGATAAGAGCTTCTAACTGAAGCGTCAAAAGATCAAAAGGGGGAAAAAGGAGATTTTTTTTTGTGCAGAGTTTGAAGAGGCTTTGGAGTCCAGATCCAAGCTCTATAAAATCAATCCCTAAAACAACATCAAGTTTTTCATCCGAAACAAAGGAGGCCAAAAGGGCGTTTTTTAAACTGAGATCAGGAAGAAAAACAAATTTTTTTTCGAAAGGTTTTTGCTTCTTTAAAAAAAGACGCTCTCCAAGAATGTGTACTAATGATTCAACAGAGTTACTGAGGGTAACTATCGGTTTTTTAAGCATGGGACTATCTTTTATCCTTTCTCAAGGGTTATGATAAGGATTATGGGTTTATTTAAGAAGAAGAATGAAAAAAGAGGGTTCTTTCAAACAATTGAAGATACTCTCCATCGTTTTGGATTTTTAAAGCGTGAGTCTTTTTTCCAGCGACAGGCTATTCACTTTTTAAATATTGCTCAATTCTTAGGGGTTGTTAATGACAATTTCTTTAAATATTTGATTGTTTTTCTCTTTATTGATCTTAAGGGAATCGCGGCCTCTCCCATTATTTTAACGTGGGTTGGGATTGTATACGTTCTTCCTTTTCTCTTATTTTCTTCCGGAGCAGGTGTTCTTGCAGACAAATTTAGCAAGCAACGGATGATCATCCTCTTAAAATTTACTGAAGTGATCATTATGGCTTTAGGAATTGTCGCCTTTTTATTTAAGAGTGATTGGGCGAGTTATACTCTTCTATTTTTGCTTTCTATGCAAAGTGCCTTTTTTGGTCCTCCTAAGTATAGCATCATTCCTGAGCTTGTAAAGGAAGAGCACATTCCTAAAGCTAATGGCCTTATCACTTCGTTTACCTATTTTGGAATCATTGTTGGAACCTTTTTGGCCTCTTTTTTAACACAGATTACTAACAAAAACTTCCCTTTAACAGCTGGAATCGGAACAGTTCTTGCAATCCTTGGATTTATGGCATCAGTCCTCATCCCTAAAACTCTTTCGAAAAATTCTAAAAGAAGAGTCAACCCTTTCTTCTTTTATGAGATTTATAAAAACCTAGTCTATGCTTCCAAAACACCTTATCTTTTGGCGGCAATTTTTGGATCCGCCTCATTTTTATTTATTGGCGCCTATTTTCAACTCAATGTCATCCCTTATGCTGTTCAATCGATGGGATATACTGAGGTTGCTGGGGGGTATTTATTCTTGCTCACAGCAGTCGGAATTGCAATGGGTGCACTCCTTGCAGGAAAACTTTGCAAAGCTCATCCTGAGGTAGGCCTTGCTTGTCTTTCAGGAATGATCGTTTCGGTTGTCCTTTTCCTTCTAGGAATTTTTTATCACTTTTCTCTCTTCATTTTTATTTCACTTTTTGCACTCGGACTTTTTGGGGGACTTTATATCGTCCCATTCGATTCTTTTATCCAACGCTTTGCTCCGCATCAAAGGCGAGGACAAATTGTGGCAGCAGCAAATTTCTTAAGTTTTTGTGGTGTTCTTGTCGCACCGATCCTCCTCTTCTTGTTTAGTGAAGTTATGGACTTAAGTGCTGCTAAAGGATTCATGATTACTGGAATCATGATTTTCATTCTTGTCTTAGCGATTGCTTCAAGGCTTTCTGGCTTCTTTTTTAATTATTTAGCACGCACTTTTGTCAAACCGCTTTACAGGGTAGAGGTAAAGAACTCCCCTTTAGAAAAGGAACGTCCTTTTGTCCTTATTTGGGAAAAAATTAGAGGGGTTCATATCGCTCTTTTAGCAGCTTTTAATCCTGAGCTCCACTTCTACATTCCTCGAACAAAAAAACGGTACATTGACTCTTTTCTTCGTCTTTTCTCTTCGATTGATTTTATTTACGTGAAGGATCCCAAAGAAGATGCTTTAAAAAAGTTTTTAAAGAAAACAAAAAAAAGAAAACATCAAATCCCTTGTCTTCTCTTTCCTTATCCAAAATTTTTAGAAGAAAAGTCTTCAAATAAGCTCGTGCGCGAACTTAAAAAAATTAAAGACTTTGATTTGGTGTTTGTTCATATCAAAAAAGTCTCGCGAAAAGATCAAATCGATCGGAAACATTTTAAACGGGCAAAGGTTTCTTTCACTTTCACGAAAGAAATGTAATTCGTAGTTCTATTAAATCTTTTGAAATCGCTTGGTAGAGTGACACTTTGCCTCCTACCTTTCCAAGATGGGCTTTAAAGTACCCTTCTATTATAGACGAAGATTCTTCTGAAGAGGAGGAATAAATCAATTGGTTTCCCTCAACAGCTTTTTTAGCTGTAAAAGAATGAAGTTCTTTATCTTCAACATGAAGAACAGTGATGCCGTTCAAAAAATTAGGATCCATTCCCCCATCAACAGAAAAGCGTCTTTGATCTAAAGTGTGGCTAGCGGATTCCATATAGTTTTTCTATGCTTTTTTTTCTGATAAGGCTACTAAGATTTTTCCTCTTAGAGCATTTCTAATCCCTTGTTTAGGAATATCTCCATTAAAGAGGTTGGTCGAATTATCGACAGGATTACTGGAACAGGAGTAAATGAGTTGGTGCGGGTTGATTGCTCGGATTCTTCTTGTTGTCTCATATCCATCCATTCCTTTTCCAAGATGAATATCCATGATAATAACATCAAAGGCTTTAGGATCATAAATTCTAAGGGCTTCTTCACCTGTAGGTGCGCCGGTGTAAATCCATTGAATCTCTTCAACAAAACTCTTTGTTGCATCGCGAATATACTTGGTATCTTCTACTTGAAGCACCCTTACATTTTGCTGAATATCTCTAGGTTGAAAAACAGTCTTTTCTTCAGTGGGTTGAGGAAGTTTGCTACTACCTTTTATCGGATCTGTCATGGGTGATCCTTAAGTTATTAGAAACCGTAGATAACTTCAAACTCATATTGCTTATAGCTAAATGTTGGCTTAATGCTTGGGTTTTGGTTGACCGACTGCCGCCATGCTTGATAGATCGTAATATTATTTGTTAGTAGATAAAGAAACTCAACTGCAAAACCTTTGTAGTTTCCAGCTCCAACTCCTTCTCCTCTTCCTAATGGTTTACCTTTTCCATAGGTTTTTTCAGAGTAGAGACCAATTTTTTGCGCATTTCCACGACCAATTCCACTTCCATCAAAGTCCGGAATCGCTTGGAGTTGTACCCATTGATAATTGATATCGAGAGACCAATCCCATTGTTTACGAAGCTCTCCTACAGAAAACCCTGTATACCAAGCCCAACGTTGTTTTTTTCCATAGGAAACTTTTGTTCCATGTGCAACAGGATTATAAAGCCCCGCACCATAAAAGGTAAAAATAGTATCGAGAGCTCGGAATTTGTACCCCAAAATCATTTGTATGGGGATATAACGAAAAGCACTTTTCCTTGTTTTACTATGTGTATGCTTTGTATCCCAGCATATAGCTGAAAGTTTTGAATAAAGTCCTGTACGTCCAATGTTAAGAAGTCCAAACTCTCCAACGTAACCATATTGATCCAGTTTGTCGTTAATAAGGAAGGGACCACCATGAAAGTAGAAATCACCCGCTGCATCAAATGCTTGATCATACTTGTACAGAATTCCATCCATGAACGATCCAAACATAATTTTTGAATCAAAGGTATATCCTAAGTTCCGACGACCAATTTCAAGATCCATTGTATAGGTATCGGCATTAACAATGCGTCCCCCAAGAAAGGCCCTTTCTAAAGAGAGTTTGTCAAAGGTTCCGCTTTGTGACCCAGCATCATTATCCAACTCTAGCTTGATTGTTGCCCAAGTGTGATCTGTCCGATAGTCGAGCATCAGATTAACTTCGATATCCCATGCTCGCATTGCAGCAGTAGACTGTCCACCAGATCCTCTTTGCTTAATTCCATTTTTCTTTTCATTCGTCGATTGAAGTTCTGTCCGAACTTCTCCACTAATCGAAAGATTTCCTCCTCTTTCTTTCACCGTCACTTGTCTTTTGGTGTTGATCCAGTCACGCAAGGCTTCGATATCCCGTTGTTCAAGTCCAGGACTTCCGTCATCGATTGCAAAAGCTGTCGTCATAAATAATACTAAGAAGAGGGAGAGGTATTTCATGCTTGGTAATCTCATCACAATTTTCATTCGTAAAGAGGAGAGATTCTACAGAAATAAGAGATTTCAGGCAATTATTCTGTGTCGACACACAGATCGAAACGGATTTTAATCCTTTAGCTCTGGTTCAACCCATGAAGGGAATGATTCTTCTTGAATAATAGGAAGCCTGTCTTGAATGAGTTGTTCGATATGGGGAATCATGGCGCGCGCCATTTTTCGTCCATGTTCATAGATTTCTTGGTTATAGCTGTCACTAAACATTCCAAGCCCTTGGAAGTTCATACGAATTACCACATCAGCATCACGGGTGACATATTCAGAAAGTTTTCTATGAGAAATCTCAAGGCCTCGTCTAGCAACATCGAAAAAATGGCTGGGTTCTTTATCACTTAAGTCCTCACCAACATCTACAGCAATAATCACGTGAGCCCCATATTTTTTTGCAACACGAACCGGGATAGGGTCGACAACCCCTCCATCAACAAGATAGCGTCCTTTATAAAACACAGGATTAAAGACTCCTGGAACTGCTGCAGAAGCCATAATCGGAGGAACAATTTCTCCTCCTCCAAATTCAATAAGCTCACCTGTTTTCAAGTCGGTGGCTACAGCGATAAACGGAATTTGAAGATGGCGAAATTTTTTAGCTTTTAAGTTATTTTCCAAAAAAGCTTTGAAAAGAATTCCTTTTACAACACCAAACTTTGAAGCAAAAATTGAAATATCCATTAAGTCTGAGCGTTTGAGACCAATCAGAAGTTTTTCCAGCCGCTTTACATGGGGTTGGTCAGCGTAAAGAGCTCCAATGACAGCCCCTGAGCTACACCCGACAATAAGATCGGGATGGATCCCAGCTTGCTCCAACTCTCTTAAAACCCCAACATGAGCAAGCCCTTTAGATCCACCGCCACCCAAGACAAGAGCAACTTTAATATGATCTTGAGGAACCTCAAATTTAGGAATAGGCTCTGGCTGAGCCTGCGAAAGTTTCATTGTCTGACACCCTCCTAAGATAAAAGGGAGTAAAAAAAGGAATTTTGCTAATTTCATGAGGATATTCTATCAGAATTTCACTTCTGCTGCTAGTGTTATTGATTGTTCATCGATTAAACGGGCTTCAACTGTGGCTCCAAAGCGATTTCCATTGGAAAGGGTGGTTCCGATGACCATCCCAAACTTCCGTCTATTTTTTGTTTTAAAATGTCTGCCAGTTTTTAAAAAATCTGGGGGAAGGTGTTTAAATCGAGCTGTAGCATTGGAATATTTTACTCCAATATAAGGGATGAAAAGATCAATTTGATACGAGCAGCCAAGACCCACTTGCCATTCACTGTAAGAGAGCTTGGTTCCTGGTCGAGGATTCACGGGAGTTCCATTGACTGTCATCCATTTCATTGTAGGATGCGCCCGTTGATAGGCTCCATCAATCCCAAAGGAAGCCCCTTTCCATGAGGCAAATGTTCCTCTAAGGCCTAGACCCCACGTGAATTGATCATGGGTTTCATATTCTTGAAGTACACCAGACCTTGGGCGATGGGTTGCATGAAAGCGAGTGGCACCAGCAGACCCATAGAGCTCAATGCGATCGATTAAATTAAGCGTTAAAACCCCTTGATCAACAATAAAATCAAAACCATCCATTCGACCAGATAATTTTGAAACAGCTCTCATGTTCCGATCAAAAACCCAATCTCTTTGGTAGCCCGCTTTAACTGCTAGCCAATTTTCGGCAGAGAAGAAAAATCCTTCATTAATGCTCTCAGGAGCAGAAGGATTCCCCATATAAAGGGCAAAAAGTTTAGGAGATAAAAATAAGAAAAATAGCCATCGTTTCATAAATGACGGATTGTAAGAAATAATTTATGTTAATGCAAGTTTTTAAAACCGTACACTGCCAGTTAAGCTTATTGCCTTTTCACCAATAAGACGGGATTCTAAATTAACACTCACATTTTTTCCTTTTGTTAATCCCACTCCCAATAGAAGAATAAAAGGATCTCGCATTTCTAAATCTTCATCCGCAATTGTCATCGAATAATTCGGATCCTTGGGGATGTTATATAAAGATGAATTGAATGAAGAATAAGCAACCCCTATATAAGGGTTAAAAATTCCTATCTCTCTAGAAACACTCATTCCAATTTGCCATTCACAATACTTAAAACGGGCTCCTGATGTTTTTCTTGGCGCTCCATTTTCCATAATCTTGTTGATATGCATAAAAGATCCCGAATAAAGGGCATTCACACCTAAAACCATCTCCTCCCAATAAACCAAAATAATGCGACCTCCAGCCCCCCAAAGGAATTGATTATCACTGCGGTAGTCGATCTTAATTGTATTGATAGGTCTCTGAGAAAGATCTAATTTCATCATTCCCAATTTGCCATAAAATTCAAAACGATCACTAACATTAAAGGTAAGAACTCCTTCATTTTTTTTTGTTGAATAACAATCAAATCTTTCACGAACACTCGAAACCCGTTCCTTCACTTTTATTCTTTTTTCAAAGGTATTATCCCATTCATATCCTAATTTGATTCCCCACCAATCATCATTCGAAATCCAAATTCCAACTTCAGGCATATCAGGTTGTGAGGGATTTCCATTATAAAGTGCAAATAATGGGGAAAATAGAAAGATTAAAAGAAATGTCCAGGCTTTCATATCAACAAAAATACGATAGCAAGAAAAAAAAAGATATTGAATTTCTCAACAATGAAGTTTAGGACGTGTACTCAATTACACTGCGTTGCTTTAGCTTTTCCGATAGAAAACTTCATCGTTGCCTTGCTTCAAGAGCCCAATTTGGGCTCTTTCCATCAGGCGCCTTGAATTTTTCTCATAGGAAAAACTCTTTCAACTTGCTTTAATTGAGTACACGACCTAGTTTCCAAAATAATGATGAAAAAACATTTGAGCGTCTTTTTACTTGCTATGATGAATGTTGCCGTAATCATGAGTTTACGGGGACTTCCCATGATGGCAAAAGAGGGTCTCTCCCTTCTTTTTTACTTAGCCTTTTCTGCGATCGTTTTTTTAATTCCCACTTCTCTTATCTCTGCAGAACTTGCAACTGGATGGCCAGAAGGAGGAGGAGTTTATCGATGGGTAAAAGAAGCGTTTGGAGATCATATAGGCTTTACAGCAATCTGGCTTCAATGGATCCAAAATGTGATTTGGTACCCAACGATCCTTGCTTTTGCTGCAGGAGCCCTTTCTTATTTATTTCTCGATCCTTCTCTTGCAGCTAGCAAATGGTTTAATTTTGGTGTAATTTTAATTGTCTATTGGGGCGCAACACTTATTAATTTTAGAGGGGTTGTTGCTTCTGGTCTCTTAAGTTCTTTAGGTGTGATCTGTGGAACAATATTTCCCGGTGTGCTGATTATTGCACTTGGAATTGTTTGGTTTTTTATGGGAAAACCTCTAGCTTTTATGGGAAATCATGAAACATTTTTTCCTGACTTTTCAAATTTTAAAAGTATCTCCTTCTTAGCAGGGGTTGTCCTCCTTTTTGCAGGAATGGAAGTTTCTGCGGTTCATGCTAACGAAGTGAAAGATCCGAAAAAAGATTACCCAAAAGCAATCTTTTTAGCAGCTGTCATTATCTTAGTGATCTTTACATTAGGCTCTCTTGCGATTTCTGCAGTTCTTCCTCAAGCTAAAATCAGTTTAACAGCAGGGCTCATGCAAGGGTTTAAAGAACTTTTTGATCTTTTTTCTATATCATGGCTTCTCCCAATCATCGGACTTTTAGTTGCATTTGGTTCAATCGGAGGCGTTGCCGCTTGGATTGTAGGACCAAGTAAAGGTCTTTTTGCAACTGCAAAAGCAGGAGATATTCCCCCTATTCTAGAAACGAAAAATAAAAATAACGTCCCGACACATATTTTGATCATCCAAGGAATCATTGTCACGATATTGTCTCTTGTTTTTCTTTTAATGCCGACAGTAAGCACTGCTTTTTTCCTTTTAACAGCTCTCACGGCAATCCTGTATTTAATCATGTATATTCTCCTTTATGCAGCAGCCCTGCGCCTCCGGTATTCTCAACCCAATGTCAACCGGACTTACAAGGTTCCTGGAGGCAACTTTGGGATGTGGCTTGTTTCTGGTATAGGAATTCTAGGAGCTCTCTTTGCAATTATTGTTGGATTCTTTCCGCCCAATCAACTCACTATTGGAAATCCTCTCTTCTACATTTTCTTTCTGATCGGTGGAATTATTATTTTTGTAGGAGCTCCCATTCTAATCATTCATTTTAGAAAACCTTCATGGAAGTTAAAAGATGCTAACAAATAAAAATAACCTGTCCCAATTAAAAGATTCTGAAAAGGGACATGCGTCCACGTATAGCTCACGCTTTTTTGAAGAAGAAATTCCAAAATATGAACTTCCTGAAAAAAGCATGCCTGCCAATGCAGCCTATCAAATGATCCATGACGAACTAAATATGGATGCCAACCCTTCACTGAACTTAGCAAGCTTTGTGACAACTTGGATGGAACCAGAAGCAGAGAAACTGATTACTGAAAACCTTCACAAAAACTTCATCGATCACGATGAATATCCTCAAACAGAAGTAATTCATAATCGGTGCGTGAATATGATCGCAAGACTCTTTAACGCCCCAGAAGAGTGCAAGTCGATTGGCGCAGCAACAATTGGGTCTTCAGAAGCTATTATGTTGGGACTTTTAGCCCATAAATGGAAATGGAAAAAACGAGCAAAAAAAGGAGCAGAACCCAATATCATTTTTGGAGCAGAGGTTCATGTTTGTTGGGAAAAATTTGCCCGGTACTTTGATGTCGAAATGCGTGTTATTCCATTAGAAAAAGGGCGCTATGTGATCACCCCAGATGAAGTAGAAAAAAGAATCGATGAAAACACCATTGCTGTTGGAGCAATCCTTGGAACAACATACTCAGGACAAGCCGATCCCATTAAAGAAATCAACGCCCTTCTTTTAAAAGTTAAAAAAGAAAAAGGATGGGATATTCCTCTCCATGTCGATGCAGCAAGCGGTGGTTTCGTTGTTCCTTTTACAAAGCCTGATTTTGCGTGGGACTTCCGCCTTGAACAAGTGAAATCTATCAACGTTTCAGGACATAAATATGGTCTTGTTTATCCCGGCATTGGCTGGATCATCTACCGCGATGAGGCAGACTTTCCTCAAGACCTTGTCTTCAAGGTCAATTACCTTGGAGGGTGGATGCCCACTTATACCTTGAACTTTTCCTGCAACTCAGCTTTTGTTTTGGCTCAGTATTATAATTTTTTGAGGCTCGGCCGTGAAGGTTACACTCACATCATGACAAACTGCATGGCAAATGCACAATATCTCTCGAAAAAACTCGAAAACTCTGGAAAATTTGAGATGATTAACGATGCACAAATGCTCCCTATCGTTGCTGTCAAGCTAAAGGACTCCATCACAAACTATACCGTCTATGACCTCTCAAGTAAACTCCGTGAGCGTGGTTGGGTGATTGCGGCCTATACTATGCCAGAAAATGCTCAAGAAATTGCTCTTTTGCGCGTTGTTGTTCGTGAAAACTTTAGTCGCGATATGGCTGATATCCTTTATCAAGACATAGAAAAAGCTTGCGCAGCCCTCAACTCCAAAAAAACAACCAAAAAACCTCAAGTCACTGGAAAACATCATCCCATTTGCTAAGAAACAACATTTGATTTAGCCTTATTGCAAAAGAAAAAGGCTTTTAGCCAAAATCAAATGAAAAAACTATTCGAAAATAGCGCTTCCAAAGCTTTTATTCTTAGCAACATCCTATCTTGTCCTTTTTGGGGAGTTTTTGATATTCTCCCGATCATCATTTGCAAAGAACTTCACGCAACCCCTCTTCAAATCACAACAATTATTGCATTAAAACCTCTTTCTGCTCTTTTTGCTTCCTATTGGAGTAGTCCAGTTTATGGAAAGCAGCACCGTCTTGTAAAAAATTTATTTTGGGCCTACATTCTTAAGTTCTCTCCCTTTTTAATTATTCCTTTCTTTTCAAACCCATGGTTTTTCATTCTAGCGTTTGGCCTTCATATGCTTATTCTTAGGGGGATGACCCCTTCATGGCTAGAACTTTTAAAGCTCAACTTACCTGATTCTTCGAGAAGCAAAATCTGTGCAACGGGGTCGACCGTTAACTACATAGGTAACGCTCTTTTTCCATTTTTATTTGGCTTCTTTTTAGATAATTTCCAAGACGCATGGAGGTGGCTTTTTCCTGCAACAAGTCTACTTGGAATAACCTCAACTTTGTTTATTAATAAAATTCCTAGAATCCCCAACACCAGCTTTACACAACCTGAAATAATAAAAGAGAGTGTCAAAGATCACCTTATTAAGCCTTGGAAAACATCAATAAGCCTTTTAGTCAAACGTCCAGATTTTCTTAGGTTTCAGCTTGGATTCTTTTTAGGGGGAGCAGGCTTAATGACTATTCATGCAATCCTTCCAAAATATTTTACAGAAACGCTGAATCTATCTTACACAAAGATTCTTCTAGCAATCTGTTTTTGTAAGGGCCTTGGATTTGCTGCATCTTCTCCCCTTTGGGTAAAGTTATTTAATCGAATTAAGATTTTCTCCTTTTGTTCACGCGTACCTCTGATTGCAGCTCTTTTCCCTATTCTATTGGTCTTGGCAAAGATCAATTTAATCTTTGTCTTCATTGCTTATCTTCTATATGGAATCATGCAAGGAGGGAGTGAGCTTGGATGGAAAATGTCAGGACCTACTTTTGCAGAAGAAAATGATAGCGCCCCTTATTCTTCAATAAATGTCCTTGCAGTAGGGATTAGAGGGGGAATTTTTCCTTACTTCGGAGCGCTTCTTTTGATTATAGGAAGCTCTTATTTAGTCTTATCTGTTGGTGGTCTTCTTTGCGTCGCAGGAAGTCTCTATTTATGGAGAGCAGGAAAGAAATACTCTCTTCCCGGAGAACTTTCTAAAGAAAACTTTAAAACAGTGAATTAAAGAGCTTTTTATTTTTTGTCTTTTTTCTCCTTTTCTTCTTTTTCCTTTCGTTCTTTTTCTTCTTTCTCTTTTCTCTTCTCCTCAGCTTCCTTTTTAGCTTTTTCTAATACTACGTAATCTATATCGTTAATTCCACCATCCATTGCTGTTGCAAGAACCGCCCTAGTTTCATTCATTTGAAACGAAAAGCTTGTTGAGCTAACAAATAAAAATAGTAAAATGAATCCTAACTTTTTCATAAAAACTCCGTTTTGTGAAATTGAAATTTTTATTAAAGCAAAACCTTCGATTTTTTGCTAAATTCTTTTCAACTTGAGGGCAAGGTCAGAAAGAGGCGCGCCAGCGTAGTCGCTGGGGCGAGTAAGAACTCCCCAATTTTGTTTTGTTGTTCCATCTAGGTAGGAACGCCAAACATTCATGGGATAGGTTCTTTTACCATCAGCTGAGACACGATATAGATCGAGTTCAAGTGTTGCAGGATTCACCGCAAAAGCAAAAGCATAGTCGAGCCAGTTTGTGTCAGCAAAAAGAAGAGGGGGATGTGTTGGAAATGCTTGATAAAGGAGATTATCGATCTCATCTTCTTTTTGGGGAGCAGCTTTTGTAAGGTAGGTTCGGAATTCGGGAAGGGATAGGGAAGATGCATGAGGAAAGAATTCTTCTTTGACGACTTTTGAAGCTAAAAGGGTTTGAGCTTCGCGATCAACACGAACTGATTCGTAATAATTTTTAGCAGGATCAATCACATGATCTCGAATCCATGTATAGGTAAACCCCTTGTCAAGCCATCCATCTTTAAAAGGAGATAGCCCTGGCTTTAGGAGAAAAGCATGAGTAGGAGAATACATCAGAAGACTAGCATCAGGATCGATTTCAAAGGGTTTTGTAACCGAATAAGGAAGGGATTTAAGAAGCTCAAGGAGAAAGGTTAAAAGATCCATCGGATTTTCAATGGGGCGCTTTTCTTCTGTGATCGTTCCTTCAATCATGAAGTATCCTTTTAGAAGGGTATGAAGAGAACCTCCAGAGGTATAACTCCATGGTTTTTTCTTCTTTAGAGCAAACTGATGAAAGGGCTTCGTATCGATAAAGTGAATCAGCTTTGTTGTTAAAGCTTCCAATTCTTTTTTTCCTCCTTCCCATTCACATTCGGCAGAAAGCTCTGGTTCTACAGCAATAAAGAACTGGCGAAGAGAATCAAAGAACTCGTTTTCATCTTTTATAAAAGTCCAGGCTGCAGGATCGCTTCTTCCATGTTTATAGACAAGACGAAATCCTGCGGGACTATCTTCATAGAGAGCTTCATGAGTATAGTGTGCTTCTGCATCAAAAATTTCGAGAAAATGTTCTTGGAATTTTTCTGAATATTGCTCGATGACAAAAGGGAAAAATTGAGAAAGACCTTGAGCATTTTCATGGGCCTTATCTCGCATATCTCTACAAACATCTGCATGATGAGCGCGTACTTCAAGTTCAGCTTTGCGCATCCGGATGCGATCAGCAGAGTCGGCTTGTCTCAAAAGAGCTTGAGATACTCGCGCTTCATCAATAGCGCGCGCATAATCAACATGAAGCTTTTCAACTTCTTGATTAAATGCATCGAGTCTTTCTTGAAGTGTTGAATAGATGAATTCCCCAAGTCCACCTTTATGTTTTGGATCAAGTCCTAGAGAAGAATAAAGATTCCAACGACTAAACGTCGTTTTATAATCTGAAAAAGAAGCAATGGTATACTCCCAAACGCGCAAAAGAGGATGATCGTCTTCCCTTCCTCCCCATTTAGGGCTAATCGGGACAACATATTCTTCTCCACCAAAAGTTCTCTTCATTTTTCCCATCATCATAAGATCATAAAGGTCGAGAAGGAGACGTTCCGGTTTTTCATTTTGTATATAAATCGCCGGAGCTGTTGCAAAACAAGACCCGATAATTTGCCTTAATGGAAACAAAAGGGCAGAAACAACTGCCTCTTTTAAGTGTCCATGTTCAAGCTTTTGCTTACTGGAAAGTTTTAATGTTTTTCGTATCAGAGTTTCGATGTAAGAATTAGCTACAGGAAGTTTAAAACGACTAAGAAGCGTTTTTCCTTCTCTTGATGAAAGATAGAGAAGGTTTTTTATTTGAACATCGATTTCTTCTCCCGCAACAAATTTGCGCGCAAGATCTAAATATTTAAGGAGCATATTTCATCCAAAGAGGGAGCACTTTGTTGATATAGGTCATAAATTTCCAAAGGCCCACATTACATTCTTCATTTCCAAAACGATCTTCGATTTTTTCTGGGAAAGCGATTCCAAATCCAAAAAGACCTGGAGCAATAATTCCGTTACGCTCGTTATAAGAGATTTCACTCACCTGAGGAAATTCTAAGGAAGTTCGGCGTTGGAATCCGACGGTATAAACGACTTTGTTGCAGAAAGAGAGATACTTTTTAAAATGAGGATCTGAGATGTGATAACGCTCGAGATTTTTCGGCCAAGTTCCATCAATATTTTCTCGAGCCCAATGGGCTGCTTGTCCCTTTAGACCCGTATTATCGAAAAGAATCCAATCATCAAAAAATACTGCATACTTTGTCATGGAGTTATAAAAATTAATCACTTTTTTAGCGTTTGCTTTTAAGAGATTTTGCAAAACAATCATGGAAGAGTGAGATGACCCAAAAACTGCAACCGTATCATTTTCTACACCAGTGATTTTTTGATCGTCAATTGCTATTTCCAATGGAATTTCTTCGATGTTCGGATAACTCAATTTTTTAGGAATGGATCCGTAGGCTAAAATGACATTCTTAGAATGAAACGTTTCATTTTCGAGAGAAACTTCCCACTGTCTATTTTTTAAGACAAGGGATTGACATTTTCCTTCGAAAGAATGGACTGCCAGTTTGAGGTGATCGGAGACCCATTGAAGAGGGTCCGCTACAAGACCGAGTAGACACGTAGATTCTCCATTGATATGTTTGAGCTCAAAATCGGGGGCCACCCCAAATCGAAACGATTGACACTCTTCTAAATAATTGAGGAAAAGTTTGACCTTCGTATTGCTCGAAACTCTCCTCCACTTTTTTCCCAGATCTCCTGCTTTAAAAGCAGGATCGATCCAAGCAATGTCTAGCGGCTTGACACCCTTATCAATCAACTTTCCCACAGCAGCTATCCCTGCGGGACCTGCACCAATCACTGTCCAATCAAATGTTTTCATACTTTATAGTTGTAGCAATTTCTTTTCCTTTTTTACAACGTCTTGTACACTAGGAAGGAACTAGACAAACAATTTTTATACATGAAAGTGAAATGTGAAATGGAAGAGCTAGAACTTGATAATGGAAGTTCGGCAAAAGATTTAGCTGAGAAAATGAACCAGCGTGAGCCTGATCAGGCTTTGGCTGCATCGATT
Source organism: Chlamydiales bacterium (assembly GCA_024233395.1). GTDB lineage: Bacteria > Chlamydiota > Chlamydiia > Chlamydiales > Simkaniaceae > Neptunichlamydia. Next base: position 560,809 of record JACKPR010000002.1, read on the forward strand.
AATGGGGAAATGCGAGATTTAAGCACTCCTTTAAAAGAGGGAGATGATGTCCGTCTTATCGACTTCAACTCTCCTGAGGGAAAAGAAGTTTTTTGGCACACTTCTGCCCACGTTTTAGCCCAAGCGGTTTTAAGATTATGGCCTGATGCCCAGCCAACCATTGGCCCTCCGATTGAAAAGGGGTTTTATTATGACTTTGCAAATCTAGAAGTTTCTGAAGAAGATTTTGGCAAAATCGAAAAAGAAATTAAAAAAATTCTTGGCGAAGGACTCAAGCCTGAGCGGTTTTCTTTTAAAGGAAAAAAAGAAGCGATTGAAGAGTTTGGGGAAAACCCCTTTAAGAAAGAACTCATTGAGGGGTTTGAGGAAGGAAGCCCTATTACCGCTTACCGACAAGGAGAGTTTTTTGACCTCTGTCGTGGACCTCACCTTCCAACACTTGGAAAAATTAAAGCTTTTAAAGTTTTAAAAACTTCTGGTGCTTATTGGAGAGGGGATGCAAAAAATGAAATGCTGACTCGGATCTATGGAATCTCTTTTCCTAGCCGCGAAGAGTTAAAGGAATATTTAAGACTCTTAGAAGAAGCTAAAAAAAGAGACCATCGTATTTTAGGGGCAAAACTCGATCTTTTCTCATTTAAAGAAGAAGCTCCCGCTATGCCTTTCTTTCATCCAAACGGAATGGCTGTCTGGGATCATCTTGTGGATTACTGGAAAGAGACTCACCTTAAATGGGGTTATGAGATAATAAAAACGCCACAGCTCATGACAAAAGAACTTTGGGAACTCTCTGGACACTGGGAACATTACCGCGAAAATATGTTCACTGTAGAAATCGATGAAAACCACGCTTATGCAATCAAACCAATGAATTGCCCAGGATGTATGCTTTATTTTAAAGCGCGCTCCCATAGTTATAGAGAACTTCCTCTCCGAGTTGCTGAATTTGGTCATGTTCATAGAAAAGAGCCTTCAGGAGCATTGAACGGTCTCTTTCGTGTCCAAAGTTTTCATCAAGACGATGCCCATTTATTTATGCAACCCAGTCAAATTAAAGATGAAATTTTAGGAGTTCTAAAACTCGTTAAAGAGATTTATCAAACCTTTGGATTGGATTATACCTTTGAACTTTCAACAAGACCGGAAAAGTCGATTGGAACGGATCAAGATTGGGAAGTTGCAACAGCTGGACTAAAAGAAGCTCTAGATGAATGGGGAGAAGAGTATAAAATTAATGAAGGGGATGGCGCTTTTTATGGGCCTAAGATTGATCTTCATGTCCATGATGCTCTTGATCGTCGTTGGCAGTGTGGAACCGTTCAACTTGACATGGCCCTTCCTGAAAAGTTTAAGCTTGAATACAAAGATAGTGATGGCGCATTAAAAAGACCGATTATGATTCACCGTGCTATTTTTGGATCAATCGAACGGTTCTTAGGAATTCTTATCGAACATTTTGCTGGAAAATTCCCCTTTTGGATGAGCCCTCTTCCCATACGCATTATTCCTGTTGCAGAAGCTCATGTCTCTTACGCAAAAGAGGTGATGAAAAAAATTCAAGAAGCTGGCTTTACATGTGACTGCGATGCTTCTGAAGAATCTTTAGGAAAGAGAGTCCGAAATGCTCAAATTCAACAAGTGAATTACATGCTCACCGTTGGTGATAAAGAGGTAGAAAACAAAACAATTGCCCTTAGAACACGTGACAATGTCGTCCATGGTGAAGTCTCTATCGATGATTTCCTTAATAATTGTAGAATAGAATATAAAGAGCGTAAATTAACCTCTCTTTATGAAAAGGAAAAATCATGAAAACGATTTCAGTTTGTAGTTTTAAAGGTGGAACAGCAAAGACTTCAATTTCATTAAATATCGGTTCTGCTCTTGCCCGTTTTCATAATAAACGGGTTTTAATGATAGATTTTGATGCGCAAGCAAATTTAACTGCAGGACTAGGCTTTGATCCTGATAACCATGATAGCATGGCAGCAGTTTTGCAAGACAACAAAACAATACAAGAAGTCATCATCCATACCGATCATCCGATGGTTGATTTAATTCCAGCTGATACTTGGCTTGAAAGAGTTGAAATGACAGGCGTGTTATCATCCGATCGTTATTCTCATGAAAAACTTAAAAAAATACTAAAACCCTTAAACTATGACATTGCAATTATTGACACCCCCCCTTCCCTTTGTTGGCTGACTGAATCTTCTTTAATCGCTTGTGATAATGCCTTAGTTTGTGCAACGCCTGAATTTTATAGCATCAAAGGACTCCAACGTCTTTCTTATTTTATGCACTACATTTCAGAGCGCCACCCCTTTAATCTTCTTGGAGTTGCTCTTTCTTTTTGGAATGCAAGAGGAAAAAATAATGAGGATTTCTTGGAGGTTGTTGAAGAAACTTTCCCCGGAAAAGTCTTGCAGACAAAAGTACGAAGAGATATCGCTGTTTCTGAGGCCTCCATACATGGCAAACCGGTTTTTGTGACAAGACCTAAAAGCCGGGCCGCAGAAGATTATTTGGAGCTCACAAAAGAATTATTAACTAAAATGACTGATGAAAAAGTGGAGTCACAATGTCTAAGTTCAACTCTCTCTTAATGGGACGCTTTAAGAGCCATGCAAAAAAAGAAAAAATGAATGAGCTTGTTGAGCGTTCATCTGCAACACCATTAACAAATTTTTCTGGCGCCTTTCAAGTCAACCCCATTAGCAACCAAGAGCGAGCATCTCTTCAAACGCTTTTAGAAAAATATCAAACAGAAGAAAATAATATCTCTGAAGATTTAAAGTTCCTTTCAACCATTACATCCGAAGTAAAAGCGATTAGTAATCAAGCTGTGATTTTACATGGCGAAAGAATTAAAAAAGCACAAGAGCTCTTTAAAAAGTATCGTGATGGAGCTTTTAGCAACTGGCTTTTAAAAACTTATGGAAACCGCCAAACGCCTTATAACTTTTTGCAATATTACGAGCTTTACACTGCTTTACCTAAAAAGTTGCAAGGAATTGTTGATGAAATGCCCCGACAAGCCATCTACAGTCTTTCAAGTCGGAGCGTTCCTCAGGAGAAAAAAGTAGAGTTCGTTAAAGAATATAATGGTGAATCAAAAACAGAACTCTTAGAAAAACTTCGGAGCTCTTTTCCTTTAGCAAAACAAGACAAAAGAAATCCGAATAAAACAAAAAGCGTTCTTGACCTTTTAAATCGCACAAAAAAATTGATGCAAGATGATCGCTTTATTCCAAATCATGACGAAAAGGGTGAATTAAAAGCCCTAGTTAAAGAAATAAATGCACTATTGAAATAATGGCTCTTGTTTATGAAACTCCTCTCACGACTCGTTATGCTAGTCCTGAGATGAAAGAAGTTTTTTCTCCTGCCTTTAAATATCGCACTTGGAGGAAATTATGGGTTGCCCTAGCTGAAGGGGAAAAAGAGCTAGGAATCTCTATTTCTGATAAGCAGATTGAAGAGCTCAGAAACAATCTTGATACAATTGACTTTGTAAAGATTCGGAAATACGAAACAAACTTGCGGCATGAAGTGATGGCCCACATTAAAGCCTATGGGGATGATTGTCCAAAGGCAAAGGGAATCATTCATATGGGAGCTACGTCCTCTTACGTGATGGATAATGGCGATCTTATCACATACAAAACCGCCTTGCACCTTCTTAAAAATAAACTCATTCTCCTCATTGAAAAACTCAATCACCTTTCATTAAAAGAAGGGGATACTCCTTGCTTAGGCTATACTCATTTTCAGCCGGCACAGGTCACAACCTTGGGAAAACGAAGCGCATTATGGCTTCAAGATTTTATCACAGATTTCAAAGATCTGATTTCTTTGATGGAAGATTTTCCTTTTTTAGGTTGTAAAGGTGCAATTGGAACAAGTGGTTCTTTTCTTACCCTTTTTGAAGGCGATCATCAAAAAGTCATCGCTCTTGATGATTTGATTACTAAAAAAATGGGCTTTAAAAAATCCTATTTAGTGAGCAGCCAAACCTTTCCACGAAAACAAGAGCAAAGAATCCTCTCGATATTATCTGGGATTGCTACAAGTGCCCACAAGTGTGCAACAGACCTTCGTCTTCTTTCTCATCTTGGAGAAGTAGAAGAACCTTTTGGAAGTGAGCAAGTGGGCTCTTCAGCAATGCCACACAAAAAAAATCCCATCTTTTCAGAGAGAGTCTGCGGCCTTTCACGTATTATCATTAACCTCTGGCATAACGGCGCAGATAATGCAGCCCTTCAATGGCTTGAAAGATCTCTTGATGACTCCTCTAATCGACGGATAGCAATTCCTGAAGCTTTCCTCGCAGCTGATAGTGTTGTCAACTTGCTTTACATGATTATTGATGGTCTAAAAGTTTATCCTAAACTGATGGAAACACATATCAAAAACCACCTCCCCTTTATTGCAACAGAACCCCTCCTTGCTGCCGCCGTTTTAAAAGGAAAAGACCGACAAGAAGCACATGAACTTTTAAGAAAACTTTCCATTGAAGCAACCCAAACAAAAAAAGAAACAGGAAAAACTCCAGACCTTTTAAAAACATTTTTAGGTGCTTTGGGGCTTAATGAAAAAGATCTTGGAGACCTTTTAGAGATAAAAAATCTTATAGGAAGATCGAAAGAGCAAGTAATTGAATTTTTAAAGCTAGAAGTTGGACCTCTTTTAGAAAAGCATTTAACAACAGACGTTGTGATTCCAAATATTGAGGTATAGGGTGATTCCCACTGTTGTTTCTTATTACACGCAAAATACCCCCTATGAAGATGAGGTCAAGCACCTCATCGCTTCATGTGAAAATTTTGGAATTCCCTATGAGATTGAAGGAATTCCAAATCTAGGATCATGGGAGAAAAACTGCTGTTACAAACCCCAATTTATTTTAGAAAAAATGGAAAAAATCAAGGGGCCTCTTTTATGGGTCGATGCAGATGGGGTTTTTGTGCGCTGGCCTAAACAACTAGAAACCCTTACTGCAGATGTTGGTCTTTGCATTATTGAAGAACTTCCTGATCTACACCCATGTAAAATGATTACAGGAACCGTTTTCTTTAACAACACAAAGAAGGGAAAAGAGATATTAAACCAATGGCTTAAAGTTTGTCAAAATCCAGAAGATGAAGAATTCCCAGATCAAGTTGCCTTAAAAGATATTCTTTTGAAAAGCAATGCAGAAATTTTTAACCTCTCTACACCCTATTTTACAACCCACGATCTTGTTATTAAAGAAGAGTGGGCTAGAGATGCTGTTATTGTCCATTTCCAAGCATCACGCACCTTAAAAAAGGTTCTCAACCATGAAATCATTCCTTTTTGGGATAATGAAAAGATTACAACGGAAAAAAGAAAGATTCTTGAAACATGTTTCCCACAATAATTTCATTCTATACAGAAAACACTCCCTATGAAAAAGAAGCAGAAGATCTGGCAGCATCATGTGAAAAGTTTAATCTTCCTCATGAGATTGATCCGATGCCTAACTTTGGTTCATGGGAAAAAAACTGCTGTTTTAAGCCTAAGTATATCCTAAAAAAGCTTTCGGATTTACAAAAGCCGGTCCTTTGGCTGGATGCTGATGCGATTGTCTATCAGAAGCCTACACTTTTTGAATCTTTAGAAACAGATGTCGCCCTTCATAGCAACCATTCCCTTCCAGAAAATCATCCATCAAAAGTAAATTCAGGAACCCTTTTATTTTATCCCACTCCTGCATCTTTTTCTCTCCTAGAAAAATGGGATCAAGAAACAGAACGTCTTTTAGAAGAAGATTCAGAGCCATGGGATCAAATTTCACTGCGTAATGTTTTATTTAAATCTGGCGTTAGAATTTATTTTCTGGACAGTTGTTATTGTCGTATCTTTACAAAAATTGAAAGTGAAGACGAGCTTAAAAACTCATTCTTTATTCACTTCCAAGCTTCAAGAACGCTCAAGAAAACACTCAACCATGAAGTTGTTCCTTTTTGGGATGAACAAGACTATATTCGACAAAAAAAATCCTCCCTAATCTCTAAGTAGTTCATTTTTCTCAGCCTAAAAATTCCTTTAACTTACTATTCAAGGGGAGAGGGAAGGAATAGCATTCAGCAACCCTTCCCTCTTCGAGAAAGTAGGCTTGGTCCAAGACTTTTTTGGCAAACTCCATATCTTGAGTAGAGATGATCCAACCCACCCCGCTTTGTTTCGATTCACGAATCAGTTGAATAAGTATTTGAGTGTTTTCGGGGTCGAGCGCTGATGAAGGCTCATCTAAGAGAATAAAAGAAGGGTTAAGAAGCAGAGTCCGAGCAAGAGCCACTCGTTGTTTTTGGCCTCCAGAAAGTTGGTAGGGCATGCGTTTTGAAAGGAACTCTATATCAAACTTTTTGAGCATGGAAATGACTTGTTCTTTTATTTCTAGATTACTGAAAAGTTTTTGTTTAGATAGTGGTTGAGCACAGTTTTGAAATACAGTCATATGGGGAAATAAATCATAAGATTGTGACATGAATCCAATCAATTGACATCTTTTTTGGGGAGATAAATTTTTAAGAGATTGCTTTTGATAGTTAATCTCTCCAGAATATTCTTTTTCAAGCTGGGCAATACATCTGAGAAGAGAGGTTTTTCCTGATCCACTTTTTCCTAAAAGGAGGGTGACTTGTCCAGAAAAGATTGTGATAGAGATGTTTTGCAGTCTTTTTGGGAAGGTAAGAGATTTAATACTTAACATAAGAAAACCTTTTTTCTAAACGTTTTGTCCATACATTTAAGATTGCTGAAAGAGATCCATAAAGCACAGCAATGGCTAAATAAATTGGAACGGGCTCCATTTCTCTAGAGACAATATTCATTCCAACTCGAGTAAGCTCGAGCATTCCTATTGAAGAAGCGATCGCTGTGCTTTTCAACAAAGATTCAAACTCATTATTAAGCGAAGGGAGAGCCAAGCGAAGAGATTGTGGGAGTATGATTTCAAATAAGATCTGCCACTTTGAATACCCTAACACTGAAGCTGTTTCCCAATGAGAAGATGGGAGCGTATTGATAGCTCCTCGGATAAATTGAGCAACATATCCAGAAGAACAAATTCCAAGAGCTGTAATAGAAGCAGCAAATGGGCAAAGGGAAAATCCAAACAAATCTGGAATAACGAAGTAAATAATTAAGAGCTGAACATAAAAAGGAACCGCCCTTGAAATAAATGTCCACCCATTGATCAACTTTGTAATAATGGGGATTTTGAGCCTTTCACATGACAAAATCCCTAGTAAGATGCCCACTATTATGCTGAGCACACTTGCAAGAATAAAAAGCTCTAGAGTGACAGTCATTCCTTTGAGAAAAAGGGGGAATGATTTCACAATAAGGGAAAAAGAGTTAGTCATCACTTCTTAACCCCCATTTTTTCTCGAGTTGAAAAATAATACCCTCCTCTTTAAGTTCTTCAATAGCTTTTCTCACTTTTCGAGCTAATTCTTGATCACCTTGATTGATACAAATGCCATTTCCTGAAGACTGCATTTCTTCTGGAAGAGGAAGATAAAGAACCGTTAAATTAGGATACTTGGATTGAAATCGAGGGAGAAGTGAAGGGTCTATTGCAGAAGCTATCGATTTTCCATATTTTAGATCTAAAATAACACTATCAATATTATCGAAGTATTTAAGAGGAATCTCTGGGCACGTTTTAAAAATATCTTCTTGGTAAGAACCCGCTTCGACACAAACAGGTTTTTTAAGGGTTGCCAAAGCTGAAAGACTTTTAATAGTCTGGGGAATAGTGTTCCAAAAGATTAAGGGTACGTCATCTATTTTATCTCCCTGGTAATAGATCATTTCCATACTCTTTTCTCTATCTTTAGTAATGGAAATTCCCCAAATAAGTGCGTCGACTTTTCTTTGTTTAAGAGCAAGCATAAGGCTAGGCATGCTTCCAAAGTCTTGAATGATAAAAGCGCGATCTAATTTTCTAGAAACTTCCCGAGCAATATCGATATCAAAGCCTTCATATTCACCCTTCTCATCTAAGCTGACAAAAGGGGCATAACCACTGGTTGTACCAATGATAAAAGGCTTTGAAAATAAGTTTGTCGATAATAATAATATAAATAATGCAATACGTTTAAACATAAAAACTCCATAAAAATAATTTTTAAAAATGATAAAACGAGAAATCAGCCTAAAAACTGATTTTCATTAGAAAATCTTAGATATGATGGTGATGATGACGGCAGGAAGAAGCTAGATAAGAAACAAACATCTTTTCCATAATGACCTCCGTCGATTTAAAGATAACTTCATTGTCACATATTCTTATAAATAACACAAGCAGATACCCCCCTATTTGAGAACCCCTTCTCAATCAATAAAATAATTTTTGAATGAAACTTCACCTTCTGCAATTTTTAGAAGGAAAAGAAAACGAAAAGATGAGTTAGATTTTTCATTCACGATGTGTATAAATCTCCCCAATGAAGGTTTTTTCTCTCTTTTCCGGTAAAGGTTTTTTGTTGGAGTCCACTACCTGTACAGAGATCCACAATTGAATGCCCTTTTCTAATTAAAGGATGACGCAATATTCGGGACCCATGTGGGTTGTGAGGCTTCTTTGAAGCAATGAGATAAGAATATTTCTCATCTTCATGGCCAAGGGTTCCTTTTTTTAGAATTCGATGAAGAGAAGTTCTAGGAAGGCGTGCAGAGAAGTGACACCAGTCAGGAGAAGCCATAGGACAAGTATTATGATGGGGACAGGGAGCATGTAAAGACATTCCTAACTGCAAAAGTTGAGATCTTATCTCCCGAATTCTTTCAAAACCATCAGGGGTTCCTGGTTCAACAACAACAATATAATTTTCTGTCTGAAAGTAAGCTTTTTGAATCACCTCTGGAATGTTTTCTTGGGGAATTTCATTGAGGGAATAGGAAAATAAGATGAGCTCAGCCTTTTCCATAAATGTTAAGAAGTTTTGAGTTTTCCAAGTCACTTCGAATGGTTCGGACTCTAAAAGCTTTTTTCCAAGCTTTACAAACTCAAGGTCCTTTTCAAGAAGGGTAAGAGAGATAATGGGAAAATCAAAAAGAGCCCAAATAGAGGTTCCTGGGCCTGCTCCACAATCTAGAATCGTTTTAGGAACAGAAATCTCAGAAAAAACTTTTTTAAGGACTGCACATGTAGCTGGCATGCGCGTTGCTAAGTATACAATGCGATGAAGGTCTGTATGATGACTTTTCTTACATTGGTAACGGGATGAAAGATCCTGTGCAGCTTTTAGGAGTTCTCTTTGTCCATATCGAGCACAAAGGGTTGCAATCCTTTCTTCCAAATTAGAATTCATTCTACTTTTATCCTAAGAAGAACCGCTGCTGCGACAAGAGAAGAGAGACTAGAAAAAACAAAAGGGATTAAAGAGTGTGCATGAAGAAAAAGCCCTCCTAAAACTGAAGAGAGCATCATTGTAATCGAAAGCATCGATTGACTAAGCCCCAACACCTTTCCTTGAATATGATCTGGTGCAGCATTTGAAATAGCACTTGTACAAATCGGCCAAATAAGCCCAGACAATATTGTACAACTTCCTAATAAAAGGAGAAAACCTTTGAGAAGATTAGGATAAGGAATAAAAACAACGAGAGCAGAAAAGAGGAGGAAAGAGGTTAGGAGGATCCATTTAGGATTTACAGCATGATAAAAAATTCGGTGAAGAACTCCCGTTCCAAAAATCCAACAAACACCTAAAAGGGCGCAAATATCTCCAATTGCTGAGTTAGAAAGATGAAAATTTTCAACGACAAATGCTGGGACAAAAAGAAAAATGATGTTCCATGAAAAAAGGAAAAAGAAATAGATGATATAAAGAGGTCGAATCGACTCTGTTCTTAGTGCGGTTTGAATATTATGAATTCCCTTAATCAGGTCAAATGATTTTTTAGAGGGGTTTTTCAAAGTTTCTGCAAAAGCAAAAAGGATAAACAGGACATTAATCATCCCTAAGATTGCTCCGATAATCATGGGAAAGGAAGAGTCAAATAAAGGGGAAATCAAAGGATCTGAAAGTTTTCCTCCAATAAAAGGACCTAAAATAAATGTCAGTCCTGCAATTGCTGATCCATAGCTATAATATCGAATTTTTTTCTTTTTACTTGGGCTTAAGTCAGAAAGTGAAGAAAGACAAATCGATAAGTTTCCAGCTCCAACTCCCATAATTAAACGAGCAAAAAAGATCCAAAAGAGTGAGTGATGATGAATTCCAAAAGCACTTAGAGCATATCCAACAAAAGTTAAAAATGTTGTTAAAAGAAGAGCTCTTTTCCTTCCATGATGATCCGCATATTCTCCTAAAATCGGAGCAAAAATAAATTGCATAAAAGGATAGATCCCTAAAAAGAATCCAAGAAGGGTTGTTTTATAGATTTGAGAAACATCAGGACCTAAAAGCCCTTTTGAAGGATCTAAAAACAAGGGAGCAAAAATTGGAAAAACAATTGTCGCCCCTAAATTATCTACAGCAAAAGTAAAGAAGACTGAAAAGAGAGAACTTTTTTGTTTTACATCTTCTTTATCCATCTAATGACCAATTAATTGGGGATTTTTCCCATTTTTTTAATAGTTCGTTTGTCTTTGAAAAATGCCGGCATCCAAAAAAGTTTGTGGCAGAATAGGGTGAGGGGTGTGCAGAGGTTAAAATTGCATGAGGATGATCCATTGTATTTAAAATATTCTCACATTTTTCTTTCGCAGATTTTCCCCAAAGAATAAAGACAAGAGGATCTTTTCTCTGGCAAAGCTTTCGAATAACACTATCGGTAAATATTTCCCACCCTTTACCATAATGAGATTTAGGCTCCCCTTTCCGTACAGTAAGTGTGGCATTCAACATCAAAACCCCTTGTTTTGACCAATTAAGTAAACATCCATGATTTGCCGGCGGAATTCCTAAGTCCTGTTCCATTTCCTTATAGATGTTTTTTAAAGAAGGTGGAAGAGGGGTTCCTTTTTGAACACTAAAACAAAGGCCGTGCGCCTGTCCTTCACCATGATATGGATCTTGACCCATCAATACGACCTTGACTTGATCATAAGGAGTTTGCTTGAAGGCATTAAAAACTTCATTTTCTGGAGGAAAAATTTTTTCGCCTTTCATTCTTTCTGTCTCTAAAAATTTCTTTAGATCAAAGATATAAGGCTTATTGATCTCTTCTTTCAGAGAATCATGCCAACTTTTTTCTATTAACATCATGGAAAAAGGTTACCATGGGAGATTTTTTCTCACAAGATTGACAGAAAGGTCTCCCCTCTTTACCCTATTGTCCTATACACATTGTGATTCAAAAATTTTGAGTTTTACTTCTCTGTAAATAAAAAAAATAATTTTTGAATCACGAAGTGTATAATCTGGGTGTAGCGCAGCTTGGCCAGCGCACTTGCATGGGGTGCAAGGGGTCGGAGGTTCGAATCCTCTCACCCAGAATTTTTTAGGTGTTAATGTTGAAAATGTTGTCTATAGCCTGTTGATGAATTGATCAAAACTTGTTCAACTAAAAGCTATCAAATAAAATTGATCAACATGACCATTTTTTTAACAGTTCATGAACAAGGCTTTTTCTCTATAAAAATTTAGGGTTATTGACAAATCCACAACTGAAGAAGATGAAGAAAAATCCCTATTAATATATTCTCTTCTCTTTATCTTAAGATAGGTATGATTTCGTGCTAACGCCTGAAAGATTTTTTGACTTGAAAGAGTTCACTCACAAGAAAGTTTTTCTTCAGGACGCCCCTATTTGGGAAAGCTTAAAAAATCTTAAAAGTTATTTAGACAATTTAGATCTAGGAAATATTGAATGCTCCATCCCAAACAGTGTGACATTAGTTAATCCGGAAAGTATTTCTATTGGAAAGGGCTCAATTATTGAGCCTGGTGCTTACATTGAAGGACCTTGTGTCATTGGTCAAAGTTGTCAAATCAGACATGGAGCTTATCTTAGGGGGTATGTGTTAACAGGAGACCGATGTGTGATTGGTCATTCGACAGAAGTAAAACATGCCATCTTTTTAAATGATTCAAAGGCCCCACATTTTAATTATGTGGGAGATTCTATTTTAGGAAACCAGGTTAATATTGGAGCGGGGGTGATTTGTGCAAACTTCCGACTAGACCAAGGGGAAGTTGTTGTAGAGGTCGATGGAGAGATTTATCAAACAGGGATAAATAAGTTTGGAACTGTTTTAGGTGATAACTCTCAACTTGGTTGCAACACCGTCATTAATCCGGGGATTTTATTAAGAAAAAAAACTTATTCAAGAGCCTGCACATCCATTCAAAAATCCAATCTTAGGAAAATAAATAATGCTAAAACAGCTGATCAAACCTAATACATCTTTGATTAAACCACTGAAAGAAGATTTTGAAACTTTTTTAAAACGAAATATTATTCGCTTAGGTGATCAAAACACTCTTCGTGATGCATGTGAATATGCGTTATTAAATGGAGGGAAAAGAATTCGTCCCTTAATTGTTATGATGGTTGCTAGAGCTCTTGGCTATGGTTTAGATGTGTTTGAAGCCTGTCTATCTGTTGAATATTTTCATACAGCATCTTTAATTGCCGATGATCTTCCTTGTATGGATAATGATGATTATAGAAGGAGTAAACCCGCTTTACATAAACAGTTTGGTGAAACGATAGCTCTTCTAGCCAGCTATGCTCTTATTTCTGCTGGCTATGAAAAAATTTTTCAAAGTGTTCAAGTTCTATCGAGACAAAAAGAACCTTTTAGAGAGCAAGCAAATGAAACATGTGTGATTGCTCTTGATGCTGCAACACGATGTGCTGGAATTTCTGGAGCTACAGGAGGACAATTTAAAGACCTTTACTCTGAAGAAAGAACGATTGAAGAAGCTTTTGACATCATTTACAAGAAAACGATTACTCTTTTTGAGATTTCGTTTGTTTTTGGTTGGATTTTTGGTGGTGGAGATCTAGAAGGGGTTGATAAGATCAGAGAAGTCGCTTTCCACTTTGGAATGGCATTTCAAATTGCAGATGATTTAGATGATATTGATCAAGATGAAGAGGAGTCACTAAACATTGCTCATTTGGTTGGAGCCAAAGAAGCAAAAGAAATGTTTAACGATGAAATAGAAACCTTTTCGTTAAAAATGAAAAAACTCGGGATATTAACTCCCGAGTTTCAGCAAACAATTAATCTGCTTAAAGCCTATACCAAGGCGGGCTCTTCTTGAGGGGTTCCTTGAACCTTTTCTAAAACCTTTTGTTCAATTTCTTCCGCAAGTTCAGGGGTGTTTTTGAGCTCTTTGCGAGTCGCTTCTTTTCCCTGTCCTAACCTTTGGTCATTATAGCTGTACCAAGTTCCTTTTTTATCAATAATTCCATGCTCAACGCCTAAATCAATGATAGACCCCATTCTTGAAATTCCTTCATTGAAGAGAATATCAAATTCAGCAATACGAAAAGGAGGTGCCATTTTATTTTTCACAACCTTTACTTTTACGCGGCTACCAATATCACTATTATCTGGGCCTTTAATTGTTGCTATTCGACGGATATCCATTCGGATCGATGCGTAAAATTTTAAAGCTCTTCCTCCAGAAGTTGTTTCTGGATTTCCAAACATAACTCCAATTTTTTCTCGGATTTGGTTGATAAAAATAGCGCATGTATTACTTCTCGATAAAGTTGAGGTAAGCTTCCTTAATGCTTGTGACATTAGACGTGCTTGAAGCCCAACATGAGAATCTCCAATTTCCCCCTCAAGTTCTGATTTTGGAACCAATGCAGCAACGGAGTCGATAACGATCACATCAACTGCGTTTGAACGCGCAAGCATCTCTGCAATATTTAAGGCATCTTCACCACAGTCAGGTTGTGAAATCATAAGATCATTAAGATTGACGCCAATTTTTTGTGCATAAGCTGGATCCAGCGCATGTTCAGCATCAATGTAAGCAGCAATACCGCCTTCTTTTTGACAACTAGCAACAATATGTGTTGCTAGTGTGGATTTACCAGAAGACTCTGGACCATAAATTTCTACAACACGTCCTCTAGGAACTCCACCAATTCCTAGAGCAAGATCTAAAGAAAGGGCGCCTGTTTTAATAGCGCTTATTCCTTTTAATGCTGAGTGATCTCCTAGAGACATAATAGAACCAGAGCCAAATTGTTTTTCAATGTGTGAAATGGCAAGTTCTAAAGCTTTTTTCTTTGCTGCTTCGTTTTGTTCAGTCATATCTATTCCTCATAAACTTTGCTTTTCTTCACTATACATCTCTTTTCCTTTAGAATCATGTGTAAAATTTCAATGACAATTTCCCTATCACATGCTAATGGTAAGGAATGACGTATTTAGCAGGTGATATAGGCGGAACAAAAACCCATCTTGCTCTTTTTAAAGAAGAGCAAGGAAAGGCAATTTGCGTTAAAGAACAAAAGTTTCCAAGTCAAAAATATCCTAATTTAAGACTCATTGTGAAAGAGTTTTTAAAAGATGTGAAAGAAAAGGTTTCTAAGGGGTGTTTTGGGATTGCTGGTCCTGTAAAAAAAGGAAAAAGCCAAGCAACAAATCTCCCTTGGTTAGTAGAAAGTGAAGTTCTTTCTGAAGAACTTTCTAGTAAGAAAGTCTCTCTCATCAACGATCTTGAAGCAAATGCTTATGGATTAAACATGCTTCATCACGATGAATTTTTTGTCCTCAATGAGGGAGATAAAAAAGCTGAAGGAAATAAAGCGCTTGTTTCTGCTGGAACAGGACTTGGAGAAGCTGGCATTTTTTTTGATGGAAAAAGGGATATTCCTTTCGCATGTGAAGGGGGACATGCAGATTTTGCTCCCAGAGATGAAAAAGAAGATAGACTTCTTCGGTTTTTAAGAAAAAAATTTGGGCATGTTTCATATGAAAGGATTTTGTCTGGACCTGGGCTTTACAATGTGTATCAGTTTATTGTAGAGACAAAGGTTGAAGAAGAAAAAGAAGAGATTTTGAAAGAAATTGCTTCAGGAGATTCTCCTCAGCTTATTTCAGAAAAAGGATTAAATGGGAGCTCTAAAGCTTGCAGAAAAGCGTTAGAATTATTTGTTTCAATTTATGGAGCTGAAGCTGGAAATGTTGCTCTGAAAATGTTTGCTTTGGGGGGAATTTATATTGGAGGAGGGATTGCCCCGAAACTATTAAGCATCATTAAAGAGGGTGGTTTTTTTGACTCTTTTAAAAGAAAGGGACGGTTTTCTGATCTTCTTGGAGGAATACCAGTTCGGGTTGTCCTCAATGATAAAACTGCGCTTTTGGGAGCTATGTATTATGCTAAACATATCATGTGAAGGGAGTAAAATGTTTAAAAAAGGTCTACTTTTCTTCTTTTTGCTAGGAAATATTGTTTTTGGGGGGCTTCAAGAAAGAGTTGAGCAACTTGAAAAAGAGATGAAAGAAGTTGGAGCCCAAAATGCAATGGGAAACTTTGGTCTTTCTCTTACCTCAGCACAACCATCTGGAGAAGAGCTTTGTTGGTATGTAACAGGAGACGTTCTATATTGGGACGCTAAGCTTGGGGGAACAGACTATGTTTTTTCAACAGGAGAAGGACAAAATCTTCCTAATCCACCAATCAGAGGAAAGGTACGTTCGAATTCATTTGGTTGGGAGCTTGGGGGAAGAGTAGGAATTGGTCGTATCATTTCTCATGACAGATGGGATGCGTTCTTAAACTTTACTTATTATCAAAACCATGATGGAGATAGTTGTTTTAAATATCCCCCAGCTTTTCTTGTTTCTCAGGCTGGTTTTTTTGGGGGAGCTTTTGAAAAAGCAAAGTCCATTTTTGATCTAACATATATGAACTTGGATTTTGAGTTGGGGCGCAAATTTTTTATGAGTCGCCTACTTACCATTCGTCCTCATATTGGGCTAAAGGGAACGCGAATGAGACAGGAGCAAAAAGTTAAGTATGACTTTAGCTCCTTAGAGCTAGAGGGGAACGTTATCGGGGAATATTATCGGGTTTACAATCGCTGTGATTTTGATGGGATTGGTCCAAGAATAGGAGTTCAGGGAGCTCTTTTTATCGGTCATGGCTTTCAGTTAGAAGGAGAGTTTTCGGGAGCTTTACTCTATTGCTATTTTGATGGAGTTGAAAAAGAAAAAACCTCACCGAACGCTTCCCCAGTTAATGCGGATATTCGCTTAAAGGGGAAAATGAAGCGGTTTGTTCCCTTTTCTCACCTATTTCTTGGGATGAGTTGGTCCGACTATTTCCATAAAGAGAAGTATTATATTTCTTTTAAATTAGGATATGAAGTCCTTTATTATTGGAGAGAAAATCAGAGCATAAGTCCCTTTAATTGGGAGTTTACGAATGCTACACAAAGCACACGCCTGAATTTTGAAAAAATGGCTGAAGACATCAGTTTCTATGGGATAACCTTTAAGCTTCGACTAGACTTCTAAGAGACTGAGAACGGAAAATTTCCCGTTAATAGACTCTAAGGAAACACTCCATTGGAGGTGTTTCCTTAAAAGTTTTATGGTTAGTAGATTGCGCTTTCCAAAGAAGAGTTCTCCTAATACGTCCACTTTATATTGTTTATCTTTTTAATTATTAACGGTTTGTGTTTAAGTTACTGTGAATAAGGGTTTTGTGTTTTTATAAAACATAAGTAATTGGTTTTAAAGTTTTTAGTTGTTTATTTTAAAAAATATTAAAAAATAAATATAAAATTAATATTTATTAGTGTTAATATTTTTATTGATCGGGAGGTAATTTATGGAAGTATCAACTTGTGATGACTTTATTAAAGATTCTGTTTTTTTTCCAGCTTGGAGTGTAGCTCCACAAGAAGATGAATGGGATTCAAAAACAGTTTGTTCAGGTAACCATTCTTTTTTAAGTTCTAAACCTTCAGTAGAAACCTATTCAGATTCAGATGAAGATTATGGTGTAGAAGAAAGTTGCTTAGAATATTTATACCCTAACTCTACAAAAGAAGTTTTTGCCGATAAAGTATGGAGACATACAGCAGGAAGGGTTTCTATGTTAGCTAGAATTCCTATTTATCTTGTGGCTTCAGGGATCCAAATCGCAAAAATTTCTTTTAAAATGGTGTTCACTTTGTTTATAACATTCGGAGACTGGGCAACTGGCGGTAAATACAACAAAACTCTTGATAGTTGGACTATATTTGGGGTTGCAAAGGATGCTTTAATGTTATTAAAACTCCTTGATAAGGTTGGAAGCTCAATATTAGGTGTCATTTTTGCTCCACCAAAGCAATACATTTCATTGGGAGAGGCCCTAAGTACGTCGTTTAAAATCATATACGGAAAGCATCAAAACATACGATATGGAATGGATCAACGTCCATTAAAAGTTTCCGAAGCTTGGAAGCTAGTAAAAATGCGCCCAGAATATCACCGACATATTATTTCTCATGACTCATTGAATAAAAATTTCATCAATCGAATAAAAGCCGGATAACCACGTTTATTTCGGTAGCTGAATTAGCCCAGGGGAATTTCTCCTCTGGGTTTTTTGTAAGAAATAAAATTTTCCGTTAACAGTTTCTTATAGATAAAACACCCATTTTTAAAGTCTTTTATCTATAAATTCAGGATAGGTTCAAGGGGCATGAAATCTTTCCTGCCTTTTTTTTAATTGATGGAGACTCTAAAATGTTTGCATGGATAAAAGCCCCACACTTTCAATAAAAGATTCCACTATGGTGGCGTATGTCATCTCTCGGATCCTTTCGTTTCCATTTTGGGGGCTTTTTTATCTTCTTCCAGTGATTTTACATAAAGATCTACATGCAACACCCTTTCAAGTGGCAACTCTAGTAGCGATTAAACCTGTGGCTTCCCTTTTTTCCCCCTACTGGAGTCAAAGGGTTCATGCTATGAGGGAAAGGTTGATCTCAAATCTAATTCTTGGAAACATCTTAAAATTCAGTCCTTTTCTATTTTTTCCCTTTATTAGCAATCCTTGGTTTTACATCTTTGCAGTCGGCTTTCATATGTTTCTTTGTCGAGGGACAATTCCTGCATGGATGGAAGTTTTAAAACTAAAAGTTCCTCGGGAATCAAGAAGTAAAATTTGTGCTATAGGATCGATTATTGATTACTTAGGAGTCGCACTCCTTCCATTATTTGTAGGAGGAATCCTTGATAATATCACAGAGTCTTGGCGTATCCTTTTTCCAATTGCTGCTCTTTTTGGAATGTTATCTGCATGGCCGATCAAAAAAATTAAAATCTCTCCTCCAGATCAAAAAGAGTCACCAACGGTAGAAAGAAAAATCATCCACCTCATCAACCCATGGAAAAGTAGTTGGCAGCTTTTAAAGAAAAGGTTAGATTTTGCAAAATTTCAATGGGGATTTTTCTTGGGAGGGGCAGGACTGATGATTCTACAGCCAGTTCTCCCCGTATATTTTAACAACGTTCTTCACCTTTCATATTCAGATGTATTGACTGCTGTTGCAGCTTTGAAAGGAATTGGGTTTGCTCTTTCTTCTCCATTATGGGTAAAGTTTTTCAATCGTTCTAGAATTTTTGTTCTTTGTTCTGTAGTTACCCTTGCAGCTGCAATCTTTCCCCTTCTTCTTATTTTTGCTCACTCATCGAGTTCCATTATATATATTGCTTATATTGCTTATGGAGTGATGCAGGGAGGAAGTGAGCTTAGTTGGAAAATGTCAGGTCCCGTTTTTTCTAAAGAAGAAGATAGCGCTCCTTATAGTTCTGTTAATATTTTAGCCGTCGGGATAAGAGGAGTTATTTTCCCCTATCTAGGTTCTTTTCTTTTTCTTAAATCAGGAAGCCCAACCTTTGTTCTTTTGTGTGGGATGGCCCTTTGCTTATTTGCAACAGCTTTTCTTTCTTTTAACGGAAGAAAGTACCCCATTCGATTATACACATCATGATTCAAAATTTGGTTTTTGTCTGCGTCGACTTATCCTCAAAATTCTTATTCTCACTCGCGCCTTGCCTCTGGGCAATGGTCACTCGCTCCGAACATAAATTTTGAGGGTCTCCTTGGAAAATTCCCAATTTTTGAAACACGATGTGTATACACGCTAGTACTTAATTTCTCTTTTTCATAAACTACTTTCATGAGGTTTTTTCTTTTATCTTTTTTGATCACTTTTTCGCTGTTTGGAAATAATTTAGAAGAGCGTGTCTCCGCTTTAGAAGAAGAAATGGGACAAGTTGGTACACAAACAGAAGGTGGAAATTTTGGTGCTAGATTTACAACTGGAGAATTTGAAAAAGGGTGGGTAGGTTTTCAGTTTTTTGGAAATGCTCTTTATTGGCATGCGAAGGTGGGGGGAACAGAATATGTTTATGAGCTTGCGACTGGAAAAAAAGGAAAGGTAGAAACTCAAAGATTTGATTGGGATTGGGGATATCAAGTTGGCGCTGGGGTTCTCCTTCCTATCGTAAGGTGGGAAATTATTGGAACATATACTCACTTTGGAACACAAGATCACGAAGGAAGGGGGATGATTCCCCCTTCTCTGCTCATTTCACTAAAAGGAGGGATGATCCCTTCTGCACAAGAAGCTCGTTCTGATTATAAAATCGATTATGACAATATTGAACTCAACCTTCACCAAAGCTCTTTTTTGAGCCGCCTTCTAGGATTAGGAACATCCATAGGAGTGAAGAAAACATGGATCGATCAAAAGCAAGGGGTAACCTATCTTGGAGCTATTGACACAAGAGTCAAAGATCGGTGTCGGTTTGTTGGTGTGGGTCCAATGATTGGGTTTAATATGAAGTGGCACCTTCTTTATGGAATTTCCTTAATAGCGGATACAAAAGGTTCACTTTTATTTGGAAATTTTGAAGTGAAACACAGCGAAAATGAAATGGCTTTAAAAGGAGATTCCTATCTTTTTACTCCGACCCTTCACTTTCTTTTAGGTCTTCATTGGGATTTCCCTATGAAATGGACCCAATTTAATTTAAGCTTAGGTTACGAAGCTGAATATTTTTGGCGGCAAAATCAGTCTGTTGAAATTGAAAACACTGCTTCAAATCATTTTCGCATTCAACTCATCCGTTATGCTGAGGATTTAACCTTTTATGGTGGAACTCTTAGAGCAGGAATAGAATTTTAAACAGTAGGGTGTGTTCTTAAACTTTCCGCTTTATAGGGGTGAAAAATGGAGCGTAACGGAGTCGAACCGTTGGCCTCAACAATGCCATTGTTGCGCTCTACCAACTGAGCTAACGCCCCAAAGGGCCTCTATGGTAAAATGTTCGGGAGTTTTTTTCAACGAGAAGGCATAATTAAGCGACATTGTTAAAATGGAGAACTGTCATGAGTATTTTTGAAAACGTTGTACCTTTCCCGCCTGATCCTATCTTTGGTCTTGGCACCCGTTTTAAAAAAGATAAAAATCCGAATAAAGTCGATTTGACAGTTGGAATTTTTCGTGATGAAGATTTAGAAACGCATACGTTGCGCTGCGTAAAAGAAGCCGAAAAAGTTCTTGAGAAAATCGAAAAAGATAAGCTCTATCTTTCTATGGGTGGAGATCAAACATTTATCCAGGAAGCCCAAAAGCTTGTTTTTGGAGAAGATTTTTGTAAAAAAGCAAAAGGAACTCTTTTTGGAGCGCAAACACTTGGAGGAACAGGAGGTCTCCGTTTAGGGGGAGATTTTTTAGCTCGAGAAGTGACAAAAAAGGTTTATCTTTCAGATCCCACTTGGCCAAATCATCGTGGAATTTTTGAAGCTTGTGGAATGGAAATCGAAACCTATCCCTATTATAATTATGAAACCCATACGTTAGATTTTGAGCGCATGCTTGATGCCCTTTCTCGAGCTCCAGAAAATAGCATTGTGGTTTTACATGGGTGTTGTCATAACCCAACAGGTTGCGATCCAACAGAGGCCCAATGGAAAGAGCTCTCCACCTTTTTATTAAAGAAAAAATTGGTTCCTTTCTTTGATTTTGCTTATCAAGGTTTTGGTCGAGGCCTTGAAGAAGATGCTTGGGCGATTCGTCATTTTGCAAATCAAGGTCATGAGATGTTTGTTGCTGCTTCTTATTCTAAGAATTTTGGTCTTTATGGCGAAAGAATTGGGTGTCTCTCTATTATCGCAAAAAATGAGCAACTCTCTCAAAATTTATCAAGTGTTGTCAAGCGGCTTGCTCGAGTAAACTATTCAAATCCCCCGCGCCATGGCGCAGGAATTATTACAACAATTCTCCAAGATGTTGGACTTGTTGAAATGTGGAAAGGAGAAGTCAATCAAATGCGAGAAAGAATCATATTCATAAAAAATGAGCTTGTAGATGCGCTAGGGAAGCAGTTTGGAAAAGATAAATTTGGTTTTTTAAAAAGGCGTTACGGTTTATTTTCCATGCTAGGTATTAGTGGTAAGCAAGTAGACCGAATGATTGATGAGTATGCAGTTTATTTAACAAGTAGTGGACGGATCAATCTTACTGGTCTTAATGAAAAAAATATGCCCTATGTAATAGAGGCAATACTTAAGACGAAAGGATGAGAAAAAAAAGCTATCGTTCCTATATTTTTTTAGGGCTCTTTTTATTTTCTCTTTTTTATCTTCCTGGAATCTTTGTTCAAGAAGTGCGAAATAGTGCTGGCGCAATTTCCAAAGGTTTTTGGAGACAAGGAGCATACGTGCGCGCCTCTTTTTCTCCCCCTTCACTTCCCAAAAAAAATAAAGAGGAGATGAAGTCTCTTGAAGTCGAAAATCTTTTATTAAAAAAACAAAATGAATCCTTACGTCGCCGCCTTCTTTCTGAAGAGAGAATTGAAAGTCAGATAAAAAAAATCCAAGAGATCATTTCAATTGATGAGGAAAAAAGCCTTGCTTTTCATAAACGTCGAAAAATTGCAGCAGAAAAACAATTAGAACTCGAACTTTTCTCTCTTTCTGCAGAAGTGATTTATCGAGATCCTTCTGAATGGAGTTCAACCCTATGGATTAATGTCGGAGAAATAGAAAATACTAAACTTCGTGAAAATGTTGTTTCCGTTGGAAGTCCTGTATTAAAAGGACCCTTTTTAATTGGAATGGTTGAATTTGTCGGAAAGAGGAAAAGTCGTGTCCGTCTATTGACAGACGCTTCTTTGATTCCTTCAGTGAGAGCTGCTCGCGGAGGAGAAGGAAACCGAGAACTTGCTACTCTTGTCAAGCAGGTTTTACATCAGGTTGCTTTGCGAGAAGAACCCAGAGAGACTCTTCTTGCTTTAAAAAATCTTTTGGAGTGTTTAGAAGAAGAATCCCCAGAGCGTTTTTTGGCAAAAGGTGAACTTATGGGAAGTAGCAGCCCTCTTTGGAGAGGACGCTCTGAAATTCTTAAAGGAGTTGGTTTTAATTATGATTTCGCAGATGAGGAAGGTCCCTCGCTTGAGCTACGCAGTGGAAAACCTCTAGACCAACTAAATGATGAAAAGTCTATTTCCCTTATTGATGTAGGAGATTTGCTCGTAACAACAGGAATGGATGGTATTTTTCCTAAAGATATTCCTGTTGCCCATGTGACTAAAATTGCCCCTTTGAAAGAAGGAAGCCCTTCCTTTGAAATTGAAGCAGAGCTTTGTGTTGGAAATTTAAATAATCTTTTAGATGTAACAGTTCTTCCTCCACTCATAGATCAAGAGGAATTCTAAATGATAAGCTTTTTACGAAAGTTGGTAATCGTTTCGTTTTTTAGCAGTAGATAAAACATCTAAAACTTCTTGTTTGATCACATCAAAGTCTCGTTCTTGGCCGTAAGCATCATCATATGTTTTTGCACGAGCATCTTTTAATGTTTTTTGTATCCCCAAATGATTTTCAATGAAAGTAAAGAGGGATGGATACGAAGATTCTGGTATCACAACCCCACAATGATGGAGATGATTTGAGTAGGAGCGGTCTTTAACACGCTTTTTTGGCTCGAAGAAAAACATGGGGCGATTGTAGTAGAGAAAATCATATCCTACTGAAGAAAAGTCTCCTAAGTAAATGTCTGTCCGCTTGAGAAGAGGGTAGATTAAAGGATATAGAGGGAGAACAACAACATTTGGCTTATCTTTATAGCGTTCTTCAATATGAGCGACGTGTCCAGCCTTTTGATGGACCATCCAAGGATGTATTTTTATGATCAAATTATAGTGATCGGGAAGCTGATCAATAATAGAAAGACCGACATCAAAATAAGAAGAATTTTTTTCTTGATCAACCCATGTGGGCGCGTAAAGGATTGTGGATTGCTTTTTTGCAAACTTAGAAAAAACTTCTTCTTCAACTAAATTATCGTAAAACTCTTCATACTTATTATAAAAAGAAAGGCGATAGTTTCCCGTTCGAACAATTCCATCATAGGTGTCATAATACCCTGCTTCTTTTAACCTTTCTTTCATCTGGTTTCCATAGATAAAAACAAACGCTTGGTTTTCAAATTGCTTGTACATTTTATCAGAATTTCCATGGGGGCAATACCAAAAGTGAATTTTTTTTCTGAAGATGATTTCAAAAAGTGGAGAAAGATCGGCGCGATAGTTTGAGCAGGAAACGAAAAGAAAATCAAAATTTGTAGCAATGGTTTCCAAAATCTTTGCATGATGATCTACATAAACGTTTTCAACTTGAGGATAATATCTTTCCATTGTTTCAATAAGAAACTCTTCATCGATTACCATTGGAACATTCATAAAGTAAGCAATCGGAGCTAAATGATCTAAATGATTCACAGAATCACCCGGAGCTAAGCACATGCCACAAGCACTAAGCTTGGGGGGGGGCGAATTTTCTTCCATGAACCTATCCTGAGTTAAAGGGGTTATTTAATTTGTTCAGTTTTTGAACAGATTTTTCAGCCTCTTTTTGATCACATTGTTCATGAAACAAGGGTTCAAAAAGAGGCTGAAAAAGATGACAAAAAGTGTGGAATAAAAAAAGATCTTTAATTCGGGATACGTTCATAAATTTTCATTACTTTTTCTTTAAAATCTTCTTCTTTTCCAAACACCTCATCATAAATGGTAGTTTGGATTTTTTCAAATGGTGAAGTATCTGTGTTTTCTATTATTGAAAAAATATTTTCATAATCTTCGGGTTCGATCAATGTTCCACATTGAGTGAGATAAAGTCCTTTGTCTTCTTTAGGATTTCTTTTGTTTGTATTTAAAAAAAACATGGGTTTTTTGAAAAATAAAAAATCATAGCCAACTGATGACATGTCTCCAAGATAAATATCCACAAGATCTAATACAGGATAAACAGGAGGAAAATCTGGAAGAATTGCTACATTATCTTTCTTTGGGAATTGGTATAAAAAGAGCTCAAAAAGTTCAGGAGAAGAAAACAAGTTGGGATGAGGTTTAATAAGAAGATTTAAATGATCCGGAAGCGTTTTCATAATCTGCTTTATCGCGCCCATAAACGATGAAGAGTCTTCATCATCTTTCCAAGTGGGAGCATAGAGGATTGTTTTATTATTGTTAAAAGAGATGAAATCCTTGAGTTGTTTTTGGTAAAAAGATTTGTTTTCGTTATAATATTTTAAACGATAATTTCCAGTTTTTATTACTCCCTCAAGCTGTTGGAAACTTCCTTTTTCAATGAGAAAGTCAATCATTTTTTGTCCATAAACAAGAGCAAAGCGTTCTTCTGAAAGAGACTCCATGTATCTTCCTTTATGTCCCTTGTCAGAATTTCCATGAGGACACCATACATTAAAAAGAGTTTTTTCGGACGTAAGCTCAGCTGCGAAAACGATCTCTCTAAACATAGGATTAGGAAGACATGTGTAAACGATTTCAAAGTTTTGGGTGATATAAAAACCTAAATCCAGGGAGTTTTTATAAATGACTTTGACTTGGGGATAGTATTTTTGAACTAAGGACTCAATGTCTTCATCATTAACAATCATTGGAATATTGAGCATTTGAGATAGGGGAGCAAGGTGATCAATAAATTGCCAGTCTTGATCGGAAACAACTGTTGCTAAGCGAGGAGGGGGCATAAAGAACCTTTATTAACCTAAGTTTTAGGTTTATAGGGTCCTTTGAACTTAAAATCAATATATAGCTAAAACTGTTTAAAATTGGGATGATTTATGTGGATCTTTCTAATGCCTTTTGCCTTCTTAAAATCTCCCTTTGTCTCATGGACAATGTTCTCGATTTTAAGAAATCAAAATCCATCAAAAATCTCTCGCCTAATTCATCCCAATTTTAAATAGTTTTAGCTATAAGTTCAACCTTCAATAGAACCGTGAGAATGATCCTCAGGGTGATAATCGATGGTAATGAGTGGAGCTTTTTTTCCTTTCTTAGTAAGGACAGATTCACTTTGTAAAGCACGATTGTTTACATGGAGAGGACCTTCTTTCGAAATCATTTCGAGGAGTGTCTTATTACGTAGTTGCTGAGCGTGGATTTTGTCGATCAATTCTTTTGTTTTTTGATAGAGAAGAAGGGTTTCTTCTTCGATATCAACTAAAGGATCTAGGATTTCATCTAGCAACGTTCCTTCAATATTGGAAGGAAGGTGGTCAAATAGTTTTCGTGTAATTATTCCTCGAAGTTTAATCACTTCTTTGAGATCTTTTACCAACAGATTGCATTCATTATAAAGCTCTTGCTTCAATTCCATATCACCGATTAAAAGAAGATACTCTTGCTGATTCATGTTTCCAAGAATCTCTTGTCTAAGCTTTATCTCTTTAGATAAAGCGGCTTGCATTTCTTCTTGCAGCTTGGTCCACTCTGTCATAATTCCCCCCCCGGCCGTCAGTAGACTTCTTACAGAACCCCAATAAAAGCGAGTTTTGTAAGAACTCTCATTTATTTTCTTGAAAAACCTATGCCAAAGAAATAAGCTTTTCATTGTCTAGGAATTAGGAAATCTGTGAATAAATGACCCTGGAAAAAAATTCCTTAAATCTTTCTTTTGATAGTGAAAAGCTTCGGAAGTGGTTTTTTTTTAACCGCCGCGCCCTTCCGTGGAGGGAAAATCCTTCCCCTTATGAAGTTTGGATTTCTGAGGTCATGCTTCAGCAAACCCAAGTTAGCGTCGTGATTCCATACTTTAAGAAATGGATGGAACTTTTTCCAACGATCTCAGCCTTAGCAGAAGCGCCCATTGAAAAGGTAATCAAAGCCTGGGAAGGCTTGGGCTATTATTCCCGCGCACGTAACCTCAAGAGTGGGGCAGAATATTTGTGCAGACAGCATGATGGGGAGCTCCCAGAGAATTATAGAGACCTTCAAGAAGTTAAAGGGTTGGGACCTTATACTATAGGGGCTATTTTAAGCTTTGCATTTAAGGAAAAGGTTCCCGCTGTTGATGGGAATGTTTTGCGCGTTCTTTCTCGATTCTTTGCCATTGAAGATCCGATAGATAAGGGAAAAACGCAAAAAAGAATCCGAGACCTTTGCTTTTCTCTTCTTCCTGATGATGAACCCTGGATTATAATGGAGGCTCTCATTGAGTTAGGAGCCCTGGTTTGTCAAAAAAAAGCAAAGTGCAATGAATGTCCATTAAGAGACCAATGTTTAGGAAGAAGTAAAGCAGATTTACTTCCGATCAAAAGTAAAAGGGAAAAAACAGTTCATCTTCATCGAGATGTTGCAGTGATTTATTCAGGAAAGGAACTTCTCCTTCAAAAAGGAAAAGAGGGAAAAGTGATGGCTGATCTTTGGGAATTTCCTTATTTTGATCGTGGATCTAACATTGAAGATATTTTAGGAATTTCCTTAACTCCTAAAAGAGCTCTTCAAGAAATGAGTCATGGGTTTACCAGGTACAAAGCGTTTCTTTATCCTCATCTTTACGAAGGAAAAAAAACACCTCTTTTAAGCTATTTCTGGGTTCCTTTTGATCGTGTGATGAAAATACCTTTTTCATCTGGACATCGTCGTATTATTCACTACTTGAGAAATAATTCTATTCTCAATATTTAGATAGTATACCCAAACAACTTTTGAAGTTGTTTGGGTATATTGTCAAATAATCGTTGGTGATTTGAATGAACTCTTTTCATTTTCAAATTCGTAATATGAACTGCTCTTCTTGTGTGGCTAAAATTGAAAAGCGGCTTCAACAGGAAGTTGGAATTGTTGAGGTTTCTGTAAATTTTGCAACGGGAAAAGCCAGTGTCACAATTAAAGGGAACACTCCTTCTCCTGAATCCATTGCAAGGATTATCTCTGAAATGGGATATCCGACAACTCCGATTCATGAGGGTGAAACATTTGTCGAAAAGAAAAAGACAAATCATTGGATCTATATTCGAACATTCGGCTCTCTTCTTTTAGCTCTTCCTCTTACCCTTCCCATGCTTGGGGATATCTTTGGAAAAGCATGGGGACTTCCCCCTTATCTACAACTTATCATTGCTTCTATCATTCAATTTGGAGCAGGCTATTCTTTTTATGTAGCGACTTTTCGTGGCCTTAAAAACTTTTCAGCCAATATGGACACTTTAGTGGCTTTAGGAACCAGTGCTGCTTATTTTTATAGTTTATTTGCAGTTATTTTCCAGTTCTCGAAATTTCTATATTTTGAAACCAGTGCAGTTCTTATTGCTTTGATTCTTCTTGGTCGATTTTTTGAGCATCGATCTAAACAAAAAGCTCAAGGAGGAATGAAGGCTCTATTGCAAATGCAGGCAAAGTCAGCACGTGTCAAACGTGGTGATGAAGCAAAAGAAATACCGATAGAAGAAGTGATTAAAGGGGATATTATTTTAGTCCGTCCTGGTGACCGAATTCCTGTTGATGGCGTAGTGATGAATGGGGTTTCTCATGTCGATGAATCCATGTTAACAGGAGAAAGCATTCCTGTTTTAAAAGAGGAAGAAACAAAAGCCTTTGCTGGAACTGTCAATATTGAAGGATCTTTTGAAATTAAAGCAACGCGCCTTGGGAAAGAAACAAGCCTCGGAAATATTATTCGTTTAGTTGAAGAAGCTCAAGCCTCGAAAGCTCCTATTCAAAAGCTTGCAGATAAAATTTCTGGAGTTTTTGTTCCAACTGTTCTTCTCATTGCAATTCTCACATTACTTATCTGGGGACTGGGGATTGGAAACTGGACAGAAGGACTTTTAAGTGGAATTGCAGTTCTAGTAATTGCTTGTCCTTGTGCTCTTGGTCTTGCTGTTCCAACAGTTATAATGGTCGCATGTGCCCAAGGGGCAAAAGAAGGAATCCTAATAAAAAATGTTGAAGGGCTTGAACGAGCGAACAAATTGGATACATTGATCGTTGATAAAACGGGAACTGTTACAGAAGGAAACCTTTCTGTTTCAGAAATTCATACTGACTTTCCAAAAGAAGAGTTTATAACTCTTAGCGCATCTCTTGCTTATCATTCAAAGCACCCTGTTTCTCAGGTCATTGCTCAGTATGGTAAGAACCATGAAATGAAAGCCTTGGGAAACTTTAAATCTCATAGTGGAAAAGGTTTGTCAGCAACAATAGATGGAAAAAGTTATCTTCTTGGTTCTCTTTCATTTCTTCAAGAAAATGAGGTCAATATCTCTAAATATGAAAAACAAATCGCGAACGAAATCGGCATTATTGTTTTACTTTCTAAAGAAAAAGAGTGTCTTGGTTATTTTGCTTTAGCTGATCAAATCAAGAAGGATTCAGCAGAAGCGATTAGAGTTCTCCATTCTTTAGGGAAGAAGATTTTTCTTATCAGCGGTGATCGAAAAAAAGTGGTCGAAGATGTTGGGAAAAAAATTGGTGTAGATGGTTTTTTTGCAGAAGTTCTCCCAGAAGATAAAGCTAAGTATGTCAAAGAATTTCAGGAAAAAAAAGCTGTTGTTGGAATGGTTGGTGACGGAATCAACGATGCTCCGGCTCTAGCATCTGCTGATATAGGGTTTGCTGTTGCAGAAGGAACAGATGTTGCTATGGAAAGTGCTTCGATTGGTTTGATGAGAAGCAATTTGACGAATCTTTTAGAAGCTCTTCGTCTATCCAATAAAACTTTTATTAAAATCCGTCAAAATCTCTTTTTTGCACTGTTTTATAACTGTTTAGGTATTCCCCTTGCTGCGCTAGGGCTTCTAAATCCTATGATAGCAGGTGCCGCAATGGCGCTGAGCTCTATCTCAGTTGTTCTTAACTCTCTAACGCTTCGAAAAAAAAGGTAATACCTCAAAAGATTACAAAAATATCTGAATGGGTTAGAATAGACTCTTTTTAGAAACCCATATGTGATGATCATGGATGAAGAATTCGATTTGCCTAGACGAGTATTTGTTAATTGGAAGAAAATAGGACTTTACGCTTTGCCTGCAGCACTTGTTGCGGGACTCCTTGTTGCAAAATTAGGGACGAAAAAAGGTCGGGCAGAAGGAGATTATGTTTCTGCAACTGCAGCCTTTACGAAATGGGAACAAGTCTTAGATCAAAATGGTGATGATTTTGCCAAGCTAGAGAAGTTGGTAAAAAAACACCCAGAGCTTCAATCTCATTATGATGCTTCTATTGCTCAATCCCTTTTAGCAGCCATTTCTCCTCAAGAAGCAACCCCGTATCTTGAAAGAACTCTTAGACGTACTCAGCAACCTTACTATGGTGATTATGCACGAACATCTTTGAAAATTAGTGAGAAAAGATATCAAGAAGCTTTAGAAGAATCGCTAAATCTGAGAGATAAAATGCACTCCGATCCTTCATTTTGGGAAAAATCGAAGAACAACTCAGCGCTTTTTGCTTTTAATTTGATGCGTATTGCAACCTTAAGCCACGAGCTGAATCACAAAGAGTCTGAGCTTAATGCCTGGAAAGAGATCAAGCAGTATGGAGGTTGGGATAACAAGCAATCTCCAACAAATTCTATTGGGCATGAAGGATTTAAGCAGCTTTTAAGCCACTTTAGTGTTCAGGAAACAACGTTGCTCGATTATATAAAGGCAAGAGAAGAAGAGTTAAGAAACCCCTAACCCTTCACTACTTGTCTTGCCCACCAGCTTTCCCCACTGCAGATGCCGCTTTATGCATTCCTGTTCCTCCAAGAAGACCTAGGAAGAAAAAGACTAGCGGTGGAAGGAAAAAGGAAACAACGACCCCAACAATAGCTAAAACCAACTTAGTTGCTTTTTCTTGTTTATAAACAAAGTGAAAAGCTCCTTTTGCCGCTTTTTCAACCTTATTTGGAAGCCATATGCCTAAGATTCCCCCAATACCAGCTAAGAAAATGCTCCAAGCTGCTCCAAAGAAAATAAAGGTAAGTAGTGTTGCTAGCAAGAAATAGAGAACAAAGAAAATCTCGAAGTGATATTTCTTTCCAAAATTTTCAAGCTCTTGAACACTAACGCCTTCTTTTAATTTTTTGTCCATTTTTTCACTCATTTTTCAAACCCCTTGGATCTATCCCTATTAATAGATAAACCCATAGGGACACCCAAAACATTCACATGCCCCTACTGTTTAGTTTAAAACAAAAAAAGTTTTTTGCAATCCTGATGTTTTCCGTTTCCTTTGAAATTTTTCATTAAATGGAATAAAATAAATGCGATACTGGTTGGGAACTTTTTTAATAAAGATGCCGAAAAGGCAAAAAAGAACAAAAAGTGATTATCGAGATAGGCTCAAATTGATCATAAAACAAAGGTCGCTAATTTATATCCTTAAAAGCATCAAAAACTTAAATAGAATTTTGATCCTTTTACTCTTTGGTGCAACCCTTCTTTTTTTCTTTCATCTTTCTAAGGAAAACAAAAACGAACCATTAAATGTAAGTGTTTTAAATAAAAAAAATGAACCTCCTCCTTCTCGGTTTGACCATCATTTAATTGGGAAAGGTCCACTTTCTCTTTCTCCAGAAATTCAAAGCTTCCCTTTCCCCGATCTAAGTGGAGAGGTTCTGTTTTTAGCTAAAAATACAAGACCTGATGCAATGGTTTATGAAGTCAAGCTGCAGATTGGCCTTAAAGGAGCTGAAAAATCATTCAAGATAAACCCTGGACAAACACTCTATCTTGCTTATGAAAAAGAGCATCTGAACTTCTCAAATGAAGTGACCCCATTATGGATCAAGCCGTATCTTGATGAAAATGGGGAAATTTGGCTCCAAATGGGAATTCAACTCAATAATGATCAAGGAGAAAAGCTCCTCGATGAAGTAAGAGAATTTCAGATTAAACAAAAATGGAAAACAAAAGCGTTAGAAGAAGTTATTGATCCAGGGCTCAAAATGGCTGGAAATGCTTTAAAGGGAGGAAAGTGGTGGGGACCAGACAAGCTTTTTGAAAGATATGGAGGAGAAGAATACCAGAAATTCAAGGAGCGAGAGCGTATTGAACTCCTGTCTGACAAAGGAAAACAAATCCTTTTCATTAAAGAAGGAGAGACGTTCATTTGGAAGGATGATAAGTGGAATCCTTCAACTGAAACCAAAGGCTATCCTATGGGAAAAGTGATGGCTGTTTCTCCTTATAAAGTAGAATGGCAACTTTGGGATAAGGGAGGAATGGAATCTGTACTCCTTACCTTTAATAAAGAACGCTCATCTGTGATTTCTTTGCGAATAGAAGATGTTTTTACAAAGCTTAGAAGAAGAACCTCTTCACGTGTTTCTTGTCGGATTGATAATCGTGCAACAATATTAAAAGAAGGCGATTGGCTTGTTCATACCTCTACAGGTTGGCATACGATTAAAAATTACTACGAAATAGAAGCGCTTTTGAATTTGGATATCCAAGGGGATCTTTTTATTTTTGATGGTCTTGAAAAAACAGAAGGGAAAGAGGTTTTTTGTGGAACACTTTTTAATTCTATGAGAACCCAAGAGCATTCTGTTAGGCTTCCCATGGCACAAACAAAAAGTGGAGAACATTCTCCTCCCACAAAAAATACCTTTTCGACTAAAATTGGACCTCTAGCAACCGAAGAACCGTTAACGGGAACACCTCCACGAAATAACCCCAACCAAAAACTTGAACCAATAGAGGAATACGACATTTTTAGTGAAGATTAAATTAGGAATCCTATTTCTCTCTTGTATAGCTGCTTTACATGGGCAAACCATTGAAGGAAAGCGCGATGCACTTCTTTTGCAGAAAGAGGAAAAAGAGCTCCGTAGCTATTTAAATGAAGTCAATACTCAATTGAAAAGCCTTCGTCTTGCCATGGAGGAAAAGTATCAACTTGTCAATGAATATCATAGAGACGAAGCGAATGAAGAAGACTATCATCTCCTTTTAACTGAAGTGAATCAAATTCGTGCAGAAATCGCCGACCTTGAAAAAGAGTGGCATGACTTAGCAGTTAATGAATCGAAGAAAGATGATGAGGGATATGCTTTATGGGATCAAGAAGAGACAACATTGACTCAACTTATTATGGAATATGGGTCTCAAGACTATCTTTACATCATTCCTCCAGAAATTCTCTCAATGAAGCTTCATATGCACTCAGGGATTCCAATTCCAAGAGAATCTTGGAGTGATCTACTTGAAATTATCCTTTCGCACAATGGCATTGGGGTGAAACAATTGAACTCCTATACAAGGCAACTATACATTTTAAAGCAAGATTTAGTTGCAGTAGATCAAGTACTAAACGATCCCATTGATTTAATTCGTATTCCTCCAAAGACACGTATTGCCTATGTTTTTTCCCCTCCTCCAGAAAGAATAAAAGGTGTTTCTCAATTTTTTGAAAGATTCCGCGATCCAAAGATGACATTTGTCTATCAAGTGGGATATAAAATTGCGATTATTTCTTCGAAGGAAGAAATTGAAAAGCTTTTGGCTCTTTATGAAGCAGTTTGGGAAAAAGAAAATGAGAAGCTCACACGTGTTCTTCCTTTAACGCGCCTTAAACCTTCTGAAATGGAAAAGATTTTAAACGCCTATTTTGGTGATTTGACCAAAAAGCCTCGGATTGGTTTGACAAAGGGTGAGGGTGATGACCTTATCATTCTCCCTCTTGCAAGCGAAGGGTCTTTGGTTCTTATTGGACCCAAAGATATGGTTGAAAGAGCTGAAGCTTTAGTGAAAGAAACTGAGGGGCAAATCGAAGATCCAATGGCAATGACGGTTTATTGGTATAATTGTCGTCATAGTGATCCGATCGATCTTGCTGAAGTTTTGGAGAAGGTTTATACGGCACTCATTTATTCAGGAATTGAAGGACAAGAACCGACGCCTGAAATGTATCCGATTCCACCAACGCGTCCTCACGAGACACCTCCTGAGCCTCAACTTTCTCCTCCAACATATGGACCTCCTCCCTACTCTACCGTTGCTCACCCTCCAACAGCAGTTGCTGCTACAATCGAATCTCAAAAAGAAAAATCTCACACAACGAATTTCATTCCTTACCCAAAAACTGGGGCGATTATGATGGTTGTTAGGCGGGATACATTAGATAAGTTAAAAGAGCTCATTCGAAATCTTGATGTTCCTAAAAAGATGGTTCAAATTGAAGTTCTTCTCTTTGAAAAAAGAATAAAGAATCATAATAATTTTGGCTTAAATCTTCTTAGATTGGGCTCTGCTGCAACGAATACGCATGAAACGGGATTTCGATATGAAACGAGTCCAGGAGTGGCGCGCAAAGGGATTGTAGACTTTTTTATTTTTAGAAAAAAACCGAACAATTTTTGGCCCGCTTTTGACATTGCCTATAATTTCTTAATGTCTCAAGAAGATGTCCGAATCAATGCAGCTCCTACAGTGACCACATTAAATCAAACCCCAGCGCAAATAGCCCTTGTTGAAGAAATTTCGATCGATAATGGTGCTGCCCCAGTTAATGCTAGTAATGGAACGATTGCTTACCAACAAACCTTTTCGAGGGCACAGTATGGAACAACCATTGTAATTACTCCTACGATTCATGATCCAGAACACCCTGATGATGACAAACATTTTGTGACATTAGAAACCAATGTAACGTTCGACACGATCAAGAAAAATGTTCAAAATGATCGTCCTCCCGTGAGCAAACGGCATATTGAAAACCATGTCCGAGTTGTCGATGGTGAAACTGTGATTTTGGGAGGGTTAAGAGAAAAAACGGCAGAAGATAGTAGCAGTAAACTTCCTTTCTTAGGAGAACTTCCTGGAATTGGAAAATTCTTTGGCGATTCAAGAATGACAGATGAAAAAACGGAGATGTTTTTCTTTATTACGCCTCACATTATTTTTGATGCTAAAGGTGAGCTGGATAAGCTAAGACGAGAGCAACTCACAAAGCGTCCAGGAGATCTTCCAGAGTTTCTTGAACGGATAGAAGAAGCAAAAAAACGTGATAAAAAACGTCTTTTTGATAACAGTTTGAAACTTCTTTTTGGAAAAGTTAATGGCTGATCAAGGTGATGACTATCTCTTTGCAGAACGCTTTGGACTTGAATCAATTTACGATTTAAGTTCCTACCCATTTGTTGAAAAAAAAATTCATAAGCTCCCTTACCCATTTGTAAAAGAAAAGCTAGCCCTTCCAATTGATGAAAAAGAAGGAAAACTTGTTGTTGCTATAGCACATCCTTACGATTTAGAGACTCTAGAAGAAATAAGATGTATTACAAAAGCAGATATTCAAGAGGTTTTTTGTCCTAAACCGCAACTAGAAGAAGCCATTGAAAAATGTTACCACCAAGATGAAAAAGAGGCTTCCGCCTTCATTGAAGGACTAAAGAAAGGGGGGAATAAAGAAGTCTCAAAAGAAAGGCAAGATGAATACGACCTTCTCGCTAAACAAGAAGATTCTCCTGTTATTCGTCTTTTAAATATGATTCTTGTTGAAGCGATTCAACAAGGTGCTTCAGATATCCACTTTGAACCCTTGGAAGGTGAAATGGCGATTCGTTATAGAATTGATGGTGTTCTTCAATTCCGCCACTCTCCACCTCCTGAAGTCTCTAAACAACTTCTGACTCGTATAAAAGTTATGGCTAAAATGGATATTGCCGAACATCGGTTGCCTCAAGATGGAAGGATTAAACTTTCAATGGGTGGAAGACAAATTGATTTTAGAGCAAGCACTGTTCCTGTTGTTTATGGAGAAAGAATTGTTTTAAGAATTCTTGATAAAAGCAATGTTGTTTTGGGGCTTGATAAGATTGGAATGGGGAAAAAGACACTTCAAGCGTTTCAAAAATATATCCACCAAAATCAAGGGATCGTTTTAGTAACGGGTCCAACGGGAAGTGGGAAAACAACAACCCTCTATAGTGCTGTGAATGAAATTCACTCACAAGAGGTTAATGTAATGACGATTGAGGATCCAGTAGAATATAAACTTCCTGGTATTGCTCAGATTGGTGTGAACCCTAAGATTGATTTAACCTTTGCAAAAGGACTCCGCCACATCCTTAGGCAAGATCCTGATGTGATTATGATCGGAGAAATTCGAGATAAAGAAACCGCTGAAATTGCTATTCAATCCTCTTTAACAGGTCACCTTGTTCTATCAACACTTCATACCAATGATGCTCCCTCAGCACTGACGAGACTAGTAGATATGGGGATTGAACCCTATCTCCTTTCTTCTTCTGTTTTAGCGATCTTAGCTCAAAGGCTTGTAAGAAAGATTTGTGATTCTTGTAAGGAAAGCTACAAACCCTCTTCTCAGGAGTTAAAAGATCTCCAGATTCACACCGATAAACTTTATAAAGGCAAAGGGTGTAAGGAGTGCTTTGATTCAGGCTATCGAGGGAGAGTTGGGGTTTATGAATTGATGCCTGTTTCTGGGGAAATCAAGAAACAGCTCCTTTTAAGTGTTGATGCTAGTGGTCTTCAAAGAACTGCTGCAGAACAAGGAATGGCAACATTAAGAAGCGAAGGAGGCCTTTTAGCAAAAGAGGGAATCACGACAACAGCAGAAGTTCTTCGCGTAACAAGACAACTTGAACTCTATCAATAATTAATATGGCTCTTTATCAATATACAGCACTTTCAAAAGATGGTCGCCGAAAAATGGGGATGATCAATGCTGATTCTATTGAGCTTGCTAAAGAAAGGCTTAGAAAAGAAGAAATCCTTGTGACGAAGGTCATTTCTTATACAAAGAAAGGGGAAGAACTTACCATTTCACCCTCTCTATTAATTGGATTTACAAGAGATCTACACGTTTTATTAAGAGCTGGACTTCCACTTTATGATAGTTTGATAACCCTAGAAGAGAAGTATCGAAAAACAAAGCTTCATCCGATTTTTTTAGATCTTTGTGATCAGGTAAAAGAAGGGCGTCATTTTTCTGAAGCACTCAAAGATTATCCAAAAGTTTTTGATTCCATTTATTTATCGATGGTAAAGGCAGGTGAAGAATCAGGTTCTCTAGAGCAAAGTTTTGCTGAACTTGAGAAACTCATTGGTGGGCAACAAGCGCTTCGAAAAAAACTTTCTTCTGCCATGATTTATCCTGCCTTTTTAGGGGCGTTCTGTTTGTCAGTGATTTCTGTTCTTTTATTTTTTCTGATTCCTTCAATGAGCGAGCTTTTTGAAGAAAGAACTTTGCACCCTATGACCCAAGGAGTTCTTTCATTAAGTCAATTTTTAAATAATCATGCTTTTATAATCTTTTCTCTTTTAGGTGGAATTTTTCTTTGTTTACTCCTGTTTATTCGCCACCCCAAAGGAAAGGAAATGTTAAAGGAAGGGCTTCTACATATCCCAATTGTAAAGCGGCTTTTCATCGAGACGATTATGGCGCGTTTTTGTCGTGTATTTTCCATTCTTTTTAAGGGAGGCGTTTCATTGATGGATTGTTTGACTCTTTCGAAAAAAGTAATGAAGCATGCGAGTTTTGAAAAGATTATTTCCAATGCTGAAGTAAAAGTTCTTGAGGGAAAACGCCTTTCAGAGGAACTTCAGAAGTCTCCCCTTATTCCAACCCTTGTGATTCGAATGCTTGCGATTGCTGAAGAGTCGGGAAGAGTGGCTGAAATGCTAACACACCTATCAAACATTTATGAAGAAGATATTGAGAGAAGTTTATCGCGCCTAACCTCTCTTCTCCAACCTGTGATGCTCCTTTTTTTAGGAGTTGTTGTTGCGATCATTCTCTTAGCGGTTCTTCTTCCATTAACCGATGTAAGTTCAATCTTAAATTAAGGAACGTAGTATGAAAAAAAAATATGCAATGACTCTTTTAGAGATCATGATTGTGATTTTTATCATTGGAATTATTGGAAGCGTAATTGGTTACAACATGCGCGGTAGTCTCGATAATGGAAAAGCATTCAAGACAAAAGAAGGGTCAAGAAAACTTTACGAAATTGTCCAACTTGAAACCGCTCAAACAGGAATGTTAAAAGATGAAGGCAAGTTGTCGGAAGAGATTTCAACAATGCTTAAAAAGTCAGGCCTTGTGAAGAATGTTAAAGAGCTGATGAGAGACGGGTGGGGCAATGATTATCAGTTTAGGATAGAAGGAGAAGATCTTCGTTTCCGATCAGAAAAATATGATGCTTACTGTCAAAAGAAAGGGCTTAAAGAGGAATATCCTTGGGACGACGACGAAAAGCCTTCACACTCATAGAGCTTTTTTTATCCATTGGTTTAATTGCTCTTATTGGAAGTCTCGTCTTATTACGTGCAAAACCAATGCTCGATCATTACCGGATGAATCATAGCTATGAAAAACTTAAGCGGGAGATCGCCCTTTCAAAATATCTGGCGCAAACAGCAACAGCAGATATTGAATTCCAGATTGAACAACACAAAAAGGGGCTTATTTGCAAACGGAAAACGGATGAACCCTTATCCTTAGGAGGAACAATCAATACCTCGTTCGTGATTCCTTATCTTCAGTTGGAGGGATCAGAAAAAGAAACGGTGTTAATTACTTCTAGTGGATGGATTGAAAATGATGAAATAATAAACATTTGTTTAGGGAAACAAAGAAAAACTATTGACGCTAGGGCATTATTGGATTAATTTGAAAAATACCAATTGTGAAAAATAAAATGCCGAATTGGTTGAAATCCAAAAGGAGTTTTTATGGCATCATCTACGACGCTAGCAAGCATCTTTGGTCCACTCTTAATCATTACGAGTTTTTGGACTCTTCTTTACAAAGATAATATGAAAAAAGTGCTCGACTCACTTAAAAAAACACCTGCACTCGTTTATTTTATCGGTGTTCTGAATGTCCTTATTGGGATGGTTTTTATTACAAGTTTTAATTACTGGTATATGGGTATTGAAGTTCTTGTAACCCTTTTAGGGTGGCTATTTCTTATCCGAGGCCTGATTCTCATGTTTTTCCCTAAAGCTTTCGAGAAAATGCTTCAAAATTTTCAAAGCTCTTATATTATCTTTTCATTAATCGGAATTGCGTGGGGAATTGCCCTCACTTGGTTTGCATTCAGATAAAACTACTAAAGCGCCAAAATTACGCTTTGGCGCTTTTATTGCTAAAACACTTTAAAATTGGGATGATTTATCCGGATCTTTCGGATGCCTTTTGACTTCTTAAAACCTCTCCTTGTCTTTTAGACAATGTTTTCGGTTTTAAGAAGCCAAAATCCATCAAAAATCACTAGTCTAACTCATCACAATTTTAAAGTGTTTTAGCTATATATCAACGAGGGCGAATTCCCTAATGCCTTTGGTGATAAATTGCGGTATGAACGGCATTGCGTCTTTCAATCTCACTTGTTTCATTATCCCTCACAATATCCCATAAGATAAGACCGCCATCACTGATCCTCTTGTAAACACTATAATTGCGGCCTTCAACTAATCCTCGTTCTGCTTTTTTTGTTTGAACAGAGTATTCATGAAGTTGTCTATGCAAGTTCCAACGTAAGGGAACTTGTAGGAGAAAGAG
Organism: Chlamydiales bacterium; assembly: GCA_024233395.1. Taxonomy (GTDB): domain Bacteria; phylum Chlamydiota; class Chlamydiia; order Chlamydiales; family Simkaniaceae; genus Neptunichlamydia. Next base: position 599,597 of record JACKPR010000002.1, read on the forward strand.
GAGTTCATTGGCGACTCTATAAAGCGCTGTGACAATCTCTTGTTCTTCTGCAAGAAAAGAGCTAGCTAGATAGGTGGCTTCACTTGTTTGGTTTATCATAGTATGTAAGTTTGCAAGCATCTCTGAAACTTGATTGAGATGGCGGTGAGCATCTCTGACTTGTGTTCCTATGAAAGAATCCACGTGATATTCACTGCCATCACTATATTGAGCTTGATGCTCTAATTGAAGCCCTTCTTCTTCGCTGTAAGCCCAGCTCTGTTGAAGGATTTTGAAGTGTTGTGCTTTTCGGACCATAAAGTCACTGGCTCTGGTGCAGTCCTCATTCAGTCGATCGCAGAATTCATCAGGAAGAGGATGATCTGCATAAGAAACAGTTTTTACTTCTGAGTCAATTGCACTTAGTAGCTCAGAGAGTTGATAGGCACGATTTCGACGAATAATCGCATGTAAGTGAAATGGTTCAAGGTAGGAGTAGTAAGCAATTTGAGCTGTGCTTTCAATATGAGAGCGGGGGCATTGAATCCGATGAGCTATCTGTTCAAGGAGGTCTCTTTTTGCTTCTAATTCAAGGCCTGGGACGTAAGTGCCAAAAAACCAGCCAAACCCAGAAATAATTCTATCAATTAAGACTCTTTTTTCTTCTGTCATCTGAGTGCGAGCATAGGTTCTTTGATAGTTTTGGCAGTCGCCAAGTAGTTGTTGATATTGAGCCTCTGAACAAGAAGAATGAAACTCTAAAATTTTTGTCCATGATTCGAGTCGAGTTAGTTTAAGAGCTCCCTCTTCTGTTTTTAAATAATCTTCGACAGAAAAGTCTCCAACTCCTTGTTCACAAAGTTTAATAGCTTGGAGTTGAGCCTGTCTTTTTTCTCGCAATGAGATTTCATCACTTAAATCCTCAGCAAACTTCCCTTTGTTAGACATCAAACGTTCATATGTTTTGAAAAACCAGGTATATCTCTCCTTGAGGATGGGGTCGAGTTCTGTGCGTCGTTGACGTAAAAGTTCAGGATTTAAAGGGCGATTTCTGAGTTGATTATTAATGTTTAAGTACTCTTGGCTAAGATCGATTAATTCATCGAGTTCTACACAGGTTCCAAGATTATGACGTATGCGCCGCAACATTTCGAGCCAAGTTTGAAGCGTAAAACAGTTAATATAACCGTTTGTGCGCACAAAGTCTTGGCTAGCTGAGTAAAAGGCATTAAGAGCATTACGAAACATTTCGGCCATTACAGTATCGGTTGGGAAATGGGCTTCGCAAGGGAGGGTTTGAAAGAACTCTTCAAGTGCGGTTTCAAGGGCTTTTCTTGCCACCTCTGTTGGATTCCTTTGGGTGGAGCGTACCTGTTCAGCGAGATTAGGATACCGAGTGGTTAAATGGGGAAAAGGAATTTGCTGGGTTAGATTTCCCCAGGTTTGTAGTGGATTCCAATCAGTTCCTCCCCTGCGGGTAGTGGGAAAAGTTCGGGTTGAAAGAAAAGTAAATGCTGCATTTTCAAAGTCTCGACAGAATGTGAGTATTGCACGAAAGTCTCTGATCTCCTCAGTAAGACTATCTAGTTCACTTTGGAGGGCTCCCAGATTTTTTTCATGGACCCAGATGTTAAAACGACAATCGGTATGATTAAAACTAAAACCTCTTAAACCTGGAGTTTCAGTGCGAGTCGTCCATGTTGCAAGGAGCTGTGTTAGTTCAAAAGAAGAGTGCTTTTGGGTTAGACCTGTTAGAATAAGGGTTTCCCAATTAACTGGGGTACCAAGAGGAGTATGTTCTTCATTCCACTTTCCTTCGAAGCAAATAAAAGGTGGAATCCCCTCGAGCTCCCATATATGTGGAGCTCCATCAAAAGAAACACGCTTTGCTTCTTCTCGAAGTTTTTGTAAGGCTTCAGGAGAAAGTTTAAGTGTGCCACAGATTTCTTCCTGAATTTTACAAACTTCAGAAGGATCGATTGATCCTAAACGATCTTCAAAAAAAGGTAAGCGATTACTTTCTGAAAGGAAAACAAAAAAGCCATCTGGCATAGCATATAAATATGCGGTAACATTTCCACTTGCGTATCCTTGCCTTATTGGAAAGAGTTCGGTGCGGAGCCAATTCATATTTTGAAAAGTGCTTTTTTGACGATGGCGATTGCGCTGTTCAAAAGTGAGTTGATTGCGAAAAAGATGGGATGTAAGTTTATGCACTCCTACATGAAGCCCAGCAAAAAAAATAAGAGTGGTCAAGTAAGTTTTGAGAGGGAGTTTAGCATAGTGACTGGCTAAACCAATGATTAAAACTGAAGCTGCACCATGAAGGCAATCTAATTGACGGTCGTTGAACCTTTGCCTTAGGTAAGGGGTTGTATAAGAGCGAGTAGAGTTTAGAACGGCGGCTATGGCAATCCCAGAGCATTGACGCAACAAAGCATCGCTTTGTAAAGCGGATTTACGGCAAAAGTAATATGTTCCTGTACAAAATAAATTGATTGAGCCTGCGAGCGCTGAACTCAAAGCAGCCATTGAATCCTCCAATAAAAAATTGCTAAAAAGCATGATAATTAGAAAAAAGAATTAAAAAGAAGTATAGATTTTACCCTCAGTCAAAAAAGTATGTACTAAAAAGATGAACCATTATAATCCACATACACCCTCTCAGCAATTACCTTTTCATTGGTGACACAATCTGGTGAATAAATGGCAATTTCAGTTATACTGGAAAAAAAATTTTATGGTGATGATTATGTCTAAAAGATTCCTTTTTATTTTGGCCCTTTTGCCAGCACTTCTCTTTGCTCAAGAAAATAAAGAAAGTACGATTATTCCCGTTGAAACGGAGCTTCGGGTAAGGATGCCAGAATGGCGGCCAAATATTGTGGAACAATTTCAAAATGGATCACCCCAACTTGTCGTTTTTTACTCTGAAAATGAACAAGGAGTTGAAGAGCCAATCAAGAAGATTCAGTTTTTCGAAAATGGACGTCCGATGGAAGAGACTGATCTAATCACTGTGGATGAAAATTCTCTGGGTTATGAAGCTTGGAAAGTAACCTCTGTTCCTCATGGTGTTAGTGTACGATTTAGGGAATCTGGTGAAGTAGAGAGAGTCGGCTATTTTGATCATGGACTTTTGCATGGTCCTTTAAAGGTTTTTTATCCTAAAGGTCAATTGAATCACATCACTACATTCAATCAAGGAAAACCGGAAGGAAAGCTTTACTCATACCATGAGAATGGACAGGTCTTAGCTGAAGGACATTATAACGATGGAGTTTTAGAGGGAGATTTTATCCGTTACTACTCAAATGGAGAACGAGAAGTTCTGATTCCTTATGTTAAAGGAGAAATCCATGGGAAGATGATTGAGTGGTATGAAAATGGGAATGAGAAGACACAGTGTCATTACGTTAATGGAAAACTACACTCCGAGAAAAACTTTCCTGGAGTCATTCATTTTGATGAGAATCATACGATTACAGAGGTTCAAGAATACAATCAAGGTGTTCTTCATGGAGACCATATCCAATACCATCCGAATGAAAGACAAAGTTATCAAGTACGTTATGTTAACGGAAAGAAAGATGGAATGGAACGGTGGTATAACTCAAATGGACGAATTATTGGAGAGGGAGAATACGTTCAAGGAAAAATGATTGGAAAACATTGGAGAAAACATGAAAATGGAACGATGGCTTTCCTCGCAACATATGATAAAAAAGGGGTGCTAAAAGAACCTATTCGTGAGTTTGATGAAAATGGTCAAAAAATTGCCGAGTACTCTAGAAATGAAGAAGGAAAATTTCAAGGAAAATTCCAATCTTGGTTTTCCGATGGAAAACTTCAAACCGATGCTTATTATGTCGGTGGGGAACTTGAGGGTGAATATACCCAATACTATCCTTCTGGCCAGGTAAAACTTAAAGGGAACTATAAAAACCAATTAAAAGAAGGTCTTTTCCAAGAATGGTATGAAGATGGGAAACTTGCTTTTAGAGGGGCATTCAGTCAAGGAAATCGAAATGGAGAATTCTGTGACTGGTATTCTAATGGACAAATGAAAACCCAAAGAAATTTCAAAGACTCTTTATTCCATGGAGATCAAAAAGATTGGTATGAAGATGGGACTCTCAATGTTGAAGCTCGTTATGAAATGGGTAAAAAAGATGGAACGTTTAGATCTTGGAACAAGCAAAAAACTCTCCTTTTTGAAGGAGCTTTTGACGAAGATAGACCAATTGGAACACATACAGCCTATTATGATTCTGGACAAAAATTTGAGGTCTTTCACTTTTTAGATGGAAAAAAGGAAGGAAAACATGAGCAGTACTATCAAAATGGTCAAATCAAGTTGAGCGAAACCTTTAAAAATGATCTTGTTGATGGAGAAGCTCTAGGGTTTTTTGAAGATGGAAGTGAAGCTTTTATCAGAAAGGCAAAAGAAGGAAAACCTGTTGGCGTTCAGAAGGAATTTTATCCCCCTTCTAACGGAGTTAAAGGAACACTATCCAGTCTTTATTTCCATAATGACAAGGGTGAGCTTCATGGTGAACAAAAATCTTATTATCAAAATGGCATTGTTAAAACATCGATTGGCTATGAGAATGGTCAGCTTCATGGATTAAAAGGTCTTTGGGATCAAGAAGGAAACCTCCTTGAAGAATCCAAATATGTTAAAGGAAAGCTTGAAGGACGTCACTTTGAAAAAGATCAAGAGGGACGAGAAATCGTTTATCACTACAAAAATAATAAAAGAGAAGGTCCGCACTATATCTATTATCCTTTAGATGTGACTGATGGAGAAAAAGTCAAAGCGATTGAGGGCGTCTACCAAAATAACAAGATTCATGGTGAAGTGACAGAATACGATCCTAGCGGTGCAAGGATTAGTATCACGACTTATAAAAATGGAAAGAAAGATGGAGATGCAGAGCTCTTTCATAGAAATGGTCGCACAGCCATTCGATTAACATTCAAAAACGATTTAAGAGAAGGCCCCTCCTATCAATACTATGCTTCAGGCGAGCTTTACAAGGAAGTTGAGTTTGTAAAAGATCTAAAAGAAGGTCAGGAGAAGACTTACTTTGAAGATGGTCGTTTAAATAGTATTTACCCTTATAAAAGTGGAAAGCTTGAGGGAAAAGCAGAGCATTGGAATGAATCAGGAACTTTGATTTTCGAAGCTGAATATAAAGATGGGAATCAGCATGGAAAATTTAAAAAATATTATGATTCAGGAAAGCTTCGTCTAGAACAAACCTTTGATAATGGTAAGCTAGACGGATTAAAGAAAAGCTATGATCAAGATGGCAAGATGAGCGAAACCCTCTATAAAAATGGAGTAAAGGTTTCTCAGTAATGGTGCATTACTTATCAAAGAGCATTTTAGATATTTGAGAGATCTCTTCTTCGACTGTTTTACTTGAAGAATCGAAGGAACAATCAAAGTAGTTGTCTCCAAACTTTGCAAGATTTGTATGTGTTTCTATAACAAACTCTCTTGCCCATTTAGCTTTAATCTGTGTTCTTTTTAATTGCTTTGTTCTTAATGCATCTCGGTGAAGAAGAACATCAAGGGGAGGAGAAATGCGAAAATAGAGTTCTCCTTCCTTACGCTCTCTCCACGGAGTTTGAGCATCAATGATGCAATAGGACTTTTCAGTTATCCGACGTTCAATTTCTGTGTCTACTGCTTCTTCTTTGAATCCTTCTTTATCGATCAGATCATCTCTATCTAAATAGGTCCAGTCAGAACCGAGTGTTTCATGTAAAGCCGCTGATAAAGTAGACTTTCCACTGCATGAGGCCCCAAAAATGAATATGTTCAATTTATTTTCCTCTCAGTGTTTTAGCTATACCTTGAAATTGATAAAGCAAGGTGCTTCCGACCTTCCTTTTTTTTTGCAGATGCATCGTTGTAAGAGAAGGGATTTCTAACTCCTTTTGAGAGCTTTCTTCTATAAAGAGAAGCCCACCAATATGGAGAAGGTGAAGCTTATCAATGAGAACTAAGGTCTTTTCTTGAAGTCCTTGCTCATAGGGAGGATCAATATAAATAAGATTGAAAGACTTCCCTTTTAATTTTTGCAAAAGGAGTAAAACATCTCCTGCAAGAAGTGTTGAAAGAGGAGAAAGATCAAGTTCATTGAGATTTTCTCTAAGGACCTTAAGGGCAGATCGATCTTTTTCAATGAAAGTCGCTTCTTTTGCTCCTCGACTGAGGGCTTCTATTCCCATCGCTCCAGATCCTGCATAAAGATCTAGGAATTGACAATCTTCAACATAAGCTTGAGCAATATTAAAAACCGATTGGCGGAGTTTTTCAGAAGTGGGGCGCGTCTTATCACCTTTTGGAGTTTTAAGGGATTGATTTTTTAAAAAGCCACCGGTGATTCTCATCGGACAGCAGTAGGAATGTGGAGAGGTTCTAAAATGTTTTGGGCTTCTTTTAAGAAGAAGGGGTCATCATTTTTTAAGAAATAGTCATAGCAAACATAAGCCTTTTGCAGAGCCATCCCCTTTTTAATAGAATGGGTTGCTTTTTCGGCATGCTTAAAGGAAATCGTTTGTTTAATATTGATCCATTTATCTCCACATCTCCCTTGTAGGATAAGATCAAAGTCTTTTAATTGATCGATGGAACCATAAATGATATAGGGGCGATCTGCATAAAGGGAAGGGAGCGTTTTTTCGTTAGGATAAAATTCAATTCTTGTCTCATTGTTAATACTAGTGACATTGACATGGATATCTTTGGCAACAAAAGATTCGATGTGTTTCACAAGAACGGAAAGTTGTCTTGAAAAGGAAGCATTTGTCTTGGAATACATCAACTCCCCATTGTTGAAAGTGCTCAAGAGATCGAGCATCGACAGGTTATTTCCTTGACTTGCAGTTGCAGTAAAGACTGAAAACTTTCCTTTACTTTCTTTAACGAGCTCTTTGAAGTCATTCTTATGATCTTCAAGAGACCTAAAAGAATGCCCATCTGTTATTAAGACTACAATGTTTTCCTTATCTGGAGCGAAATAGTTAGAAACATTAGATAAGAGGTCAAAGGCATTATAATTTATGAAAAACCCTCGGTAATTTTGATCCATTAAAAAGCGTTTGGCTTTTGAAACAGATGTTTCATTCCACAAAGTTGGCTCTTTGCTGAATGGAATCATTTCTGCATCAGCAATAACAATATTAAAAGAATCTCCTTCACCCAGGTAAGAAAGAGCGCGTCCTACACCTTCTTTAAAGACTCCAAAACGGTGTTTTTTTATGCTACTCGATCCATCTACTACAAAAACATAATGTTGGTTTGGAGAGGCAAAATTAAGGGTCTCGACAGGTTTCATTTTTATTGAAAAGAGATATCCCTTGCCATCCTCTCTTTTAGAATAGTGGATTGAAGTATCAAACTCGTTATTATAGGAAACGGTTTCAAGATGAGATGGAGGAGGAATTTCTGAAAGAAATGCATTTGTAAAGCGGTTTGACTGATTGAGGGACCGTTTTTCGGAGTCAGAAGGTGGACCTTCCAATTCAGGTTTGGTAAGAGAAACTTTTCCTAAAGATACTAGGGTTTCTTGATGATAATTTTCTAGAATGTTTTTGGAATGAGAATGAATCATTTCTGTTTTTAGTGGAGAAAGCTTTCCCTCAGAAAAAGTGATTTCAGACTGAATTCTTATTGGAACAGGGTCTCCTTTGAGAAGTCCCCGTGTATTTGGGAAATTTTCATCACGATTTGCTAAACCAATCACTTTGTCAGCTTCAGGGAAATCCTCGAAAGCACTTTTGGGAGTCATTACAGGCTTATTTGGAACAATTCTTTTTCCAGCAACATGAGGAAGGATTAAATCATCTGGAGAACCCTCAAGAGGGGTTACTTTCTTTTTTACATATTCAAGATGCTTTTCTTTTATAGAATGTGTTGTAGTTGCGATATCCAAACTAGGAACCTCAGGGGGATAATAGGAAGGGCGGAGAGGGCTCAAAAGAGGGTGCTGATTATCTTGGCATAAAAGGTTTTCATCTTGAATTGATGTTGGAATAGGACTTCCTTCAAAAATTAGCCGTGTGTTTGGGAATTTTTCATTACGATTTGCTAAACCAATTATTTTTTCTGGTTCAGTGAAACCCTCGAAAGCTTTTTTAGGAGCGATTACAGGCTTATTTGGAAGAATTTTTTTTCCTGTTACATAAGGAAGATTTAAATCATTTAGAGAACTATCAAGTATAGAGGGTGTTGTAGCTTCCCTATTTGTAAACTTTTCGTAGTGGACTTCAGAATCCTGCATATCAATAGAAAGATTCTTTTCGGTTTCAAAAGCAAAAAGAGAGGTTTGTGATTTTGGAAGAGAAAAGTTAGGAAGCGTTTTTGAAAATTTCTTTTCTCCTTCCTGTGTTGAAGGGTAATAATCATTTTGAGCAGCAACATCTTCAATAAATGTTTCATTTCCCCCAATGTAACTTCGTTTAATGTCTAGTTTGGATGGACGAGTTTTATGGTGATGTTTAGGAAGGGATGGATGGTTTAGTGTAGGATCGAAAGTAAAGGTTTCATGAGAAAGAGCAAAAGTCTCTAAACTTTTTTCGGGAGCAATCTCTAGATTTAGCGTTGAATCAAAAACTGGAGGAAGCATTTTTTCTGTAGACGGAAGAAATAAGGTAGAGTTTCTGGTAACTTCTAGAGGTGAACGATATAAACCTTCTGTTTTTAAAGAAAACTCCATAGGAGAAGAGGGTGTTTTCAAATGAGGGAATTCAATTGAGCGAGAAATGATTGCTAAAGAATCCTGATCTTTGCGTTCTGTGACAAGAGGAGGAGAAGAGTCGGTAGAAGGATTAAAAGTTAGTGCATCAATTGTTTCTGAGAAAGCAAGAGGTGATTGTTTTTCTGGCTTTGGAGTCAGGATCTTTTCATCAGAGTGTTCGTGGGGTTCCACATAAAGATAGGGATGGATCATTGCTAAAGCACTTTCATGAAATTCTTGGGCTTTTTTAGGAAGGTTCATTGCTTCTATAGAGCAATAAAGATCAAATTCAGGTGTTAGGGTAAAAGTCATGATTTCATGATTGAATTCCAAAGCAACCGTTGGGCCTTGAGGGAGAGAGTATTTAGAGGGGAGAGGAGAAGCCTTTTCACGCGAAGGATGATAAAAGGGAGTTGAGGTTTCTAGAGTTTCTAAAGGTTTAATATAAATATAGGGGGAGATTTCAAAAGTTTTACTATCTAATAGAGAAAGTTCTAATCCCATTTTTTCTTGTTGGAAAGATTTATAAGGAAGATCAAAAGTAAAAGAAATCTCTTCAAACTCAAAAAGGAAGGGACGTGTTTGAGTGATCTCTAGAGCGACGTCTATTCCATTAATGGAACAATCCGTTTCCATTACTTCAACAGAAGGGAAAAGAGGAGCAAGGGTGTTTTGCTTTGTAATTTTTGAAATGTCAGTCCACTTAAGAGATTTAAAATAACCTTCAGCAAAATAACCCTTTCCGGAAAAAAACTTTTTTTCATGAGGTTTGTAATCCTTAATAAGCTTTAGACTGAATATATCATGACTTTCAAGGGGATAGGGAATTGTTGTCGGAAAATAATCATCAAAATGAAAATAACAATCATCTACAAGAAAATGCCCTCTGTCTACTTTTTCATTTGTTGGTTGGGGTGAAAAATTCAACATCTTTTCAGCAGCAATATAAGTTGATGTTGGTTGAGCTGTTTTAAGTTCTTTTAAAGAAGGACTCACTATGGATTCAGTTTTTTTGTGAGAAAAATCACGATTAATTAGAGAAGATTCTTCATCTTGAGGATGTTCAAAAGAATAGGGTCTCGAACTTTTTGAAGGAAGGTTTTCTAGACTAAAGGGAACTTTTTTAGATAAAAAATCATGCTTTGTTTCTTTTTTTTGTTCAAGGTTTGGATCAATGATTAGTGGAGGTTCATTTTTTTCTGCAATAAAAGGAAGAGGAGAAAGCTCTTCTTTTTCATCTTTCGCAATTTCTTTACTAAAATTAATCGTTTTCTTTGCTCTAAATGGTGAACGCTTCTTGGTCAGATAATCTTCTCCTAGAAGAGGAGGATCAATAGTATCAAGACTAAATGGAGGAGGAGGTTCTAAGCGATCTTCTATACTTGTTATGATTGAAGGGATTGCAAATTTAGGAGAAGCCTCTACTTCTTCAATATAGGGTTCAATATTTGCCTTGCAAACTGACTGTTTTTCTATTAGAGCATCAAAAGGTTCTTCAGCAAGCAACCGATTGCAAAATATTGGGAGCAAAACGACTAATAGGGGCATTAGTCGTTTGCAACATGGGGAAGAGGAGGAAGTTGCCTTCATGAGATCTCTCTTCTTGGCTCTAATTAATAAGCATTAAGAGCATTAATTTCTTGTACACTCATACCAACCCGATGATATAGATCGTGTGGTGTATGGGGATTATTTTTAATCTCACTGTAGAGTGTTAGTGCATGTTCGTGGAGTTCTTCCATTTCTCCCAAGCGCTCTTGTTGGTAAAGGCTTTTAGCTTCAAGGCGCATTTTTTCTGCATCGATAAACTTCATGTAAGCGTCAAAGATTTGTTTCTTTGAAGAATCACGATGAAGGTTCACAAGATAGTCTTGTGTTACTAAATCTTCTTGGGAAGTAAAGTCATCTTTAATTCGATCTAAAAAGAAGAGATACCGTGTATCTTGCTCAGAACGATCAGAAATCAAAGAACGGATTTTTGCATATTCAAGAGCTGCTTCTAAATGGGTAGGTTCAGAGTTTGCATTTTTACGAATTTGCAATTCTTTTAGGTCATTTAAAATTGAAAGGACCTCTTCATTTGTTTCACTTCTTAATCCGTCTTCTAGAAGTTCAAAATGAAGTCGTGCTGCTTCAAGAGTTGCATGATTCGCAAGAGCTGTTGGGAAATAGTTGGCTGAAGCATGAATGAAGCTATATGTTTCATAAGCTTTCTCCTTTTCTCCCAATGAATCATAAGCGATTGCAAGCTCAAAAAAGGCCTCTTTTTGGGAAACCCAATTCAACTCTAGTTTTTCACTTTGTTGTTCTAAAAGTTGTTTAAGAAGGTCTAACTTTTTACCATGAGCGCTCTGGTATGAGAGAAGTTTTGCAAGTTTTATCACTTCATGCTCGAGGTGGAGATTTTCGGAAGTAATCGGGATAAGCTTGTTATTAGAAAGAAGGAGTGTTTGGTAATGAGAACTTGCTCGGTCAGTCGCATTTGTCACTTCGGGATGTTGTTTGGCTTCTCCTTTCCATTCTCCTTCGTAGTAGTCTTTGACTTTTTGATAATAATGGTCAGCAAGCCATAAACGATTTTCTTCTTTTATAGCGACATCACCTCTTGAAGTTGCTTCTTCTAAATGTTCTGCAGCAAGATTAATGAATTCTTTTTGTTGCGTTGCATCAGAAGGGATTTTTCCTCCATCACCATAGCCGGCAAGTGAGATATAAGCATTATAGAGCTGCAGATGTGTAGAAGGAGAGTCATAGAGATCAGGGTTGAGGGCCATGGCCTGCTCTAAATGCATGCAAAAAGCAGAGTTGTCTGCTCCTATTTCTGCATGGCAAAGCCCTGCAATAAAATGAGCTTCAGCAAGAGCCATTGGATCGTCTTCTTCAGAAGTTGTTGTAAAGATATGATCTTGTAAACAGTGGAGGGCTTCTGAGTAGCGGTCGAGTTCGTAAGCTGTTTTTGCATAGAGAAGAGAGTAGTCTTTCATTTCATTTTCATTTAAACAATCAGAATGAGCTAAAATGGCTTGTAAATCATTGAAAAAGCTTAACTTGGAATAGTTGCTTTCTTCACTACAATGCTTATAAAGATTAAGTGATGAAGAAAGGAAAAGCTTCCAAGCAGCATGAATCCGACTGCTTTCTTTGAAATTTGTTACATAAGTCTTAAAGGATTCATAAGCTTCCTGCCATCTCTCATTTTGATGGGCTAAAAGACCATATTCAAAGATGAAACTTTCTTGATTGTCAAACTCCACATAATTGTCTTTAATCATTTTTAGTTTTTCATCTGCTTTGCTGATGGCACCTTGTTCTTTAAGGATCATGGCATGCATAAATAGAGCTTTGCTAATTTCTTGATCATCAGGAAATAGAGAATCAAGCATATCAAAAGTAGTGCTGAAAAGCGTTTCGTCACTGACTTGATGAGCACATGTCATTTGAATCAGAAGAGCATTTTTTAGTTGATCTGATGGGATAAAGGTTGAATCGATATATTTTTTAAGAGGAGAAATTGCATTTTGATATTGCCCTAAACAGAAATAACTCTTTCCAACGATGAAATTGAGGGTTGGCATGTAGTCATCAGGGATATTTCCTAAAAGTGTACCATAACTACTAATAACTTCTTCATATTCTCCGCTTTGAAAAAGAAGAGCGATTAAATTAAAGGAAGCTTCATGGGTTCGCTTTCCATCCATTTCCTTGACTTTTCTGAAGGTTTCAGTAGCAGCTGGTTTGTTGTATTTTGCTTCAAGGGAAGCCACTTGAAAAAGAAGGTCTTCTTTCATATGAGAGTGCTTTTCTGCAAGCTTTTGATACGCTGCAGCTCCTTTTTCATAATCTCCAAGCATTGCATGGATTTCTGCAATAGCAAATTCTGAAATTTCGCTATATTGTCCTTCAGGAAGGCTTTCATAATAACCCCGTGCTTCACGAGCGAAGGTTGCTTTTTCTTCAGTATTTTCTGATAGAAGTGCTTGTCTGAAAAGAGATTCACCCATTAGAAAATAGAGTTCTTCTTTTCGATCTTGAATTTCAGCAGTTTTGCTAGATAGATAGGGACGTCCATCTTTTGCTAGGTCGCTGTACATATCAAGTTCATAATAGCACTGAAGCTTATTGAGAAGGGTTTTCTCAATAACTGCTGGATCAGCCACTAATTGATAGGTTTCTAAAGCATGTGTGTAATTATTTTCCTGGAGATAAATATCGCCTAGAATTCCAAGGAAATAATCTTTCAAAGAGCTTTGTGGGTATTTATCTAAAAAATCAACGATTTGAGTTTTAACGATTACAAAATCGCCATCTTTCCAAAATTCCGCAATGCGTCGGATGAGAAAGGCTTCTTCATCTGATTGTGTTTGCGTGGTTTTTACTGCCTGTTTTGCCTCTCCTTTAGAAAGACCAAAAGTCATCAATGATGCGCTAAGTATTAAGCAAATGCGAAAAGTTGAATGAAACATATCCGTTGTCCCTATCAGTTATGTTAGAGTTATTCCGAATGGAAAGAGCAAACAATACCCTAACCTTACGAAGTATTTTTTGATTATACTCGCCGTCAGATATTTATCAAATATAAAGAGCCCATTAGGTTTTTGATGAGAATCTTCATTCCAGACCACAATAATGAAGTCGGGCCACGTGGGTGGGATGTGTTAAGGCAATTTTGCCGACAATGGAGGTGTGAATCAGAAGACCAATTGTGATGAGATGTTCTGTAAGCTCTTGAGTAGTTGGTTGACGATTAAACCGATGGGGATTTTCTTTTAAAAAGTCTATTCCATCAAAGATTAGATCCAAAACAAAGGCTTCTTGAGCTCCTTGATTGGATTGAAGTTTTTCAATAGCTGTTAAATCGGCTTCTTTTTCTTGTCGTCGAAAAGCTGCTCTTTCAATATGAAAGATAGCGATTTCAGCAACACCTAGTGCTATGAAATAGAGTCGTGATTTATAACAAATAAGGGTTATACAGGAGAAATCAATGATAATCCAGGCGCAATTCATATAAGTTCTCTTGACTAGATGACGATGAACATAATGAGAAAGTTCATGTGCAATTGCAAACTTTTGAGCATTTTCTGTTAAACTAAAAGCTCTTTCTTCATTTGCAAAAATAATGTTCCCTGAAATTGCGTAATCAGGAAATTTTCCCGAAAGGTCTTTAGCGATGATAATTTCATCTTCTATTCCGAAAAGTTGTTTAACCTCTTCGATTGTTTCTTTGAGATGAGCCCATTTTTCTTCTGCAAGGGTTTCTTCTGATAAGATTTCAAATTCTTTCCCTTTGATATATTCTATAATGCTCTGACAAAAGGGAACAGTAAAAGGGAAGAAATAAGAGGTAACATCTAAAAGGCGGTGTGGGGCCTCTTGGGTATAATAGTCTTTCAATAATAAGCGGTATAACTGCATGGCTGCTTTTGTCTGAGAAATTAAAGACATTTTTTTCTCTCAAATTAATTAATGCAAAAAGTATAACCAATCTGTGAATTGATAAAAATATTTAATAGATTCCCTTGATGTTTTTTAGAATTAAAGATATCATTTTTTCTGATTAAAATTTAAGGGTTGCTAAAGGAAAAAAATGAGTTTACTACCTATTGCGCTAGGGATTGCTAGTGGGCGGTCTATGGTTGATACTTATTATAGTGCAACTAGGAGGAACGAGGAAAAACGAGAAGTGGCTAGTTTTGCTCACTTAGTGATTCCAACAACAAAGGCTTATTATAAAGCGTTTCGAGCGCTAAATGCTATTCCAGAAGTTGTTAGTACAGAATATGGAAGTTATTGGCTTCAGCCTGGAAAGGTTCAACTTGTTTGCGCAGGACACTTACTTCTTCATGGACTTTCAGCTGTTTTTTCTGGTCCTTCAGGTCAATATTGTGCGTATGTGGGACGTACCTATTCAAAGGATCATGATTCCCGTTTGCCTGTTCTGATTTCGCGAATTGCTCCTGTTATTTTGGTCATTGCTCAGCTCGGGCTTGTCTATCTTGACTATCGTCGCGGGCAGACTTTAAAGGCTACGGTAACAGTTATTGCTTGTGGTGCAACGCTTGTTGCTCATCAAGATCAGAAGGTAAATACACTATTAAATGCTGTTTATGTGATAGCTTTAGGTGTCATCCTTATTAAGGGTAGCAATTTCAAACGCCTTGAAACGCTCTATAAAGTTACAATGTTTATAAAAGGTTTATGAACCTATCCAATTAAAATTTTTCGTCGAATATTTGGATTATTTTGGCCGAGTTTTAGCTATAGCGAAGAGATGAAATACTCTTGCTTGAGATTGGCATCGTAAAAATCAATAAGCTCGTCTGCTCGCGAAAACTGCATTTCTTTGAGTTTCTCATAGATTTGAAGGGCTCGAGCATTTTCACCTTGTTGGAAACAAAGAATGCCGAGTCGGAATAAGATTTGCTTATCTTCAGGACAAAGCTGTAGTACTTTCTCGTACTCAGCAATCTCTTCTTGATATTGACGTAGATCATGATAGCAAGAAGCAAGTTGCGCATGAACCCAAGGATCGTTGGGTGAAAGATGATCGATAATTTTGTATTCTTGAATCGCTTTTTTCGCAGCTGTTTTAAACTTTTCTTGCTGTGATTCTTGCTTTTGATAGAGGCGAGAAAGAGCGACATAAGCATTTGCAAGAGAAGCGTGAGCTTCAAGGTTGGTGGGTGCACTTTTAATCAGTTGAATATGCTCGCTAATCGAGACGAGAAAGAGAACCTCTTTCATCCGTTGAATATCCTTGCGATGGCATAGGTTAGTAATTTTCCTCATGACTTGGTTAAAAGAGCTCATTTTAGGAGGAAGTACATAGAGTTGTCCCTCCTCTTTGCTGAGATGGGCAGCAAACCGGTAAGCTGCATTCGCTAATGAAAGGTGATATTCTGAGTGGATCAGGTTTTTTGGGAGGCCTCGCTTACAGTGAAGCATAAAAAAATTGCGAAGCTCTAGAAACTGTTCCGGCTTTTTGGTTTGGAAGTAGAAAAGGAGAATGAGATAGGCAAAGCCTGTTAATAGGATCGCTGCAAGTGAAAAGGCAATGAGAGAAGTTTGGAAAAGGAGAGTTAGTGAAAAGAAAAAAGCGGTGATTTCTCCAGCTAGTAATCCGAGAAAGAAGAGGTGAAAGAAAACATAAGAGCGAATGATTTTCTTGAATTGCTTTAAGCCAGAGGAGCAATGAGCTTCCACATTCTTGTGGAATCCTTCGTGATTGAACCTCCAAAAGGGCTCACTCTTTATCTCGTTTACGCTCATTTATGTGTGTCTCTTAAAATACAAGGCTTTAATGGATTTATCCCAATTTTCTGTATTTTATTCAAGCAATATTCCATGACCATAGAAACTTTTTTCATTCAAGGGCATATGAACCTATCCGAATGTAATTTTTCCCGAGTTTTGGTTCCAGTTTGCAGGAGCTCAATATTCTTGCCGATATTCCCCTTGCCATAAGGATCGAAAAAGCAGTTCTTTTGAACCAAATAATCGACTGAAACTTTTTATCGGATAGGTTCGTTAATCCATGCCCTTTTATGTTCAGTCTCTTAGGTGTTATACATCATATAGTTGATGACTCGCTCAGAAACACCAGAATCCCGTAGTTTATCTACTTGGTAACTATTCAAGGTATAATGACTGTTTGTTTTCTGAATCAATCCAATAATCTTATCGTCAGCTACATCTGCTTTTGAAAGATTGATGATATCATTTACACTGAGCTTTTCTCCGTTATCAACGCGCCGATAAGTTTGTGGACTCTGGTTTTTAAGGTTTTTGGACTCTTGGTTATCAAGGTAAGCTCCAATAAGTCCACCAGCAATCACACCCGCAGCTCCTCCAATGAGAGCGCCTGTTCCTCCACCAGCAATACCGCCGATAGCAGCTCCACTAGCTCCTCCTATAAGGACGCCAGTTCCAGTATTTGATTCGCATCCAGCAATGAGCGTTGCTCCAAGCGCTAAAACAAGAATCGAGGATTTTTTCAACATAATGACCTCTTTTTAAAATAGTTGCATAATTCTTTTGAACCCATCTGAAGTTAACGCTGTTTTTTTATTCCAGATAAGTTCTTCTTCCCAAACAAGAAATGAGAAGTTTTTTACTTCTATTTTTATAATTATCACAACTAATAATGAATTAAAAACGATTTTTTAATTTATTAATAATTAAAACGGTCATTGATATTAATAAAGAACTACTTGCAAATAGATAAATGGTTCTAATATCGAACTCCCCTACCATCCCACCAAAAAGGGGGGCAAAGGCCATCGATAATGTTGCAACGGATTGATTGACTCCCAAAAGCTTACCTTGCAAGTAGTTAGGAGCTCTGATAGAAATTAAAGTTAAACAATTTGTCCAAGCGATTGAAGCAGAGAGACCTCCAATAATAATTAAATGGATAAAAAGAAGAAAGGAACGCGCCTCGGATGAGGCGAAGAGACACACAGTTGAAAGAAGAAGAGTATAGAAGAGAACCTTTCCTGGTCTAAAGAAGTGGATTAAAATCCGGTTGATTCCAATGTTTCCAATACACCAAGCAAGACCCACACTTACAAAGGTTAGAGTGATGGCTAATTTTGTTCCTGTAAAGTGTTCGATAAGAAAGCTTGAAAGGAACTGCAATGAAACAACCCACCCTAACATAAAAAAGAAGAAGGTCCCATATAGATATTTAATGTTGTCTTGTTTAAGAACGTTCCAAAGTTCTCTGAGTCCTTCCTTAAAATGATGGGCGTGTTGTGGGATGAAAGGGGCTGTTTCTTTAAATATCAGAGAAATAATGATAAGATTGATGAGAGAAAATAGGGTCATTGCCCAAAAAGGGAGAGAGGAGTTGAAGAAGACATTGAGAGCGTCATTAGAAAGTGTTCCTCCAATGACAATAGCAATGACAAAGCTAATTCCAACAACACTCGAGACGATTCCAAAACTACGAGAGCGGCTTTTTTCATCTGTAGTCATATCTGAAATTGCTGAGAGACAAATGGTCATATTACCTGCAAAAAAACCGGTTAGTAATCGGCTTATGAATAAGAAGCCATAGTTCATCATTTGAATTGACAAGCCAGTGAGAAAAAATCCAATACCTTCTCCAACTAAAGCTAAGATAAAAGCAAATTTTCTCCCTTTTAGATCGGCAATGTGTCCAATAATCGGTCCTGAAATAAATTGAGCAAAAGGAAATGAAGCAATGAGAAGCCCAAGTAAGATAAGACGTATTGATAAAGGATATTCATGAGGAAGGAGAGTGTAAATCGGCTTTAAAACAAGGGGTGTAAAAATCGGATAAACAACGGTTAAGCCTAAATTATCTAGAAATAGGAGAGATAGGACTGCTCGAAATGAGCGTCGCTCAACATTATTCACTTTTTCGGTGATTCCTCACGCAAGCGGTATCCCACGCCGCGGACTGTTTCAATCCAATTAAAGTTTGGCCCGAGCTTTTTTCGAAGGGCAGCAATGTGGACATCGATATTGCGATCGACAATAAAGGCATCGTCATTATGAATATCATCGAGAAGTTGATTTCTTGTTAGAACTTTCCCTTTGTTTGTCAAAAGTCGCTTCAAGATTCCAAATTCAGAAAGAGTAATCATAACAGGATTTCCATTCTTTTTAAGGAGATAGCGGCTTACATCAAGTGTAAAATCTCCAAAAGACAAAATCTTAACAGCTTTTTCTGGTTCTTTCCCTCTTCGAAGAATCGCTTTTATTCGAGAAAAAAGAACTTTGGGTGAAAAGGGCTTGGAAACATAGTCATCAGCTCCAAGCTCAAGACCTAAGACAACATCGATTTCTTCTCTTTTGGCACTTAAAATAATAATAGGAATATTTTTCAGTTCAGGGTTGTTTTTCATCTTCCGACAAATATCGAAACCATTTTGTCCTGGAAGCATAACATCAACAATGACAAGGTCGGGTTTTTCTCTTTCGATTGCTCGATATCCATTGATCCCATCAACTTCTACATGAAGTTTATAGCCGGAAAGTTCTCCCTGCAGCTTAATCAAAGCTGCAATGTCTTCTTCATCTTCAATGAGCAAGATTCTTTTTTTCTGGGCCATATAATTATTCCTATCTTGCAATAATTCTTAGCAAATTCTATCGAATTGAAGATTTTATTGCTATACACACTGCAATGAAAAATGGGTTTTTGTTTTAGCTATATTTCTTTGATAGGACTGGATATAAATGCATTTCCCATGAATTGTTTTCAGCAATCCAGCCAAATTCTATTCCAATCTTTTCCACATTTGTAAGCTTTTTAAATAAAGATTTTCCAAGAAGTTGTTTATCCAACTCCCAATGATCTTGACCCTTTGACGGCGAAAAGGTTCTAAAGAGTGGATAACTGATACTGATAGCCTGAGCAATGTCTATAATATCATCTACTGTGATACCCTTAGGGAACTTTGACCCCTTTCCCCCACTATATGGTATTGGCCAACTGGAATGTTTCCCTTGATGGTGATCAATAATGATTCCAGGGGCTTCATCAGGATCCCTTAAAACATAGCCAAAGCCTTTTAATTTACTTCGATCATACAACTCTAAATCGACATATTCCCTAGGACAGTATGGGATTGCCTCTAAATATCTTTGGGTATAGAAAGATTGTTTAGGATCAAAATTCTGATACGCAATGTTTGCAACAATCCCGTCCGGATGAGTATCAAGAATCCTTCTT
This sequence comes from Chlamydiales bacterium, assembly GCA_024233395.1. GTDB lineage: Bacteria > Chlamydiota > Chlamydiia > Chlamydiales > Simkaniaceae > Neptunichlamydia. The sequence goes on from JACKPR010000002.1 coordinate 619,028, forward strand.
ATTGGTAAGGCTAGCCGTACAAGGTTCCAGCCATCAAGCTCTCTTTCAGAACCTTCATGGATTGCGACTAACGACCCTGATGGTGAAAAATACCCCCCACCTGAGGATCCATAGTCTGAATCATGATATGTCTGGAGTGTTAAAGAATAATAGGCATTCTGCACAAACGGAGCTACAGAAGCTTTCAAGCATTTCCCAATAGGATGATGAATAAGAACAGGATTTTCTACAAGATCACAATCGCTTTCAATCCTTGCAAACCCATACTCAATACCAGGAGCCCCTTCAAGAAGAACAACAGCATAGTCAAGCTCTGGGTCATGTTCTACAATCCCCTTTATAGGATATTGTTTTCCTGGTATAGAAATCCTCTGGACATTATCACTATATTGCCCAATCAAAAGAGAGAGTTTCGAAACATCTAATGCTTCTATGCAGTGACAGGGAACAATTGCAAGATTTGCTGCAATCAAGGTGCAACTTCCTATTTGATCTCTGCCATACATTACCATGCCAACAGAACGATAGACTTCCTTTACTACTGATCCAATAGAAATTTCAAAAGCTTTTAAAGTTGTTGTTTGTTCTCGAATCACATCCAAGACATCTTTTTGCTTGAACCGTTCAACTTCAAACTTCCCTCCTAATGAAGCATATCCATCTCCTACAGTATTATAAGGGACAGGTCCTGAAATAGATCGGCTAGAGGTTGAATAGTACGGATCCATTTTAACTCCATGGGAAAATTGTCAAAAAGTCATTGTAACTGTCCTGTGAGAAATAACACAGAGAAAAGATTATGCAAGTCTTTGCATAGATAGTGCTTCCAATTGGAAGCACTATTTCATGGAAGGTTGATGAGTTGGTCAATGACGATAAGATCTGTTGTCATTTGATTTAATCGTTTAAGCTCATCAACAGTCGTATGATTTTCGCGGGCAATTTTTTCTAGAGAATCACCAGCTTTTACTTTGTGGGTTTTGGGACTTTCTACTTCTGCGAGTTTGGTAATCCCTTCTTTGATTTTTGTGATTTCTTGTAGTTGGACGTTTTGCCCTTGAATCGCCTTTTCGAACTGAGCAATCTTATCCTTATACTGTGAAAGGGCTGTTGTTGTATCATTTGCATGAGAGCTGAGCTGTCGGATGTCGGTTACAATTTTTTCTTGTTTTTTCGAAACTTGCTGAAGCTTTTTCTCTAAGTTTTGAAGTTCTTGAACAAATGAATCGAGTTTTCCTGATTTTAGCTCAGCCACTTGCTGTCTTAGGGAAGCAATTGTCTGTTCCTGATCGATCAATTTTCCTTCGATCACATGATGTTCAATTTCATATGTATTGAGTTCATGCTTGATATCTTCCACTTCTGTACGGACTTTATGAAGACTTAGCTCCATTTGATGTTTTTCTCCTTTTGAGGAGCTCATCGACCCACATCCAGCCAGAAAAATTGTAGGGAGGAGGAAAAGACAATATTTTTTCATTTAGGAACCCTTTTTTTCAAAGATCTTAAATTCTACACGACGATTTTTTGCCCAGACCTCCGAGGTATGTCCGAGTTCTGCTGGCATTTCTTTTCCAAAGGAAATGGTATAAATATGATTTGGATTTACTCCCCGTTTAACTAACAGGGTTCGAATGGTATTTGCGCGACGAGTTCCTAAGGCGAGGTTATAGGCTTCTGAGGCTCTTTCGTCGCAATGACCTGCAACAAAGATATAAATGTTAGAATGTTTCTTCATATATTCAGCAATATCAGCAACGTTCTTGTAGTCGTCTTTTGTTTTGAGAGTGTGTTCATCGGTATTGAAATAGAGGTTTTGAAAAAGATCAGCTAAATGAGAAGTAGGGGTGACAAAGTGATCGATACTTGGAATACTGCTTCCAATAGCTCCTGGTACCTCTTTAGGCTGTGGAATGCTATGGTCTGCAAATTGAGTTTTAAGATCCTCATCTTTTAGTGGGACGTATTCTTCTTCTTGGGGTCCAACAAATTCCTCTTCAGATTCAATCATCCGTGAATCGGCATCCTGTTTCCAAAGAAGTTGTCCTTTTCGGTGAAGATAACGCCCCATTGTTTTCGTATCTTCCCAAACGGTATTTGAATTGCTTTGGCATCCTGTGAATAGGATTGCGGCTGATAGCGCAAATGCCCAAGGTAATTTCTTCATAAAGGCCCTCTCGTTGGTTCCCATGCGGGGTAATGTTTTTTTCCAGGTCCAGTTGTTATTTGCATGACTTCTTTTTGTTTCAAATTCACTATAAACAATTCTGAAGAAGAAGGGTCTACAGTATTATAAATAAGGTGAAGACTATTCGGTGCCCACGATGGGTTTTCTTTGTGACTACCCCCAGTGGTCAACTGGATCTCTTCTTTCGTCAGAAAGTCATATACCATGATTTGCCTGGTCCCGTCAATCATAGCACTATAAGCTAATTTTGTTCCATCAGGAGACCAGCAGGGGCAAGTATTATGACGATATTTTTTTGTAATACATAAGGGATTGGGAGTTATTTCCTTCCCAGGATAGGGGGTGTCAATAATATAAATGCGCGGCGTTCCATTCTTGTCAGATACAAAAGCAATTTTTTTCCCATCAGGCCGAAATGTAGGAGATGCTTGTACAGATTTAGGGTAAGAGTAGGCTTGAATGGGTTTTCCCATGAGCCCATGAGATTTACTAAACAGCTGCACAAACAAGTCGGCTCTTCCACTAGCATCGGAGATAAAGGCGATCATATCTCCTCTTTTTGATATGGCAGGCAATAATTGATTTCCTCTTAAAGGAACAAGAGGGGTTCCTTGTTCATCTTTGAAAGATCCCAAATAGATTTTTGGTTGTCCATTTTTATAGTTGACATAGAGAAATTTATTTTCAGTAAAGGAGCCATGTGTAGGGAAAAATACAGGAGTAATGCAGTAACTATTTTCTCTAGTCACCTGTTTTTTATTTTCACCATCATAATCGATTTCCCAAATTTCAGATTTGTATTCATGGCCTCGTGGTGTTCTTTCTGGAAACTGAATCGAAAAAAGGATTTTTGAATGAGCAATCCCCCTTGTTCCAGTCATCATTAATGTTAAGTCATCCGAAAATTGATGGATAAGACGGCGGTCATTAGAAAGGTTTCCTGTGAGAAGATAAGGGCCTAGGGTTTTTGTAATTCCACCTCGCGTTAGAGCAATTAATGCTGAGAGTTCTTTTCCAGTAATATCAACATTGATTTTAAAATCATGCCCTCCCTCTTTTTCAACATGACAACTTCCATTGTTGTTGATATCAAAAACTAAAGTAGAACGGAGGGATTCCAAGTAATCTTCAGAAAAACTTGGAGAGGTAAAAGGGGAAATATAGACAGAAGATAAAAAATGGCGTGTAGAAAGGGGAATAATCATTTCTTTTTCTTCTGCATGAAGAAAAGAGAAAAATAAAAATAAAAGAAGCAATCTATGTTTCATTACAGAATGTCAATGTAAATGTATGTTCTCGTTCATTTTTAAAGTCCTCGCTAAAAGGGGGGAGAATCACTTTAGGAAGGTTGAGTTCTAAATATTTCTGATTTTTCAGAGAAGCCGTATGAATGACTCTAATTTTTAAGACTCTCCCATTATTATGGACCGTTAATTCCAATTTTACATCGCCATACTCTGGAAGTTCAAGCTCTTCTTTTAGAGTTTGCGCTAAAAGAGTAAAATAATCTGATGTTTCGGGTTCTTCAGTTTGATCGATTTGTAGGGATTGAATATTTTTTGGGAAAGTTAATAGATTCTTTTGCTCGGGAGAAGTTGTTGGTTCAATTTTTTTTAAAGAGTCATTAAGTTCTTTTAAAATTTCATTTTTTTTTGATGTCGAATTTGGTTTAGGTTTTTCAATTTTTTTAGAGAGTTGAGATTTTTGAACTTTTTTTGAACTCGAAGATGTTTCTGTCCGAGTGGTTACTTTTGGTTTCGGAGAAGGGCGGGGAACAAAGGTATGAACAACAATCGATTTCTTTGGAGGAGGAGGATGTTTTTCATTTTTAAAGTTGAAAAAGAAAAAAAAGAGATGAACAGCAACAACAGATCCTGTTAATAAAGCGAGCCTTCGATTCTTAAATAGATACTTGTTCCACTTGAAATTTGGAGTTTTGGCAGCGTCGTCTTTTCTCAAAATTTTCATTCTCTCTCTCGTCTTGCCTCTCGGCAATGGCCGCTCGCTCCGAATAAAAGTTTTGAGGAGCTTGCTTGCCAAATTCTCCAAGTTTCAAATATCACAAGTATATTCATGGCTTACCCGGGCTGAAGGATGACATCTAAGGATTCAAATCCGACTTCTTCTGCTACATTTTTGACCGATTGATACGTTCCAAAAAACGCTTCTCTATCATGAAAGATTTGAGGTGAGGCTGTTGGGTTTACATAATGAAATTGGGTGAGCGCTTTTTTCAATTCATCCAGGGTTAAAGGGACCCCATTGAGCCAAATGGTATTGTCTTTATAGACATAAATTTTAAGCTCATTGTTTTCTTGAAATGAGATCATATCAGCTTTTTTTTCTGAAGTTGCATGAGCGAGTTGTATCCGATCGATTTCAACTAAAGGGGCAACTAAAATAAACATAATCAGCACAACAAAGACAACATCTATCAGAGGGGTAAGGTTGACATTTGCATCATCGTCATTTTCAGAATTGAGAAGAGAAAGAGAACGTTTCATGAATCTATCCGGGAAAAGTGTTTATTTAATTTCTTGAGCAGGTTCATGGCGTAATGTCCACTTTTCGATACTGGAGTTCTATTGTCGATAAGAGGAAATGGCTAAAATCAATCATTTCAATGGTAAAGTTCTTGCTTAAACTTTTTAAGTAGTTGTTTCCAACAAGAGCAGGAATAGCAATCAGAAGTCCTAAAACGGTTGTGGTAAGCGCTGTTGATAATCCTCCAAGAATCACAGTATTCGATGTGACAGAGTGCCCCGCTTGAAGTTCGCCAAAAGCAATTAATATTCCCCAAACAGTTCCTAAAAGGCCCAAAAAAGGCGCTAGAGCAACTGTCGTTGATAGGATAAAAAGGTTTTTTTCAATTTTACCTTTGAGTTTTGCAATGGTTGTATGCATGTGAGAATCGAGAAAATCGATGTCTGCTTTAGATAAATAGTTTTGGTTTTGATCGACAAAGTAATGATTCTTATCAAGAACAACAAGGGCTTGTTCTTTGAGACCATTATATAAAACGCTAAAAGGGTTTTCAGATTTTGATGAGAGTTTTAAGAGTTCCTCTTTATGAAGAATGGCTAACTTTTTAAATCGTTTTGCTGAAGCGCGTACTTTTTTAATCATCAAGAATTTTTGGATAAGAAAAACCCATGAGCCACAAGAAAGAAGAAAAAGTGCAAAAAAAATCAATTTTCCAAAGAAGTCAGCTTGTGCATAAGCTTGAAAAAATGTTCCCATAAATGTTCCTTATTTACATCTAGCAATGTGATACGCGAGAAAAAGCTATTTGTCAAGGAAAGCGGTATTGTTTAAAATATACCTAACTATTTAAACACAATCAAAAGTTAAAACCTATGTTTACGGATTCACATGCACATCTAACTTGTGATCCAGTTTTTAATGAGCTGGATGAAATTTTAAAGCGAGCAAAAGAAAAAAAAATCGATCAGATTTTTAATATTTGCATTGATAAAATTTCGTTGCAGCGGGGACTTGAACTTGCAGAAAAAGAAAAGTGGATTCACAACGTTGGAGCAACAACACCTCACGATGTAGAAAGAGAAGGAGGTCTTTATTTCCCTTTGTTTGAAGAAGCTGCAAAGCAGGGAAAACTTGTTGCGATTGGAGAAACGGGACTTGATTATCATTATGAACATTCCCCAAAAGAAATGCAGAAAACCTTTTTGGCTCGCTATCTAAACCTTGCTGAGGAGTGTCTTCTTCCTGTGGTTATTCATTGCCGCGATGCTTTTGAAGATCTCTATTCGATTGCTCAAGAAAACTTCCCTAAAGGTCAAGCGGTTTTACATTGTTTCACGGGAACGATGAAAGAAGCTGAAAAAGCTTTAGAAAGAAATTGGATGATTTCTTTTAGCGGTATTATTACATTCAAGCGTTCTGAAGAACTTCGTGCGATTGCAAAAGAAATACCTATTAACCACATTCTCATTGAAACAGATACTCCCTATCTAGCTCCTCAGTCGATGCGGGGAAAAAGAAATGAGCCGAGCTTTATTCATGAAACGGCTCAGACAATTGCCAATGTCAAGGGAATCCCGTTAGAAGAAGTGGCTCAAATGACATCCAAAAATGCAAAGCGCTTTTTCAATCTAGATCTATGAACCTATCATAATTTGTACCGGATCCATTCAATGTGTTTTTCTGATAGGCAATAATAGGTTGTAAGTCCGATAAAAACCATGGTTCGTGATTTAAAAGAGAGGTATCCTTGAAGTTTTGCCAAAGCTGGGGCCCATATCACTTGGCACCAGAGGTATCCGGAGACAGTTGCAGCAATCAGTTTCAGTTGCGGCTTTTCGGAATCTTGTAGTTTAAAACGCTTCACTTCCAAAAAGACGTTGTTAACAACCGGGATCAAACAGAAAATCATTTCCGTTCGGCTTTCGGGTTCTACATTATGGATATATTGCTCTGCTAGCCTTAAAGGATTGATCATGTCTAAAAAAATACCATGAAAGTGAATTTTTTTCTTTTTAAATTTTAAAAAGATCAGTTTAATGCATTTTATGAGTACAAATGTAGCGCTCCTTTCTCGTCCCTTTGCAATGAGAAGAATTCATTCTCTTTTTGGATTGTGGATTGTGATCTTTTTAATAGAACATATGTTAACGAATTCTCAAGCTGCCCTTCTCATTGGAGAAAATGGGGAAGGGTTTATTCGGGCTGTTAATTTTATCAAAAATCTTCCCTATCTCCATGTTATTGAGATCGTATTGATTGGTGTTCCCATATTATATCATATGATTTGGGGAATAGCTTATGCTTTAACAGCAAAAAAGAACTCATTTCCCTCATCTCAGAATAAGCCTGTTTTGACCAAGTTTGGTAGAAATCATGCTTATTCATGGCAACGGATAACCTCCTGGATTTTGCTTGTTGGAATTATTGCTCACGTTGGGTACATGCGCTTTTATATGTATCCTATATCTGTCGATACAGGAAAAGATTCGGCATATTTTGTTCGGATTTCAATGGATCCTGGTCTTTATACAGTGAGCGATCGTTTGAATGTCAAACTCTATAACAAACAAGCGATCGAAGAAGTTAAACAACATGTCGAGAGTCAAGATCAGGAACTGAAAATGCTTTCCTCTGATTTCGAAAAACTCCAAGAAAGTCCTCCTCCCTATCTTTATCAAAAGAATATTGATCAGTTGATGAATCGCTATCAAAACCTTGAAGATCAAAAGGCTTATTTACAGGGACTGGAAAAACGAAAAATTTCAGGAAACGAAGTCATTGCTGAAGCGAATAATTTTGGAACAGCAACACTTCTAATTGTTCGAGATTCCTTCAAAAGTATTTTTAAATCGATCCTTTATACAATTTTTGTTCTAGCAGCTGTTTTTCATGCCTTTAATGGCCTTTGGACATTTATGATTACCTGGGGAATTATTCTAAAAACGCGCACACAATCGCGTGCTGTAAATTGGTGCATAACAATAATGGTCATTGTTGGGTTTTTGGGCCTCGCTTCGATTTGGGGAACCTATTACTTAAATTTAAGGAATTAAAATGAAAAAGAAAGAAGTCATCGTTGTTGGTGGAGGTTTGGCGGGACTTTCTGCAGCGATGCGCCTTGCAGAAAATGGGTGCTTTGTCAAAATTATTTCTGTGACACAAGCAAAGCGTTCCCATTCAGTTTGTGCTCAAGGGGGAATTAATGCTGCAGTCAATACCAAAGGGGAAGAAGATTCTCCAATCATTCATACTTATGATACGATTAAAGGAGGAGATTTTTTAGGTCAGCAAGCTCCAATATTGGAAATGTGTTTAACCGCTCCTCTTATCATTGAAATGATGGATCGATTTGGATGTACTTTCAATCGAACACCTGAAGGACTCATAGACTTTCGTCGATTTGGAGGGACACTTTATAATCGAACAGCTTTTTGTGGAGCTTCGACAGGGCAACAACTTCTCTATTCCTTAGATGAACAGGTCAGGCGTCATGAAGCAAAAGGGAAAATTGAAAAATTTGAGCACCATGAATTCTTACGATTGATTCAAGATAAAGAAGGAATTGCTCGTGGGATTGTGATGATGGATCTCTTTAATCTTAAGCTTGATGTTTTGAAAGCGGATGCTGTGATTATTGCTTCAGGGGGACCTGGAATGATTTTCAAGAGATCAACAAACTCTACTTTTTGTACCGGTGCTGCTAATGGAAGGCTTTACATGCAAGGGATGAAGTATGCAAATGGTGAGTTTATACAAATTCATCCCACTGCGATTCCTGGAAGTGATAAACTTCGACTAATGTCAGAATCCATCCGTGGCGAAGGGGGACGTATTTGGGTCTATGGTGATTCTTCTAAATCAATTGAAACACCTGAAGGTAAAATGATTCCCTGTGGAGAAACAGGAAAACCTTGGTATTTCTTAGAAGAACTCTACCCTGCTTTTGGAAATCTTGTACCACGAGATATTGGTGCACGAGAAATTCTTAGAGTCATAGAATTAGGTTTAGGAATTCATGGGCGGGATGAAGTTTTTCTCGATGTGACCCATTTACCTGAACAAACAGTTCATAAATTAGAATCTGTCCTTCAAATCTATCAAAAATTTACAGGGGAAAATCCTCGGAAAGTTCCGATGAGAATTGCTCCAGCAGTTCATTATTCCATGGGAGGTGCTTGGGTCGATTGGCCAGCTGCAGATGCTCCAGATCGGTGGGAACGTTTTAGACAGATGTCGAATCTTCAAGGGTGTTTTGTTGCAGGTGAGGCTGACTATCAATATCATGGAGCTAATCGTTTAGGTGCAAATTCACTTCTTTCAAGTATCTTTGGAGGTTTGGTTTGTGGGGTGGAGGTTCCCCATTATATCGATACTTTATCCGAATCCTATGACAAGGTTGGAGAGGCCCCATTTAAAGAAGCTCTTGAGAAAGAAGAAAGCTTTAAGAAGGAATTGTTGGGGCGCAATGGAAAAGAAAATGTCCATAAGCTTCATGAAGAAATGGCTCATTACATGATTCGAAATGTCACTGTAAAGCGGAATAACAAAGATTTAGAAGCAACGCTTAATAAAATCAAAGAGATTCGAGAAAGATATAAAAATATCTCTCTAGATGACAAGGAAAGTCGTTTGAATCAGACCTATATCTTTGCTAATCAATTCCGTTCAATGTTAGAGCTTGCCTTAGTCATTACAAAAGGAGCCCTTCTTCGAAATGAGTTCCGAGGCTCCCACTATAAGCCTGAGTTTCCAGAAAGAGATGACAAAAATTGGATGAAAACAACAATTGCTACCTATGATTCAAAGAGTGATGAGCCGCAAATTACTTACGAACCCATTGACACGCCCTACCTAAAACCGATACAAAGAGATTATACCAAGGCTAAGAGGATTAGGCCTAAGCTGGAGAATATTCCGACGAATATCCAATTGCCCATATAATAACTCACCTTACGCAAACAGAGTGAGAGGAGAACCTGTTGGTAAAAACGTTTATTTTAAAGATCTATCGTGGCGAGCCAGGACACCAATATTGGGAAGAATTTGAACTGGAGCTCAAGCCCTTTATCAATGTGATTTCTGCTCTTATGGAAATCCAAAAAAACCCCATAAATCGAAAGGGAGAAAAAGTTGCTCCTGTAAACTGGGAACAAGGGTGTCTTGAAGAGGTTTGTGGTTCATGTTCCATGCTAATTAATGGACGTCCAAGACAAGCTTGTGCAGCAATTATTGAGCCCATCATGAAAATGACGGGAAGTTCGACAATTACATTAGCCCCTTTTACAAAATTTCCTCTGGTAAGAGATCTCGTTGTCAATCGAAATCAAATGTTTGAGAACCTTAAGAAAACAAACTCTTGGATTTCAGCCGATGGTTCTTATATTCATGGCTTTGGTCCAAAAATCAGCCAAGCAAAACAGGAAACGATGTATATTTTATCGACCTGTATGACATGTGGTTGCTGTTCGGAAGCTTGTCCTCAAGTCAATGATCGTTCGAAGTTTGTCGGACCCGCTCCAGTATCACAAGTGCGTCTCTTTAACCTAAATCCAACAGGATCAATGGAAAAAAGTAAGCGTCTTCATACTCTGATGGAAGAGGGAGGGATTAGTGAGTGTGGAAATGCACAAAATTGTGTTCAAGTTTGCCCTAAGGAAATTCCTCTGACAGAATCAATTGCGGTCACAGGAAGAGAGGTCAGCAAGCAAGCTCTTAAAGATATCTTTAATATCTCTGATCGCGATTAATACAGAAATGGTATAAATAGTTCATTATGCTATATTGAAGGGGAGTCCTATTGATAAGGGTAATATGCTCATCAACTACAAGCTTTTTTAGGGGATCAGAACGCTGGAGATCTTAGGAATAAAGCATTGGAATTCCTAACCTCCAGGAGACGAACCCACTTAGTTCAAAGGTTGAATAAGCCGCCCTATCAGATAGGGCTCTTTTGTATAGCTAAAGTTATTTAAAATCGGAAAGATCTGGATAAATCATCCCAATTTTAAAGTGTTTTAGCTATAAGTGAATCCCAAAAGAGAGGGGTCTCTCGGAAGTAAGATTTGGGGGAAGGGCACTTTCGCGAGAGACCCCCTCAAAATTAAAAGTCTTTCAACCTATCCTGAATTAAAGATAGGTTCTTGGTGCCATTTAAAAAAAATGGCAGAAACAAAAAGGTTATCATAGAGAAGATTAAGAAGGAATAGAAAAAGGAGTTGTTGTTTTTCTATGAGGCTTACTTAGTAGAGGGATCAAAGGACTTAAAGTTGTTTCCACGACATTGAACTTTTTTGAAAGTGTTTTGGGAATACATGAAATGAAATGGGTTTTTGAAGGGAGAAACTCTTTAAGTTTACAAAGGAATTCGGTATGACTTCTTCCATTGCGATAGTTAGGTGTCTTTTTAGGATGAAGGAGATACTCCATTGAGAGATCTTCAAAATCCCATAGAAATGTTGTATGGTGAACAAAGCGATCTTTCTTAATATATTGAGCATTTCCCCCACATTTTAAATCACCGATCACATAATCGTTTTCTTTAAGGCTGAATTTTGGAATTGAAAGCGCTTCTTTATAAAACCCCTCAGACCAACGGAGAATGGGTTCAGGAAAGCATGGGAAATCGTGAATCTCTTTTTGAAAAATAAATGAAACAAAGAGGGTATTAGAGTCGACAATGACAGTTCCTCCCCCACTGTACCTCTTAACAAGGGGAATCGGCGACTGCTTTATTTTTTCAAGGCTGATTAACTCCTGAGGTTTTCCTGAAATTCCCATCACTATAGAAGGGGGAGAACCTTCATTGATAATGCACCAGTTTTCATCATTTAAACGGAGAAGAGCTTCTTCGATCTGAAGTTGCTTAAAGATAGGGGTATTTTTTAAAAGGAGGAGATTGAGCTTATGTTTCATTCAATATGATTGTATCAATATTTTCAATTTTTTCTATTTGGTATTTCAATCCCTTTAAAGAAGCGATTTTAAAAATCAATAAAGTTCCCCCAGGCATGACATCGACACTGACAATTCCTGTAAGGGTCTTACCATTTGTTAATTTAATGGTGGGTTTATCGGTTGGAGCCTTTTGTTGAAGGAATGTTATTGCTGCCTGAATATCTTTTGCTCTTCCTTCTGGGGAGATAATCATCATTTCTGTTGTTCCCTTTGTAGAGGCTTCTTTTGCGCTAGCAGCTTTTGCCATTTCAGATAGGGGATTATTTTGTGTTGAAGCTTTTTTCTCCTCATCCTGGGTTCCTTCCACAGCAGCTTTTGCAGATGCTGCTGGAGGAACCATATAGATGGTTGGAACGGCAGCATAAAGAGAAAGAGATGTGATAAGGAAAAAAAGAACTTTTTTCATGAGGGTTCACCTAAATTTTTTTTATAAGAAACAATTGTGTTGGTTTTTTCTTTTGCTTGACTTAATGAGCTTGAGGCTCCTTTCATCAGGCGTTCAAGATTAATTGTATCATTTTTTGTCTCATCCCCTGTTTGCTCGAGTGTTGCAATTCCAATGGAGGCAGTGAGTGTAAAGCGTATATTCCCAGCAGAAAATATTTCTGCATCGAGATATTCCATGATAGTTTCAGCAATAAACTCGGAGGCTTTACAAGAGGTTTTAGGAAGAAAAATCGCAAATTTCCCTTGATTTTGATTGTAAAGAAGATCTTGTGCTCGCATGAGTTTTCGAAGGTGATCTTCGCAATCTAATGTAAGAGCATGGGCTACATTTTCACCGCGAGTCTTTAGAACCTGACCATATTGATCGATCTCTAGGAGAATCAGCGCTAAAGCTGTTTTTTCTGCTAATGCCTCATGAATCAGCCGGGTTGCACGATCATCAAGGATTGTTCTCTTCTCTAAAGAGGGCGTTTCTTGTTTTTGTTTAGAGAAATGAGCCGTCAAAGCGGAGATTTTAGATTGAGTTTGCATCACATCTCCAGCCAGTTCCATTCGAACGAAGAATTCATCTTCATCAAGAGGTTCTCGAAGAAAGTCTGTTGCGCCAGCTTTAATAAGATCTCTTGTAAAGGACTTTTTGAGGTGATTGGTAATAATCAAGATCGGGGTATGATCATGACCTTTAAATCGTCTGATTTCTTCGCATAAAGGCCGGAGTTCAATGTTTGCTGTTTTTCCATCGATCACGATAAAGCTGATGTAAGTTTTTTCAAGATATTCAAGCGTTTCTAGTCGAGAAGATGTGATAATGAGAGAGTAACCTTCTATTTTATCAATGATCTTCTCAAAAAAAGCGCGGACAAGGGGAAGAGAAGTCACAAGAAGAAGGGTAGGAAGCTTTTTCGGTTTTAAAACCAAGTGACCTCTGGGGGTTAAATTCAATTTATTCTAATATATCTTATCATGAACCTATCCGTAAACTCAAATACCTCTTCTTTTCACTCTTTCTACATCTTTTTTGAAACCGATTTTTCGGCCTTGTCTTTTAGACAATGTCCTCAAATCGGTTTCAAAAAATTTTGCAGAAACTTTGCAAAAATTAAAGATATTTGAGTTTACGGACAGGTTCATTATCTTTTTAGTGACACGAGGAGAATTGATATATCAGCAGGTGAAACGCCAGAAATTCTTGAGGCTTGTCCTAAATTATCTGGGCGGTGGCGGTTTAACTTTTCTCGTGCTTCATTACGGAGACCCACCACATGATTGTAATTAAAATCAGGAGGAATAGAGTGTGTATCAATCGCTTCCAGCTTTGCTGCTTCTTTTTTTTCGCGGTTGATATATCCTGCAAACTTTAAATCCACTTCGATTGCATGATTGATTTCAAACCCAAAGTCTTCCGTTTTATCAGGAAAAATATCGATCAATTTTGAATAAGAAAAATCGGGACGACAAAGAAGTTTTCCTAAAGTTGTTGATTTACCTTCATATTGGAGATGGGTTTTTTGAAAGCGACTTTTTTCAGAATAGATGGTTTCTTTTTTCCTTTGGAATCTTGCATAGGTTTCTTCGTCAATAAGTCCCAGTTGATACCCATAATCTCTGAGGCGGAGGTCAGCATTGTCCTGCCTTAAAAGAAGGCGGTGTTCAGCTCTCGATGTGAACATTCGATAAGGTTCATCGAGTTTTTTTGCGATAAGATCATCAACCATCACTCCGATATAACTCTCTGAACGCTTTAGAATAAAAGGTTCTTTTCCTCGAATTTTTAAAAGGGCATTAATAGCTGCCATTAACCCTTGTGCAGCCGCTTCTTCATAGCCCGTTGTTCCATTGACTTGTCCTGCAAAATAGAGACCTTCGATAATTTTGGTTTCAAAGGTGCTTTTAATTTGACCGCTTACAGCATAATCATATTCAATCGCATAAGCAGGACGCATGATTTCAACGTTTTCTAGTCCTGGAATCGTTCGCATCATGGCAAATTGAACATCAAAGGGAAGAGAAGAAGAAATTCCATTCACATAGATTTCATTTGTAGAAAGTCCTTCAGGCTCTAAGAAGAGTTGGTGTCTTTCTTTATCTTTAAATCGAACAATTTTATCTTCGATTGAGGGACAATAACGGGGGCCAACACCTTGAATTTTTCCTGAAAAAAGAGGAGAGCGGTGGATATTTTCTTCGATAATCTTTTTTGTTGCATCATTGGTATACGTAATATAACAAGAAACTTGAGGGAGACGCTTTTCTTGTAGATCAAAGGAAAAAGAAACACCGGATTCTGGGGGTTGTTCTTCCGTTTTCGTAAAATCGATCGAATTGCTATTGACTCGGCAAGGAGTTCCTGTCTTTAATCTTCCGAGTGTAAAGCCAAGATTTTCTAAACATTTTGAAAGTCCCACAGAAGGCTTATCTCCTGCTCTTCCTCCAGAATAATGGGACTCGCCGATATGAAGAAGACCTCTCATAAAAGTTCCAGCAGAAAGAATCACTGCTTTTCCTCGATAACAAATGCCTTCTTGAGTTGTCACCCCACAGATTTTTCCATCCTCCAAATCAAGAGATGTGATGGTTCCTTGTTTTATTTCCAAATTGGGGAGATTTTCAAGGGTATGCTTCATTTCAGTCTGGTAGGCAAGTTTATCCGATTGACATCTTGGGGACCAAACAGCAGGCCCTTTAGAAGCATTAAGCATTCTAAACTGAATCCCCGTGCGGTCAGCAATCTTTCCCATAATGCCACCAAGGGCATCAATTTCACGAACCATATGCCCTTTTGCTGTTCCCCCAATTGCAGGGTTACAACTCATTTTGGCAATGGTATCAAGATTCATGGTTAGAAGGAGAGTGTGTCCACCCATCCGGGCAGCAGCATGCGCAGCCTCGCATCCAGCGTGGCCAGCACCAATGATAATTAGATCAAATCGATCAGGATAAGTCCACACAAAAACAGCCCGTTTTTCTAATCAAAGCGAGTTTCGCAGAAGTCTATTTATTTTTCTTATGACGATCACGACGGCGGCGTTTCTTACGCTTATGCTTTGAGATCTTAAGACGACGTTTTTTCTTAACAGATGACATTTCTTACTCTAATTAATAACATAGAACTACACAGTATAGAGTTTTTCCTAGAAAAAGTAAAGCCCCCTTTGTTATGAATCCAACTATATAAAAGAGTTATTTTATCTCACTCATTTTCTCCTCTCTTTTAACCCCTTGTCTCATGGACAATGTGATCAAAAGAGAAGAAAAAAAACTGTTCAAAAACCGAAGAGATTAAATAATTCTTTTATATACCCAAACAATTTCAAAAGTTTACTTAGGGGTAATTATGTTGAGTGGTGCATTAATATTATGGGCAGTATTAACTGTATTGTCATTTGTTTTTGTTGTTTATGATTTAATTAAAAATACTCCTGAAGTAGGGGTCATGAAAGTAGGTTGGGCCTTAGTGGTTCTTTATACGGGTCCAGTGGGTCTTTTCTTTTATTTTATGACTTGCCGTGAACCGATGCCCAGAACCCATGAAAAATTTATTGATTCACTCTGGAAGCAGGCTACAGGTTCGGAGGTTCATTGTCTAGCAGGGGATGCAACAGGAATTATTATCATGGCAATCATCCTCTCTTTTTATGAAATCCCTAGAGGAATCGAAATTTTTCTAGAATATATCGCTGGATTTGTTTCAGGATTTCTCATCTTTCAAGCACTCTTTATGAAGAAAATGATGGGGGGAACTTATATTAAAGCCCTTAAAAAAAGCTTTTACCCTGAATGGCTTTCTATGAATATGATTATGGCAGGGATGATCCCCGTGATGGTTATCTGGGGAGTTCATGATCCACTTGCTCGCAATCCAGGGAGCCTTCATTTCTGGGGGATGATGTCGCTCGCAACAATTGTTGGAGGGTTTGTTGCTTATCCTATTAATCAGTGGCTCGTTGCAAAAGGATTAAAACATGGAATGATGACTGTTCGAAAAGGGGAAGAGATGGAGATGCATCATCATGATGATAGTGACCAAAGCCATAAGAAGCATGAAAAAGTGGTTGTAACGCAATCTCAAATTTATAAGGCATTAATTATCTCTCTTGTGGGATTAGCGATAGGGATTGTCATCGCAATTATTGGAGCGTATTTTTAAGCATTTTTTATTTTTTTGTGATTTATATAAAATACCCCTCTTCTGTTATCCAAATGAGCATTTGGGATGCTAACTATCTCTATCTCCTTCTAATTCAAGATTATAGACAACTATTGTTTTTTAAAATAAAAATTACAGATTTACTTATTTAACAAATCTATTTATAATTTATCTGTTTAATTAAACAGGAGGGATCTAATGAGCAATACTATTTCAAATTATTCTGATATGTCTGTTGCTGCATCAACGCTTCATACTTCGATTCTTAATTCTAGAAATAAAGAACGATTCAAAGGAATTCTCAGATCTATGGGTGGAAATGGGAAGATTGCTGTGAATTTTTTGGTCAAAACTGATCTTGATGGAACTGAACAACGGGTTGGTGCGACCCAATTATATCATGCAGCTATAGCATTTTTCGAGATTCAGGGAAAATCTGTTAAGCTAACTGTAAGGATGGCATCTTATCAAGAAGGGCGCTATATAGAACCATTACAATATAGTCGAGATTCAGAGGCTATACACTGCGGAGAGAGGCCAACTTCTCAAGAGTTCAGTGTGGTTCCAACTTCACATTCACTTTCGGAAATCCCTGTTGAATTTTATTCTCTGGTTGATGTAACGCATCAAGAATGGTTTAAACGTTGTGATCCAGCTACTTTGCCACCAATAGCAACACAGATTGTTGGTCTCATCCATAATAGTTTCCCCAATGGAATTCCATTGCCTAGAGGAGAAAGGGTTTTAGCGTGTACTTTCAACGTTCACTTAATTAACTCAAAAAGTTATGAGCATATCATGCTGAATAAAATGATTTATGGAGAAATTGTTGACCAACACTATGATGCTGAACGTATTACCCCAAAAGTTAGTCATTCATGGAGTCATAGTTATGAAAAATCAGGTTCATGGGAATATGAGGACGGAAAAACTTATTTAGAGTATCGTGAAAAGGAAGCCAAAGGAGAGAAACTGCCTCTACATGTTCCCAGAGATGTTACCCTATTAGAGAGTAGGTTATTACAATTGGAAATAAAACCAGATCAGAGTAATCGTACCCTGCCCAACATTTCTTCAGCTATAGAAGAGGTTCCCGAGGAATAGAAAAAAGGCTAGTTTTTATGGAAGGAATAGACTTTCGACAAACATTAAAGTTGGGATCGTCCCAATTGGGCCTTTGGGATCCAAATCACGATGAATTAACCCCTGTGGCTAAAGTAGCATTGACTGTTTTGAGTCTTATAGGAGCTTTTTACCTACATGCCAAAAGGGTCATTTCTCATAGGGCGCTTGTTGTTTTATCCGTCACCATTTTGGCTTTGAGTTATCGATTTTTTATAACAGCAACTCGAAAGAGCACATCCTCGGATCACAAGAAAGTATCAAGACGTGGTGATTTGGGCATGCTGGATAGAAAAGATCCACCAAGCGATAGACTCAAGACCAAGTTAGACAAGGAAGGCCTAGGTAAAATTTTTGAAAGCGAATCTGATCAGGTGAGCACAGATACTCAGCTCAAGGAAGGAGTAGAAAATCTTTCTCTATTAACTGTTCAACAAGACGGAAACAGTTCAACCGTTTTTGGTGAAATGGATTTTTCTTCTGATGAAGAAGAGTGATTGAGAAGCTAATTAAGGAAGGATGAGCTTCGCCTCTTGGGGGCGGTAAGTTTCTGCATGCGCTCATAATCTTCTAAAGATCGACTCTTATATGTTCTTTTCATTACCGTAATTTCAATGATCGGAGCTTATTTTTAGCCATCTTTGCAAAGCTATGCAAATGTGTGATTATTACACATTTAAAAAATAATTATTCCAGATAGTCTCTCTAATATACTTTAAATATAGATCAAATAGAGAGATGAAGACTTTTTTATTTAAGCATAATATCCCTGTGAAGAAATGTGCTGCAGACTTAGGAATCTCAACATCTTACCTTTATCAAATTCTGAAAAAGGAACGAAAGCCCTCTTTAGCCTTAGCTATTAAAATTGAGAAATACTCAAAGGGAGAGGTGACAATTTCAAGTCTCCTCGATGTCCATGAGGATCTTGAGGATCCAGATTTTTTGAACGAGCACCAAAGTTTCATAGAAAGAATGGTTGAAAAGAAATTAGAGCCTTTACGCCAACAACTCCAGAATATTGATAAACGGCTAAAAAAAATTGAAAGCTCTTAAGAATTGATAATCTTGTAACGATATCCTCTAATTTGTTGGAGAAAAAGATTCAAAAGCTTCAGAGTTATCTTCCATCGAGTTGTCATCTGAGGGTGTATAGTTTGCAAACTGAGCAAACTCTTTTCGATAAGCGACTTCGATATTCCCAACTTTACCATGACGGTTTTTTCCAACAATGACTTCAGCAAGACCTGGTTTATCATAAGGATCATAATATTCTCGCCGGAGAAGGAACATCACAATATCAGCATCTTGTTCAATAGCTCCAGATTCTCGAAGATCGGACATCATTGGGCGATGTCCCGTTCTTTCTTCAACTTTTCGTGAAAGTTGAGAGCCACAAAGGATAGGGATGTTGAGTTCACGTGCTAAGTTCTTTAGCATTCGAGAGATTTCAGAAATTTCTCCCTGACGATTGTCACTTCCATAATAACTTCCTGAACCAGAGAGAAGTTGAAGATAATCGATCACCAGAAACTGAATGTTGTGTGCTTCTTTCATCCTGCGAGCGCGAGCGCGGAGATCTGTGATTTTTAGGCCCGGTTGATCATCGATAATTACAGGGGCTTTTTGCATTTTATTCACGGTTCCTACAACCCGTTGAAATTCGGAACCATTTAGCGAACCTGTTTGAATTTTACTCGATTCCACTTCTGACTGAGAACAAATCATCCGATGAAGAAGTTGTTCAGCACTCATTTCTAAGGAAAAAATGCCAACGGGCATTTGATGTTTAAAAGCGATATTTTCTGCAACATTCAAAGCAAAAGCAG
The DNA here is from genome assembly GCA_024233395.1 of Chlamydiales bacterium. Classification (GTDB taxonomy): domain Bacteria; phylum Chlamydiota; class Chlamydiia; order Chlamydiales; family Simkaniaceae; genus Neptunichlamydia. Next base: position 638,199 of record JACKPR010000002.1, read on the forward strand.
TTTTACCCATCCCTGGGCGGCCCGCTAAAATAATCAAATTAGAAGGAGCCAGACCATTGATCATATGGTCAAGATCAGCAAATCCTGTAGGGATTCCTGTGAATGTCAGGGCATCTTCTCCCTTTTCTAGATAGGTCTCTTGCCTTTCTTCTAATTCCTTTAAATAGGGAAGGCCTGACTCAGCAACCACCCCAGAAAGGATATCTTTGATATGTTTCCCAGCTTTAGCGTTAGTTGCTTGAGAAATTGCAAAGAAAGTTGCCTGAGCATCATCAAGAGCCCCATGAACATCGCCAGGCTCCTCTAATGCATTTTTTTCAATTTCTTGAGCAGCATAAATCATCCGTCTAAGGATCGATTTATTTTTTATCAGCTCAACATATTCTTCAATGTATGCAGAGGTTCCTGCATATTGTGCGAGTGTTGTTAAATAGCCAACACCTCCAATGGTATCGAGTTTTTCAATACGCTTTAATTCTTCTGCAACAAGATGGATATCTGCAGGTTTGTCGCTTTTGAAAAGCCCTTTTAAGCAATCAAAGATTGCTTGATGTTCCGTAAAGTAAAAGTCTCCAGCTTGCAGAGCATCTGCTGCTACATTTAGACTGTTCACCTTTGTGAGCATGCAACCCAGAACCATCATTTCAGATTCTTTTGAATTAGGGGCAACCTTCACTTTTGTCTTTTCTTTCTCAGCCATTTCTGGAACCTACCTCAAGTATTCACCTATATACACATCGTGATTCAAAAATTAGTTTTTATCTGCGTCGATGTAAGCCTCAAAATTCTTATTCTCACACGCGCCTTTCCTATCGTTCTTAGTTTAGGAAGAGATGAAAAAAAACAAAAGGGATAGTTTCATAGACGACATTTTTTCCGTTAACTATCTCTCAGAGGGGAAGCGAGGCAAAGATATCGAGTGTTGAGATTTTATTTTAAAGTTCTTATTATTTCCTCCATGGTTAAAATTCTTCCTTCTACATTTAAATTGCTTGACCAAGCCCTTCCGGTGATCGATGATCGTCGCACTTCTGTTGCACTAGTCCGTCATTTTACGATTCCTTTAACAATTGTTGCAGATATGGTTACCGGAATCGCTCATCTTATTTTCTTAGGAGTAAGACAGGAGCTGACAGAAAAAAAGTTTTGGAACATTTCCCATGAACACTTTTTTGTTTATCCTTTCCAACAGTTCGTCTATTTTCTTTTTGCCTCTTTAGGAGTTCTCTGGTCAGGGGATTATTTTGATGGGTATCGCTTAGGACAATGGGCTGTGATGAACGTTTCAAATGAAACGTATCGAGGTCCTCCACAAATTTTTTCCCATGTGATAGAGAGTTATGAACACCCTCAATTTTTTCCAAATATTACTCTTTCAGATCATGATCGTCATAACCTTCATGAGCTTGTTAGGCATGCAAATTTATTCAAATCCCATGTTGCTAAAATAGAGGGAGAACACGCGATAAAAAATGCTGACTCAATTTATAAGGTATTTTATGCAGAAAGACCTCTTTCTCTTCATCAGCTTGATCAGATTTATCAGGCAAAACTTGAGACGGAAAGAGAAGCCGGGTGCGCTGTTAAAGACGCCCTTGGTGAAGCAAAGTTTGCCCTAGAGGCATTTTTTGCCCTTCCCCGTGTTGTTCAATCCCATCTTATGCGCCGTTAGCTGCTGTTCGCTCTTTAATAATTTCCTCAATGACCTGATCAATTACCCCCTTGTCCATCACTGTTTTAACGCTTAAACGCTTTCCTTCTTCAACTACAGCCTCTTGCATGAGGCGTTCAACGTAAGATCCAATAAGATGGAATTTGACTAAGTCGCTTCTTAATGGTTTTTGGGATTGAGCAATTTTTAAAGCTGTTTGATAAAAGTGCTTTTTAATGGCTAAAAGTTGCCGTCTTTTTAAAAACAATGCTTTAACTTCACATTCTCTTTCAACAGAAGAAATTCTATGTTCACATAAAGGGCGAGATTGACCACCTGTTTGGGTTGAAAAAATTGAGCTTACAGATCCGACAATTTTAAGAGAGAGTTCACTTTGAGTTTCGAATCGATCGGCTATAGGTCCTTCATCACCCTTTATAGGCTGAGATTCTCCTATAAATTCTAAACATCTGTTGAGAACTTCAAGAGCAATATGAACATGGTAAGGGGTAAACCTTTCTGAAGGGAGCTTTTCTCGACATTGAGTGATGAGATATTCAAAAGTTTCTTGAGGATCTAGAACAAGTGCTTCTGGCATTTTTTTTAGTAGAAGGGAAGGTAGAAGTTTTAGTGCGCGTTTGTCATCGCAAGGCAATACCTCTATTCTTGTAACCCGTTCCACTAAAGCCCCATGATTTCTTTTGAATGTATCAATTTCTTTATCTGTTGTAATTGCCATGACAAATGGTTGTCCTCGAGGAACGGGATCGAAATGCGTTTTCATTTGATACGCGAGGTGAGAATGACTAATGTTTTGGAACTTATTCCAGATAAAAAGAATTCGGTTGGAGTTTCTCCCAACTAGAACTTTAATGCGTCCGAAAAGATTTGCCCCTGAACCATCAGTGATATCAGGGATATAAAAATGAAAAGCGGTGAGTTTTCTTAAGGTTGGATAACGTCCATCTTCGATTGCTTTTACAAACGCTTTTGCTGTTTCAGTTTTGTCTACTTCCGAAGAACCAACGAGTAAAACTACTGTTTGACGTTCTATCGCTTCCGCTATTTGACTCAGTGTTTTTTCATCTCCATCCATTGTTTCGATTTCACCTCTTCTCATTGCTTGAGACAAGTTGAGTCCTTTGGGGAGAGTTCGTGGTGGAGGTTGAAAGTAGGGGTAAATCAAACTTCTTACTAAAATCGCGGTAAACACAACAGAAAACTTTTTCCGTGTTTTTTTGATCCCAACTAAAGAAAGACCGGTGGTGATCAGCATAACTACAAACGAAATCAAGTCTACAGTTCTATTAGGCTTATAATCATCCAGACAGTCATAGTCACTTTTAAAAAAAAGAGATTTCACATCAAAGAGGTCAAAAATTGTTTCAAGAACTGGAATGGTAAAATTAAAAAGTTTTTGAAACATTAAGTAACTTTCTTGTGAATGAGGATTTGTTCTTGCTAGGAAGCATTCAGCTTCCCTTTGGAGTTGTTCTGCTTTTGCTTTTAGATTTTCGGGGAGTTTACCTGAAAAAGCTTCAGAAGCGCGATCCAGTTCTAATAAAGGATCTTCGATAGGACTTTTTACCCAACCCTTTATTCCTACTTCAATATTTGAGCTTCTAAGAGCAGCGGATAAAGTTGACATATACATCCTTAAAATACTTTTTTTGGAAGAAAGTTTAGCATATTCTGGAGATTGATCAAAAGAAAAAGGACTTCAAAAAGAAGTCCTTTAAAAGTGCGGAAAGGGAGGGATTCAAATCCTCTGTTTCCTTGAGGATTTGCGCCATTAGAGATGTTCTTAGTGAAACAAAGCTTGGCCTAGAGGCATTTTTTGCCCGTTCCCGTGTTTTTCAAGCGCATCTCATTCAACAGCATTAGCTGGAGTTCGATCTCTAATAATTTCCTCAATGACCTGATCAATTAACCTCTGGTCAACTACTGTTTTAACGCTTAAACGCTCTCCTTCTTCTATGACAGCTGCTTGCATGAAGCGTTCAACATAGGATCCAATAAGATGAAATTTTATTAAGTCGCTTCTTAATGGTTTTTGGGATTGGGCAATTTTTAAGGCTGTTTGATAAAAGAGCTTTTTAATAGCTAAAAGTTGTCCTCTTTTTAAAAACAATGCTTTAATCTCACTTTCTCTTTCAATAAGAATGGCTTGTTGTTCAGAGAGTCGGGCAGCTTTTCCACTAATTTCTCGGTCACGTTCTGCCCCTATAGCAAAAACAGAACTTGCAGCTCCAGCAACTCTTAGAGAAGTGTGAGCTTGAATTTCACTTTGATCTGCTAACGCTTCAGATGAGGGTGTTATAAGTTGAGACTCTCCAATGAGCTCTAGACATCTATTTAGAACTTCAAGAGCATTATGAACTTGGTAGGGGATAAATCTTTCTGGAGGGAGTTTTTCTCGGCATTGGTCGATAAGATATGTAAAGAGTTCTTCTGGGTTTAGGACTATTGCTTCAGGCATTTTTCTGATTAAAAGGGAGGGCAGAAGTCTTAATGCGCGCTGATTATCACAACGTGAGATTTCAATCCGTTCAAATCGACGGAGTAAAGCTCCATGACTACCTCTTCGAAAAGCATCGATTTCTTCGTCTGTTGTAATAACAATCGCATAAGGCTGTCCTTGTGGACCAGGATCAAAATGTGTTTTCATTTGATCGGCAAGGTGGTCTTTACAAACCACGTGGAACTCATCCCAGATGAAAAGAACTTTTTCTCGATTTCTACCGACTAGAGCTTTAATACGTCCTAGAAGATTCCAACCAGATCCATCGATGATATCAGCGGTATTGTAATAAAAAGAAGTCAACTTTCTTAGCTCTGGATAGCGGCCTTCTTCGATGGCTTAAACAAAAGCTTTTGCTGTTTCTGTTTTCCCGGCTCCTGAAGGTCCCACAAGTAAGACTTTTTTTTGCATCTTTATTGCTGCTGCCATTTGATCAAGTATTCTTTTCTCCCCTTCCAGAACTTCAACTTCACGATTCCTAATCCCTTCGGACCAGTTAAGTCCTCTAGGAAGGTCTCTTGGTGTAGGTTTGAAATAGGGATAAATCAAACTCATTCCCATAATAGCAGTCAGAAAAACTGCAAATTTTTTACGTGCTTCATCCCCCCCAATCAAAGGAAGGATGCTTGTGCTTAGCATTCCTATAAAAGAAATCAAATTCATCATTTTATAGGATTTGTTTTCATCTTGCCATTCATAGTCCTTCCTAGAGAGAAGAGCTTGTAAACCCAAAACATCAAAAATTGTTTCGACGATAGAAATAATAAGGTTAAAAAGTTTTTGAAGAATTAGATACCCATCATGAGAATGAGAAGTTGTTTTGGATAAGAAATATTCAGCTTCCCTTTGGAGCAGTTCTGCTTTTGCTTTTAGATCTTTCGGGAGTTCACCTGAAAATTCTTCACAAGCACGATCTAGTTCTAATAGAGGGTCTTGTATGGGGCTTTTTACCCAACCCTTTATTCCTACTTCAATATTTGAGCTTCTAAGAGCAGTGGATAAAGTTGTCATACATACCCTTGTAAAGATTCTTTGCGGGTGAAAGTTTAGCATATTCTGGAGATTGATCAAAAGAAAAAGGACTTCAAAAAGAAGTCCTTTAAAAGTGCGGAAAGGGAGGGATTCGAACCCTCGGTACCCTTGCAGATACGCGTCCTTAGCAGGGACGTGCCTTCGGCCACTCAGCCACCTTTCCAAGATAAGAGTATAAACCCTTAAATTTAGAAAGATCTTAGCGGTTTACGAATTATTATTCAATGAGGTTGGAGTGGTTGATCCGTTTTCCATTTAGGGCATTCCAATGGGTTGTATGGAGAGAACCATCGGGATTTTGGACAGTAATACTATAGATTGGAAGGAAAACATCTTGAGTACTCCGAATGGCGAAATCTATGCCAAAGGCAGCTTCAGCTGCTTTTTTGATTTGGGTGGGGGAGTATCTACGGTTAATCCTTTCGCTATGTTTACAACTTTTTGTTACAAGGGGATCTGCAATCGTTGTTGAAGGACGCACACTAATAACTGGAAGGTGAAGATGAATCCGATAATCATTTCCATGTTGGACAATGAGTTTTTTCTTTCGTGCTCGATCAATCCACTTCTCGAAAAGATGGGTTTCAATATTGAGAGAATTCATCAGGGTTTGACGATCGGCCTTTCCTTCATTTTTTGAGATCGTTGTAAGGATTTTATATTCATACTTATCAGCACCTGCATTGATGCAGTCTGCAAAACCATGTGTTTTATCCCAAGAGTTTGTATCAAGAACCATTTCACCGTCGATTAAATCCCAAAGGATAATCCCTTCTTCAGTTTGAAAATTGGAAGCTGTAAACTTCACTTCCATAAGAAGGTAGGGGTGGAAACGAAGGGAAGGAGGGTTATATCGATGATCAGAATCCTTTAAAAGTGTAAGTCTTTCTTTTTCCATGATTTGAGCAGCTGTAAAGCGGGCTTCAAGTGTGTGGAATGTGCCAGTATTGATCATTTCAATGGCTTGATGCTTCAGCTCTGGTTGGGTATTATTGAGCCAATACGCACCATAGCCGAGACCACCAAGAACAATAAGAGTTGTTAAAAAGCGCATAAATTTTCGTTTTAGGGAGTTCTTTTGACTATTGGTATAGCGGTTAGAACCCTTTTTTTCCAAGTTAAGATTTCTTGAAGGTTGATTTGAGTTACTGTCCATGGCGGCCCTCCGGGGTCTCACCACTCTACATAGTACAAAACTCTATTCCTGCCAATGGCGGAGTTTCATATGGAGAAGGCCATAGGCTAAAAAGGGATCTCTAACATTTGCACGGATCGTCTTATCGCCTATGGTTGTATTCCAAAATCCTTGAAGGAGAGCTTCTTCTAATTCCGATAGACTTAAAATAAGATTTTTTGAAATCGCTTCAGAGAAATCGGGATTATTTTTTTCGGGTGAATGAGCTTTACAAGCAAATACAGGAACAAGAGAAGTTAAAATCCCACTATCGACGGCAAGAGTTCCTAAGAGAAGGGTTTCATCTAACTGAAATCCTGTTTCCTCTTTTAACTCACGAGCTGCGGCAGCGCGCAAAGTTTCTCCTTCATGTCGAGCTCCTCTAGGGAGTTCGATTTCCCAGCTGCGCGTTGCATGGCGATAATTGACATTGACAACGATTTTCCGATCAGGGAGATAGGGAAGGATTGCAATTCCAGGAGCTCCATCAAGACCACTTTTCCAAAGAATTCGATCATAAGTTCCCTGAGCACCTGAAGGAAAAATGACAGCGTCACGGATCCAATAGAGATATTGATCTTCAGCAACAATCCCGACGCGACTCCATGCATGAGCTTCTGAAGGAGGATGCCCTAGATTCATGAGGCGGAGCTGAGCGATCTCTTCAATTTCGGCGATTTCATTGGGGGATGTCACAATTTCGATTTCTTCTCTTTCATGATTTCCAAGAATTCCGAAACATTTAGGATTTTGATTTAAAAGATCATAGTAATGTTGACTAGGTACTGCAATGAGAGGAAGGCTCAATAGAAAAAAGATTAAGAATTTCATAACAAAACCTCCTTAGAAAGCTTAATATATTCCTCAATATCTTTTTTTATGACACTTAACCCTTGATCCCAAAATTTGGGTTGAGAAAGATCCATCTGTAGGTGTTTTTTTGCTAAAGATTCGACATTCATTCTTCCGGTATCTTCAAGTAAAGCGATGTAAGAAGATTCGAAATCTCCTTTTTCCATAGCATAATGGTAGATTCCTAAGCTAAAGAGATATCCGAAAGTGTAAGGAAAATTATAAAAAGGAACATCGGTAAAAAAGAAGTGCATTTTTGCTGCCCAAAAAAGAGGGTGGTAGGTTTCAAGAGAGTTTGCATAGGCCTCTTTTTGTGCACTTTCCATTATTTCAGAAAGTGCTTCATGAGAGACAAAACCTTCTTTTCTTTTCTCGTAAAAGCGTGTCTCAAAAAGAAAGCGCGCTTGAATATTCATTAAATAAGAAATCGATCGGGAAAGATGATCATCTAATAAAAAAAGACGCTCTTTAGGATCCTTTTCTTCTTTTATAGCTGCTTGGGTCACAATTGTTTCTGCCATCGTTGATGCTGTTTCAGCAACGCCCATTTTTGCATCTTGAGCCATTTCAGGGAGAGAAAAGAGGATCTCATTATGAAAAGCATGTCCTAGTTCATGCGCAAGTGTGAAAAGATTGGTCATCGTGTTCGAGAAAGTCATAAAAATGCGACTTTCTTTTACAAGAGGGAGGCCAATGCAGAACCCTCCAGGTCTTTTTCCTATGCGATCTTCTGCATCGATCCAATGATTTTCAAGAGCTTTTTTTGCAAAATCAGCCATTTTAGGGCTAAATGATTTAAACTGTTTCAAGATTGTTTCAGCAGCATCCTCGTAGGTGATTTCTTTTGATGTTGTTGTAAGAGGGGCCTCAAGGTCATACCAACTCATTTTCTCGATGCCTAGTAAAGCTGATTTACATGAGAGAAATTCTTTTAGTGAGGCTTGAATGTTTGTAATTGCTGTCCACATCGCTTCTAAGGTTTCTGCAGACATTCGGTTTTCATCGAGTGGCTCTTTTAAAAGATCCCATCCCCTTTTTTTATAGACTTCTAAACGAAAACCTCCTAAGTGATTCAGAATTTGAGAAAAAACGATTTCGGAACCCTTGAATTCTTTTTGAATTGTTTCAAAACCTTCCTTGCGAATGTTCCGCTCAGGATCTCCAAGCTTATTTTCAATCTGCCCAAACGAAAGCCGTTTTTCATGAAAAGGGAAAAACATTTCACTGATTCGGGCATCCCAAAGCTCAGACCACCCATGATATCCATCGATAGCTAGATCGTTGATAAACGTTTCTTTTTCGAAGGGAAGTTTATCCTTAACTTTCTTTCTTTTTTCTTCTAAATGAAAAGAGATGTCGGGATGAATCTCGATAAGGTTTAAAAAATCTTGGTGAGAAAGGGATCCTAAGGCTTGATCGAACTCTAATTCTAAGTTAGAAAATTCCGTAGAGAGGGTTCTCATCTTCCCGGTTAAACTAGAAGCATTAGAGTCATTAACATCTTGAGCATTTAGACATTCAACAAAAGCGTTCATCTCTCGCAGTGAAAAGCTAATCTCTTGAGAAAGGGAAAGAGATTCATTCAACCTTTTTTTACAAAGAAGGATTTTTAAAGAATCGATCTTTTCTTTTGTTTCTTGAAAACAATTTTGGAAGGAAGAGGAGAGACTTCCCCCATCATAAATCCGTTCTAAATTCCATGTTTTGGGAAATTTCATTCTTGCTCCTTGAGATTTTGATCTTCTATAATAAAGATCGCTAAAGTTGTTCTCAAGGAGAATGAAGCTATCCCGGTAATCACTTTATTGGGATTTTTATCGATTTTCCTGCACTTTTTAATCCTTTATTTGAAGCTATTGTCATAAGACAAGGCTGAAAAATAAAGGATTAAAAGGTGCCTAGATAGTGTCGTTATGAGATGGACATTTAAGAAGAGGCTTCTATGAGGAAAGTTCAAGGCGACCGATGCAAAAAGCCCTAATTGGGCTTTTGAAGCAGGTCAACGATGAAATTTTCCATAGAAGACGGTTAAGAAATGAACAATTTGTGACGACACTATCTAAAAGCAAAAAAGAACAAAAAGTAATTATCGGGATAGGTTCATTGATGACGATTCATTTACTATCTGATCAAACAATTAACAAAATTGCTGCTGGTGAAGTGATTGAAAATCCTGCATCTGTCGTAAAAGAACTTGTTGAAAATTCCCTTGATGCAAAGGGTGATTTGATTACCATTGAAATTGAAAGGGGAGGATTTTCTCTGATCCGTATCTCAGATAATGGAACAGGAATGGGTCAAGAAGACCTTCTTTTATCTCTAGAAAGGCATGCGACATCAAAGATTCGAACGGCGCAAGATCTTATACAGATTCTTACAATGGGATTTCGAGGGGAAGCTCTTGCTTCGATTGGGGCGATATCAAAAATAAAAATTCTCACCACGAAAGAGAAAATGGATCATGGATATGAAGTTTCTTGCAATGGCGGAAAAATCTCTTCTCCTCAACCTGCCGCTCGAAGTCAAGGGACGACAATTGAGGTCCGCTCCTTGTTTTACAATGTTCCTGCACGTCTAAAGTTTCAAAAAAGTGTAAAAGCCAATCAAAATGCGATTACGAAGCTTATTAGGAAATTCTCTCTAGCTTATCCTCAAAAAACGTTTCGATATTTTTCTGATGGAAAAGAAATGATGAATCTTGTTTCTGGAGAACTTAAAGAAAGATGTCGAGAGGTTTTGGGAGAGTCTTTTATCAATGATGCATCGCGGATTGATTTTTCTGAAAAAGATGCTCATATAAAAGGGTGGATAGGGTCTCCAATCTATGCAAAAACGAATCGAATGGGACAGTATCTTTTTGTCAACGGAAGAGCTGTTATTTCTCCACAAATCTCCCAAGCGATTTATGAAGGGTATGGGACGCGACTAGGAGTAAACCTTCATCCCACATATGTTCTTCAAATGACCCTTCCTCCAGAATGGATTGATGTCAATGTTCACCCCCAAAAAAGGGAGATTCGTTTACGCGAAGAAAAAGGTGTTCAAACGATGGTAAGGCAAGCGATTTTATCAGGGTTTAAAGGATGGGAAAAAAGGATCTCTTCTCCAAAAATGGAATGGAGCTTTGATTCTCCTCTTAAGCTTCAAGAAACATTTGATGAACCAATCCAAAGTTTTACTTTTGATTCTCAAGAAGAAGATCTGCCCGTTATTGGTCTCTTTGATTCTTACTTAATTCTTCATCAAACACCCTTAATCAACCTGCCCAATGAAGGAGGGATTTTTCTTATTGATTTAGAAGCTGCTACAGCGCGCATCTTATATGAGCGTTTTTTAAAGAAAGAAATCGCTCCTTTCCAAACCCTATTATTTCCCTTAACCCTTGAGTTTACCCCTCATGAAAAAGAGCAATTATCGCTTTACATCGAAGAGATCAAAGCAATGGGAATTGATATCCGTCCTTTTGGTGAAACCACATTTATTGTCGATGCTTTGAGTTCTGATATCGAAGAAGAAAAACTTCAAGGGCTTCTTGAGAGTTTAGCCCAGATTTTTGATCAGAATTTAGTTCAAAAAGAACGAGAGAAAAAACTTGCACTTTCAGCTTCTTATTCTGCAAGATCACAAACAAAGGGTTGGACTTTAGTTGAAGCTAAACAAACGGTGAAAGCGCTTCTTAAAACTTCTTCTCCTTATGATTGTCCAAAAGGAATGAAAACAATTGTTGCTTTAAGTCATGATGGTATCAAAAAGTTATTTCAGAAAAAGAATTCTTAAATTTCGAAAGATATTCTCTACAATGGGTCTGGATGGATTTATTATTGAAAATCCAACGGATCTCACGTATTTCACAGGATTAAAACTTTCGCGGGGAAGACTTTTGATTTCGAAAAGAAGTGTTGTTTTGTTCGTCGATGGAAGGTACCTCACGCAGGCTAAAAAAGAATCTCCCTATCCAGTGAAAAACCTAGGGAAAACAGAGCTCGAAACAGTTTTAAAATCATGGAAGGGATCCACAACTTTTGGTTTTGATATGAGCCTTTCTGTTGCAGCTTACCGAACAATTAAACTGAGTTTTTCGAAAACTAAAAAGAAACTTCAAGGGTTTAGTCAACCTACTCTCAAAGTCAGAGCAATAAAAGATACAAAGGAACTTGCTTCTCTTAAAGAAAGTGCCGCACTATTATGGAAAGGATTTATCTATCTTAGAAAAAAACTAAAGGTGGGAGTTACTGAAATTGAATTAGCTCGGGAGTTTGAATTCTATATGAAAAAAAGAGGAGCTGAAGCTCTTTCATTTCCTCCTATCGTTGCTTTTGGAGAAAATAGCGCCCTCCCTCATCATCATAGTAGTACTCGAAAGCTGAAAAAAAATGAGGTTGTTCTCATCGATATTGGGGTTGTTCTTAATGGATATGCTAGTGATATGACACGCGTTATCTTTTTTGGAACTGTTTCAAAGAGAATAGAAGAGATATTTCGGTTTGTCAAAAGAGCTCATCAGGCTGCCCTTGAAAAGTGTCGTCCAGGTGAAGCAATTGCGACTCTGGATGAAGTTGCCCGCAAGGTAATGGGAACAGAAGAAAAACATTTTGTTCATGCCCTTGGTCATGGTATAGGGCTAGATGTACATGAATATCCTCGTATATGCTCAGAGCTTCGGAAAGAAAAACTTGAAGCAGGGATGGTGATTACGATTGAACCTGGGTTGTATCTCCCTGGAATAGGGGGGATAAGGTATGAAGATATGATTGTGATTACCAAAACAGGTTATGAAAACCTCTTTAAAGAAACAAAACCATGAAACTTCGTTATAGACTTTTTCTTTGGGTTGCAGTCGTTTTTTCAATTACCTTTGTTGCTTCCTTTTATTTGGAAGATCGCCTTACAAGGGTTAACCTTGAACATACCTATCAAGACCTTTTAGAAAAGTTAGATGAACTCAATCATGAGAAAACGAAGGCAATAGAAGCTTACCTTGGAAACATGCTTTACAAGATACAGGCAGAAATCGATGCTGTCCTTCAAGGGGTTGCTAAGTATTCTCTTGTTCGGAAAGGTTTTGAGCCGACTATAGATAATTTAGAAAATGAGAATTGGCTCGATTCTGCGTCATTGATGATTACCAATAAATGGATCGACTTTATTCAAAGCACGAATGAAGAGAGTTTGATGTCTGAAATCATCCTTGATGAAAATGATTTGAGCGACACCCTTCATTTCCCCACAAATCATAGTTTTCATTTTGTCGCTATCAGAGATTCTATGAATGAAAAACAATGGAGCGAGCCTTACATTGGAATAAACTTTAATATGGCCTCGTTGCATTCACGGTTAAATAATGAGAAAGATACCGATGAGGGGTATTTTGTTTATTTTAATCCCCAAACCCTTTTGAAGTTTCAAGTTGATGCAGATTTATCTAAATCTTTGAATCTATCGATTAACCTTTTAGAGCCCTTTTTAAAATGGCTAGAACTTCCTGCAGAAACTTTCTATTTAAAAGCATTTTTGGATAAGATTCTTGAGGCTCAAAAAGTTCTCAAAAGTAATGGTTCCATTATTCCTAATCAAGACCATTGGAATCGAATGATTCAAGAAAAACTAAAAACAATCAAAGAAAAGGATTCAATAGATTACGAAGGTTTTTCCTTTTTTGAGGAATCAGATTTATCGAAAAAATCAGCAGAAGAGCGCTATTATCAAGAGCAAGTAAAGTACTATGTCAAAGAGTATATAGAGCATTATAATAAGGTGGGATTAATTTGGGGGTTGGCAACACTTACAAAATCGACCCTTTTTGGAAAGGATCCCCTTTCTGATCGGGCTCCAGTTGGGATGGGAACTGTCGATATGAAGAGTTTGTATGGGAAGGGTTTGAGAAATGATACAGTCTTTTATAGCGAACCAAAATATAAAATAGGGAAAGCCTTACAAGATCTGGAAGAAATTCCATATGATTTTCTCACCACACATTTAGATGTCATAGCTCCTGAAGAAATTGGCCATCTTTTTTTAGGGAATACACTGCGTTTAGATAAAGGAACCGGGAAAGAAACTCGGACGAGCTATTTAACCATTGGAACACACGGAGGGCCGATCCTAGGGTCTTTAGCTCGATCTACTCATCAAATAGCTCTCTTTTTAACAGAAAATAGAATTGTGAAGGTGAGTACTCCTGAAGGAATAGAGATGGATGATAAAAGCTGGTATGATATTGCTGTAGAACCCCTTCTTTCCAAGCCCTCTGGAATTCTGACGGTCAGCGGTAAGGAATACTTTTTTCTTCATATTGTTCCCTATAAAAAAATCGATCTTCATTTCTTTATCTTTAATCCGACGGAGGAAGAGTTTGCATTTATTAATTCAGTAAATGAAGGAGCACAAGAGGTTATCCAGAAACTCTCTGCTCAAATGCGTTTTGCTGCAATCGGAGGCCTTCTCTTTGTTCTTCTCTTTTTAAATAATATTGCAAAACGGATTACAAAGCCCATTACTCAACTTGCTGGAGTGACACAAACGGTTGCAGAAGGAAAGCTGGATGATGTTGAAATTCCTAAAGAAACGAAGAAAAATCGGCATGATGAAATTTATACGCTCTATCACTCCTTTTTTGAAATGGTTAAAGGTCTTCGGGAAAAAGAACGCGTGCGAAGCGTTTTAAATAAAGTTGTGTCAAAAGAAATTGCGGAAGAAGCGTTAAAAGGAAATATTCAGTTAGGAGGAGAAGAAAAAAGAGTCACCGTTTTCTTTGGTGATATCCGAAACTTTACAAAGATGACTGAAAAAATGAATCCAAAAGAAGTCATTCAATTCGTGAATGGGTGTATGACAAAAGTTTCTAAAAAGATCGATAAATTTGGAGGAGTTATCGATAAATATGTCGGAGATGAAGTGATGGCTCTTTTTGGAGCGCCTATTGAGAAAAAGGAAAATGCCTTAAATGCAATCAAAAGTGCGCTTGAGGCAATAGAGGATCTTCAAGCTTGGAATGTTGAAAGGAAAAAAGAGGGGCTACCTGAAATTAAAATGGGAATCGGTATTCATACAGGGAATGTCGTTGCGGGAAATATGGGAGCAGAGAATCGGTTAAACTATACCGTTCTTGGAGCCAATGTCAATCTAGCTTCCCGTATTTGCTCTGCAGCAAAAGGGATGGAAATTTTGATCAGTGAAGAAACACTCCATGCAGAAGGTGTTCAAGAGACTTTTGAATGCGAAAAACTTCAGTCGGTCGAACTTAAAGGGTTTACAGAGTCCGTTAATGTCTACGCAGTGAAAGGTTATACACATCGTGAATGAAAAATTGGAAGTTTGTCAAGGAGGCCCTCAAAATTTTTGTTCGGAGCAAGTGACCATTGCCAAGAGGCAAGGCACGAGTGAGAACAAGAATTTTGAGGATAAGTCAACGAAGACAAAAACCAATTTTTCGGTTTGCGATGTGTATATATATAAGGGAAGTCGGTCATGAAAGAAATCATTCTTATTGGGATAGGGGGAGGTGTTGGAGCGATCTGTCGCTTTCTTCTTTCAAGGAGCATCCATCTTTTTGCTGGATTTACTTTTCCCTATGGAACCTTGGTCGTTAATATTTTGGGTTCCTTTTTCATTACTTTTTTAAGTGTGATTCTTATCGACCGGATTGGAGAGTGGAGTGCAGAGCTTAGAGCGCTTCTTCTTATTGGTTTGTTAGGAGGTTTCACAACCTTTTCTACCTTCTCATATGAGGTTATCGACCTTTGGGAAAGTGGTCAAGGAATCAAAATGGTCTTTTATCTTCTTCTTTCTGTTGTTTTATGTATTGGAGGAGCTTATGGAGGACTTGCAATTGGGAGAAAATTATGAGCCTAAAAAAAATTAAATTAGTACGCATCTACATGAAAGAATCTGAACATCATGTTAAAGAAGTTATGAAAATTTTAGATGAAGAAAAAGTTCAGCACGCAGTTGTTTTACGAGCCATTGAGGGAGGGCATCATAGTGCTCACATTTTAAGCCTTTCCTTAGATCTTCCTCTTGTTTTGGAATTTTTTGATTTTCCAGAGAAAGTTGAACAATCACTCAATAAGATTAAAGCTATTCTTGATGGGGGACATATTATCGTAATGAATGGCGAAACTTTTTAAAAATCTATTCCGAGTCTATTGTCAGGGGGATTTTTCTTGGAGAAAATAGAAGTTTTTTTATATCCTTAAAAGGTACTTTAATAAAAAAGTGCCCTGAGAGGCCGTTACCTCCCAGGGCGTGAAACTAAGGTACGTCCTTTTTAGTAGCAAGAGACCTTAGCTTCGAGGATCATTTTAATTCATCGAAGCAAAAAAAATCTAGTTCTCCGTTCCCTTTGAAGGATGTACCTTTTTTAAAGAGGTAAAATCAATGCAGGAACACCCCTTTCATTTACAAGAACTATTCAAGAAAGAGCCAAAAGTCACTCTAACGGATCAAGAGATTGCCGATGCTTTAGGTATTTCAATTGAGTGTGCAATAAAGTATCGAAAGAAGGATGTGGAGCGAGGCTTTATTTTTGCGGATGAAGCTCTATCGACATACTATCTATCACCGATAGGTTTTGAAGAGGTTCAAGCTCTTAGGCTTCTTTTTTAAAAAATTATCTACTCTCAATAGAGGTCAATATATTTTATTAATATAAATTATTTTGAACTGCAATTTAATTTCAAAAACAATTATCATCTTTGCGGTTTTAATCATTTAAAGATGGGGAGTTTATTTATGAGTGAGATTTCAACTGTCGGAGGCGATTCCTCTATTCAAGCTGAAGCGCTTGGTTCTGAAGGATTAACAAAAGACCAAGTCGCTGAGCTATTTATTGATGCAAAAATAGAAATCATAGACCAAAATTTTGATCGAGCCAGAGAAATCATTACAAGGCTGAGTCTAGTGCATCATCAAGCACAAGCGCCAAAGGGATGGGTCGATACTTTTTGTGGATGGATTTCAGGATCGGAGTGTCCTGTAACAATCGGTGATCTTTATGAACTTTTTTTCACCCTTTGTAATGAGAATTGTGAAGAAGGAAAAAAGCTGATTCCGATTTTATCTAAGAACTTTTCTATTGAAGTAGATGGAAATCATTATAAAGTAAGTTCAGGGGAATTTAGCGAATCTTTTACTGTTCCAATCAGAACAAGTCCTGAAGCCAAAGCTTTAATCGAACATCTTAGAAAACTAAATGGATCAAGAAAATATGAAGATCTCAAGAAAGAACTTCCTTACTTAGCGCAGCTTTGTGCAGAGCAGAAAGTTGCACTATCCAATTTTGAGGAGTTTTATGAGGATCTTGTATTTTTAAATAGCTCTTTTGCTCTGAGCTGTTTCCCTATTTTTATAAATGTTTATCTAATGTGGGTTGAGGACGACCGTTTATGTATTCAGAGCTATCAACCAAAAGAATTTTCATCTTTTTGGAGTGGGCATTTATCACTAGTAGACTGCGATCGGAATCTAGAAAGGATTGCTAAAATAGAAAATCCCCTTGAACGTCTTTGGAAATATTATTTTTTAGCAAGGCATCAAATGGAACGAGCTCCAGAAGTAATAAGAAAAGCTGAAGAACAACTAGATCTTCTGAAAGATTCTAGGAAACGCTTTTCAGGGCTATCTACTATTATGTCTTGGTACTGTAATAACCATGATCACATGAACTTTGAAAGGATAGCAACAAAGTTTGAAAAAGAGCTTCTTGATGATCAAGAAATTAGTCACTATTATTTAGCAGAAATACACTATTATAGAGCTTCTAGTTGTCTAGAGAAAAAAGATCATAGCGGTTATGTCAAATCAACTGAAAAGCTCGTGCAAGAAATGAAGCAGGTTAAAGAAGAAGCGGCTATTGAAAGTTTGCAGCGAAACCTAAGAAATCTCAAGTCTAAAGAAGCAGAAACCTTCCCAGTAAATCAGATGGAATGGCAAGCAATGAGAGCTTAATTTTTAAGATAATAATAAAGGCCCATATGGGGGCCTTTATTTTATATATTCCGAACGGTCAATTACTTTCCCCGTTGATTTTAAATTAGATAAGAAATTATCCTTGTTCCATTCCTAATCATTGATGTCAGGAGGAAAGATTCATGAGTGAAGTGCCAGCAATTGGAAGTGACACTTCGGTGTCCACTTCAGCAATTATTTCAGAAGACCTAACAGAATCGCAAGTCAATGGGCTTGTTGATGAAGCTAAAACAGCAATCAAAGACCAAAATTTTGATCGAGCCAGAGAAATCATTACTCATTTGAGTCAAGTGCATCATCAAGCACAAGCCCCAAAAGGATGGGTCGATACTTTTCGTGGGTGGCTTTCAGGGTCAAAATGTCCAGTAACAAATAACCATCTTTATGATCTTTTTTTCGGTCTTTGTAAGGAAAGTTTCACGGAAGGAAAAAAGCTGATCCCTATTATATCTAAGAACTTTTCTATTGAAGTGGATGGAGATCATTATAAAGTAAGCGCGGGAGAATTTAATCGATCTTTTATTCTTCCCCTCAAAACTGATCCTGAAGCCAAAGCTTTGCTTGATCATATCCATAAATTAAGTCATTCACGAAAATTTGAAGAGCTTAAAGGCGAACTTCCTCGTTTGGCTAGCCATTGTGCCGAGAGAAAAGTTGCAATGACAGACTTTAAAAACCTTCTCCATTGCCTAGTCCATTCAAATAGTACTTTTGCTCTAAGGTGTTTTTCTATTTTTGAAGGCCTTTATGAAATTCGCATTACTGATGAAAAGCATTTAACGATAAAAGACCTGAAATCAAATGAAACATTTTCTTTTGATTGCGGTGTTTTAATCTTATCCGATTGTGAGCGCCGGTTAGAGGAAATTGCTGCAAAAGAAAAACCTATGATGCGCCTTATGGATTATTGCTTTTTAGCAAAACATCAAGTCGAACGAACCTCTGAGATAATGAGAAAAGCAGAAGAACAACTAGATCTTCTTCAGAGTGGTATGTTTGAGCGCTTTTTTGGAAAATTTACTATTTTGTCTTTCTACTGTAACAATCATGATCTAGTAAACTTTGAACGGATAGCGGCAATGCTAGAAAGAGAACTTAATTGTGTAGAAGAAACTGAAAAAACACACTTCTTTTTAGCTAAGCTAAATGTTCTTAGAGCGGAGATTTCTCTGCAGAAAAGAGATCGAAGTGGATATAACGACGCGATTGTAAGGGTAGCGCAAGAAATGAAATCTGTTAAGGAAGTTAAGCCATTTGAAATGCTTCAAAAAGATCTTGAGCGTCTCAAATCTATGAGAGAAGAAACCTTTCCACTCGATCAGATGGAATGGCAAGCGATGAAAGTTTAAACTTCATGATAACTTTAATTGCCATGTACTAGCAAATTATAGCTAAAACACTTTAAAAAGATAATGTCAATCCTGAAGTCAGGCCATGAAAAGCTAGCACACCTCTTTTTAGGTTTGTATACCTATTATCAATGGAACGAGGGCTAAAATTTACAGGTTGGATTGTTTCGTGGAGATTAAACCATGTATTCAATTCATACCCTAGAAAAATTTTAAATCCGCAAGAAGAGAAGTTTCGGTTATATGATGGCCCTAAGAAAAACTGCAGATTTGTAGCTATGCGGTTATCATGCAATCTTGCATCTTGAACTAAGTCGGGAATCCCTGTTTCATCTGGGCCAGTGTTATTTGTATAACTATAGCTTTTTTGATGATATGAACCAAGAATAGAAGCAATAGAAAACTTACTATCTAAGCTAAAGCCCAGGCCGATAAGCCAGTCTAGGTCAAAACCAATTCGCATCCCTCCTCCATGGAACTTCCACTTTTGCTTATTGGTAGCTATTGATGTTCCAATATACTTGAAGCGCCATTCTTCTTTCATCCATGCACCAGTAACTCCAATATAAGGTCTGAAGAGCATAGACTTACTGATTAGAAAGACTTTTCCTAAAGTTAAATTAGCACCATTATAATTAAGGTGTGTGTTCATGTGAGCCACGATAACGCCAGAGTCAGTGAACTGTGGAAATGTCCCAATTAACGAAGGACCTGTTGATGCTGTGATTAAACTTAGATCTGGTGTATCGACTTTCTGGTGCCGACTCGTATGGTAGTATGTATAGTCCCCTAATAATTCCCAAAAATGAGGAGGGAATTGCACCCCTATTTTTAAGCGATATCCAGGATCCCAGTTAAACTTTGCAGTATGAAACTCTCCAAGTTGCCCAACATTTTGCTCAGGAAGTCCTTTTTGACCTTTAACAGCCCAGTCTGAAGCACCTTCAATGGCTTTCCAATAAAGAAACTCTAAGCCAACAAATCCGAGTAATTTATCAGTGGATGGATAGTAATTTTCTAAGCCATGTTCTTCTTGTGTTTGGTTTGATAAATCACCTTTTTCTGAAGGTGTATTGTAAGTATAAACAAGGTCTAAATTTGCAAATATCAGAGAATTCAAACCTATTAAGAGAACGAACAGCTTTTTAATCATTTTTTTGATCCTATCTTTTTATAGAAAACGATATAGCTCAACCTAGTTGATTGGAAAAAAATTTACAATCTTTCTTTTTTTATATCTCATTAGAAAGTGCTCCAATGAGATATAAACCATATCTATTCAAAAATGGAGATGTTCTTTATCTGAGGTCGATCCTTGATCTTGAAGAGTGTTAAGAGTGAAATCATAAACCCGATGGGGAAGATCAAAAAGGCAAGATGAAAATCTGAAGCGGAATAAAAAGGTGTTCCATCCACCATTGTTCCATTCCAATTCCAATCTAAAAGTTTTCCTGAAAGAGGCTGAATGAGTGCAGGAAGTCCCATAATAATGACAGCAGCAACTCCCATTGAGGTTCCAGTGAGCTCTTTAGGGTTATTCTCAGTGATTGCAGGATAACCAAGGGTTTGGGCACTTGTTAAAAAGCCGAGAGCAAAGAATAAGACGGCAAAGAGCTGCGCTCCAGGATTAGGAAGATAAAGAATTGTTCCAAAAAGGATAATCGATGAGATTCCACCAAAGATCATCAAAGGTAGACGTCTTCCTAATTTATCCGATGCCCATCCAAAAAGAGGAGAACCTACAATCGTTCCCATACAAATCATGCTCGCAATAAATGATGCAGTACTCAATGCAATTCCATGGACTTGTGTCAAGAAAAGGCTTCCCCAAACAGCGCTGATAATCATGAGAGGAAGGTTCATGAAACAGGTGTAAAGCCCACAACAAATATTATGAAAGTTTAAAATCGAGCGCTTGACCCCTTGGAAAAAAGGAATGGATTCGTTCTTCATCTTTTTCATTTTTTCTGGAGCATCTTTGACAAATGTGAAGATAATAGCAAAAAGTCCTACCCCAATTAATGCATCGATAAGAAGAGCTTGTCGCCAACTAAAATGTTCTGCGAGAATAGAGAAAGGACGTTGAGCAATGACACCTCCGAGCATCCCAATGGTAATCATCAAGCCGATCAAGAAAGCTTGACGCTCTTTTGGAAACCAACGAGAAATCAACATAATACAACTAAGAAAGCAAAAGGCATTTCCAATTCCTGAAAAGAAGTGGCAAAGAGAAGCAAATCCCAATGAGGTTGATTGAGAAAGTCCTGCTGTTCCCATCAAACAAAAGAGGAGGGCAACTAAGATGACGCGTCTTACAGAAAAGCGGTCAAGAATAATCCCAGCAGGGAGAAGAAAGATAACGTCTGCCCAAAGATAAGTCGAGCAAAGTGTTGCAAACTCTGTAGCATTTAGAGATAAATCCTTAATAAGCATCGGTGATAAGGCATTCATGACATGAAGTTGAAGAAGTTCATAGGCAAAGAAAAGAGAGGCGGAAAAGCAAACGATCCAAGGAAGTATGAGTGTTTTAAGAGTTGTTTTTTCGCTTCGTGGATGGTTAATGGCTGACATGACTTGCTCCCGTTAATGCATATTCTTGGATAGATCCTACTTCTTCCATATAGTGTTTCATACAGACAGAATAATAACTTTCATTTCCTCCGATTTGAACTTGTGAACCGCTTTTGACAGGATTTCCTTCACTATCAATTCTCATGTTCATCGTCGCTTTACTCCCGCAATGGCAAATTGTTTTAATCTCTACGAGCTCCTCAGCCCAAGCAAGAAGATATTTGCTTCCTTCAAAAGGTTCCCCTAAAAAATCAGACCGCAAACCATAACAAAGAACTGCAATATTTAAGCGTTTTGTAATCGTGATGATTTGGGCAACTTGAGCTTTTGTTAAAAAATGGGCTTCATCAATCAAAATACAACGGAGATTATCGATCGTTTTCTTTTTTTCTTCGACAAAATCAAAAAGATTAAAGTCTTGATCAAACAAGATAGCTTCTTGCTTTAGTCCAATACGTGAATAAATCGCAGGATCCCCAAAACGATCATCAAAATTTGGAGCAAAAAGGAGTGTTTCCATTCCACGTTCTTTATAGTTGTAACTAGACTGGAGAAGCGTTGTGCTTTTTCCTGCATTCATCGCCGAATAGTAAAAGTAAGTCTTTGCCATAACGATACCTCGAAGGTTTCTTTAAATTTACCGAATATGAGTAAAAAAATGCCACTGTTGGACCTCAGATTGCGACATTTTTTTGTTTAGAGGGCGAGCGAGGCAAAGATAAACTTTCTTGAATGACGAAATCCATAGTCGAAGGGCTATGAATGAGGAAGAAAGGAAGTTTTTCGAAGCCGCAGCCACCATATAAACAAAAAAATGTCGCAATCTGAGGTCTTGAACCTATTTTTCTGATGTTTTTATTATTTTCCTGATACAGTAAAAAGGATGAAAAAGAGATATTTTCTTCCATTAGGCTTACTGCTTGTTGCAAGTTGGTTATGTTTTGTAACCCCCTCTCTTTATCGTTTTAGAGAGTGGCTTCTTTTTTTAATTCTTTTTGGGATCACAGCCCTTTTTCAAGGCTTAGCATCAACAAAAAAAAAGCGAAGTCGTCTTTCATTGATTGATTCACTTCAAGAGGGGGTCGTGATTCTTAATTGGGAAGGAAGAGTTCAGGAGATGAATCTAAAAGGGAAAAATCTTATTCCAGGGCTTTCTGAAGGCGACTTTCTTTTTAAACATCCAATGATGAGTGGGCACGAAAGACTTTTTAATCATCTAAAAGAAACACGAATCAATCAAACAACAACTGTGAGTGGAGAAAAAAATGTTGCCCATTTAAAGCTGAGTATTCTTGAAGCAAGAAAAAAGATTTTAGCAACCTTCGTCGATAGATATGAGCATTATCAACAGGAACAACTTGGAAGAGATTTTGTAGCAAACGCTTCTCATGAACTTCGAACACCGATTACAATTATAAAAGGATTTGCTGAAACAATTTATGATCTTCCTGAAATTTCTGAAGCCATGCTTCAAGACTTCACAGAAAAGATCGTTAGAAACTGTGAGCGGATGGATAATTTAGTTAAAAACCTCCTAACGCTAGCAGATCTTGATTACCTTCCAAAGGCCCGGATGCAAGAATGTGATTTAGTGGGTCTTGTAGATAATTGCAGCCAAACACTTTTGACTCTACATCCAGACATCCAAATTGAATCCTTACAAAACGAAGAAATGATTGTTATCGATGGTGACCCAGATCTTTTGGAACTTGCTGTGATGAATCTTTTAGAAAATGCCGTGAAGTATTCTATTGAAGAAGCTTTTATAACAATAATAGTTGAAGATCGCCCTGAGAGTGTTGTTCTAAAAGTGAGGGATCGTGGAGTAGGGATTCCTGAAGAAGATTTAGGAAAAATTTTTCAGCGATTTTACACCATTAACAAATCTCACTCTCGACGACTCGGCGGAGCAGGGCTGGGGCTTTCAATTGTTAAGACCATTGTTTCAAAACATGATGCTAAAATTGCGATTGAATCAACCGTTGGAAAAGGAACAACATTTACGATAACTTTCGAGAAGTCTACTGCACTTTCACTGTAATCTGTGTTGTAGCGTCTTGGTACTTTGCAGGAACACGTTTTGAAATTTGATAAGTAAACTCAAAAAGGTCTAAGAGATTATTTTTATCACCTATCATTTGATTCCTTAAAAGCTTTTCAAGCTCAGGTTTTTTGATTGGTGACTCACATTTTCTCTTAGCTTCGATTAACTCTTTTTTTTCGAGTGCAACAAAGTCTTTTGTCATTTTTTCTCCAAACATAAGGGAGAGAAAAGAGAGGTTTGCGTAGTGATAATTCATGGGTGCGCGATCACTTTTTTCAAAAGTGAACATTTCGCCAAAAGGGGGATACCCGACTTTCTTTTCTAAATCGTAAGTATGGGTTCCTCTCATCATTTTGTAGAAAATGTCTTGGAGTTTGGGATCATTAAATTTAATTTCATGAAAGGAAATTAAAGGATCTTTTTGATACGCTTTGATCAATGCTTTCATGAGATCTTTAATGGTCTGATCGTTTTTCGGAAAGAATTCAGCATGACCGTAAAGCTGCTTGACATACGCTACAGCCACAGTTTCTAGAGAGGGGTATTTATGAGGTTTTTGGAGCAAAGAGGAGAGATTGAGTCTCCCTTTTTCCCATCCCACTCTTTTTTCTCGGAAATATTTTTGTGAACTCTTTTTTTGTTTATCTTCATTCGAGGTCTTTTTGTCTCCCGTATTTGAGGGTAGAGTGTCTTTATAAGCGCTTCTTTCTTTTTTATTTCGGGTTTCTCTTAACCCTCTAAAGTAGGCGAGATAAATTTGATTTTCTTTTTTTAGGGTAAGTGCACCTTCAAATTGTGAAAGACTAAAAAGGCTTAAAACCATAATGATGATCATGACAAAAGGAAGAAGATTCATGCCGCTCCTTTCTCTTTAGTTTTTAGGGGGATTCCTTCAATCGACTGATTGACCCAAAAAACATAATCTTCATTGTGATTCAAGGTGATTTTAATAAAAGAAGGTGAAAAGTTATACGTTTCATCCCATGTCGTCAAACTTTTGATTCCTTGTATGCCATTTGTTAAAAATTCGAACGAGAGATGGTTTACATTTTTCCTTAAGGTTACCTTTCTTTCAAAAGGCTTTCCTTCCCAAAGTTTAAAGACTAAAGCCCCGTTGTCTATTAAAAGAAGCCCTTCAACTTCTCCACAAAATAACGGGTCTTTATCGATTCCATTATCGAAAGAAATCGAAAGGTTAGGTTTAGGGTTCTCTTTTGTATAAAGTGTTCTTTTAGATTTTTGGGGGTCAGGAAGAATATGATTCGCAAAAACCCGATCGAGAAATTGTTGCAGCGCAACATGGGTCATGACAGTTTTCTCCATCTTCTCGACTTTTCTTTTAAGAACGGTTTCTTGGTAAAGTGAAGAAAAAATCATTCCTAATACCAATGAAATAATCACAAAACCGATCATCACTTCCATTAGCGTAAAGGAGTATTTCTTTTGTTTCATAGAACAACTATAAAACGATCAAGAATTTTGGAGGGTATTTTTTCTTCTATAGGAAGAGAATCCTAGCCAAAGGCTAAGAAGCACAAAGAATCCAAGTGAAAACCAATCATTAAGCCAACCAGGCTTACTTGCTGGAACAATGTTTAAAACGGTAAGAAGAGCAACAAGGACTCCCATGCAAGCATCTCCAGCAACAAGACCTGAAGAAATCAAAACACCTCGCTGAATACTTTTATTATCTTCTGTGAAATGTTCAGTAATAAGATTTACAATTCCCCCTACCATAATTGCTGAGTTTAGAGATAGAGGAAGGTAAAGACCGATCGCAAAGGGGAGAACAGGAACTCTCATAAAATGGATCATTAATCCAAAAACAACACCAATTAGAACAAGGACAACAGGAAGTTCTTGCTGAATGACTCCCTTTGCAATGAGGGCCATGAGAGTTGCTTGTGGTGCAGGGAGTTTTGTACTTCCAAAACCATAAGCATCATTAAGTAAGTAAAGAGTAAATCCAATTGCGGCAGCAGGGAGGATTAGTCCAATAATTTCAGCGACTTGTTGTGAACGAGGGGTAGCGCCTAATAGAAACCCTGTCTTTAAATCTTGAGACGTTGTCCCTGCCATAGCGATCGCAACGTTTGCGACAGCACCCATTGTGATTGCTGCGATTAAATGGATTCTGTCCGTCCATCCTAACCCTAGGAAAATGAGGCAAGTAATGAGAAGAGTGGTAATTGTCATTCCCGAAACAGGACTTGAAGAACTCCCAACAAGACCCACAGTAATGGAGGTTACGGCAACAAAGAAAAAGCCCAAAACCACAAGAAGAACAATGGTCACAATATTAAGATGAAAGCCCGGCAGGAGCCACAGTGCTAAAATAATCGCAATCGATCCAAGAATGAGATAGGATAAAGAGATATCCTTGTCAGTGCGTTCAATTTCTTTAGGTTTATTTTGTAGAAGATGAAAAAGCTCTCGAAAACTTTCGATAATCGTTTTCCAAATCACTGGAGCAATTCTAAAAAGAGTGATCAATCCTCCAATAGCAACAGCTCCTGCGCCGATATAGCGAATGTAATTCGACCAGATATCGGTAGCGCTCATTGATTCAATGGGAACTTTTGAAGGGAAAATCGGGGGAGCTCCTGAACCAAATTTAGAAATAAGGGGAATTAAAACCCACCACCCCAAGGCACTACCCGTGAAAAGAACAGCTGAAATTCTTGGACCAATGATGTACCCGACACCTAGTAGAGCGGGAGTACAATCCATGCTGACCAAAGTATTTTGGTATTTTTTTACTGTGAATGAGACGGTCTCATTCCAAAGATAAAGAGCACTATTTAAAAGTTTGTAAATAGCTCCAATAATAATTCCCCATATGGCTAGAGAAGCATGGGGGGCACTTTTCTCCCCAGCTTTTAAAATTTCAGCACAAGCTTTTCCTTCAGGAAAAGGGAGGATTCCATGTTCTTGAACAATGATATAGCGTCGCATCGGAATCATGAAGAGAATTCCAAGAATTCCTCCAAGAAGAGCAAGAATAAAAATGTGGGGGATAGAAGGAGTGGCGCCCAGTAAAAAAAGGGCAGGAATGGTAAAAATCACACCACCGGCAAGTCCTTCCCCTACAGAAGCAACGGTTTGAACAATATTGTTTTCTAAGATTCCTACGCGTCGAAAGAAAGCTCTTAAAATTGCCATTGAGAGGACTGCTGCAGGAATGGATGCGGAAATTGTCATTCCAACTTTCAATCCTAAATAAGCATTTCCAATGGCAAAGATTAAGCTAAGGAAAATTCCTAAGATAATAGCTCGCGCGGAAAATTCTTTTTGTTTTTCACTCGCTGCTACGAATGGTTTGAATGTTGCTAGGGGATCCTTCATGGTTTTTTATATTTTTTTCTTTATTGTTACCATGCTGATCTGAAGAATTTTCGGCTACTTTTTTTACTAAAACAACAAATTTGTAGGGCTTTTTTGGACAGGTATTTTTTTTTGTTGGAAAACAAATCTCACACCAAACGGTTTTGTGCGTTTTACTTTTTAAGTTAGGCATATAATAGAGGTGATAATGGGGATAATAGACTTGTTTGATTTCTCCAAGGGAAAGTTCTAATTCTTTGAAGGGGATCCATGTAGAAGTTTGAGAGGGGATAGAATCATAATCAAGATCTCCAACTTTTTCTTTCAAAACTTGATAAAAATAAAGCTCCGCTTGCCTTTCAAGTTCAAGCATTAAGAGTTGCTCTTTTTGCCTGCGATAGGAATGAAGAGAAGAGGAAATAAGAGGAAAAGCACAGAGCGTGAGTAGAGCAATCGCAATGAAAACTTCAATTAAGATAAAGGGACGTTTTTGTATGAGCATAGAGTTATGATAATTGTTAGTTTTAATTAATTTCCAGTTGAAGATAGGTTCAACAACGCTACTTTTTTTGACTTATTCATTGAAGAGGTGTAGAATTGATTCAATAGAGTTTATTTGAATTAGGATGCTATGACCTATCAAGGACGTTCCCTTTATAATCTTCTCCAAATGAATCTTAAAAACAATCCCTCTTTAGAAGTTGAGGAGTGGCAAGTTGTAGATTATCGGGCTCTTTCTGAAGAGGAACTTTTTGGAAGGCTCGAACAGATGGAGATCTTTATTGATCGAGAAAACTTCCTTTTGTATGTGGAGCAATGCGATAGTCCTGAAGACTTAGCGGATTGTCTCTATTTGGAGGAGGATTATGAAAAGCATGAAAAGGTTTTCCTAGCTGTTTTTGAACTTTGGCGTCGGTTAGCTTTCCATAAACAGTCATTATCGATCTTCGTCGATGAATTTGATCATTTGATCGAACGTTATGAGGAAGGGGATATCGATTGCGAAGAAGAACTCCAAGAAGCATTGGAAAGTTTTCAAGCAATCCTTGATGATAATGTTGATGAAGGTGGCGAGGCTCGAGAAGGGTATCATTTCTTTTCTGCTTATTCTTGCCATGATTTAGAAATCTTTATTTTTGAATATATTGCTCACCAAATCGATGCTGGAAACGAACAGTATGCTAATGAACTTCTCGATGGATTTTATCCTTATGTGGATAATAAGCGATGGTTTGATCTCTTAAAAGCCCGTCTTGTTGCAGCAGCTGATATAGAAGAGGGGAAAATTATGATCCACCGTCTTTTGGGATCATTAAAAGAAGAACCTGAACTCTATCTCCTTTTTGAAACACTTCATTATCTAATCTATGTTGAAGAAACAGAACTTTTTCGACTCACTTACTATCAAGTTTTAGAAGAAATCGAAACGGAAGAAGACCTTCGAGAACTTCTGATGTTGACAGTAGAATATTTTAATGCCATTGAAATGGAAAAAGAAGAAGCTATTGTGACAAAACTTCTTGAGGAACAAAAAGGGAAGAATCTCCAAGAAAAAATCACAGTTCCCAATCAAGATCTTGAACAGCTCAAAGAACTTGTCAGCCTTTCACTTGTACGAGACGAGTAAAGGCTCGAAGTCTAAATAATCCGCTGCAGTAAAAAGATAAAGAATCTGATTTTTTTCACCAAAAAGCGGGTGGCCTTTTTTTACGTTATGTAAATGTCCAAAAATGCAGACATTGATTCCAAACTCTTCCAGAATTTTTGAAGCTCTCGATTCCTTTAAGTCAGCACTGATCGGAGGGTAATGGGTCATTGCAATGCGGTATGACGCTTTAGGGTCGAGTTGTTGGAGGCTTAAACGGAGGCGTTCGAGCTCGCGGTTGTAAATCCGCTCAATTTCTTCTTCAGTCAGTTTTTTTTCTTTAACAAGAGGGCTTTCTACGAAGTTGATATATTTACTAAAAGAATATTCACTTGTATCCCAAAGGCGGCTTCCTCCAATTGTCACTTCTCCAATCGTCAAAGCATTATTATTGATGAAATGAATGGAAGGGGGAAGTATTTCCAAAAGCTTTTTATTTGAGGGCCACCAATAGTCGTGGTTTCCTTTCAAAATCACCTTTGTTCCTGGAAGAGCATCAATCCAAAGGAGATCTTTCATCGCATCTTCAAGCTTCATTGCCCAAGTAATGTCTCCAGCAATTAAGACAAGATCCTCAGCTCCAACGACTTTTTTCCAGTTTTCTTCGATCCGTTTTACATAATTTTCCCATGCAGCGCCAAAGGCCTCCATACTTTTATCTGGAGCCCCAAAACAAAGGTGTAAATCAGCGATTGCCCATATCTTCATGATAAATCCAATTTTAGCTTGCCTTTCAACTATAAGGAGGGGTTTTTTTGGCGTCAATGAAGATGAAACACCCTAAATTAAACTTTTTATTTGATATATTAATTAATATTGATTTTGTTTTATTTCCTTTAAAGCTAAACAAAATTATAATATTATCGGTTTATTAAAGGAATTATTATGAGATTAGAAGGGGGTTTTTTCAAGGCAGTTTCAAAATCTTTCGGGAGCTTTTTTAAAATTAAGTCCTCGAGAACGGATCGTTTATACCATTGGGGCGAGCGTCATTTCTCTGGTGGGTTTATATTTCTTAAAATCCATTTTTACTGCTCTAGTGTTAATCGGTCGTGTCACACCTCGACTACCGACGACTCCAGGAGGAGCTACTTTAAAAGATTTTCAGGAAAAACTTCGAATGGTCCAAAGGTTTATTGTGGAGCAGCAGATCGAAGAGCAATCGAGTCTCGTTACTCTTATGGATGAAATTGAAGGGAATACAAATGACCTCCATGCAAACTGCCAAGAAGATGCTGAACTAATGCAGATGATCTACCAGTCAGCAATGGATGAGCTTGAACAACTTTACCAGATTACTCAAGCTTTAGTAAGGGGACAATCTAAGGAAGAGATTCAACAGACCCTCACTCTACGTGCTAAAGGGCTTGAACTCCGTGGACTTTTGGGGCAAGCAGATCCTGATCTACATGCTATTGAGGAATTGCTTCGGGTTGTTGATGTGAATAAACCTATGATGGGAGATCCCCTTCATGGAACTCCGCTTCACTATCTTGCTAAAAGAGGGCAAGCCATTGCAGCTGTTCCTTTATTGGTACGAGAAGGAGGTGATTTTAACTTTCAAGACAGATGGGGGAATACTCCTCTTCTTTGGGCGATTGCCAACGGGTTGTTTTCGATGGCAGATCAGATCATCCGCAGTCCTCCTCTAGGGACTAACTTTGATATCATAGGAAGAGGAAATACAGCTTTACACTTAGCTTTAGCAAAAGGGTATACAAATCGAACGAGAGATGGGGCCCCTCTTACTGTTTCAAGCATTGACCTTATGAGACTTTTGATTGCTCGTTGCAATGTGAATGCGCATGAACCTGGTGGAAATACACCGCTGCATATCGCCTGTGTCAGACGGGATCCAGTGATGATTCAAGAATTACTTCGTGCAGGAGCAGATCGATCTATCACAAATAGTCATGGAGAAACTCCGATGGACATGCTTAGAAAATCAGATCCTGAAGCGCATGAGATTTTAAAGAGCACAGCCTGCGTATACTTAATGGAAAACCGTGGATCAGTTGAAGAGTGTGAGGCTCGTTTTTAATTATAGCGTAAAACCATCGGGAAGAATGGTTCCACTTGTGACGATAATGATCCCATCACGAATATAGATCCCTTCACCATCGTACGTTTGGAGATTTTTTTTATTCGATAGGTGAACATTATTTCCGATTTGAACATCGAGGTCGATGATTGTTTTTTCGATATGGCAATTTTCACCGATGGTATATTCAACCGTAGCATCCTTTACGTCTGTGTAAGTTTTATTCCCAAGAAGGATAGAGTCTTTAATCACTGTTCCTTTTTTGATGACAGAACGGACGCCGACAATGCTATGGGAGATTTCTTTTCCTTCAACAATAGCTCCATCACAAATAATAGAGTTTTTCAAAATGGTATTTTTAAGGCGAGCTCCGGGAAGATAGTGATTATGGGCATAGATGGGAAGAACTTCATTATATAGGTCTAGACCAAGGTCATTGGTTGTAAGAGAAAGATTCGCTTCATAATAAGAAGAGATGGTTCCAATATCTTCCCAATACCCTTGATAAAGGAAGGCAGCCCCTTTCCCCTTTTTGAGTTGCGAAGGGATCATGTGCTTTCCAAAATCATGTCCTTTTTCTTCTTGCAATAAGTTAATAAGCACCTCTTTCTTAAAAACATAGATTCCCATTGAAGCCAAAAAACAAGGGGGATTTGCACAATGGACATCATGTGTATGGACAAAATCATCGGGAATTTCAAATTTTTTGAGATTTTCTGGATCAGAGGGTTTTTCTTGAAAATCAATGATATTGGCTTCGCTATCAATATTAAGAAGGCCGAGTCGAGAAGCTTGCTCTTTCCCAACAGGTAAAGAAGCAATCGTTAAATCAGCATCTTTATCGTAAGCAAATTGAACCATCGCTTCTAAATCCATATTGTAAAGCTGATCTCCAGAAAGAATCAAAAAGTAATCTATGGGCAATTTTGTCAATTCATCAAGATTTTTCCGTACTGCATCAGCTGTTCCATCATACCAAATTTTTCCTTCGGGACGCTGTTCGGGAGAAAGAAGGTTAAGACTTCCCCCTTGGAAATGATCCAAGGGAAAGGTTTCTTTAATATGTTGATTCAATGCGGATGAAAAGTATTGAGAAATCACGTAAATATGATTCATATTGGAGTTAAGGGAGTTAGAAATTGGAACATCGATTAGCCGGTAGCGTCCCCCAAAATTAACAGCGGGTTTACATCGATGCTGCGTAAGTGGAAAGAGGCGTGTTCCTTGCCCCCCTGCTAAAATAATGCACGCAACGCGATCTGTGAGTTTATGTCCCTTTTTGCGATTCATTTCTTCCCCCTATCCTTGCTATAGGGGATAGAGAAGGGAAAATCAATGAAATTACCTAGAATAACCTGAACTTCGGGTTTATTTTACTCATTCTCAAGAATTTAAGAGAACTCTCCTATGGCAATAAGTAAAATAAACCCAGAGTTTAGGTTAGAATAATAGAAATTTCAGGCTAGGTTGTTTTTTTCCAGTTTTTTATCACAATCATCATTTCTTCAAGGATCGTTTTAGGGAGTCCTTTTTTCTTGGTGATAGCAATAAAACGTTCCTGCTCACTGGCTTTGGTGAGGTTAGAACAGGCAAAGACAAGGTAGCTTGCAAAAAGGGGTTTTTTTAAAATGTCTTCTTTTTCAAGGACTTCTAAAGAAGCGCGTCCAATTTCGTCATCATCTGTAAAACCACTTAAGGCGATTGCAGCATACTCATTATCATTTGAGAAAGGCTCACTTTGAAGTCGAGTGATAAGAAAAGCTTTTGATTGATTGCCAAAGGAGGCCAAAGCTTTAATAATTTCCTCATCTGTAAAAAAGTTGTCTTGCCCAAGGGCTTCAAAAAGAGCTGGAATCGCCCGCTCATCTTGAATTTCAGCCAGGCATTTTGCTGCAAAGATAGGGCTTCTCCCGTATCCAGGATTCAAAGGCTCATAAAATGTATGTGATGAAAGGAGGTAGATAAGTGTTGGAACGATATCTTTTCCTTTTTCTACAATTGCCTGAATTTCTTTCTCTGGGACTTCCTCTTCAGATAGAATAAGATCGCTTAAGAGAGTACTTTCTGGAGAAGCGTTTTCATCTGAATAGACATCACGGAGGTCTTGATACATCTTTTTAGCTGCCTTCACTTGATCTTTTGCGGCGTCTGGAAGGTATTGATCTGAAAGACTCTCTTTGTGTTCTTCTTCTAATTTTTTAAGGCGGAGGATTTCATCGATTTCGAAATCAGGCATTTTTCCGACACCTTGTTGCATATAATATTCCAGCATCACGTCAAAACTTCCTCCAAAATGAACGTCGCGATGCATGAGGATTTCCATATCGATTGTGTCAATCATTGGTGTGTTTACGTTAACCATTGAAAGTTTCTCCTTTAAAGGCATGATCTTTTAGAAGGGAAGCGTTATAGCTGGAGCGGACAAAAGGTCCACTATAGACATATTGGATTCCAAGATGCTTACCATAACGTTCATATTCTTTAAATTGCTCGGGTGTGACGAATGATTTCACGATGAGCTTATGTTTATTGGGTTGTAGATATTGTCCGATAGTAACAATCGAGCACCCTGTTTCTTGAAGATCTTGAAGCGTTTCTTTGACTTCTGCATCCGTTTCTCCAAGGCCGACCATTATTCCTGACTTCACAAAGGGAACCTTTCCCGATTTGTGCACATAACGTAAAACGCTCAGAGTTCTTTCATAAGTCGCTTTGTGGCGAACTTTGGGGCTTAAGCGTTTAATTGTTTCAAGATTATGGTTAAAGATTTCAGGTTTTGCTTCTAAGACAATGTCAAGCAGCTTTTCATCCCCAGAAAAATCTGAAGTCAAGATTTCAACTGTAGCTTCTTCATTTTCTTGACGAATCGCTCGAATAATTTCAGCAATGTGGGAAGCTCCTTGATCGGGCAAATCATCCCTAGCAACCATGGTGATCACAACATGACGAAGACCTAAATCTTTAGCCGATTTAGCAATCCGCGCAGGTTCATCTTTTTCTGGGAGTTGAGGGTTTTTATCAAAATCGATGTCACAGAAACCACAAGCTCTCGTACATGCTTTGCCTAATGCTAAAAAAGTGGCTGTTTTGTTTGAGTAACATTCCAGGCGATTGGGGCATTTAGCCTCAGAACAAACGGTATGGAGATGGTTTTTCTCAAGCATTGCATTTGTTTTAAAAAGCTCAGAGCCTCGTGGAAGTTTTCTATGAAGCCACGAAGGAAATCGGCCCGTTGTTTTACCTTTTTCAGGATTTTCAGGTAGGGCATTTCCTTTCACCTTTTTAATATGGTGATCATAGAGATTGTCTGACACTTTATCCTCTAGCTTTAATTCTTGGAGGGAAATGAATTGGAGTTTCATTTGCAAGAAGGGAAGCTTCGAGCCATGCTTCAGGAATTGTTGGATGCGCATGAATGGTGTCAATCACGCACTCTAAAGTGAGTTCATTATTAATTGCGAGAGCCATTTCTGCAATCATTGCTGATGCTTCATGCCCGATGACTTGAGCCCCGTAAATTTCACCTGTTTTTTTATCAGAAATCACTTGGGCAAATCCATCCGTTTCATTGGTGGCCACAGATTTTCCTAAAGCTTGGAACGGGAAAGTTCCAATATTAATATTGAGTCCTTTTTCTTGGGCTTCTTCAGCTGTCATTCCAACCATCGCAATTTCCGGGTGGGTAAAAATAACCGCAGGAATTGCATGATAGTGGAGATGAGCACTTTGCCCACATGCATTAGCCGCTGCAACAATTCCTTGATGAGAAGCAACGTGAGCAAGCATAGCAATAGCAGTAATATCACCAATCGCATAAATACCGGGTACATGGGTCTCCATTTTTTCATTCACTTCGATTGCCCCTTTAGGGCCAGGTTTCAGGCCGGCTTTTTCTAATCCAAGTCCTTCTGAATTGAGTCTTCTTCCAACGGAAACAATAGCTTTATCAACGGCTAAAGATTCTCCTCCTTTGAAATGGACAACAAGCTCTTTTCCACTTTTATCAATTTTTTCTACAGCGGTGTTCGTTTTGATAGAGATTCCTCGTTTTGTAAAAGCTGAGGTAAGTGCATCTGAAATGGTTTTGCCTTGTGCTTGAACAATGGCAGGAAGAGCTTCAATAATTGTCACTTTTACACCAAATTCTGCAAAGAGAGAGGCAAACTCGCAACCAATATAGCCTCCACCAATAATGGCCATTGTTTTAGGAAGTTCAGTCAGTTCTAAAGCAGAGGTAGAATTTAAAATACGCTCATGGTCACACGGAAAGGCTGGAATATCAATAGGCTCTGAACCTGTTGCAATGATGATTTTTTCGGCTTGAATAAGAGCATTATCCTCACCGGTAACTTTTAATTCTTTTGGAGATTCAAAACGGGCAGTTCCTTGAAAGATTTTAATTCCATTAGATTTTAAAAGTCCTCCAAGACTTCCTCTTATTTTATTTACAACTGCATCTTTCCGCTCTTTCATTTTTTTGTAGTCAAAAGAGACTTTCTCAACATTAATTCCAAAATCCTCTGCATGTTTAATCTTATTAAAAACACTCGCATTTGAAAGGAGAGATTTTGAAGGAATACAACCGACATTTAGACAAGTTCCACCTAGATATTGCTTTTCGATAAGAGCAACTTTTTTCCCCATTTGTGCTCCCTTGATGGCTGCAACATAACCTCCCGGACCAGCGCCAATTACTGCTAAGTCAAACTTTTCTTTGTTTGTCATATTAAAACTCCTAAAAAAATTAAATGACTATTATACTCATAACCCATCAAAATGTATATACAGAATGATTAAAAAGTTGGGAATTTGTTAAAAAGACCCTCATAATTCTTTTTCGGAGGGAGCGATTATTGCCGATAGGCAAGGCGCAAGTGAGAACAAGAATTATGAGATCGAGTTGACGCAGACAAAAACCAATTTTTGTTGCGCAATGTGTATAAATATCACAGAGATAATTTTACTTTCCCTTCTACAAAAAATCGGTTAGAATGAAATTTACCGATAAAATAGGGAGTACTCCCGCTTAAAAAGGTTTGGTATGAAACAGGTCGATCGGACAAAAGTTTGTTGGAATTGCGAAGCGGATGTGAGTTATGAGGCTACATATTGCCCTTTTTGTGGAACAGACCTTTTAACTTCATCGATTGAAAAATCAAGACAACCTCCAAGGCAAGACCATAAATTTTCTGATCAGTCTCTCCAAGAGAGCTTAGCTTCTCTTTATAAACCCCCTTATTCTGTTCGTAATCGGCAAGGCTTTGGGGTCCCTGATGAAAGAGAAGAATCATCCTATATTGAAACTGAACCGCAAAAAGAAGACGCCCTTTTTCAATCATATGAAAAAGAAGCGTCTGAAGACATACCTATGATCCCTGAAGAAGGGATTCAGCCTCTTGATGAAAAAGAAGAGGTAACAAGAAGAGGAAGTGTCCTTCCTCTCTTATTTCTCATGATCGGTGCTCACTTGTTTATTCTAGGAGCTCTTCTTCTTTTCTGTTCAAAAGATGGAATTGTAACCCTTGAATGGAGCAGTCGCTTTTGGTTTCTCTATTGCTTAATCAGTTTTCCTCTCCTCTATTTCGGAGGAAGGATGCTCAAAAATCAAAATACTTAAATATCGACTAAGAAGTTATTTGACGGCACGACCTAGGGTAAAATTAACTCTTTGGAGGCGTAAACATTTCACGAACACGTTCTAAGATTTTTCCCATGTGATTCGTCTCTCCACCCCAAAAAGCACTTTCTGTATTTTCAACAAGAGAACGGGGATATGTCGCAATAAGTGCTTCAGCAAGGGGAGGGTTTTCCATAAATTTCAAAGTTCCCAATGACCAATCCTTCCCTGCTGCTTTAGCTAGAGGATCTGTGTATCATTTTGGCAAAAGTGGAAAAGCAGAATCACAAAAAGAGTCTTATCCACTACTTGGAGATGTTATCCCAGATTATAAAGGAACAGTGGCAAAGCGATTCGGTAAAGTCTAAAAAGCTTCACCTTTCTATTCCCATTAAAAAAGACCCGATTTCGGGTCTTTTTTTTCGTTAGGAGCATCGTCTAAAAAATCTTGAAACCATTTCTTGTTTTTTCTACTTTATTAGGGCGTATTGTCAAATAATGGTTCATCTTATGTGGGATTTTTCAAGAATTACACGTCACTTTCCTCCCGTTCATATCCCTGATATCGCCCCCTATCGCGCTATGGCAGGTCAGCGTTTTGCTGAGCTTTATGCAAAGTTGCCTGATGTCAGAGCATTAGCTCGAGAATATATTCCGAAAGGATACAATGCTGCTAAGCCTTTTGTTTGGGAGCATCGCTATCGAATCATTAGTGGTTTCGTTATGGCCGCCCTTGCATGGAGAGTGATCCATTATTACCGGAATCGCCCTCAATACCCCATTGTCCAACTGAAAACGTCTCTTAATGTAGGAAGCATCTCCATTGAAACGTTAAAGAGTGAAGTGACTCCACCGAATGTTACTTTGACATTTTGTGTTGATAGGAGTGCTAGCATGAATGGAGAGCGGGAAGGAGCTGTGAAAGTAGGAGTGAATCGCGTTTTAGATAGTGCTACAAGAGTTGTAGAAGCCATTAAAGGAGCGCAAATTGAGATTGCCATAGTAGGCTTTAATAGTCGTGCAAATGTTATCTGTGAACCGACAAAGATTTCAAGATCAAGCCTGGATGAGATCAAAAGAAAATTACAAGGATATCATTCGGAGGGCACTACTACAATTATTGCAGGTTTAGATCAGGCAACAACAACCCTGGAAGAAATGGCCAGAAAAGAGCCTGAGCGTGTCCATACCTTGATCTTATTAAGTGATGGAGACGAAGATTTGGATGAAAGGGTGATACAACCGATTCATGAGCGTCTGAGAAGAGTCAATGCACAACTCTTTGCGATCGGAATTGGAGATAGGCATAAAAAGGTGACGCTTCAAAAAATCGCTCCAGAAAGGGGGCGATTTACTGGAACCTATATCGACACAACAGACGGTAGGGAAACAATTGAAAGTGCAATTGCTAAAATCTATGAGCAGGCGGTGGCTACTTTTAGTGACCTTGTTTTATCGACGAGTCAGTTAGAAGCAGGGGCGTGGTCGGTTGATAGGGACCGGAGTGTAGAGAGAGAAGGAAGATCTGTCTGCCAGCTCGGATCCTTTACGGAAAATGAAAAAATGGCAAAAAGAATTCAAATCCACAGTGATAGACTTCGAGAGCAATTGGACCTCCGGGATGTTTCCTTTGACCTTGCACTTACAGATCCAAGGGGAAGAAAGGGGACAATGCAACTGCATTGGCGACCCGATACAATCATAGATCCAGCAATTCTAAATTGTAACTAAAACACCTTTTTAGCCTTGGATGGGGCCATTCGGTAGAAAGAGGCCCGATGGGTGTTTCTGCTGCAAGTTATGAAGGGGATTTTGTTGATCAGGAGGGGGCATCATTTGGAACTTAAAGAGGCCATGAGCAATTGCAAGTTTTAAATCGCTGCTAAACGTGTCAAAAAGAGCAAAAGCTTCATGTTTGAATTCTAAAAGAGGATCTTTTTGCCCTACAACACGCATATTCACCTCTGTACGGAGATGATCGATCGATAAAAGATGTTCTTGCCAGAGTTTGTCGATATTCCTTAAGAGAATGCTTCGAACAACTTGATGTAAAACAGGGAAAGGATCGATCTCTTTTCCTGCACTTTCTTGAATAGAGGCAATGGTTTGAGCTTCATGGTCGAGTTTTGCTTTGAGAGCATCGACAATGAGTTTTGCTCCTTTCTTTTCGATTTCTTCAATAGAAAGGTAATCATCATCAAAAGCATCCTCATCCACAGTAATAGGGAAATGGGTCATGAGAGCTTCTGCAAAACCATGAGAATCCCAACCTCCTTCAACGGCTTTTGAAGTAAAGAAGGGGGCTGCGAGCTGTCCTGAGATCTCTTCGAGAACATCTTCTGCAAGCTTGATCGAATCTTCTTCTTTTAGGATTTCATTACGGAAAGCATAGACTTCTTGTCTTTGCTTATTCATCACATCATCATACTGAAGGGTATGCTTACGGATTGAATAGTTTCTTTGTTCCACCCGTTTTTGAGCCGTTTCGATGGATCGGTTGAGAACTTTTGCTGAAATCGGTTCTCCTTCAGGAGGACGGAAGCGTTGGAGAAATGCGGTCAGTTTTGGTGAAGTAAAGAGACGCATGAGTTGATCTTCAAAAGAGACATAGAACTTTGAAGTTCCAGGATCTCCTTGACGGGCACAACGTCCACGGAGTTGTCGATCGATTCGACGGGATTGGTGGCGTGTGGTTCCAATCACGTGGAGTCCTCCAGCTTCAGCAACCCCTTTTCCTAATTTAATATCGGTTCCCCGTCCTGCCATATTGGTTGCAACAGTGATGGCTCCTGGTTGTCCCGCTTGAGCAACAATCTCTGCTTCTTTAGCATGATTTTTTGCATTGAGGATCGTTGCTTTTAGTTTGTTTTGTTTTAAAATCCGTGCAAGTTTTTCAGAGACTTCAACCGACTCCGTTCCAATCAAAATTGGGCGCCCTTTCTCATGAATTTCAATGATATCTTTAATAAGAGCATTATACTTTTCTCGTTCGGACATGTAGATTTCATCATCGGCATCTTTTCTAAGACACTTTTTATGCGTAGGGATTTCGAGAACTTCGATTTTATAGATTTCTTTGAACTCATTCGCTTCGGTCATTGCTGTACCGGTCATCCCTGCAAGCTTGTCATACATCCGGAAATAGTTTTGAAGGGTGATGGTGGCATAGGTTTGCGTTTCTTCTTGAATCGGAACCGATTCTTTCGCTTCAATCGATTGGTGAAGACCATCGGAAAAACGACGTCCAGGTTGCGGTCTTCCAGTATTTTCATCAATAATGACAATCTTTCGGTCTTGAACAATGTAATCGACATCTTTTTCCATTAAAAGATGGGCGCGGAAAAGTTGTCTTAGATTATGAGACCGCTCTTTACGTCGACTATCTTCTTCACGGAGGGCAATCTTCTTTTCCATCTTTTCTTTTTCAGAAAGAGCAGGATTTTCATCGATCTTTGCGTATTCACCCCCCAAATCGAGCATGAGGAAATCGTCTTCTGCTTCTTGATTCCCTCCGGTCCAGGATGCGATCCCCTTATCTGTTAATTCAAACTCATTCGCACGTTCATCAATGATAATGTAAAGCTCTGCGAGGGTTGCATGGCGCTCCTCTTTATTGGGCTCAGCATGGAAGTAGGTTTCCCATTTTTCAAGTTGTGCGCGAAGATCAGGGTGTTCTTTGATCCGCTTAAGGATTTTATTTTGAGGAGTTCCTTTCCCAACAAGCCAAAGGTTGCGGAAAGCTTGGTCCTCTTCCTTTGCTTCTTCTTTAGAAAGTTTTCTTTTTTCTTCATCTTCAGAAAGACGCCCAAATTTTTCTAGTGTTTTACGTGCATCGGAAGCAAGTTTATTACAATGATCTCTCTGCAATATTACAACGCGTGAAACGGCATCTTTGAGTTCGTCATACATTTGTCTCGATTGAGCCGCAGGACCAGAGATAATAAGAGGGGTACGTGCTTCATCAATCAAAATAGAATCGACTTCATCGATAATCGCAAAGTAGTAGCCTCGTTGGCACTGCTCTTCAATGGCATGTGCCATGGAGTTATCGCGGAGATAGTCAAAACCAAATTCTGAAGCTGTTCCATAGACGATATCTGCTTTGTAAATCTCTTTCCGTTCATGAGGAGGAATACTATTAGTCAGCGCTTTAACAGTTAGTCCTAGCCATCGGAAAATTTCCCCAATCCATTCCGAGTCACGGTTAGCTAGGTAATCGTTGACTGTGACAAGGTGGACGGGCTGCTCAGTTAAAGCATTCAGGAAAAGAGGCATCGATGCGGTAAGGGTTTTCCCTTCCCCCGTCATCATTTCAGCAATAGAGCCATCATGCATGGCAATCGCGCCAATCAATTGGACATCATAGGGGACCATGTCCCATTCTTGGTCATATCCTGAGACATGAATGCGGGTTCCGCAAAGGCGTCGGCATGCATTTTTGACAAGAGCGTAAGCTTCAGGAAGGAGAGTATCAACGGTCTCTCCATTTTTAAGTCTCTCTTTAAACTCGAGAACTTTTCCTTTCACTTCATCATCGCTTAGGCTTTGGTAGCCTTCTTCAAAGACATTGATTTTTTTAACGATTTTCTGATAGCGCTTGACTTGCCGACTTTGTGCCGTTCCAAAAATTTTCTTTATCAATCCAAACATAGTGACCTGTATATTGTTTAATAGCTAAGTATAGCGTAAAACTGATTTTATACCAATTATCCAAAATATCTTGGCAAGCTGTTCTTAACCTTTTCATTTTAAAATAGAATTTTCGACTTCACCAACCATTTCATGGTTGCTATCAGTCTCCAAATTCAATTTTTCAACGAAAAATTTTAAGCCCTCTTAACAAGCTATTTTTGATAATTGGTATTCCATGCTATGATTTGCAATATGGGAGAAATTATTTACAGAGACAGAAGCACACAGCAGCTAAAAAAAGAAAAGATTTACGGTAAGTTTTTTCTTGAAGCGCTCTATGGCAGTAGCCTCTTATCAAAACTTTTTTCCCTTTTTGTTCTCCCTTTCATTGCCCATGTTCCCTCGTTTTCATTTTTTTACGGAAAAAAACAAAAAAGCAAAAATAGTCGGACAAAAATTATCCCCTTTATTCGAGACTTTCATATCGATGTTGCTGAATTTGCCGACCCTGTTGAAAGTTTTTATTCCTTTAACGATTTCTTCATCCGTAAATTAAAACCAAAAGCTAGGCCGATTGCTTTTGGGGAAAATATTGCAGTTTTTCCGGCAGATGGAAGGCATCTCGTTTTCCCAGACATTTCTAAAGTGGAAGGGTTTTACATTAAAGATAGTAAATTTGATCTCCGTCGCCTTTTAAATGATGAGTTTCTTTTCGAACTCTATAAAAGGGGAGCCATGGTGATTTCTCGTCTCTGTCCTACCGATTACCATCGGTTTCATTTTCCCTGCACCTGTATTCCTGGAAAATCAAAACTTATTAATGGCCCTCTCTTTTCTGTAAACCCATTAGCTCTTAAGAAGCACATTGCGATTCTGAGTGAAAATAAACGGGTCTTAACGTCTCTTGAAACAGGACTGTTTGGTCAAGCGCTTTACATTGAAGTGGGAGCAACGTGCGTTGGTTCAATTAAGCAAACCTTTATCCCAAATAAACCTCATGAAAAAGGGGAAGAAAAAGGATACTTTGAGTTTGGGGGTTCTTGCACCATTCTCCTCTTTCAACCCAACACCATCCAATTCGATCAAGATTTGATCGATGCTTCTGCAGACTATATCGAAACCTATGCGAAAATGGGAACTTCTTTAGGAAGGGCGCGCAAATAACTTTCAAGAGAAACTTTTAGTCAAAGAGGAAAATAAGTTGGATAAGAGTCAAGAGCTTGTGAGGGGTGGGAAGTTTTCTTTTTCAATTTTACTTTTTGTTTTCACAATTACTGTCATTAATTACATAGATCGAAGCGCGATTTCTTTTGCGATTCTTCCTTTACAGGAGCAACTCGGGATTAGCAATGAAGAATATGGATGGATTGCTTCTGCCTTTGGGATGGGATACTTGTGCATGTGTGTTTTTGGAGGGGTAATTGTTGATCGGTTTAACCCTATAAAAGTTTGGCCACTATTTGTAGTTTTATGGTCACTTTGTATTTTTGGATTAGGGCTAGCACAAGGTTTTTTATCTTTATTTATCTTTAGACTCTTGCTCGGCTTCGCAGAAGCTGTTCATTTTCCAGCATTACTCAGAATTCTTTCAGATACAATGGACTCCAAATGGAGAGCAAAAAGCCTTTCAATAGGGCTTTTGGGCGTTCCTATCGCTTCGTTGATTGGAGCTCCTTTACTGTCACTTGTTATCGTAGATCTGGGCTGGAGATGGATGTTATTTCTATTAAGTATCCTCGGTATGTTGTGGGCTTTTTTCTGGTATATTTGGATACGAAAAAAAAGTGAATGGCAAAAACATTGGGTAGGCCAAGAAAAAAAGGAGGAAAAA
The DNA here is from genome assembly GCA_024233395.1 of Chlamydiales bacterium. Lineage (GTDB taxonomy): Bacteria > Chlamydiota > Chlamydiia > Chlamydiales > Simkaniaceae > Neptunichlamydia. The sequence goes on from JACKPR010000002.1 coordinate 680,449, forward strand.
AGCTTTAAGCATCTTTTGACTTCTAAGGTCATGTGGGGAAATGCGATCCAGTTTTTTTCTTTAGGCTATATTATCTTTTTTTCTCTTATGTGGCTCCCTGGTTTTTTTGAAGAACGCTTTCACGAACCTATATTAAAAACGGGGTTTATGATTGCTTTGCCATGGGCGGTAGCTGCCATCTCTGTTATTTTAGGAGGATGGCTTTCTGATTGGCTTAAAAAGAAAACACACTGTCTATGGATTTCTAGAGCTCTTGTCATTGGGGGCGGTCTTTTTCTTGCAGGCATTAGTTTTTCTTTGATTGCCTTTACGACAAATGTCAATTTAGCCCTTATTTTTGTCTTATTCGGGCTAGGGTTTGCATTTTTAACCAATGCACCCATCTTCAGTATAAATGCTGATCTTTTTCCAAAAAGAGCAGGAACAGCCCAGGGAATCATTACAATGTTATTTGCAATTGCTGGAATTCTTGCTCCAGCCTTAACGGGTATCATTGTTCAAGTCACCCATTTGTTTGAAGGGGCATTTTTTATTATTGGTTTTCTTTCTCTTCTGTCCTTATTAGTCACTTTCACCATGCAGAAGAAGGCATTGAAGGGAAAAGATACTGATGCATCTAACAGTCTCTAAGACCCCCTGCTTATAAGTTGACATCCCGCATGATTTTTTTTAATGTAAAAAAATCATACTAAGGGTGCGTTATGAGTCATAAATACAAGTTATTCATTCTTCTGTTTATCACATGTTATAGCTATTGTGCTTTGCCTGAAGCCATTATTACGGGAAGAAGTGGAGATGCTTATGCTGCTTTTGTAAATACTGCGGCCAATGCTGCGGGACCTGAAATTAATGGTCTTCCTGCAAATACGAATTCAGATATTACTCAAGGCTCCATTGCTAATAATGGACTAACTTTTATTGCTGGTACCTCTCAACCAGGGCATAGCTACGCTGCTTTTGTTAATTTTGATACGAATACAGCTGGCCCTCCTGTATCAAACCTTCCTCCTCCTGCAGGGAATTCTTATTTAAATGCTGGAGAAATAAATAATCTTGGTCAGATGGCAATTATTGCTGGAGATGAGAAAAATTTTCATTGGGCAGCATTTGTCGATCCTGCTACTAATAGCGCATTACCTCCTATTTCTAACTTACCAGGACCAACAGGGCGTTCTTTACAAGATGCATCTATTAATAATTCTAACCTGTCTATTGTAGGGGGATATTATTCAACTCCGAGCAGCGCATATGCGGCTTTTGTTGATTTTGCATCGAATGCAGTACTTTCACCTATTCAAGGTGTTCCTACAACTTCAGGAGGAAGAATAGATGGTGTAGCTGTCAATAACCTCAATCAAGTTATCATTGGGGGAATAATAGGAGGGGCTGCCTACGCCGCGTTTGTAGATGTTAACACAAATTCTGTTGGACCACCCATCCTAAATATTCCTACGGCACCTGGTAGCTCGATTGGTTTTCATGGAGTCACGATCAATGATAATGGAATTGCTTTGCTTGGGGGTTCAGATGGCATCTCTGCTTATGCAGCTTATGCTAATATCAGCACAAATGCGGCTGGAGCTCCGATTCAAAATCTTCCCACAGCTGCTGGAAGCCGTATTACAGCTGTTTCCCTTAACAATCTAGATCAAGGACTCATTGGTGGGTCTGACGGGACCTCAATGTATGCAGCGTTTGTTGATCCGATTACAAACTCAGCAAGTAATCCTATATCGAACCTCCCAACACTTGTTGGGACTGTAGTTGATGGCGTTTGGCTTCTTCCATATAAAGAGCTTCCCCAACGGCATCTACGTTCAAATATTCTAGCATTTGCTAGGTATCTCCAAGAACATTGCCTTGAGAAGATTTTTTATTTCATACCTGCCATCATTAATAAAAATCTTAAAAGTGCTTTGGAAAAAGCAGCGCCCATGCGTAATGCGATTTCTTTATATGCCGCAGACGATAATCTGTTTTCATTAAACAACGGTCTTTCTACCCATCTGCGCAATCATCGATACTTTCGAGCAGAAAGTTGTAAAGCAAGTCCAAGAGACGAAGGAGAGAAAACAAGCTGTTTATCAGAGAATCCTAATGAGTGTCTTCCGATCCAAAGTGAGGATCGCCCCTATACAGTATGGGTAGAAGGGACTGGTTTTTTTGCTTCGCAAAAGCATCAGCATCAGACCACGGGATTTGATCCTTATGGTGGGGGTGTAACGCTTGGTTTCGATAGAAACGTATTAGAGTCTTGTCAAATCGGAGGTGGCGTTGCCTATACCTATACGCATGTCCATCAACATGCGGACACCGGTTATAGTAATATCAACCAAGAATATCTTTTCACCTACTTTACTTGGTCCAATAAACAGTTCTATATTGATACAGCTCTTTGGGGAAGTCTCTTTCAGATTCATAATGTTCGTGATATTCACCTGCATGGATGGAATTTTACTTCAACTTCCAATCCTAAAGGTTGGCAGCTGACACCGCATTTGGAATTCGGTTATAGCTATTCTTGGCGCCCTAATCCTCAAAAGAATTTAGAGCTCACGGTTAGCCCTTTTGTCATGGTTGACTGGGCGAATAATTGGCAGCGTCGCTACCATGAAAAAGGGAAAAGCCCTTTTAATATTGTCCAAGAGTCGCAATATTCTTCATTCTTACGCTCTGAAGCTGGTCTTCGGATGTATGAGAGATGGAATTTCTGCTATTGGAATTTGATTTTTGAAGAATCGGTTAGTTATGTGAATAGGACGCCCTTTGGTGTAGGAAAAATGAAAGCACACCTTGTTAAGTGTCCTGGATCCTTTACAGTAGAGACACTGCAGGGATCAAAGAGTTTAGTAGCCTTTGAATTTTCTACAATTTTTAGACCGGTCGACTTTGCTTATCCTTATGGATCGATTACCTATTATGGAGAGTTCACGCATGGTTATCAATCACACCAAGCTACTCTAGAGATTTCTTGGGATTTTTAGGTCCATGAATCGCTTTGCAAATGGGGCAATCTTCCACTTTGTGTCCTTTTGCAGGACAATATTTGCGAGCATAATAGATGATTTGAAGGTGGAGTTTTTCCCAAGAAGATTTTGGGAAAAGTTTCATCAGGTCTATTTCCGTCTGTTTCACACTTTTTCCACTGCTAAGTCCCCATCTTTTTGCGCACCGATGAATGTGTGTATCGACAGGAAAAGCAGGAATTTTTAAGGCGTGAATGGCGAGGACAGAAGCAGTTTTATGACCAACCCCTGGAAGTTTTTCCAGCTCTTCAATTGTGCGGGGTATTTTCCCCCCATACTCTTTTACAAGGATCTCTGAGAGCTTTTTTATCGATTTTGCTTTTGTGGGGGCAAGGCCGCAAGGACGAATGATCGATTGGATTTGTGCAATAGAAAGCTTTGCCATTTTTTCGGCTGTTTTTGCTTTTGCAAAAAGTTTCGGTGTCACTTCGTTCACTTTTTTATCGGTGCATTGCGCGGAAAGAAGGACTGCAATAAGTAAGGTGTAATGACTGGAATGTTTAAGGGGAATGGGAGGGTTTGGAAAGAGCTTGTTTAAGATTCGACGAATCTTTGCAGTATTTGTCATTTTCCTACGCAGAATTTCGAGAAGATGGCACTTAAAACCTCTTCGGTAATGTTCATTCCGATTATCGTTCCTAGTTCTTTTAATGCCAAGCGAAGATCTGAAACAAGAAATTCAGGAGAAAGATCTGTTTGGAGCCCTTCTGAAACGGTTTTTAAGGCTGCGATTGCATTCCCTAAAGCTTGGTGATGACGCTCACTTGTTAAAAGAACCTCTTCTTTTGAAGGAGGTCCTTCTTTCCAAATCACTTTATGGATTTCTTTTTTAAGCGCATCGATTCCACTTCCCTCTTTTGCTGAGACTTCAACGACATGAGAATAAGGAAGGATCTCTTTTTCACTGTGTTCTAAATCGACTTTATTCCAAATCGCAATGGTCTTTTTTTCTGGGAGATTCAGCTCAATATGCATGGGATTGGTCACATCATAAACGACTAAAACAAGGTCCGCTTCTTTGGCTGCTTTTTCTGAGCGGCGGATTCCTTCTTTTTCAACGATCTCATCGGTTTGACGGATGCCAGCTGTATCGATCAGACGGAAATTCAGCCCAGCAATTTGAACCTCTTCTTCTAGGATATCGCGCGTAGTTCCTGGAATGTGGGTGACAATGGCCCGCTCTTTTCCTGATAGCGCATTCATGAGGGATGATTTTCCCACATTCGGTGCTCCAATGAGACATAGGGAAAAACCTGTTTTTAAGGCGCTCCCATCGTAAAAGGTGTGGTGTAAAGCCGACATTTTATCTTGTAAATCTGAAAGGTCTTCTAGTAGTTCTTCTTTCGTTGCAAACTCGAGCCCCTCTTCAGGAAAATCGACCCAGGCCTCAAGAATCGCTGCAATTTCTGTGAGTCCATTTTGAAACGTTGAAATTTTTTGGTAAAGCTTCCCCTCTAAATGATTTTCAGCTGCCTGCCAGGCCATTTCACTTTTTGAAGCAATGACTTGTTGTACGGCTTCAGCCTTTGTTAAATCAATCTTTCCATTTTGAAAAGCTTTGAAAGTGAATTCTCCAGGAAGGGCTGCACGAGCACCTGCTTTCAGAGCCGCATCTAAAACCTTTCGGGTGATGATTACCCCTCCATGGCAGTGAATTTCAACCGTATCTTCACCCGTATAGGAGCGGGGGTTTTTCATGACAACGGCAAGACCTTCATCAATCGTATTTCCTTGCGCGTCGATGATCTTTCCAAAGTGGACGGTATGTGATTCATATTTTTGAATCGGTCCTGAAAAGATCCGATCAGCGACCTCTAGAGCATGGTCGCCCGCAATGCGAACCACAGCAATTCCACCCTCTCCAGGAGGAGTGGCTACAGCGGCAATCGTCTGCCCTTTCTCATAACTGCGGTGATTAAACTCCATAACTTATCCAATAAAAAAGAGGTGCTTTTGGCACCTCTTTTTCTTCAAAAACTTAAACAAGGTTTCTTAGCTATTCACGAAAAGAGCTTTTGCATCAAAAGTTTTGATTGTCTCTTTAATAGCATCAATAATGCTTGTGTTAATCACTCGAATAGGTGTGATAGAAAGAACTGTGTTGTAAATCTTAGGTGGAGCGCCTTCGAAGTAGTAAGTAGCATCGTGGATTACCCATGCAACCATAGCAAGAGCAAGAGCTTGCTTTACAAGTTCCATTTTTTCTGCTTTCATATCTTCATCTGCGTAAGGCTTAATTCTTGCAGCTGCTGCCCATTGAGCAGGTTTTTCAAGAATTCCATCTTTTTGAGTGTAAGGAGCAGCCATGTGATGTACAACACGATATCCTAGGCAACCTAGTTTTGCTGCAGCTGCAACTCCAAATCCATACGCACCAAGTCTAGAGACACCTACTAGAGATTTACTAATAACGTTAGTAATCATTCCTGACATAAGATTTTCCTCCTGAGGAAAGTTTGATTAAAAAAAACTGGTACGAGTTTACCGTTTCTTAATCAAACTGGTCAAGTCTTTTTGAAATTTTTTTTGTTAAAAAAATCTATTATGTATTTGATAGCGCACTCCGTATGAGTGTGCTAAGTTCTGGCGTCTCTTTAAAATTTGAAAGTGCTTTTTTAATCGCTTGCTGTGCTTGAAGAGAGTTATAGCCAAGATTCATGAGCGCTGAAAGAGCATCATTCATTTTTTGATCTTCTTCTGAGAGTCCTTTTTGTGAAGTTATTGGTAAAGGAGATTTTTTCAGCCCTTTGAGAACTTTATCGCGAAGCTCAACAATCAGGCGCTCTGCTGTTTTTTTCCCGATCCCTGGGATTTTAGAAAGGATTGTAGAGTTTGCTGTTGTAATCGCTGATTCGAGGGCCTGTGGGTCGAGATGGCCGATAAGAGCCAGCGCTGTTTTAGGGCCAACTCCTGAGATACCACTAATTTTTTCAAAAAGGTCTCTTTCTTCAACGCTTAAAAATCCAAAATTTTTGTGAGAGTCTTCTCGGATAACCGAAGAGATATAAAAAATAATTTCTTTACCAATAGGGGGCATCGCAGAAAAAGCACTCAAAGGAATATGGAGAAGGTAGCCAATCCCTCCGACATCGACAACAGCTTTATGAGGATTAATAGAAGCAAGAGTGCCTTTAATATATTCAAACATCATAGGGAACCTGTTTTATAGAATTTGCATGACAAATAGCAAGAGCAAGAGCATCTGCTGCATCTTCGGGGGTTGGAATTTCTGCTAAATTTAAGAGGACTTGCATCATCCGCTGGACTTGAGTTTTTGTTGCACTTCCTGTGCCGACAACGGCAAGTTTTGCTTTTTTAGGAGCATATTCATGAATGGGAATTTTCCTTTTAGTTGCAGCAAGAATTGCAACTCCTCGCGCCATTCCAAGCTTGATGGCGCTTTGAGCATTGCGACTGACAAACTGTGTTTCTACAGAAACGGCATCAACGGCATATTTGTCTAAAAGGTGTTCAATTCCTTCATGGATGAGAGCGTATCTCTCATGTAAAGAAAGTTTTGTAGGGGGGCGGATACACCCAAAGTCGAGAGGGGTATAGCTTCGGAGATCGGTTTCGATAATCCCATATCCTGTGCTCCGCGTTCCTGGGTCGATTCCTAGAATAACGAGGGTTCGCTTTTGAAAGCACCGATTCTGAGCGTTTTCATAGGAATCTTTGACAGAATTTTGCTTCGAAATAGCTCTTTGGCTATTCCGTTCACAAAATTTTGTCATATCTTCTCTCTGAAATTCGCTCATTCTCAGCACTTTTAAAATCGAACCCACGTTCGAATAATGATTTTTTTTTGTCTCATATTTTTTCAGTATGGCTTGAAAAGGTTTTTCTGTTAACATTTCTTGTATGAAGGACCTAAAAAATCTCAATCCCAAGTCTATTATTGTCCGGATGCCAAACTGGCTGGGAGATTTGGTTATGGCAACTCCGATTCTTGTCGATTTAAGAAAAGCCTTTCCAAACGCCGAGATCACGGCGATGTGCCAAGAAAATGTTGCCCCTCTTTTAGAACAAGATCCTGCTGTTGATGAACTTTTTCGATTTGAACGTTTGAAAGGAATGATCCGTCGTATTCGCGAAAGAAACATTGTTGCCCATTTGAAACAGGGGCATTATGATTTAGGAATTTTATTAACGAACTCTTTTTCATCTGCTTGGCGCTTTTGGCAAGGGAATGTAAAAAACACCATTGGGTATCGTGGTGATGGACGGAGTTTTTTACTCACTCATCCTCTCCATTTTTCTGAAAAACGAAAAGAGCAACATCTCGTTATTACCTACAAAGAGTTGTTGACCCCTCTTGGAATTCCCGTTTCAGAGACTTTCCCTCGCCTCATTGTTTCTGAGGAAGAGATCGAGAAAGCCTGGGAGATTGTCAAGCGGTTTGACCTCCCGTCTGATGCCAAGTTGATTGGAATCAATCCTGGGGCAGCTTTTGGAACAGCAAAGTGTTGGCTTCCCGAAAGATTTAAAGAAGTCGCAAAAAATCTTGTGGAAGCCGATCCCCGTCATGTGGTTCTCTTTTTTGGGGATGGATCCCATAAAGAGCTCATTGGAAATATTTGTGTAGGACTCCCAAAACGGGTGATTAATCTTGCTGCTAAAACAACCCTTCGAGAATTTTTAGCCCTCATCAAAATTTGCTCTGTTTTATTAACAAATGATAGTGGTCCGATGCATATTGCAGATAGTTTAGATGTTCCCCTTGTGGCTCTTTTTGGTTCGACAAGTGCGATTGCAACAGGTCCCTATAGACAAAGTAAAAATGTGATTCAGAAAGAAGTTTCTTGTTCTCCTTGTTTTAAACGGGTCTGTCCTATCGACTTTCCCTGTATGAAAAAGATAGGAGTGGAAGAGGTTACAAATGCTGTTTTAAAGCAAATGAAGGAGACTTGTAGCCATGCTTAAAAAACTGATCCAACCATTCCGTCCGAATCCTTTTGATAAACTGTTAAACAAAATGGAAAAGGAAGGGAAATCTCGCTTTTTAGTTGTTTGGAATCGTGGACTGGGAGATATCCCTCTTGGCCTTTATGCTCTTGTTTATCGGATCAGAAGTTATATTCCTCGAGCCTCTGTCACTTTTATCACACGAAAAGATTTAGCGGACCTTTTTACAATGCTCGATGATGTCAAAGTGATTGTAGGAGAATCTGTTGTTCGGGGAAAGCCGGTCGATGTCGATGCTGTTCTTAAAGAGCACCAGCTGAGTGCTAATATGTTTGATGTTGTTTTAGAGAAACCTGATCCCACCCGTTGGTTGAAGTGGCAACTTGGAAGACTCACTCCTAAACTTAATTGGAATACCGAATGGGATGCTTTGATTGATAAGTATGAACTCGATCCCAATGAAATCTATATTGGATGTCATGTTCAAACAGAAACGGGAGTCTATTATGGGTATGAAAAAAATTGGGATCTTCCCTCTTGGAGAAATCTCTTTAAAAAGATCCATGAGAACAAAAAGGGAAAAATTCTTCTTTTTGGAATGGAAAACGAGCCAGCATTTTTAATGGAAGATGTCATCGATCTTCGAGGGAAAACAAATGTTTTTGAAATGCTTTCACTTATTAAAAATCGGTGTCGGTATTTAGTAGCTCCCGACTCAGGAGTGTTATCTGTGGCTTACTATGTGGATGCCTCCTATCCGATCCGTGTTGTCTCTCTTTGGGCTGATCCTCGGCAAGGAGTTTTGCGTCAAAAAGTCGATTCTCCGAATCCCTTATTTGAACACCTTCCTCTCCATGGGAAGAATGATACTGTTGCTAATATTTCTGTTGATACGGTCTATGACGCACTCTTTGAAAACCAGATCTGATTCTGGATGTTTAATCCTTGCGGGTGGGCAGGGAACGCGCCTTGGTTTTAACGGGCCGAAAGGATGCGCTGAGCTCCCCTTAAAGGAAAAAAAGACCCTCTTTCAAATCCTCTTTGAAAAGGTAAAAGATCAAAGAGCTCCCATAGCGGTGATGACTTCTCCATTAAATCATGAAACAACCCTCGCTTACTTAAAAAAAGAAGATTTTTTTGGCCTACAAAATGTGACCCTTTTTCAGCAGGGGATGGAAGGCGAGTTTCCTGATGGAAATGGAAAAGCCTTTACCTATTTTTGCCAGGAAGGGCTTTGGGATCAATGGAAAGAAATCGGAATAAAATATCTCCAAGTGCTTCCAATTGATAATCCTCTAGCAACCCCTTTTGATGAAGAGCTTTTAAAAGCAAATCAAGGGGTCGATCTTGTCTTAAGAGGGGTCAAACGCAAGGGACCTGATGAAAAAATGGGTGTCATTTTGTCTGGGGATAAGCTTCAGGTGGAAGAATATACCGAGTCAACGCACTTGGATGAGGAGCTTTTAGGAAATACAGGGATTTTTTCCTGTACTCTTGACTTTGTCAAGCTAGGATCTTCTGTTTCTCTTCCTGTCCATGTTGTACGGAAAAAGATCCAAGGATCTTGGGTTTCAAAAAGGGAATATTTCATTTTTGACTTATTCCCGTATGCTAAAAGCTATAAAGTCCTTCTTTCCCAGCGGGAAAAATGTTTTGCGCCGATTAAAAACGCTACAGGGCCCGATAGTTTGGAGTCTGTGGCAAAACTGTTTTAGCTATAGCTTTTCGCTTGAGTTCGTAAAGCTTATCGAATCCTATTGGAGTTAGGTAAAAATTAGAAAGATCTTCATTCGTGAAAAACATCCCGCTATCAAGATCTTCCTCAATCCACGTCTGAATCTGCTCGATCGATTCTCCATAAAAATCGGCGATCTCTTGATGGGTTAAAGAAACCTTAGGACTGCTTTCAAAAAGCTTATAAAGATAAAAACGTTCTTCAGTCATTGTTGTACCTCTTGTGTAAAAAGGTACATCCTTTAAGGAAAAGCAGACATGCTAGATTTTTTAGCTTCGATCTGTTAAATTATTGATCGAAGCTAAGGTGTTACTCGTTTAAAGGATGTACCTTGGTTTCAGCCTCGAGAGGAAGCACCCTCTCGAGGCATTTTTCAAAAATACCCTTTTACCTTAGCTAAAAATCTATATTTCTCCAAGAAAAAAATAGGGCTTTACCTATGCAACTAAGCTCTGAATTTACTCTTTTTTCTAAAATGGAAAGTAGGTAAAATCTTTGCGAATTAAGTAGGTTTTATGTCGTTTTCTACAGAAATTTCAAGGCTATATACGCAAACATTCTACCCTGAAACAGTCCCCTTTCGTGGATTTATGACCACAGGGGAAGAAAAAGAAGGGATGATCGCTGTGGAGATCACAGCAGAGGACGCTCTTCTTCCTTGGCACTTTTGGGCCATTTACACCACTTTTCAAGGAATTGCTTGGCTTTGGGGGGTAAAGAATGAGCTGCCAACAGAAATTTCTGCTCAATGGGTTCAGGACAAAAGAATCAACGACCCATTTGATTTTAGATGGAAAAACCGAAATTTTGAGCTGCGAAGAGTAGAAAAAGATACCCCTAGAGTAATCCCTGAACGGGGAACTCTTTATATTGAGAACGGAGAATGTGGATGGATCGGAACGGACCAAACCTATCACCTTAAAGATGACCTTAAATTAAGTGATGGATCTCCCTATCCAGGGGAAGAAGAAGATCCTTTATTTCGCATTACAGCTACGACTGTTCTTCCTCAGCATCTTCCTTATTCTCTTTTTAACAACAAGAAAGAGGGTGAACGGGTTTTTTTCTATTATAAAGATCAACCTATTGAATTAACGCTCACCCAACAAAAGCAACCTACGGTAAGAAAAAGAGGAAATTTCGAAGATTATCTTCTTCAGATACAAAGAGAATTTAGGACTCGAGAAAACTATCTTTTTCCTTCAGATGTTCCTCAGGAAAGATTCATCATCAATCTTGTGCCCCTAAGCAAAGAAGCAAAGGTTTGGGATCAGAGCGCGCAAGCTTTTGTTCCTGTTACAAAGGAAGCTGTCGACTTTTTTAATGCCTCTTCTCAGAAATCACAACGTCCTGCTTTATTGAAAAAAGGAGAACGTTGCCTTGTTTATGATTGCCCGAATTTAAAAGATGAAAGGGATGTAAAAGTCCTTGTCGATAGAAAACGTCTTATCATTATTGGTCTTCCCACAAAAATTGAAGAGTTTAATCGGGCTGTTCAAGCACACATTGAAAAAATAGAGGGTCAAGTAAAAATAATTCACAGCACCCCGATTATCAACGACTACATTGACCTTGAATTGAGTTGCTCTAGCCTTGATCCCCAGCATCTTACTTGGAAAGTTTGGGAAACGTGGTTAATCCTTAGATTTGATTAAAGCAGTTCTTGGGTATAAGTCTTTGATTCACAATGTGCATATATAGGTAAGGGTTCTATTCGCTTTTAAAGGCATTTTCAGGTATAATCTATATAAAAATTATTTAGGGTAAATCATGAAAATTGGTTATTTAGGGGCTGGAGCTTGGGGCTTTTGTTTAGCAAACCTCTTAGCTGAAAAAGGATACGAAGTCAAGCTTTGGACAGGAAATCTCTCTCTTGCAGAAGTGCTAAAAAGGGGAGAAAGCCACCCAAAACTTCGAGACCATCAAGCCGAGGAAAACCTGGTTCTCACCACAGATCTTAATGAAGCGATTGCTGATGCCGATTTGATTATTGAATCGGTGACCTCTAAAGGACTTAGGCCCGTTCTTAATCTCTTAAAAAACTCAGGGTATATGGGAGCCCCCATTGTCCTCACCTCAAAAGGAATTGAGCAGGGAACAGGACTTTTGATGTCTGAAGTTGCCATTGAAGTGATGGGCGAGGATTTCCGCGATAAGATCGGTTGCTTGAGTGGCCCTAGTCTAGCTAATGAAGTGATGCGCAAGCTGCCAACTTCTGTTGTTGCCTCTGCCTATAACCCTGATCTCATGATGCAAATCTGTGAGGCCTTTACCACCTCTTATTTCCGCGTTTATCCCAATGATGATATGCGAGGGGTTTCTTTTGGTGGTGCCATGAAAAATATCGTTGCGATTGCTTGTGCCATTTCTGATGGACTAGGTTATGGTGAAAATACGAAAGCAGCTCTAATGACACGGGGTCTTCATGAAATTCGTAAATTAGGTGAAACGATAGGGTGCTCCTCAGAAACACTCAATGGTCTTTCAGGACTTGGTGATCTTTGTGCGACCTGCTTATCAACGCTTAGCAGAAATTATATCTTTGGTAAACTCTTAGCCGAAGGGCATAGTCCTGATGAAGCGCGCGAAAAAATTGGAATGGTTGTTGAAGGAGCCTATACCTGTGTTTCAGCTCTTGAACTGAGCAAAAAAATGGGTGTTGAAATGCCGATTACCGAAGCAGTTCATGCCATCATCTATGAAGGGATTAATCCTAAAGAAGCTGTTGGTGCCCTTCTCATGCGCGCTGTTAAACAAGAGCATCTTTGAACCTATCCTATAGATAAAACAGTTTAAAATTGGGACGATTTACCTGGATCTTTCCGGTGTCTTTTGACTCCTTAAAACTTCACCTTGTCTTATGGACAATGTTCTCGGTTTTAAGGAGTCAAAATCCATCAAAAATGTCTCGTTTAAATCATCCCAATTTTAAACTGTTTTAGCTATGATAAAAAGTTTCAGTCGATTTTTCGGTTCTTAGCATTAATTGCAATGTATTGTGGTTTTTTATAGAAAGAAAACTATGATAAAAAAACCATTCTACATTCAATAATGAAAAAAATTGAAACGCTTTATAAGCGGTTAATTCTTTACCTTGTAATCCTTTTTCAAGGATCTCTTTTTGCAATTATTAATGTCACTGACACAACCTCATTACAGAATGCGATCAATACCGCCAATGGTGCTCCGGATACGATCTTTTTCTTAAATGGAATTACTTTGACAGGGCCTCTCCCAGCAGTAACCAATACTTATACCATTGATGGGAATGGTCAAACTTTAAGTGGAGCTAATACTTATCGTGGCTTTTTAATATTAGGAGGAAGCCCCACAGTTCAAAATTTGGGGATTCAAAATGTCGCTACTGTTGGAGGGGCTGGGGGTGGATCTCCTAACCAAAATTGTGGAACGGGTGGTGGAGGATTAGGTGCAGGAGCTGCGATTTATGTAGGAAATGGTGCAACCCCCTCTATCAGTAATGTCACAGTAACCAATGCTTCAGCAACAGGAGGAACTGCACCGATTCTTCCTGGAGGAGCAGGAAATGGAAGTGGCGGTGGTGGCGGTGGCCTTGGAGGAGCAGGGGGTGCTGCAACATCTGGAGGGACCGATGGTGGAGCCGGAGGAGGAGGTTATCTTCAAGGAGATAATGGAGCATCGGGAACACCAGGCACTGGCGGTGCAGGCGGTACAACGAATGGAGGAATGGGAGCCTCAACAGGTGTGCCGGCTATTGCAGGAGGTTATGGAGGAGGAGGTGGTGGTGCTTCTGGAGCAACAACAGCTGGAGGAACAGCCGCAGCAGGAGGCTATGGAGGCGGTGGAGGCGCTGGTTCCTCAAGAACAAACAAAAACGTAGGAAGTCAAGGGGGGTTTGGTGCTGGAGGCGGTGGAGCTGGAAGAAATGGAACGGGGGGAACTTCAGTTTACGGAGGAGGAGCTGGTGGAAATGGAGGAGGAGGAAGTGCTGCGCGAGGAGGAGGAGGAGCCGCTTTAGGAGGTGCAATTTTTACCGATACCACCTCGACAGTCACAATTCTGACAAGTGTGAATCCTTTTGCTGGAAGTTCATTAACTGCAGGAGCTGGAGCAAATTCTGGAACGACTGCTGGAACAGATCTTTTTCTTGCATCAGGTGGAAATCTTCGTTTTGACATCACAGCAGGAACAGTTACTCTTTCTAATCCTATAGAAGCTGATACGATTAATGCGACGGGTGGCGTTGAAAAATTAGGACCAGGAATACTCAACTTTTCAACCCTTACAAATACTTATCAAGGAAGTACAACAATTACTGCTGGAACTTTGCAATTTGATGCCGATACAAATTTAGGGGCAGCAGCAGCAAATGTGGTCTTGAATGGTGGAATATGGGAACCCTCGGTCACCCCACTCACATCGAATAAGGCTGTTTCGGTTGCAGCGCCTAGTTTCATTAATGTCCCTGCAGGATTTACATTCACTTCTGGTGGACTCATGACAGGGGCGAGTGGGTATACAAAAACAGGGACAGGAACTCTTATCCCTACCGGTGCGAATGTAGGATACTCAGGAACCACGACTCTCAACGATGGAACGATTCAAGTGAGTGCTGACAATCCTTTAGGGACAGGAACTCTTGTTTTAAATGGGGGGATTTTTGAGGCAACAGCATCGTTTTCCTCTTCAAGACTTGTTTCAATTACAGGGGCAGCAACAATTCAAACAACAGGTGGAGGAACAACCCTTACATTGAATGGAGTCATTAGCGGCGGTGCTGTTTCTTTAAATAAAACGGGGCTAGGAACATTAGAACTTGGTGGAGCGAATACCTTTACAGTTCCGACAACTGTGACTGCTGGGCTCTTACGGCTTGTTGGCGCTGGAACCCTTGGAAATGCAGCAGACTTAAATCTTGTTGGAGGCGGTTTTGAAATTGCAACAGGAGCAGGGACAAAAACGATTGGAGCTCTGTCTGGCGCTGGGACTGGAATTAATTTAAACAACAATATCCTTGAAATCGCAAGTGGAACCTATAGTGGGGTGATTTCTGGAACAGGAGGGATTACAAAATATGGTGCGGGAACGCTCGATCTTTCAGGAGTAAATACTTACACCGGACAGTCAACAATTAATGGCGGAGTTCTTAGCCTTTCAGGAGCAGGAACTCTTGGGGCGAATAGTCCCTTAAATATAGCAGCAGCAGGAACATTTGAAATTACCGCTGGAGCAGGTTCGAAAACGATTGGGACATTGACGGGGAGTGGAGGCATTGATTTAAACAACAATAATCTCTCGATTCCAGATGGGAATTTTTCAGGTGGTATTATTGGAACAGGAAGTATTCAGAAAATGACTCCAGGAACTCTTACCTTAAGTGGAGTCAATACTTATTCTGGTGGAACGACGATTACCGATGGAATATTAATTGTTGGTGCTGATAATAATTTTGGAACAGGGGATGTCACGATGCAGGGCGGGGAGTTTCAACCTACTGTTTCTTTTTCAACCTCGAAAAATTTTGCTATTACTGGCCCTAATCCCTCAACGATAAATACTCCTGCTGGGGTGACTTTCACCCTTGCTGGGACTCTTTCAGGATCTTTTCCTCTGACTAAAACAGGATTAGGAACCTTTGTTCCAACAAGTGCAAACGTAGGATACTCAGGAACGACAACACTCAGTTCTGGAACCCTTCAAGTCAGCGCAGATAATAATTTGGGAACAGGACCTCTTGTTTTAAATGGGGGAATTTTTGAGGCAACAGCATCGTTTTCATCTTCAAGACTTGTTTCAATTACGGGAGCAGCAACGATTCAAACAACAGGTGGAGGGACAACCCTTACTTTGAATGGAACGATGAGTGGAGGGGTAGGCTCTTTGGATAAAACAGGAGCCGGTACGTTAGAATTTGGTGGGGCCAATACATTTACAGTTCCGACAACTGTGACTGCAGGGCTCTTAAGACTTGTTGGCGCTGGAACTCTTGGAAATGCAGCAAACTTAAATCTTGTTGGGGGTGGTTTTGAAATTGCTGCAGGTGCAGGA
>JACKPR010000003.1 GCA_024233395.1 Chlamydiales bacterium
AAATTAATAATTATAAAAAGAGAGATAATAATATGACTTCGATTCAAAGCGTTCAAAATCATGGAATAGTATCTGCACCGTCTCAAGATCAAGATTCTAAACTACCATTCAACATTCAAAGAGATCTCTATGATCTACAGACTGCTCTAGCTCAACTTAAAGATAATCCTAAACTTGTTGATGATGAAAGTTTCCAACATAAAATGGAAGATTATCTGAGTAAATATGTTGATGACTATAATGCTGATGTAAAAGATGGTAGCCTAACTTCTGATCAACAAATTGTCTTAAGTGATCTCAATGAAGATCTTGAAACAAAAGGACTGATTAGCATCTCTTCTGATGGAACAATTAATAATCCCAATAATCCCTCGACTATTGGGTCAATTTTGCATGATTTATTAAACAACGGACATGGAGTTGATTGGATTGATATCATCAATAGTTCAATCACTTCAATCCAAAAAAATATTCGTAATAAGGGATGAATATTCCATGTGGCCGCTTTTTTGCGGCCACTAAAGTTTAAGAAAAGGTTGAAATAGGATCGATATCGATCAATAGACGGATCGAACGTGGAAGGTGTGAAGCATTTCGGGTTTCATGAAGGATTGTCGAGAGAAGAAGGGGATTTTTCCCTTTGATGAGAATTTTGAAGCGAAACTTATCTTTGATTTTAGCATACCCAGAGGGAATGACCGGATAAAGGGTATAGGAAGAGGGAAGTTTCTGGAGAAGAGTTTTGTAGAAAGTTTCAGCACACTGTTTCACGTGCCCTTCATTTTTTCCTGAAAAGATCAGTTTTGCAAGGCGAGTGAACGGAGGAAAGGCAAAAAGTTCGCGCGCTTCGATTTCTTCCTTGTAGAAAGATGGGTAATCTTCGGTTGATGCATGATGAAAAATCGGATGACCTTTAAGGGAGGTTTGAATGATAACCTCTCCTTTAAGATCTCCTCGGCCTGAACGACCGGCGACTTGAGTTAAAAGTTGAAAGACATTTTCTGAGGCGCGGAAATCGGGAAGATTTAGAGCTCCATCAGAGTTTAAGACACCGACAAGGGTGACTGCGGGAAAGTGGAGTCCTTTCGCAATCATTTGTGTTCCGATTAAGACATCGGCTTTTCCCGATTTAAATTGTTTAAAAAGGAGGTCATGACTCCCTTTATGACGTGTGGTGTCTGCATCCATGCGGAGGGTACGAATGTCGGGAAAAAGGGCGTGGAGCGTCCGTTCGACCTGTTCGGTTCCGACTCCTTTAAAGTTAAGGGTAGCTGTCCCTTTACAAATGGGGCATTGCACGGGTGGTGGAGAAAGAACATAGGAGCAAAGGTGGCAAGCGAGGTGATTGGTTTTTTTATGGAAAGTAAGACTGACCGAGCAGTGGGGACATTTGACACTTTCGCCACAACTTGCGCACATTTGAAAGGTATGATACCCCCGTCTGTTTAAGAAAAGGAGAACTTGTTCCCCCTTTTTTAGGCGCTCTTTAATTCCATCGATGAGATCAGAGCAAAAGAGGGTAAATCCTTCCGACTTGGCATACTCGGTTTTCATGTCGATGATTTTGACTTTAGGAAGACTTGCATCGGTAGCGCGGGCTTTCAGTGTACTTAGCAAATACTTTCCATTTTGAGCATTGGCATAACTTTCGAGTGAGGGGGTGGCGCTTCCTAGCACAACGGTTGCTTTTTCCATCTTTCCTCTCATGATGGCAACATCACGAGCATGGTAACAAGGTTCTTCATCGGTTTGTTTATAAGAAGATTCATGCTCTTCATCGACAATGATGAGTCCGAGATTTTTGAGCGGGCTAAAAATCGCTGAACGTGCTCCAACAACGATTTTAATATCTCCTCTTCGAATCCCATGCCAGATATCAAACCGCTCTCCATCGCTTAGACGATGGTGGAGAATCCCCAACTTTTCTGAGAAACGGGATTTTAGGCGTTCGATTGTTTGAGAGGTTAGAGCAATTTCGGGAACGAGAAGGATCACTCCTAAATCGAGCTTGCGAGCAGCATGAATCGCTTGAAGGTAGATTTCTGTTTTTCCACTCCCTGTCACTCCGTGAATGAGATGGGTTTTAAAGGTTTTCAGATCGGAAATGATTTTATCGAGTGCCTTTTTTTGCTCGGCTTTTAAGACCTTGGGTTTTGTCGGGAAAAATTCCATATCCTCAAGAGGTGAGCGATCGATTTGCAAAGTTTCTACGATAAGGACCTTTTCTTTTTCCAAGCTCGAAACAGGACTTTTTGATGTTCCAGATAGTTCTAAGAGTTCAGTCAGAAGAATTCCTTTAGGTTTTTTAATAAGGATGTCGAGGACTTTTGCTTGAGAAGGGTGTTTATTTCTAAGGGAGACGGCAAGATCACTGATTTGTTTTGGAGAAAGGAGGCGGCGGACAAAAAGTTGTTTTTTTTCTTGGGTTTCTTTCCGAATGGTTGCGGGAAGGAGAACTTTTAAAACCTTTCGGAAAGAGGTGCAGTAGTAGCGAGACATCCACTCGGCTAAAGCAAAGAGCTCAGGGCTAATAAGGCTTTCTTCTGAAAGGATTTCTTTGATCGGTTGGACTTTGGAAACCGAAGGTTTTTCCTTTAGAGCAACAATGGTTCCTTTTCGGAGAGAGTTTTGAACAGGGACTAAGACACGTGTGCCAATAGGAATGGGAGTCTGGACTCCATAATCTAAAGGGTGATCCAGCCCTTTATCTAAGATGACGGCAGCGAATTGATCGTATTGCATATCACATTCCAAAGTGAGCGCTTGAGATAAGGGTCTTTATAATAGAGACTCAAGTCGGGAAGAAGAAGGAGGGGAATATTCCCTAGAGTTCGCTTTTTTTGTTGAGGGGTTTCTTGATAAAAGGGAAGGAGCTCTTTATTTCCAAAAATGAGGGTATCGGGCGCAATAATCAGCTTGAGATTCTCTGATTCTAAAAAGAGGTCCCATTTTTTCTGAGGAGTGATTTCGACAAGACGACAGGAGCCATAAATGGTATCTATCGCTTTTGCAATCCTTTGAACAAAACTTCGAAATTCCATCCCTTGAAAGAGAATCGGGATGGCAGGCGTCGATCGTTTTTCTTTCCAAGCTTCTTTGATCCGTTTTGCCTTGTAGTCGCTGGGAATGGTTTCATGATAATAAAGATCGGGAGCGATTTCCTTAAGAATTTTTCGAACCTCTTCAGTAGGGTGAGGAGGAAAACTTTTTGGGATTTCTAATTCGATGAAGACCTTTTTCGGTTCTTTTTTTTGCTGATCCAATACAGGAGAAGGGGGAGTTTCAACAATAGGTTTAGGCGGCGGCGGTTTAGATTCTATTTTTGGTTTTGGTTTAGTCGGAGCAGGAGGAAGATGAACTTTGGGGATTTTGTCCTTAGGAGGAAGAAGTTCCTTTATATAGGTCAAAGAATCATTAATAAGTGAGTGGTATTCAGAATTGTTCATGTTACCCATTTAATCATAAAGGGGATTAGGAGAAAAGGGCATCTATATGATCTACCCATGAACCCATCTCATATTAAAGGGTTTGTTATGAGATAGGTTCATAAACTCAAGTTGACATTTATTCCTTTGACATTGTTACAATGGACCGTTTGTTGAAATTTTTTAGAGTTAGAATTTTTTTATGAGAAACTTTTTTCTTTTGATTGTCGTGTGTTTTCTATGGAAGGGAATTGCCGAATCCTCTCCTCGAACATTTGATTCTTCAATTATTGAAGAGCTTAAGCCAAAACTCAATACTCAAAGAATCCAGCACTTTTTCGGAAGTGTTGGTGTGGAGGTATTAGAGATAGATTCTTCAGTATTTCCTGAAAAAAGAATTTCTAACCTCCATTCGCTCGATGAAGAGGGACAGAAGCAGATGCGTACCTTGGCTATAGTGGACTTTGCTCAACCGATTCATCCCGACTTGACAGAAGCACATCAAGAAATTGTAGCTGGTGGGGCTATCGGTACGACTTTACAAAAGTATCAATGGAAGATTACTAACCTGAACTCTGAGTTTATTTTACTTATTGTCATAGGAGAGTTCTCTTAAATTCTTGAGCTTTTTATCGAAGGGAAGGGCCAAAGCGCCCTTTTCGAGATAAAAGGCCCGAGAAGAAAGAGAAAAATCCCTGAGAATGAATAAAATAAACTCAGAGTTCAGGTTACTAAGGTTCCTCGCTACTTTTCTACGATTACTCTTTCTCCTCATGTAATGCTCTGGATGCAGGAGAAAGAATCAAATCAGGCGGCAATGCATATCTATCAACTCGATGTTACGTCGCCAAGTTCCACTGATCCTATTCAATATTGTACGATTATAGAAATTCATAGTCCCCAATATTTGACAGTAGAATATTTACGAGCGATTTATAGCGATCAGTTTTTTTCCTTTAGTAAACGTACGGAAGAAATAGATGCGTTGCTCCAACGTGTGACTACACTAATAGAGAGCTTTCCTCGCCCTTCGTTTTAACTTGATCAAGAAAATAGAGCATTGATGTAGGGTTCTGGAGAAAAGGGGAGAAAATCATCAGCCCCTTCGCCGATTCCAATGTAGCGGATCGGAATTCCCATTTGATGATAGATGGAGAGAATAATCCCTCCTTTTGCAGAGCCATCAAGCTTAGTCAGAATAAGACCAGTAAGGGGGGTGAATTCATTGAAGGTCTTGGCTTGATCTAGAGCATTTTGTCCAGTCGTCGCGTCAAGGACGAGGTAGATTTCATGGGGAGCATCAGGGACAACTTTTTCAGTCACCCGTTTAATCTTTGCAAGCTCATTCATTAGGTCAGTTTTTGAATGGAGGCGACCGGCGGTATCTGCAATGACAACATCATGTCCCCGAGCTTTTGCAGCTGTTAGGGCATCAAAGATGATGGCTGAAGGATCTCCACCCGGAGCTGC
The DNA here is from genome assembly GCA_024233395.1 of Chlamydiales bacterium. Taxonomy (GTDB): domain Bacteria; phylum Chlamydiota; class Chlamydiia; order Chlamydiales; family Simkaniaceae; genus Neptunichlamydia. The sequence continues at coordinate 4,896 of JACKPR010000003.1, forward strand.
TTTAATACAATCGAGCTTGAGACGTTCGGACCACGTTGCAAGTTGCTCGATTGCAGCGGCTCGGAAGGTATCGCCTGCCGCAAGCATCACCTTTTTTCCTTCATCTTTATAGATACGTGCAAGTTTTGCGCAGGACGTTGTCTTTCCACTTCCATTCACTCCCACAACAAGGATAACTTTTGGAGATTGTGCTGGGGTTTTTCCTTGGACGTGAGGGGGTTTGTGAAGGATATCTTCAGCATGGGCCTTCATCGCTTCGATGGGATGATTGTATTTCTTCCCATAATTCCTGACATATTCCACAAACTCAATGGCAAGGGTCGATCCGAGGTCAGCTTCAAAAAGGATTTGCTCGAGCTCATCTAAAGTCTCTTCATCAAGGGGGCCATTGAGAAGGGAGCGAATCTTATCGCCCAGGATGGAACGTGTTTTCGAAAAAGCTTTTCGAATTTTGTTAAGTCCTGACTTTAAAAGACCAAACATTTTGCCTCAGATTTTTCATTGATCGATAATCCATCGTATCACATATAGGAATTATGAACCTAACCTATAATAAAGGGTAAATTCGTGGATACCCATGAATATCAAGCTAAGGAAATTTTGAAAAAGTATGGGATGCCTATTCCAGATTTTGGGGTAGCGGCATCGCCTGCAGAGGCAAAGCAAGTTGTTCAAGAACTTGGGCTTAAAGAAGCAGTTGTAAAAATTCAAGTCCATGCTGGCGGCCGGGGAAAAGCTGGGGGGGTCAAATTTGCCAAATCAAAAGATGAGATTGTCGAAACGGCAAAGAAACTCATCGGAATGAAAATGGTGAATAATCAAACAGGCCCCCAAGGCATTATTGCTCATAAGGTTTTGATTACAAAGCCTGTGGATATTGCTAAGGAATACTATTTAGGTGCAATTATTGATCGAGACCACGCCATGCCGATTCTCATCGCCTCTCCAGAAGGAGGAATGGAAATTGAAGTTGTGGCTGAAAAAACTCCAGAAAAAATCTTGAAATTACCAATAGGACTTGATGGAAGTGTGAGACCTTACCATCTCCTTAGACTAGCAAATTTTATGGGGTGGAAAGGCGATACGGCAAAACAGGGGATGAAAGTTGCTGCGAGTCTAGCTAAAGCGTTTATTGAAACCGATAGCTCTCTTCTTGAAATCAATCCTCTTGTTGAAACCGATAAGGGAGATATTTGGGCAATCGATGCAAAACTGAGCGTTGATGACAATGCACTCTTTCGGCAAAAAGAGATCGCAGCTTTTTATGACCCATCGCAAGTATCGCCTAATGAAGTGGCTGCAAAGGAGTACGACCTCGCTTATATTTCATTATCGGGGAATATTGGCTGCATGGTGAATGGGGCAGGACTTGCGATGTCGACAATGGATATCATCCAATACTATGGAGGGATGCCTGCGAACTTTCTCGATGTTGGAGGGGGCGCGGATAAAGAAAAGGTGACTGAAGGGTTTAAGATTATCCTTGCTGACGAAAATGTAAAAGCGATTCTCGTCAATATTTTTGGGGGGATTATGAATTGCGCGACCATTGCCGAAGGGGTCATTGCAGCATCGAAAGAACTCAGCATTAAAATTCCTCTTATTGTTCGCTTGGAAGGAACGAACGTAGAAGAGGGACGTCGTTTATTAAAAGAATCGGGACTCAAGATTATCTCTGCAGATGGGATGGCAGATGCTGCTGAAAAAGCAGTCAATGCGATTAAGGGAGGAAGTTAATGACGATTCTTGTAAACAAAAAGACGAAAGTGATTACTCAAGGAATTACAGGAAAGTCGGGACAATTTCATACGGAGCAATGTATTCAATATGGTTCAAAGTTCGTTGGAGGGGTGACACCAGGAAAGGGAGGGCAGTCAATCTTTGATCTTCCGATTTTTGATACCGTTTATGAAGCTAAGCAAAAGGTTGATCCTGATGCGACGATGATTTTTGTCCCTCCCCCGTTTGCTGCGAATTCTATTTTGGAAGCTGAAGATGCGGGAATTCCTCTGATCATTTGCATTACTGAAGGAATTCCGGTGCGAGATATGTTAGAAGTCTCTCAGGTGATGAGAAGTTCAAAAACTTCGAGGTTGATCGGTCCCAATTGTCCAGGAGTGATTACTCCTGAAGAATGTAAGATAGGGATTATGCCTGGATACATTCATAAGAAGGGGAAAATAGGGATAGTGTCTCGTTCTGGGACACTGACGTATGAAGCCGTATGGCAAACCACACAAAATGGTTTGGGACAGTCGAGTTGTGTCGGGATTGGAGGAGATCCACTCAATGGAACGAATTTTATTGATGTTTTGGAGCTATTTGAAAAAGACCCCGACACACACGGCATTTTACTTCTCGGAGAAATTGGGGGAAACGCTGAAGAGGAAGCTGCTGATTGGATTAAAGCGAATTGCAGCAAACCTGTTGGGGGATTTATCGCTGGAGTCACCGCTCCTCCTGGAAGAAGAATGGGGCATGCTGGTGCGATTGTTTCTGGCGGAAAAGGGACCGCAGAGGGTAAGATGGATGCACTAAGAGCAGCAGGAGTTCGTGTTGCGGAGTCTCCAGCTGACATTGGGGATGTCATTTTAAAAGCCATGGGAACATGAAAATACCGATAAGAATCTCTCCCTTTTTTTTTGTGACAGCTGCACTTATCGGCTGGATCAATAGTAGTCAAAGTTCTCATCCTTTTATTTTAACCCTCATTTGGATAGGGGTGATCTTTGTTTCGATTCTTGTGCATGAATATGGACATGCTTTAACTTCTCGTTATTTTGGTCAAAAACCGCGGATTCAACTAGTTGCTTTTGGAGGGCTGACCTACCCTGAAGGGCCTCGTCTTCGAGGGTGGAGAGAATTTCTTGTTGTTTTAAACGGGCCTGTTTTTGGATTCCTCCTTTTTCTTCTATGCCTCTTTCTATTATCGCTCGAGTTTTTTGAAAATCCATACATTCTCTATACGCTTAAGATCTTTACGTGGGTCAATCTTTTTTGGACGATTGTAAACCTCCTTCCCGTAATGCCTCTCGATGGAGGACAACTGCTTAGAGTGGTGATGGAGTCGATCTTTGGAGCAAAAGGTCTAAAGTATGCCATTTTTACAAGTATGCTCCTTTCTTGCGCGTTTAGTGTTCTCTTTTTCTTTATTGGATACTTTCTTGTAGGAGCGATTTTCTTTCTCTTTGCCTTTCAAAATTTTGATGCTTGGAGAAAATCCCGTGTGATCACTGAAAGTGATCGGAGTGAAGAAATTACAAAGGGGATGAAAGAAGTTGAAGACCTATTGAATAATAATCAAAAAGAGGCTGCTATTCCTAAACTTCAAGAGATTCGAGCAAAAGCAAAGCAGGGAATGGTCTATAATTTAACAACACAATATCTTGCCGCAATTAAAGCTGAAAGAGGGGAATATCAAGAGGTTTATAATCTCCTTCTTCCCATCAAGAAGCACTTGAATCCTGAGTCAAAGATTTTTCTCCATCGCGCAGCTTATGAAGTCAAAGATTATCCTCTTGTTGTTGAACTTGGAGGCCCCTCCTTTCAACTCCTTCCCGATCCTAACATTGCATTAAATAATGCCGAAGCTTGTGCAGCTCTTGCTCAAGTTGAACCTGCAATCGGTTGGCTTCAAGCAGCCCACAAGGCAGGGATCGAAAATCTAGAATCGATTCTTTCTAAAGAAGTCTTTGATTCCATCCGTGAAACGGAAGGATTTAAAAAGCTTTTAGATCATTAATATTTTATTCATTTTCTTTAATCCACCACAGGGCATCTTCAAAGATGAATGACCCATAGGGAGAGAGTGTCGGATCGCAAATCCATCTCTTTTTAAGATGTTTCCACTTAGCCCATCTCTCTTCATTACACAATGCAAAATGGTAGCTGGGAAAAGAGAAAGGAATGCGCGCACTCTTTAGATTAGGAAGGAGATCTGAGAGCTCGGTAAGGTTTGCAGCGATATTTTCATAAAACATTCGGAAGGTGGAGGCGAAAATGATCGGTTCCTTGTAATAAATATTAAAAGGTGCTCCGCCATATTTTCCATCAAAGAAATAGGTGCTCCAAGTTTCTGTTTTTGTATTTTTCCCACGAGCAGCTGGGATAAATGCAGCTCCATTGATCAGTTCGTTGATCGAGTTTTGAGAGCGTCGAGAAGTGTAAATACGGAGCTCACCTCCAGAGCTCAAAATAGCTCCAGGCTCTAACGTAAATGAGCTTCCACCTAGGTTGGGGAATTTGGGAAATTTGTTATCGACAACTACAAAGAGGTTCCCTGCATTTGTTTTCACAGAACCTGTTGATTCAATAGTAATATTATCTGCTGCAATTAGAAAGAGATCGCCTCCTCCTTGTGCTTCGACGCTTCCATTACTTTGAATCAAAATATCACTAAAGGTTTGAATGGTAATCGGAGCATTTCCTGTTGAAACAACGCTTCCTGAATTTGAAACAACGACCCCTTCTTTTGTACTTCCTCTTCCTGTACCTTTGATTGTAATAGGGCCGGTCTGTGCGCTCAGTGTTGTTCCTGAATCCTGTATTAAAACACCATAACTATTATTAGGTCCGGTTTCTGAACCCACCCCGTTGACTGAAATAGATCCTGACCCTGATACAGAAACTTTTCCACCACTTGTAAAATAAATCCCTTTGCTATTTGTTGCCTGGCCAAAGATTTCAATGTTCCCTCCTGCAATCGAGTGAACATTAGAATTACCAGATATGTGCACTCCATTTACAGTCCCTGATCCTTCAATATGGATGTTCCCTTGTGCCGTTTGAACAATCGTTCCATTTTGAATAAGAGTTCCAGGATCACCACCACTTCCCCTAAGGGTAATATTTCCTGTACCACCTGTAGAAATAGTGGTAGGGCCTGTTTGAATCCCCTGGTTTGTAGGGGCTATGCCTGTAACTTGAATATTTCCGGACGTACTTAATATGCTTGAATTTCCTCCGATAAGAACTCCATCACATTGGCTTAAAGTTGATCGACCTTCTCCGTAAAGATTGATGGATCCACTGTTAGACTGTACGACAAAACCTGTGCCAATCCCAACCCCTCTATTGCCAGTTCCTCCAGTCCCTCCAATTCCACTTAAGGAAATGGTTCCTACATCTGTTTGGATTTGTCCATTAACGAGATTTAACCCTGTAAAGTTATCATTAGGGGATCCCCCTAAAGTACCTAATGCAGTAAGAGTAATGTTTCCTCCGGTAGTTGTAGAAGTAGAGGAGACTGTCGCACCACTTATGGCGATATTTCTTTGGGCAATAACTGTGAAATTTCCTGTTCCAGTATTCGTAATATTTGCAGTTATGGTTGCAGTATTTCCTACATCGCACGTCAAACTATTGGCATTCCATGTGAACGGATCGGAAAAGGTTAAATTTCCTACTCCTCCACCGGGTCCTGCTGCATTAAAGGTCTTGATTGTGACATTTCCCGATCCCAACTCTGTCAAGAGTGTATCGGTAGGAATATTGTTTAAAACGGCTGGTTGTGTTGTGGGAAGAAGGGTAACATTTGAAGGAGTTCCAACAGTTGTGAAAGGGGTTTGAGCACCATTGCTAATCGTCACATCATATTCGGGATCAAACAAAATCGTACCCCATTTTCCAAAGGGGGCAGTTCGGTCACTTTTACCTAGATAAACAAAGCCTTTTAATCCAGAAACCTCAATAAAACCCCCATCTCCTCCTTCGGGTCCTCCTCTTACTTCGGTGAGCCCTGCGACAGCAGTGATTCTATCAGACCAATAGATCACCTTTCCTCCATTTCCACTACCTGTACTACTTGCTAGGACTCGAGCACCTGGATGAACAATGACGTTATCGGCATTTAAAATTTCAGGGTTTTTTCCTTGGTAGTCGCCACCAACGAGAACAGTTCCTCCTGAAGGTCCTGAGACATCAATGGTTGTGTTTTTTTGAAGCGAGACCGTTTTCCCCAAGACATGAACCTCTCCTGAGGGAGCCGATAGAGACCCATCAATAATGTTTGTCCCTTTATCTGCAACGAGGTAGATACGCCCATTTTCTTCTTTTGCTGTGAGCGAATGAATTGTTCCTTTGTGATGAATTGCTTTGTGGTAAGGACTTTTTGTTTTAAACTCTACGGAAAGGGCCTCGATATCCCCAAGATTTTCAATTCCTTTTTCATCTTGGGTTTCATCACCTACCCGGATGTAAACGTGCTTTTTTTCACCAGGATGAACGAGAACTTCAGATGTTGTAAACAGTACGGATCCATGAGAAGCTTTGATCTTTCCAGAATTCTCGACCTTGCGAGCAATTAATAGAACATCTCCCTCGGTTGCATGAATGCGTCCCAAATTCTGAATTTTTCCTACTCCAAATTGAGAAAAAAGGATCTCATTGTCACTCAGAAACTGTGTATTCGAGAGATCTGCTGTTGAGGCGATCAAACCAGCTGTTTGGATGTCTGCTGTTGAAGCGATAAGGATTCCCTGAGGATTAACGAGGTAGATAGGGCAGTTGGAAGATAGGTTTCCATGGATTTGACTTCTAACGCCACCAGTGACTCGGTTTAAAATTGCAGCGTTTCCCATGGTTTGGTTAAAGGTAACCTTCTCATGTTTTTGAATATCAAACTGATCCCAGTGAACGATCGCTTTTCCATGTGCAGCAATATCCATAGAAGATGAAGAGGAACTTATATTTCCCTTTCCTTCCATTACTTCCCCCCCCTGAGGAAGGGCAATCAATGTTGAGGATAGGCAAATACTTATCAGGCTTAATAGACGCATAATTTTTCCCTTTATTTTCTCTCCCTATATCATCCTACTTAAATTAGCGGTTAATAACTTGCGGTCACGTTAAAGTGGATCATTGTATTCCCTCCACCATACCCAGCTTCTTTATGAAGCTTAACTCCCCAGTCAAGTCGTACTGTTAGATAGGGATCTAAGGTATAACGAAGACCTGGACCAGCTCCTAAAAGATAGTTACTTTTCTTTCCTCCTGGAAGGGTATCGATATCTATTCCCCAGCCATAGTCTATGAAAGCGAGAAATTGTAGAGCATCGCTAAGTTTCGAATTCGGTTTGAATTTTCGAGTGATGGGAGGGGTACGCACCTCTCCACTAAGGAAAAAAGCATCGTCCTTGTTGACTTCTCGCTGGTCATAACCTCTCACAGTATCGTATCCCCCTAATCCAAATTGCTCACTAGGAAGAAGAGGCTGACTAGAAACCTGTCCTCTTGCAATAAGAGAAAGAGAAAAGGCTTTGGGAAGACGCTTCAGATAAGCAAAGGAACCTTTGAAATAGACCCAATGATTGACTGCACCTGGACGGAGAGAATCATAATCAGCATTTGTCTGGTCACTTAACCATCTTCCTGGAGACCAAGAAAGACTAGCATCAAAGTCGAGTCGATAGGTATTCCGTTCATAATTTCCGCTATACCCTAAAACAAACTGGGTAAGGTTAACATTCTTTCCAAAAGTTGGTAAGTCTTCAGAATATTCAAACGTATTGTTTGTCCGTTTAAAGTCACCCCCAAATGAGATCTCATGTTCAAGGTATCGGCTCGTTTGTAAGGGAATTGTATATCTCCCACTTGCTTGCATGCTCCATCCATCATTCCTTTTAAAGGGGTAGTGTACTTTTGGATGAACTTTAGAATATCCACCATAGACATCTAAAGCATGTCCCCAAGAAAGGAGGGCGATATACTCTGCTGTATGGGCATGAAAACGATGGACATTCAAAGCACTGGTAAATTGGTAGGAAAAAATATGGTCAAGACCAAAGACATTGCCCCAGTTAATTCCAGTATACCATCGACCTCTACCCGTCGGTTCAACACCTGTATTTTCTGCTCCCGCATAAATTCTAAAATTTCGACGATCCTTGACGGAAAGGATGACATCTGTTGTTCCCTCCCTTTCGCCAGGGGCATAAACCACATCGACTCTTCTAAAGGGATTACGATTCATGAAGCTCACATTTTGAAGCAAACGGTTTTGATCGATTTCTTGATTTGGACGGAGCTTTACATATTCCTTTAAGCGCTCTGTTGAGCTCCAGTGGTTTCCTTCGACTTCAATCTTCCCCAGGTGACTTTCTAAAACCAAGATACGTAACACTCCAGAAGTCACATCTTGCTCGGGGATCTCAATAATCACAAGAGGTCTTCCCCTAGAAGAATAGTAATTCGAGATTGTTGTTTGAATTTCAGAAAGAGTATCGGCTGTCACATCAGAGCCAATATATCTTTTAAGATTTTTCTTAAGGTCTATAGGGCGTCCCGGAACATTTAAATCGACAATTTCAACATCTTGAACATGCTCAAACTCTTTCGAACTTAACTTTGAGGCTCCACCTAATAAGACGATTCCTTTTAAATCTTGGATTAAGGGTACCCGTTCTTCTTTTTGAGGAGGAGCTGGAGTGCGAGGAAGCGCCTCGTCTGCAACACTAATTTCATTAGCCCAAACGAGAGACTGAAAAAAAATAAAGATAAAAATAAAACACTTAGAATACTTCATATTTGAATCGTATAAAAAAAAGCTTTTATTGCAAGGATAAGTTTTGCTGAGAATCGATTTCTTGAACCTATCTTTAATTCAGGGTAGGTTCTTAGGAATTTAAAAAGCTCTTGAATTCTTACTTTTTTCTCCTCAAAATGGTTGTATAGATAAAACACTATAAACTTGGGATGATTTATCCAGATCTTTCCGATGCCTTTTGACTCCTTAAAACCTCTCCTTGTCTTTTAGACAATGTTTTCGGTTTTAAGAAGCCAAAATCCATCAAAGATCTCTAGTCTAAATCATCCTAAGTTTAAAGTGTTTTATCAATAGAATATAAAGAATCGGTAGAAAGGAATGGCAACTTTAGATGTTTCTATTTTAAATCAACCCTTAAGGTCAGGTGACTTTCTTTATTTGGAAGGGACTCAGATCCATGTGAGTCAGGATGTCTCTTATCGGGGGACCTCTTTCAATCAAGTTATAGAAGCACTAAACCGGAGTTTTGATTCGGAGTCACAGCTTTGGCAAGAGAAGATCCAAGCAACCTATCGGGGTGAAAGTTTAAATTTATTGAAGAATCTCGACACTCTACAAGCTAAAATCTCCCGACATAATAGGAGTTGGTGTGTTTGGTTATCTGACTGGGTCCAATGGTTTTTATGTTGCGTTACAGGTAATTATCAGTCCAATCAATGGACCTCCCTCCAATTAGAGAAAGTGCAGGTTAGCTGGTGCAAAGCATATGAAGCAAAAGAATCTGGCCTTTTTCTTCACAGTGGTGGTGTTAAAGAATCGATTCAGAAAGTCCGGACCCTCTTTTCAGCTGAAATGCCTAATTCCTATACTCATCCTAGTCATCTTTTTAAAGAACGGTTTAGAGAGCAGGTTAAACAAGGTGTTTTTAAAAGGATTATTCCTTTAAGCCCATTGATTGATAAAGGGCTGAGATTAAGTCATTCAAGGGAAGATTACGAGCGAATCACAGAGATTATTGCACATCACATTGAGCTTGCCGTTTATCTCACAACAATGAAAGAAATGTGCTATAATGTTGGATTTTGTGGGGATATTAACCGTTTTCTCTATGCCTATTTAAATTTTGTTCATGAGTGGCCCTTAGAAACCGGGCGACCTCACATTGAAATGGTGAATTATGAATTTGCAGGCATCCCACCGATTATTCCTGGTGGAAATCATGCTGTGTTATTAGTTGGAAGGGACCAAAAGACTTCACTAGTTGATCATTCTAGATGGAAATCAACAGTACAAGTGATGGATGCTTATGAATCAACTGAAGAGCTTCAAAATTATGGATTTAGTAGACGTCCAAATCATGGAACATTAGACACTGTATTAAAATGTGGTGCTCAACCTGTAAGACTTGTAACGAATGAGCCTATTGATTGGAGTTTGATTCCTGAAGAAGTGCGCCCAACATTTATTCATCTCTATGCTGAGGCTTGTATGGAAAGTCAAAAAGCTGTCCGAGAGTTATTACAACATTAAAAACATTTACCAAGAGAGTTATTTTCCTTAGATTAATCCTACGTATTACGACTATTTTATTTTTAAGCTTATTCTTAACAACCTGTTCAAGGGGACATCCTTCAAAAAAGGTTATTGTTAAACCGAATCATATTATCGATGCTCAAAAGATTAGGATTGAAGGGGAGGATCCTGTAACCGTTATAAAAGGAAAGCTACCGATCATTATTTCAGCTCCTCATGCTCTTGAAGTTCCCAGAAAAAGTGGCTCTTTTGCTGATAAAGGAACCGGAGAGCTTGCGATTATGCTTCATAAGATTTGTGATGTGACGGTGATTTATCTCTCTTCTTCTCCTCCATGGAACCCGAATGCCTGCAATGATAATGTCTATAAAGAAACCTTAAGAGAGCTGATTCTGACGGAAAAACCCAAGCTTGTAATTGATCTTCATAGGGCACATGAGTGTCGTCCGTTTGATATTGACTATGGGACTTTACATGGGCGTTCCTGCTCGAATAGAATGGTTCAACGGTTAACAGGGTTTTTAAAAGAAGAGGGGATTACAAACTTTTCCTCAAACTTTTTCTCTGCATCTTCAACAGATACAGTGACCAAATGGGCGCATTTGCATGGTGTGGAAGCGATTCAACTCGAAATTAATGCAACCTTGCTAGATTTTGATGGAGACCGTCAAGATCTCCATCGGTTTTCACAACTTTTACAAGGTCTTTCTACCTTTTTACTGAGCTTTTAAGGTATAGAACTTCATCATGTCTCCTTGGCGCATCAGAAGGAGAATCCGTTGCCCAGACTTCACGTTTTTGAGGGCATCATTGAATTCTGTCACATTCGTTACTTTTTGATGATTCACAGCCATGATAAGAGACCCTGGTTTAATTCCCGCTGAATCTGCAGGGGTACCTGGTTCTACTGAGACGATCACGACTCCTTTATCATCTTGACTAAAGTGGAAGAGTTGAATGTTCTCATTAGTTAAATTATCGACAGAAAATCCTAAGTGACGAGAAGAGGTTGTTGAAGAAACGAGTGTATTTGCTCCAAATTCTCCAAGTGTCACAGGAATATTCATCATCTTTCCATTCCGATTAATGGTGAGATCGACCTTAGTTCCTGGAGGAAGGAGAACGACATCATTGCGAAGTTGTCCAGGACTTTTGATCGGATATCCATTCATTTTTACAACGATATCTCCCTGTTGAAGCCCCGCTTTTTCTGCAGGAGACCCTTCGACAACATCAACAATCAAAGCTCCTTGTGTGCTATCAGATCCAAAAGCTTCCGCTAAGTCAGGATCAATCGGTTGGAGAGAGACTCCAAGAAAACCTCGAGTCACAACACCATTTTCAACAAGTTGGTCTTTAATATTGATTAAGATGTTGCTGGGAATCGCAAAACCAATTCCCATGTATCCTCCCGATTGAGAAACGATAGCGGTATTCATCCCAATAACTTTCTTATCGAGATCGATGAGGGGACCTCCAGAGTTTCCTGGATTAATGGCTGCATCGGTTTGGATAAAATCTTCATAATCGGTGATCTGCAGTCCTTGACGTCCTTTCGCACTGATGATCCCAGCAGAAACACTTGCTTCCAGTGAAAAAGGATTTCCAATCGCTACCACCCATTCTCCCACTTCAAGACCATCGGAATCGCCGAGCTCTAAATAGGGGAAGTTATTGCCATAGGAGTCATCGATTTTAATGACAGCGATATCGGTTCTTGGATCCCCACCCACATATGTTGCTGAGACTTGACGATTCGAACCATCTTGCAGGTGAACGGTGAGTTTTTTAGCTCCTCGAACGACATGAAGGTTGGTCATGATGTGACCTTCTTTTGAAACGATAAAGCCTGAACCTTGGCTTATTTGTGGTCCAGGGGGACGACGTGGGCCTCCAAAGAAGTGGCGGAAGAAATCGTCATTGAACATTTCGTTAGGATCATAGCCTCGTTCAGTGCTTCCTTCTGCGCGGATAAAAACGACTGCTGGCGTACAACTTTTTGCGAGATCAATAAACGGTTTTGAAAAAGCTTTTCCTGGAGTATTCTGGTGAGCAGGATAACGTTTCCCATAAGCAATCTCTCCTTCGGGTGACACTTTTTCCTTTCCAATAAGGGGTGCAGTTAAAAGGGATGTTGATAAGAAAATTCCAGTAAAAAGATGTTTCATAGTTTCTCCTTTGGTATGGATTTTCATCTTAGTCCAAGAATAGAATTTAACGCAGGGATTTTTTTTAATCCAGAGGGATTGAGAGGCCGAGATTTTCTTTATTCGAACAGTTGATTCCTATAACATCCCCATCAAGGTTTAGAAGAGGCCCTCCGAGTTCTCCCTTATTGAAAGGTGTATCTACAATCAGAAATTCTCGATCGAGTGAACTAATTAAAGCGCGGCGAACCGAAAGGCGGCGGGTAGGAAACCCTGCAAGTAGAGCCCACTGTCCAGGGAGAATATCTCTAGAAGACGCAACTTCAAGATAGGGAAAGTTGTGACCAGGAATTTGGAGGATAGCGATATCTGTTTCAGTATTTCCCGAAAGGAAAGTTGCAGAATAAAAGATGCGGTCTTTTTCAATCGTAATGTTTTCTGCGTCTTTTAAGGGGTGATAAAGGGTGATAACAGCGCCATCAGGAGAAGCTAAAAAACCCGATTGCTTTTTTCCATCTGCAAGAATTAAAACCGTTGCGGCAAACGCTTTTTTTGCTGGTTCAATAAAGGGGCTCTTAGTATAGGACATTTTTTGGAATCGATAAGCAGCTGCGGCCTCATCAGATTTCCTTTCCTCCTCACCCATAGCACTTTGGCTATGGGATTCGTCGGTCAAAAAAATCTGACTTTGCCTCGCCTGCTTCTTGCTTTCCAAAAAATGTCCTGTACTAAGAAGGGGGCTAGCAGAAAGAGAAAGATTAAATAGAAGAAACGATAAGATTAGCGTTTTCATTTTGAATGAGATTTTCTCCAGCGAAGGTCACCTTTGTTCCCGCATTTCCTTGAAGGGATTTTTCAATAGCTTTTTTTACTTCATCTTTTGTTGTATTTAGAACGTTATCGCGGAATTCTTGGCGAAATTCTTTCGTATACCCTTCCCGGAAGTAAGTATAGGCTAAATTTGCTCGGGCTCCAGGAGAAATTGGTGTATCCAGATCTTGGATAAGGCCGAGTTTTGCTTCGGTTAAGTCTCGTTCAGAAAATTTTCCTTTTGCGAGCTCTGCAATCCCTGCTTCAAAGGCTTGATAAGTAAGAGAAATGTGAGGATCGCGGTAGGAGTAGAGGTAATAATTTCCAGAAAGAGGATTATAATTTGCACCGGAGCCATAGGCTCCCCCTTGCTCTCTGATTTTTTTGTGGAGAAAAGTATTTTCTAAAAGGTCTGTAGAAAGGCTCAATGCTGGAGAGGAGGTGTCATGAATAGTACACGTCTTGATTCCATAGGAAGAAAAGGCAATAGGGGAAGAAATAACAAAGGCTTCAGATACAGGAGCTGGAGGAAGGATCAATGTTTCCCAAGGAATGAAGGGCTTAGGCGGAAGTTCATTTAGATCATAAAAACCTTCCTTAGCAAGAAGGTGATATTGCTGAGGATCACAACTTAAAACGAGATGGGGTGAAGTTAAGTGAAAAAGGGATAAACTCAGTGTTTTAAACTTTTCAATGACTTCAGGAAGTTTTTTATCGATATTTCTTGCTAAGTCTCGGATAAACTGAAAATAAGGAAGGCCACTTAAATATTCTCCAATGAATGCACTTTGTGTGTATGAAGAAACAGAGCGTTGAATGGCATACGACATCGCACTGCGATTGAGTCGATTTTCAAGGGAAGTATGAATTTGAAGAATCAGTTCTTTAATGCGAGCAGAATCATTTAAATCAATATGTTGGCAAACATCGATAAAAAGTTTAAAAAGTTTATCGATGTTTCGGTTAAGAGCTTTTCCTTTCAAGCTAAAGGCAGGATTTAAGAGGTTCGAATCACTGACCTGTGGATAAAGATTAATTGTGGCACTGAAATCTCCAAGATAAGCATTGATATACTCGAGATTTTGTTGATAGTTCCTTTTACCCGCACCTAGCTCTGGAAGGATCGTTGTAAAGAGTTGCAAGTAGGAAAGATCTTCTCGGTGAATTTTTGGAAGGTCAAAAAGAAGTTTTGCATAGATGATGTGGTTAGTAAAGCATTCATGATGGAAAATGGTGAGTTGAATATCTTGTTCATGTTGAAGGGGAAAGTCTGGGGTTTCTTTAGGAACTTCTGTTAGATCGATTTTTGGTAAGCATTCAATCGATTGATTTTCTGTTTTCTCTTGGAATTTTTCTAATTGAGACGTTTCTTTTCGAATCGCTCCTTTTTGCGCTTCGGTTAGAGAGTGCTCAATCTTTCGTAGTCGCTCTTTTTCTTCATCATTTTCTCTTTTTTCTAAAGTTTTATCTGCTGAGAAAATGTAGGTCAAAAAATGGGGGTTTTCAAGAAGATATTTACGGATCAATCCCGGTAAGTATCCTGGATTTTTAACGAGAAGTTGGAGTCTTTTAAATTGAGAATAAACGGAGAGCGAATTTTCAGGGGGGCATCCATGTTGCATAGCAAGGACCGACCGCATAAATAAAGTGAGTCCAAAAGGACCATAGTCTCCTGTAATCTCAAGACGAGAAAATTCAAGTTGATGGATTGCTGCTTCTATTAGATCTTGAGAGATTCCTTTAACGCAAATGTCTTCAAGGGTCTGGAAGATAAGCTTTTTAATTTCATTGCTACTATTTTCCTGGCAACCGCGGCAAATGATGACATAGGGGATTTCAGACATCTCACTATCTAGATAGCCATCAGCCTGTGTGCAAATCCCAGACTTCAATAGAGCATGCTTTAACGGAGAGGCATCGGTTTCCATTAAAATGGAGTCAAGTACAGCAAGGGCTAGAGCATCTTCTTGGTTGTCAATCGAAGTTGTCAGCCAGGAAAAAGAAACAAAATCCTTTCCCTCTACAGCTGGATAATATCCTTGTTTAACAATGGGTTTCTCAAACCGTTTTTGTTTGGGAATCCCTTCAAGAGGAGGAAGTTTTTCAACACCTTTTAATGCATTTTTGTAGATGAAGTCGAGGTGCTTTTCTAAAGAAAGGTTTCCATAGAAGAAGAAGATACACCGACTGGGGTGGTAATAGGTCGCATGGAACTCCTTGAGTCCCTCATAGGTTAAATTAGGAATTTCAGCTGGATCTCCACCGGAATTAAAGGCGTATGTTAGATCTGGGGTTAAATATTTCGTAATTTCATGCCAAAGGCGGGTTTCAGGATTGGAGAGGCTTCCCTTCATTTCATTATAAACAACCCCCTTATACATCAAGTCGGGATCGAATTCCAAACGGTGCCCTTCTTGAAGAAAACTCATTTCTTTGAGTTCGGGATAAAAGACTGCATCAAGATAGACCTCAAGCAAATTATAAAAGTCTTGTTCCACTTGAGATGCTGCAGGATAACAAGTAAAATCTGCTCCAGTCATGGCATTCATAAAGGTGTTTAAACTTCTTCGTGCCATTGAGAAAAAAGGATCTTTTACAGGGAATTTTTTCGATCCACAAAGGACGGTATGTTCCAATATATGAGCAACACCTGTTGAATCGCTTGGAAGGGTTTGCAGGGAAAGACAAAAGAGATTTTCAGGATCATCAGCTTCCAAATGAATCACCCGAGCTCCTGTCGGTTCATGAGTGAGTTCATAGAGAATCATCTGAAGCTCTTCGATCGGAAGAGCTTTTGTAAAGATAAATTCGCGGTAGGTTTCCCCTACCTTATGCTTCGGTTTTAAGGTCATAAGATTATATAGCTAAAGTTATTTAAAATTGGGGTGATTTATGCGGATCTTTCCGATGTCTTTTGCCTTCTTAAAATCTCCCCTTGTCTCATGGACAATGTTCTCGATTTTCAGAAGTCAAAATCCATCAAAAATACCTCGCCTAATTCATCCCAATTTTAAACAGCTTTAGCTACATCTTAAACGATTTGAAAATAAAGAAAAAGAGAGGGATTAAAGATTCTCTCTGAAGAAATTGACCGCCATTTCAGAAACTCGATCATGGATCTTTTTTCGATCAATAGAAAGAGGGTCTTCTGTTATTTCTTTTGAGAGATTTTCTCTGCCAATTTCAGAAGGGCAATTGAGAAAAACTGGGTGTCCCACTTCTCCTTCTAATAACTCAAAGCGATTTGTCGGAGCATGCTTGCTGATATAACCTCCATTTTCTTTATAAGGGAGGATCTCATCATTTTCTCCAGTCACAATGAAGAGGGGAGCAGATATTTTTTCTAGGCTTGACTTTGAAAAGTCTTTTCCTCGTGGAGCCATCAGAAAAAAAGCACGGATGCGGGGATCTTCATAGGAGGCTTGATTAATTTCTCCTCCTGCTAGCCATAGGCCTGTCAGACCTCCCATCGAAAACCCTGCAAATCCAATGCGCTCAGAATCGATAGAGGAAGAAAAAGGAGAATCATTTAAAAGATAATCAAGTGTTTGGCTAATGTCTAAGGGGCGATGCCAGTAATTCATAGAGATCTCTTCAGAATAGTCTTTCCATGTATTTCCATAATGGTCGATCCCTACGACAATATATCCTTGTTCAGCCAATGTTTCAGCGAGCCAGAGGAGTTCAATTTTTTCTCCTCCCCATCCATGAGATAAAAGAACTAAAGGATATTTCCCTTCTTTAATGGGGGCATCTAAAGCCACATCGGGTTGGATCCAGACTGTCCCTTCATTCGTTAGCTGATTTGAATGCGTTGGATACCAGACCATCATCTCAATTGGGCGATTGCGATCCTCATCAATAATAGAAAGGCTTTGTTGCCCAATATTAGCCAATAAAGGGAAGGAAAAAATTAAAAAAAATAGTTTGATTATGAACTTCATCATTCTGATATTTTATCGATATTTTCAGTAAAATTATATAGAAATGAACCTTTTCTCTCAGTACACGACATTTTATTTATTAACCTAAGCTCTGATTCTTAAGCAAAATAAACCTAGAATTCAGGTTATTAACACACCTTGATTCTCGGCAAAGTCCTTTTGCTTGAGTAATGTTGGTTTCGATTTTCAATAATTAGTAGTTATGATAATCTAAAGTTGTACTTTAGAAAATACAAGGCATCGATGTTTAAAAGATCGTTAACAACTCATATTCAACAGCTTGCAAAAAAATACCCTGTTATGACTCTGATGGGGCCAAGGCAATCGGGGAAAACCACTCTTGTCAAAGCTGCCTTTCCCAAGAAGCCTTATGTAAACATGGAGGATACGGAAAACCGCTCCCTTGCTGCTGTGGATCCAAAAAGTTTTATGGAAAGATTTCCAGATGGTGCGATTTTTGATGAGATCCAAAGGGCCCCGAATCTACTCTCCTACATTCAGTTAGCTGTCGACTCGTGTGACAAAAAAGGAATGTTTATCTTGACTGGTAGTCATCAAGTGGAGCTCCATGGGGCGATTTCACAGTCTTTAGCAGGAAGGACTTCGCTCCTTCGCCTTCTTCCTCTTAGCCTTCAAGAGCTTCGTATGGCAAAGATTGATGATCCTATTGAAGAGGTCATCCTTCGGGGAGGATATCCCAGAGTTTACAAAGAAAACCTCCCTGTTGAAAATGCTTATAGCAGTTACTTTCAAACCTATGTTGAAAGAGATGTACGGCAAATTCTTCAAGTTAAAGATATCCTTATCTTCGAACGTTTTATCAAATTACTTGCTGGAAGAGTGGGTCAAGTTCTCAATTATTCCAGCCTTGCAGCTGATGTTGGGGTTTCTGCAGTGACGATCAGAGAGTGGATTTCTGTTCTTGAAGCCACTTATATTATCGTGCGGCTTGAACCTTATTTTGAAAATTTTGGGAAGCGAGTGATTAAATCTCCAAAGATCTATTTTATTGATACAGGACTTGTTTGTTACCTCCTAGGCATTGAAACAACAAAACAACTGATATCTGACCCGCTTTATGGAAACCTTTTTGAAAATTGGGTGATCTTAGATCTGATGAAGTCCCGATTCAATCAAGCAAAAGACCCTCATCTCTATTTTTATCGTGATGTTTCCGGAAAAGAAGTTGATCTTCTCTTTCAGCAAGGGAGTCATCTGATTCCCATTGAAATCAAGAGTGGAAAAACTTTTACTCCCTCTTTTTTAAAGGGGCTTAAGTTTTTTCATACTCAAGCGCTAAAGCGGGCAAAAGGAGGGGCGATCATTTATGGTGGATCTAACTCTCAAAAACTGGATAAATTTCACCTCTACACTCCAGAAGATTCCTTTGAAGTGATGAGCTGACCTGCAAGATAATGACTTTTTTGTCAATTTTGGTACCTAAAAGTGACAAGCGTGTCACTTTTAGGTACCAAATAGTGTTTACCAGGTCAGGCTGGCTGACGACTGGTACTCAGTGACCCGCGTTTCGAAGAAGTTTTTCTCCTTTCCTAGATCAATGGTTTCACTCATCCAAGGGAAGGGGTTTTTAGAACCGTAGAGGGTTTTTAAGCCGATCCGTTCTAAGCGTCTATCTGCAATATATTGAGCATAGTCTGTAAACATCGGAGCTGTTAGACCAAGAATTCCTTTAGGGAGGCAGTCTTCAGCGTACTGAATTTCAAGTTTGACCGATTCGGCAATCTTTTCAGTAATGTATTTTTGGAATGCAGGAGTCCAAAGGTCAGGGTTTTCTTCTTTAATTCCATTAATCAGATCGATTCCAAAGTTAAGATGAATGGTTTCATCGCGCAATATATATTGGAACTGTTCGCCAATTCCGGTCATTTTATTTTGACGGTGCATGGAGAGGATCATTGCAAAACCACTATAGAAGAAGATTCCTTCCATAATGATATAGAAGCCGATCAAGTTTTCGAGAAACTTTTGAGCCCCTTCTTGGGTTGAAGTGGTAAAGCCTTCTGCTAAGACATCTTCAGTCAGTTCCATTTCGAACTTGTCCTTATCATGAATGGAGTTGATTTCATTATACATGTTAAAGACTTCTCCCTCATCCAAGTTAAGCGATTCGACCACATAATGGAAAGTATGGGTATGGATCGCTTCTTCAAAGGCTTGGCGGAGGAGGTATTGACGACACTCTGGATTCGTAACATGTTTATAGATCGCAAGGTTAATATTGTTTGCAACGAGGCTTTCTGCAGTACTAAAGAATCCAAGGTTTCTCATGATGACTAAACGTTCGGGTTCTGAAAGTTTATTGGACTTCCAGGTTTCAATATCTTTAGCCATCGGAACTTCTGTGGGCATCCAATGGTTGGCACATCCGTTTAGGTAGTGCTCCCATGCCCAATTATATTTAAGGGGCATGAGTTGATTTACATCAACGGTTGTGCAGTTGATCAATCTTTTTTCTGCAGCTTTCGCTCTTTCTGTTGGCATATTCATTTTTTATCTCCTTGTTATTATTGACAACTTTCACAACCTTCTTCGAGTGTGCAAACCGGTACAGAGGGTTCGCTGTCTCGATTGATTTGTACTCGAGCCGATGGGGACTCGTTCTTCATCCAACGAGGTTGAAGACCTCGTTTATTGATATCAAGAGTAGATTTCTCAATTTGTGTTGCACCCAATGTGCGACAGTAGTAGGTAGTTTTAAGCCCTTTATTCCATGCTAAGAAATACATGTTATGGAGCTTTTTCCCACTCGGCTCTGCTAAATAAAGGTTGAGCGATTGCGACTGGTCGATCCACTTTTGCCGCCTTGCTCCACATTCAATGATCCAATCAGAGTCGATTTCAAAGCAAGTGAGAAATTGTTTTTTAATTTCATCAGGAATTCGATCGATTTCTAAAACAGAACCATCAAAATATTTAAGATCATCGATCATCTGATCATCCCAAATCTTCAGCTCTTTAAGTTTTTTGACGAGAAAGGGATTACAAAAGGTAAATTCACCTGAAAGATTTGATTTAGCATAAAGATTCTTATAGTTAGGTTCAATAGAAGGAGTGATTCCTGCAATATTAGCAATGGTTGCTGTGGGCGCAATCGCCATCACGTTGCTATGGCGCATTCCATGCTTTTGGACAGACTCTCTCACTTTAGACCAATCCATTGAAGTTGAGCGATCCATTCCAATTTTTTCGCCTCTTTCTTTTTCTAAAAGAGCAATGGTATCGATAGGGAGGAGCCCTCTTTCCCACTTAGAGCCTTTATAACTTGGATAAGGGTTCCGTTCTTTAGCAAGCTCACTCGAATAGAGGATCGCATAGTAAGAGATCATTTCCATGCTCTTATCAGCAAATTCGACAGCTTCATGGCTGGCATAGCTTAATCCCAAAATATTTAACGCATCTTGGAAGCCCATCAGCCCTAAGCCAATCGCTCTGTGAGCCATATTTGCATTCTTTGTTTCAGGAATAGGATAGAAATTCACATCGATCACGTTATCAAGCATCCGAATAGCGGTATGGATCGTTTTAGAGAGTTTTTTCTCATCAAGACCTTTTTCTGTAACATGCTCAGCTAAGTTAATGGAACCGAGGTTACACACTGCAGTTTCTTCTTTTGATGTATTAAGAAGGATCTCAGTACAGAGGTTAGAGCTATGGACAACGCCTGTATGATCTTGAGGAGAGCGAATATTCGAAGGATCTTTGAAGGTAATCCAGGGGTGCCCTGTTTCAAAGAGCATGCTAAGCATTTTGCGCCATAGTTGCAGAGCTTCTACTCTTTTCCAAAGAGTAATTTTTCCTTCATCCGCCATTTTCTCGTATTCGGTATACCGTTTTTCAAAAGCCTGGCCGTAGAGATCATGAAGATCACTTACTTCATTAGGACTAAAAAGGGTCCAAGTTCCATTTTCCTTCACCCGTTTCATGAAAAGATCAGGAATCCAGTTTGCCGTGTTCATGTCGTGTGTACGGCGACGCTCATCTCCAGTATTTTTTCGGAGTTCGATAAAATCCTCGATATCGATATGCCACGTTTCTAAATAAGCGCACATGGCTCCTTTTCGTTTTCCTCCTTGATTCACCGCAACAGCAGTATCATTGGCAACTTTAAGGAAGGGAATAATTCCTTGGCTTTGTCCATTGGTCCCTTTGATTTTAGCGCCTGTTCCTCGAACATTGCTCCAATCGTTTCCAAGGCCTCCTGCCCATTTAGAAAGTTGGGCATCATCAGAGATGGTTTTAAAGATATGTTCGAGATCATCCATGACTGTGGAAAGGTAGCAAGAGCTGAGCTGTGAGTGCATTGTCCCTGAATTAAAGAGGGTAGGTGTTGCTGATAAATAGTCATGCTTAGAGAGAGTTTCATAAAACTCTAAAGTATGCTTTGTTTTATCCTTTTCATTGATCGCGAGCCCCATTGCAACCCGCATCCAGAAAATTTGGGGAGTTTCTAAACGGCGCCCATCTTCATGGATAAAATAGCGATCATAAAGGGTTTGAAGACCTAGATATTGGAATTTATCATCACGCTCAAGTTTCATTGCTTTGCCAAGAGCATCAAGATCAAATTCGGCAAGGGCCGGAGAGACCCGTTTAATTTCAATGCCGTGAGCGATGTATTCTTTAAAGTAATCTTGATGTTTTTTCTCTAATTGATGATCAAGGCTATCTATCCTTAAGGTTTCTCTATATAAAGAATCGAGAAGAAGGCGTGCTGAAACCTTTGCAAAGATCGGATCTTTTTCAATCTTTGCTTTCGTTGCCATAATAAGTGCTTGATCTATTTCTTCTTCTTTAATTCCTTCGTAAAAATTCGTAAGAGCAGCTTCTAATAACTCTTCGGGAGAAGCGATTTTCTCAAAGCCACGGCACGCATGATCTAATCGGTCAAGTAAGTGCGATTCAGTAATGGTATTTTTTTCACCCTTAGCATTTTCAACGTCAAACTTCCGTTCCCCATCTTTTGCTTTCCGTCTTTTCTTTTTCGTCGGTTGAACAGTGGCAGCAGTTTGTTCCCCTTTTTCTGCGCGATAAAGAATGTAGTCTTTTGCAGCTTGAAAATAACCTGCACGCATCAAAGATTCTTCGATAAGGTTTTGAATATGGTAGAGATGGAGATCTTCACTTTTAGAAAGATGGATGGCATCGCCAACGACTTGTTGAGAAAGGGTATTGACGATGGAAATGATTTCATCAGGAGTGGCGCCTTCGACCTGGTTAACACGTCTAAAGATTTTTTCTATTGAGGCGGCGATTTTGATCGGATTAAATCGAACAGGAGTTTCGCTATCTTTTCGGATAATTTTAATGTTACGAGGGTCATCTTCTCGCATCTCTTTATGATGGTCTCTGTAGATAATATAGTCACGAGCCACATCATGGTGGCCATTTTTCATCAGAGTCACTTCGACTAAATCTTGGATCCCTTCAACAGTTAAGGAGACATTTTTTGAAGCAAGGTTAAAGAGTTGCTCCACCACTTGGTTAGTGATCTCATCAGCGATTTTTGTAAATTCATCTGATAGAGGAATCTCTTTATCCAATTTTTTAGTGTCTTTAAAAGCTGCCTCAATTGCTTTAGAAATGCGCTCTTTTCGAAAAGGAACAATTGTTCCATTTCTTTTCATCACAGTAAAAGTATTTTCACCTGCTGCGATGGTTCCGCTAAAAATTTCTTTTTTTACGGAACTTAGCATTTCTTTAGAATTATTAGGCGCTTTAGACTCTGATTTTACCATATTAATACCTCATTTATAAGCTAAATTCTTAATAATTTAGATTTTCTGTAAATTAATCCCTTCTACCACATCTAGTATTTAATTCTCCGTTCTACCCACTATATATTGTAGCTAGAATTCTAAAGTCTACAAAAAAGTTCGCATAAAAGCAAAAAAAATTTCAGAAAATTTTCATCAGCAAGAAAACGAGCTGATTAAGAAAAATTTTTGTTAGAACTTCGTTAAGACTCCAACTTTAGAAATGAATTTTTCGCCAAAAACTTTTTGTTTTGATATCATAAAACTATGAACCTATCTCATGATTCTAAAATCTTTCTTTTTCTCTCTTTTCCCCAGATTTTTCGTTTGGTTTCTTGTCTTGCTTTATTAAGTATGTGCATCAAAATCAAATGAAAAATTTTATTAGGATAGGTTTAATGATTTATAATAGTGAGATAGGTTCATGAAACAATTTTATCTTCTTCCAAATATTATCACTGCTTTTGGTCTTTCATGTGGACTCTTTGTTATTTTTAAAGTGAACATGTCAGAACCAGGTGTGGGAGCTTATGAACTTCTTTATTCTTCAGCTCTTCTTCTTTTACTTGCTGCTTTTGCAGATCTATTAGATGGAGCTGTTGCACGAGTCATTCGAGCCGAAAGTGAATTTGGTTCCATGTTTGATTCTTTGGCTGATGCGATCTCATTTGGTGTCGCGCCTTCTGTCCTTTTTTTAAAGAGTTTAGCTCTTCAGCCTGCAACCGGACTTTCCTTTTTTGCAGTTGTAGGGGCAATGCTTTATACAATTAGCGGGGTTCTTCGGCTTGTTCGATTTAATGTCCGTGCTCATGAGATTAAGGCTGATAAAGAAGCTCTTAGTTCGTATAAAAAGAACTTTACCGGACTTCCCATTCCAGCCGGTGCTGCTGGAGCGATTTCTGTGAATCTTTTTCTTCACTCAGTTTTTGCAAAAGACTGGCTTCCGATGTCCTATCATCTTAAAGCGATTATTTTGACCTGCTTCATGATTCTGTTAGGCTATTTGATGATCAGTAAATGGAAATTTCCTTCTCTTAAAACCCTCCATTTCCGGGTTCCCTCATTCCACTTGATTCTTTTCACAGTTCTTTTGGCAATCTTTATTCTTTATGGGATTTTTTATTACCTCCCCCTTGTTCTTCTTGTCTGTTCTTTAGGATATATTTTCCTTGGATGCGTCCTTACCATCATTCGTCTGATTGCAGGAAAGAAGTCTAAGACCTTGGTCGATTTTGAAATCGATGATGATAAAGATTAGGGTAGACCCATTCAAGTGAAAGTTGTATCAAGAAAAAGTGTTTCCTTTTTACTTTTGCTTCCTGCCATCATATTTCTAGTCATTCCTACTTTTTTGAATAATTTAGGGGAAAAACCTTGGAAAACCCTTCTCATCCATAGTGGTTATTGTAGTTTGGGGCTTTTGTTTTTTTGCTTGATCTTATCTCCAATAAAAGTGTTTTTTCCAAAATTGCAAGTAGTCAAAGACTTAAATCGGTATAAAAGAGAGATAGGAGTTGCTGTTTTCATCTATGCTTGTTCTCATTTAGGGTTCTATATTGCTGATGCAATCATTAGAAAAGGGCAATTTTCAATCATGAAGTTTTTTCGTCCTGTTATTTTCCCAGGAGTGTTAGCATTTTTAATCTTGCTGGCATTAACAGTTACGAGTAATCATTGGAGTATTGAGAAACTTAGTTATAGAAACTGGAAGAATCTGCATCGATTAGTCTATGGTGCTGAATTGTTAGTTTTTATTCATATCTTGTTACAATCAGTGACCTATGCTCTATTGATCTTTATTCCACTAGTAACGATTCAAAGTCTTCGGATTAAGAAGATTCGTATGAAGATTAGTCCCTATTAAGAGGCTTTTTCTTCAGAAGAAAATAGATGGTAACCATAGATATAAAAGAAAGTGCTGCGGTTAAAATCATACTTGAGTGAAATCCAAATAAGAAAGAGGCTTTGAATAAAGCAGTCATTATATGATCTAAACTTGCCCCCTGATGACTTAAAAAATCTTTAAGTTTTTCTGGATCAGAAAGAAGTGACTGCGCTTTAGTGATGATTTCTGGGGATAACTCCATCCCATGTTTATCTGCAAGATCTTGGAAGTGATGTTTTTCGGTGATCCGAAAGATTGTTCCTGCAAGAGCAATTCCTACGGAGCCACCAGATTCTTGGATTGTTGTAATTGCTCCAGATGCAACACCTGATTGACTCCGTGGCAGAGCAGAAATTCCCAGAGAAGTTCCTGGAGCCCAGAATATAGCTTGCCCTGCTCCAAAAAAAACAAGGCCCAGGCAAATGAGTGTTAAAGGAACTGCATCTCCAATCCAAAGAACAGAAATCGCAAAAAGAAAAACCAGGAAAAGACCGCTAGGAATTAATTTTTGTTTATCGATACGATCACCAGCTGCTCCAGCAAAGCGCGAGATAATTGTAAAGGGAATCCCTACTGACAATAAAACAAGCCCTGATACCCAGGGGGATTCATTGCGAAAATTCTGTAGATAAAGAGGCATCAAAAAGAAAGTTGCCCAAAAGAGAAAACACCCAGTAAAGATTGTTAATGCAGCAGCAGTAAAGCGTTTATTTTTAAAAAAAGAAAACTCAATAAGAGGGACTTTCGTCTTTCTTTCAACAAAATAAAAAATAAGTAGAAAAATGATTGCTAGAGCAAAACAGGAGAGAATGAATGGGTCACTCCATCCCCATTCAGGTCCCTGTATAATCCCAAAAATAAGAAAACCTAATCCTAAAGTGAAGATAAAAATTCCTTTAATATCGATCACAGGAGGGTGCTCTTCATTTTTTGATTCCACAACAAAGATTTTTACAAAGATATAACTGATGATTGTAATAGGAATATTGATGTAGAAAATCCAACTCCAATGGAGAAAAGAGACAATGATTCCTCCTAAAACAGGTCCTAATACAAGTCCCACTCCTGCAAGAGTTGCCCAAATTCCCATTGCATGCCCATGCTGTTCTTCTGGAAATGCATGGGTAAGCAGAGCTTGAGAATTTGTCATTAGCATTGCAAAACCTACACCCTGAAATGCGCGAGCTGCAATCAGCCAAAAGGGCGTTGAAGAAAGTGCTGCTCCCAAACAAGCGAGTCCAAAGATAAGAAGACCTAAGTTAAAAACACGCTTTCTCCCATAGATATCGCCTAACCGGCCCATTGTTACTAAAAGAACTGTCATAAAAAGGCCAAAGGAATTCATGATCCACTGAAGTTGTCCAATGGAGGCTTCTAAACTATTTTGG
The DNA here is from genome assembly GCA_024233395.1 of Chlamydiales bacterium. Lineage (GTDB taxonomy): Bacteria > Chlamydiota > Chlamydiia > Chlamydiales > Simkaniaceae > Neptunichlamydia. The sequence goes on from JACKPR010000003.1 coordinate 30,859, forward strand.
ATGATTGGAAGAGCATTTTGAACAATAGACCAATCGGTAGCACCAACAAGAACGCCTAACCCAATTCCAATACATGCTCCGAAGCGAGATGTTGATTTTTTCATTTTTAGGTTTGTCCTATCTTTAACCGACTTATTTTTTTAATATAGCTAAAGCAATTTAAAAATGGGATGATTTAATCGAGAGATTTTTGATGGATTTTGGCTTCTTAAAACCGAGAACATTGTCCAGGAGACAAGGAGAGGTCTTAAGGAGTCAAAAGACGTCGGAAAGATCCGGGTAAATCATCCCATTTTTAAACTGTTTTAGCTATAGATGAGCTCTCAATATAAATAAAGGAGAAGGTGAATTGTCTTTAAACAACCGATCAGCTTTAATAGGTTCATGTACTATTTGATAGCAGTCATTCCAACAGCTTTAGCCATTTTCTTTTATCTGAAATGGCAAAAAGCTCGTGAAGAAATCATCTATTTGAAGGCCCGCCAAGGGGAGCAAGCACGTGCAAGTGAAGAAAAGCTTGCTTTGCTTGGAGCAACGCAAGAAAAACTCTCGCAAGCCTTTAAAGCGCTTTCAAGTGAAGCTCTAGAAAAAAGCAATGCCTCTTTTTTACAGCTTGCTAAAGAAACCCTTGGAAAATTTCAGGAAAAAGCTAAAGGAGATCTTGAAAAACGACAAGAATCAATCGAGCATGTCTTAAAACCGGTAAAAGAATCCCTAAATAAACTAGATAAAGGGATGCAGGCCCTTGAAAAAGAAAGGAAAGGAGATCAAGAGTCGCTTAAAGCCCAGCTTAGAATCATGACCGAAGCTGAAAAAGAGTTGCGCTCGGAAACATCAACTCTAGTCAAAGCGCTTCGTCGCCCTATTGTTAGAGGGCGCTGGGGAGAAATGCAACTGCGTCGTGTTGTAGAGCTCGCAGGAATGGTCAATCATTGTGACTTTTATGAGCAGGAGACAGGAGAGTCAGGACAGATGCGTCCCGATGTGATTATTCGTCTTCCAGGGGATAAACAAGTGATTGTTGATGCAAAAACTCCCTGCGAAGCCTATCTAGAAGCCATTGAAACGGATGACCAGGAAATTAAAGAAAATAAAATGAAACACCATGCGCGCCAAGTGCGACAGCATGTGATGTCTCTTGGGAAAAAAGCTTACTGGCAAAACTTTCAGCCTACGCCAGAATTTGTTGTTCTCTTTATTCCCTCAGATAATTTTTTTAGCTCTGCCCTGGAGTTTGATCCAACTTTAATAGAGGTTGGGGTTGAACAAGGGGTGATTATTGCAACACCAACAACGCTCATTGGACTTCTCAGAGCCATCGCGTATGGTTGGAAACAAGAAAAACTCTCTCTCCATGCTGAACAAGTCAGCAAGTTAGGTCATGAGCTCTATAAGCGGATCACAGACATGGGGGAACATTGGAGCAAAGTGGGGCGCTCTTTAGCAAGCTCAGTGGATGCCTATAATAAAGCTGTTGGGTCTTTAGAATCTCGCGTTTTAGTTTCTGCAAGAAAATTTAAGGAGATGGGAGCTGCTCCGCGCAGCATAGAACTGGAGACTTTGGAAGGGATTGATCGAATTCCCCGCGAAATTCAAGCCGATGATATGAAACTCTCACTGGACACGAGCACTGCTCCCGATTTATGACACCTTTCTTGCGGAAGGTGGCGCGCTAAAGAGCCACTGGAGTCCTTTGACGGTGGAGTAAACCACAAGAGCTCCTAAAATCAGAGTGAGTAGGACTTTGTTAGAGTTGTCACTGTTAGCAGCTTTCTTCTCAGGTAGTTTTTTCACACGTCTACCTGGGGGAGGTTCTGCTCCTTTTTCTATGAGAAGTTCCACTAAATCTTCTCTTCCAAGTGATTTAGCTATCGTGACTGGAGTGTAATATCCCTTAAAGGCAGAAGTGTAACCTCTAGGGGCCTCTCCAGAAGCGTTAATATTTTCAGGGGTAATGAGAGATTCGATTTCTTCTTGAGGTTTTTCAAGGAAAATAGCGACATGCAAGTCACTCCACTTAAGGTAGCCTTTAAGGTCAGGTTGCAGCGTTAATAAGTGTTGTGCAATCTTTAATTGTCCTTTCACACCATATTTTTTATAGTCGCTTAAAGAGATTTGGAATAGATCTTCTAACTCTTTAGTATCGGATTTTATGCTTTCAACCCTTACTTGAAAATCTTTTTCAAAACCTCCGTAGCAAGAGGCTCTAAGCGGATTCTCAGAATCATTAATAAACGCTCTTGTCCACTGATGAATTGGGGTATACGAACTCATTGAATTCAGTTCAATTTCACTCTCAAAATCTGCATTTGGGTCATAAAGCCATTGAAAGGCTTGTTTTCCCACAGTGATCGTTTTCTCAAGGCCATAAAGTGGAATCATTGCTTGCCAATGCTCTGTATAATCGGTGACCTCTTGTAATGCCGGGAAAAGATCCTCTTCTTTAAGGTCAGAGACTTGATGATCTAGAATATGTTGAACATGTGGTCCAGGTTTTAGGGGTTCCATAATAACTTTCCAAAAAATGATTTTACCGGGATAAATTTTAAAGGAAAAAGGAAAAAAAATCAAAAAAATATATCACCTAAATCATCCCAATTTTAAACCAATTTAGCTATACGAGATATACCCTTTAACTACTCTATACCCAAAACCAACATTTGAATTTATTTGGGTATATACTCAAATAACTTAAAATTATCTCTTGACAAGAGCAAGGCTTCTCTATAGAAAAAGGCTATGAAGCGAGCGATTTTTCCACTATTTATTTTTTTCATCCTCATTACGGGGATCTTCTATTATTATCCAAAACTTCACTTTGTGAAGGAAGTCGATCATGCCTTTTTGCATGATAGGCCCCTAGCTTGTCAAACTTGTGGAGCGCTCATGTGGAATGGAATTCAAGCCCACTCCTGTACTGATGTTTTAGAAGAAATCAATTGAGAAATTCCCCAATTCAGCCCGAAGCTAATAATGAAGGCTGGAAGAAGGGGTTCTACAGAAGTAGGAAGATAGGGGTTGATCATAGGCCAAAAAGCTGAGGTGATTCCACCAGAAAGCATTCCTATCCATGCACCCATTCGGGTGAGCTTTTTTCCATATAAAGTATAAAGAAGAAGAGGTCCAAAAGCAGCACCAAGCCCAGACCAAGCATAGAGGACAAGCTGAAAGATGGAAGCAGGGCGCATTGAAGCAATTCCTAAAGCAATCAGAGAAACACCGATAATCGCTAAGCGAGAAATTAAAAGGAGCCTTTTTTCTGACGCATGAATATGGAAGAATTTTTTATAAAAATCTTCAGAAAGAATAGATGAAATCACAAGCATTTGAGAGCTCATCACATTGATAATCGCAGCAATAATTGCACAAAGGATAAAGCCAATAATAAAGGGGCTAAAAGTCTGCTTGACCATCTCAATAAAAATCATTTCGGGGTTTTCAATTCCGTTTGTGAAGAAGGGAATTGCTATAAGGCCAACAAAAGTCGCAGCAGCTAAAGAAAGAACCATCCATGACATTCCCACTCGTTTAGACTGCTTGATTTTATCAGCTTCACGGATTCCCATGAACTTTGTAAGAATGTGAGGCTGTCCAAAATAACCTAATCCCCATCCTAGCGACATTGAAAGAATTTGAAAAAGAGTGAGCCCCTTAAAAGAGGGGAGTAGAGAAGGAGTATTTGATAATGTTGATTGTATAGCGGTCAATCCACCAACCTTAGGTAGAAGGATTATGGGGATTGTAATGATGACTCCTAATAGAAAAAGGCCTTGGAAAAGATCAAGCCATGCAAGGGTCACATAACCTCCGATGAGAACATAAGTAATCACAATCACAATTCCAAATAAAATCCCCAGTTGATAGCTAATTCCAAAAAGACTTTCAGCTAAATGACCTAGCCCTACTAGACCAGCGGCTATATAGATCGAATAAAAAAGGAGACAAATTGCTGCAGAGAAAAGACGAATTAAACCAGAGCGATCTCCCAGTTTTGACTCAAAGAAACCTGAGAGAGTAAGATCTCCGCTTTTTTCTGTTAGAACGCGAAGTTTAGGGGCAATCCACTGCCAATTCAGAAGCATGCAAAGGGTGAGCCCAATGGCAACCCAAGCATTAAAAAGGCCTCCGATGAAGATGATTGCTGGGTAACCCATAAAGAGCCAGTTACTCATGTCACTTGCATGTGCTGCAAGAGCAGTTAGCCAGTAGTTAAGAGAGCGGTTTCCAATCAAGAAGTCAGCAGAACTTGTCTGCTTTCGATAAGAAAGAAGTCCAACACCTAAAGCCAATAAAAAATAAAAACCAATAGCTAATAATTGAATCATACCTGTCTAGTTTAACCTAGACCTTTTGATTTTTCAACAATTAGTCTCGAATAGTCAAAATTCCTTAACAGAACCTTGGGCGTATGAAAAACAGCCCATTCTCACATCTCTTTCGACATACGAGAATGGGCTGAGAAGGAGGAATTATGCCCTTTAATTACTCTACTTCAATGACATAATATGCCGGAAAAGCAAAGTTGTTATTTGGTCTTGGTGAAACGAGGAGGCTTACCCGCTTTCCAACGAAGTCATCAAGATTTACTTGGGTACTATAAACGTAAGCAATTGTAATATCATGATCTTTTAAAATGAAATCACCAGGCTTATTTTTTACAGGTTCTTTATAGGCCTCTAAGATTCCAGAAACGGCCTGGCACTTCATCTTTTGGTCGCCATAAAAATCATCCATTGTTTTTGCATGATGCATAGAAGACCAGCTTAGGTAAAGAGCTTCTTCTACAGGTTCCCAAACCTTCATCCGATCAGTAGGGGAAATTGCTTCACTTGGATGGTAGGCAACTTCATAAACATCTTCAGAAGAAATTGGTTTGCCCATTTTTGAAGCTTTTGCTTCTAAAAAGGAAATCTTACGATGTAAATAGTCTTCTTGAATTCCAGCAAGTTCTTTAGCTGCTTGAGTTACAAATCTAGGAAAATCTGCATAATCAGTGATAATCGATTGGTAACTATGAGTAATACGATCGATATCAATTTCTGGGAAAGCTTTACGCATCTCTCCTTGGCTTAAAAGATTTGTTGATTCAAGAAGTTGAGTGACTGTTGCTTTACGCTTATCTTGAATCCCTTTAAGGTCAGGTTTTCCTGCATACTCAATATATTCTTTTGCAATGTAAAACTGAGATTCTTTTGGGACCTCAATTTCTAGCCATTTGTTATTATCTTCACAGATTTTTCCATCGAGATGGTGTCCTGTACTATAATGGCCAATAACTGGGGCATCTCGGTCTGGAGCGAGCCGGACATTAACACGATCGCCCTCAACAATATCATCAATGACAAAACCGCGGAAGATATAAGCTTTTAAATCACTTGGTGCTTCAACAGCATAAAATTCACCAACCTCACCTTTTACAATAACATAATCATCTTTCGAAAGTTCTGAGATAATGTGACTATCTAAATCTGCAGCGCTGCGCATCCGGACATTGTTTCCAATAACTTTTCCGGTGAAAGCTTTAAAGTGAGAACCCTTTTGGGTGGGCATTTGTTCGACAGATGTAATCGATGGGTCAACAGGTGGGGCTGCATCTGCAAAAGCAAGCGCTGGAAGTGCTCCTGCAATTATAGATGTAATCAAAGCAAATGCTTTTGACATATTCGTACTCCTTAAATAAGAAACAATCTAATTTCTCATTCTAGGAGACTTTCAGTTTAATGGCTAGAGGAAAATTCACTGTACGTGTTCATAGAGTGTATTTCCTATGAAAATAGGAGATATTGTTAATGCAGTTTAAAAAAGGGATGATTTACTAATGGGAGATTAAATTCCGTGAACGCGTACAATTAACTGTTTAAAACAGTGCGAACATGCTCACAGTTTTTCTTACCACATGTACAACCAATCGGATTGCCAAGGTATACTTGGTAATGCTCTTCCATATTTAACGGATTGGAAACAATATAAAGCTTATCACCTTCTTGTTTGATATCCCAATCTCGAAACTTTAAATCCTCATCAGAAACTTGTTCTTCTTCGACTTCTTCTTCAGAAGGATCGGATGAACCTTGGATAACTCGAGCAATTTGACAATAAGGACAATTACAATGAGGTTCAGCTTTTGGAATATTCATTTGTTCCATGTCCATTCCTAAAGCTTTTGTAATAGAAGTAATTTTTTCAATGACTTCATGAGGCATTTCAGGAGCATCTGCTTGACTAGGATTATGCTCAAGAAATGAACTAGGGTTTAAGGAGGCATCTCCTCCATCCATTTGAAAAGGTAACCCAAAAGAAAAAGAAACATCTGAATCTTTAGAAGGTTCATATGTCTTTAAAGATTCGACTTGGGGTTCTTTTGTTTCTTGTTCGACATATTTTGAGTGGGCTTCAAAAACTTCTTCTATCAAAGGCCCTTCTAGACCAGGAATGTCGATCGATGTTCCATTATGGAGAGCAATGACTAGGACTGGTTTTCCTTCGATCTCTTTCATGTGAAGAGTGTTAATATTCTTCCAAGAAGTTGAGATATAAGGGGGGATACTAAGAATCTTTTGATTAATCTTTTTCATTGTTTCCTCCATAGAGGTGACTTAAGTTCTATCCTTATTATAGCGACTTTGAGAATGAGGGTCAAGGGTTTAGTTAGCGCTTCAGACCTTTGATTGCTAACTTTGTGCATAAGTCATTTATGTTTAGCTTGTTGAAATGTTTCTGTTTTTTACTACTTTACAAAGGTTTTTCTTGGCAGGAATAAAAATTCCCTTATAAAGAGGTATGGGGGTATGATGCATGACTTGCCTCCAAAAGGACTGTTAGAAAAGGTGCTTTCTGTAGATTTTGTAGGAGTTTTCCCTAAAAAGAATACGAAAGTTAAGGGAATGGGCTTTTCCAACAGTCTCCTAAATAATAATGATTAAAAGGGAGTAAGCATATGGCAAGTAAGACTTTTGTCCTCGACACGAACGTTCTTTTGCATGATCCTGATGCATTAGAAAGATTTGAGGGCAATGATGTCGTGATGCCACTTGTGGTTCTAGAAGAGCTAGATAAGTTAAAGCGCTTTAGTGATGAACTTGGAAAGAATGCGCGTCATATTATCCGCTTCATCGATCAACTCAAAGGGAATATCTTTAAGGGGATTAAATTAGAAAATGGAGCGACCTTTTCGGTTTTTGTCGAAGATAAAACAATGTCAAAGGAAGGGTTTCCTCTTCCATTAGACAACAATAAACATCGAATTCTCTTTGCAGCCTATAAGTTAAAGCAAATGGGCCGTGAGGTTGTGATTATGATCTCAAAAGATTTTGTCTTGCGTATTAAGGCAGAGTCAATTGGGATTCAAGCTCAAGATTATGAAAGCCTTAAAAATTCTTACGAGAATCTCTATAAAGGATTTAGAAAACTTGATCTTCCCAAGCAAGAGATTGACACCTTTTTAACGAAAGGCTTTATCGAACTGCCGAGTGAAGAATTGGTGGCTAATGAATATATCCGTTTTTCTTGTCCTGAGAAGTCGTCAGCTTTTGGCCGTTTTAATGGAAAAAAGAATAGGATTGAACGGGTTGAAGGACTTTCTTCTGAAATTTGGGGAATAAAGCCTCTAAATGATGAGCAAGAGTGTGCTATGGACATGCTTATGGATGATAATATTAAGCTGGTCACCATGCTTGGCCAAGCAGGAACAGGAAAAACTCTTATGGCTTTGACTTGTGGTCTTCGGAAGGTTTTTGATGAAGGGGTTTATAATCGCATTCTTATCTCAAGACCGATCATGCCACTCGGTAAAGATATTGGGTATCTTCCTGGTACAAAAGAGGAAAAGATGCTCCATTGGATGCAGCCGATCTATGATAATCTTGAATATATCTGTGAAACGACATCGGGTTCTGGAAATGGTGCGGATACGAAGCAGTGGATTATGGAGAGTGAAAAGATAGAAATGGAAGCGGTCACCTTTATTAGGGGACGCTCTCTTGCTCATACTTTTATTATTATAGATGAGGCACAAAACTTAACTCCCCATGAAGTTAAGACCATTGTATCCAGAGCTGGAAAAGGGACAAAAGTGATTCTTACAGGAGATCCTACGCAAATTGATAACCCTTACCTAGATAAGAACTCGAATGCTTTGACTTATGTCGTGAATAAATTTAAAACCCAGCCGATTTATGGTCATGTCATGTTCCAAAAAACAGAACGTTCGGAATTGGCAGCAATTGCAGCAAAAGTGTTATAATAAAAAATATTAGATAGTTTCGTCATGAGGTGGTCATTTAAGAAGTGGCTCGTATGAGAAAAGTTCAAGGCGACCGATGCAAAAAGCCCTAATTGGGCTTTTGAAGCAGGTCAACGATGGAATTGTCCATAGGAGACACTTAAGGAATGAGCAATTCGTGACAACACTATCTAGGGGGCTCATATGATATCAAAAGGTGTAAAACTTTCTAGTTTAAGGAAAAGAGGTGATAAGTATATTTATCGCAATCGCTTTTGGACATTAGATAAACCTGTTCCATCGACATCTAAAGGTAAGAAGATGATGGTATTGGCATCAAAATTGATTAATGGAGAAAAACGGGTAAAAGTCATTCACTTTGGTGCTCTTGGTTATGGGCATAATTATAGTAAAAAAGCTAAAGAAAACTATCTTAAGAGAAGTGCGGGGATCCGCAATAAAAAAGGGGAATTGACAATGTATGACAAGTGGAGCCCCAATTATTGGTCTCGAAAGATTCTTTGGCCCAAAGGAAAGCCAGCAACAGGTCCTAGAACGACAAAGAAAGCAGCTTAAATGGTATTATTAGCTTCAGTTTCGTTCTCTTTTGGGACTAGAATTTCAATGCCCCGCTCTAAAGCAAGGTAGGGCATTGTACCGCTAGCATCATTTGTTCTGACCATAAATGGAATGCCTGATTCTTCAAGTTTAGAGGTAATAAACTCGATTTCAGCAGGTTCTCTTCCTCGGTAGACGCAAACATAATCATTCATATTTATCCTGGTAGCTTTTTAAAGCTTGTTCAACAATTTCAGAATGAGGAAGATCCATTCGCCATTCCTCGATCACTTTATCCTGTTCAATTGGAGGATGAGCGATCAGCCATTCTTGTTCGCTTAAGATGAAGGCTCCCAATTGATTGAATATTTCTTGACCTACAAGGAGACTTGCTTGAGTTTCAGGAGTTACATTTTCTGCACGCTTTTTGAGATCTTCTGCTTGAGACTGAAGCTCTCTAGTCATTAATTGGAAGATGGTAAAGCGCTCAGTGGCAACTTCATTTGCTTTAACTTTTGTAGCAAGAAGATCTCTTAATGCATTGATTTCGAGATTTTTAAAAGCAGCATCAGCAGTTTCTTGTGCACTTGCTACTTCTGCAACATAACGTTCTTTCCATTTGGTAATGGCTTCAGCTCGAACATTTTTTTCTTTTTCGATAAGGGGAGGCATTTCTGTGGTATAAACGTTATAGAGTTTTGCTAAGACTTTTGCGCATTCTTGAAGATCTTCACCTTTTGTAGGTGCCATTTCATCAGCTTGAACATCTAGGGCTGATTTTTCTTCTTGGATCGCTTGAAGCCCTTCATAGTGGCTAATATATTCATCAAGAGTCACTGAGATCTTCTTCTCTTTTGATTTTGAGCAAGAAGTACATGTAAAGGTGAAGCTTAAAATAAGGAATAGATAGGCAATGCGTTTCATTAAATTCTCCATTGTTTTATGAAAAGATAATTGAAATAGAGATTTAATAAAACCTTATGTTGAAGAAATCTTGGATCCCTTTTGATCACATTGTCCATGAGACAAGGGTTCAAAAAGAAGCTGAAAAAGGTGACAAAAAGTGTGGAATAAAAAAATATCTTTAATTCAGGATAGGTTCTTTATTTTTACTTGTGCTATCAGGGGCGTCAGCGATGGAAAATTCTTGTAATACAGATAACCGTTTTGATGGAAAGAAATTGATTATATCTGAGCAAGAATGGAAGAAAAAACTATCTCCAGAAGCTTTTAAAATTCTTCGAAAAGGTGGGTCTGAACCTCCTTTTACTGGGGCTTACCTATATAATACCCAAGAAGGTATTTATTCCTGGAAAGAAGTGATTTTTTTTGATACTTAATAAAAAAGTAACAATTAACCACGGTTTGTAGAATGGATTATAAAAAAATTGGGGGATTGGTAGCAATTCTCATTGGGCTTATTTTATTGGGATATGGGATCTATGGAAGTTATCGGATGTATGAAGCGAGGCAAGATATTAGCTCGACGACAAAATACATTCCAGGAGAGTCTGTTCGTGGCTTTTTTCAAGGGGGGTTGAATCATGAAGTGGATAAATATAAGGTTCCTGTTGCCCTTTGTTACATCGGTGGAGTGGTCTTTCTTTTAGGGGGCCTTATTTTTGTTCGCCGTTCTTCAAAAAAGCGTTGAGTTTCAAAAGCAGAAATTTCTGCTCCTGAACTCCATGCGTTTTCTGGGAGCCCTGCTTTAAGGCAAGTTTTCTGAAGAAGGGTTTCTACGTTCCAACCATATTCAATGGGAACGTGGGGTAGATGAAGAGCTGACTGTTTTTCTTGAGTAATGATAATCCCATGATTTCCAATTTGGATCTCTTCGGATTGAATGATTTTTGGAGAGGAGAGAATGGAGAGAAGTAGGGTTAAATCATTTGCTTCTTCTAATAGAACTTCTGAATAGCGAGGATCTTTTGTCGCCGCATAAATTGCGCAGTCTTGAACAAGTTTTTCTAAGGGAGTTTTAGGATAAGGGGTCCCAGCGCATCCTCTTTCTTTTCCTTTAATATATAATGTAATGAAAGCCCCATATTGAATGGTGGAATCTTTAAAGGCTGGGTCTTTCCCATTAAAAATTGCTTGGCGTGCAAGAGCTAGGAGTTTTTTTCCTCTTGTTTCAGGAATGAGCTTCATGAGATTCGATTTTATGGATGGTTTCAATTTGAGAAAGATTCCAACTATCCTGGCTGTAGGGTGTTGAAAACCATGCATCGAGAATTTCTTTCAAAAGTTCTGGTGTTGTGAGTCTAAGGCTCAAACCTAAAACATTGGCATGGTTCCAAATGCGAGCGCCTTTTGCGGTTTCTCCATCGATGCAGAGTGCAGCACGAATTCCAGGGCACTTATTAGCAATCAATGTACATCCTGTTCCTGTCCAGCAAAGGGCAATTCCTTCTTTAGCTTTTCCAGATTGAAGAGCTTTCATCGATTTTAAAGTGATTGTGGTCCAATCTTGTGGTTTATCGTGATTTTGAGGGCCAAAATAAATAGCTTCGTGACCTCTATTTTTCAGTTCATTTAATAGTGTTTCGATAATAGGGTAATATTCATCTGTGCTAACAGCAATCTTCATAAGCTCTTTATAAATCAAATAAATCCTTTAATTCAGGATAGGTTCATCTAAAATAAATATTGTAGACATTTCTAGCGTTTTATTGTAAACGTAAAAAATTGTATGCATTATGCGGGGTGTATTCTTTATGAAATAGGAGATAGTGCACTAGATCTGGTTTCATAGAGGATTAAACCTCGAAATGCGTACGGAAAATGTTTATTTCTCTTAGAGGGCAAATAACAAGATGAAAAAGACTTTCGTAACGATCTTAATTATTCTCCTTGCTTTAGGTGCAAGTGCATTAACAGCACTTTATATTTCTACGCATAACATTGCGATGTTAGAGCCTAAAGGTCTCATTTCTGATAAAGAGAGGGATTTGATTGTGACATGCGCATCATTGATGCTCATTGTTGTGATTCCTGTTCTGATTTTGACCTTTATCTTTGCTTGGAAATACCGAGAGCAAAATGAAAAATCAAAGCACACCCCAGATTGGGAGCATAACTATATTGCTGAAATGTGTTGGTGGGGTGTTCCCTTTGTAATTATTACGATTTTAGCAGTAATTACTTGGAAAACCAGTCATGAGCTTGATCCTTTTAAGCCTGTTGTGACTGGTAAAAAACCAATTGAAATTCAAGCAGTAGCACTTAACTGGAAGTGGCTCTTTATTTATCCAGAACAAGGGATTGCAACAGTTAATCTTGTGCAGTTTCCAGAAAAAACTCCGCTTAATTTCGAGATTACAGCTGATGCACCGATGAATTCCTTTTGGATCCCTCAGCTTGGTGGACAAATTTATGCGATGCCAGCTATGCGTTCAAAACTTTATCTTCTTGCTAATGAAAAAGGAAGTTATACCGGGCGATCTACAAACATCAGTGGAAAAGGATTTTCAGGAATGGTTTTTACCGCGAAATCAACCTCCGATGAGGAATTTGAAGAGTGGGTGGAATCGGTTAGAGGATCAGGAAAGAATCTAACAATGGAGAGTTATAATGAGTTGGTCGAACCGAGTGAGTATGACCCTGTTTCTTACTATATTCTCTCAGACAAAGATCTTTTTAATAAGATTATTATGAAATATATGACCCCAAAGTAGGATGCGAATATGTTAGGACGATTGACTCTAGATGCGTTAAAGCATGATTGGATTGAGTATGGTGCAGGCATCTCAATGTTTTTAGGAGCTTTTGCTCTGATTGCTTTAATCACTTATAAGAAAAAGTGGACGTGGCTTTGGAAGGAGTGGTTGACTTCTGTTGATCACAAAAAGATTGGGATTATGTACATCTTTGTTTCAGTGATTCAACTGGCAAAAGGACTGATTGATGCACTGATGATGCGTGCGCAGCAAGCACTAGCTGTGGGGGATTCAATGGGCTACTTAGGAGCGGATCATTACCAACAGATTTTTACGGCCCATGGTGTAACAATGGTCTTTTTTGTGGGGATGGGGCTTATTTTTGGAATTATTAACCTTGTAATGCCCATGCAAATTGGGGCGCGTGATGTTGCTTTCCCTTTTCTAAATAATTTGAGCTTTTGGCTTTATGCTGCTGGGGGGATGTATATTTTTGTTTCCTTGGTCATTGGATCTTTTGCGGGAACAGGATGGACAGCCTATCCTCCTCTTGCAGGACTTAAGTATAATCCAGGCGTTGGGGTCGATTATTGGCTTTGGAGCATTCAAATATCAGGGGTGGGGAGCTTACTCACGGGAATTAACTTTTTAGTGACGATTTTAAAGATGCGTTGTCCTGGAATGACCCTTAGAAAGATGCCTGTTTTTGTTTGGGCCGTTTTAGGCACAGTTATTATTGTGATTTTAGTGTTCCCAATTCTTACTGCTACACTTGGAATGCTTTCAACGGACCGTTTGCTCGATACAAAGATTTTTACGGCTGATTATGGGGGCAATCCGATGATGTACATTAACCTCATTTGGGCATGGGGACACCCTGAGGTTTATATTTTAATACTTCCTTGTTTTGGAATTTTCTCAGAAGTTGTTCCTGTTTTCTCCCGGAAGAAGCTTTTTGGGTATACATCAATGGTCTGGGCAATTATGGCCATTACCCTTCTTTCTTGCATTGTTTGGCTTCACCACTTCTTCACTATGGGAGCAGGACCCAGCGTAAATGCCTTCTTTGGGATTATGACGATGATTATTGCGGTTCCAACAGGAGTTAAGGTATTCAATTGGCTCTTTACAATGTATCGAGGAAAGGTCAAATTTACTACCCCAATGCTATGGTTTATAGGGTTTGTTCTTTGCTTTGTGGTAGGAGGAATGACAGGAGTGATGATGGCGATTCCTGGAATTGACTTTCAAGTTCACAATAGCCTCTTTCTTGTAGCTCACTTTCATCAGGTGATTATTGGAGGAGTGGTTTTTGGGGTCTTTGCTGGGTATACCTATTGGTTTCCTAAGTTTATAGGTTTTAAACTCGAAGAGCGTTATGGAAAATGGGCTTTTTGGTGTTGGCTTATCGGGTTTTTTATTGCCTTTTTCCCCTTGTACCTCCTTGGGTTTATGGGTGGGTCAAGAAGAATGAACCATTACCCTGCTGAAATGGGTTGGCAACCAATGTTTATTGTTGCAGCAATTGGTGCGGTTATTATCTTTATTGGCGTTTGCTTTCAATTCCTTCAATTCTATGTCAGTGTTAAAAATCGTGAAAAGAATCGCGATACGACGGGAGATCCTTGGGATGGGGCAACCCTTGAATGGACAACTTCGTCTCCCCCACCATTTTATAACTATGCAATTACCCCTGAAGTCCATGAAAGAGATCCTTTCTGGGCGATGAAACGAAGAGGTGAAAAACCTGGAAAAGGGGAATATAAAGAGATTCATATGCCAAGTAACACAGCTGCTGGTTTTAATATTGGAGTATTGAGCTTTGTCTTAGGATTTGCTCTTGTTTGGCATATCTTTTGGCTTGCTGCAATTACTGGAATTGGCATTTTGGTTGCAGTCATTTACCGCCTTTATGAAAAAAAGACCGACTATTATGTCACTGTTGAACAAATTAAAGAAATTGAAATGAAAAGAGGGACCGTATGAATGTAGCGCATGAAAGTTATCCCGATACTCATCACGATGCTTACTCTAGGGCAACTTTTGGTTTTTGGGTTTACCTTCTAACTGACTTTATATTTTTATCGACGATTTTTGCATGCTATGCAGTTTTGAGTAAAAATACATTCGGAGGATTAACCCCTCGAGATATCTTTTCTCTTCCTTTTTCAACTGTGCAAACATTTGTCATGCTATGTATTGCATTTACTGCAGGAGTCTTAGGAGCATATGCCCATAGAAAAAGTAAGGGTGGAGTGATTACTTTCACATTCCTTACATTCCTATTGGGACTTGTTTTTTTAGGAATGATGGGACATGAATTTTCTCATATTTTTGCTGCGGGATATAGCTGGAAGTCGACGGCCTTTTTATCGATGTATTTTTCCTTGATTGGAATGTTTGGTCTTCATGTAATCTTTGGTCTTCTTTGGATTATTGTTTTAATTGTTCCTGTTTTTAAGGAAGGGGTCACTGCTGTTAGTATAAGGAGGCTCACCTGTCTTAGAATGTTCTGGCAGTTTATTAATATCGTTTGGGTCTTAATTTTTACCTTTGTATATGTATTAGGAGTGATATGATAGACACACATCATGGCTGGAATGCCAGCATTAAGCCTGTAGTTTTAGGTTTTATTTTCTCGATAATCTCTATTTTTGCGGTTTACCGAACAGCCACACACATGCATCTTAAACACGATTGGCTTGTGTTTACTGTTGTAGGAGTAGGATGTTTACAGGTAATTTTACAGCTCATTTTCTTCTTTCATATAGGGCTTGAATCAAAACCACGTTGGAACCTAATCATGCTCCTTTTTACGATTTTTCTGATTCTTGCAATCGTACTAGGAACACTTTGGATCATGTATAACTTAGATTATAACCTGATGCCAGAGATGGGATCTCATGGTTATTGATTGCAGTAACAATCAGGGCAATTGTGTGGACAAGGGCACTCTGGATGTGTGCACTTGCAATTTGGGCCAGCCTTACTTGTATTTGAGGAAGGTGTTTCTGCCTTGGAGCAGGCAATAAAAAGAAAGACTAAAGGTAAAAATAATAACTTTTTCATGAGCAAATCTTGGGTTAAAGGTTTTTAGAGATTGTTAACGGAAAATTTTTTGTTAACAGTCTCTTACATAGATTAGGAAAAAATGGAAAAAATAGCAAAACTTACTCTTACCAATCATCTTAAAAACTTTATTCTAGTCTCGAAACCTGGGATTATAATGGGAAATGCTCTAACTGCTATTGGAGGATTTGCCTTAGCATCAAAAGGGTCTTTTGATTCTTGGCTTTTTCTTGCAATGCTAGAAGGGCTTGCTTTTATCATTGCTTCGGCTTGCGTTTTTAACAATGTAATTGATCGAGAATTGGATAAAAAAATGACGCGAACGCAAAATCGTCCCCTTCCTAAGGGTACGATTTCCCCGAAAACCGCACTAGTTTTTGCATTCCTTCTAGGAATAATGGGTGTCTTTATCTTGAGTCTTTATACCAACCTTTTAACGTTGATCGTTGCTCTTACAGGCCTTGTGGTTTATGTCTTTATCTATAGTTTTTCAAAGTACAAGACAAGTTATGGAACATTAATTGGAAGTATTGCAGGCGCAATTCCCCCTGTAGTGGGTTATGCTGCTGTTTCTCATCGAATTGATTTAGCAGCCTTGATTCTATTTTTGATGATAGCTCTATGGCAAATGCCTCATTTTTATGCGATTGCGATCTTTAGATTAAAGGATTATGAAAAAGGTTCGATACCTGTTCTTCCTCTTAAGCGAGGAATGCTCACAACAAAGGTGCACATGGTCTTTTATTGTTTAGCATTCATGATGGTATCCACCCTTTTAGCTTTCTTTGATTATGCAGGTCCACTTTACTTTGTAGTCATGAGCTTATTCGGGCTTGCTTGGCTAATCCTTTCCATTCAAGGATTGACGTGTAAGAATGATCAAAAATGGGCGCGGAAAATGTTTTTCTTTTCTCTTGTCATTGTTATCGCTCTCTGCACCCTTACTTCATTTAGCGGGTAACTAGATTAACCCCGTCTTTTATGAGGACGCCCAGACCGTTTACTTGCCTTCTTTTCTTTAGGTTTTCTAGAGGGTGTTTTTTTAGAATCAGCTTTAAAACGACGTTTAAAGCCTCCTCTTTTTCGTGGGCGTTTTTGAGAGTCATTAGATAAACCTTGTTTAATCTTAGGTTCTAACCCGACGATCTCTTCAACTGCAATCGACTGACCGGTAAATTCTTTGATCTTTTTTACTAAAAAGGCATCACGGCCAGCAACGAAAGATAGAGCTGTTCCTGTGGCTCCAGCTCGACCTGTTCGGCCAATGCGGTGGACGTAGTCTTCTACATTGTTGGGAAGATCAAAATTAATGACATGGGTGATCGATTGGACATCAATTCCACGCGCTGCAACATCGGTAGCAACTAAGACATTAATTTTACCATTGCGCAGCTGTTTGATGGTGCGACTTCTCTGCCTTTGGTTCATATCCCCATGAAGAGCTGCTGCTGGATATTCTTTATCTTTTAGTTCTCTAACCAGCTGGTCTGCATACCGTTTTGTAGAAGTAAAAATGATCGTATCACCTACACCATCTTGCATGAGAATATGATCAAGAAGGCGGTTTTTATGATGGCGATCATCGACAAAATGAAGAGCTTGCTTAATATTTTTATGCTCGGCGTGATCAGGATCTACTTTAATTTCTAAGGGGTTTTTTAAAAGGCGCTGAGATAGTTTAATCACTTCTCCCTGCAATGTTGCTGAGAACAAGAGTGTTTGCCTCGAAGCGGGGGTTTTTGCCACAATTTGTTCGACAGGTTTAACAAATCCCATGTCTAGCATTCGGTCTGCCTCATCAAGAACAACCATTTCTATCCTTGAAAAATCAATTTTTCCCCGGTCAATAAAGTCAATAAGCCGCCCTGGTGTTGCAATCAAAATATCATAAGGTTGAGAGAGTTTTTTAATCTGTTTGGGATAAGGAACACCTCCAACAACACAAACTGTTTTTACGCGCTTTAAAAACTTGCTATATTTCTCTGCTTGAACAGTGATTTGCATCGCAAGTTCTCGTGTAGGAACGAGGATAAGAATTCGAGGGCCTTTTCCATCTTTTTTTGAGGGAGAAGCTAAAAGATTCAAAGCTGGAAGCAAGAAAGCTGCGGTTTTTCCTGTTCCTGTTTGTGCCGAAGCGCGCAGGTCTGAACCATCCATAATCATTGGTATTGCCTCAGACTGAATCTTCGTTGGTTTTGTGTATCCTGCTTTAGTCACAGCCTTAAGGATCTCAGGATGTAAACTCAATGTATCAAAAGTCATCTATATACCAATTTTTTCAGATTAAAAATTTTCTCATCGAGGTGAGTTTATCATACAGCGCCTCTTTAAAGATATCTTATTCGTAGAAAGAAAACTGACTGCTATGCAAAATAGTTAGTATATGAATCTATCCTACTATTATAAACCCCACCCTTTGGGCCCTTTTTTCCCAGAATCTGCAGCCTCTTTCTGCCCTATTTTATCAAGTAGAGTGCTCAAAGAGACTGCACATTCTGAAAAAAAATGCTTCCAAACTCTGGAATTTTTAATAGTAGGATAGATTTATGAAAGAGCTAAAGCAATTATTTGAAAACAATCGGGCATGGGCAGAAGAGAAAGTAAAGAAAGATCCTGAGGTCTTTAAACGCCTCTCTAAGGAGCAAACTCCAAAATATCTATGGATTGGATGTTCTGATAGTCGGATTCCTGCAAACGAAGTGTTAGGTCTTGAACCGGGTGAAGTCTTTGTTCATCGGAATGTTGCCAATCTCGTTCCTCATACAGACATCAATTGTCTTTCTGTTCTCCAGTATGGAATTGATTATCTTCATGTTGAGCATATCATTGTGTGTGGGCATTATGGTTGTGGAGGGGCTTTGGCTGCTATGGAAAAAGGGCAATTTGGTCTTGTTGACAATTGGCTACGCCATCTTCGTGATGTCTATTTTCAAGAAAAAGAAGAGCTAGAATCGATTTCTGATTTGCAGGAAAGATCAAAACGTTTTATCGAGCTCAATGTTCTCTATCAAGTGATGAACGTCTGTCACACGACCATTGTTCAAAATGCGTGGGCACAAGGAAAGAAACTCGCTATTCATGGGTGGGTTTATGATATTTCAACCGGATGCCTCAAAGACCTCAATTGCTGCATCTCATCCTTGGATCAGATCGATGAGGCATACCGGACATTAAAACTTCACTAAATTACTTTTTATCCATTGATAATGTGAAGTAGTTTCCCCCTTTCCCGTCATTGGTTAATGTAACAGGGACGTTGTAGCTCTCATCAGCAGTAAAAAGAGTCCATGTTTGAACACGTTTTTCCTCGATATGACTATCATCAGAACTGATAAAAATATGTCCGTTTTTTTCCTGCAGGAGTTTCATTCCTTCAGGGCAAAGTAAAGAGAGTTGAGGTCCGTTGACAATATCGAAAAAGAGTTTAGGGGTTATCAGGGAACTATCGCTTAAACAGAAAAGTTTAGCTTGAACAATGTTTGTTGCTTTTACAAGATGGACTGCTATCAATCCTTTTAATGGCTTTTCTTCGGATCCAAAGTCTCCTTCAAGGAAAACTGCAGCCATTTGCTCATTATCAATAATCGGATCCAAAACCCCTGTTATCCGCATTTCATTTTGATCAGATTTAACATAGGGATCAAGGGAGGCTGATGAAAGGTATTCGATGATTTTCTCTTGGATGACTTCTTTTGAAATAGGAAGATCATAGTTATCTCCATTAGCAAATGCCTGAGTGATACCTAATGTGACAAATAGACCTACCATTAAGGGTAAAAAGTGTTTTCTCATAACGTTTTTTCCATTGAACCTATCCCGAATTAATAATATTATTTTATTCCATACTTTTTGTCATCTTTTTCAGCCTCTTTTTGAACCCTTGTCTCATGGACAATGTGATCAAAAAGAGGCTAAAAAATCTGTTCAAAAACTGAAGAAATCAAATAAATCCATTAATTAGGGATAGGTTCTTTCATGGGTTAATAATTCTGAAAGGGTTTCAGAGAAACACTCCCAGGTAAATTTTTGACTTTCAGGGCTTTTTAGATAAGTAGAGATATGGGAAAGATAGGATTCGTACTCTTTTTTTGTCATTTTTTGAAGAAAGGAAAGCATTTCTTCAAAATCACTAAATTGCCGATAGTCAATAAAGCATTCTTTGGGGATATAGTCTTCAATATTTGGGGCTCCGAGATAAATCGGGATGGCTCCTGCAGCAAAGCTATCGAAGATTTTTTCAGTGACATATCCTGGAACAGCAGCATTCTCAAAGCAGAAGTTAAATTTATACCCTTTAAGAGCTTCTTGTTTATCAGGAACACGTCCTTTAGCATTTTTAAAGCCCTCCCAACCCTTTCCATAGAGATCAAAGGTTCCTTGTGGTTTTTCTTCGAAGAAGGATACAGCCGCCCGCCGCATTGAGTAGAGCTCTTTTTCAAAGTCATTAAATTTCAGATTCGAATTGATCATACAGAGCAGTTTGCGCTCTTCGAATAAGGGGAGGTTTTCATCTAAAGGTCTAAGCGCAGGATAATGAAACTTGATAAACTTTTTCCCATCAATCATTTCATCATGCCATGTTAATACTATTCCAAAGAGATCGAGAACTTCCTGAGTATATTGGTGATCAAAAACGGAAGGAGGTTCCCAAGAGATGAGGACGAGTTTTTCCTTAGGAATTTGTTTGAGTTTTGCCTTAGAAAAGGGAGGATTGAGATTATTGAAAATGATCTTTTCTGTTTTTAAGTTTTTAAGGAAATAGCTAAAACGCTTGAGATACTCCCGTTTTTTCGGTTGCTCTTGCATCAGAGCCCATTCAAAACGGTACCCCGATTCTTTCATTTCTTCTGCAAACTTTAGGCCTGCAAAAGGCACCCCTTGAGGAAGTTCATTGACAAAAGGGGTCACTTTAATCACTTTTTCCTTTTCAGTGAAAAAAACAAAAGTTCCCAATCCAAGGCAAAAAATAATAAGAAAATAAAGGAAAGTCTTTTTCATACTTTTCGATCTTACCATGAAAATAATGAAAATAGTATAGAAAAAATGATTGAGAATAAAGAGGTGAATCACTCATGAGAAAGTTTTGTCTTATTTTAATCTTCAGTATCACCCTTTTACAGGCAACAGAGACACCTGAAGAAGCTTTAAAAAGGCTTAAATTAGGCAATCACCGTTTTGCTACAGAAAGACTTCTCCATCCCGATAGAACCCATGAAAGGCGACTTTCTCTTGCAGAGCACCAATCTCCCTATGCAGTGATTGTGACATGTTCAGATTCAAGAGTGGTTCCAGAGGTGATCTTTGATGAAGGATTAGGAGATCTTTTTGTTATTCGTGTTGCTGGGAATATCATCGGGGCTACAGAACTTGAAAGTGTGATTTATGCTGTAGATCATCTAAATCCTTCAATCATCGTTGTTATGGGGCATGAAAAGTGTGGAGCGGTAGATGCTGTTGTTCACGATCATGATCAAGATATTCCAGCAATCGCTAACCTTATTGAACCCTCAGTAAAGAAAGCTAAAGGAGGTGGAGCAAAAGATATATTAAAAAAATCTATTGAGCTCAATGCGCTCAATATGCGTTCCCTTCTTTTAAATGCAGTTACGATTGATAAGAAAGTTCATGCAGGGTCCCTTGCAGTCTATGGAGCCTATTATCATCTTGAGACAGGTGGTGTTGATTTCTTAAATTGAACAAATCCTTTTTCTCATTTATATAGCTAATGCAGTTTAAATCATCCCATTTTTAAACTGCATTAGCTATACTAGAAGTGTTTATTAAGTGTTTATTATCACTGGAGGTATGTATGAGATTTATTTTAAGTGCTTTTGCATCAGTTTTTATTGCTTTTTCTGCAGCTCAAGGAAGCGAAGAAGCTGTAACAATTAACTTCAATATCACTCTTGATTGTCCTCTAAGTGTTGAGCGTGAGGCTTTAGAGTCCATTATTCCTTCTCCAGATTATCAGTCTCCAAATCTTGAAGAATGGATCCGCACAACCCTTAATGAGTTAGATCATGTGAGAGCCTTAGTTCAGTCTGGTCATTTTAAGAATACCACTGTGAATTTTGGTTCAAATAATTCTTAAACATCAAATTGTTGGTGCAAATTCTTTAAAGTTCAACAATGATGCAAACCAACCGTTCACAGAAGTGACTTATTGTCTCGATCTTAAGGGGGCTATGAGTGAAGAGTTTCAAGCGTTTTTAGATGCGTTGACAAAAGAGGATCAAACGTTTGAGAGTTATGAAGAGTGGTCCCTTCATGCTTTTACTGTCATGCACGAACTTGAGCGATTGATTCTTAGTGGAAAACTAAATCGAACACAAGGCAGCATCGATGTTGGAGATCCGCAGAGTTGATGAGGAGTGCATTTATATCAAAACCAATTTTTGAAGTTGTTTAGGTATAGCTCACAGGCTTTTCTACTAGGAAATTATAAGCCCAAGGTTTTCCAACGAAAATTTTAAGATGGAATCCTGTCGATTCACAAAGTTCTCCTACTTTTTTCATTCGTTGAAAATGAGGGTCAAAAATCACCTCTGTAATTGAAAGAATTCCTCCGGGCTTTAATGAGGTATAGATCTCTTTCAAAGCAGCCTGTTGGTTAGGGATTTCTCCTAAGACGGTTACAAGGAGGGCACAATCAAATTGATTGGGGGTAAGTTGATTCTCACCTAAGACAGCTTTAAGCAAACGAATATTTTCTAATTTCTCATCGGTCGCTTTTTTCTTTACCTTTGTCAGCATTTCTTCTTGAATATCAAGGGCTGTAACTTCTCCAGAAGGCCCCACTTTTTTTGCTGCAGGGATGGTAAGACGTCCTGGACCACATCCTGCATCAAGGATCTTCATGCCTGATTTTAGGTTGAGCTGAGCAATAATTTCATTTGCTCGATTTGTTTTAGTAAAGGGGTTATCTCTCTCAATAAGCCACCCTAACCACGACGGACAAGGAAGATGGATCCGTTTTGAAGAAAAGCGCCAGATAAGAACAATCATGGCTCCAAATAGGAAAAATCCAAGAATAAAAAAGATTGAAAAATTCATTCTTTCTTCATTTGAAAGATAATATTAAGGAGTCATTTTTTCAGAAAAGCTTTTAAAAAACTACTTAAAAAGAAGGAGGAACTTTGCAAAATCCAAATGCTTTGGCATCAAGGGCAGCATTAAACTTGCTCGAAAGATTTTGAAAGGCGATGAGGGCTGTAAGTTCAACAATCGCATCATCATCAAAATACTTTTTTAACTCATTAAAAACGGAATTAGGGATGGAATGAGAAGAAAGAGTCATTTTTTCTGCATATTCTAAAGCGACTTTTTCAGATTCAGAGAACAATGTGCTTTCGTGAAATTGAGAGAGCTCTTCGATAGTTTTTTCAGGCCGCCCTCTTTTTATCAAGAGTGATGCGTTAAAATCGATGCAAAAAGCACATTGGTTGATCTGCGAAACTTTGACGGTAACTAAAGCTCTTAACTGGGGGTTCAAAGGAGATTTTTTACGATTTAAAGCCGTTTGCATATGAAGAAATCCAAGAAAAACTTTAGGAGTTCTTTGCCAAAGAAGGAGGGGTTCAAAGAGATGTCCATATTTTTTCTTCTGAAAATAGAAGAATAGCTTCAAGTACCAGGGACGTGTTTGCTGAGGATTTAATGGAATTTTTGCCATTGGGTTCCAAAATAGTTAAGTATCCATTAACCACACCTTATAAAGCTCTCCTTATTTTTTGAAAAATAATGAATTTCAAGTTAATAGGATAATAAAAAAGAGACTCGAAAATTATTTTTCATAGGGTTTAATGATGAGATCAATGATGCGACTTCTTTTTTGGTTTCATCCCAATGGTTATGTGAAAGTCATACTTTTTCTTTGGGAGTCCTAAGTCTTCTCTGATTTTGTCGAGTTCTGGAGATTCTATAGCAATGAGATAGACCTCATCAATTTCCTTCAATCTCAAAGGATGAACGACTTGGCACTCTTTCAGGTTAAATGAAATCTGTTGTGTTGGTACTTGCGCTTCTTGAATTTCATACTGCTGCATCTCGTCAGGGTAAACGACTGTAATATGAGCCCCAACCAAATCAGGACTTCCAAAATATGGAGGCTTTTTAAAGCCCTCACCCTCAATAAAGAAGATAAGCTGATGAATATAATCGTCCTCTAAATCTACATAAATAAAGTGCTGAGAGGTTTTTAAAGTCCCTGATAGAGGTAAATGGTTTTCGGTGTAACGTAAGATTTCAGATGAAGAAGGGGGTTCCTTTGCTATGGCATATTGAAAAATAACAACAAAAACAAAGAACCAAGATTTAAGAAAATCCATTCCATACTCCCAATGATTCATAAGAAGAAAAATTCTATTGAAATGGAATGCAGAATTCAAGAGTTAATATTTTTTTTTGCTAATAAGAAAAGTATGATATCTATTTTAATCACCAAATATTTATCATTAGTGTAGCATAAAAAAAATCTACTGGTCGATAAGTAAGTATGAAAATAGGCATTCTTTCTAGAAATAGTGAACTTTACTCCACTCGTCGCTTGAAAGAGGCGGCAGAACAGAGAGGACATGAAGTTGAGATTATTGATTATCTTTCATGTTATATGAATATTAATTCAGAAAAAACATCCGTTCATATCGATGGGGCAGATCTTCCTCATTTAGATGCGATTATTCCTCGTATTGGAGCGAATCGCACCTTTTATGGATGTGCTGTTGTACGTCAATTGGAATTGATGGGGATTTTCTCTTTAAACACCTCCCTTGCGATTACTCGATCAAGGGATAAATTACGTTCTTTGCAATTGATGGCTAGAAAAAAAATTGGAATGCCCATCACTGGATTTGCTCACTCTCCAGATGATATCGATGATTTAATCACTTTAGTTGGAGGAGTCCCTGTGGTCATTAAATTGATCGAAGGGACCCAGGGGATTGGAGTTGTTTTAGCTGAGACGAAAAAGGCTGCTCAAAGTGTGATACAAGCGTTTATGGGGTTAAAAGCCAATATTATTGTTCAAGAGTATATTAAGGAGTCGAATGGAAGCGATATTCGGTGCTTAGTTGTAGGGGGAAAGGTTGTTGCTTCTATCAAAAGGGAAGCAGATCCAGGTGATTTTCGTTCTAATCTTCATAGAGGGGGATCTGCAGTTCCGGTAAAAATTACAAAACAGGAACGTGCATTAGCGATTAAAGCAGCAAAAGTCATGGGCTTAAATTTAGCAGGGGTTGATATCTTAAGGTCAGACAGAGGTCCTCTGATTATGGAAGTCAATTCTTCTCCAGGATTAGAGGGGATTGAATCTGTAACGGAAATAGATGTAGCAGCAGAGATTATTAAGCATTTAGAGAAAATATTACCTTCTGGCCCAAGAAAGCGATATCATGGTTAAGAAAAAAGAGGACAAACTTCATATTGGGTGGCAAGAATGGGTTTCATTGCCCGGTCTTGAAATCCCTGCAATCAAAGCTAAAATCGATACAGGAGCGAAAACCTCTTCTTTGCATGCTTTTGATATTAAGCCCATCATGAAAAACAAAAAAGAATATGTGAAATTTTCTGTGCATCCTATGCAAAGAAATAACAGAATTTCTATTCCATGCTGTTGCCCCATTTTTGATATCCGAAATGTGATGAGTTCAAATGCTCAAGTAGAGGAGCGTTATGTGATCAAGAGTCTCCTTTGTCTAGGAGGCAAGCAATGGGAGATCGAGATCACCCTTTCTGATCGAGATCCCCTCCGGTTCCGGATGCTTTTGGGGAGAGAGGCTCTTGCTTCAAGAGTCGTTATTGATCCCTCAAAAACCTTGCGTTTAAAAAAATATCCTAAAAACGAAGTGTTGCATTTGTATTGAGAGAATTTTCAAGTTGCACCAACTTTTTTGGTGATATTACTAAAATTATTGGTGGTTCGTGTGTAAATTTTTCTCCATCTGAACGACTCTGATAGAAACCCCATCGGGTAATACCGCTTTTTCTTCAGATGTTTCCTTCCACCCTTTTGCTTTGTAAAAAGAGAGGCCTGATACAGTTGAGCCGAGAGAGCCCTTAGTAAACCCATAATCTTTAGCAGCTTTTTCTGAGTGGTCTAAAATAAGAGAACCGATTCCCTTGCCTGAATAATCAGGATCGACAAACATAGCACGGATACGAGCTGAGTCACTTAAAGGATCTAAACGATTATCCAGTTGATGATTGTTATCTGGTCCAGCGTACAGCTTCTTTCTAAAGCTCCAACCCCCACATCCAATAAGCGTTCCATCAGCTGATTCAACAACGAAAAAAGTTTTATCTTTAATCAGTTGTTGATCAGGTACACAGACAAATTGACAACACGATGCAACTTGTTCTTTTGAATAATGTCCCATGCCTAGGGCGTTCATAGAACGTTTCATTAGATTTTCTATCGAGTCTAATTCATTGAGTTCTGCGATGCGGATCTTAAAATTCATGGTTTCTTATACCTAAATACTAAGTGGAACGAGCACTCTGGAAAAACAGAGGAGGTTCTAATACGGATATCCATTCATTTTTGTTTTTAATTCTTCAAGTAATGTTATAGCTGTATCACCGTTATTATTAACATGATGGGGATCAATCCCTGGAGTTTCAAAAAGAGCTTTTATAATGTTTTGACTGTTTGTACAAATGTTATGTTCTTGTTTATTAGTATATCTATAACGAACGCTTTGTATAGCAAGTATAAGAGCTGTATTCCCATCCTTATCAGCATAGTTAAGCGGTTTTGTGCCAAAACCAAAAAATGAACCCGAATAAATTTCAGGAACCTGCAAAAGACTTTGCACTGTATGGAGATCATGTTCTTTTACAGCTTCCATTAGAGCTGTTCTCCCAAATTTGTTAACATGATTAACATTAGCACCTGCCTTAATGAGAGTTTGTATAATCTTTTGTCTCTGGGACCAGCGAGATCTAGCTCGCTCCTGTGCTTGTAGACTAAATTCTGCAGTTGCACGAGCATGCTTTATAGCTGTAATAAGGGGTGTATCTTCATCTTTATTTACAGAATTAATGTCAGCTTTCCCTTTGATCAGTTCTTCTACGACGTCTGAATACCCCTCTTTTATAGCTAGATCAAGAGCTTCATTAAGGTTCTTGTCTACTTTTAGAAGGACCTTTACCATATCTGGACAATGCTGTCTTACAGCATATATAAGAGCTGTACTTTCAATCTGCCAGTCACAGTCACCAGAAGTCCATGTGTAAGGAATGGGTGTATTAACATTAGCTCCTGCTTGTATGAGTTCTTGCAGTTCTTCTAAGCGATATTTTTTTACAGCTGAAATAAAAGCAGCATCTAATTCCGTAATCGACATTTGTGAGTAGTTTTCTTCTTTTGCATCGATTTGAGCAAATCCAACCAATAATAATAACAAGCAAATATATTTATTCATTTTTTTCATAAGATTTCTTTATTTCTATCAATTTGAAAAGCAGCTTAGCACAACGATAAGTGTTCTTTCAAGCTTTTGAGCCATCTTTTCAGCTACAAGAGTGGGCTTATTTTATTTGTGTTGATCTCTATTTTCTATCTTGGAAGGAGCCAGTATCATAGATAAGATCAATATTTGAGATCAGTCCTTCCTTAAAGGTTAAAAGCGAAGCTGCACGCAAATTTTTGGTAAAACCAGGGATTTCTACATCATAAACAATCATCGCTTGATCTTCAGAACCAAATTTCGAGTGGATGGTTAATGTTTTAAAAATCTCAGTGAACCCTTCCGCCGCCTTAAGAACGTTTTCTTTTCCGATGACTTTTTCCTGAGGGTCTGTAAATTGAATATCAGGATGTAAATACCTTTTCACTTCCTCTAGGTTTTTTTGCCCGAGTGCTACATAATATGCTACTGCTGTAGAAACTGTGTGTTTCATCGGTGTGTCTCCTTTATGGGTTTGACAAAACAAATTCAATATAGTAAGCTATAATCAATATGTCAAGAATGAAAAAAAGAACTTATAAGTCCGTATCCAGAAATGCTCAAGCAGCTCAGACGAAAGGCCGCATTCTCATTTCTGCGAAAAATCTTTTTGAATCAGAAGGGTTTGAATGTGTAACAATCGAAAAGATAGCCCAAGTCGCTGGCGTTTCTATCCCTACTGTTTACTCACTTTTTCGGTCTAAAAGGGGGATACTTCGAGCTCTAATGGACGACGTTTTTCCTAAAGATCAGTTTGAAATGCTAGTCGAACAGAGTAATCAAGCAAGCTCTCCAAAAAAACGTCTTCTTTACTCTGCTAAAATTGCGCGACACATTTACGATGCAGAAAAGGCTCAAATGGAGGTTTTTCGAGGAGCAGCTCTTTTAGCGCCTGAGTTCAAAGAACTAGAAAAAGAAAGAGAAATGCGTCGACATATTCGGCAGGAAGTAACGATAAGGGCGATGGCAAAAGAAAAATCACTTTCTAAAAACTTGAGTATAAATCAGGCTCGAGATGTCTTATGGACATTTACAGGACGTGATATATACCGAATGTTAGTGGTAGAACAAGGGTGGACATCTGAAGAATATGAACAATGGCTCGCTCAACTTCTTGCCAAAACATTGATTGATCCTACCATTGAAGAGTAAAAAGGGTTGGATCTATACTCAGGACGCAAATAATACGTGCCTGTTTTTAATTGAACGATCGTAGCGTGTAGCTTTCCTTCAAAGGCGAGTTCTAAGGCATCTTGTTTTGAAAACCAGGTTGGTCCAGGAGGTGTTTGAATTAAATATTCAGTAACGACACCTCTTTTTTTATGTATATAGCTCATGCAGTTTAAAAATGGGATGATTTATCCAGTTCTTGCTCGAGTTCTTCAATGCTGGGAAGAGAGCTTTTTAGTTCATTTGGCAAAGATTCTAAAATTGCTGCTTCATATTGGGAGATTCCTATGGGTTTATTGATGTCACGAAGGGCATATTCAGCTACAACTTTATTCTTACCTTTACAAAGAAGTAGTCCAATGCTTGGTCTATCATCGGGATGTTTCATTTGATCATCCACAGCAGATAGATAGAAGTTCATTTTTCCAGCAAATTCGGGTTTAAAATCGGTAGCCTTTAGTTCCACAACAATAAAGCATCGAAGTTTGTAATGATAAAAGAGAAGATCGATATAAAAATCTTGGTCACCAATGGATAGATGAACTTGTCGCCCAACAAAGGAAAAACCAGCCCCTAATTCGAGAAGAAATTTTTGCACATGATCCAATAGACCAGATTCTAGTTCCTGCTCATCATGTTTATCTCTTAGGTTAAGAAAGTCAAAACAGTAGGGATCTTTTAATGATTGGTGGGCTAAATCTGATTGTGGTGAGGGGAGAGTGTTTTGGAAGTTAGTTATGGCTTTCCCTTCTCTTTTATGAAGATTGCTATCCAACCAGTGCAATAAGACGTTTCGGCTCCACCCGTGTTCAATTGTTTTATGAGCATACCAGATTCTATCTTCTATGGTGTTAAGTTTCTGAAGGAGAAGAATATTATGTCCCCAGGGAATTTGGCCAACAACCTGTTGGCTAATTAAAAATTCTGGGTATTCCTTAGCGAATTGAACCATATATTTGATATTAGTCAGTGAAAAGCCTTTCATATCTGGGAAGGATGATTTGAGATCTTTTGCTAAGTTTTCAATCGTTTTAGCTCCCCAGCCCTCTTCTTTTTGTTTGAGATGTATTCTAGAGCCTATTTCCCAGTAAAGCTTAATGAGTTCTTGGTTAACAGATAGCACTGCTTTTACCTGGGAAGTGAGTATTTTATCTTTAATCTCTTTGAAGAATACTTTGTATTCTTTCGAGGTAGTCTGAGTTTGTGGAATGGTGTTAGGTGGCATTTTTTTCTCTTATGAATCTTTTTTAGTTGGGGAGTGTAGCAGGAAGTGTCAAAATAAAAATAGTTTTTACTTTGGTTTTCTGTGTACTTGAATTTTTGGTATGATTTTTATGGAAAGCTTTAGTTATTTCTGTACAACTTTCTCTAAATCTATGAGCAAGGGGGTGTAGTGATGAGCTGTATGTGCATGAAAAAGAACCCTTCTAACAATGACATCTTGATACTCCTCGCAAGTTCTTTCAAGGTTTTCGACAGTTAGGCCCTAATGCATGTTTCGATTTTCATAGGCTCTCATCGGTTTTGTAGGCTATGTCTACCACACCTTGAGGCTCGAACATGGCTACAAAATGCTTATACATTTCTAGTCTATCCTTGCCTCCAGTTGTTTTCAGAAGTAATTCGTGGCTATAGATAGCAAAGTCTTCAACAATGCGTTCATGTCGGTAATAAGCTAAAGCTGTTGTATCAACTTCTGTTTTACCATAACCCTTGAAAAAAAGCTTCTTTTCAAGAGGGTTATTCCAAACATTTCCAACACCTCCTCCTATAAACATAAGATCTTTCTCTTTTGGTGCCATAATAGGCTCATCCCAATCCACTATGTAGATATAAGAATCGTTGTTTAATAGTACATTGCCGCCATGAATATCGGAATGACATAACACGAATGGAAGAGAGGAGGACTGGAGTTTTTCTCCTAGCTTTTCAGCACGATCCACCAGTCGACGAATGTCTGGCATATTTTTCTTTATAAAACTGTGTAATTTTAAAGATATTTCATCACCGATCGGATCGGCTTTAATATGAGAATAGATGGACCGAACAGCTTCCCGCCATTTAGCAGAGTAGGTTTCATGTCGGATTTGTTTTTGAATAGATGTTGGTATTTCAAGTTGGTGAATTTGCTTAAGCGCATTGCCAAGTTTAATCCATTGGCATTTTGTTAGGTTCTGGTTGAATCCATTCTGTCCATCAACAAATGGGTATACAATGAGAGTAAAATTATCAAGAGGTTGAGTTGCTTTGCCATCGATTGTTTTAATAGGTGGAATGATTTGTTGTATGCCAGCACGCTGTAATAGTTCTATTATTTTAACGCTGATATCATGGCTATGTCCTAGTTTTATTTTTATGAAATAGGGTGTTTGATCAAAGGTTTGAACTTTATACATGGAGGCGTTGATATCCGCGCCTATAGGGAGAAATGTTACAGAAGCAGCTTCAATGCCATAGTACCTCTTTAAACATTCGCAAATGGTTAGATCCGATAGGGTTTGTTTCTCGAGCATTTACAACCTAGATCTTTGACTAATTACAACACAGACCATTTGAATTTTTTATTGCAGATTTCACCGGAATATAGCTTAAGAGGGCTGAAAAATTAAATAGTTTTTACTGTAGTTTTGTGTGTCATTAAATTTTCGGTACGATTTTTTTTCTTGCAGGGAAATATTCAGCCTCCTAAAATACCCAGAAACTAGGTATTTTTCATGAAATTAAAAAACAAAACAAGATATGCAATTTTAGGAATGCTTCTGGATGAGCCACTTTCTGGATATGAGATCAAGTCGTTTATGGCGAGGTCAACGGTTTATTTTTGGCGCGAGTCTGATTCTACAATCTATCCAATGTTGAAAGTTTTAGCAAAAGAAGGAAAGGTGCGCTCTAAAACCTTTTTCGTAGGAAAAAAAAGAAAAGAAGTCTTTTCAATCACAGATGAAGGAAAGGCTGAACTTGATGCTTGGATAGCCAGCCCGACAGGATCAGAAATTCCTCGAAATGAGTTTCTTCTTAAGCTCTTTTTCATCACAGATCATGAAGCGATGGTGCGGCTATTTCAAGAGAGGTTAGAAAGAACTAAAAATACTTATGAAGAATACAAGGAAATCGAAAAAAGGCTAGAGGGTTTAATCGATTCTCCTCGAAAAGAAATGCGTCTTAAGGCGCTGAGATATGGGATTGCTCAGCTTACAATAGAAATTCAATGGTTAAACGAGGAAGTTTTGGAATATGCTCATTATTAAACATACGATAGAAACAAAAGCAACTCCCACTCAAATCTGGGAGGTTTGGAAAGATGTTGAAAACTGGAAACATTGGGATCAGGAAATAGAGTTGAGTCGAATCGATGGTCCTTTTGAAGCTGGTACGACAGGTTATACTAAATTTATAGGGACCCCACTGATCAAAACTCTGTTAATAAATGTGGAACCCTTGAAACGAGTGGTTCAAGAAGCCTATCTTTTTCTTGCCAAAGTTGTCAGTTACCAATCCATGAGACAAATTTCTGGTAATACGCATGTGACTTTTCAAGTAGAGATTCGTGGACCTTTATCCTTTTTCTTTGCTAGGAAGCTACGCGGTTTTATTAAAAAGAAAATCCCCATGGAGATGGAGGTAATGCTTAAGAGGGCTTTGGCTCTAGGGGAGTAGTTTGCTAAACAGTTTTATATTGATGGAGGCGTCAGAGACGAATTCAGAACTTTTGATTGGAGTAAGATGAAGTTCGCTGCCAAGACGCATTTTAATCTCTATCTGTTTTTTCACAAAAAAACCCAGCTTTTGTTAAATTGTACTAGCGAGGAAAGAGAATATGAAATTAAGTAAAAAATGGATGAAATCATGGAAAAATTACCAAACTGTGAAAAATGTGGCAGTGAACTTACATACGAAAGCGGGACTCTCTATATTTGTCCAGAGTGTGGTTATGAGTGGGTAAAGGATTCGGAGTCCCAAGAGAGAAAACAAGAACAAATTGTAAGAGATGCTCATGGTAATGTTCTCAAAGATGGTGATAGTGTGGTAATCATCAAAGATCTTAAAATCAAAGGGGCATCTTCAGCCCTCAAGGTTGGAGTGAAAATTAAGAATATTCGTTTAGTCGAAGAAGTAGATGGCCATAATATTGAAGCTAAAATTAAAGGTTTTGGATCGTTGATGTTAAAGTCAGAATTCATAAAAAAGTGCAATTAAAAATTCGGTAGGCGTTATGGATAAGTCGGAAAGGTAGGCGAGCTTTTCTATCTTCCTATTCTTATCGAATGGGAGGTTACTACCTCCGCACCATTTTTATTCACAAAAAAGGCACTTCATTGCTCTTTATCTTTTCGTTATCGCTATAGGGGTTGTCTCATCACGAATAACAAAAATCTAAAGCACACTGAAGCACCTTTTTTGCAAAACAAATGATTTGGAGGTGGAGAGAATCGAACTCTCGTCCTTAGCAAACTCCATAACAATGCCTACATGCTTAGTTCCTTATTTATAGTGTCAGTCTTGCTGTAAGGAACGTCACTTAGGACTGACACACTTCCTTTAATCTCGAAAAAGTGCCGCTGGAAGTCAAGCGACTCTTTTTCATACCAAGATCTCTGACGACCTTTCTAAGATCCCTGGTCCAATCTCAGAGGGTCGGCTACCAATAGACGGGTTAGGTCTTAAGCAGCGGCTGCAGCAACTTCAGATCCAACAACTGCGTGAGCAGGGAATTCAAAGCGCTGTGCTTTTTTTGTTTTGACAGTTATGTCGTTTCGGCTTTTTAAAGAGGCCAACCGAATCCTCTGCATGCCATCGGTACTTTGTTTCCAAGTCGAAACCGGTGCACCCCCAACTATGATTATATCACATTTGAGAATTGTACACAAAACATTGATAACCAGGTGTTTGTGTATTAACATATTCTATGTTAACAGGTTAGGGGAAATAGAGCAAGTATTTTGGCGAATGCATATTTTAAAAATATTTTTTTTGTTTTAGAGGGTAATAAAACGTTTATTAAATAAATTAAAGTTGTTATTTTTAATATAATTACATAATATTATTACATTATTTTTTATGATTAAAAAACTTTTTTTAGGAGGGTAAAAATTATGGCAGAATTTGTACAACAAACCGCTGCTCGGATGACACCAGAGGTTCAAAAATTTATGTTTGAAGGGCTTCAAGGAATGAGACCTAAACCGGTCCAACAAGGTTGGGTATCATGGGCTGTATCCAACGTTAAAAATTGTTCTCCAGCGACTTGGGTTTGTCTTGCTGGAGCTTTTTCTTTAGGAGTTCTATCCTGTTTACTTGTATCATCTATCCTTAGTAGGATGAAAAATGAGGACAAAAAAGAGTAAACAGGCTCTCAGAGACTTTGGGTTTGGAATGATTCATTCGCGTTGATTATTAAAGAAGGGGAGCGTAAACTTTTGAGTTTTATAGATACAACCTTATTTAAGTTTTACACATGTTTGAAAATCGAAAAGAAAGCTTTCCTGAAAGAGAAGAACGGATCCAAAAGTTATGGGAGAAGGAAAAAGTCTTTCAAAAATCTCTTGAGAATAGAAAAAAAGGCCCCCAATTTACGCAATATGATGGTCCTCCCTTTGCGACGGGTCTTCCTCATTATGGCCACCTTTTAGCCGGGACGATTAAAGATGTGATTCCTCGTTATAAGACGATGAAAGGGTATCATGTGCCCCGACGCTTTGGGTGGGATACGCATGGCCTTCCCGTTGAGATGGAGATCGAAAAGGCTTTAGAGCTTTCGGGTGCTGCAGAAATCGAACAGTTTGGGATTGCAAAATTTAATGAAGAATGTCGCAGCATTGTGATGCGTTACTCAGAAGAGTGGAAAGCTACGGTTAATCGGATGGGACGTTGGGTCGATTTTGACCAAACCTATATGACGATGAATCCCACTTTTATGGAAACCGTATGGTGGATCTTTGGTGAGCTATGGAAAAAGGGGCTTGTGTATGAAGGGTACAAAGTGATGCCCTTTTCGGCTCAATTGGGAACCCCTCTTTCAAATTTCGAAGCGAATCTCAATTATCAAGAAGTCGATGACCCGTCGATTACCATTCAGTTTCCTTTAGTTGAAGAGCCTGATGTTTCTCTTCTTGTTTGGACAACAACTCCTTGGACTCTTCCTTCGAATCTAGCGGTGATGATTGGAGAGAAACTCGACTACGTTAAGGTGAAGAGGGATGGAAAGTTTTATATTATTGGTAAAGCCCGAGCAGAAACCTATTTCAAAGAAGATTTTGAGATTGTTGATACCTTTAAGGGAAAAAAGCTTCTTGGTAAACGGTATCAACCGATGTTTGATTACTTTATCAATGAGGCGAGTCCGAATAGTTTTACAGTGATTGCTGAGGAATCTGTTGGAGAAGAAGAGGGAACGGGGATTGTTCATTCGGCTCCAGCTTTTGGTGAGGTTGACTTCTTTGCTTGTAAAAATGCGGGGATTGAATTGGTCTGTCCTGTGGATCAGAATGGAAGATTTACAGGAGAAATTCCCGATTTAGAAGGAAAGTATGTGAAGGATGCCGATAAAGAGCTGATCAAACGGATCAAAGAAATGGGACGGATGTTTCACCAAGGAACGATTCGTCACAGATATCCCTTTTGCTGGCGTTCAGACACTCCACTCATTTACAAAGCAGTGAGCACTTGGTTTGTTGCTGTTGAAAAGATTAAAGATCAAATTGTCGCCAATAATGAACACATCCATTGGGTTCCTGGCCACTTAAAACATGGCCGTTTCGGAAAATGGCTAGAAAATGCTCGAGATTGGGCGATTAGTCGTAATCGCTATTGGGGAACTCCGATTCCGATCTGGCGTAGTAATGATGGAGAGATGATCGTCATTAGTAGTGTGGAAGAGCTTGAAAAACGAACCGGGAAAAAAGTCAAAGATCTTCACCGTCACCATATCGATACCTTGACCTTTGAAGAAAATGGAAAGGTTTATACTCGAGTGAAAGAGGTTTTTGATTGCTGGTTTGAATCAGGATCGATGCCTTATGCACAAAATCATTACCCTTTTGAAAATGAAAAAGAGACCATGGAAGCCTTTCCTGCAGATTTTATTGCAGAAGGACTCGATCAAACCCGTGCATGGTTCTATACCTTGAATATTTTATCAACGGCTCTTTTCAATAAGCCTGCTTTTAAAAATGTGATTGTGAACGGAATTATCTTAGCAGAAGATGGAACTAAAATGTCGAAACGGCTGAAGAACTATCCTGAGCCTGAGATTGTTATGAACAAATATGGGGCCGATAGCATTCGTCTTTATCTCCTCCATAGTCCTGTTGTTCAAGCCGATGATCTTCGTTTTTGCGAACGAGGTGTTGAACTTGTTCTCAGACAGTTTTTGATTCCCCTTTGGAACTCCTATGTGTTCTTAGCGACTTATGCAAATATTTACAAATGGAAACCTAGTAGATCGAAACCAAAAGCTGATATCGACCGGTGGATTCTTTCTCTTCTTCAAAAACTTATCACCGATGTGGAAGAGGGGATGGATAAATATGTTTTGAGTCAAGCTGTTGAACCTTTTGTGACATTCATCGATCAGTTGACGAACTGGTATATTAGAAGAAACCGGAGTCGTTTTTGGGCCGATGAAGAAACCGAAGATCGTCATCAAGCCTTTCAAACACTTTATACGGTTCTTCATGAGCTGACAAAGATCGCAGCTCCTTTTGTTCCTTTTATTAGTGAAGCGATTTACCAAGATTTAAAAGGAAAAGGGGATCCTTTATCTGTCCACCTTTGTGATTATCCTCAAGTAGATGGAACGCTTCGAGATGAAAGACTTGAACAAGAGATGGCATCGGTTCAAACCGCTGTTAGCATGGGGCATGCTCTTCGTAAAGAACATAAACTGAAAGTGCGACAACCCCTTCCGAAAGCTCATTTGATTTCTTCAGATCCCGATGTCATTAAACTTTTAAAAGCTCAAGAGCACCTGATCTTGGATGAGTTGAATGTAAAAGCGATCGAATACCATAGCGATGAAAAGGGATTTGTTGATGTCTCGGTCAAACCTAACTTTAAAACCCTTGGCCGTCGAGCAGGTCCTTTGATGAAAAAGGTTCAAGCGGCTATCTTGTCTCTTCCTAGTGATGCTTTAAAGAGTGGATCTTATGACCTTCAAATCGATGGAGAAAGTTTCCCGATTACAGCTGAAGATGTTCTCATCGATCGCACTGTTAAAGAGGGAACGATTGCTGCTACAGAAGGGGCGATTACGATTGCTCTGGATACCACCCTTGATGAGTCTCTTAAACTTGAGGGATTGGCGCGAGAAATCGTGAATAAAGTGAACACTCAAAGACGCAATCAAGGCTTTGAAGTCACAGATAGGATTAAGATGGTTATCGATTCAACCCCATATGTGCACGAGTGTTTTGACAAACATGGGGAATACATCAAAGGAGAAGTTCTTGCAACAGAGGTTAAGTTTGAAGAAACTGAAGGTGAGCAGTGGGATTTAAATGGGGAATCTGCTGTTATCTTTTTACAAAAACGGTAATCGCTATGCAACCAGAAGCACTACAAGTCGGAGATACGATTGCTCTCGTTGCTCCTGCCTATTGGAGTGATCGCATTGAAGAGACAAAGGACTTCTTAATCCAAAGAGGCTTCCGAGTCCGGTTGGCCCCAAACCTCAATCTTCGTCATGGAAAGTTTGCTGGAAATGATGAAGAGCGGGCGCAAGCATTTATGGAGATGTGGAAAGATCCAGAAGTGAAAGCCCTCTGGTGTGTAAGAGGGGGATATGGCTCTGGGAGAATTCTAGATAAACTTGATTACGACTATATCAAAGCCCATCCCAAAATTTTGATTGGAATGAGTGATATTACAGCCCTTCACATTGCCTTGGGGCAAAAAAGTGATCTGACAACTTTTTTAGGGCCGGTTGCTCACTGGACATATGACCCTGAAAAATACTTACAAGAGACCGAACAAGGTGTTTGGGATCAAATATTATCTGAAGGAAAAGTCGGCACTTATCATAACCCTATCAACTGCACAACTCTTGCTAATGGTATAGGTGAGGGATGTTTAGTTGGGGGAAATTTAGCTTTAATTGTTGCTCATATTGGAACTCCCTATCAGCTTGAAACAAAGGGAAAAATTTTGATTTTAGAAGATGTCAGTGAGTATCCTTTTCGGGTAGATCGGATGTTAAACCAACTGAAGCAAGCGGGGATGTTAAAAGATCTTCAAGGATTGATTTTAGCATCATGGGATGAATGTCTTCCCGATAATGATCTCGAATTTAGTATTGAAGAAGTTTTGCATCATTATTTTTGTGATGCTCCCTACCCAGTCATTCTTGGATTTCCTTCAGGGCATATCAAAGCTCAGGTAACACTTCCCTTAAACTGCCCCTATCGACTAGATGCCAATCGCCAAGAGGTCACTCTCTTAAAGCGAGGGGTAATTCATTAATTTAACCACCTGCGAAAATGAGTATATATCCTTCTAATTTTCAGGGGTTTAGTTCTCGATGGGGCCGTCTGCGGATAATATTTATACCCTTGAAAAATACTTTTTCATTGTGTTAGTCTTTCTGCCGATTTCAAGGTAAATGGAAAAAATATATGACAACAGAGGTTTCCTCTTATGGTGGTGACTCTTCATTTTCTGTTATAGAAGAAGATACAATAGAAAATCTTAAAGCTCTTTCATGCTTAGATGGGAAACAAGCGGGTTGGATTCGAGCAGATCTTACATTAGGTACGCCCTGGCGTATCACTCAAGCAGTTTTTTCTATTTTAACGTGGATATCCAAGAATGTTGATAAGGACACTGGTTTGTCACTCAAAAAGGCCCTTTTTAGAATCGATTTAGAACAGTCTCGGCACGCATTGCAGCAGATTCAGCCTCAACTGGGAAATAACTTAATTTATCGAAGAGCTGTTGAAAATTTTAACCTTATTGCAAGCGCTCATCAAGTTGAAATAGACCCAGTAGAAATCTCTGCTAAAAACCTTATTAGTAGTTATAGAGTTCTTTGGAATCCCAAGAAAAAAAGTTACGAGATGAATGGAGTCAATGAACGTCAATTCAGAGAGCGTTTAGAGGCTTATCATAAACAATTCCCTGTGGAAACTGATTTTACTACTTATTCTGGATTTATCGAGAAAAAAGAGACCCTGCCTGATAGCAATGTGTTTGTGCGTGCCGATCTTCATGGTGATCTTAGAAGTCTTCTAGAGAATCTGAACACTTTAAAAGAAAAGGGGGTTTTAGATGAAAATTTTAAATGTAGAGAAAATAGCTATCTTGTTTTCTTAGGAGATTATGGCGATCGTGGTCCACACAGTTGCCAAGTCATTGAGATTTTGGCTGCATTAAAAATGGAAAATCCAAATCAGGTCTTTCTTTTGCGTGGTAATCATGAGTATTTAAACGTCAATTCGATGTATAGCGAATCTTCTTTTAGTGCATTTCTTCGATCTCCACATAATGCTAAGGCATTGGAAAAGTTTTATCAAAGTCTTCCTCTTTCTGTTTATATGACTGAAGAAGGGAAAGAAAAGAAAGAATATGTGCATTTCACTCATGCTATGTTTGATCTATTTGTTGATCCATCTCCACTTTTAGATACAGATCGAAAAAAAATGGATGTTCCTAAGTGGAAAGAAGAAAATTCGCTTTCTTCTCGTATCCAAGAGCTTGTTGATCTCAATGATGGTTCATCACTCTGTCAGGCAGCAAAGCGTATTCAAACTTTAGTGAGTTTAGATAGAAGAAATAATGTATTTGATAGAGAGCTCACTGCCTATAACTGGGGAGATGTAACCCGAGAAGCTTCAGATATAAAGAGTTTAGGGAAGAGGAAATGGAAGCTCTCTCCAGAAGATATTAGAAGCTACATGCTCATTTGTAGCGATCAGCATTCTGTGCAATTCATGTTCCGCGGGCATCAACATAAAAAAGAGCAATACTCAGGTGTGACGACTCTTCCTATTGGAATGGATGGTCATCCTGTCTATAA
The DNA here is from genome assembly GCA_024233395.1 of Chlamydiales bacterium. Classification (GTDB taxonomy): domain Bacteria; phylum Chlamydiota; class Chlamydiia; order Chlamydiales; family Simkaniaceae; genus Neptunichlamydia. Next base: position 69,985 of record JACKPR010000003.1, read on the forward strand.
TCAGGTTTTTCCTAATCAATCAGATGAAACCTACTTATTAAAAACGGCACCAAAAGTGACAGAATGGCAAAAGGCTGTGTTACTGCGCAATCCGGGAGAAGAATTAACGGAGATAACTCGTTCCGAGACTCTCTGTCAATAAGATACCATCAAAAATCTCTAGTCAAAATCACCCATTTTTAAAGTGTTTTAGCTATAGTTGTCTCCAAGTTCCCTATATTTCTGAGCAGGAATAGGAATTCCATATTCTTGAATAAAAGTCTTATCGATTTTCCCATTTTTTAGAAGGAGAGGCCCAGGATCATCAAAAGGGATATGGGGACGATATGAAGGGGAATAAGGGAAGGCATGTTATCTGTCATGGATTGCTGAGGAGTGCAATTTGAATCATTAGCCCAGCAGCTTCGCTTATGATTTCGTCTGGAAAATCATAAGTAGAGGTATGAAGAGCTGCAGCTGTTTCTCCTGCTCCAATTAAAAAATAGCAGCCAGGAACATATTTTAGGTATTCTGAAAAGTCCTCGGCCGCCATTTTGCAGCGCTCTAGTTTTTGAATATCTTTGATTCTGCTTTCTCTCCCTGCCGCAAAAACAACCTCTGTCTCTTTTGGAGTATTGATTGTAGGAGATTGAAATTCATGAAATACAATTCTCCCTCGTGACCCAACAATTGAGTGGATTTGTTTTTTGAGTTGATCCAAAGTTTCATTGCTTTCGATAAAGTAACAGCCTACGAGTTCTGTTTGCTCCGAAGTTCCTTCTTTCCAATCCCCGCTGTTGAAGCTAAGTAAATTAACGATAAGATGGTCAGTAGACAGGGCCTCAATTTCTGTGATTATTCTTGCTCCTATTGTCACCGGGTTAACTGCATCTTTGGGATTAGAAAGATGTGCCCTTTTACCATGCAATGTAATTTCAAAACGGCCACTTCCTGAAAGAATACATCCAGACCGAGTGGCCATTGTCTTTAAGGGGAGACCTGGCCAATTGTGATATCCAAAAATCGCATCAATGGATGGATCTTTCAATACGCCATCTTTAATCATGGCAGTCGAGCCTTTTCCTCCTTCTTCAGCGGGTTGAAAGATGAATTTGATTTTTCCCTTGAGCTGTGATGCGATTTCTTTTAAGACCCGAGCTACTAAAAGCAACGTGGCGGTGTGACCATCATGGCCGCATGCATGCATAACGGAAGGATGGCAGGATTTATAAGGAACAGATGTCGATTCCTCAATAGGCAAACCATCGATGTCAGCTCTGAACCCAATCGTTTTTCCTGGTTTGCCGGAGTCTAATATTGCGACAACCCCTGTCTTACCAATTCCTTCTTGGACTTCGTATCCGTATGATTTTAGCGATTTGGCAATCAATGCACGTGTTTTATGTTCTTCATATTTTAGCTCTGGGATTTCATGGAGTTTTTTCCGAAGAACAATTGCTTCGTCTAAAAATTGGGCTAAGATTTCTTTCATAATTTCCACAGTTCCTATGTTACTCACCTTACGAAAGTCACAGGTGAGGTGAAAAAGTAAAACTTTAAGCCAAAAGGCAAGGCGTGAGTGAGAAAAGAATTTTGAGCACAAGTCAACTTAGACAAAAACCAATTTTGGAAAGACAACATGTATAAATTCCCAATTCTTCAATCACGCTTTATATCATCAATTTTCTGAGGGAGTTTGTTTCGTTTTCTATGAACGATATAGTAAGCTCCAAAGCCGATAAAAGCTAGGCACCAGATGGTAAATCTTGGGGAATTAAAGAAGGGGTAGTCGACCTGATTTAAGGGGCCTAAGCGATTCCCGATCGGCCAAAAAATAAAAGCAGGAGCTCCACGAATATTTTGTTCGGGGACGAATCCAAAGTCTCGACTATCCCCACTCATTGCATAGTTATCTCCAAGTGCCATATATTTCTGAGCAGGAATAGGAATTCCATATTCTTGAATAAAAGTCTTATCGATTTTCCCATTTTTTAGAAGAGGAGGCCCAGGATCATCAAAAGGGATATGGGGACGATATGAAGGAGCATTGGCTTGCCTTAAGTATTCTTCAGCGATAAAGCTAGTAAGGGTAGGATCCTCTTTAGTCATTAAAGGGGCTCCCATTGCATAAAGATCTCCGTGCCGATAGTATACATAGCGGGAAGGGAGGAGATATTGATCTTTGGTATAAGGTGCATAGTAGTTAATGAATTCAATTCCTAAGTTATAGAGAAGTTGAACCCGCTGAGGAGTAAAAGTATAGAGAGGATGGTTTTTGGGGAGCTCTTTAATGATGCCACCGAAATGAACCTGATATCCTTTTCCATAATAAAACTCATAAGTTCCGTTGGGGACACCCTTAAACTCAGGGCAGATTTTACAATCTTTTCCTGCTTTGATTGGGGAACCGTAACGTGAGGCTTTTCCATCTTTAACAATGAAACGGGCAGTATAAAGATTATCCATCAACGTTTTTAAGTGGGCCTCTGTAAGAGGAATGACTGAAGAAGTTGTTCCAACGCCCAATATTAAACGTCCCATATGATCTTTATCAATCTTAGGATACTTTGTTGAAGGATGGTGGATGATCTCCATATAAAGAGGAGCATCTTTGATTTGAGCCTGGGGGAGGTTGGTATAAGCTTTTACTTGTTCTTTTGTAAGAAGTCGAGCGATTCCATAATCTTTAAATCCCCAGAGGTCATAGTAGTCATCTTCTTGTTTAAATGGAGGAAGGAGTTCTCCAATCGGTTTATGTGTGGGTGATAGAGAGAGCTTTGCGACAGGAATATTCATTTGCTTAATTGTAATCGGCGCATAAATCCCTCCGGTTGGCTTGGGAGGAATTTCCATTTTTCCATTGAGATAGATGTAAGGGACATGGTCAATTTTACTTAAAAATTCTGGATTCAATTCCTTTGAAATGTCATTTCCCTCTTTATCAACTCCATAGATTTGACCTCCATAGAAATAGAGAATATCTCCAGGTTTTCCGATTAATCGCTTAACAAATTGCTTTTTCCCTGGGAAAAGATAAAAATAAACAGTATTCACATCGTGAATGTCCATTCCAGCCCCAGTGAAGATCACCGTTCCATTCCTTAAAACAAGATCGGGATTAAAGTAAAAATGACCTCTTTTAAGGGGGATGTTGATTCCAAAGGTTGTCTTAGAAACCACGAGTCGATCTTTTTCTTCCAGTGTGGGTCGCATCGATCCTGTAGGAATCTCATAAAGTTCAAACCACATTGTACGAATTGCTACAGCAACTAGTAAGGCCAATGCCAATCCAATAATAAAGTCACGTCCCTTTTCAAAAGGGCTCTTTTTTAGATGGAGAGAAAAAAGTCGCTCAGCTTCTTTTGCAAGTCGCTCAGCATTTTCTCTGTCTTTTTCGAGAATTTCTTCCTGAAGTTTGTTAAGAGTTTTTGCGATTTCTTCCTGAACAGATTCGGGGAGTTTTCTTTTTTTTCTTCGGTAAAGTTTCAGAACGTGCCTGAAAACATGAAGGGATTTTTTTAAACGGTATCTTTTCATAGAAGCAATTCTATGTTACTTCCCTCAATTCCTTCAATCATTTATGAAGTGTTAGAACAACTTTATCATTTACAACTTCAAAGGAGACTGTTTGTCCCTCTTGAAGGCTTCCATCTAATAGGGCATTAGAGATTAAAGTCATTAAATCTTTTTCGACGAGCCGCCTTAAAGGGCGAGCCCCAAAGAGGGGACTATATCCTTTATCTACAAGAAATTGAACAACATCCTCATTCCAATTGACAGAAACTCTAAAGAGTTTTTCGACTTTCTCTTGAAGATTCTCTAGTTGGAGAAGGGCAATTTTCCTTACAACCTCCCGATTATCCAATGCATTGAATTGGAGAATTTCATCGAAGCGGTTAATGAATTCGGGTCTAAGTTTGGCTTTTAAGGCTTGATCGAGAGCTTCTTTCTGCTTTTCTTTTGGTAAGGAATAAACGTCTGCACCAATGTTAGATGTCATAATAAAGACAGCTTCTTTGCAGTTTACAGTATCACCATGACCATCTGTTAATCGACCATCATCAAGTATTTGGAGGAAAAGGTCTATGACAGCAGGGTGCGCTTTTTCAAGTTCATCGACAAGGACAACTGTATAGGGACTCTTTTTCAATGCTTCAGTTAGACGTCCTTTTTCATCATACCCTACATAACCTGGAGCCGATCCAATTAATCGGTTCACATCAACTTGATGCTGAAATTCTGACATATCAATCCGAATCATTTTACTTTCATCACCAGACAATGATTCAGCTAGAGCTTTTGCAAGTTCAGTTTTTCCAACGCCTGTTGGCCCCAAGAATAAAAAAGATCCTCTGGGACGATTATCCCCATTGAGTCCTAAGCGTGAACGACGGATTGTGTCTGAGACAACTTGTATGGCTTCTTCTTGCCCTTTCACTCGTTTTCTCAAGCTTGACTCAAGGTTTTGGAGCATGGCTTTTTCATCGGTTGTTAACTGGGTCACAGGAATTCCTGAAATATCAGAAATGACATGAGCAATCACGGAATGATCTATAGCCCGAGTATAAACTTGTTGAGTGGATGCAAGGAGTTCGTTTAGATTTTTTTCTTTTTTTTCCAAAGCTAACTTTTTTTCTGAAAGGGATTGAATCAATCGTTCACTGGTTAGTTTTTCCAATAGTTTGATAAGAAACCTGAGTTGAATTCGAATAGAAGCTTTTTCATCTAGAATCTGTTTTTCAAATGTAAGATTTTCATTTAACTTTTGAATTTCTTGTTGTATTTGAGTCATTTTTTTTATAACAGCTTCAAGCTTTTTTTGACTGGATTGCTCTAAAGAGCTTTCTAAAAACAAGCGTTCATTTGTCAATTTAGAAAGCTCTTCTTCTAACCTTTGAATTTTTAAAGGGCCGTAATTTGCTTGAGATATTACCAAAACTGCTGAGCGTGTAAGGACTTCAGCTGGAGAGTTGGGATAATTTGCATCTGGAAGATAACGTTTACTTTGTTCAATAAGACTTTGTAGACATTGAGGTTCTACTTGAATTCCATATCTGAGCTCAATCGCTTTGGACATTCCCTTCATCATTTGAAAGCAGGCTTCTTTTCCAGGTTCTTCTAATTCATAAGGAGAAAAAAAGAATTCGATATAGGGGTTTTCTTGAAGACTTTTTAATCTGGTTTCTTTGCAAGCGGTAATCCAGTGGATTCCTTGGTGGTTCATCAAATTTTCTAATAAGTTCTTTAGAGTTGTATTTTCTTTATTAAAGACAGCGGATAATCCCTCAACATCACTAGATTCAAGGTTGTCTAAGAAGATGATTGTTTTTCCATCTAAATGTTTCAGCACTTGATGGAGGGACTCAAAGGTCATTTTTCCATTGTTGATATCTGAAATCAGTTTTCTCCAGTCTAGAGTAAGGAGGCGTTTATTAAGCAAAAAATCAGGAGCCTCTTCAGAGGCAATTTGTTTTGCTAAGCCTTCGACAAGTATTGTTTTACCTATTCCCTTTTTGGAATAGATTAGGGGGAAGTTTTTCTCTTTAAGGGTGAAGATTTGGGCAAGTTGTTTTGTTTCTAAAAAACGAGGTTGAACGTAATCATACTTAGAAAACAAAGCTTCTTCTGTTAAGTCTTTTACATAAGGTTGTAAAGGGCCTACCTGAATAGGAGGAAGTTCGGTTTTTCTATGAAGCTTATTGAGTACAAGCCATGTTGTCTCTGAATAGAGTTTAGGGGACGAAAAGCCTCTACCCACCAGCTCTGCACAAAGAGCATAATCATTATGATTTAGGTAATGGTGAATAAGGGTTATCAGGTGGGGGTGATTTAAATCAATAGCTCCACCTTTCAAAATTACCCAACGAAGTAGGTCGAGTTTAGAAACGGGAAGAGGAATGTTATCAAGAAGTTTATCTGCAAGGGTTCGTCCTTTTTCATCTGCCAAAGAAAGATCTAGATGATAATGGCGTGCTAAGTAATAGGCTTTTTCGAATTCATTTCTTTGTAAAAATAAAAGATATCGAGAAGTTACCTCTTCTGAAATAAAAATTTTTGAGACCACTTTTACTACAAGATTTACGCCGGGAAAACATGAAAGTCCAGCACCGATGATGTGGACACATCCTTTAATCATATAAAGAGGATTCAAAACTCCAAAGGCTTGACTGGCCTGAGTCATGTGCCATTCATAAACACCATCTAGTTGTTCATCATTAAATTCTAATTGAGGTTCTCCTGAGAGGCTTTCGATTGCAGACATTCAATCCCTTCCTTGTTATGAGGGTAAATTATGCCGAACAATTATAGGAGATTAATAAGATTTAACATATGAAAATTTTATTTTTCTAGAAAAGTATAAAAAATTTAGCAGTTTTTTACTGGGCGTTTACTCTGTGGTTTAATAGTGTGGAAAACTTGTTCATAACTTTTTGAGCATCAGAATCGCATTTTTTTGATTGAAGTAAAGTAAAAATTTTATAAAGATCTTTATCCGAATACTTAAGTTGTTAAAAAGCAATGAATTAAGATGAATTTACATCATGAGAAATTCTTTTTATTTTTTAAAGATAATCCTTCAAAAATAAACTCGAAAAGCTTTGTTCAAAAAAAGGCCTTATTCTTTGAAAACAATGAATAAGGCCTTTTGAAATAATTCAACTAAATAAAGTTTCTATTAAGAAAGAAATCGTTCTAAGTTTCTTTGTTGGGTATCGCTCATGAAGAGGGGCATTGAAAGAACTGTAACCTCTGCTCTAGTTAGGGATGGATGAGCTTTGTGTGCAGCTTTTATTCCTTTCGCAACTGTATCATAAACTTTATGCGTTCTTTGATCGCTATAACTTGGCGCATATTGTTGATTTCTAAAGAACGTAATTCCTTTCTCTTGAGCAATAGCCTTTCGCTCTGCATGAAGGTCTGAAGTTAGTTTTGAAAGTTTGGATTCTAGCTTTTGAATCTCTCCAGAAATCCTAGAGCGGTCTGCTGATCCATCATATCCACTTCCTCCACTTCCAATGTAACTATAGGCAATTTCTTCTTGGTCAGATATATCGCTGTATTGGCGATTAAGGGACACAATCTCATCTCTAATTTGAGAGATTTGACTCTTGAGATCTGTTAATTTTTCAGTGGGGTGTTGGTCAACTTCCTGACACATTTTTTGATATTTTTGGTAATTATTGTAGAGTGTTGGTGATATCGCTCTTTCATCATAGAGAGTATCATGAGCTCTTGAATATTGATTGCTAATCTGATCAAATTGTTTGGTATTAATTCCATTCCATAAAGCTGAGATTTTGATCGCTATGCGTTCAAAAAAACCTGGAATTTTTACGCTTTGAGTTGATCCTTGAGACTGAGTTGTCCCATGTGTTGCTTTTATTGCCATTTTCTTTCCCCGAATTTTTATAAATATTATAAGTAATTATAAATTTAATTATATAATATATAGTAATTATTTTGATATATAATAATTATTTTACGACTCATCTTGCTTATTTTAAATAATATAAGTGTTGATAAGGGAAGGGCGAAGGGTAGTTACTCTAATATGTTGGTTATTAATCTATTATGAATAATAGATTTATAATATAATCAATATTTGATATACCTATAGGTAGAAAAAGGGAGTAAAAATGACACAAATGCCTCAAGATGAAGCATCTAAAGAAAAGATGCAGCTTTTGCTTTATCAACTGGGAGAGTTATTGAATGATCCTCCTATTGTCATTAATCTTCCCGATTGGAGAGACTCTATAGAGGATATCATGGATGAGATCGAAGAGCTCTCTCCTTATGCTCGAGATCGCCTTCAAGATCTCATTACAGAAGCCATTCGAAGAGCTGAAGTTCATGTGGATGACCTTGATAGTGATGCTTCTCCAAATAAGACTGAGATGAGTGCTCAGGAATACTATACTCAAGTTGCCTTTGTCTCTTCAGAAATCAATGCTTTAAAGTCGATTTAGGACCCGCAATGAACATAAGTATGTGGGGACTCAATGGTGAATTCTGAATCTTCAGGGCTGATAATCCATAGATATTCGTGTCCCTTTGTAAAAACTTGATCGAGCTTTTTTTCATCGATTAATAAAGAAAGGCGCTCTTTTTTTCGTTTTTGCTCAAAGGAAAGGACGTGAGTTGTTTTAGGCTCGGCTGTAAGATCAATAGCAAAGAGCTGAAGGTTGTCATAATAAGTTGGGGCACTAAGGGTAAGGTAGAGGTTTCCATTTTCTTTATGAGGTGCGTTACTAAAAGAGATCTTTCTGCGGGGAATATCAGTACAGGGTGAGCTCAGGCCTGTTCCAGAGTCAATCGCACGCATTTTAAACTTTAGAGCACCATCTCGGGCTTGAAGCCAGTAGGGAAAGGGGAACTGTTCTTCATTCTTATCAAAGTAGAGAACGATTTGTTTTCCTGAGAGATCAGAGGAATCATGTGGCCATTTTGCAGTGTAGACATCATACTGGGGATCTTTCACTTTTTTTCCGTTTCTAACTTGAGGAGGGCCCCAAGGCTGGGAACTAATAGTTCCTGGTCTTGCTGTAGCTCCTTTTTGGAGGCGATTTTCTTCAGAAAGGAAGTCGAGTTCTAGAGAAATAAGGGGAATTAAAAAAGCATCCATTTCATCGGTGGGAATCCATGCTTTTCGAGTCAGAGAGTAGCACTCGGTCACACATTTTTTTTGGGTATCCACTTCATAAAGGATCCAAGATGTGTGGCCTATAGCCCCTTTTTTAATCCAGTCGGCCCAATCGATTTTTTTTGATTGGTGCAAAGGGATACTGACTTCTTCAAAGAGAAAGCGGTGATCTTTTTTTGAATGGAGATGGAGGAGAGAAACGAGCTCATTTTGTTCGGTAACGATATAGCTTCCTGGCTCTGCTTGATCAAACTTCTCTTGAAGGGTAAAAGCAAAGAGGTTTTGAGCGATAAAAATAAAACAAACAAGCCAGAATTTCATGGCTACTAGTCTACCTCATTTGAGGAATTTTTGCGATCGATTTGAAGGGTAATATGATGAATATTATACTTTTCTTTGATCAGTTCTTGGGCCTTTTTCAAAACGTTTTTATCGGAAACGATGTGGGCGCTTAAAGAGCGTTGTTTTGTTGATAGGGACCAGATATGAAGGTCATGCACTTCTGTCACAGAAGGAATAGAAAGAAGACTTTTTTCGACATCATCATAATGGATTCCTATGGGGGTTCCTTCCATTAGAATTTGGATCGTTTTTTTTAGGATTTTTCCAGATGTGATAAGGATCATTAAAGCAATGATCAGAGTGATGATGGGATCGATAACATTCCAACCTGTGAAGAAAATAAGGATACCTGAGACAATGACTCCAATACTTCCTAGAAGATCTCCTAAAACATGAAGATATGCAGCTTTGACATTGATTTGCTCTTCATGGTCATGATCATGGCTATGGAGGATTTTCATCATTGCTAGATTAGAAAGTAGTCCAATGGATGCAATGATGAAAACAATACCTCCAGAAACTTCATGAGGAGTAATTAAGCGGACAATTGCTTCATAAATAAGAACGGAGCAAAGGGCCCAAAGGGTTAGACCACTTGCTAGGGCTCCTAGGATTTCTGCACGTTGAAATCCGAAAGTCATTTTCTTTGTTGAAGGTCTTTTAGCAATCCTTAAGACAATGAGACTTAAAACAAAAGCTCCAACGTCTGTAAACATGTGGAGGGCATCACTGATCAAAGCTAAGCTATGAGCAATGATGCCACCCGCAAGCTCAACAAGCATAAAGAAAAGAGCGATAAATGTTGCCCACTTAAGCTTTTTTGTTTCATTATCATCCCCTTCTTCTAGGGATTTTAAATCAAAATGGCAGGTCATAAGTCGCCCCTTTAATTGTCAATTTCTCTTGTCATAAACAATTCTGGGGTTTTCTTCAAAAAGAAGATCAGGTAAATATAAAGCCAATGAACCTTGAGGAGCAATCATGAAAATTTGGATGGTCGTAGGCATTTTATGTTTTGGAACTCTATATGGAGCTGAAGAACTCGCATTAGTAAAAGAGCTTCCGGCATCTCAATGGAAGGAGGAGGTTGCAACCATTGATGAAGCGGTTATTAAGTTAACCGACCTCCGAAATAAAGAACTTGCTAATGCTGCATGGGCACAAAATCAAGGGGATCGTCTACAGTTTCAATCCCATAATTTAATCGATGCACGAAGATATTGGAATGAAGCTGATACGAGTCGAGAGATTGCTGCACGTTATCAAGAAGAGATTGATAAATTAGAGCTTCGTAAACAAGAGGTATTAAAGCGGCAAGGCATCGATTATACCCCATCTGAATCATGATCTATTCCTCATCCCTTGCGCTGCTAACCGATCTTTATGAATTGACAATGGCTTATGGCTACTGGAAGTTGGGGATGATGGATCGGGAAGCTGTTTTTACCCTTACCTTTCGTAGGCGTCCTTTTCATGGGAGTTATGCTATTGCTGCAGGTCTCGAAACAGCTATTGAATTTATCGAGAATTTTCGTTTTGAATCCACAGACCTTTCGTATCTTGAAAGCTTAAAAACGCCAAGTGGTGATCCCCTTTTTGAAAAAGGATTCCTCGACTATCTAGCGGACTTTTCCTTTAAGGGAGACCTTTATGCAATGCCTGAAGGGACTCCTGTTTTTCCCTATGAACCTCTCCTTTTGGTTAGGGGACCTATTTTAGGGGCGCAACTTCTGGAAAGTGCTCTTCTAAATATCATTAACTTTCAGACGATCATCGCAACAAAAGCCTCGAGAATTACAGCGGCAGCTGAAGGAGATGAAGTGATTGAGTTCGGTCTCCGTCGTGCTCAAGGGATTGATGGTGCTCTTTCGGGAACTCGGGCTGCCTTTATTGGAGGGTGCCTTTCAACTTCAAATGTTTTTGCAGGAAAACGATTTGATATTCCTGTGAAAGGAACTCAAGCTCATAGTTGGATCATGGCTTTTGATAAAGAAAAAGAGGCCTTTGATGCGTATACCAGAGTTTTACCTAAAAATTGTCTCTATCTAGTCGATACCTATAACAGTATTGAAGGGGCAAAAAATGCAATTGATGTTGCTAAGGAAAAAAAGATCGAGATGTTAGGGGTCCGTCTTGATTCAGGAGATTTAGCGAAACTCAGTATTCAAATTAGAAAGCTTTTAGATGATGCAGGTTTTGAAGATGCTAAGATTATGGCAAGCAATGAGCTCGATGAACTCATTATTCGCGATTTAAAAAAGCAAGGGGCAAAGATTAATCTTTGGGGTGTTGGAACAAATCTTATTACAGCAAAAGATCAGCCAGCCCTTGATGGTGTCTATAAACTTGCTGCAATTCAAGATGAAAAAGGAGAATGGGTCTATAAAATTAAAATCTCTGAACAATTAATTAAGACAACAAATCCTGGAATTCTTCAAACACGTCGATTTTATGATGAATCTGGAAAGGCTTTTGCAGATATGATGTATGATATGGAAAAAGGTTTTTCAAAAGGCACTCGACTCATCGATCCTCTCGATCCTACCCGTTCTCAGGTTCTTAATGAAAACTGTTATTACCGAGATCTTCTTGTTCCTATCTTTGAAAGAGGAAAAAAGGTCTACTCCTCACCCGTTTTAACGACGATTCAAAAGAACACTTCGAAAGAACTTGAAACCCTTTGCCCAACGGTGCGTCGGTTTCTTTACCCTGATCCCTATTTTGTGGGACTAGAGAGAAGTATTTATGATTTAAAAATGAAGTTAATTGAGGAATTAAAGCGATGACCGAAGCCTTTTTGATTGTTGATCTCCAATATGATTTCATGCCAGGAGGAGCTCTTGGAGTGAAAGGTGGGGATGAAATTATTCCAATTATCAACCAACTTGTTGGTAAATTTGACTATACAGTTGCTTCTCAAGATTATCATCCTGAAGGGCATGTTAGCTTTGCTGAGACCCATGGAAAAAAAGTAGGTGAAGTGATTGATGTTGATGGATTCAAGCAAGAGCTCTGGCCCATACATTGTGTCGAGCATACTCGTGGGGCTTCTTTAGTTAAAGAACTGAAAAAAGATCATATTGACCGTTATTTTCATAAGGGAACAGATCTTAATATCGATAGTTATAGTGCTTTTTTTGACAATGATAAAGAACATGAAACAGGGCTTGATGATTTTTTACGCGAAAGAGGGGTGACGACTCTTTACGTTGCAGGGCTCACGACCGATTTTTGTGTGAAGTTTTCTGTGCTAGATGCTCTTGAATTAGGGTATGAAGTCATTGTGGTTAAAGATGGGTGTCGTCCTGTTCATGAAGATAAAAAGGCTTTAGAAGCAATGAAGAAAGCTGGGGCTAAGATTTTGACGTCGGAGCGCCTTTTATCTCGACAACTTTCCTCTGACTAGAGGTTCCCTTCAAAATAGTAATGGCTGATTTTGGAACGCCATATTCTTTTGCAAGAAGGGAGATTAATGCTTCATTTGCCTTCCCTTTTTCAGGAACAGCAGTCAGGCGGACTTTGAGAACGTCATTTTCCCAGCCGACAATTTCATTTTTCGAGGACTTTGGCAAAACTTTAACTGAAATTTTCATATTGACACACTTTGTAACCTTACCTATTATATAGCTAAACACTTTAAAATTGGGATGATTTATCAGGATCTTTCCGATGCCTTTTGACTCCTTAAAACCTCTCCTTGTCTTTTAGACAATGTTTTCGGTTTTAAGAAGCCAAAATCCATCAAAAATCTTTAGTCTAAATCATCCCAATTTTAAAGTGTTTTAACTATAGTAGCATGATGAAATATTATTTACTTCCACACCATCCTTCCTACCATCATTGTCACTAATGGCAATCGATTCTATTTGTTCATCATTCATTTTAACGTAGGAAGGAAATTATGAGAAAAAAAGCTAATTTAATGCGTGTGATCAGCGGCACATTTTTAATCGCTGGAACAATGATTGGAGCAGGAATGCTTGGCATTCCTCTTGTTACTGGAGTTTCTGGTTTTTGGCCGGGGATTTTAGTCACAACAATTGTTTGGTTCTTTATGTATTGTACAGGACTTCTCTTTTTGGAAGTGACCCTTTGGATGCCAGATGGGAGTAATGTCCTTTCCATTGCTGGGCGTTTTTTTGGAAGAGGAGGACGTCTGATTTCAGGGGGTATGTTTATTTTTCTCTATTACTGCTTAATGATTGCTTATTTTGCAGCAGGAGCCCCTCTTCTTGCAGATGCATTTTCTATCATGGGTTTTAATGTAACCGGATGGGAGATGTTTGCTCTTTTTGGCTTTGTATTTGGGGGGATTGTTGCGATTGGTCCAAAATCAATTGATCGGGTGAACATCATTATGAGTGTTGCTATGATAGCAGCATGGTTTACCTTGATTGGAAGTGGGGGAGATGAAGTGGATAGTGTCCGCCTCAAATTTACAAAATGGCCTGCAATGCTCATGGCGATGCCTGTTCTTTTTAGTGCTTTTGGATTTCACAATGTGATTCCCTCTCTTTGTACTTACTTAAAGCGAGATAAAAAATCTCTCCGCTTTGCAGTCTTTTGGGGATCTTTTCTCCCTCTTATTGTTTACATCGTTTGGCAATGGCTTGTGATAGGTGCTGTTCCTCAAGAGATTTTATCAAAAACTCTTGAAGAGGGGACACCGATTACAACAGCTTTTGGAGCTGTTACTGGAAACCCAATGTTTGTGATGGTGGGTCGTTTTTTTGCCTTTTTTGCAATTGTGACCTCAACTCTTGGTGTGGCTTTCTCGATGGTTGATTTTCTTGGAGATGGATTTAAAGTTGAAGAAAGAAAAGGGCTTAGTCGCATAGCTTTAACCCTTTTGACTTTTATTCCTCCTTTTGTTCTATCTACTCTCAATCCTGGGATTTTCACGACCGCTTTGGGGGTTGCCGGAGGATTTGGAGAGGCCTTCCTGAACGGTCTCCTCCCTATCGGTCTCCTCTGGGTAGGGAAATATACTTGGAAGCTCAAGGCAGATCTCAATTGGCTAGAGAATAAGGGGATTCTTACCTTTCTTACCCTCTATGCCCTCTTTGTTGTCATTCTAGAGGTGATCCATTTGGCAACCCCCCAAGGGTAAATTAAAATAATCTTTACCTCTTAATAATAAATAGCTTTTGTCATATGATGGAAGGCACAAAGCCACCCTAAGTGGTGATTCAGAAGGAGTGGGAAAATGAAGGTTGAAAGTTTTGGCCAAGTATCGGTCGAAGTCAATAAAATGGTCAGAGAATTAAAAAATAAATTTCCAGACAGTCCTGCTGTTCAAGATTTAGCAAATCGGGTTCATCAAGAATGTCGGAGTTTTTTAAAGAAGGCTGCTTTTGGCAGCTCGAGCAGCGTTACGAACAATTTCTGGCAAGGCCGGGTGGATATAAATCATTCTTAAGAGATCATCGAGGGTTGCATCCATTTGAATGGCCATAATAAGCATATGAACCATATTGGATGCTTCTTCACCGATGATTTGAGCACCAAGGAGTTTTAAAGAATGTTTTTCGAAGAGGAGTTTGACAAACCCCGTTTCTGGAAGAAGAGCCATGCCTCGAGCGCTTTGCAGGTAGGTGTTTTTTCCGATAATGTAGGGGATCTTTGTCTCTTTGAGTTCGCGCTCCGTTTTCCCAACCCCTGCGATCTCGGGATGGGAAAAAACAGCGTGAGGCACCCCCTTGTAAACAATCGGTTCATCAACCGGATTCCCAAAAAGAGTTCGGAATAAATATTCACCTTCAAAATTTGCAGTGTGGCGGAAAAGGTAATTCCCTACGCAATCTCCCAAAGCCCAAATGTTTTTTGCAGTTGTTCGCAAATGGTCATCGACAATGACATACCCTTTCTCATCAACTTGAACATCGGTTTTTCCTAGATTTAAGGTGTCTGTCCAAGGCTTGATCCCTGTTGCAACAATAAGGGCATCCCCTTCAGCTTTCTGCAATTTTCCTTCTCGATCTTTGTAACTGACTATAAAGGTTCCGTTTTCATATTTGACCTCTTGGAAATCACATTTGAGACGAAGTTTGACCTGTTTAGCAAAAGCCTCTTGAAAAGCTTCACGAATATCATCATCTTCCTTGCTTAATAAGACATTGCGTACTAGAAACTCTGTTTCAACACCTATAGCTGAGTAAAAATAACCCAGTTCAGTAGCAATAAACCCACCGCCTAAAACTAGGAGTTTTTTTGGTTTCTTGGTATTGCGAAGAGCTTCCTGATAAGTCATGAAGGGGACTTTTTCTAAACCAGGGATTTTTGGTATTGCTGCGCGAGCGCCTACAGCAATGAAAATCTTATCGGCAGAGAGACGTTCTCCTCCAGTTTCAAGAGTCATCTTATCCACGAATCGTCCTTCATGGGGATAGTAGTCAATATTAGGATTGTCTCGATAGATCGGAGCGATACTTTCAGATTCTTGATCAATTGTTGAACAGACCCGTTTGACAAGATGTTCAAAATCGACTTCAAAAGGGTTCTTAATGTGAATCTCAAACCTCTTTGCATCGCATATCATAGAAGCAAGTTGCGCAGTATGGAGGAGCATTTTAGAAGGAATGCATCCTCTGTTGAGACAAGTCCCTCCAAGAGGTCCTTTTTCTATGATTGCAACCTTTTTTCCAAGTTTTGCAACAGGAGAGACGAGCTTCGTCCCTCCTCCAGATCCAATGACAATGACATCATAATGTTTATCCATCTCTTTTGTTTAACAAAAGAGATGATAGAGTGCTACCATTATCCAAAAAGGCGTCCTAAAGTTCCTTTCCAAGCACCTTGACCATAACCAACGGTATGGGCAGTCATGTTATGCTGCAGCGCTTCGTAGATTCTACCGGTATCTTTTGTATCCAACGCTTGTGCGAGTTCATGAGTATGAGCATTGTAATATTCACCCATGGGTTCGATAAAGGCTGCAAGACAGCGAAGCATGGTTTCATCTTGAACTGTTAATTCTCGCTTCTGGAGAGATTCACTCGCGGCGCTTTGGGCTTTGGGACTCATGCGATCAGCAGCAGCTTGAAACATTGCAAGAATTGCTTGAGAGTATTGATACATGTACATTTGATAGGGGGTTTCGCTTCTAAAGGCGACGGTTCCAATCGCTTCTAGAATTTGTTGTTTATTTGGATGTTCAGTAATCAGTTTACTAACAAGATCCCCTCTTACCCCCACATTGACCCCATCTTTTTTTAGAAGTGTTGTAAAGAAAGTTTTAATTCCCTCGCATTGCTCCGGTGAAAGTTTGCAGTGACTATCCACATAGGTATGGACACTGTTGAAATTTTGATGGGGATTATAAACAACCCGATAATAGTGACCGTATGCTTGAGTAGCCATAGTAAACCTCCTCTAGTAGGTGATGGTGATTTAAAATGGAAACATGGTATTTAAAAAAAAGATTAAGTATCAATAAAAAATTTAACGCTACCTGAACCTATAGATAAAACACTTTAAAATTGCGATCCTAATGCCTCTTTTCATATAATTGGAGAAAAAAGGATAAGTATGAAGAAATGGTTACCGATTTTTTTAGCAGCTAGCATCTTTTCATTTGCCAATGAAAAAGAAGAAAAAGCTCAAGAACTTTGCACTTTTACAAAAGAAATCTTCTCGATTCTAGGAGATCAGTCACACATTGTAGAGCCTGATCATTTAGCAAAAGCTTATGCTTCATCCATCGAAAAACTCCAAGTTTATGAAAATGGAGAAAACCCAGAGCTTGCGGCACTTGCTCAGAAATTTATTTCCTCTTTAAAAGGGGAAGAAGATTCGAAAGAAGTTTTAGGAGATGCCGTTTCCTCTTTGGGGCGTTTAGTGAAATGTTCTGTAGATGATGAATATTTTCGAACAGAGACTTCATTTCTTCTTCACAAGCAAGATGTTCAAAGTGCACTTCAATTTATGGAAGGGCATTTAGGAAGTCGCCTTCCAAAGGGAGATAACATTAACTTTCATAAACTGATGATCGAATCCCTTGCCGATCAAAAATATGATATCGCTCTGTACGCTTACTTTAAAATTGCTGAGACCCGCTGTCAAAAGTCATAAGTCTTTATGAAGATAATGCATACTTACACCCCGATTATATCCTTCTCGGGTATAATCGAGTGTAAAACCTAGCTTTTGATAAAATCCTAGAGCTTGAAAGCTCAGTGTTTCAACGTAAGCAAATCGACATCCCAGTTCATATCCTCTTTCAAAGGCTTTTTTCATAAGAGCTGTTCCTAGCCCTTTTCCTCTTAGTGTTCGGTCAAGGAAAAGATGTTTTATATGAAGCCCTCCATAAAAAGATTTTCCCACTAAATGTCCTAAGATTTTTCCTTCACTCCGATAAACAAAGGAAAAGTGAGAAACATCTCCATCATAACCTAGTATCTCTACAGAGTGTTGAAGAAATCCTTCATAAGATTTCTTTTCTAATTCCCACGAAGGTTCTTCTTCTTGAATTTCTGGTGCTAAGCACTCCATTTTAGTTCCTATTATTTTTTTATTGTAGCTAGACATTTTATCTACTTGGAGAATTTTCTTAAACCCAAAAAAGGCTCATTCTTGTTATAGAAAAAAAGGAGCTAACTTATGATAGTGGCGCCCGCGAGTTACTCATTCCTTAAGCGACTCTTATGGAAAATTTCATCGTTGCCCTACTTCAAAAGCCCAATTTGGGCTTTCTCCCTCAGGCGCCTTGAACTTTCCTCATAGGAGTCACTTTTTGAATGACCATCTCGCAGGCGATACTATCCAGTGTGAATGTTATGACTTATCGACTGAAAGGAACTTTAATCTATTCTTTTGTTCTCTTTTTCTTAATCTTTGGGAGCCCTCTTTTTGCTAAGCCTATTCGCGTTTATGTTGATGTTGTTGGCGACCTTTTTCATGCAGGACATGTTCAATTTTTCGAAAAAGCAAAAGCCCATGGAGACTACCTTATAGTAGGTGTGCATGGAGATGAAGCTTGTACAGAGTATAAAAGACGCCCCATTCTAACCCTAGAAGAGCGCTGCACTGCGATTAGAGCATGCAGGGTTGTCGATGAAGTCATTCCTAATAGTCCGATTGGAATCACAGAAGAATGGATCCAAAAGCACGATATAGACCTTGTGATCCATGGGGATGATTTTACCGAGGAAAAAAAGCAATCCCAATATGCAGTCCCTATTAAGATGGGGATCTTTAGAACCGTTCCTTATACCCCTGGGATCTCAACGACAGAGATCCTAAGCCGTATTAACTCAAGATCCTAAGACTATAGCTCTTAAGATAAGAATATTCCTAAAAATTTAAAGATTTAAAGTAGGGTTATTTTGTAAATCACTCTATTTAAATAATTTGCAATTTAAAAGAGATAGGAAAGCAACAAAGGGCACTACTTAGCCCCCTCTTCCATGATTGAAGAGTTCATTTTGGTTAGTTATTGATAATTAGTTGGTTATATAATTTCTTAGGTTTTTTATCGCATTGATATCAATTTTTATCTGCTTATTTGAATAATTTAAATAAACCTTAAACTGTTGATTGTTAATGATTAACGTAAATCTTTTCGATAAATTAAAGAAAAATTATTGATAATTTAACAAAATGTGTTAATATATATATATACGGCCTATTAGGCATTAATAATATTATACGTTATTTTAATAAACGATAACTTTTGTCACATCCAGTAAGGACAACCACTTGTTGGGACTTTTAATAAAACCAAGTGGGTGACCTTATCATAAAAAATTACTCAAAAGCGAATGTTTTTGAGTGAATCTTAAAACTAATTTATTTTCCTTGATGCTTGGCGTTATGTGCTAAGTGAAAAATTTCATAAGTCTTTGATTAGGATCGTCTTATCGATCGTTAATTAGGGGCTAAAAGTATGGTTTCAGCTATCCATCGTATTTCCATGTGGGGAAATAGGATTGATGTTAGATGAGGCAGCAATAGATTTGTGTCGAATCTAGGCAAATCACTAGTGGCCTAGCTTCGGAGCAAAAGAGTTTGCTTCTGAATAAAAGCTTGAAGGGGACTTTTGGGCGAGAGCTAATAAGGTCTTAATATTCAAGCTATTATTGACTGATGTCAAAAGAGAGCGCTTATCTTTAGGCGCATAGGGAAGTCCTGCTAGAGAGCAGGAGAGAGAAGGGACTTTAAAAGGAGAATCAAATGTCGGAAACAGTTGATCCAGTTCCAAATGGATACGGTTCCAATATTCAAGACCCTGTGATCGAAGATGCAGGTACTTATGATTGGTGGGAGGCTCAATATACAGCATTTTTAGAGCACCTAAACCATTTATGTGAACAAGGTGATGCTCAGCTGGCCTATGAAGAGCTGCCATACCTGATGAATATCTCGCAAAACTATACAACCAATGGCTTAAACGTTGAGGTAGCGGATAAATCTAACTTTGATAGCACGATTGGGCAATATCTCAATGCGATCCAAGAGGATTTTGACCAATACTCACAAGGAACGAAGGTAGGAACAACAACAGCGATTGCAAGTGATGATTATGCTAAGGATGCTCTTTATGATGAGCAACAAATTAATCGATTAATGGCTGAGTATCCTACATATGCTGCACCTATTCAAGATGTGCAAAATCAGCTGGATGTCATTATTCCAGAACAGTACGAAAATGATCCACAAGGTTTAGCAGATTATTGGGCGAGCTTATGGAATCTTCCAGATCCTTCAAATGATCCTTCTAGTTCGGGTTATCAAGGGACATCACCTGTTAGTAACGGGATTAATGCAGCAAGGAATGATGTGGAATCACAAAACACGATTCTAAATTCTCAGATGCAAACGTATTCGAAGGAAGCTTCTCAGGATCTTTCTATCGAGCAAGACTGTTTCAAGTCAAACATAGATACGACTAAAACAGCCGTCACGGCAATGCAAAGTGCAGGAAGTTAATCAATCAAGTAGGAGGGAAAAAAATGTCAGCGGATTTTAAACCAGTGTCAAATGGATTCAACTTTGTATGTACGTCTTCATATAACCTTGAAGAAACAGCAAATGAATCGCAAATTGTTCAAGCAACGCATGTTGACTTGATTGGAGAATTAACATCTGAAGCCAACACAAATATGATTAATGCAGATAATCTTGAAATGGAAGATATGCCAGAACCGCCAGCGGATGGGCAAAGTGATCCAAACTATTCTACAGACGTTCAAGAATGGCAGACGCAGTATAACTTAATTAATACGACTGGACAGATGTATGTGAACGAGCTGCAAACAGAGGCTCAAAACGATGCAACAAACTTGCAAGCAATTGGAAACTTTATACAGAACCTACTCTCAATTCAGTCAGCAATTTTATCGCCACTCGACACAGTAACCGCTCTTTTACAGAAAGACTTATAAAAACTTATTAAGGGTAAAATAATATGTCAATGCAAGCAATTATAAAAGATCGTGATGAAGGGACAACAACAAGCTTCTCTTCAACACAAAAATTAAAAGGTGAGTCATCGTATGCCGTTTTCGGAATGACTGATCAACTAGATGCTCTTTTACAACTAGGAGAAATGACAAGATATAGTAAGTCTTTCTCAGAAGAACCAGAGAGTGAAAATGAAGAAATCGTTCCTCCTAAGACAACAGGAACACAATCAAAGTCAACGACAACAGAATCTGGATCGACTGAAAAGACTGCGACTAGTTCAGAGCCAGTTAAATTTACTGAGAAAGCCATTTTTGAGGCAGCTGGAGAGATGTCTCGGATGGAATCGGATACTAACCAAACTCTTGAAGAACAATTAGAAAACCAAATTGCCATTATGCAGGCTCAGGTTGAAGCGATGCAATCTGCTGCAGATTGGTGGGCAACATTTGGTCCTGCTTGGGAAAATTATCAAGAGCTTTTAGCAGATCCTAATAGTTCAAACCAAGACCTTTATGATGCATTTAATGAAGTGATCGATAGTCTTGAAATTGAATATGTTGATGATCCATCAACAGAAGCTCAACTTGAGCAGATTCAAGCCCAAGGAACTTATCAATATAACAAAGAAGTAAACTGGGAAGAAAATGGTGGTTGGGACCACTTCTGGGGTGGACACTTAAGCGATCCTAATTATTTTAGGAAATATTGTGAGAGCGTTAATCCTACTCTGGAAGCCCTTGCTGAAGGAGCTGTAGGAAGCCCTGTTATGTTCCAAGAAGCTCTTGCGAATGGGCAGGAAGCTTTTGAAGCGCAAATCGAACAAATGCTTCTGTGTATTCAAATCTTGATGGATATCGTGAATATTCTCCAAGGTTCTTCGACAAATGCTCAAACAGCTATGTTTGATATGGAAGCGCTTATGATGGACTTAGAGCAGCTTCAAATCAACACAAATACTCAACAATCAATGCAACAACAACAAATGAGTCAAAACGTTGCAGATGATCTTGAGAACAATTTAGAACAGATCCAAGAAAGCCTTAAGAACTCAGAACATCAAAGTGGTGGGATTTTTCATTGGACTAAAGACTTCTTTACGTCTGTTGGAAAACTTTTTGAGGACATTGGGGAAACGACTTATTGGGCTGTGACTGGAGATGAAGCCAAAGCAAAGAATGGCTTTGATGAGCTCACAAAAGGATACCAGATGATTGGTGCTGCTTTTAAAGATCTCTTTACTGGTGACATCAAGCAAGGGTTTGAAATCCTCTTTGCAGCAGCATTATTAACCATGTTTCTGGGGCCAGAAGGGATTGCTCTTTTAGGAACTCAGTTTGGACAGGATATGATAGAGCTGTCAACACTTACGATTGATTTGGAACAAGCCTATTATGAACTGATTGGTGCTGGAGTTTTAGCTGCTGTTGGTGATGAAGCTGGAGCTAAAAAAGTAATGCAATCAGAAAAGAAACTTGGAGCAGAAATCCTTGCTAACCCAGCGCTTGAGACGATTTCTCAAGTTGCAATGCTTGCTGTCATTGTTGGGATGGCATTGACAGGTAATGAGCTTGTAGCAGGAATTATGTTGGCTCTTTTCATTGCTTCTACAACAGGTTGGATGCAAGAGGGAACTGACAAAATTGCTGATGCAACGGGTAGTCAAATCCTTGCAGATGTGATTGTTATCGCTGCAGTTACTCTACTTACAGCAGGTGCTGGCGCTGCTGAAGCAGCTTTTTCTACTGTCGAAGAGACAGCGGGGGAGGAAGCTGCGCTTCGACTGGCAAATTTTGCTGAAGAGGAAACAGATGCGCTAGCAAACCTTGCTACTGAGGAAACTGAAGAAGTGACTTCGCAAACCTCAAAAGAGGCAACAGAGAAAACCTCGTCAAAAGGAGCTCGAATCGCGAAGAGATCAGCTGCGATGGGAGCCTTTGGGTTTGGATCAACGCTTGGATCAAGTTCACTAGCTTTAGATATTCTTCAAGCAACAGGTAAGAAGAATAGCAAAGCTCTTGCGATTATTCTTGAGCTTACTCAAGTTATTGTTGCTGCTGTGACTGCATCGATCGGTGGTTTCACTGTGATGACGGAATCTATTGGAAATACAGCGCGTTCTGCAGAAGAAAGTGCTACTCAATTAACACAACTCGCTTCTCGCATGACTGCTGGAGGAACTGCTGTAGGGGCTATTTCTGGTGCTGCCCAAGGTGGAGAAACCATCATTATGGGAAAAAATGCAATGAAGCTTTCAAAATACCGAGCGAATGTGTCACTAGATGAAGCATCTCAAGCAAGCATCAATGCAATGATCAAGCAAACAAGTAAACAGCTTGAAATGATTATTAAATCTTATGAAGAAATTGTTGCAACTGCATTCCAATCACCTGCAGAAATCGCGGATGCAGAACTTAGAGCATTAATACAAGGTTAATAAAAGAAAGGGATAAAAAATTATGTCAACACCAAATACGCAAACAACAACAAATTCAAATCCACCAGCAACAGTAAGTACTGGGATGGGTGGGCTCTGTTTGGCAACGGGTTCAGAGGGCTTTGTTACAGCAGCTTTATGTGACCTCCAGGAAGTCTTTAATGATATGAACTATCAGGATCTTCTACAAGGTGAGGAGATGGCGGTTACAACTCAAGATGCTGTAGAAGCAGGTGCAGAGAATACTAGAGAAGAGGGAGAGGAGATGTTTTTCGCTGATTTAGCTCAAGGAGGCTCAGCCATTGCTGGTTCATTTGTATCACTCGGTACAATGGCTTATGGGGAATTTGGAGATTCTAGCAGAGCTGAACTTGAACAGGTCAAACAGCAAAAGCAAGGAATAGAAAACACTAAAAAAGCGCTTCCAGAAGAACATAGAGTCGGTGTGAATGAAAAAGTTGGGTTGCCAAAAGAAGAACCAGTTCAAGGACCCAAAACCGACCAAGAAACAGCAGATGAAGCAAAAGCAGAAGCAGACCATAAGAAAAAAGTTCAAGAGAAAGTTGATGATCTTAAAAAACAACAGAAGTTTGTTGGTCCAGATGATAAAGCTCTTTCAGTGTCTACAGAAGACCAAGAGCTTTTTGATTGTATGGATCAAAAAACACAAGTGCCAGAAGTTAAAGATGCATTGGATAAGCAATACGATAAAGCAATTGAACAAGAGCAATCGATTATAAAACAACACTCAGAACGTGTGAACACATTCACTGGAATTGGTAAAGCATTTGAAGGTATCTTTAACGGTGCTGGATCAGTCGGTGCAGGGATTGCGAAAAAGGCTGCTGCTGAGTACCGAGCAGAAGGACAACTTGCTACTTCTGCAGCGCAATCAATGGGATCGATCATGGCTCAATTGCTTAAGACAGCGAATGACGCGTTATCACAAGCGCAACAAACGATTCAAAACATGGCAACAATTTCAAATGGAAATAAGTACAATCATTAATTAATTTTTCTCAATTCAAAGTAGGTTTCTTAACCTATCTGGCCGCTTCGCTTTCCCTTTCCCCCCCCCTAGGCGAAGCGGCCTTTTTTTGTCTGAATTTATAGCTAAAACAGTTTAAAAATGGGATGATTTAAACGAGAGATTTTTGATGGATTTTGACTTCTTAAAACCGAGAACATTGCCATGAGACAAGGAGAGGTTTTAAGAAGTCAAAAGACACCGGAAAGATCCGGGTAAATCATCCCATTTTTAAACTGTTTTAGCTATATTTCACAGGGTTTTCTGAATAAGCAATTAGATCCATTTCAATGGGAGGCCATGTTTTTTCTGTTGATGCGCATGCTTTCATTTCTATAATGGCTGATCTTATTGGATCAGGTAAGCTCAAATCAGGAGAAGTATCACCTGTCGGCCAAGCAGCATCTCTTGTTGCACGATTGGGCCAACGAGAATAGGCTAGCCAATAGCCTTCATGAGTTTTATGCAAAGTTGAACCAATGGCACCTTTTGAGTTAACAAAGTAATTAGAAACTTTATGCCAGAGCTGCTGATAACGTTTTTCTTTTCCTGGTAAGAGGGCAAACCGATAGATGACAGCAAAGATCGATTTTTCCATAGCCTTTTAGGCTCCTATTATTTGCACATTGATTTTCATGAGAATGGGGCAGGTAGGACTTGAACCTACGACCTACGGATTATGAGTCCGCAGCTCTAACCACTGAGCTACTGCCCCAAAGAAGTCTGAGACTATAGCATTTAGAGGATTATTTGTAACGAAACGATCCTTACTCTTCAGAAAAATCTGTAGCAGGAAGCTCTTCTTGAACCTTCTGTTTGGCATAGGTCTCTTTGATGAAAAGGGAGACGATAAAGGCAAGACCAAACCACATAGTTACTCTTATGATGAAGGGGAGGTGCGAGGTTGGAACGACATTTTTAAAAGAAACCAAATGATCCCAGTGAGAGTGAAATAAAATCTTAGCTAATAATTCTGAGATACATGCAAAGATAACGTAGCTACTATGAATAAATGTAAAGCTTGTTGCTGATATTTGAGGAACATTTTGTTCTTTCATCATTGTAATGCCAAGGGGAAACATTCCTATAAAGAGGGCTTGAAAAAAGAAGATGAAGGCATAGTTTAAGTAATCTAAGTGAATGGGAAGAATCGGAAGGATCGACAAAAGGGTGACCACCAAAGAGCTAATAACAAGGAAAAACTTTCTTTTTTTGATATAGGTTGAGAGATATCCCATAAGGGGAGCAGAAATGCATATTCCTAAGAGTAAAGCCCCAAAAACAAATCGGGCTTGTTCATCTGTAAAGAGGTGTTTTGATTTTAAATAGGGGATTCCCCAAAGCCCAATAGAAATGGGGAATGGGGTTTGAACAAAGCCTACAAAAAGAGCAAGAATCCATGATTGCTTACGTTTTAACATTCTTACAATGGTTGGACCTAGCTTAAGCTGTGGAACTTTTGGGTTAATGTCGTACTGGGCTCCTGGAGCATTATCTTTAACCAAGATGAAGAAGAAAATCGAAAAGATAAAGCCAGCAAGACCATAATTGATCATAGCTGTGCGCCATCCAAAGGTTTCAACGATCGCCGAGGTGATATAAATTCCGATTAAATCTCCTAATGCAGCTAGCATGATTGCTACCCCAAAAAGGGTGGCAAACATTTTGGGGTTAAACCAATTAACAAGAATTTTTACAATATTCACTAAAGCAACGCTAGCTCCAAGTCCAATGAGGAAGCGTCCCATGTAAGCAGTGGTTAAGGAAGAGCTATTTCCAAAAATAGTCACTCCAATTGCACTGATAAAAATTCCAAGACTTGTAATTCTGCGGACACCAAACTTATCGAGAAATATTCCTACAGGAATTTGGAAAATAAAAAGAGGAATGACTGCTGCTAAAACTAAAATTCTAAGATTGAGTGTATTGGATTGAAAAGCTTGAGCAACATCAGGAGCAATAACACTTGGTATAACAAGAAGGAGACTTTTATAAAGCTGAAAAAGTAGGCTGATCAACAAGATCAGCCATGGATAGTATGGCCTCGGATGAGGCAAAAATTTGTCAGCCTGCTTTGTGTTCATCGTATTTTATTTCCTCGTGTCTAGGGATAACTCGAGGGAATTACAAGTTGGCTCTTCTCTCAATATCCTTATCAAAAAAGGCTTTAATTTTACTGTGATCTCCAGAAGTGAGTACCTCTTTTAGCTCTTTTGCAACTTCTGGATTGCTTTTTGCAAGTTTTTCAACCAAGGGAGAAGCTTTTTTTAATAGCTGATCCTCTGATAGAGAAGAATCGCAACACAACTGGAAAAGCTCATTAAGTGTAAACAAGTTATCTTCAAGTTGTGCAGCTTGAGCTTGGAATTTTTTTGTTAAGTTTGTCTCTGGTAGATGTGCCATAAGTGACTCCTAAGTGGCTCTTATTTTTTTTAACATATACACAATCAATAAATTTTTTTGCCGATAATTTCAAGTCCTCTGTATATAGGAATTAAAGTTCCTCTATGAAAAAAAGAGGAAATTTTTAAGTGATTGGTAATGAATACACGCTATTTAAAACATATTTTTTTTGGTTTTCTTTGGATTGCTATTCCAATTTTTGGGGCTATTGAGTCTCTTGATTTTATGGCTGCTGCTCCGACTCGAACGGATGGAGTTCCTAAAGAGCACTTGAGTGATGAAGAAGATGCATATCTCGAAGGATACATCCAGGCTCTTGTCAATTCTCACTATTATGAATTTGATGTTCTTGTCTATGTAGAGAATGGGGATGTGTATCTCTATAATCTTCCGAAGAATGCATTGATCAAAAACAGTATCATTAACTTTGTCAAAGACTTACCGGAAGTGACCTCTGTCACAGAAGTGGAGAAATTTCCTGAAAAGAAGTTGGAAAAGATTGAAAAGCGCGAGGTTAAGCCTCAAATCAAAGGGATTTGGTTTCCCCAACAAACAGTTCTTTATCCTCCAATGATTGCCAATCCTATGGAAACAATCTACTCAGCGGCCTATCACATTGGAGATAATGTAATGGGGACAAAGTCAATCGCTGTTTCTTTAGGAGATAGTTTTCCAATTTTCCGGTGGAGAAGTGTTCTTCCATGGCAAGGGGATTTACAAATCGATATCCAAGCTGGAATCTGGTCGGTCTTTAAAATGGGAGTTCATTACAATGGTGAGATTTCTGAACTCATGAATACCGATTACCTTGTTGGTATCCCTCTAAGCTATGCCTTTGATAAATGGGCCTTTCGACTGCGTGTTTATCACGTTTCCTCACACCTTGGGGATGAGTTTATGGATCATAATCCTGGTGTTAAGAGACTTAATCCAAGTATGGAAGCGATAGATCTCTTTACTTCTTATCAAATCAACATGAACTTAAGGGTTTATGGTGGTTTTGGTTGGGTTTTTCATAGTGATAAAACCTATCCGTTAAAACCTCCTCTCTATATTGAATGGGGAGGAGAAGTGCGTGTTCTTGGGCGAAAGTTTTTCTATCATCGCCTCTATGGAACACCCTTTCTAGCCGTTTATCTAAGAAACTGGCAAGTCAATGATTGGAACCTTGATGGAACGTATATGATTGGTTACGAAATCAGTAAGTTACAAGGGGTTGGAAGGAAGATGAGAGTCTTTATCGATTATCACCATGGCTATTCAGTCGGTCAGTTTTTCAAAGATCGCACTTCTTATACAGGGTTTGGACTATCCTGGGGATTTTAGATCCGTTCGACAACATCTTGGAAAAATGTTAAAGTTTTTTCATGCTTCAACAACTTGCTGTCTCATTTGGAGAAAGGTCAGATTCTGAAGCTGCTTCTAAACAAGCGGCATACTTGAAAAATCACTTTCCATTTTTTGGGCTGAAAGCTCCTGAAAGAAGGGAGATTCAAAAAGAAATCTTTAAAAAATATCCTCTTAAAACGGAAAAAGAACTGATTGAAGTTGTTTTTTCTTTGTATCAAGAAAAAGAGAGAGAGTTTCATTATGCTGCAATTGACCTTTGTCATAAGTATAGAAAATGGGTGAGCCAATTGGATTTTATCGAACAACTCATTACTACTCATTCATGGTGGGATAGTGTAGACCTAATTGCAAGCAACCTTTTAGGCTTTTATTTAAGCCAGGCCCCGAAAGAGCTCAAAATGATGGACGAATGGATTGGAAGCAAAAATCTTTGGAAGAGACGCAGCGCTTTGATTTTCCAATTGAAGTGGAAAGAAAAAACTGATTGTAAGAGACTTTTTTCATATTGTCTTCAATGTGGCCACGAAAGAGAGTTTTTTATTGAAAAAGCTATTGGATGGGCCCTTCGTGAGCTTAGCAAAACATTTCCCCAAATTGTTGACACGTTCATAATTGAAAACCAACAACTATTTAGCCCTTTTACGAAAAAGGAAGCTTGCAAATTAATCTCTTAGAGAGAGATAATCTCACCTAATTATGAAAATTTACAGAAACAAGACCTTCGGGAGCATTCTCTTAGTAGGAGGAACATCTATTGGTGCTGGAATGCTTGCCCTCCCTTTAACTACGGGAGCAGGAGGTTTCTTTCCTTCTGCAATCTTATTCTTTATTGCCTTTGCTTTCATGCTTCTTAGCTTATTTTATTTGATGGAAGCAACATTAATGTCTGATAAGGTGAATGCAAATTTGATAACAATTTGTAAAGAACGCCTAGGTCCTGTTGGAGAATTTACTGCATGGCTTTCCTTTTTACTCCTTCTTTATTCGGTCGCAGCGGCCTATCTATCTGGAGGGGGGTCCTTAATTGCTGATGTGATTAGTGCTGGCTCTAAATATAATGTTTCAGCCAATGTAGGAATCTTCATTTTTCTAGCGATTTTTGGATTTATTGTGGTTTTTGAAACGAAAGCCGTTGATGCAATTAATCGTATCTGCATGGTGGGGTTAATCGTCTCATTTGTTCTTCTTTTAATCTTTGTTACGCCTCATGTTGAATGGGAGCACTATAAAGGAGGAAAACCTCATTATCTATGGGCTGCTGTTCCTGTTGTGATTCTTTCATTTACTTCTCATATTATTGTTCCTAGCTTGAGAAGTTACTTAGATGGGAATATTGCAAAACTAAAAAAGGCTCTTCTTTTGGGGAGTTTGATCCCTCTTGTATTTTATTTGGTTTGGGAATTTTTGATTATTGGAATGCTTCCTCTAACGGGGGAGTATGGCCTTGAGAAAATTGGTGGAGCTCCTCATCCAGTCGCAGGTTTAACCGATGCTTTAAATGCAATGTTGGGAATTCCATGGATTGCAATTGTCGTTGGCCTCTTTTCATTTTTTGCTCTAGTCACCTCCTTTTTTGGAGTTGCTCTTAGCCTTTATGACTTTTTAGCTGATGGCTTTAGAATTAAAAAAACAGTGAAAGGAAAAGCTCTTCTCCTTCTTCTTATGTTTGTTCCTCCTCTTTTATTTGCTCTATTCTATCCTACTGGATTTGTTGCAGCTTTGGGATATGCTGGAGTTTTTGTTGCGATTCTTTATGGCCTTCTCCCCGCCTTTATGGTTTGGCATGGACGGTATATTGAGAAAAAGAAAGAAAGATTTCGGGTTTTTGGGGGAAAATTCTTCCTATTGATCATGCTTATTGGATCGTTTGCGATTATTTACTTCCAAATTGCCGCGACTCAAGGATGGCTTCCTACACTGTGAGACCTAGAAAAACGAATAAAAAAGTTTTCATTTCGATGGTGATTCTTTTCATTCTTTTTTTCTTAGTCTATTATTTTGCTTCAATGGTTAGTCTACAATCCTAAAGCCTTCAGGAAAGATCGGCCCCTTAGGTCCAATGGCAAGCTTTCCACTAAAAAAGTCTTCATAAACTTCCAGCCCTTGGTGTGCATTTTGAATGCAAAAAAAGCAATTACTAACCCATTCAGACCCGACGATAGTTCCTGCATCAATATTGGATTTAAAGCGGGAGGAAATTTTTTCTTTCCAGTAAGCAGGACTTCCTATCAGAAGGACAGGGGTTGGAGATTTAACGCCTGTTTTCCGACGGGTTTCTTCTAGGGCATATTCAAAGTCGGTCCCAATACCTCCTGTAAGAAAAATGGGGAGATCTAGGTGGAATTCTGCTTGCCTTTCGACTAATCGGTCCAACCGATAGGTCATTTTGGCTTCAACATAAGGATTTTGTTCTTGTTCATTAACGACAGAATTTCCGTTAGAACGAAAATCTAAAATATTGGCACAGGAAAGAATCCCAAGTTCTTTTGCAACTCGATTACCAACACTCATCACTCCAGGGCCTCCTCCAGTGACAAGGGCTAGAGGTGTCTTTGAATTCAGAAGGCGGTGCTCAAACTCTTCTTTCATCTTAAGCAATCCTTCTAGGAGTTGTTTAATAAGAGGTTCAAAAGTACCCTCCATTAAATTTGATCCATAAACTCCGACCATGGTTGCAGAAATAAATGTTTCAACTTTTGATAAAGGAACAAACATTCCAGAGTCCTTTCCAGGCTTAGGAACATATCGGAGAATTTCATGGGCATGCTCGTCGATCCAAAAAATTGAGATCCCAAACTTTGCTAAATCAAGAAGCAAAGAACGATCTTCATGTGAAAAAAAATCACCATGAGACCGAGAGGGTTTATTAAAATAGATCCCTTTTAAGTATTCATAGACTTGTTCACTGAGAAGCATTCGTTTCATAATGGGAGAAGGAAAGAAACGGGTCAAAAGGATTCCTTGGCTTGTAATGACCCCCTTTTCAATCGCTTCTAAATAAGGATAGGAAGGCTGGGAGTGCATATATTTTTCCACTTTTTCCGCTTGTTCTCTAGGGTGGAAAAAACCTGGGAATTCTTCGTGAGCCGATTCTGTTTGGATCCAGTCACTCGGTTTTAAGTTGAGAAGTTGCTCTCCTTTAACAACAAAAGTTGCACATTTATGGTGAGAAGGTGTGGGTGCTGTTTGAATGGCTTCAAAAAGAACTTTAGGATCTTCAATCGAAGCTTGAAGTTGATCGCGGTCAGAAAAGAAGACATGCTCTCGATAAGGATCTAGTGTATAAAACTCAAGAGGGATTTGCGTTAATTCTTCAGAACTCTCTCCATAGAGTTCGTAAATATTTCCTGAAGCTGTTGTATCAGGTTGTAAAATGGATGCAGCTGTATGCTTTACCCCTTTAGGAAGGAGCTCATTTACAACACGGCCAAAAACTGTTCGAATATGGAGAGGAAGTGTGTTAACGAGGAGGAGTTGATTTGAAGCTAAACGTTTTTTATCTTCCCATCGTTGAGCTAAATGAATAAGCTCCCGTACTTTGATTTCAGGATGTTTTAAAGCTTCTGCAAGTACAGGGATAAGCCCTGAAACTTTTTTATCATATGTTTGGACTCCAGGTTTAAGAGGAAGAAAAGCAACCATTCTTCCATCGATTTGTTCAAGTGTCCAGTTTGATTTCCCTTGTTTTTCTCCTAAAGAAAGTAAGGGGCGCCCCTCGCGGTCCGTCCGTCCAAACATTCTTGATAAGTAAATAGGCTCTCTTACACGCCTCCTTTCATCTGCCGCAAAGAGTTTTCCTATATAAGCTTTTGGAGAAAGGGAGGCTAGAAAAAGGATACCTTCTGAAGAAAGAGAAAAAAGTTCTAAAGAAACCTCTCCTCTTCGATGCGATTCAGAAAGTTCAAATTCAATTGTTTTGGCATTAACCCCTAATTGAGCCAGTGTACTTTTCAGATTAAAAAAAACATTTTCTTTCTCAATAGAAAACCCTAAAAAAGAAGGGGAGATATTGTCGATCAGCACTTTAGCATGAATCCGCTTCTCATCGATACGTGTCAATTCGACAATTTTTCCATCGGGGGTAACTAGGTCATGATGTAAAAAAGATAAAGTTGTACCCATGAATCTATCCAGTATTGAAGGGGTTGTTTGGATATATATCAGAGTCAATGCTGATAATCAATCGTCTTAGTTATTCTGATTGGGTTAAAACAAAAGTGTTAGCAAATACCTATTATAATTTTTCTCCTTGAGCAATTATTTTTCAGGAGTTAAAATTGTATAATTTATGGAAAATGAACCGATTAGACCCCGTAGTTTTGGAACTCATGATGGAAGTTTTCATGCTGATGAAGTGACAGCATGTGCCCTTTTACTTCTTTTTGATCTCATTGATAAGGAAGAAATTGTTCGAAGTCGTGACTTAAAAGAACTTAGTAGTTGTGAGTATGTTTGTGATGTGGGTGGGATTTATGATCCTAAAATTAAACGATTTGATCATCATCAATTAGATTATAGCGGCTCCTTGAGTAGTGCCGGGATGATCTTAAAATACCTCAAAACTTCAAAGATTATTGATGAAAAACTCTATAATTACTTCAATCGTTCTCTTGTGATGGGAGTAGATGCTATTGATAATGGAAAAGCTGCGCCTATGGTAGGACACTGTTCTTTTTCATCTTTGATCGCAAACTTTGTTCCAGCTCGTCATGATTCGAATGCAAAAGTCTTTAATGCCGCATTTTTTCAAGCTCTTGATTTTTGTCTCGGTCACTTACAACGTCTTTTAGAAAAATATCACTATATTCAAGAATGTCGCGGGAAAATTCAAGCAGTCATGAAAAAACAAGAAAAAGTTATGATTTTCGAAGAGTCTATGCCGTGGATTGAATCCTTTTTTGAGCTTGGAGGGGAGAAACATCCAGCGGAGTTCATTATAATGCCTACTGGAGATCAATGGAAGCTTAGAGGAATTCCTCCTAGTTATGATAAGAGGATGCAAGTCCGTGTGCCCATGCCAAAAGAATGGGCTGGTCTTATAGATGACGAACTCAAGAAAAAATCAGGGATTCCTGGTGCTATTTTCTGTCACAAAGGACGTTTTATCTCAGTTTGGGAAACAAAAGAAGATGCTTTTAAAGCATTAGAGTACATCCAAAGGAAAAAAAAATGAGTACGATCTTCGGAAAGATTATTAAGGGAAATCTTCCTGCAGATAAAGTCTATGAAAATGAAAGGATCATCGTCATTAAAGATATTAATCCTAAAGCCCCTGTCCACCTTCTTTTGATTCCTAAAAAAGAATATCCAAGTCTTCAAGAGGTTCCTAAAGAAGATCTTTCAATTATTCAAGAAATCATCTATGTAGCCCAAGACCTAGCCAGGAAATTTGATGTTGCAGACAATTATCGATTGCTGACAAATATTGGAACTAAGGCAGGACAATCGGTTTTTCACCTCCATTTTCATTTAATTGGTGGAAAACTCCTTGGCGACATGGCATGAGATATTTAATTTTACTCCTCTGTTTTTCACTTCTTTCTGCTTCGGAGAACGAAGTGATAAAAAGAGTTTATTCTCATCTTTTGATTCATGATTATTCTTCTGCGCAGAAAGAATGTGAGGTAAGTTTAAAGACTTACCCCGAATCAGAGAGTTTAAAAAAAGCTTACATCAAAGCCTTATCAGAAAATGGAAAAGATACTGAGGCAATCTCTTATTCAAATCAGTTAGATAATAAAGAAGAAGATTCTGATCTTATTGAAACCTTAGCATGGGGAGTCATTGGACGGTTTGAAAGCTCCTCACAATTTATTGTCAGTATTGCATCACTCATGAGTGCATATTATACCGATGATGTTAGAGCTACAGAAATGCTCCTTAGAGAGCTGAGTTCTTCGAATGCAATTCTCCGTAGTATGGCAGTCAAACTTTCTCCTCGCTATCGTGATGGAAGACTTATCGATGCCCTAAAGCGGTTATTGATTTCTGAAAAAATATGGTTTGTCCGATTAGAGATTATTCAAGCGCTAGGGGCTATGGAAGTAAAAGAAGTAAAAGAACCTTTGAAGCGTATTATTGTTCATTCGCGAACGACTGCAGAAGAAAAGGGGGCAGCAATCGCTTCACTTGTGAACATCTATGATGAGGTTGGAGAAGAAGAACTTCAAAAGCTCTCAGAATCAAAGCGAGCAGGTCTGCGTCACTTAGCTTGTCAAATTGTAGCTCATCTAGATCTAAAGGAAAAATCTTATATCGTCGAAAAGCTCCTCAAGGATCCATCTTCAGATGTTAGGATTGCAGCTCTGAATACCTTGAACTTTTTAGGATTAAGAACATTAAAGCCAGAAGTTCTATCAACAATGATTGATTTAACAGAGGACTCTAATCCCCCTGTTTCATTAACTGCGGCATGGGTTATCTCAAGGTATGCTCCCGAAACCGCAATGCAAGTTATACGCAAATGGGTCTATTCAACCGATGAATCGACTCGTAGATTAGGAGCCTTTGTTTTGGGAAGGATAGGACTTATTGGAAAGCAATTAGCTCAAGAAGTCTTGAAAATTACTCCTGATCCTTTTGTAAAAGCTAATCTAGCTCTTGGAGGAATTGGTCAAGGAGGAGATGATCAAAAATTCTCTGATGTGCTCTATACATTTCTAATGCTTAGAAAAGGGAAGGTGATGTGGGATTCATCTCAAAATCCTTTATTTGAAGTTCTAGCTCCCTCAAAAATTTGCCACATTCCACAAGTTCCTCAATATCCGACAATGATTGATCATTTAACACGATTAGAAATTCTTGGGATGCTTGCAGCCCTAAAACATCCACAGGCAGAAGAAGCTGTCAAGAGCTTTTTGACTCAAGATGTTTTTGGTGTGACGTATGCAGCTTCTACAACACTTCTTCAAGAGGGTGGAGAGGATGCTTTTGACATTCTTCGAGATCTTCTAAAAGAAGAGGATGAAACTATTCGAATTCAAGCGGCTCTTGTTTTAGCTTTATCAGGGGGAGAGACAGAGGCGATTGAAATTCTACAAGAAGCCTATTATCTTGTAGATCGTGAGATGAAAATAAATATCCTTGGAGCTCTAGGACATATAGGGGATAAAACCTCCATTCCATTTTTATTAAAGCTCCTTGAAGAACCCTATCAGACTTTAAAAGTGATGGCAGCATCTGCTCTCATCCAATGTGTCTATCATTAAATAGTGGATAAATTCATGAATATTCAAGAAATCCAAAAACAACTTCAATTTTATAAAATCGATGGTTGGCTTCTTTATGACCTTCATGGAAGCAATCCCTTAGCCCTTTCAGTGATGCAAATTCCTCCCGATGTTTTGATGACGAGACGTTGCTTTTACTTTATTCCTGCAAAAGGAAATCCTCAAAAGATCGTTCATAAGATTGAATCTCACAATTTAGACCATCTTCCAGGAGAAAAAAAGTCTTATTTTTCCTGGAAAGAACTGCATCATCTTCTTGGTGAAACCCTTCATGGAGTAAATAGAGTAGCTATGGAGTATTCGCTGAATCAAGCAATTCCTACCGTTTCTGTCATCGATGGAGGTCTGATTGATTTAATTCGCAGTTATGGAGTAAAAGTGGTCAGTTCAGCACCATTTTTACAAGCTTTTACCTGCCTTTGGTCTGATGAGCAATATCACCTCCATAAGGAAGCTTCTGCAGTTTTGGAAAAGGCCGTAAGCGGCGCCTGGGATTTGATTAAAAATCATTTAGCCCAAGAAAGGCCCATCAATGAATATCAGGTTCAACAATTTATTCTCGAACGATTTGAAAAAGAGGGGTGTGTGACAGAAGGTGAACCGATTTGTGGCGTGAATGGAAATGCAGCAGACCCCCATTATATTCCGACAAAAGAAAAAAATAGGCCTATTAAGAAAGGAGATCTCATTTTAATTGACTTATGGTGTAAAAAAGATCTTTCCCATGCTGTATTTGCTGATATTACTCGAATGGGTGTTGCAGCTGATAAGCCTACACCAAAACAACAAGAGGTTTTTTCATTGGTACGTAAAGCTCAAAAAGCAGGGACAGATCTGATCATCAAACGGTATTCTGAAGGGAGAGAAATTCAAGGGGGAGAGGTGGATGAAGTTGTGCGTCGAGTGATTAATGAAGGGGG
Organism: Chlamydiales bacterium; assembly: GCA_024233395.1. Lineage (GTDB taxonomy): Bacteria > Chlamydiota > Chlamydiia > Chlamydiales > Simkaniaceae > Neptunichlamydia. Next base: position 105,716 of record JACKPR010000003.1, read on the forward strand.
ATATGGAGACTATTTCACCCATCGTACAGGGCATAATATTCATACAGTCAATCATGGTCCAGGAGCAAATCTTGACTCTATAGAAACCGATGACCATCGTCCCTTGATTCCCCGAACCTGTTTTTCTATAGAGCCAGGAATTTATTTACCAGGAGAGTTTGGTGTCCGTCTCGAATATGATGTATATATTCATAAAGATGGAAAGGTAGAAGTCACATCCCCACCTCAAGAGGGCTTTGTTATAGCTAAAACACTTTAAAAATGGGTGATTTATCCGAATATTTCCGATGTCTTTTGACTTCTTAAAATCTCCTCTTGTCCATTGACAATGTTATCGATTTTAAGAAGCCAAAATCCATCAAAAATCTCTCGTTAAATCATCCCATTTTTAAAGTGTTTTAGCTATATCATCTAGGAAAAATCCCTGTAAAATCATCTTGATTAGTGAAAACCCTTCCCGTCGTTGTTATAAAGACGGCAAAGAGTTCATCATTCAGAAGGCAATCTACAGGCCATGTTTTAAAAGACCCAAAATCGGCAAGAGAACGGGTATCAGCTTGATTCTTTTCAATATAACGAATATAAGCAATTTCGACATGTCTGCGCATATTAAGAAGGTTGATTCGAGCACGCTCTCTTTTTAAACCTAAAAGTTCAAAACGAAGAGTTTCTGATAAAGGGGATTCAGCACACTCTCTTGCTTTTTCATCCATAGGTATAAGGGGAAGATCTTTAAGAGCATTCACTTGAGCATCGAAAACAGAAATTTCTGGCCGGAGTTCAGTAATAATCGCTTGATATCTACTCTGCTCTTCTCTGACTTCAGAGATCCATCTTTCTAGAGTTCCTACAGTCACTTGTATACTTGGATAATAAGCAACGATTAAAAGAGTTGAGGTGATTAGGCGATAGTAGGGATGCAAATAACTTGAACCAATCAGTGCTCCTAGGGCTAGCAACACAAGGACTACACGTGCAACTTTTTTGAGGGTTTCATAAAGAGCAATATGCTTTATGCATTGCTCTTCTTTGATTCGGAGATTGGGTTGATTCCAGTAGCATATTGGATTCATGAACCTACCCTGCTATTATAAATAATTTGATTTTTGCTTCTTTTCCCAAAAGATTTCGTTTGGTTTTGATGCACATACTTAAAAAAGTAGGGCAAGAAATTAAACGAAATCTTTTGGGAAAAGAAGCAAAAAGCAAGGATTTAGAATAGGAGGATGGGTTCATACCCAAAAATCATACGGAAAAATTATTTGGACACAAGAAATTTTAAACTTTCTTTTTGTAGTTTTTGGTAAAGACTTTTAAGTCCGTTGGCCCGGCTTGGAGAAAGAGATTCTAAAAGACCGATCTCTTTAAGGAAGTGAGGGGGGCAGCGAAAAACAGCCTCAGGAGGTTCCCCATTATAAGTCTGCACGAGGAGTTGTGCTAGTCCTGCAGAAATCAAAGCGTCAGAACTTGTTTGGAGCGAGAGCTTACCTTCATGGCATCTGATCTTCAGATAAAGGAGACTTTGACACCCAGGAACGAGATTTTCTTCCACCTGATCTTCAAGAGTCATTTTTGGGGCTTTTTGTCCGAGCTCAATAATTTTTTGATAGCGCTCATCTTGAGACTTTAAAGAAAGAAAACGTTTTTTGATTTGTTCTTGTTTATCTAAACAACGATTGAATTCCATAAGGGAGATTATAGAGCTAAACCTATATTATTCACCAACCTTTCACAGTCAAGATGGAAAAAATTTTTGGCTAGGCAGCTCTTATGGTCTTGGAAAAGATTTCTTGAGCGATTGTTTCCGAATCCATACTCATGAGTTCGGGAACAGACCAATTTCTCTTAGGTTGATCTAAATTTGTATAAAAGATATTCGAACTAAGCCCTAATCTTTCTCCTTGCATAGATTCGAGAAAGCTATCTGTTTCTAACGTACCAAATTCTTCAAATGCATGAGTTTCTGTGGGGTTATTCTTAATGTGAAGGAAATAAGCAGCCTTAACTTTTGCAGCAATATGTTCGCAGGCAATAACCCGATGGTATTCCCTTAGTGCTTGTCCAAGTTTTTCTTTAATAGGTTTTAGTTCCTCTGGAGTGCAGCTTGCCTGCATTCGAGCAATTTGGCGTTTTAAATTACCAATTTCTACGCTTAGCTCGCCCATTCTTTTATGAGAAGTTTCAGCAACCTGTTCCCAATGCTAAACCCTTCCTATGAGATTTGATTGCCCTTCTGATAATTCAGGGTATCGCTGTCTAGCAACTTCAGCCATTTTAGCTATAGACTCGTTGAGCTCAGCATTTCTTCGGTACTCTTCTGCTTTCTTTGTCCAGGGGAGGGCCCCGAATGAGATTCCAAAAGCCTTATTTTCAAAGCCTTCATAGAAGACACGTCGATAAACTCCGACTCCTCCGACTAGGACTAAGCTGGCGATTAATGCCGCGAGAGCTGGACCAACCCCAGGGATTGTAAGCATTCCAATGGCGACTCCAGCAACGACCCCAACAAGAAGAACAGCTCCTACAATCATTGCAATAACGGCAGCCACTTTATAGACTCTTTCCCATGTTTTTGCAGAACTTGCTGATTCTGAAAGGTTTATGCTGCAATACTTTTGATATTGGTGGTCTGGAGAGTACTGATAATCCTGTACAGGTGAGGCTAATGGAGAGCTTGAAGGTTCCATAATCTTCCCAAAACTATTACTATTTCATTTGTGTTTTAATGATAGTATTATAACACAAATAGAAATAAATTTATTTATTTAAATAATTATTATACAGTAAATTGGGTAAGTTAAATTTTTATTTTTACAAAAATTTTTTCCTTTGGATAAAATGTGTTCTTATATAGAATTTGAGCATTGCATAGATAGAAACAAGAGAGAGTATGCCAAAAGAAGATACGATTAAACTAGAAGGAACTGTAGAAGAACTCCTCCCAAATATGACATTTAGAGTCACCCTTGAAAATGGAATGACTGTTCATGCGCACCTTTGTGGAAAAATGCGCATGCGTAATATTCGTGTTTTTGTAGGAGATACTGTTAAAGTCGAAATGTCTCCTTACGATCTTTCAAAAGCGCGGATCATCTATCGCCAAAGATAAACATCTTTTCTTATAATTCCTCTAACAGGCTATCCTTAGTTGAAGAAAGTTCATTAAAGAGACTTTTACTTGTTTCAGATAACCCAAAAAGATTAAAGAGGTCCTTAAGTAGGATAGATGAAGGAAGTGAACCAGCTTCACCAGATCCAATTTCCTCTAATAATAATTTTAATTTGTTTTTCTTATCTTTTAAATCTACATATCTAAGATCATCCATAGATTGAGTGCTGTTTGAAGATCCAGAAGAACTAGGTGAAACCTCTTTTGCTCCTATTTCATTTCCTAAAGATCCAAGAGGGCGATGATCCTTTTTTAGCATATCTTCGAGTTCAACAAGAGCTTCAAATAAAAGTAAAAAACCTGGTGTTTCAAAGTAATCTCCGTTTTTCATAGCTTTTTGAATTTCGCTTTGAATAGTGTTAATCTGCTCTTGAATTTGGCTGGTTTGGTCTTGTGTAATAGTTGACATAGCTTTGTACCTAATAAATTTTTTAGTATAAATTATAGCTAAAACACTTTAAAAATGGGTGATTTATCCGGATCTTTCTAACGGCCTTTTGACTTCTTAAAATCTCCTCTTGTCCATTGACAATGTTATCGATTTAAAGAAGCCAAAATCCATCAAAAATCTCTCGTTAAATCATCCCATTTTTAAAGTGTTTTAGCTATATGTGAGTTTGATCTCTTCTTATTTTTGTTCGTTGTTCAGTTTAAATGCTATCTATTACCTTAATAATAACATATTTATAAAATTTTATTATAATATTATCTTTGAAAGAAATTCTTAACTAATTATTAATCAGTCAGTTGTATATTTATATAAATGTAGCGTTTAGGTATATCCATTAATTTCACGGCTCTAACCTATCTAGCATCTTTCTAAATCAAAATGCTTACATTAAGTTGCTTAGGTTTTCGTGTTTCGGGAGCCAGGTCTTGCAGAGGTTCCATGTAGCCAGTTGGCTGTTGCGATAGGTATATACTGAGCGTGCTCCCAAACTTGGTTTTTCTCAGCATCGCTCCTGTTTCCAGGTTAGGAGACTGCTTCGATAAGGTTAATTCTCGAGCTCTGACTTTCAGAAATTCCCAAGTTTTGAAACACACTCTAAAAAACAAAATTTTCCGTTTACAGTCTCATATAGATCAAAGGTCTTAAAAGAAAAGAATGCCAAAAACGAGGAAAGAAAAAACATTTTAAACATCAGATATGCTCAACTGCCTCAAGAAAAATAAAGAATGTAGAAAAAAAAGATCGTAACAAGTTAGATTAATGGTTGCATTTTTTTTTGCTCATAGCTAAGCTTTAATGCATTCGCTTGAAAACTGTAAGCGTGTATGCCGTTCCACTTCATCTTAATTGTGAAATGAAGGTGAAATGAAAGGGCGTTAACCCTTAAGTTAAAGTGCCCAGATAGCTCAGGGGTAGAGCATTTGCATGGTAAGCAAAAGGTCGTAGGTTCAATTCCTATTCTGGGCATAGAAAGTAAAGCTAAATTGAATTGATACATGATAGGAGCCTAAGCGGAGGATAACTACAATGGCTAAAGAAGCATTTCAAAGGAACAAGCCCCACGTTAATATTGGGACCATTGGGCACGTCGATCACGGTAAGACAACTCTAACAGCAGCGATTACTTCATTCCTTTCAAAAAAGGGTGGAGCAAAGCTTCGTGATTACGCTTCCATTGATAACAGTCCTGAAGAGAAAGCACGTGGGATTACAATTAATTCAAGCCACGTTGAATATGAAACGGATGCCCGTCACTACGCTCACGTAGACTGTCCTGGACACGCCGACTATGTCAAGAACATGGTAACGGGTGCGGCTCAAATGGATGGTGCGATTCTTGTTGTTGGTGCAACAGATGGACCGATGCCACAGACAAAAGAACACGTTCTTCTTGCTAGACAGGTTGGGGTGCCATCTATTGTTGTTTTCCTCAACAAAATGGACCAAATCAGCAAAGGTGATGAAGAGCTTGTTGAGCTTGTCGAAATGGAAATCGGCGAAATGCTCGAAGCACAAGGTTACAAAGATTGTCCAATTATCCGAGGATCTGCGTTAAAAGCTCTTGAAGGTGATGCAGAGTGGGAAAAATGTATCGGTGAACTGATGAATGCAGTCGATGAAAAGATCCCAACTCCTGAGCGTGAAGTTGACAAACCATTCCTTATGCCTGTTGAGGACGTTTTCTCAATCTCTGGGCGAGGAACTGTTGCAACTGGCCGTGTAGAGAAAGGTGTTATTAAGCTTAACGATAAGATTGAAATTGTTGGTCTACGTGATACTCGTGAGAGTGTTGCAACTGGACTCGAAATGTTTAATAAATTACTTGATGAGGCTCGTGCTGGAGAGAATGTTGGTGTTCTTCTTCGTGGTGTCGAGAAAAATGATATTGAAAGAGGAATGGTTCTTGCTGCTCCTGGTTCATGTAAACCTCATACTAAGTTTAAGGGAACGGTATATATCCTTAAGAAAGAAGAAGGTGGCCGACATAAGCCATTCTTTACCGGGTACCGTCCACAGTTTTATATCCGAACCACAGATGTTACTGGAACAGTCACTCTTCCAGAAGGAACTGAGATGGTAATGCCTGGGGATAATGTTGAATTGACTGGTGAATTGATTAGCCCTGTTGCGATGGAAGAAGGAATGCGTTTTGCTATCCGAGAAGGTGGTAGAACGATTGGTGCTGGAACGGTTACCAAGATTATCCAGTAATCGTATTAAGGAAATGATGTAAAGAGGCTTACAATTAAGCCTCTTTACGATGCTCTAAATTAGAGTAATTTGGGTGTGTAGCTCAGTTGGTAGAGCAGCGATCTCCAAAGTCGCCGGTCGGGGGTTCGAATCCCTCCGCACTCGGTTAGAGAAAGCCTCCTGAAGGTTTCTTTTAAGAACTAATTAGGACTCAATGAAGAAAAAACCAAATATGACGGTTTCACAAAAAATAGCAGATTTAAACGCAGCTAAAAAAAAGAAAGCAAAGGCAAAGGGGAACTTCTTTCTAGAGATGAAAGAAGAGATGAAAAAAGTCTCCTGGACAAGTAAGGACGAGCTTAAAACCTGTGGAAAAATTGTTATTGGATCGATTTTTGTCCTTGGAATCGGCATCTATCTAGTGGATTTGTTGATCCGCTCAAGCTTAGATGGAATTGGAAATCTCGTGCGATTAATAGGAGCTTAACTTGAGTATGGAAGGTCAATGGTTTGTAATTCAAGTCATGTCAGGGCAGGAGAAGAAGGTTAAAAAGAACCTCGAAGAGAATCGCGTATCGACAGGAATGACAGATATGGTTCTTGAAGTAATTGTGCCGACAGAGAATGTTGCTGAAGTCAAACGTGGCGAACAAAAAATTAGTGAAAAGCGTCTTTGGCCTGGGTATGCCCTAGTCAAAATGAAACTGACAGATGACTCCTGGATGTATGTCAAGGAGACAAACGGAGTCATTGATTTCTTAGGTGGAGGAAAACCTGTCCCCTTATCTGAAGCAGAAGTTGCTGAAATATTACACGACTTACAAGCCCGAAAAGGAGAGGTTGCCTACAAAAATAAGATTCAAGTTGGTGATAATGTTAAGATTACAGATGGTGTTTTTGTTAACTTTATGGGAACAGTAGAAGAGGTCAACCATGAGAAAGGAAAACTCAGCGTTATGGTCTCTATTTTTGGTCGTGATACTCGAGTTGATGACTTAGAGTTCTGGCAAGTTGAAGAAGCACCGGTTGATGCAGAAGTAGAATAAGGAAAGGTAATGGCGAAGAAACTAGAAAAGAAGATTAAACTACAAATTCCAGCGGGAAAAGCAAGTCCTGCGCCACCTATTGGACCCGCCCTTGGTTCTGCTGGATTAAACATTATGGCCTTCTGTAAGGATTATAATGCTAAAACTCAAGATAGAGCAGGGGACATCCTTCCTGTAGAAATTTCAGTGTTTTCTGATAAGAGTTTTACTTTCATTACTAAAGAGCCTCCAATGGCAAGGATGATTCTAAAGGAACTAGGAATTGAAAAGGGGTCAGGTGTTCCGAATAGAGATAAAGTGGGTAAACTCACTAAAGAACAAGTGAAAAAAATCGCTGAAAAGAAAAAAGCAGACTTAAGAGTTCGATCAATGGATGCAGCAATGAAAATCGTTGAAGGAACTGCTAGATCTATGGGCGTGGATATCATAGAGGGTTAAGAAGATGACGAAAAAAAGTAAAAGATTTAAAGAAGCACAGAAGTTTGTAGACAAAGAAAAAAGTTACACCCTTGGCGATGCTGTTGACACTCTAAAAAAGGTCCCTACAGTAAAATTTGACGAGTCTGTAGAGATTGCCCTTAAAATTGGTGTGGATCCAAAAAAATCTGATCAACAAGTCAGAAGTACAGTTTTTTTACCTCACGGATCGGGGAAAACAATACGCGTTATCGTTCTTGCAACAGGTGTTAAAGCTAAGGAAGCATTAGATGCTGGAGCAGATCATGCAGGGGATCAAGAACTGATTGATAAAATCAAGGGTGGATGGACAGATTTTGATGCTGTGATTGCCACTCCAGATATGATGCGTGAAGTAGGTAAGCTTGGAAAAGTTCTTGGGCCTCGAGGATTAATGCCTACACCAAAAGCTGGAACAGTCACTACAGATGTAAAAAAGGCTGTTGAGGATTTAAAGAAAGGAAAAATTGAATTTAAGGTCGATAAAAATAGCGTTGTTAACAACTTGGTTGGCAAGCTTTCTTTTACGAAACAGCAACTTGTTGAAAATATTGAATCACTCTTAAGTGCAATTTTAAAAGCGAAGCCAGCCACTGCAAAGGGACAGTACTTATGTTCACTTTTCCTATCTTCAACGATGGGACCTGGGCTGAAAATAGATATTAATTCACTCGCTCTTAGTTAGGGAATAAAGGAATATGCGTAAAGAAAAACAGTTTCTCTTAGACGAGATTAAAGAAAGACTTAGTCAGGCTAATGACTTTGTAATCACAAGTTACCAGGGGATAGACCCTAATACTGCATCGGATTTCCGAATGTCAATTGTTGATAGTGGAGGTCTTTTCTGCGTTGTAAAGAAGAGAGTTTTCTTAAAGGCTGCAGAAGAAGCTGGGATCAAAATTGATAAGGAAATGCTTAAGGGGCATATCGGTATTGTTTATTCTGGAGAAGATACCGTTGCAACAACAAAGGCAGTTTATAAATTTAAAAACGAAAACGACAAACTTCTTGATGTTTTAGGTGGGCAATTTGAAGGGAAGATGTGCTCTCCTAGTGACCTGAAAGAGATTTCAGCTCTGCCAAGTCAAGAACAGATGCGTGCAGAATTCCTTGGAGTTCTTGAAGCACCACTTTCAGGGCTTGTTTCAGTGATGGAAGGAGCAATGACAGGAGTCGTTAGTTGTATGGACCAACAGGTTCAGAAAAAAGAATCAGAACAATAAACGCAAAGGGGAACATAACCGTGCCAACACAAGAACAAAACATTGAAAAGCTCGTAGATACGCTAAGTGAACTTTCAGTTTTAGACCTCTCTAAGCTAAAGAAAGCTCTAGAAGAAAAGTGGGATGTAAAAGCAGCTAGCGGAGGACCTATGATGATGGCTGCTGCTCCTGCTGCAGGTGCTGGAGAAGCTGCTGCTGAGGAAGCAACAGATTTCCAAATCACTCTAGAAGAATCTCCAGCTGATAAGAAAATTGCTGTCATTAAAGTTGTTAGAGAAGTGACAGGACTGGGGCTTAAAGAAGCTAAGGAGCTTGTTGAGGGAGCACCTAAAGTTCTTAAAGAAAGCGCTCCTAAAGCAGAAGCTGAAGATATCAAGAAAAAGCTTACTGATGCAGGTGCAAAGGTTGCACTTAAGGGTGTTTAATAGCTGCCTTAAGCTAAATACTTAAATGACCAGCAGAAACCTCAGCGGAGAGGTTTCTGCTTTTGCGCATGTAATATCATGCGAGCAAAAATACGACGTATCATAACTTTCACGGAGGCATTTCCATGCTAAAAAGACCCCCAAATAGGGTGAGTTTTAGAGGCCGAGAAGAAATTATCGATCTTCCAAACTTAATAGAAATTCAGGTTAAATCCTTCCGTCAGTTTTTCCAAGAAGATAAACTGCCCCATGAGCGTGAGAACATGGGACTAGAGGAAGTCTTTAGAGAGATCTTCCCTATCAAATCTTACGATGAAAAAACCGTTCTAGAGTACTTATCTTATAGTTTAGGTGTGCCTAAATATTCACCGGATGAATGTATTCGTAGGGGAATTACATATAATGTAACCCTTAAGGTGAAGTTTAGGTTAACAGATGAAACTGGGATTAAGGAAGAAGAAGTCTATATGGGAACGATCCCAAAGATGACTGAACCTGGTACCTTTGTTATTAATGGTGCTGAGAGAGTCATTGTTTCTCAACTTCATCGTTCCCCAGGTGTTTCTTTTGAGCAAGAAAAACACTCAAAAGGAAACATCTTATATTCCTTCCGTATCATTCCTTATCGTGGAAGTTGGCTCGAAGCCTCTTTTGATATTAACGATTTGATTTACGTTTATGTTGATCGAAAAAAACGTCGGCGTAAGGTGCTTGCAACCTCGTTTATTAGAACGCTTGGATATTCTTCTGATGCAGATATTATTGAAGAATTTTTTAATACATACCGAGTGAAGATTAAATCAGATAAGGACTTTCCAAAGTTAGTAGGAAAAATTCTTGCTGAGGATGTCTTAGATGAGAATACTGGGGTTATTTTTGGGAAAGCTTCTGAAAAGCTAACAACAGCAATGCTTAAACGGATGTTTGATGCAGGAATCAACGCTGTTCGTATTGCAGAAGATGCTGATGAAACAAGTCCAATTATTAAAATGCTTGCAAAGGATCCCACCGATTCTTATGAATCTGCGCTGAAAGACTTTTATCGGAAAATTCGACCCGGTGAACCTGCAACACTCTCTAATGCACGTTCAACGATTATGCGACTTTTCTTCGATCCTAAACGTTATAACTTAGGACGCGTAGGGCGCTATAAGCTAAATCGAAAGATTGGACGAGAAACAACAGATGAAGATTTAGAAATTGTAACTCTGAAGAAGGAAGATATTGTCGATGCTCTTAAATACCTCATTAAGCTCAAGCAAGGCAATGAGGATGTTTATATCGATGATATCGATCATCTAGGAAATCGTCGTGTTCGCTCTGTTGGTGAATTGATTCAAAACCAATGTCGTATTGGTCTTGCCCGGATGGAGAAGATCATCAAAGAACGTATGAACCTCTTTGATTTCTCCTCAGATACTTTAACTCCAGGAAAGCTGGTTTCCGCTAAAGGACTTGCAGGGGTTCTTAAAGACTTCTTTGGTCGATCGCAACTATCACAATTCATGGATCAGACCAACCCTATTGCTGAACTGACACATAAACGACGTCTCTCTTCTTTGGGCCCAGGTGGTTTAAATAGAGAGCGTGCTGGATTTGAAGTGCGTGACGTTCACTCAAGTCACTATGGAAGGGTTTGTCCTATTGAAACTCCTGAAGGACCAAACATTGGTTTGATCACATCTCTTTCTTCATTTGCAAAGATTAATGAGTTTGGTTTCATTGAAACTCCTTATCGAATTGTTCGTGATGGGATTGTGACAGAAGAAATCGAATACATGACAGCAGATCAAGAAGAAAAGTGTGTGATTGCGCAGGCTTCGGCTGTTCTCGATGAACATCATATGTTTGAAGAACCTATTGTTTGGGCTCGCTTCCGCGGAGAGCCTTTGAAAATTGAGTCTGAGAAAGTGACTCACATGGATGTTTCTTCTAAACAACTGGTCTCTGTTGTCACAGGACTTATTCCATTCCTAGAGCATGATGATGCTAACCGTGCCCTTATGGGATCGAATATGCAACGTCAAGCAGTTCCTCTTCTTAAGACTGATGCTCCTCTTGTAGGAACTGGTTTAGAGAAGCGAACAGCACGGGACTCTGGAGCTGTTTTGATTGCAGAGGAAGATGGTGTTGTTGAATTTGTGGATGGATATAAGATTATCATTGCTTCGAAAGCAAATCGGATGAATAAGAAGACCTATCTTCTTAAAAAGTTCATGCGTTCAAATGCTGGAACATCAATTAATCAGACGCCTCTATGTAATGTAGGAGATGAAGTGATTGCTGGAGATGTTCTTGCAGATGGTCCCGCGACCGATAAAGGGGAAGTTGCCCTTGGAAAGAACGTCTTGGTTGCATTCATGCCTTGGTGTGGATACAACTATGAAGATGCGATCATTATGTCAGAAAAGCTGATCAAAGAAGATGCCTACACATCCGTTTACCTTGAAGAATTTGAACTCACAGCCCGTGATACAAAACTTGGTAAGGAAGAAATTACGCGCGATATTCCAAATGTTTCTGAAGAAGCTCTTGCTGATCTTGGAGAAGATGGAATTATTCGTATTGGGGCAGATGTAAAACCAGGTGATATCCTCGTTGGAAAAATTACCCCTAAATCTGAAACTGAGTTATCGCCAGAGGAAAGACTTTTAAGAGCAATCTTTGGTGAAAAAGCTGCTGATGTAAAAGATGCATCCCTTACAGCTCCTCCAGGAACTGAAGGAGTCGTTATGGATGTCAAAGTCTTTAGTCGCCGCGATCGTCTTTCTAAAACAGATGATGAACTTGTTGAAGAAGCAACACGGATTAAAGATGTACATCGTGAGTTTAAGGAAAAAGAAACCGATATCATGATGCAGTTCCATGAAAAGCTTGGAGCTCTTCTCCTTGGTGATGAAGCTCCAGAGTCGATCATGCACCGCATTACCGGCGATGTTTTGATTAAAAAAGGAGATAAAATTAATCAGGAAATGCTCGAGCTACTTGAGTCAGAAAATCCTGATCACTTGATTCTTCCTCAAAATGATACTTACGATGCGCTTAGAAAAATCTTAAGAGAGCATGAAACCGCTGTTGAACAGCTTCATATGGAGCATAAATCGGAAGTGGAACACATGCGTAAAGGAGATACTGAACTTGATCCAGGTGTGATTCGCCAGGTAAAAGTTTATGTTGCAACTAAGCGTAAACTTCAAGTGGGTGATAAAATGGCTGGGCGCCATGGTAACAAGGGTGTTGTTTCTAACATCGTTCCAGAAGCTGATATGCCTTATCTCCCCGATGGACAAACAATTGAAATCATCCTTAACCCTCTTGGGGTTCCCTCGCGGATGAACATGGGACAGTTGCTTGAGACTCATTTAGGTCTTGTTGCTAGAAAGTCAGGAATCTATGTAAAGAGTCCTGTCTTTGAAGGATTCCCAGAAGACCGCATTTGGGAGATGATGAAAGAACATGGTTATTCCGAGACAGGAAAAAGCTATCTCTATGATGGACGTACTGGAGAGCGTTTTGATAACCCCGTTGTAGTGGGTTACATTTACATGCTTAAGCTCTCTCACCTCGTTGCAGATAAAATCCACGCTCGTGCGATTGGACCTTACTCACTCGTCACACAGCAGCCTCTTGGTGGTAAAGCTCAGATGGGTGGTCAACGATTTGGAGAGATGGAAGTATGGGCATTAGAAGCGTATGGTGCAGCCCACCTCCTTCAAGAAATGCTCACTGTAAAGTCAGATGACGTTTCTGGACGTACCCGTATTTACGAATCCATTGTAAAAGGGGACAATACTCTGAGAGCTGGAACGCCTGAGTCATTTAATGTCCTCGTGAAAGAGATGCAAGGTTTATGTCTTGATGTCCGCGCAGAAAGCGCAGCTGAAGAAATATAATTTAAAGGAGCTCCCTGGAGAAATTTCATGCAAGAAGATGAATTTCATGATTCTCAATTTGATAAACTAACGATCAAGATCGCCTCTGATGATGTCGTGCGTAACGAATGGTCACGAGGGGAGATCAAAAAACCCGAGACGATCAACTACCGGACGTTTAAGCCTGAAAAAGGTGGGCTTTTTTGTGAAAAGATCTTTGGGCCTACACGTGACTGGGAATGTGCATGTGGAAAGTACAAAAAGATTAAGCACAAGGGAATCATTTGTGATCGTTGTGGTGTAGAGGTAACCCTCTCTAAAGTTAGACGAGAGCGAATGGCTCATATTGAACTTGCAGTTTCTGTTGTTCATATTTGGTTTTTCAAAACACAACCTTCTCGTATTGGGAATATCCTTGGAATGTCCGTTTCTGATTTAGAACGGGTGATTTATTATGAAGAATATGTAGTTACCGATCCCGGTAATACTACTCTTGAAAAAAAGCAGCTTCTTAATGATCACGAATTCCGTGAAGCTCAAGAAAAGTGGGGACCTGATGCATTTAAAGCAAACATGGGTGGAGATGCTATTCGTGAGCTTCTTGAAAAAGAGGACCTCATTACTGTCATTGCTGAATTGAAAGAAAAGCTTCGTAAGACACGTTCCATGCAAGCTCGAATGAAACTTGCAAAACGATTAAAAATTATTGAGAGTTTTGCTTCATCAACGAATAATCCAGACTGGATGGTGATTTCATGTATTCCTGTGATTCCACCAGATCTTCGTCCTTTAGTTCCGTTAGATGGTGGAAGATTTGCAACATCTGACTTAAACGATCTTTATCGGCGAGTGATCAACCGTAATAATCGCCTAAAGTCAATCTTAAAGCTTAAGACTCCTGATGTGATCATTCGTAATGAAAAGCGGATGCTTCAAGAAGCGGTTGATGCCCTTTTTGATAACGGACGTCATGGGCATCCTGTGATGGGAGCTGGGAATCGTCCATTAAAGGCATTATCTGAAATGCTTAAAGGTAAGCAAGGACGTTTCCGTCAAAACCTTCTTGGGAAACGGGTTGACTATTCAGGACGATCGGTCATTATTGTTGGTCCTGAACTTAAGTTTAATCAGTGCGGTCTTCCGAAAAAGATGGCTCTCGAATTGTTTGAACCGTTCATTGTAAAAAGGTTGAAAAGTCGAGGACTCGTTTATACGATTCGCTCTGCTAAAAAAATGATTCAGAGAGGAGATCCAGAAGTTTGGGATGTCCTTGAAGAGATTATTAAGGGACACCCTGTTCTTTTAAACCGTGCGCCTACTCTTCATAGATTAGGGATTCAAGCTTTCGAGCCTGTCCTCATTGAAGGTAAAGCGATTCGGATTCACCCTCTGGTTTGTACAGCCTTTAACGCAGACTTTGATGGTGACCAAATGGCGGTTCACGTACCACTTTCTGTGGAGTCTCAACTAGAAGCAAAACTTCTGATGATGGCGCCTGATAATATTTTCCTTCCATCTTCAGGAAAACCAGCTGCAGTTCCTTCACAAGATATGATTCTTGGCCTTTATTACTTAATGCATGATCCGATTTATTTCCCTGAAGATCAAGGAAAACAAACAAAGGTCTTTGGTTCATCTCAAGAGGTTCTTCATGCTCTTTATGGCTCAGGAAGCTATAACTGGTTTCAAGATGAGTGTAAAGAAAATGTCCGGTTTGATGACTACGGATTAGGCCTGCATATTCATGAGAAGATCAAAGTGCGATTAGATTCTGGAGTGATTGAAACAACTCCTGGGCGCGTTGTTTTCAATACGATTGTTCCTAAAGAACTCGGATTTCAGAACTATGCTCTTCGAAAGAAAAAAATGTCAGAACTTGTTCTTAATACCTATAAAAAAGTTGGGCTTGAAGCTTGTGTTAGATTCCTAGATTATCTTAAAAATCTTGGGTTCTCTCATGCAACAAAAGCAGCCCTTTCAATGGGTGTTAAAGACATTGCGATTCCAGCCGATAAGCAAAAGATCATTCAAGAAACTCAGAAGAAGGTTGCTGTTGTTATCAAACAGTATGAGGATGGTGTCATTACTGAAGGTGAGCGTCATTCGAAGATTATTAGTATTTGGACTGATATTTCAGAGGTTTTAGCAGATCAACTCTTCAAAATGATTTCAAAGCCTGAAGGGACTATGCTTAACCCTCTTTATCTAATGATGGATTCTGGGGCGAGAGGTAATAAATCTCAGGTAAAACAACTTGGAGCGCTTCGCGGACTTATGGCAAAGCCATCTGGGGAAATTATTGAGTCTCCAATTACTGCGAACTTCCGAGAAGGTCTCAGTGTTCTTGAATTCTTTATTTCTTCTCACGGTGCACGTAAGGGTCTTGCCGATACGGCGCTTAAAACAGCTGACTCGGGTTACTTAACCCGTCGACTTGTTGACGTTGCTCAAGATGTTCTTGCAACAGAGCAGGATTGCGGAACGCTCAATGGAATTGAAGTGGCAGCGATTAAGCAGGGGCAGGAAGAACTTCTACCTCTTAAAGATCGTCTTTATGGACGGACTGTGTGTGATGATATCTATATGCCAGGGGATCAAACAAAACTTCTCGCTAAAGCTGGAGACACTCTAACAGATGCTCAAGCAGCAGCAATTGATGATGCAGGGATTGAGTCTGTTAAAATCCGCTCAACATTGACGTGTGAAGCAAAACGAGGAGTTTGTTCACAATGTTACGGCATTAACCTAGCAAATGGTCGAAAAGTTGCCATGGGTGAAGCTGTAGGAATCATTGCTGCACAATCAATTGGTGAACCAGGAACTCAGCTTACGATGCGTACCTTCCACTTAGGAGGGATTGCATCTGCTCATGCAACGCCAGATCTAATTGCTGAGCATGAAGGAATTTTGGTTTACGATGGCCTTCGTACTGTAAAAAATAGTGAAGGGATGCATTTGGCACTCAATAAAAATGGATTCCTCCATATTGTTCGTGATGAAGGGCGGGCTCTTGATGAGTATAAAAAACTCTTAGGGACTAAGTCGATAGAGCCTCTCCAAACCTTTACCATTGAGCTAGGAACGCAAATAGCGCTTGAAGATGGTGCAAGGGTTAAGAAAGGAGACAGGATTGGATATTGGGAACAGCATAACATCCCCATTATCTGTGAGAAACCTGGATTTGTAAAATATGAAGACCTTGTTGAAGGGATTTCTACAGCAAGAAATGTGAATAAACAAACAGGTCAGACCGAACTTGTTGTTCGTCAGCACCGAGGAGAGCTTCATCCTCAAATCGTCATCTATGCTGATAAGAACTTTGAAGAACTTATTGGAACCTATGCGATTCCTTCTGGAGCGATTATTTCTGTTGGTGAAGGTAATAAAGTGAATGCCGGAGATATCTTAGCTCGACTTCCTCGCGGTGCGATTAAGACAAAGGATATTACTGGAGGTCTTCCTCGTGTAGCAGAACTTGTAGAAGCACGTCGTCCTAGAGATGCTGCTGAAATTGCAAAACTCGATGGTATTGTTGACTTCAAAGGTGTTCAAAAGAGTAAGCGGATCGTTGTTGTTAAAGATGAAGATACCGGAATGGAAGAGGAACATCTCATTCCTCTTACAAAACACTTGATTGTTCAACGTGGTGATACAGTGATCAAAGGTCAGCAGCTGACAGATGGTCTTGTTGTTCCCCAAGAAATTCTTGATGTGTGCGGTGTCCGTGAACTTCAAAAGTATCTTGTGAACCAGGTCCAAGAGGTTTATCGCCTTCAAGGGGTAGATATTAATGACAAGCATATTGAAATTATTGTCCGCCAAATGCTCCAAAAAGTACGTGTGACCGATCCGGGTGATACCACTTTCCTTTACGGAGAAAATGTCGATAAAAAGACCTTCCATGAACAAAACTCAAAGGTTGTTGAGGAAGGTGGAAAACCTGCCCAAGCAGCCCCTGTTCTTTTAGGGATTACAAAAGCATCATTAGGAACAGAATCTTTCGTTTCTGCTGCTTCATTCCAAGAGACGACACGAGTTCTTGCTGATGCGGCTTGTGAAGGAAAAACAGACTATCTTCTCGACTTTAAAGCCAACCTCATTATGGGTCATATGATTCCTGGTGGAACTGGCTTCCATGACTATGAAAAACGTGTGAAGAAGTTTGTCGATACTGAAGAAGAGGATATCCTCGACTTTGCTTTCTCAAGCTATTAGTCTATGAATAAAGCAGCTCCTACCAAGGAGCTGCTTTATTTTTATCTTTAAAAATTGGTATAAATCATTTTCATGATTTCATTACTTAAAAAATATCATGGGAAAGCTCCACGGTATACCAGTTATCCTACTGCAAATCATTTTAACTCAACTGTTAATGAAGAAGTCTATCGCCAGTGGCTTTTGAAGTTTAAAGAAGGCGAAAAGGTCTCGCTTTATATTCATATTCCTTACTGCCAAAAACTGTGCTGGTTTTGTGGATGCAATACAAAAATTGTCAACCGATACAAGCCCGTTCAAGCTTATATTCAGCGACTAGAGAAAGAAATAGAGACAATTGCTGAAATCTTGCCGGAAAAACTCATTGCTCAACACCTTCATTTTGGGGGAGGCTCTCCAAATATTCTTCATCATGAAGACTTTTCTAGACTCATGAGAATTTTACATCAAAAATTTACAATCGAAAAAAATGCAGAAATTGCCCTTGAAGTCGATCCTCGAACTGTTTCTGAGGAAGATATCGTTCATTATGCAAAAGAAGGGGTCACACGCATAAGCTTTGGAATACAGGATACAAATCCTAAAGTGCAGCATGCCATTAACCGCATTCAACCTTATGAAAGGATCAAAGAAGTTGTAGGTTATTGTCGATCACAGCGAATTAGAAAAATCAATTTCGATTTGATTTATGGACTTCCCTATCAAACACCTGAAAGCATAACCGATACAGTGGATTTGATTTCTGAGTTGCACCCCAACCGAATTTCGTTTTTTGGATATGCTCATGTGCCATTAATGAAACGTCATCAACGGCTTCTCGATGAAGAATCTTTACCTGATAGTCAATTGCGCTTCGAACTGTGTCAAAGGGGAACGGCTCGACTGCTTCAAAAAGGTTACTCTCAGGTAGGTCTAGACCATTTTGCACTGCCTGATGATGAAATAGTTGTGGCTCATGATGAGAAAAAACTTCAACGTAATTTTCAAGGGTATACAACAGATACTGCTTTAACTCTTTTGGCCTTTGGAGCGTCAGCCATTAGTCGGACCGCCGATGGGTATGTGCAAAATGCAGGGAATCTTAAAGATTACATGGATGCGATCGATCATCACAGACTTCCTGTTGCTCGAGGAATCCAAATCACTGAAGAAGATCGAATACGTCGTAGAGTCATAGAAGATTTGATGTGTTATCTAGAGGTTGATCTAAAGCTTATTTTATCTAACTACAAAATACCTCTTAGCTTTTTTTCTGATGAACTTGAAAGACTTAAAAAAATGGAAGAGGATGGGGTATTAATGATCAAAGATTATACGATTATGATTCCTAAAGAAAATCGGACTTTTGTACGGAGTGTATGTGCACTATTCGATTCCTATCTCCCAATGAAAAATGCTTACCACTCCTCTACAATATGAAATATAGATAAAACAGTTTAAATCATCCCAATTTTAAACTGTTTTATCTGTAGCTAAAGCATTCCTTCAATAAGCTTTTCTAGCTTAACGGTATCTTTGGCGAAGTTGCGAATTCCTTCAGCAAGTTTCTCAGTGGCCATGGCTTCATCATTGAGTAACCATCGGAAAGTTTTTTCGTCCACTGAGATTTTTTCAAGATCACTTTTTGCAGCTTTCTCTGCACAAAGTTTCTTTGGAACCGCTCCTTCTGATTCTGTGAGTTCCTTAAGAAGATTTGGAGCAATGGTTAGAAGGTCTGAGCCAGCGAGTTCTAGGACTTCATCGACGTTTCTGAAGGAAGCTCCCATAATTTGAGTTTTATACCCAAACTTTTTGTAGTAGTTAAAGATTTTGGTAACAGAAATGACACCTGGATCTTCATCAGGTGGATAAGAATCCTTTCCTTCTGCTTTTTTATACCAGTCAAGAATACGGCCAACAAAGGGAGAGATGAGGGTTGCCCCAGCTTCAGCACAAGCAATCGCTTGGGCTAAGCTAAACATCAAAGTCATATTGCAATGAATTCCCTCTTTTTCAAGCTGCGAAGCTGCTAAAACACCTTCCCAAGTTGAAGCTAATTTAATTAGAATCCGCTCTTTTTCAATTCCAGCCTCTTTATATAGATCGATGTACTGATGGGCTTTTTTAATGCTTCCTTCTACATCGAAAGAAAGGCGAGCATCCACTTCTGTTGAGACTCTTCCTGGAATAGCTTTAAGAATTTCTGCTCCGAAGTTCACAAAAACTTTTGTAATGATTAACTCAAGGGGATTTTGTCCACCTTTCGATTTTCCATAAGAAACCGCTTCTTCGATCAGGGGTTTATACTCTTCAATTTCAGATGCTTTAAGAATAAGTGAAGGGTTTGTTGTGGCATCTGTAGGGTGATATTTTTTTATCTCATCAATTTCACCGGTATCGGCAACAATAATAGTGTGTTCTTTGAGCTGATCAAACTTGTTCATGAATAACCTCTTTGTTTATTTCTTTATAGCACACTATTAAAATAGTTCCAAACTGATCATGGATCGGGGTTGGATTACACTTGGTTTTCGGAGGAGTGCATCATAGTGACGTTCAAAATTTGAGGCATCAAGGGTTTCTGAAAAATGACCCGATGAAAGAGTTACCGAAGGTTTAAGTTCAAGGTTTTGAAGAAGGTATTCAAGGCATGTATCAGTAAGGCGTGCTCGTTGTCCTCCTTCTAGAAGAGGGATGACAAAAGTTCTCGTTGCACAATTCGTGCTGATGGTCAAAGTTGTAGCGTGCTTATCATTTTCATTCAATGGAAGTTCAAAACAATGGACATTGATATAAGCATGAATTTCTTTTCCCAAACGAGTCATTTCAAGCTCAATCCCATTTGTTTCATTAGAAGAGGGGTAGGTTAGCTTAGCCATATCATAACGGTCATTACCATTGCGAATGGAGGTATGTTGCCAGGGACTATGGTGACAACTTGTTGTAAGAAGTAACAATAAAAGACAAAAGAGGATTTTCATGAAGCCTTTTTCTCTTCAGAGCTTTTATGGTAGTGTTTTCCCGTATCTCTACCAGAAACAAAAAGACCTAAAGTGATGGCTGCTAGAGTTCCAATTACAGCTGTAGTTGCTTTCCAGGTGCTTGAAGGCTTTTCTTCTCTTTCACGAACCGGAGGATTGGGAGTTGCGTAGACGGGAGAAGAAACATCAGTAGGAGCCTCGGTGTCAGGATTTTCAATCGGTGGGGTATCATTAGCATAAAGGGTAAAAGCGAAAAGAGTGAGGATAGATAGGATTTTTTTCATGAGTCATTCTCCGTTAGCAAGGTTTCTTTTATGTGTTTGATGGCAAGGAGTTGCCAACAGCTCCCTTGAGAGTTTAGCTCATTTTCTATATAACTCACAAAGGGTTTCCATTGATTATTTTGAAAAAAAGAGCTTTTAAAGAGTGTTTCATTATCACTTTTAGAAGTCTTCCGGTATTTTTTCCAACATTTGATTACAGCATCGATTTTTTCTTGGAAATCGGGGTGATTACAAGAAGCAGCAACTGTCGGATAAGTTGTCAGTGATTTAAAGGATTTAAGGATTGACTCATGAATCGATAAAAAGTGATCTTTAAGAACTGCTGCTGAATGGATGATCGCATATCCATTATGAATTGTGATTGCTTGAAGGAGTCGGACCTTACCATAACGGTTTTTCATATCAACTTGGATAAGGGTTCCAGTGCCACATTGGGTATGGAGGTTTCCCAATTCTTGAAATTGATTCATTCGATCTGCTTCATAGTTTTTTTGAACAGCTCTTATGTATGTTTTAAGATCGACTTTTCCTACTTTTTCTAGGCTTAAAGTGATGGAAGGAGAAAAAATTTTCTTTTTCGATTCAATAAACCCAATTTGCATTCCATCTTGATATTGTGAAGGATCAGCAATGAGCCATCCCTTGGGAGGTTCAAAGGTTACAAAAAAGGATTCATTTGCAGATAAAAAGAGGGGAAGAAAAAGTAACAAACAACAAAGCCACTTCATGATGTAGAACTAGAGGAGCTGCTAGAACCAGAGCTACTGTTGTGACTTGCTGCACTTTGGTGAATCACACCTGCTATGATGGCAATGGCAATAGCAAGACCTAGTCCCCAGCCTACCATCGACATACTGACTGTCGTGTTTGCAGCAGAAGATGATTGATATCCTAAAGGAGCTTTATTGCAAGACTCATAACCTTCATTTGCATCATATTCACATTCAGTAAAGGCTTCATCATTAGCATAGATGGGAGTATTTAACATCATAACACAAAGGGCGATAGCGATTGAAAGAACCTTTTTCATATATTATTTACCATATTCCTTTACTAAAGATTATTAATATTGCCGAAAAATTTCTTTATCGCCAAGAGTTTTTTACATTTTTTTACTGACCTGTTAAACTTGATGGATCTTTAATTTTGGAGATCAATATTGTGACTGAATGTGTCCGAGAAGCAACAGGTTTTTCAGGGTATCCTGAATATCAAGGGGGAACTGTCGATTTTTATCAGGGATACAAGCATCTCGTTGCAATAGCCATGCAATTCTTAAGAAAACAGGGGCTTCAAGGCCCTGCAAGAGTCTTTGGAGCACTTTCATGGGAACCAATCGCTTCTATTAATGCGGGGTTTGATATTTGGAATGGAAAAGTGGCTCATTTTGACAAGTATGGAATGAATCCCACCGTTCTAACCGATTCTGAGAAGCTACAAGCACCAACGCTCCTTCTTCATGGAAGAGATGGAAGTCAGGGGATGTTTACAGCATTAGGAGCCTATTTTAAGAAAAATCAAATGGGTCCATTATTTTCTGTTAACCTTGCTGATGGTGAACTCACAGAAGAGGATTTCGATGTGGTAGATCAAAAGATTAAAGAAATTAGTGCTCTTTATGGAGAGGAAGTTAAAATTAATATCATTGGTTACTCTAGAGGAGCTGAACTTGCACTCTATATGGCTCTTCCAAAAGATAACTGGTGGATTGAAGAGGGGGGTAAATGTTATTTATCTCCAGCAACTCGTTGGCGTACTGAAATAGGTAAGGTTATTCGGATTGGCTCTATGACACTTCTATCTGAATGGAAAATGCTTTCGGAAGAAATGAAAGAAAGTATTTATGAGATTCGAGGTAAGGATGATATTCACATGCCAGAGCCCTCCTATGCCTTAAATCAATATGAGGTTGATGGCGTTGGGCATGTGGGTTTAGTCTCTTCTTCTGATGTCTTCGATAAGCTAAAAGTAATTTTGGATAACTCTTCAACCTAGAGATCCCAAAAGGTTGAAAGTTATTGTTTCTTTCTCTATAGTATTTCTAATGCCACTTGCGAGGTAGTAGATGAAATCTGTAGATACTGGAAAAGAAAAAGTTAAAAAGATCTGTGAAGTCCTTCGAAAAGAGACTCTCGACCCTGCCAAGAAAGAAGGGGACCTAATTATAGCGAAAGCACGTGCTGATGCTGAAAAAATCATTAAGGATGCAAAAAATGAGGCTTCAAAAATCCATGATGAAGCCAAAAGAAGAATCGAGGAAGAACGCAATGTTTTTCAAGCTTCAATGAATCTCGCTGCTAAAAAAAGTATCGATACCCTTAAGCAAGAAATAGAAAAGAATCTTTTTAATCCTGAACTCAGTCAATTGATTGCTGACAAAATGAAAGAACCTAAGATTGTTGCTGAGCTGATTCAAGCAATTGTTACTGGAATCGAAAAAGAGGGGATTGAAGGAGATCTGAAAGCAATCGTTTCAAGTGCAGTAGGAGTCGACGCCGTCAATAAAGAACTGACAAAAGGAATTATTGAAAAACTGAAATCTAAAAGTGTTGAGATTGGCGAAATTGAGGGAGGGGCTCAGATAAAGATTATCGACCAAAACCTGACGATCGATATGTCTGATGAAGCTCTTAAAGGACTCCTTGCGAGTTTTGTAAGAGATGACTTCCGATCGGTGATTTTTGCAACAACAGTATGAGCAGATATTTTTTTTTAGGGAGCATCCTACCTTCACTAAGGGTAGGAAGTGAACCCGGAATATTATTTGAGGACTTAATTACTCTTTACAAGGATAACCTTGGCTCTACCGATCTCGAGAAGGTCAAGACAATCCGAGGGTATATCGATCTCAAGAATATTCAAAGATTATTAAAGAAAGAAGAAATCGATCATCGAGGCAACTTAAACGAAAAGGAGCTCGATGAAGCAATTGTAAACCAAGAAGGTCTTCCGAGTTATTTATTTGACTTTTTTGAAGAGTATCAAGAAGTTCCCGATCAGCTTCGCCATTACTCAAAAGTTTTCATCTCTTTTTTTAGAGAAGCGGAGAAAAAACACCGGGGTTTTTTAAGAGAGTATTTCCGATTTGAAAGGGGATGGAGAGTTCTTCTTGCAGGATATCGTGCCAAAAAGCTTGGAGTAGATCCAGCAGTAGCTCTTCAACATGAAGACTTTCATGATCCGTTAATTGCAGAGATTTTAGCCCAAAAGGATGCACCCTTTTTTGAGTTTCCTTTTGAGTATATGGAATTGGGTGAAAAATTAAAGGATGTAGGCCACGATCCTGATAAGCAATATGAATTGATGGCTGACTTCCGCTTTCATCGTATTGAGGAATTGGTGCAAGATCACCCCTTTTCTATAGAGTATTTGCTCGGGTATTTGGTTCAGCTGATGATAGTAGAAGATAGAGTAGCTCTTGATGAAAAGAGAGGAAGTGAGAATTTAAACGAAATGGTGAAAGGTAACTTATGAGCAGCGAAAACAATGCACTTGCAACAGGTGAGGTTATTAAAGCCTTTGGAAACCTCCTACATATCCGTTTTAAAGGGGATGTACGTCAAGGGGAAATCGCAATGGTGGAAATCGGCGATCTTTCTTTAAAAGGAGAGGTTATCGAAATTGCAGGTGATGTAGCGAAATTGCAGGTCTTTGAAGATATCGTTGGAATTCAACTTTATACACCTGTCAAATTTACTTCTCATCTTCTTGAAGCAGAACTTGGTCCAGGGCTGATTAGTGCGATTTTTGATGGGTTGCAAAATCCTCTTGAGAGAGTAGCTGATGCTTCTGGCCTATTTTTACAACGGGGTGTTTATATTCCCTCTCTCGATCGGCAAAAACATTGGGATTATCATCCAGCAGCAAAGGTTGGCGATATTTTAGAAAGAGGAGATACTCTTGGAACGACTATGGAAGGGAGATTCCATCACAAGGTGATGCTTCCTTTTTCCATGTCGGGGAAATATACCGTTTCATGGGTGATTAAAGATGGTTCCTATACTGTTGATGAAGTTGTTGCAAAAGTAAAAGATGAAAAGGGGAATGAATATCCCTTAACAATGACTCAAAAGTGGCCAGTAAAAATTCCTTTGATTCAAGGGAAGAAGATTAAAGCAACCAAGATGATGGATACGGGAGAGCGTGTTATTGATACACAGTTTCCTGTTCTTAAAGGAGGGACTTTTTGTACACCTGGTCCTTTTGGAGCCGGGAAAACTGTCCTGCAGCACCATTTATCGAAATATTCCTCTGTAGATATTGTCATTATTACTGCATGTGGAGAAAGAGCCGGAGAAGTTGTTGAAGTTTTAAAAACTTTTCCCCACCTAACAGATCCTCATACGAATGAATCTTTGATGAGTCGTACGGTCATCATTTGTAATACTTCTTCGATGCCTGTAGCAGCGCGGGAAGCTTCCGTTTACATGGGAGCAACAATTGCCGAATATTATCGTCAAATGGGGCTTGATGTTCTTCTCCTTGCTGACTCAACCTCTCGGTGGGCTCAGGCGATGCGGGAAATGTCTGGACGTCTAGAAGAAATTCCTGGAGAAGAAGCATTCCCAGCCTATTTAGGTTCTCGAATTGCGAGCTTTTATGAGCGTTCAGGTGTGATTACCTTAAAAGGAGGGAAGTCAGGATCACTAACGATTGCAGGAACAGTTTCTCCTGCAGGAGGTAACTTTGAAGAACCGGTGACTCAAGCAACGCTTGCTGTTGTTGGAGCCTTTTTAGGACTTTCTAGGGCGCGCTCTGATGCACGTCGCTATCCTGCCATCGATCCTCTTATTTCTTGGTCAAAATATATTGAAGATGTAAGCCTTGATCTCGAGAAAAAAGTGGAAGATTGGGATAAGAAAAATGCGAAAGCCTTTAAGTACATCAAAGATGGAGATGAAATTGGGAAAAGGATGGAAGTTGTCGGTGAAGAGGGGATCACTGTTGAAGACCTGGTCACCTACCTTAAAGGAGAGCTTTATGATTTTTCCTACTTGCAACAAAATGCTTTTGATAAAGAGGATGCCTACTGTCCTTTGAACCGCCAAATTGTATTATTCGAGTTGATTCAGAAAATTTTCGATGCTCCTTTTGACTTTAATGGACATGATGAAGCGCGAAACTTCTTCTTAAATCTTCAGAGTGAAATTAAAAACATGAACTTTATGCCCTTTGAATCCGATGGATATCGCAAAGCTTTTAAAGCTATTGTTCATCGGATTGAAAATGCCACGATGCAAACTTAAGGATGGAAGATGAATAAGATTTATGACAGAATTATCGATATTCGTGGAAACTTGATTACCGTTATTGCTAAAGGGGTGAAGATGGGTGAATTGGGGAAGATTCACCGAAAATCTGGGCATACAACCCTTGCTTCTGTTTTAAGTATTGATGGAGAAAAAGTGACGCTCCAAGCGTTTGAAAATCCCCGAGGAGTTTCCACTGGTGATAAAGTGAGTTTTTTAGGACACCAAATGCAAACGGTGGCTAATGAATCTCTTCTTGGAAGACGCTTGAACGGAAGTGGAGAGCCGATTGATGAGGGCCCAGAAGTCATGGGGGAACGTATTGATATTGGAAAGCCTTCTTTTAACCCAGTGAAAAGAATTGTTCCTCATCAAATGGTGAATACGAATATCCCCATGATTGATGTCTTTAACTGTCTTGTGAAATCACAAAAAATCCCGATTTTTTCTATTGCAGGAGAACCTTACAATCAACTACTCATGCGGATTGCAAATCAAACCGATGCGGACATTGTCATTATTGGAGGAATGGGGCTTCGCTATGATGACTATCAGGCTTTTGTTGATAATGCTGAAAAGTCTGGATCCATGGAAAAAACGGTCATGTTTATTCATAAAGCGACTGACCCTGCTGTAGAGTGTCTCCTTGTTCCTGATATGGCCCTTGCTTGTGCTGAGCAGTTTGCCGTTAAGGATAAAGATGTCCTTGTTCTTTTAACGGATATGACAGCTTTTGCAGATTCTATTAAAGAGATCATGATCACTATGGATCAAGTTCCTTCAAATCGAGGATATCCCGGATCTCTTTATTCTGATTTAGCCTCAAGATATGAAAAGGCTGTGGATATCGATGGTAGTGGTTCGATTACTCTTATTTCAGTGACAACGATGCCTGGAGGGGATGTTACACATCCGATCCCTGACAATACGGGATATATCACCGAAGGTCAGTTTTATCTTCATGAAGGTCGGATCGATCCTTTTGGTTCGCTTTCTCGTTTAAAACAACAAGTTATCGGGAGCGTTACGCGTGAAGATCATGGAGATATTGCAAATGCTCAGATTCGTCTCTACGCAGAATCGAAGAAAGCTAGAGAAAGACAAAGTATGGGATTCCGTCTATCACGTTGGGATCAAAAACTTCTTGAATATTCTTTCCTCTTTGAAGAGCGAATGATGAATCTAGAGGTGAATATTCCTATTACTGAAGCTCTAAATCTAGGTTGGAAAACTTTAGCGGAATGTTTTGACCCCCATGAAGTGGGAATTAAACAAGATCTGCTCAATAAGTATTGGCCAAAGTAGGACTTGAATGGCACAGATTAAACTGACTAAAATGGAGCTGAGAGATCAGCAGTATAAGTTGAAGCAGCTTCAAAAATATCTTCCTACCCTCCAGCTCAAAAAGGCAATGCTCCAAACGGAGGTCAATAATGCGATTTATGAGATCGAGGGGCTTACCCATTCCTATCATGAGAAGATGAAAACCTGTGAAAGTTTCCAATCTCTTTTAACCGATCCAGAAGCAGGAATCATCGATCAGGCTGCTGAAGTAGAAGAGGTGGAAAAAAGGTTTGAAAATATTGCAGGGGCTGAGATTCCCTTTTTTGAAAAGGTTATTTTTCGTTCAATGGAGTATTCTTTATTCGAGACCCCTCTTTGGGTTGATTCTGCAATGGAAAAGGTCCAGGATCTTGTCACAGCAAAAGAAAAGATTGAAGTCGTGAAAGAAAAGAAGCGAATTCTTGAAAAGGAACTTCGAGAAGTTTCTATTCGTGTGAATCTTTTTGAAAAGATTTTGATCCCTCGAACGCAGGGACATATTAAGAAAATCAAGGTTTTTTTAGGAGACCAAGAATTGGCTTCGGTCGCTCAAGCAAAAGTGGCAAAAAGTAAGATTGAAAAGCGAAAAGCAGAGGAGGCCATAGCGTGACAATTATCCGCGTGAAAAAATACCTCTTCATTGGTGTTCAGGAAGATATTGATACTTTTTTTAAACGTGCTCAAGAAAAAGGATTTATTGAGTTCATTTCTTCGAAAGGGCGCAGAACTTTAGACTATCCTGAAAACGTTGATAAACTGATAAAAGCATTAAAAATTCTACGTAAACAGCCTGTGACAAAAGAGGCTGAGCTCACAAAAGATCTGGATGCTGAAAAGCTTAGTTCGACAGTTGTTGAAAATGCGATTTGGCTTGAGAAACTTGAAGAACAAGAGCGTCTTTTGGAGGCTGAGATTTCTCGTATTGAGCCTCTTGGGGATTTTGACTTAAAAGAAATTCGAAGAATTGAGCAGGAAACGGGGCGCTATATTCAATTTTTCTGCGTCAAAA
Organism: Chlamydiales bacterium; assembly: GCA_024233395.1. Taxonomy (GTDB): domain Bacteria; phylum Chlamydiota; class Chlamydiia; order Chlamydiales; family Simkaniaceae; genus Neptunichlamydia. The sequence goes on from JACKPR010000003.1 coordinate 133,588, forward strand.
AAGCAAAGCTCAAAAAAATTGAGCTTGATGAGTCTCTTATCCCCGTGGGTTCTGAGTATGACATGGATTATTTTATGACAATTTCTCACAAAGTTGAAAGCTTTACAGGAATGGTCGAAATCCACTTCGAAAAATCTCTCAAAGAGCTTCAAAGAGAACTTAAGGAGGCCAGAGAAACGATAAAAAAATGTCAGGATGAACTTAAGGAAGATGCAGCTTATATTGATTTTTTAAAAGACCATCTTGTCATTGCTCTCAATCATTATCACTTAGTGAATGCATCGGATGAAATTTCAAATCATATGAATGACTCCCTTTTTGCGATTGAAGGGTGGATTCCTGAAAACCGTTTACACGGACTTTTTCCTCTTTTAGAAGGGCTTGGAATTCATGCAGAAGAAATTGCGATTGAGGAAGGAGAGCGGATCCCCACTTATATGGAGAACAAAAATTATGCAAAGGTTGGGGAAGATCTTGTCCATATTTACGATACCCCTGCAACCAATGACAAAGATCCTTCTCCTTGGGTTTTTTGGGCTTTTGCTATTTTCTTTGCGATGATTATTTCAGATGCTGGATATGGTTTGATCTTTTTAGCCTTGGCTCTTTTTCTTAGAAAGAGATTCAAGCATATTCAAGCAAGTGGCAAACGCTTTTTGCGACTGTTTACTGTTCTTTCATCTTTTTGTATTGGATGGGGGATATTATCAGGTTCTTATTTTGGATTAGAAATTTCTCCGGAAAACCCGATTAACAAGGTCAATATTATCCATGCCTTAGCTGTGAAAAAGGCAGATTATCACTTAAAGGAAAAAGACGAAGGTTATCGAGAAATCATCAAAGATTTTCCCCAACTCTCAGATGTTGGATCTGGTGAAGAGCTCCTTTATAAAGCAAAAGTTGAAAAGAATGGTTTTACGAAATATGTCATTTCAGATGATTTTCGTGATTCGATCTTTATGGAAATCGCTCTAATTGCAGGGGTGATTCATATTAGTCTCTCCCTTTTAAGAAGACTTCCAAGCCATTTTGCGGGGATTGGTTGGGTCTTTGCTATGGTTGGAGCCTATATGTTTTTCCCAAAAGTTTTAAACGCAACTTCGGTTGTCCACTTTGTTTTTCTGATCCCAAAAGTAATGAGCTATGCTATAGGTCAGCAACTTTTCTGGGGAGGAATGGGTCTTGCTTTAGTGATTGCTTTGATCCAGAACAAATGGGGAGGATTCATTGAGCTGACAAAAATCATTGAACTTTTTGCTGATGTTCTCTCATACCTCCGTCTTTATGCCTTGGGCCTTGCTGCGATGATCCTTGCTGGAACCTTTAATGATATGGGAGTAAAGCTCGGATTTGCTGCAGGGTTCTTTGTGATCCTCATTGGCCATGCAATTAATATCACCGTAGGGATCATGGGGGGAACGATTCATGGACTCCGTCTCAATTTTATCGAATGGTATCACCACTCCTTTGAGGGAGGCGGAAAACTTTTCAACCCACTTAAATTAATGAAATCTAGAGGAGAATAGAATTATGAGTTTTGCAATGATTGGCCCAGCGGTTGTTTTGGCTCTTGCTTGCTTGGGAAGTGCGATTGGGTGCGGAATTGCAGGAATGGCATCCCATGGAGTGATGGCCCGCGTTGATGAAAACCACGGAAAATTTATCGGGATGTCAGCACTTCCTTCATCTCAAGCGATTTATGGATTTGTTCTAATGCTTTTGATGAAAAATGCGATCTTAGCAAACACCCTAACAGCATGGAATGGAATCGGTATTGGGGTATTCATTGGTCTAGCGATTATGTTTTCAGCGATTTACCAAGGAATGTGCGCAGCGACTGGAATTCAAGCTTCTGCAAAGCAGCCTGCTGTTTATGGTAAATGCTTGGCAGCACTTGGAATTGTTGAATCATTCTCACTTTTCGCATTCGTATTTGCCTTATTACTGATCTAGCAGTATAAGGGCGAGTATGAGAAAAGAAGAAGACTCGCTAGGAATTGTAGAAGTTCCTGAAGACAAATATTGGGGCGCTCAAACTGAGCGCTCTCGTATCAATTTCCCCGTTGGTGGGGAAAAGATCCCTATAGAAGTCATTTATGGCCAAGCCATTGTAAAAAAGGCCTCAGCCATTGTGAACAATGAAATGGGGCTCCTTCCTGATGAAAAATCTAAGATGATCCAAGAAGCTGTTGATGCAATCCTAAGTGGCGCCCTTGATGACCATTTTCCGTTGGTTGTTTGGCAAACAGGTTCGGGAACTCAAACCAACATGAACGTCAATGAAGTGATCAGTAACTATGCGATCAAAAAGGCGGGTGGAAAAATGGGATCGAAAAAACCGATCCATCCCAATGACGATGTGAATAAATCTCAATCTTCTAATGACACTTTTCCAACAGCAGCTCATATCGCAGCAGTTTTGAAAGTCAGAGAGCACCTTCTTCCCAACCTGATCATTTTCCAAAATGGTCTCAAAGAAAAAGCCGAAGCTTTTAAGCAAATTGTAAAAATTGGTCGGACGCATCTCATGGATGCTGTTCCTCTAACTTTGGGCCAAGAATTTTCTGGCTATGCTTCCATGATCGAATATGGAATCAAGGCCATTGAAAATGCCCTTCCCCACCTTTCTGAAATCGCACTTGGGGGAACAGCTGTCGGTACAGGTTTGAATACTCCAATAGGCTTTCCGGAAAGAGTTGCTGATGTTATTTCTCACCTTACAGGTCAAACCTTCAAGACAGCTCCAAATAAGTTTGAAGCGATTGGAGCAGATGATGGGATTGTTGAAATGTCAGGAGCTCTTCGGCAAGTTGCGGGCTCTCTGCTAAAAATTACGAATGATATCCGTTGGATGGCCTCTGGGCCTCGCTCTGGAATAGGGGAACTTTTGATTCCAGCTAATGAACCGGGCTCTTCTATTATGCCCGGAAAAGTTAACCCCACTCAATGTGAGTCTCTCTCTCAAATCTGTATCCAAGTCATGGGAAATGATATGGCGATTGGCACAGCTGGATCTCAAGGAAATTTTGAGCTGAATGTTTATCGTCCTGTGATGATTTATAATCTCCTTCAATCGATGCAACTTCTTGGAGATGGAACGAAAAACTTCTATGATCGTTGTCTCAAAGGGATTGAAGCTAATCTTGGCCAAATCGATGTCCATCTCAAGCGTTCTCTTATGCTTGTGACAGCGTTGAATCCTGTCATTGGATATGACAAGGCCGCAGAAATTGCAAAAAAAGCTCATAAAGAAAATAAGACATTAAAAGAGGTAACCCTTGAACTAGGTTACCTCTCTGCTGAAGAATTCGACAGGGTTGTCGACCCTGCTAAGATGATAGGTCATTAATGTGTTCGTGCGTGAGTTTCTCGAACAGCGCGGATAATATCTCCAATATCAAAATGAACAGTGACCCAGAGGCGTCCACTATTCACCGCATCAACAGTAGCATAGACCATTCCACCCGCTGTAGCAGCAAAAACAAGCCAAGCATACCCATCTTTTTCTGACAGATAAGAGGCAAAAAAGCCCGCACCAGCACTTGCTAGCATCGCTGCAGTTTTTGCCCTTGCACCAAAAAACTGGTAGCCAATAGCAGCAATGGCCATGAGAGTGAGTCCTGAAAGCCCAAGAGCATTACTTTGGAAGCTATCCTCTTGAACCTGTTTAGATGATTCCCATGGATTAAAATGTGTGTCAAATAATTTTTGTAATCCCATCCTTTCCTCCTTGTTAGATTATTAAGGGAGTATAAAGATTTGTGTCAATTTTTCATATTGTTTTTTTTATTCTATAAACCTATCCTAATAAATCCTTTAATTCAGGATAGGTTCAAATTCTTTTTTTTAGACCCCTGTTTCAGGGGCATTATTGCGCGCTTGGAGTTCTTTAAAGTAATCTACCATCGAGGCATTTTGGCGATTTTTTGGTAGTCTTTCTCTCCACTGTTGGGCTTTTATGAGATCTTTCCCAATTCCATCACCTCCCTGTAGCCCCTCGAAAATATTGATTAAGATAGCAAGCCCTAATTGGCTTCCCTTTTCAGCAGAGAGTGTATAAGCTTTTATGGAAAGTTCATATGCTTGGTGTTTCCAAAGAAGTAAAGCACTTACAAACAGACTATTTGCATCCATTGTGTCCGCTTCACTCTCAAGACACTCTGATAGATAATGGAGGACTTGTTCTCGGTTCCCTTCGTGTGAATAAATCTGTGATAGACTAACTTTAGCTGTGGTGCTTCCCATTTTAGCTGCAAGACTATAAAATTTTTTTGCTTCTTCAAGCTGATTTTTTTTCTTTAAATTTCTTGCATGACATTCCAATAAAAATCTTTGATCAGGAGTGAGCGCATGGGGATTATTATAGAAAATGGGAAGACGATTTTCTCTAACCAAAATATCTTTATCCATATAGAAAGTGAATCTTGGGGTCGATGGGATAGAGACATAGATGTAGAAGTTTTCGATAGGTTCTCTTGTTAAAGGGTTGAGAATGATTTCTTCACCGTTCTTAATACAATCAAAGACAAACCTTTCAGCATCAAATAGATAAGACTTGTCCCCTTGCTGAACTAGACAGATATAATAATCCATGCCAGCCTCAAATCGTTGATTCTGAAGCTCTTCGAATGATTCAAATGTATAAGGATCCTTTTCTTCAAGATCTACGTCTATAGAAGGAGCGGGTGTAAATTCTGAAGGGGAGGTTAGATATAGCACACTGCTCAACCCTGTATAAATTTGAGAAATTAAAGATGCCATAAGTAGACCTTCCAATTTATTTTCTACGAAGAATACCATCTAACTCGTTTATAGTAAAGATAGTAATATTAAATTTTTAAAAATGCATTAAACAGTCATTTTAAAAAAATTATTATTAGTTTATAATAGTGGAATACAAAAAACAAAAAGAGGGAGGTAAAAAATATGTCTACTGGTATTGAAATTACTCAAAGCTTTAGTAGTCAGCTTTTTACAGAAATTTCAGTGACTGATGAAGATTTCGAAGTGACTCCTCAGCGAGATGGGGTTTCTGAGGAAGCCTTTATACAAGTCGAGGGAAATCAATTTAAGACTCAAGAAGAAAAAGTCGCTTATATTTGGTTAAAAGTTAGTCCAGATGATAAAGCCTTCAGAGGACCATCTAATGATGAAAGTCGAGAAATGACAATCGAATATCTGGAAAAAAATCACTATAAAGTGACCCTTTTCCAAGATGAAGAATTTCTCCCTCATATTATGTCTGATTCAACCCCAATTGATCTTCTAATTATTAGTGGACATGGTTCTCCTCAAACCCTTCAAGGGTTGAGAATACAAAGGGATAAAATTATGCAGACTTCCTGCTTTTTCTTTAGCCCACAAAGGTTTGAGTTAATGGATCGACTATCTTTCATTATGAAAAAGAAATCAGTTATTGTCTTAGATGCTTGTTTGACAGGAAACAAATCGGTCGAAGGGAATTTTTCTCATGTTTTTTCAAAAAGTATTCCTCAGGCTACTGTTTACTCATCTCAAGATAGAACGCGAAAGGAACCTTATATCAGGTTAGATGCAGAAGGTATTGTTGAACAAGTTATATACATGTCAGGAAAGTATGGTGATCCTAAATCATCTGTTGTTTATAGAAATGGAAAGGAGATCACAGATCAAGCCCCTCTTTGTTATCAAGCAAGAAATAGAGGCTATCTGCCCTATGTATCACAGATGATTTATGGAACAGTAGAATACGTTACGCTAGCAACATCTGACTACTTCTCATCTATCACGAGTGGTTCATGGGATGCGTTAGCGGCTGATAATTTTTAGTTATAGCTAAAACACTTTAAAAATATCTCACCAAAATCATCCCAATGATAAACAAGTTTAGCTATAACTTATTTATCATTGATGTGGAGTCCTAAGCGTGCTAGGAGGAAACGACAGACTAAAATCGGGTGACGCAGTAGGTGTTTCAAAAGGTTCATATAGGTGACGCTAGAAATGGGTTTTTGAAGGAGGGTAGGAGAGTTTTTAAGGCTATCCGAGATCCAATCGGGATAAGGAGGAGGAGTCGGAGGAAGATGATCGACAGGAAAGAATCCGAGTCCTTGAGTTTCAGATGTTAGGGTGGGTTTTCCATCGGTAATAGAACATTCAAAAAGGTGTGTGAAGCGGGCTAGGCGATTGAGAGGGGTATATTCAGCGACTTTTCGAAGGATGGTGACCTGATAACCTGTTTCTTCTTTCATTTCTCGGATTACAGCTTCTTCAGGAGATTCATTCTCCTCAATTCCGCCTCCTGGTAGAACCCAGACAGGAACATCGCGCCTTTTTGTTAGAAGGACCTCTTTTCGATCATCAGAAAAGACGATCCCATTGACACTTTCTTCTTGATGGTTCATAGTCATAACCATGAATTTTACAGGTGATATGCGGCTGAGTCAATCTTTCATTCTTGTTTTTCTTTTTCTTTTCTGTAGTTGTGAGAAGTATTACCTTTCTGTTAAGCATGAATCAGTAGACCAAAGTAAGCTAGCGAGTACTTATGTTGGAAGTCCTGACCCACGTCAGAAAAATCCTCCAAAAGGTCAAGAACTCATCTTGGAATGGCGTCTTCCAAGAGATACTGCTCACGAGAAAATGACATTGGTCTTGGAAATTCTTTATAAAAATTATACTCAAGAAACTTTTTCCTATCCTATTTCTCGCCGTCGTGGTGTCATCACTTATTCCCTTCTAGGAAATGACTATAAAGAAAAAGAAGGGCTTTTAACCTATAAGGCTGAGATTCGTGATGAAAAAGGGATTGTTATTCAGGAATGGAAGCAACAGCTCTGGACAGAGCTTATCGTGATTGATTGATTTTAGTCTTCATATTCTCTGATTTGTTTTGCATGAGTTTCCTTGATAAAAAAGGAAAAAATTAAAGCGATCAGAAGATAAACAGGAAGGCGAATCAATGAGATCTGATAATCATGAACGGTAAAATGGGCTCCGTCCTTAACTTTTTCACCGACTTGTAAGAATACTGCAACTAATGACTGACTAATCGCTGCAAAAAAGGCGTAAAAGGTGTTGACGATGCTAATAGCTGTTCCTGTAACTTGTGGGGGGTTTTGCTCATGAACAGAAACGTAGCCGAGATTGACATTGGATACTGCAAATCCCAGCATAAAAAAACAGACTGCTGTGACTTGAACTCCAATATAGGGTGGATAGAGGATGCAGATCATCATCAGTAGAGTAAAGCCCACTCCCCAAGGAATAAAGATTTTCCGTTTTTTTAAAGAAGTTGATAGACGTCCAAAATAGATGGTTCCAATGGAATATCCAATGACAAAAAGGGTATTGAAAAGGAGTGCTAAATTAATAGGGATATTATAGACAGTTTTAAGAAAAGGGGTAGCCCAAATCGCTTCGAAAGCAAAGATAGGACCAATCGCAAGGCCTACAGTGATTCCGATAATCCAAACCTGAGAATTATCAAAAACGTGTTTGATTTGCTCCCATAACTCTTTTGTATTAATTTCTCTTTTTTTAGGAGCATCTCGAACGATGAGATAATAGAGACAGGCTAGTACAATCCCTCCCATACCAAAAGAAAACATCGCATTTTTCCAGTGAAAAAGGGTTGATAGATAATTGAAGAAAAGCTTCAGAATAAGGATTCCTAATGATCCCATAGCGATAAACATTCCAAATAGAAAAGCAAAACGTTTTTGTTCAAACCAGTTTGCGATGAGTTTGAGGGCATTCAAAAATGAAAAAGCTGCTCCAGCTCCCATAATAACGCGGGCAATTGCCATTTGAAAAGGAGAAGTAGTTTGGGAAAAATAAATCGCTCCCAAGGCGCAAATAAGGAGTCCGAGGGAGGGGAAAAAACGTGAACCAAACCGATCGATAAGAAGACCTATTGGGATTTGAAAAAAGGCAAATGCATAAAAAAATCCGGCAAGAGCATAGACGTAGTGAATCACGTTGTTCTTATTTCTATCGATTAAATCTGTGATCTCTGGGGAGGATTGAAGCGTGAAAGCATAGGCATTAAAGAGAGCGCTTAAGAGGAGAATAATCCATGCATGGTATGAACGGGAATGTTGGGATTGATTTGCCTTATCCTTCATATTTTTCTTTTAAAGAATGAGAGAATTATTGTCAGTAGACACTCTCTAGTGGTGTGAAAGTTGCATCGACGGAAGGGATTGATAAGCCCATAGGATGAGTTCCTCTGTTGTTTTCCAATCTAAGCAGGGGTCGGTAATAGAAAGAGCATTACCTCCTTGAAGATGGCTTTCCAACATCATTCCCATGATTACATCATTTCCTTCAGCAATTTGTTCTAAGACTGCACAAAAAGCGAGCTGTTGTTTTTGGGGGTCTTTTTGAGAATTTCCGTGAGCACAATCAACGAGAAGGCGAGAGTTGAGGCCATAAAGGCGTTGTTTTTGAATGGCTTCATAAATTGATAAATGGTCATAATTTGAAGAGGTCAGAGATCCTCTTAGGACAACATGGGTATAGGGGTTTCCAGAAGTTTTCATCGAAGAGATTCTTCCCTCTCCATCAATCCCAATGGAAGCTTGTGGATGTCTAGCAGCTAAAGCACCACAGATAGCATTATCAATCGTTCCATCTGTTTCATTTTTGAAACCAATTGGCATCGGGAGATGAGAGGCCATTTGTCTATGAATTTGTGAAGGAGATGTCCGTGCTCCAATAATTCCCCATGAGACAAGATCTTGGGTATAGGCAGGGAGAACGGGATCGAGAAATTCTGTAGCAATTGGAATCCCCATTTGAACAAGTTTTATAAGAAGTTCCCTTGAATCATAAAGGCCCTTTTCAATTTCATAACTTCCGTCAAGAAGGGGATCGTAAAGAAAACCTTTCCATCCAAATTGGGTACGCGGTTTTTCTAGAAAAACACGCATCACAATAAAAATCCTCTCATCAACTTTTTTTGAGAGTTCTTTTAAGAATGTGGCATATTCTAAAGCGATTTTCGGGTCATGAATCGAGCAAGGACCAGCAAAAATGACAATGCGATCATCTTCCCCCCGCATGATATGTTCTCCGGTTAAACGCATCAGAGAAACGTTTTTTTTCTCTTCTTTTGAGAGGGGAAACGTTTCGATAAGAGTATCAGGGGTTGGTAGAGGTGTTAAGAAACTCATGAAGCAGTGTTTAATTACCCTATTCAAAAAAGTTTGATCATACCATAGCACTCTTTTATTATTGCTTCTTTTTTTGTTGTGCTGTGGAAAAGAAAGAACGAAGGATTTATAATAGATCCCATATATTTTTGAAACGATATGATTTAATACATGGATGCAATAACTCAGATCATTGATACCCTCAATGATATTATTTGGGGGCCACCCCTCCTTATTCTTCTTGTGATTGTTGGTGTTTATTTAACGATCCGGATACGCGGCCTTCAATTTCAATATTTGCTTTATGCCCATAAGTTAGCTTTTAGTCGACATGATGATGAAGCACAAGGGGATATTAGCCACTTTCAAGCACTGATGACAGCCTTAGCAGCAACGATTGGAATTGGAAGTATTACAGGGGTCGCAACGGCAATTGCTCTTGGAGGATTGGGTTCTCTTTTTTGGATGTGGGGAGCAGCTCTATTTGGAATGGCAACGAAATATGCTGAGGCAATCTTAGCGATTAAATATCGTGTGACTGATGAGAGTGGAGAGATGTGTGGTGGCCCAATGTACTACATTGAGAAAGGGCTTCGTTGGAAATGGCTGGCTGTGATTTTTGCCATTTTGGGAGCAATCACAGCTTTAGGGACAGGAAATATGGTTCAAGCAAATTCCGTTTCTCTAGCTCTTTCAAGTTTTTTTAATGTGGATCCTGTTTGGTCAGGAATCGCTCTGGTGATCATTGTTGGAGTCGCTCTTATTGGAGGGATTAAAAGTATTGGAAAAGTTGCAGGAATTTTAGTTCCTGCTATGGCTGTTTTTTACATCGTTGGAGGGCTCATCATCATTGCACTTAAAATAGAAGAGGTTCCTGCTGCTTTTGGCGTTATTGTCCGTTCTGCCTTTAATGGTCAGGCTGCTGTAGGGGGTTTTGCTGGAGCAACCGTTATGATGGCGATTCAACTCGGTGTTTCAAGAGGGGTCTTCTCCAGTGAAGCGGGACTCGGTAGCTCTCCGATTGCAGCGGCTGCAGCAAAAACTGATACCCCTGGTCGTCAAGCTCTTGTTTCTATGTGTAGTGTTTTTATTACAACAGGTGTTGTCTGTACGATTACCGGTCTTGTGATTGCTGTTTCAGGAGTTTTGGGAGATATGGGGCCAGATGGAAAGATGCTAGATGGTTCAGCTATGGCTCTTAAAGCCTTTGATAATATTATTCCTTATGGAGGCTTTATTGTTGCTATTGCTCTCATTCCTTTTGCCTATTCGACGATTTTAGGATGGGCGTATTATGGAGAAAAGTGTGTAGAATATCTCTTTGGATATCGAGCAACGAAAGGATACCGTGTTATTTATACATTCCTTGTTTTTCCAGGAGCAGTCTTAGGTCTTAAACTGGTCTGGGGATTTGCAAATATGATGAATGGTTTAATGGCCTTTCCCAATCTAGTTGCTCTTTTTGTTCTTGCTGGAGTCGTTTCAAAAGAAACACACTTTTTCAAACACCTTTTAAAGAAAGAAAAGTTGGAGAAAAAACGTGCAAAGTCTCGAGACAAAAAGAATGCGCCTCCGCCCCCTATTAAAGAGCGACGTCGCTAATCTCATGAAAATATTCTCAGATCCGGTTGCTATGGAGTTTTATCTTGGAACAAAAGATGAAGCCGAAGCCAATGCTTGGATTGAGCGTTCCCAAAAACGTTATGAAGAAATGGGAATTGGTTTTTTAGCATGTGAGCTGAAAGAAACAGGAGAGTTTTTGGGAATTTGTGGCCTTCTACTTCAACCGGGTATCAATGGGCGTGACGAGATTGAAGTGGGCTATCTTTTTGTTCGGAAGTTTTGGGGGCAGGGATTTGCAACAGAAGCGGCTCGCGCTTGCATGGATTATGGATTCCATCAAAAGGGGTACACAAGAATTATCTCTCTTATCGATCCTAATAATCAAAAATCCATTCGTGTAGCTGAAAGAAATGGACTAAAAAGGGAAGGAAAGACGATTTTTAAGGGGCGTGAAGCAGCCATTTATGCAGTGACCTTTAAAGGAAAAAAAGTCGTTTAAGAAATCTATCCCGAAATAAAGGCTTTATTAGATTTCTTCAGTTTTTGAACAAATGTTTTAGCTATACCCTCAATTCATCTAATTTTATTTAAGTATTTGATTTTAAATAAGATGCAAAAACACCCCCTCATAACATATTTATATTTCACTTATAACTAGTTACTTATGAAATAGTAAAATTATTTATTGAATTTAATTAAATTTTGTTTTATAATTAACTAATTAAAGAATAGTTATTAAGATAAATTGGGGAGTCAATTCTATTTTTATTGATAACCCCTGTAACATTTTAAGTAAATTATGTTTGGAATAGCAATAGACAGCTCTGAGAATCAAATTGCACCGTTCTCTCCAATTTTTTCGGATGGTGAAGAATGGGTGCGGAGTTCTTTGGTAAAAAGAACGCCTGAAGTGATTGATTTAAGTAGTCCTGCGACTCAAGACCTTTCTGGTTGCGCTTATGTCGCAAAGAAAGTGGCGTTCCTTTTTGTTAAATATGTTCTTGTTGCTCCCGTTTTGCTTTCGTTGTCCCTTGTTTTTAATACGGTAACGATCATTCCTAAACTTTATAACTATTTTTCTGTTAACAATCTTAAACAAAAAGTAGAAGATCATAAACGTCGGGTTTTACAGACAGCACTTGATGTGCAGATTCATGGAAAAACCATGAAGCAATGGACATATGGAGAATTAATTCGTATGACTGCAAGATCTTACTTAGTAAATATTCCCAAAAAACATCGAGTAGAAATCCGACAATTTATTCACGATGTTAAAAGAATAGAATACGATATTCGTTATGGGAGAGATACTTCGGAAATCCGAGAAGATATTGATCAACTCATGGGGTCTAATATTTATCAAGCACTCAAGGAAACAGACCATCCTGCTGTTGAGTTTTTACAAATCCTTTGTATGAAATACATTGGAGGAAAAGGTACAGAAGAGAGTGATGTATTTGAAGAATATGGCCGCGAAGTTGTAGGAGATCTGGATGGTAAGACAGAATTCACCTTAGGAGAATTAGCTGATGTCATGGATGAGCGGACTGGAGTCGGGGTTTTTGGTGCGTATCAAAGAAATGGTCTAGCTTCTACGATTATCTGGGTCCTTTCACATCCATTTGATTTTTTACGCTCAACAACTGATGAATGGGATCCTCTTGTATTCAATAGCCACGAAGGAAACCCTGATGTTTATGGTTATGACTTTGTTCTTCCAAAAGCGAGTGATCCATCTGGCAAAGAAAAACGGATGCACTTCTATTATGGACCTGGTCCAACAGGAGATCGCCTTTATAATGAGGGCTATTTAGTCTATCTGGATAAAAAAGGTCTTTTCGAAAGACGAACGAATCATCAAAATCTCCATCATCGATCAGAGGCTTTGAGAGTGTATGAAATGCGGCGCTATGAAGAAGCTCATCCAGATTCGCTTCGTTTTCTTTCTTTAAGCTTTGATACCCCTTTGATGAAAACTCCTCCTAGATTGCATCAAGAAGGACCTGTTCAACATTTTATGAGCGCATTAAAAGAGCATTATTGTGAAGAACGAGCACATCGTGTCATGCATGCTGATCCTGAAGTAGAGAATGGTGTTTACATCGGTCCTGACGTATTAGGAGATAAAGAGGTAGAAAGAGCCTTAACTGTTTCTGAAGAGATCTTTTCAAGATTATCTGAAGGTAATGATTATTGGGATCAGCTTATGAGTCAGGGAGCTGAAGGAGAAAAAAGGCTAGCTCGTATGATGATTCTAGGAACTCATGGTGTGATTGGGTTAGGATCTATTTATAAAGCGCTGCAAGATTCTCCAGCTTTTGATGAGAGGTTGGATGCTGACCTTGCAACATGTCGAGCGAGTGGCGCTTGTAAGCAAGATATTGACCGAGCTGTTGTAGAGAATATCACTGAAAGGATTTTCTTCCGACTTCTTACCAATGATGGGCCTATCACAAAACAAGAACTTGATTCGATTGTAGGGGCTGTTTTAGCTAGAGCCTATATCGTCGAAGGAAGACTCATTCAGTGGAAGCGTTATGAGATTTTAAGTGATCTTTTACACTTTGTAGGAACACCTGAAAATACAAAGAAACTTAGCGCTTGTTTAAGAGGCTATGTTGCTTCTATGCCATAATAATCAATGGTCTTCTAATTTCTTTTCCGCTTCTTCGAGCTGAGCTTTTGTTTTTTCGACAAGTTCTTTAGGAGCTCTTTCAACAAAATTAGGATTATTCAGCTGATTTTTAAGAGAGGCAATTTGTTTTTCCAGTTTTTCTTTTTCCTTAGCAAGACGCTCTTTTTCCCTTTCTTGAAATTCTTCAGGAAGAGGAATAATGATCTTAAAATCTTTTACTGAAGCAGATGCGGTGAACCCTTTCGGTGTTTCTTTAGGGTTAAAAGTAAGATTTTTTATCCGAACAAGAGAAACAATAATGTCTTGGTGCTTTTCTACAAGAGCTGTTTTTCCTTCAATCATCACATCTGTTGCAGTTGTTGGAGGGAGTTTCATCTCAGCACGAATATTTCGTATGGCATAGACAACTTCATTCACAAAAGCAAAGGTTTCTTCTGTTTCAGGCGAGATATCTTCTTTTCGGATGACTTTAGGATAAGGTGAAACAACGCAAGCAGGAGATAAAAGGGCCTGAATAGCTTCTTGAGTATAGGGATCTGCCTGAGATTCTTTAAGTCCTGGGAATTTTTCCTTAAGTAAATGGAAGATTTCTTCAGTGATAAATGGAGCGATGGGGTGCATCAGGCGAATGGCTGCAAGAAGGACAAGTGTCAAAACCTTTTGCTTGTTTTTACTATCGCCACCTTTTCCAAAAAGGGTAGGTTTTGCCATCTCAACATAGTAGGCGCAGAACTCATCCCAGAAAAAGGTATAGCTTCTCATTGCAGCACGGTCAAAGTGATAGCCATTCAGATGGCTTCCCATCTCATCAATTGTGCGGTTAAGGACCGATAGGATCCACCGATCATCAAGCCCTAATTCACCCAGTCCTTCCATAAGTTCATCTGAGGTGATGGTAAGATTCATCAGGACAAAGCGAGCACCATTCCATATCTTGTTGGTAAAGTTCTTAAACTCTTCAAAACGGCGTCTATCAAGGTCAATTTGAGGGCTATGGGTTGCGCTTGCAGATAAAGCCATGCGCATGGCATCCGCCCCAAAAGTATTAATGATCTCGATGGGGTCTATCACATTTCCTTTAGATTTAGACATCTTTTCCCATTTTGAGTGGATATCCTTTCCTTCTTCTTCATGAGAAACATAAGTAATGCCTCCATCCTTGTTTTCTCTCCAATAGGACTTTCCAAAAATAAGACCTTGAAGAGAGGTTTCAGGAAAAGGAACTTCTCCGGTTACATATTCTCCCATCATCATCATGCGAGCGACCCAGAAAAATAGAATATCATGGCCTGTTACGAGAACGGAGTTAGGATAAAACTTTTTGAGTTCATTCGTTCGATGAGGCCAACCGAGTGAGCTAAAGGGCCAGAGGGATGAAGAGAACCAGGTATCTAAAACATCAGGGTCTTGAGTCCATCCATGGGGGGATTTTTCAACTTCAGGAGGTTTCCCTTCTCCTTCAAAGCAAATGACCTTACCCGATTCATGGTACCAAATGGGGATGCGGTGCCCCCACCAAAGTTGACGGGAAATACACCAGTCGCGAAGGTTTTCAATCCAATGAAAGTAGGTGTTCTCCCAATTTTTTGGGATAATTTTTACTTTGTTTTTTTTGACAGCATCGATGAGTTTTTTCTTAAAAGGTTCCATTCGAATGAACCACTGCTTAGAAAGGTAGGGTTCGATGATGGCTTTTGAGCGGTAAGAAACGCCCACACGGTGGGTATAGGGCTGAATTTTCTCTAGATAGCCTAGCTCTTCCATCCGTTTGACGATGCGTAGGCGAGCTTCTTCCATCGTGAGACCTTCAAACTCTAGGCCATTTTCATTCAAAGTTCCATCACTGTTTAAAATATTAATCAGAGGAAGATCATGCCTTTTACCAAGCTCCCAATCATTGGGATCATGAGCAGGAGTGATTTTAACGACTCCTGTTCCAAATTCAGGGTCGACATAGGTGTCCGCAACAATGGGTAGTTTTCGATTGACAATAGGGAGAATGACATTTTTCCCAACAAGGGCTTTGTAGCGGGGATCTTTGGGAGAAACAGCGACAGCGACATCCCCGAGCATTGTTTCAGGGCGCGTTGTTGCAATGGTTAGATGACCTTCTCCCTCTTCAAGAGGGTAGCGGAAGTGCCACAGTTTTGTCTCTTTTTCCTCATATTCGACTTCGTCATCAGCAAGGGCCGTTTGGGTCACAGGATCCCAATTAACCAAATAGTCCCCACGATAGATAAGCCCTTCATCAAACATCTTTTTAAAGAGGGTCCGAACTGCTAAATTGGCCTCTTTATCCATGGTGAAGCGCTTGCGCATCCAATCACAAGAACATCCGACTTTCTTTAATTGGTCGATGATCCGATTTTCAGATTTTTCTTTCCACTTCCAGACATATTCGAGAAATTCTTCTCTTCCATAATCAGCACGACGCTTTCCATGTTTTGCAATCAAATCTTTTTCGACAACCGTTTGCGTTGAGATTCCTGCATGATCGAGACCTGGGACCCATAGAACTTCATTACCTTCCATCCGCTTCCATCGGATCAAAACATCCTGCAGAGTACTTACAAGGGCATGTCCCATGTGGAGAACCCCTGTGACATTCGGCGGAGGCATGACGATACAATAGGGGGGGCGATCCGATAGAGGATCGGCATGAAAAAAACCTTTGCGTTCCCAGAAATCATACCACTTCTGTTCCACGAGGTCAGGGTTATAGGCTTTGGGTAGTTCTTCTTCACTCATAAGAGAACGAGTTTACTCGAATTTCTTTGAAAAATCTACTCATTTTTATGCGGCTTTATGGTGGATTACGGCTTTAGCGAACTTCTGCCAGGATTCCCACTCGGTATGAAGGTTTTTTTCGAGAATTTTTAACTTATTTTTTAGAGATTTAAGTTGGCTTTTACAAATCCCTTCTTTTTTCGAGGTATTATACTCTGTAGCAAGGGCTTTCATTTCAGAAAGTTTACTTAGAAGGTCATCGGTTAAGTTCTCAATTCTTTGTTCTAGAGACTTTTTGTTATCAAACCAGAGTGTTTTAAGCTTAGCAGTCAGCTCTTCTTTGGTTTCGATGACCATTCGTTCTTTGATACGATAAGGATTGATCCGTCTGAGACCTGTTGCAAGATGAAGTTTGCTAAGGGTCCAAATAACCCATTTAGAGGGATCAAAATGATACCATTTGATTCCATTGCGGTAATCATTTGCAAAGGTATGGTGATAATTATGATACCCTTCACCAAAGGTGACTAGGGAAATGAGATAATTATCAACGGCGGTATGTTCTTGGCTAAAGGACTGAGATCCCCATGTGTGAGCGATAGAGTTAATAAACCATGTAAAGTGATGGAGAAAAAAGAGGCGGATTCCCCAGGTAATCACAAGAGCTCCTAAGTAGTCGTTTAAAAGATACCCGACACAAAGAGTCACAATCACGTTTGTTAGGACCATGAGAAGGCCATAATATTTGTGTTGGAATAGGACAAGCTTGTTGCGGTAAAGATCAGCAACGACTTTTTGATCAAGAGGTTCTGTTTTCCGAAATAGCCAAAACATATGGGCATGCATGAATCCTTTCTTGATGGAATAAGGATCACGATCTGTATCAACAAAAGCATGATGTCTTCGGTGGTCGCATGACCATTTCAAAGCACTTCCTTGAGTTGCCATTGAGCCAAAAAAGAGAATAACTGCTTCGACATATTTATTTGTTTTGAATGTTGAATGAGAATAGAGGCGGTGATAACCGACAGTAACCGCAAGGCCGGAGATGTAAAGAATGATTGCAGCAGCTATGAAGAGAGAGCCACTAGGAGAGTAGTGGAAAAAGTAAAAGGGGAGTCCGATCAAAAGAGCTAAGTGGTATCCGATAATGTATATAGAAACAGTCCATTCTATTTTATTTTTTTTCAAAATAATTCCTTGGTTAAGTTCACTCACCTTAGGTGAGCAAGGTCACAGCTAATCCTGCAGAGTGCCCGATTTCTTAGATAAAGTTAAGAGGAATCTCATATTTTGAAAATTCTTTTTGAATCATCCCTTCATATTGGGCTGCTTTTCGAGGTTTACCGAGACAGGTGTAATAGAGGGAAAGCTGCTTAAAAAGTTGAACTTTTTCCCAGAAAAAAGCTTGTTTAAACCAAGCATTTTCCAATGTAATATGATTTTTTAAGAAATAGCCAAGGAAAGTTGGAGAGCGAGGGAAAGAGGTTTCTATAAGAGTGTCAAAATGAGCAAGAGCAGCTTCTTCACCTTCTGCTCTAGCAAGATAACATCCTTGAAGGAGGAAATAAAGGGAAGAGGTCTCATGAATAGGCTTTCCTTCAAGAAGCTTTCGAGGTTCTCTCTTTTTTCCCGAAAGAAGAAGCGCCCAAATATAAAGTTCTTCAAATTGTTTAAAGCTTTCTAAATAGGGAAGAAGTTTTGGTGCTTCCTCTTGTGTAAGGCCTTGATTAAAAAGAGAGTAAAGGAGTCGATCACTTGCTTTCTCCTTGATAAGGTCAAGCTTTTGAGGAAGAGAGACATTATCGATAGCAATTTCATAAAGATTTTTAAAAAGGAGAAATTCAGGATCTGATTCATTGCGGTATTTGACGCGGATAATAAAATCAATCAGCTTTGGGTATCCTAGTTCAAATAATGCTAAGAGGCCATTTTCTAAGAGGGTTAATCGGTGCTTAAATGTTTCAGGAATATTTTGGATGAGTTCATATAGACTTCCTGGACGTGCAAGCCAAAATGAAAGGAGGATTGATAAGGATAAATGTTCTTCTGCTTCCGATGAAAAATTTGGAGGGATTTGGATAAAGGGAAGGTCTTCCCAGCTTAACTTTAGATTTCGTGTCAGTCGATCGGTCTCTGCCAAATTATAAATACGTGGAACATGGCGAAGGGTAAGCAATGTAAAGGCATAGGCTCCAATCCGATCTTTTTGTGCCGTTTCATGGAGGCGAAAGAGAATATGTTCATCGAGAACATAGCGCAGAGGGTGTTTGGGAAACTTGCGGGCCGCAAGCTCTAAACACTTGATCTCTTCTTCTAAATTATCTTCGGCTTGATAAACAAGAGATTTTCCAAGATATTCAATAGGTCCGCCAGGAGTTTTATGAAGGAGCTCAAATTCATCAAGAGCTTGCGCAAAAAACTCTTTCGCTTTTCCTTTTTTTGTTTTTCCTTGTTCAATAAGTGTAAATCCTGCACGAAAAGTTGCTTCCCTCCCTTCAGGACGTCCTTTGAATGAATGGGCAATGCGGCGGTATTCCATGAGAGCACGACTATAATCTCCGCTTAGAAGAAAGGCATCAGGAACAGATAGGCAATTGACGAGTACATTTTGACTTCCTGTTGAAAGATGAATAGGGGAAATTTCAAATTCTGTATCTTTTGAAGCAAGCCCAAAATGTCCCCCAACAATGGGGACATGGCTGATATAGGTAAGCTTGAGTTCATCATTGATCAAAAGACGCAAGGTATTGTCTTGTTTTTCTATAGCTATTGTATAGGTTTCATCGGGTTCTAATGAAATATTATCGACGCGCGAAACTTCAACATTATCGCGGAATAGCTTGACACCTGGGTTTCCTTTTGATCCTATCCAAATAAGATATCCTTTTTCTAATCCTTCGCGTCCACTATTGCTGGGAACACACATCATAAAGCCGATGCCTCCACCTTCCTCTTGAATTCTCACCTCCGCTTGAATTTGAATATTTCCAGAGTAAGATTCTTTTGAGAGCATTAAAAGAACCCATTCCGTGACTCCAGCGTATCGAGAAATTGCCATTTGTTTTGTAAGCATGACACTTTCTTGGAATTCCCAGTTTGCAGAGTTGTGAATATCAAACTGATCAGTAGGAATCCAATCGGGACGTCCTTGAATATAGCGTTCTAGGTCTGTGATAATTTCTCGGACAGATTGGTAACGCTTATCTGTATCTGGATGAAGACATTTCAAAGTAATGCGAGAAAGTTGTTGGGTAATTTCTCGATAAGGGGCAATATCTTGAGGATCTTTGGGTGGCTCAGGACCATTTTTGTTTAGAATATTGCGCCATTCTTTAATGTTTCCAGGTCTTTTATATGGAACTTCGAGAGTTAACATGAAGTGTAGAATGACCCCTAAAGAATAAATATCGGATTGTATGCTTGCAGGATGGGCAAAAGCTCGTTCAGGAGCCATGTATTCAATCGTTCCTGCTGCTCCCCGAGGGTTTGTTTTTCCCTTAAGATCTTCCTGACTCGGACTTATCTTTTCATGATTAGCATCGGGGTTATAAATCTCTGTAGCAACCCCCCAGTCCAAGATTGTTACTTCATTGTACTTTCCTATGATGATATTTTCAGGCTTAAGATCCCGATGAAGAAAACCTTTATCATGGGTATGTTCTGTTGCTTGGCAAATATTTAAAAAAGCAAGCATGAGAGAAGGAATCGATCCTCCCATTGTATTTTCAGAATGTCCATGCTCATTTGCCATTCTCGTAGCGACGAGAATTTCTTTTAGAGTTTTTCCTTCTAAATAGGGCATTGTGTAATAGAGATCTTCACCATTATCGATGAGATCATAGATGGGGATAATAGAAGGATGGGAAAGTTGCGCTGCAATGCGCACCTCTTTTTTGAAACGGCGTCTTGCTGACTCTTTTTCCTTTCTTTTAGGAAGAATCCGTTTAAGAGCAACCTTTCGACTGCAAACAGGATCTTCAGCTAGAAAAACTTCCCCCATTCCACCAATTCCAATCAAGTCGATGAGTTGATACCGATCTAATTGGATTGGGAACGAATAGGGAGAAGAGTTCTTCTCGCTTGTTTCTTTATCTTTGTCTTCCATTCCTGCGAATGTAGCAAAAATTTTCCTCTTTATTCAATTGAAAAATAGTGATACGATTCGATCTTATGTCAAAAAGAGAAATTATCTTAACAGGAGATCGGCCTACAGGCCCTCTACATCTTGGCCACTTTGTCGGATCCCTTCGTTCCCGAGTTGAACTTCAAAATATTCATGATCAATATGTGATGATTGCTGATCTTCAGGCGTTGACTGATCATGCAAAAGAGTCTCAAAAGGTCCATGATAGTGTTCTCCAAGTAGCTCTAGATTATTTAGCAGTTGGGATTGATCCTGCAAAAACGACGATTTTTATCCAATCCTTGATTCCTGCTCTTTCAGAGCTAACCATGTATTACCTTAACTTGGTCACTTGGAATCGCCTAAAGCATAATCCGACAGTTAAACAAGAAATTGTTCAAAAAGGATTTGGAGAAAGTGTTCCTGCTGGGTTCATGACCTATCCCGTTTCCCAAGCTGCTGATATCACCGCCTTTAAAGCGACCCTAGTTCCCGTCGGCGAAGATCAAAAGCCCATGATTGAGCAGACAAATGAAATCGTTCGCGCGTTCAATAGAACTTATAAGACCGATGTTCTTGTAGAAGCAAAGGCTCTTATTCCCCAAATTGCGCGCCTTCCTGGAATAGACGGTCAAGCAAAAATGGGAAAATCTTTGGGTAACGCTATTTTCCTCTCAGATACTCCAGACCAAGTTTCTAAGAAGGTGAAGAAGATGTATACCGATCCCGGTCATCTTCGCATTGAAGATCCCGGTAAAGTGGAAGGGAATCCTGTCTTTAGCTATCTCGATGCATTTGGTACAGACCTCGAGAAAATTCAAGAGCTCAAAGCTCATTATTCGAAAGGAGGTCTTGGAGATGGAACGGTTAAAAAATATCTCCTTGAAGTTCTTTTAGAGTTCTTAGAGCCTATTCATAAAAAGCGCTCAGAATATGAAAAAGATTCGGGTGCTGTGATGGAGTTTTTGCGCAAAGGGACTGAAAAAGCAAATGAAACCGCTTCAAAAACCCTTTCCGAAGTCAAAGAAGCCGTTGGCATTCTTTATTTTTAGGGTGTGCTTATATGGCCCCCTTTAAAAAAGACTGGAAATATTACTTAGGAATGACATTTCTAGTCTTAAGTTTTCTCATTCCTGCAATTGGATTTGTCTTCCCTTTTCTTGGGCTTCCTACAACACTCGCTGCGACACTTGTTGGAATCTTTACTGTTGGTATTCCTGAAGTGATGATTATCCTGGCTGTTCTTTGCTTAGGCAAGGAGACCTTTAACTATTACAAACAGAAGATCTTTAAAAAGAGAAAAGGGCAGTCAAAGCCTGTATCGAAATTTCGCTATTATTTTGGCTTGGTGATTTTTCTTGCAAGTCCGATTCCGCTGTATATGAATGGGTATTCTCCTGATCTTCTTCCTAATGAGGGGCGCCACTATATTTTGATGGCAGGTGATTTTGCCTTTGTCCTGAGCTTTTTCATCCTAGGTGGAGGGTTTTGGGAGAAAATCAAAGCACTTTTTCGCTGGGACTCTCAATAAATTTCTTTATAAATTCTAATGTTGAAAAAATTCCAAGTTTTCTCTATGATTTCCTCCGAAAAGTTTAAGGAATATCATGGTAGATGCAATTTCAAACAGCCCTGTCGAGGATGGGGTAATGATCCTAGAAGCTCCGATTGAACTACCCGCTGAAGAAAAGGTAAAAAAAGAAGAAGTTTCCGAAAAGGTTTGTTCAAGCGATCGATTAAAAACATTCCTTAACAATGGGGGGCGCAAAGAAGCTTATAGGCACCTTTTAATCACTCTCTATGGAAAAAAGTTAACCCAGCGCGCCTTTCCAAAACAATGGGAAGGAACCCTGTCAAGGGATCATTGCATAGAAATCTTGGAGCGGATTGGACAATCGATTACTCTAGATGATTTAGAAGAATATTATGCAGAACTCAAGAGTGGGACGATTAAAAGCGAAGTTTTAAAGCATGCAATGGTTCCCTATCTACGCATGTGGTGGGCAGGAAGTGTGAGAGATCTTCCTCCCTATTGGATGAAGCATTTTCTTGCTCTTTTTCGAGATCCAATAAAAGAGATGAAGCTTGAGATCAATCTTGGAAAAACGAGTTATATTGATCGTGAAGCAACCATTTATACGCATTATTCTCATAAGTTAAAACACCTCCAAGAAAAAGGAGACAGGACACGTCCTGAATTTTTTTATGCTGCACCAGAGCTTTTAGCTAGATCGATTCCTTATGCAAATCCTCGTAGTGTTTTTGATGGGGCTATTATTCCTGTTTTTAACCAAGAGTTAGGTCGGGAAGTTTTTTATACTTTAAAAGGTCAGATCCATGATAATGGGCTTCACGCCTACCTTTTTGTTCCTATTGAGAAAGGAGAGAACCTTTCTGCCCAACTCCTTTTCCGAGGAACCAATGGTTATGCAAGTGTAGGACGCGATATTGATTCAAAAGGTATTGGAAAACGGGTCTTTGCAGCAAATGCTCATAAAATCGAGCATTTGATTAAGAAAGCAAATGTAAGCAAGATAGAAGTCGTTGGACATTCTCTTGGGGCGGCGGATGCTCAAAGAGCTGTTGCTCTTTTTGTCGACCCATTAAGAAAATTTGATTTTAAGGAGATTTCCCTTTTTGCTTTTTGTGCACCCCGTCTTGAAATTGAAACAGTCAATCAATGGAAGGCTGACCTTAAAACACTCGCAGAGAAAAATAACCATCCTATTATTCGACTCAATTTAGCTTATCATCCATGGGATGCAGTCACTTGGACAGGGGATGCTTATTTATCGGGAGCAGAGCTTGATTTTATCTATACAAATTATCTGATTGTCAATTCAGAATCAGGAGTATTGCAAACCCCTGCGCATCACACAACTCCGTTCTTTTTGGATGGGAACTTTAACTTTGATGTGGATGGTAGAACGTTTGAATTGCGAAAGAGTTTCCCCAATAGTGATTTATCTGCTGAGCTTCAAAAGCTTGAAGAAATTAAGAATTCATGGCAGTGGTTGCGTGGGGTAAAAAGCTACTTTGTAAAAGTTGAATCCAAAGAAGAAGTGGAAAAACGAATTGAAGAGATGAAGGAACATCAAGCTGAGATCAGCATGATGGAAAAAGGAGGATCACAACATTCTTGGATGGTTTATTCTGGATGGAGTACGGTTCGATATACCGTTCAGCCTGTTGTTTATTATACCTTTGAAGGAATCCGCACTTTTGGAAAGTGGTGGGGAGGGTAACCTTTTTTTAAAAAAGGTGACGATGTTTGTGATTATACCCAAACAAATTCAAAAGTTGGTTTTGGGCAACGCGAAAGCTTTCGAAATTTGCCGATCTTAAATGACCTAATATTAGCAATATGAGGTCATTTAAGATCGACGAATTGCGGTGCTTTGGCGCCGCCGAAAATCCAACTTTTGAACTTGTTTGGGTATATGAACCTATCCTGAATTAAAGATATTTTTTTTGATTCAGGATAGTTTCATGTAATGGAGAATAAAATATGGTATCTGCAATTGAATCTTCTTCGTCTGACGTCGTTATTAATATAGAAGAAGGTGAAAGTTCACCTAAAAGTGAAAGCACTAGTCCTGGTTCTACAGAATCATTTCAAGAGAATCAACAGGAGGTGTCACTGCTTAGCCGGTTTGTTCTTGATCCAATATATGCTATCGGTCGAGGGTTGAAATATACAATTCTTCAACTTGAAAAGTGTGCTGAGAGTGGCGAGAAATATAAAGGACTCAACCAAGCTCATAAGATGTTTCAGACAATTCGTGGATTGTTTTTTCGAAAACAAGCGTCTGATTCTGGCGTCGCTTTAGAAGAGGTAGAGCTGATTTCTCAATTCAAAGAGACTTGTGTATTACCTTTAACTTGGTCGAATCATTTAAAAGATTCAGATGAAACCCAGTGGTTAACATGCTTAAAAGCCTATGACAAAGAAATATTGGGTCGTATTAATACCTTTTTTAAGCAGTTTGATCGTATTCCTATCAAACATCAGCAAGTCTTTAAAGAATATACAGGTAGTGACTATATTGAGTCTCTTGTTGCACAGACACTATCACAAATTTTAGCTTATTCTGAACACCTTGAGGGACAAACCATTTGTATCCCTAGAAGCCACGAACAAAAAGTCATCTATACAAACTATACCATCCGGATGCAAAAACTTGGAAATAATGGTGATTTACCGTTGATGATTTTAGCCCCATCTTCAGAGGATCCTGCAGCTCAACCTTGGGTGATTTGTAGAGGAACCTCTCCTTATTTTGGTTTAAAATCAGGCGTTTCTTCTTCCATTCTTGCTGATGTCAGTCAACCTGAGGGGCTCGATGAAGCAGTCATTACCTCTCCTAAAAGTCAGAAGATCTTAGATAAGCTTTTTCAAGAGTTTAATGAAAAGGGGCAGAAACCTGTAATTTGTGGCCATAGTTTAGGGGGTTTTATGATCTCTCTTATGATGATTCATCATCATGATAAGATTGAAAGGGGTTATGGATTTGGTTCCCCTGGAGTCAGTCGAAAGGCCAAAGAGAAATTCTATGAGCAGCAAATATCCGATGATCGGCTGATCTTTTTTGCAAACTCTGGAGACTTTGTTCCTGTTGCTGGTGAGGCATTAATAGGAAAGATATTTGAGATTGAAACATCAGATTCCATGATCCGTAAGCATATTGCTATGTCGTTAAATCAAAAAGGGCAAATCTATCGCGTTGATAAAAATGCCGAGGAAAATCAAAGAGCAAGACCGTTTGCTAATAAAATACGAGTAGGAGTTGGAAGAATACTCACTAGAAGTATTAAAACAGGTGAAAAGATCGAAGATCAAGTCAGGCAGGGGTTAACAAGCATTCATAACCGCTTATTGGCCAATGAAGAGAAAGTATAGCTAAAACTATTTAAATTCACTTCTCTTCATCCTCAATGTCAATGGTAGTGGTATCTCCCTCATCCTCACCGGATTCTGTTGTGACCCATTCTTTACAGAGAATATAGACAGCAGCCATGATAAAGAGGATTGGAATCAAAATCTTCCAGGAAATATTAAATTGGGCAATGATGAAAAATCCAACAAAAACAAAAAGGCTAATGGCTGCATCGTGAAATCGCCCTTGTAGAAACTGCTTCAGAGCAAGGGGAATTCCAATAACCAGCATGATTCCTGGCCACCAAGAATCAATGAAAAAAATCACTGCTAGACCAATTAGAAAGAGGGCAGTTGAAAGAGCTTTTGCTTTATTCTTTGCAATTAGAGGTTTTGCCATTTAAGCTCCTTATTTATGTAAGAGGCGATATTTTTTCTTAGCCGCTTCTTTTTGCTTTGGAGAAACAAAAGAACGTTTTTTACTTGAAACAATGGCTTTTGGATAGTTGCGCATCTTTTCTATTGTTGTATTAGGAAAGAATTGCGCTAAAATCGCAGGAGCTTCATCTCCACGCTCAGCCATTTGAGTTGCGCTATAAAGACATAGACCCACACCATTTCCTTCTCCGTATCCCTCAAAAAGTGCGATATTTCCTTTAATGCTGACATTAAAGTCATTGCTTTTAAGTTTATCTTTTCCAAGCTTATTTTGAAGAGCTGCAAAATCGACATCTTCAGTATGAGATCCATCATGAAGGCGCGTTGCGTAGACTTTTCCAGATACATGATCGATATAAAGGTCCATGCCAGTGATCCGGTTTGTCTTGACAACCTTAGCTAGCTCTTGAGTATCGACTGTGAGGGACCAGCGAGTATCTTTTCGGTTTTTGATAGCAAATTTTGACTCGACTCCTTCAGGTGTCACCGTATTTTTTCTGAAAATAGAAGAATAACTGGCAGTTTTTCCTCCACAATTCTCATTCCAGGATCCTGGGAAGGGTTGATCTTCATAGGTCATTACAAGATATTTTGTATTATCAACAGCTCGATCTATCACTAGGTTTTGAAGAATTAAGGCATTGCCATGATAGCCAGCTTCTTCCTTAGTGATGTGCCAAAAAGCATCATAATTGAGGAGCGCTTTGTAATAGGCATCTGTTCGAGCTATGATTGCAATAGCATCAAGGACGTTAGGAGAAAGAGTTGGAGAGACATGTTCATTAAGAATTGTTTTGACGTAGGTTTCAACATCAACTTCATTAATAATGCTTAATGTATTTTCGATATTATAAACTTCAATAGCTCCACGGTATTGGACTCCGTTGACCAAAAAGGTTGTTTCAGGGCTTGTTGGAACGATTTGAAGTTGGTAAATTCCTAAAAAGTTTTCACCCCATTTGATCCCTTCTTCATGAGGATAGAGATAGAAACGTTTACCCCATCTTCCTGAACTTTCTTTTTTTCCATTTTCTGGATTATAGATAGCATAAGGACCTTTTGCTTCAAGAAGAATTCCATCAGTCCCTTTCTCTAAAAGAAGTTTGATGGTTGCTGGTTTTTCTTCACTCATATCAGTAGAGCTGGTCTTTTCTCCAGCAAAAGCGAGCAGAGGCAAAAAGAATAAAAATAAAAGAAATTTAGCTTTCATCGAGCATTTCTCCAGAAAATTGATTAGGAGCTGTTGAGCGTCCTAGATGTTGATAGGCCAGTTTAGTCACTTCTCTTCCTCTTTGGGTGCGTTTAATAAAACCTTGCATGATAAGGAATGGTTCATGCACCTCTTCAAGGGTTGTTGATTCTTCTCCAAGGGCAGCCGCTATTGTGTTAATTCCAACAGGACCACCTTCATGATGGTCAATAATATGCTTTAGCATTCGTTTATCCATTTCGTCAAGGCCGCGGAAATCGATATCTAACATTTCAAGGGCGGTACGTGTTGTAATTTTGTCGAGTTTGTTGTCACTGCGCATTTGAGCATAATCACGGACCCATTTTAAAAGATTATTAGCAATTCGCGGGGTTCCACGAGAACGCTTAGCAATTTCTAAGATCGATTCATCATTGATTTCGACTCTTAGAATAGAAGAGGAACGAGCAAGGATTTCTGCTACAAAGTCAGAAGAATAGTAGTCGAGACGACAAGTGAATCCAAAGCGAGATCTAAGGGGAGCGCTCAGTAGTCCCATCCGTGTTGTGGCTCCTACAAGTGTAAAAGGATTGAGTGTCACTTGAACACTTCTTGCTTGAGGACCAGAATCAAGCATAAGATCAAGTTTAAAATCTTCCATCGCTGGGTACAGGTATTCTTCGACTGTTCGGTTAAGGCGATGAATTTCATCGATGAAGAGGATATCTCCCTCTTTTAAATTAGTCAAAATTCCTGCAAGATCAGCCGGTTTTTCAATAGCTGGGCCAGAAGCGATGACAAGATCTGTTCCCATCTCACTTGCAAGGATATGAGCAAGTGTTGTTTTTCCAAGTCCTGGAGGTCCATGAAAAAGAGCATGACCAAGGGCTTCATTTCGCTTTTTTGCAGCGCCAACAAAGACCTTGAGTTTTTCAATAGCAGCAGGCTGCCCAATAAATTCATCCAAACAACTTGGACGGAGTGTTAGCTCGAGTTTATTGTCTTTCTTTTCCCATGAGGATTGTATGAATGGTGGTTTTGTCATTTTTCAATCACTTTCTTGCTTGGCTATATAAGAAAATAGTAGCAAGAAAAGGATTTCAAGCGCTATATCTAATCTCAGAACACGGCATTTTTTTTTGTTTCTTACTTATACATAGTACATTCGTCTATGAGATAAAGAAGAAAAAATGGCGCGTACTGAGATCTATAAAAAACTTAAAGTAGCGGTGATAAAATGAGTTTACAATCAGACAAATGGATTCGAAAAATGGCATTAGAAGAAGGGATGATTGAACCCTTTGTTGATGCACAAGTAAAAAGTGTCGAAAATCAGAAAATCGTTAGTTATGGTCTCTCAAGTTATGGATACGACGTACGTGTAGGAAATCGTTTTAAAGTCTTTACCAATGTTCATAATACGATTGTCGATCCTAAAAATTTTAATGAGGATGCCTTTGTGGATATTGAAGGGGATGTTTGCATTATTCCTCCTAACTCTTTTGCTCTAGCAAATACTATTGAATATTTCCGGATTCCTAGAGGGTGTTTGACAGTTTGCTTAGGAAAATCGACCTATGCAAGATGTGGTATTATTGTGAATGTGACTCCTTTTGAACCTGAATGGGAAGGTCACGTGACGATTGAGATTTCGAATACAACCCCCCTTCCTGCTAAAATCTATTCAAACGAAGGAATTGCTCAGGTTCTTTTCTTAGAAGCCAAGGAAGTTTGTGAAATTTCTTATGCAGATCGTGCAGGAAAGTATATGAAGCAAACAGGAATTACCCTCCCAACAATGTAATGAACCTACTTAGAATAAAAAATATCTTTAATTTGGGATAGGTTTATGAAGAGTGGTTGGTATCAGATCTTTTTAAAAAACTGGTGGGTGATAGCTTTTGTCTTAATGGCTTGTGGTTTTTATCTCCAAGCCATTCACAAAAAAAATCGACTTGTCAAGACTTTGCAAGAAAGAATAGATCTTTTATCCCAAACAAAAAGAGAAGCAGAAGAAAAAAAGGAAGAACTCCTTCTACGCTTTCAAAGTCAGGAAGATCCTGAATGGTTAGAGCTTGTCTTAAAGGAAAATCTAGGTGTGACTGCTGAAGGAGAGTTGAAGGTGGTATTTGAATGACCCTTCCCTTGCTCATTATCATTCTTGCAATTTTAATCTTTACATCTGGATTTTTATCCGCATCTGAAACAGCCCTTTTTTCTCTGTCTTCAATGAAGGTTCGAGCCTATCGTCATGGAAGTGATAAAAGAGGTCATTTAATTGCACGACTTCTTTCAAAGCCTAGGAAACTTCTGGTAACCATTCTCATGGTTAATGTTTGTGTCAATATTTTAGTACAAAACGTTGTTTCGGGAATTTTTGGAACATTTTCAAGTTGGGCCCTGACGGTGGGAGTTCCTCTCGTTTTAACATTAATTTTTGGCGAAGTGATTCCAAAATCTATTGCTTACCCGAAAAATACTTTTATTGCCTACCACTCTGCTCCTGTTCTTCGAGGTGTTGAATGGCTTTTAAAACCATTGCGTGATGGGATCACTTATATTACATCAGGAATCTCTAAATTCTTTTTCTTTTATCTACGGAAAGAAAAAGAAATTGGGATCGAAGAACTAAAGCTTGCCCTTCGAACCTCACAAGAAAGGGGAGCAGTATCGACTGAAGAAGCAAAACTTGTCAGAGGATACCTCAATTTAGAGGAAGACTTAGTCAAAGAGCTTATGTGCCCAAGGAATGAAGTTCTCTTTTTTGATATCAATGAACCAATTTCAAAATTGATTCGTCTTTTTGTAGATGAGGAGTGCACGCGGGTACCCGTTTGTAATGGAGATTTAGAAAATATTTTGGGGATCATGACCGGAGGAAGCTTTTTTCTCCATAGAGATCACTTTAAATCTTCCCATGATATCATCCCCTTTTTGCGGAAGCCCCACTTTATTCCAGAATCAATGGTGAGTCGCGCTCTTCTGAGATATTTTTATGAGAATGAAGAGACGATTGTTGTTGTTGTAGATGAATATGGATCGGTTTCTGGACTCATCACTTTAGAGGATCTTGTTGAAACAGTTGTAGGGCAGATTGCTGATAGAAGAGATGAAACCAGCCATTATACGCAGGCCTCAGAAGATATTGTTATAGCAAGTGGAAAGCTAGAACTCATTGAATTTGAAGAGATTTTTGATTACCACTTAGAAAGTCCGAATAATATGGCAACAATTGGAGGATGGTTAACAGAACTTTTAGGGGATATTCCTAAAAGTGGAACGAAGGTGGAGCGACATGGCTTTTTGTTCCATGTATTAGCTTCAGATATAAATCGGGTCCGAAGGGTCTATATTCGTCGTCTCCGCGCAAAAAAGAGGAAAAAAGATGAATGATTGGACCTTTTTTCTCCTTCTTGTTCTCGTCTCACTCATTGTACAAGGGTTTTATTCCATGCTTGAGATGGCCTCTGTTTCCTTCAATCGTGTTCGTTTGCAGTTTTATGTCAGTCAAGGCAATCGACGGGCTAAATGGTTGAGTTCTCTTTTAAACAACCCCACACGCCTTTTTGGAACAACTCTGATTGGAGTGAATGCTACGATGCAATTCGGATCAGAGTGTGCTCGTCGTTTTTATTCTTCCCTTGAATTGAGTCCCGATTGGGCTCCCATTACCCAAATTTTTGTTGTTCTTATTTTTGCGGAACTATCTCCGATGTTTGCTGCCCGACGTTATGCAGAAAATGTTGTGATGCTCGGAATCCCGATCCTTTACCTGACCTCATTCATCTTGAGACCTTTCATTATCATCCTAGATTTGATCTGTCGCTTTATTAACCTCCTTTTTGGGGTTAAGAGTCGTTCTGGACTTTATTTAACCCGTGAGGAGCTTCAAAAAGCGATTGAAGAGAGAGAAGATTCCCCTAAAGAGAAGCTAGATCCCATCTTGGTCAATATCTTTGCCCTAAAGAATAAGACAGCAAAGGATTTGATGGATCCCATAGGGGAAATGAAGTCTATTCCCTCTGAGAATACGGTTGGGGATTTAAAAGCACTCCTTGCATTGCAAGCACTTCCTTTTATCCCTGTTTATCATAAAAGCCTTCAAAACATTGTTGCGGTTGCTTTCCCCAGAGATCTTCTTCGCCTCCCCGATGATACCCGACTAAGGGCATACTGTCGTTCTCCTTGGTTTATTACTGAGAAAAACTCTGTCCTTGAAATCATTAAGGAATTTCGTCGAAATAATCAGAGTTTAGCGATTGTTCTCAATAATCAGGGGCAAGCGATCGGAACATTAACACTTGATGCTGTTGTCGATGAGATTTTTGGTCATCGTGATGATTGGATTTCTTTTGGCGAATATGTGCCTGGCAAAGGGAAGGTTTTTGTAGATCGATCGTTCCCAGGAGATACTCTTGTTTCTGAGGTGAATAAGTGGTTTTCTATCGAAATTCCAGGTGGCACTGATACAACTCTAGAAGATCTGATGGAAGAGCATCTAGGTCATCGCCCAGAGCGTGGCGATGTTGTTCGAGTCGATAACTATGAATTTTCAGTAGAAGATACATCATTGATAGCTGGGCGCACGATCCTTATTCGCTCTACTAGCTAGTGTTCCACCTTGTTTCCCCTTTCTGAAGAAAAAAATTGTATTGTAAAAGCTTGAGGCAACATTTTTTAAGCAATTGCTTTTGAAGCATTCATTGACAAAGAAGGAAAGATCAAGCAATCATTGAAGTGGGACAGTTCTAAAATTGAGGGGGAGTATGAAGTTATAGCTAAAACACTTTAAAATTTTCTGAAACAAGCATTGCAAGGTGTTCCTTTTTTGCGAGGACGCTTACGTATTTTTCGCTCGTATCCTTTGGAGATCAGTATTCTTAATTCATTTTGAAAAAAGTGAGAGTCTACCTTGCACGCAATTAGAGAACACTATCTAGGATTGAATTCAACGAGTCTTGTTTTTCTTACCAATTGCGGAAAAGATGCGGAAAAATTATTGACTTCCCTAGGCTAGGAATGCAAAAATCTCTATACTCAACCCCTGGTGAATGTTATGTCTACAAATACAGCAACAGATTCCAATTCATCTTTAGTGATTCCCAAAGGCTACAAGGGATTTTTGGAAGAAATTAAAGAAAGGATTAAGCAGGCCCAGGTCAGAGCTAGCCTATCTGTTAATAAGGAATTAGTACTTTTGTATTGGTCGATTGGTCAATCCATTTTAGATAAGCAAGTTAAAGAAGGATGGGGTTCCAAAATTATTGATCGAATGTCCAAAGATCTATCCGTTGCTTTCCCAGGTGTTTCAGGCTTTTCGGTCAGAAATTTAAAGTATATGAGAAAATTTGCAGAGGTATATTCTGATCCTGAATTTGTGCAGACACTGCTTGCACAATTACCTTGGTGGCATAACCTACTCTTAATAGAGAAGTTAAAAGATTTTGAGATCAGAAAATGGTATGCTTATGAAGTGATAAAAAATGGGTGGAGTGGGAGAGCCTTAGAAGAGGCAATTCGGTCCGACCTGTACGATCGAAAGGGGAAAGCCATTACAAATTTTCAAGAAAGGCTTCCAGCTCCCCATTCGCACCTTGCAAATGATATTTTGAAAAGTCCCTATAATTTTAGCTTCTTAACTCTTGAAAATGATTATATTGAGCAAGAACTGGAACGAGGGCTCGTAGATAATCTAGAAAAACTGATTCTCGAGCTTGGGCAAGGATTTGCTTTCGTAGGTAGACAATATCACATCGAAATCGCCGGTGATGATTATTTCCTAGATATGCTCTTTTATCATATTAAGTTGCGTTGTTTTTGTGTTGTGGAATTAAAAACGACTGATTTTAAGCCAGAATATGCGGGAAAGCTTAACTTTTATCTATCGGCTGTGGATAGACAGCTCAAACATCCATCTGATAATCCTTCGATTGGAATGATTATTTGTCGTACCAAGAATGATTTAAAGGTGGAATATTCTTTAGAGCGGAGTACGATGCCAATGGGGGTTTCAGAATACGAAGTCAGTATTATAGATGCATTGCCAGCAGAGTTTCAGGGGACACTGCCAACAGCAGCCGAGATTGAAGCAAGATTGAAGCAGCATAAAAATGAAGACGTCTTAGATCGAGATGAACGATGATTTTAAAAGGATAGTTTGTCTTTAAATCGGCACTTTGTAGAGGTTTTTGAGACTAAATAATGAAAGAGACAAGAAAAATTGAAGTTGTTCCTTATGATTCCGATTGGCCTAAGCAGTTTGAATCGGAGGCAAAGCTCATCAAAGAGGCATTAGGCGATCTTGCAACAGCCATTCATCATGTAGGGTCGACCTCTATTCCGGGGCTTGCTGCTAAACCTAAGATTGACATTATTGTCGCTACCAAAAATCCAGAAGATACCATTCAAAAACTAGAAAACATTGGGTTTAAATATCGTGGAGAATTCAACATCCCCATGCACTATGGTTTTAGTAAGCGTGGTGAAAGGCAAGTGAACCTTCATGTTTACAAGAAAGGGAATCCCGAGATCGAACTCAATCTGACATTTCGTGACTACCTAAGAAGCCATCCTGAGATTCGTGATGAGTACGGAGCTCTGAAGCTTGAATTGCTTCAGAAGAAGACCTCTTTTGAAAAGAATAACTCGATGTTTACTGGATATAACCTTGGAAAGAATGCTTTTATTGGGAGCGTTTTGAAGCGTGCAGGATTTAACCGTTTACGATTTGTCATTTGCACCCATTTTGACGAATGGAAAGCAGCCAAAGACCTAAGAAAGCGCTATTTTTTTGATAAAATCCTCATTTCGGATCCTTATGAATGGACCTTTACTCATCCGCAGCATCTTCATTTTGTCTTGTATAAAGGTGTAGAAATTATCGGATATGCCCATATTCAGCTATGGCCAGAAGAGAGAGCCGCAATCAGGATTATCGTAATTGAACAAACCTATCGTCATCAAGGGCATGCTAAACAATTCCTAAAGTGGATAGAAACCTATCTCCAATTTAAGGGATATAAGAGCATCCATACAGAGGCACATCCTGATTCAGTAGGATTTTATAAACGTTTGGGGTACATCAATATGCCCTTTAATGATCCCGATGGTTATGAAGGAGATCCTCGCGATACCCCAGTGGGTAAATTATTGCAAGCTGAACCAAAGGAAGCAGATGAAATACCGTAAATTTAAACAAGAGAAACTTTGGCGAGATAAGGCGGTTGATCTTTTAGAGGCCATGGGATCAAGGGTTCATTGGGTAAAGCTAGAAGGAGAGGGATTTAAAGAGCAGCTCAGGGACAAGCTTTTAGAAGAAGCAGCAGAGGTTTTCGCTGCTAAAAATAAAGAGGAACTGTTAGGAGAACTTGCTGACCTTTTAGAAAATCTTTGCTTTTTCGGAAAAAAAAGATTGAATCAAGAGGGCTGTGTAACCATTTGATTAGATTAGGCTTAAGCTGGCATTGCGAAGCTTTGCGACCAGAGCTAAGATCACTTCGGTTGCTTTTTCGATCTCTTCCGGAGTATTCATGCGGGAAAAAGAAAAACGGAGGGAAGAGGAAGCTCTCTCTTTAGAGTATCCCATGTTGAGGAGGACGCGCGAAGGTTCTAGAGCGCCGGAAGCGCAAGCAGAGGCATAAGAGACAGCGATTTTTTCCATATCTAGAGAGATAAGGAGAGATTCTGCGTCAACACCTGGAAAATAGAGGTTGCTGGTGTTGGGAAGTCGGGGGCCTTCTCCATTGACTTCAAGATCGGGAATCTCTTCAATAAGTCGTGCTTCAAATTGCTCACGCAGTGATTTCATATGAGCGAAATCTTCATCTTCATCGAAAATTGTTAGAGCACGTGCCATTCCAACAATCCCAGCAAGATTTTCTGTTCCGGATCGGAGCTTTTTCTCTTGGCCTCCGCCCGTTAATAGGGAGGTTGGTTTAAAACCTGAACGGACAAAAACAAATCCTACCCCTTGGGGTCCATGAAACTTATGAGCAGAAAAGGCCATTCCAGAAACTCCTTCTGGAATGGAAAAGGGTTCTTTCCCGAGCAGAGCAACACCATCTAAAATAAGAGGAATATTTGCTCTTTTAGCAACTGTAGCGATCGCTTCAATATCGAGCTTGATCCCTGTTTCACTATTTGCTGCTGAAAGGACGATGAGCTTGGTATTCGGCTGAAGGGCTTCCTGAAGGTCTTTAACTCTAGGAGCTCCATAAGAATCGATAGGAAGATAAGAGATATGTGCTCCATGCTCTCTTAAATCCTCTAGGGTATTATAGACACAGGGATGATCGATAGGGGAAGCGATAATATGGGAAGTGGGGTCGGATAAGGCTCCACGAATTAAAAAATTCATCCCTTCTGTTCCACCAGAAGTAAAAAGAATTTCGCTCGGTTTGACATTGAGAGATCCCGCAATAGTATTTCGGGAGTCGGTGAGGATTTTTTTTGCTTCCTGGCCAAAAGAGTGGATGCTTGAGGGGTTATGAGGTGGGGCTGCAAGTTCTCCGATCATTGCATCCAGAACGTCTGGATCCAGAGGAGTTGTTGCATTGTTATCTAGATAGATTCTCTCGTTCATCTGTTTTAACAAGAACCACGGTTACATTGTCGTGACCTCCTTGCTGTTTGGCCCGTTCGATCAATGTTTCTGTAGCACTTTTGATATTTTTAGCTTTTTTTAAAATCTCAGTGATTTCATTATCACTGACCTGGTCTGTGAGACCATCACTGCACATCAAGTATATATCATTTGGGCTTACTGGAGCAATATGGATTTCTGCCTCTACATCAGTCTGCGTTCCTATTGCTCGTGTTAAAACATTTTTATAGGGGAAATTTTGTGAATTTTCTTTTTTAACTTGTCCTTGAGCAATCATCTCATTTCTTAACGAATGGTCAAAAGTAAGCTGCTCCAAAAGTCCCTTTCGAAAACGGTAGATACGACTATCGCCAACATGGCCGTAAATCAGCGAGCGTTCATGAAAGAGGAGGGTACAAATCGTGGTTCCCATCCCTTTGTAATCTTTTTTCTTTTTCCCCAAGTGATGGACCCAACTATTGGCATTTTCAATGCAGAGTTTATTAAAAGAGGTCAAATCAAAAATTGTCCAATTTCTTTCAGAGGAAATAAAAAGTTCTTCAATAGAAGCTGAGACAAAGCGGACGGCTTCTTTAGCAGCAATCTCCCCAGCATTATGTCCTCCCATTCCATCGGCAATCGCAAAAAAACCATGTTCTTTTAGATTTAAGAAAACATCTTCATTATTCCTCCGAACAAGGCCAACATCGGTCATTCCAAAACAGCTTAATTTAAAATCGCATTCATTCATGACGCAGTATGTCCCTCACTATTGATAGATTGTTCAGCAGGATTTAAGCACTCTCCCAAGAATAAAAGAAGGTTTGTATCGAAGTCATAAATGGCATATAGAAAAGGATGATTTACATTCATTTCAATAGGATTTTCAGGCTCTCGAAAAGATTTTAAACTAAAGGTGATACTTGATCCAGCTACGGCAAAGATCCCCCCTTCATCAATCGATAAAACGCTTTCATGAAGAGCTTGGCTGATATAAAGGTCTTGTTTTCCATCGATTCCTGAAAAATTTGCATTTGTATTCAACGCTGAATTAATGCCAAGAGCTCTAAATAACCCCATAAGGTTGAGCTTGTCGCTAACGATAAATTTAGGGAGACTCAAATCGACATCTTTCTTTTCAAATTGATTTAAATAAGTGAGAAATCCTTTAGGTTTTGATTCATCTTGAGAGTAGTAAAAATCATAAAGGGGATCCTGTTCTTCTTTAGGAAGGAAAATGATAAAAGAAATATTCGAGTTTAATCCTTCAATAGGAAGAGCAACGACTTGAGTGTCACTATTTTCAAAATAATAAAGAGAAGATTTTTGATTCATCATTCTACAATTGACATAGTGACCTTCAAGGGTTTTAAATTGGCCACTTCCGCTCCGTTGTGTTGGAAAAGGACTTTGCCAGGAACCCTGAATATACAGGGTATTGAGGAGAATCATTTTAGTAGATGTCGTTAGAGTTGTCGGGTCGATAAAGCTGGAAATTTTACCTTCTGAATGACTACGCATCCAATCATTCATTTTTGAGGCAGCTAACTGAGGTTTTGTTAAATCGATCTTTTCGATGATCCCATTAAAATCTTCTTGGACGATTGTTTTATAAGAGGAAAGAAGAGAAGTATCATTTCCAAGCCAAGCGCTAACACCTACTTTAACCCCTCTTCCTAGTCGATCCCGTATATTCCGATAGGCATCTCCCACTTGATTTTGAAAAGATGTTAAGCGAAGAGCATTTCCCATTTCTTCAGCAGTTTTCCCTTTAGCACCCATATATGCCATAAGCAGGGAAGTGTTGATGGAAAAAGGGGAGATAACCGTATTGGAGGATTTGTCCATGATATAATAGAGGAACATCCCCGTTTGATTAAAGCTGTCTGCAAGTTTATCTTCTCCTTGTTGGGCTTTTAGAGGTGAGATGGCTGCAAATAGTCCAACGAAAAGTAGAAATCGTATTGGGGATAGTCTCATGAAATAGATGATCCTGTTTAACGGGACTACTGTGAACTGGAATTTTCAGACCACATCAGCCCTTAATTTGAAATTAAAAGTATACGAATAACACTTATCGAATTGAATGTCATGTGTAAAGCGATCGGTGCGAAAAGAGAGCGCTGTCTTTCATAGAGAAAACCAAGAAATAAAGCGAGGGTAAAAAGTGAAAAAAGAAGAGAAAAATTGCTGAGGCCTTGGTCAGGAGAAAAGTGAAATGCAGCAAAAAATAGAGAAGAAAGGATAAGAGCTCCCACACGTTTGACTTTCTTTTTTAAGTAATTATAGAGAATTCCTCGAAAAACGAACTCTTCAATGGTGGGGGCAGCAATGAGTATCGCAAAAAGTGCAATGAAGAGCAGATAGGGAGATTCTTTGGCCATTTTTAAGAAGCGAATAGCGATTTGGTCTAGTCCCGTATATCCTGTAAGAAAATAGACGATCGATTCAACATATTGCGAAACAGCAACAACAACTGGAAAGGAGATGAGCCAAGTTAAAAGACCGAGTCCCAAATCCTCTAAAATACATTTAAAACGGGCGCGATCGGGATGAATCCAAACCCTTTTAATCATCCCTTCTTTTTGAAGGATTGAAAAACAGAAAAGATAGGTAATAGCCCAGGCAAGGGCGAGAACTTGAAGGAGGGTGATTAGAAGTGCAGGGGAGTAAGTCATCAGTTTAACAATAGAGCTTCCTAAAAACTGAACACTTAAGGGTGCAATAATGAAGAAAATTAAAAGGTATCCAATAAAACCAATAAGAGGAAAGCGGAGATCAATAGAAAATTCTCTGAGGACCTTTATTTTAAAAAAAGATAGGCGATAAGCGATATATAAAAAAAGAGCTCCTATTCCAGAGAAGAGGAGCCCTGTGTATAGATAATCCACTACTTGCTCTTTGATAAGAGGATGTAATCTTCGATCCTTTTAACCACCTCTTTAGAGAGTTGAGCGTGGGCTAATCCCATTGGAGAAACACTATAGGTGATTTTCTTCCAACGCTCTGGGTTGGGCTCATTAAGATTTGCAGGTTTCGGGATAATATGATTTTGATGGACAAATTCTTGGAGAATGACTTCTGGTGTTCTTCCTCTTAAATCAAAAACTCGAATACGTATTGTCATGGAAAGCTCAGAAGAAGGGGTGATTTTATCGAGAAAATTCCCTTTCAACTCCTTTGGGTGGATATCATGTTCTACAAGTTCTGTAAAAACAACATATTCATGATTTTCAAAGGCCTCTTTAACCCAAGAAACATCTGCTGCAAAGGGGTTATTTTCAGCTGATAAATCTGCAATAGCTGCATTGATATCGCTTGGAGTACTTACATAAAAATTATTCCGCTTCATCAGGCGATTTTTCAAACTATCCGTAAATTCTTCAGATAAACTCCACCCTAGCTTGCTTTCAGAGCGATCAAAAACGGGAACAAAAGCGACAATGGGCTTTGCTCTACCATCGTCATGAAAACGTGTTGCGTGTTCATAATTTCCCTTAGAACTACATCCTAAAAGGGTAAAAAGTGCGAGTAATATTCCTAATCGTTTCATCATTTTGGGGCTCCAGACATTTCCTGACTTAAAAAATTAAGGATAGCGAAAGAAGAATTATGCTGCAACGAATGAACTTATTCTCAAGATAGCTTCATTATTTACCTGAACTCTGCGTTTATTAGGTTTCTTCTGTTTTTGAATAGATTTTTCAGTCTATTTTAGATCACATTGTTCATGAGACATGGGAGCTAATAGAGACTGAAAAAGATAAGAAAAAGGGTGGAATAAAAAAATATCTTTAAATTGGAATAGGTTCATGTTAAAATTCGGTAAATCGGTAGAACCTTTTAATTCGGGTAGATTCATAGGTTCAAAAATTGATTTTGAAAGAATATATTCATCAAAGGTGTGAATTTTTCTTGCACTTTTTGTTTAATGGTGAAAAACTCTTTCTAAGAACTATTGATACAATTATTAGGAGGAGACATAGATGTCACTGCAAAATGCTGAGGCTAATTTAAAAGAGTTTGGTAAGGAACTCAACTTAGAAGGATTAGCCTTTGATGAAAATCACACCTGTATATTAGGGATTGATAATACCTTTTCTCTTCATTTGACCTATGAGCCAAATTCTGATCGACTTTATCTCTATTCTCCCATATTGGATGGTCTTCCAAAAGATGATCCATCAAGATTAAAACTTTATGAAGCCCTTCTTGAAGGCTCAATGCTCGGTGGGCAAATGGCTGGAGGCGGCGCTGGGGTCGCAGTCAAGGAAGAGCTAATTTTAATGCACTGTGTCTTAGAAATGGGCTCAGGTGCAGATCCATCTTCTCTTAGACGTTTTGCTCCACTTTTTGTAGAATCTGTTGAAAAATGGCGAGAAAGAGCAAAAAACATCATTGAAGGAAGAGATCCAGGTGCTACAGGAATCCCTGGTGGTGGACCCATTGGCGGTGGCGGACAACAACGCCAACAACCAGGTAAAGGTGATGATGATAAACCAAAACCAGGTGATCGCTTTATCAAGATTTAGTGGATAATCCGCTGGATATCATTAAGAGGAAGGAGAAATCCTTCCTCTTTTTTTTCGATGCCCTTTTTTACCCGCTTAACACTTGTCATAACAGTTGAATGGTCCCGAGAAAAAAGGCGACCAATTTTGGGATAGGGTAGATTTAATTTTTCTCTACAAAGATACATGGCAATTTGCCTTGGAAGGACGCATTCTTTATTTTGCGCCTTCCCAAGGATGTCTTCGGTTTTAATTCCGAAAGTATTAGCCACAGTTTTAAGGATCTTTTCTGGTGTAAGGAAGGTTTCTGATTCTTTTTCAACGAGATCTTTAAGATGGTATTCAGCAATTTCTAGATCAGGAGGAATGGTACTGTGAGGAAGGCGGAGAGCTAAAGCTTCAAGAGCTTGAATGAGAGCATGAAGATTTTTAAAAGATTTCAAGAGAAATTCTTTAAGGGGAGAGCTAAGAGGAAGTTGGAGAGATGAAGCTCTCGATTCTACAATCTTTACTCGCTCTCTTTCATTGGGAGGACAAATAGAAAGGGTAATTCCCCATTCAAAGCGACTAATAAGGCGTTCTTCGATTTCTTCAAGCATCCGTGGAGGATGACTCGATCCTAAAATAATCTGAAGGCCTGCAGTATGGAGGCGATTAAAAGTATGAAAGAGCTCTTCTTGTGTGGCAATTTTTCGAGAGAAAAGATGCACATCATCAATGATTAAGACTTCGATATCTCGGTAGGCTTTTCGAAATTCTTGGAGAGAAGCAGAACGAAAGGCACGAATGACATGTTCGGTAAAGGTATCGGCACGTACATAAAAACAACGCTTTCCTTTTTCTAGGAGGGCTTTAGCTGTTGCCATGAGGAGGTGAGATTTTCCACTTCCTTTAGGACCATAAATATAGATGGGATTGTAGTTTCCCATAGGGAGGGATTCTTCGACAAGTTCCAAAAGGATATTAAGAGGAAGGTTTTCTTCTGACTCTTCAACA
The DNA here is from genome assembly GCA_024233395.1 of Chlamydiales bacterium. GTDB lineage: Bacteria > Chlamydiota > Chlamydiia > Chlamydiales > Simkaniaceae > Neptunichlamydia. The sequence continues at coordinate 174,364 of JACKPR010000003.1, forward strand.
AATGTTTCAAAAGTTGCATGGGGTTCTAAAGGATCGTGCTGATAAAAATTCTTCTCATCTTCATCTTTATCTTTTTTTGGGGGATATTCTTTTCCTTGAATAGAAAAATGAACTTTGATCACCTTTCCTCTTGCCGTTAAAAAGTGCTTGGAGATGTAGGGCGTCACATATTCTTTAAACCAATTGATTTGAAAAGAATCTGCAGCATCTAAATAAAGGTTTCCAGCATCAAACTTGAGGACTTTTAAAGGGCGAAGCCACTCGGTGACGGTTTTACTTCCGAGTTCATGATCTAAAAGACTAAGGAGATCATTCCATGCTTTCACTTTTTCGTTGGCTTTACTAAGATTTCACGGTTATTTTTACTAGCTTTGAGTCTTCTCTTAGACATGTACCACTGTTGCAAAATTTGAAGTGCCATTGAGGAAAGCCAGTAAATATTTAATCCTGAAGGGAATTTATAGAAGAGGAAAGTGAAGACAATGGTCATAATCATTCCCATCTTCTGCTGTTGTTGCTGTTGATCAGTCAAAGGTCCTTTTTTCTTGTTCTGAGCCGCAGCCATTTTTTGCTGGAAGAACATCACAACCCCTAAAAGAATAGGGAGAAGGTGGAAGGATGTGCCAATAAAAGGAATAGGGTAACTCCATGAGAAAATCACATCTGGGGCTGTCAAGTTATCGATCCATCCAGGAATAAAACTTGCACCTCGAAGGGGGAAAGCTGATTTTAATAGGTCAAACATTCCAAAGAGGAAAGGCATTTGAATAATTAAGGGAAGACATCCACCAAAAGGATTGACTTTATGCTCCTTATAAAAGGCCATCATCTCCATTTGCCCCTTCTTAGGATCCTTTTTATGTTTTTCCTGAAGCTTTTGAAGTTTTGGGCTGATTTCCTGCAATTTAAGAGTTGATTTGATTGACCAAGCATTAAGGGGGTACATCATGATCCTAAGAACAACAGTTAAAAGGATAATAGAAAGCCCCCATGAGCCTGTTAGTGTATGGAACATGTTCATGATGAAGTAGAGGAACTTTGCAAAAGGCTCAGAAATAAAGGCAAACCACCCATGAAAGCTTTGCGTTTGAGTATATTGAGGGTTATATCCCGTTACAGGATTTGTGAAGGTTTCATCAACTTTCGCTAAAACATTTTTATCAATAGGGCCAGCATAGAAACGGAAGTTCATGGGTTCTGTTGTTCTTCTAAGAGGCATATGAACTTCATATCCAGGGTATTTATTCGAAGGATAAAGATCATGCTGCGAGTCAATCATAACAATGCGCGAGGGGTCCATATTTCCAGGGACATTGTTAGCTTGAAAACCCATTCCAATCTCATTTGTTGGGTCTATGATTAAAGTAAAATAACCATTCGAGTTAGCGATCCAATCGGGTTGAAAAGAACTCATTGTTGTTGAGGTTTTTGGAAGAGAGAGTTTCTCAACAACGCGTTTGCTGTTTTGAACGGTACTATATTTAATGACTGGAGCTGGATTTCCAGAAATGAGTTCGACTTCAGGAACACCTGAAGCAATCCAAAGTCCTCGAGTATCTCCTTCAATTTTAATCGAAATATCGAGGCAATAAGGGGCATTGGATCCTTCTTGAGGAAAGCTATAAGTTTTAATAATGCGTCGGTTGGGAAAAACGCCCTCGAATTGGATCATCTTATCATCGAATCGGAGGAGTTTGTAAAAGGTATTAGAGGTCTCTGGATCTTCAGAAATCGTATTGAATGCGTAGTATTGTGGGGGAACTTTATAGGGGGGATAACCACTATTTTTCTGGATCCCTCGACGGAGGAGAGGATAGTATCCTCCAATGACAGTTTCTTTTTTGACTGTTTGCGTTGACCCCTTCTCGACAACTTGATAAGGGTGACTGGGGAAACGGGCATTACTTGTATATTTCTTATTAATAATCCGATCGAAATTGATAGGAAGAACAACACTATCAGTATCTTTGTCACTTTTAAAAGGAAGATTGATTTCAGCGATTGCCCCCCCTAAATTTGAGAAAACAACCTGCATGGTCTCATTTTCTAATACATAATATTCCTGATTAGAGAGCTCTTCTGAAGGCATTGTCTCTACGCGGTAATTGACAAAGGATGTAAAATTCGTCAGTTTTGAAAGGGGAAGAAAAGTTTTAGTTCGGCCTTGGAAGATTCCAACAGGGAGATACTTTCCTTCAGCATAGTAGAGAACAACCCCATTTTTATCTGGAATGATCGCTGGGAAAAAAAGCTGTCCCTCATCATATTCCCCAAGGAGAACTGTAGGCTCTTCCTGATTGTTAAAAGTGACGACCTGCATATCATGAGAACCGATTTGAGGAACATAGGTTGATGTTATCCCAGGATGTCCACTAGAACTATAGACTGCAAAGTGGTCATCGGTTTGAAGAAGGCGTGCTTCTCGCCCATTGACATAAACAGTTTTTGCCCATTCTTTTTCCCAAGAGGTGACTAAATAGGTTCCTTGATCTGTTTCTACCCCCCAAGTCATAGGCGCTGTTTCATTTTTATCTTGATAAATACGCGTTATGGGCAAGTCTTGAATGTTTGCTGTCCGCTTTTTAACATCAACCTCTTTGGCAAGTTTTTTTTCTTCTGTCAAAACCTGCTCCTTTTGCTGATAAGCTTCGTATTCCTTTTGCTTTTTTGAAGTAAAGTATTGATTGATAAAGAAAAGTCCGACAGACATTGTCACGACAAAAAATAAAAAACGTTTATTCATCTTGTAGATAGCCTTTAGGGTTGCGTAATGGCCCATCCTACCAAAAAAAAGATAAAAAACCTAGGGATCTTTTAGAGCAAAAAACCTATGATTTTTCGTCGGTGTAAAAAAACCGACTATTTCGTGTGAGATTCTAGCTCAGTGACAAAAGCTTGAAACCCTTCCGTTTCTCGGAGATTTTCGAGCCATTCGTCCTCTAAAATTTCCTCAATAGGTGGAAGGGCATCAAAAGCTTTTGCCTTTTCTAATAACCGGAGGGAATTATCGAGATCCCCAATCACGGAATAAAGACAAGAAAGGGCATAATACGCATGAGTATTGCCCAGTTTAGCAGCTTGGATCATCTTGTATTCAGCTTCACGAAGAATTTGATCGGATTCCACATCATTTTCAAGGAGATCCCCAAGGTTCACAAGGGTAAGCGCCCAGTCTAAGATGATTTGGTCATTTTCTTTTTCTTTTTGATGAGCTACCCGATAGTGATGAATAGCGCGATGGAAAATTTCTGGTTCGCTGACAAGTTCAGCATAATGGCTATAAGTTAAGGCTAATTGGAAGTGGATTTGGGGAAATTCAGGTTTAAGCATCAGAATATGATTTAAAAGATCGATCGCTTTCACATAATGCTGATCACTTTCTTTGAACCCTGCAAATTGATCAAGCGCTGATGCGTAATAGAAAATCCAATCGGTATGTATATAAGCGGCGTTTTTCTGCAGGTTTAAGGCTTCCTCAAAATGATAGACTGAAAGTTCAATTATCTCCATTTCATGACTAATCTCACCATATTTTAGGAGGCACATTGCATAGTGGCTATGGCAAAGGCTCGACTTTTTTAGATGAAGAGCTTGTTCAAAAAAATGAAGAGAACGCTCATAACTTTTTTCATCATGATCTATGAGGGCCGCTGCAAAACTGCTGGAAGCCATTGCATACCACAAGCGGGGATGAGCTCTGTTAATGCTAAGGCCTTCTTGAAATTGTTCTAAAGCTTGGTAGTAGTAGTCGAGATCTTTATAGTAGGTTCCAAGGGCGTAAAAACACATCCCATAGGCATAAAAAGTTTCTGGATTTTCATGTTCTTCAATCAAATGTTCGATTTTTCCAAGAGCTTCATGAATGAGTTCCAATTGTTCTGTATAACTTCCTAATAGAGCTAATGCTTCTACCCAAACTGCAGTGATATAAGGGTTTCTTTTGTCAAAGCGGTGGGCTTTGAAACATTTATCAATACAGGCCCGAATTTTTTTTGTATCTTTGAAGATAGCTCCTGATTCTAAAAGAAGGCGGGCCCATTCAAGATAAACCTTTGAATCATTTTTTGAGAGTTGAAGTGTTGTTGAAAAACACTCATTAGCTTGAGAAAAATGATCTTCATCATGGGAATAGCTATAAAGTGTTTTTAAGGCGGTTCCAAGGAGAAACCAACCCTCTGCAAAGGAGATTTTGATTGAAACAGCATTTTTATAACAGTGAATGGCCTTGAGCAAAAGGCGGATATCATTGGTCTTTTTCCCCATCACATGGTAGACACTGCCAAAGTTGATCCAAAATTCTGGGGCTAAATCATCCTGAAGAGTCGAGGCTTTTTCATAAGCTTTGATGGCATAATGATAATCGGTAATTTCACCAGACTTCTTAGCAAGTTCATTCCACAAATCACCTAAATCCCAGTGGAGATCTGCTAGGACATCAGGTGTTTGTCCTTCAGAAATTTCAATTGCTCGTTCGTATTTTTTAAGAGCATTTGTGAAATAGCTAGGTTCCTTCCGTCTTTTTCCTAAAAAATAGAGGGTATTTCCCCAAAGATGCCAAGCTTGGAAACAGTAGGGATCTAAAGTTGTAGCAATTTTGAAGCGTTTACTCGCAAGTGTTAGCCCTTCATCATTTTCTTCAGAGCTTCCATATTCAAAGAGTGCGAGCCCCTGTTGCATAAAAAGTTGAGGGTTTTCGGGGTCAAGTTTGGCTGCCATATCAAAATATTCTATACCCCCTTTGTCCCCATGAAGAAGTCGAAATTCTCCTTTTTGAAGGAGGTTTTCGCTAAGAGCAGAATAATCCTTACTTTCCTTTAGCTCCTCAATAGGGCTCGTTAAAGAAGGGTCCTTTTGAGCCGGGAATTTAAAATCTGTAGGATGTTTGATTTGCTCTATTTTTGCCATACCTTGAAAAGTGGGGTTAGGTGAATTACGGATTATAGGTAAGGGATCCATTTTCGACAACGTGCTTTCCCTCTAAAAAATAGATTTATAGGTGGGGGAGCTGATTAGAATTTTAATTCGACGATTTAAAATAAGAGGTTTAAAAAAAGCCCCTCTTAACCTAAAATTTATATGTATGTATAGCTATAAAAGAATGATTAGAGTTCAAGATACCGATGCAACTGGGGTTCTCTACTTTGCAAACCAATTGCAGATCGGTTTAGAAGCCTTTGAAGATTTTCTTTGGACTCAAGGATTTTCTATAGGGGAAATGATCAAAAAAAAACATTACCTCCTCCCGATTGTTCATGCTGAGGCCGACTTCTTTGCGCCGATTCATGTGAGCGATATATTAGAGTTGACATTGACCTTTCCAAAGATTGGAACAACCTCCTTTACCCATGCATCGGAGATCTTTAAAAAGGGAAAAAAAGTCGGAACAGTCAAGATTGTGCATGTGGTCTATTGTCCAGAGAAAGAAGAGGGAATTCCGATTCCTGAGGAACTTAAAAGTAAAATTCTAACTTGCTTAGAATCAAAATTTTTATAATAATGCCTTCCTAAAAGGTATAGAATGACACCGTTACTTAGAAAAACCTCTGCTCAGTTAGGCTATGACGATCCATCCCTGTTATTTCATAGAACAGCTTGGATGTCTGCAACTTTTGCCTTAGCAACGGTTGCGGGGAAATTCTTTGTGAAAGATCTCAATATCAAATCCCATTTTGTTTTTGGTCAATTAAGCTCTTTGACGGTCAATCTGATCTTTTATAATGATTATATTGGAAGAAACATCGTTGAATGCCCAAATCCTCTTAAAAAAGATCTTTTTTACGTCATCCATCATCTTGCATTTATTCTCATGCCTGTTGTGATTGGAAAACTCGTTGTGAATCGGTACTTTGGAAATGTCACTTGGATACAAGCCGCGAAAAGAGGGATATACTTTGGTGGTTTTGGTATAGCTACTCTTTGTGCGACCGAGATTTACAAGAGGGGACAAAAGAAATAGGGATTTTAAACTTCGGTAGAAAGGTGCTTAAATATTCCTTTAGTTCTTCTTCTTGATACTTCTTTTCACTTTCAATGTAAGCTGTTGGCCGGAACCCAAACTCTTCATCAGGAATAGGGACAACTTCAGCTCGGATGATTCCTTCAATATTTCCCAGAAGTTTTTCGATTTCTTCTGGGTGGATATTTTCTCCACCACTGATGAAAAGGCGATCTTTTCTTCCCCAAACTTGGAGTCCTGTTTTAGGAGAATAGGTTCCAAGATCGCGTGTTTCGAAATACCCTTCCGAAGTTAAAGAAAGGTCAAAGGTTCCATCACCTTGAAGATACCCTTTAAATAACGTTTTTCCTTTTACAAGAATTTCACCATCTTTTCCTATTTTTAAGTCACGATAAGGAAGAGGGTGGCCTAAGGAAAAAAATGCCTGATTAAAGTGGGTAGCAATTTGAGAGCTCATTTCAGTCATCCCATAAGTGGGATGAAGATTGACGCTGCGATTTAAAGCTTTTTGATAGAAAGAAGAGGGGATATGGGCGCCACCAAGGAGAACATGTTTATAAGGTGAAATCTTTTCTTTGTCTAAAAGACGTTTGAGTTGGGTTGGAACAAGAGAAAGGTGAGTTATACCCTCTATATCTTCACCTAGTGCAACTGTCCCTCCAGCCAAAAATGTTCGGAAAAGGAGGGCAATACCTGCAATGTGATAAAGAGGAAGAGAAAGTTGGTAGCGGTCTCCCTTTTCAATGGGAAGATAGGCATTGGAACCAAGAGCACTATAGTAATGATTCCCTAGAGTATGACATGCAATTTTTGGTTTTGCGGTTGTTCCAGATGTAAAGAGGTAAGTCGCACTTTGTTTTTTTTCTAAAAAGGTTTGTCCCGAGAGTTTCCCCTTTCGAAAAATTTTAGAAAAAGGGAGTGAGATTTGCTTGATTTTCGGAAGTTTTATTCCATCGGGATAAAGAAGAAAAGGAGCTCTCAGTTCATCTAAACTTTGGGGAAGAGTTTCTAAGGGGTGGTAAGTATTGATCGGGCAGGCTATAGCCCCCAGCCTAAACAAAGCGAAAAAAAGGAGGGGAGTCGGAAATTCTTTGTTGGGGAGAATTGCTATAGGGTCATGGGCTTTAACTCCATATTCTTTGAGTGACGAAACAACACCTTCAATGAACTTTTCACACTCTAAATAACTCCATTTCTCTTCTTTAGAGATTAGAGCGAGGTCTTTTGGGGTTTTTCTAGCATAAAGGGAAAAAGGACATTCAAATACATTCATCGAGGATAACCTGCAATCTATCCATTTTTAATCTCCACTCCTTTGGAAAGTGAAGCATTCCGTTTTTATAATAGGGCTCCTCTTCAAAGAGGGAATCTTCAAAGAGATGACACGTTCCTAGCCCCATCGGTTTTAAAGGGAGTTTCAACCGATAAGCAAGCTTTGCAAGTTGATAGATCCCTAATTCACTCTCATAGCTACTACTCAAAATAAAATCGACCCCTTTTACTTTTTTGGGAAGGGGATATCCATGAAGCATCGGCTTAATAATATGCATTTTTACGTGGGGATAAGGAGGGTTTTCTCCACTCCGAAGCGATTCGTCAAGAGCAACAGGATGGGGAAAAGCCGAAGGATTTTCTCCAGGTTTTAAAGGTTCTTCAAAATAGTCAAGGTTAGGGAAATGTTTTGCAAAAGTTATTGCTTCTTGTAGCTTCCACTTTTGATTCATATCAACGCCAGAGCAATCACTTTTTTCAACTTTTTTAATCGCTTCTTGCAAAGTGAGATGTCCGATTTTTATCTTTTCTTTTTCTAGGATACGGATAGGGATAGCATCAATCTCTAAAGGATCTAAGAGATCAAGCATCGCTGCAGCTAGCCCCCATTGTACAGAAGGGTAAGAAGAATCATTTCCTTCAATTAAATCACTTATTGCTTCATTAAGAGTTTCCTGACTAAAGCCTGGCAAGGGAGCCACTTCTCCCCACCCTATTTTTCCATTTTCTGATTCTAGACGAAGGAGAACTCCTTCTCGAATGCTTCCTTTAAAAGTACGGGAATAGTAGTAAATCGTTCTCTTCATGAACTTATTCCATCTTAAAAAATCCAGCCAAGAATAAACAGAAATGTATAAAGGGTCAGCAATTTTCCAACTTTTGGAAAAAGAGGAGCAAGATTTTTTGGGGCTGTACTATTGAAAACATTTCTAACAAGAGGAATTCCAAGTCCCAATGTTGCAACAGAAGTTAATGACCAAGGATGTTTTCCAGTAATGCCAAAAAGAATAATAGGAGTGAGGATTCCAAGGATGATGCAAAGGGCAAACTCCCACCTTCCAAAACTCATTCCAAAGCGGACAGGAAGGGATTTTTTATTGGCTTGTTTGTCACTTTCATAATCACGGAGATTATTCATGACAAGAATAGCAGTGGATAAAAGGCCAGGAGGAAATCCTGCAAGAATTGCTATGGAGGAGATTTTTCCTGTCAGAAGATAGAAAACCCCACAGGTAGCAACGGGTCCAAAAAAGATTAAAACAAAAAGATCTCCAAGTCCTAAATAACCCAGAGGATAGGGCCCTCCTGTATAAAGGTACCCAAAGAGGATCGCTAAAAGAGCTAGGAGTCCGATTTGCCATCCTCCTATGAGCATTAGATAGATTCCAGCAATTCCAGCAATTCCAAAGACTCCAAAGGTCACTTTTCGCATCTTTTCAGGAGAGACAAGTCCTGCTTGAACCAGGCGTCGAGGTCCTTTTCTTTCGGGAGTGTCGGTTCCTTTTAAGAAATCGATATAGTCATTAGCAAAATTGGTTCCAATTTGAACGGCAAGAGCAAAAATTATGCAGGCTATGAAGACGGCAATAGGAAAGCTTTCTTGGTCAAAAGCTATGACACCTCCAATTAAAACAGGAGAAAGGGAAGCGATGAGTGTTTTAGGGCGGGCTCCTTCTATCCAAATATTCATGGTCTTTTAGGGAATTTTGAAAAATCGGGTTTTCGCTTTTCTAAAAAGGCTTGGTGTCCTTCTTGAGCTTCTTCAGACATGTAGTAAAGAAGCGTTGCATTCCCTGCTAGTTCTTGAAGCCCAATTTCTCCATCACAATCAGCATTAAGGCCTGCCTTTAAGCAGCGGAGGGCAAGAGGGGAATGCTCCAACATTTTTTGGCACCATTCAACGGTTACTTTTTCAAGATCTTCAAGAGGGACAACATGATTGACAAGTCCCATTTCAAGAGCTTCGCTCGCACTATATTGGCGACAAAGATACCAAATTTCCCGTGCTTTTTTTTGTCCCACAATGCGAGAGAGATAACTTGCTCCAAGACCTCCATCGAAGGAACCGACTTTTGGCCCCGTTTGCCCGAAAATTGCATTATCAGCTGCAATCGTTAAATCACAAACCACATGGAGAACATGTCCTCCACCAATCGCATAGCCTGCAACCATTGCAACAATGGGTTTTGGACAGCTGCGCATGGCTCTTTGGAAATCGAGAACATTCAGGCGATGGACACCTGCGTTATCAGAATATCCCGCTTCTCCACGAATCGATTGATCTCCTCCCGAACAAAAAGCTTTTCCTCCAGCACCCGTTAGAATAATGACGCCGATTTCATGGTCATTACGCGCATCTTCTAAAGCATGGAGCATCTCCTGAACAGTTAACGGACGAAAAGCATTATGAATCCGCGGGCGGTTGATGGTGATTTTTGCAATTCCCTCCATTTTATGGTAGAGGATATCGGTATATTCACCAGAAACTTTCCAGTTGAGTATTGCTTCAGCGACTTGTGTCATAAGATCTCCGATTAATAATTTCTGCGATTGCTTGAGGAGCTTCTAGATGAATAGGATGGCTTGCATGCGGAATCCACATCACCTCATGATTTTCCCTAAGACGTTTTCCTATTTTTCGGTACTTTATATCATTTTCTCCAAATAAAAACAGCAAGGGAAAGGAAAAATTTTTTAAGTGAGGCCAAAGGCTTGGGAGTTTTCCAGGACTCAAAGTGCGTAAGACTTCAATAAGAGACTTTGGATCATGCTTTTTTCTCCTTTTTTTGATTTCTTCTGTCATTGAAAAAGAGGAAAAAAGGTCTTGTGCATACCACTTTTCTAAAAAGCGATCCATTCCCTCATTCTCAAGAATAGAAATCCATTTTTCATCTTGGGCAAGCCTCTCTTCTCTGCCAGATTCAATCCCTGGATTTGCAGAAAGGATAATAAGAGAGTGGATTCTCTCAGGAAACCTTCGGGCAAAATCCATCGCTAAGCGTCCTCCTAAAGAATATCCTACGAGGGTGACCTTTTTAGGAATTTCTTTTTCAAGAAGAGAAGGATCTAAAGGTGTGCCAGAGTGGCCAGGAAGGGTTAAGGCTTTAAAAGGTGTGTGGATATATTGCGTAACAGGGCTCCAATCTTCTGGAGAACCTAAAAAGCCATGAAGAAAAATAATCATACTCAAAGGCCTTATTGGGAAAAGTTCGTTATTTCCATTCGACTGAGGATTTCTTTGATATTGGTTAAAATCGCTTGATGGATTTTTTTATTTCCATTCGGCTTAGTTTTGACTTCAATGATTTGACTTCTAGAAGAGGATAGCGCTTCCTGTAAGTCATTTATTGTTTGAGGGCATTCATAATCGATTCCAAAGAGACTTCCTGCATCTTCAAAGGAGAAGTTATGGGGGGTTGTGAAGTATGTTTTAAAGACATCCTTTCTCTCACTAATGGGAAGAAATGAGAAGATATCTCCTCCATTATTGTTAATGACAATGAGTTTTACGGGAAGATTTTGAAGAAGGGGAAGAGAGTTCATGTCATGAAGAAAAGCTAAATCGCCAATGCATGCAATCACAGGTTTTCCACTTCCTTTTGCGAGGCCAGCAACAGTTGCAATATTTCCATCAATTCCTGAGAGCCCCCGATTTCCATAGATCATTCCTACAGGTTCTTCGGGAGTAAAAAAAGCGTCTCCATTCCGGATGGACATGCTGTTCGAGAAGAAGAATAGAGTGGAAGGATTACCATGTGTCATCAAAGTATGAAATAAATAAGGCTCACTTAAAAAAGAGTGTTCTTTGAAATAAGAAGTTATTCCCTTTTGAGAAAGGTAATTGAGTTCTTTCCATATCTCTAACCATTTTGATGGAGGATTTCCAGATAAATAATTAGGGAGTTTCTGAATAAAGTGCTCCAGATCTGTTGCTACACGATGTGTCACAGAGTGAATAGGATCTTTTCGATCGATATGAGATGCAATATGGCAGTGGACTTTGGGTTTTTTTACAGCAAGCCAATCCATGAGTTTGCTAGAAACAAACCGATCACCCAATTGTAATACTGCATCTGGGGCAAAATCTTCATTAGCACCAATAGCTTTAATGATGAGGTCATAGTAGGAAACCACACCTGATCCCCATCCTTGATTTCGAATTGTCGATAAAATATCGGGAAAAATTGGCCATTGCAACATTCGGGAAAGAGCATAGATTTTTTCACAATCTTGAAACTTTTCTGTTCCACTTACAAGGATGATTCCTTTTTCATATTCAGAAAGTTCATCTGCAATTTGCTCGAAAGTTTTCTCATCGATTTGAGGCTTTCCCATAGAAACTGTTGTTTCTGCGCTATGCATTGAGCGATTTGATAAGTGGAGGGAAAGAGGGGGAGTCTCACCTGTTTCATGAAGGGGTTTCCGAAACATGCAATTGAAGTGAACAGGGCCTTTAGGTTCAGATAAAGCATGGCTCACTCCTTGAGCAACCGTTGTGCCGATAAAAGCTTGAGGAATCTTAGGATCAGGACAAGGGAAGTCACATTCCCAATGAACAAAATTTTGGAAAATTTTTGTTTGATCAGTCGTTTGGTTGGCTCCAGTATCTCTAAGTTCAGGAGGGCGATCTGCTGTGAGTAGAATTAAAGGAATACGATCGTGATAAGCCTCCATGATTGCAGGGAGTAAATTTCCTACTGCGGATCCTGATGTGACGATAAGAGCTGTAGGCCTACCGCTCCCTTTAGCATATCCTAGAGCATGAAAGGCAAGCCCTCTTTCATCATAGTGGATGATCGTTTCTGCAAGAGGATGATTTGCTGCAGCAAGTGTCAGAGGGGTACTTCGCGAACCTGGGGCGATACAAAACGTTCGAACCCCATGGTGAATAAGCTCTTTAATGATTAATCTGGACCAGAGTTCATTTAACATTCCAACTTCTTTCATAGAAAAGCCTTGTATTGTTTTATTTTGTGCTCTAATTCATCCCACTCTTTTGAGGGAATAGATCCTAAAACAATCCCAGTTCCTGCAAAGAGGCGAAGAAGCTTTTTTTCGATGAGTGCCGAACGAATTCCCACTAAATGATGGGCCTCAAGAGGAGAAACCCATCCAATAGGAGCTGCATACCATCCTCTATCAAACTGTTCTCTTTGCCTAATCTCATTAAAGGCTTCTTTTGTGGGAGAACCTCCAACAGCTGGAGTTGGATGCAAAGCTTCGATGAGCGCAGTGTCTTGTATGCCCTCTTTTAAAGTTCCTTGAAAGGTATGATATAGATGTTGCACTGTCGGAGTTTTTAAAACTTTTTGATCTTGGATTTCAAGGTTTTCACAAAGAGGAGAGAGTGTTTCATAGATCCTATTTTTTACCACTTGAAATTCATGTTGTTCCTTAGGGTTGTTGATAAGATCATTCATTAATATTTGATCTTGCGCCTCTGTTTCTCCTCTTGGACGCGTTCCTGCAACAGCAGCACTTTCAATGCGCGTTTTTTTTCTTCGATAAAGGGTTTCTGGTGAAACTCCAATAAAGGTAGCTTCAGAGGAAAATTGAAAAGAGAAACGGTTTTTTCCTTCTAAATTTTTGAGTATTGCATAGGGGGATAGAGGCTCTTCAAACTCAAATTGAGTTAAGCGTGCTAGGACGATTTTTAAGTAATCTTCCCGTCGAATTCCTTGTAAAACCTCGTTGACTTCACGTTCCCAGACCGGAAAAGAAGGAGAATCTAAACGACTAATCATTGTTGTAGGAATTTTTAAAAGTCCTTCTTCCATTAGGTGAAGATCTAGATTCTCTTGAATTCGGTTGAGGCAAAGGAAGGTTCCACACTCTCTTTTTTCAATTTGAATAAGTGGGAGAAAATAGGCGCTTTCAGGAAATTTTCCCCAGGTATTTCGAGATCTCTTCATAAAATCGGAACCACCAAAAAAGCGAGGACCTTCTCGAGATTCGAATGTCGGGAGATGGTCTAACTGAAGAGCACTTCCAATTCCTGCAACGATTCCATCTTCTGGATTTTCCCAATAAACTTTTGGATAAAGGGTTTGAGCCTCTAGAAAAGCAAAAATATCATCAATTTCGATAGGGATTTCAAGGCGCATGTAGGGGATTTCTTGCCCATTAACAACAAAAGGTTCTGGCTTGAAAGGCGTCTTTAAAAGAGCAGCTAAAATCTCATTGGGTGGGGTTATAAGTCGGTTCCGCATGGCACCTTTTCTCCTACGTAAAGGGTTACTGCACCAAAAGTGAGTGGATAAGCTTTGACCCGATAAAATCCTGCTTTTTTGATTGTGTCACAAAAGGCTTCTCCATAAGGGAAAGTTTCAATCGTCTTATTTAAATACTTATAAGCGGATACATTCCGTGAAATCCATCCTGCAACATAGGGGAGGATAAAGCGCAAATAGGTCAGATGAAATCCTCGAATCAGTCGATTTTTTGGAAGCGAAAACTCTAAAATCATGAGACGTCCACAGGGCGTTAAAACACGAAAACATTCACTTAAGCATTTATCTACATCGGTAACATTTCGGATACCAAAAGACATCGTAATACAATCAACAGCGGCATCATTTAAGGAAATATCTGTTGCGTCGCCTTCCATTAAGGTCACTTGATGGGCATAAGGCTTATCAATGATCTTTCCTTGCCCAACACGAATCATCTCTTGGGATAGATCAAGTCCTAGAGCCGTTTGAACCTGCTTTGCTTTTTTCACAATTGTAAGGAGCTGATCGCCTGTTCCTGTTGCTAAATCGAGAAGGCGAACACCTTCACCTCTTGGCAAGTGGCGAATCAACTGCCTCCTCCAGTAGAAATCTGCACCGAATGAGAGAAGATGATTAATTAAATCATAATGAGGGGAGATTTGATCGAACATCTTCCAGACATTCTCTCGAGATTGTTGTTTGGTATTATCCACAAAATACTCCAGTGTAATCACCCACTCTAACAATCCTTTTTGAAAAAGACAAGAGGCAAAACCTTGAGCAGGGTGACTATATATTGTCACCCTGCACCCAAATGAATTATCTTTTTTGAAGATCTAAATAAATCTCTCCAGATGCGGATTGGTTTGAACCAAGAGAAACGCCTAATTGGCCCGTAAAGAAAGATTCAAAAGACTTCCATTCTTTCTTGTCCGTGCTGAAATAAAAGCTCGGCTCAACCTTAACATAAAGGGGTTGAAGAGCTTTGATTTTTCCATTTTCAGGAGGGTTTTCAAGGGAAAGAACATCTCCTGACATCCGGAAATTCAAAGGGAGTTCATCTCCAGGAGAGACTTTGACAATAAAAGAAGTCGCTTCGCTGAGCTCAGAAAAAGCATGCCCGATTTCTTGAAGAGAGACTTCTTTTTCATTTGCAAAACTTGTTGCTGTAAGTGCGATTAAGCTGAGAATCAGTGTTTTCATAAAATGCTCCTATTACTACACGTGTAGTATTTTAGGTTAAAAATTTTTAAAAAGGGAGGAAATGGCTAGCCATGATGAATAGCATTCCTCCTAGAAGAAATAAAAAAGAAAAGAGGGTTTTAATTTTTCCCGGTTTCTTAGTTTCGAGCGTTTTTCTAATCCGATGAAATGAGGAAGAAAAAGCAATACAACCTATCGGTTCATCAATCGCATGGGTTTTTTGTAGAGCTGTAGCAATATCGAGAGGATTTCCTTTTGCGTCACAATCGAGTTCACGGTAGAAAGAAGCTTTATTTAGAAGGGCTTTTTTAAAGGGGATAAACCAAAAGAGAGCGCAAAGCCCCTGAAGAATTCCATTCATTGCGTTGTCTTTCCATAGAACATGTTCTTTCTCGTGGGAAAAAACAGCTTGTTTCTCTTCCTTTGTAAAAGTTCTTAAAAGACTCTCCGGGCAAAGAATCAAAGGGTTCCAGATTCCAATGAGGAGAGGGCTTTTTAAGTCTTGATCTATCGAGTAAATGGGAATCCCTCTAAATCGGTTGTAATAATGAGACTTTTTCAAGATGCTTTTTTTCCACAGAATACTTTTCCATAGACGAAAACCAAAATAGAAGAAAGAAAATAGGGTTAAGATAACGAGTGATAATCCAAAAAATAAGCTTATTGATTTCCCAAAAATTTCAAAACAAACATCTCCCAATGAAAAAAGCTGCCCATTTTCTAAGCTCAGTTTGAGCTCAGCAAAGGGATAGGTTCCTTTATAACCGATTAATGCATTCAGGGTCCTGCTATTCTCTGGTTGATTGAGAATCTTCTCGCCATAACTAAAAATCCATTGAGTGTGTGATGAAAAAATGAGATCGTAACCGACTTTAATCAACGGGAGAACATAGAGAAAGTAAAGGGCTCTTGGGGAGCGAATGACAAGTCGCAAGAGAAGAGTCACTAGGAGTGTCAGGTAAAAAGTAATGAGACTTCCAAAGAAGATATTAAGAGTAAAGCGCGCTATCCATTCCATTTCTTTTTATAGTCCTTGATCATCTTTTCAATTGCTTCCAATTCATTGGGATCGATCTTTTCTTCCAAAAAGTAACTGAAAATTTCTGAAGGGCGGGCCCCCATCAGTTTTGATTTTAGTCGTTTTAATAGAGGGGTTTTCTTCATCGAATAAAAATAACTTCTTCCTTCTTTACTTCGTTTCAGGATTCCTTTTTCATAAAGGCGACTTAAAACGGTCATAATGGTTGTGTAGGCACTTTTTCCACCCAAGTGCGTTACAACATCATTGACAGAGAGAGGGCGCTCTTCTTTCATGAAGAGGCGAAGAATCGTTGTTTCTAATTCACCAAAAGATCGTTTTGTATTCATAAGGCTAACTTTTACTACATTTGTAGTATTTGTGTCAATCGTTGTAATTTTTGAGAAACGATGTGAATAAAACCTTAGAGAGCGATTTCGTTCACAAGAGCATCAGCATGGTAGACTTGTTTTAAAACGTGTCGGATCCCTTCAGAATGGACGCTAATGGCTCTTCCTTGCTTTTGATCAAAGGCAAAATCCCAAGTAAAGGTATAAGCATTTCCATCAAAGATCAACCCAACAATTTCTCCTTGAGCATTAATGATCGGGCTTCCTGAGTTTCCGCCGATAATATCATTTGTTGAAACAAAGTTGTAGGGTGTTTTGAGGTTAAGGGTTTCTTTCTGATTGGTCCAGCGCTTCGGCAAAGAATAAGGAGATTCATGAGAATGCTTTTTAGCTCTGTCAAAGAGGCCCCCTAGGACTGTTGTTGGTTCTACGTCGTCATAGCCAACCATTGAGCCGACAGACAAACGAAGAGTAAAAGTTGCATCTGGATAAAAAGTTTGTCCCTGTTTTTCAAAAAGAAGATGGGTGATCTCAGCATAGCTATCCGTTTGAATCGCTAGAAAGTTGTCGTCGATTTTATTTCTGACAACGCGGGCGTAGGGTTCAATCGCTTTAACTAATTGAATAAGAGGATCGTTACTATTTTCTACAGCTTCTTTATTTTGATAAAGTGATGCACGATATTCGGGATCGTGAATTTGAGTTTGTATCATGATTTCATCGACAAGGTCTTCAATAGATTTTTTACCTAAAGCTGCTTGAACTGCAGGGTGATCCTTTCCTAAAGTTTTTTCGAAGCGTTTAAGACCGTCAATAAGGAGTGTCTTTTCGTAATCTAGGTAAATGGGCTCTGTTGTTAGAACGGCAAGTTTTAAAGTGGGAAGTTCACTCTCTGTGTATTCTTTAAGTCTCTTTCCATTGGGCTTTTCTTGCTCTTCGACAATCCGAACGAGATGTTTTGCAAAGCCATACATTTTAGAAAATCTTGAACCCAATCCTTCAAGGAACAGGTAGTCGGTGTAATACGTTTTCACATCGTCTAATGCTAATTTCATGGTTTCCCAAGGCTTTTGCTCTTCCTTAGAAAGCTCACTAAAGAGTTCGTTTTCAAACTCTGTTTTACTTGGTATTATGGAAGGGCTATTGAGTCCTTCAATTAATCCTCGATAGACCTTACGGCCATTAGCAAAGACCATTTCGCTTTGAGCAGAAATCCGTTTATTTTCTTCACTCTTTTCTCCAAACTTTTTAAGACAAGCCATCCGCTGATCAATATATTGAAGGGTAAGAGGGTAGGAAATGTCTCTGTAGAAGGATAGATGATCCGCTGTTAAGATGCGGTCGGTTCCTCCAGGGTGTCCCAAAACAAAAAGAGCCTCTCCAAGTTTGGGTCCTTTTTGACTCCATTTTAAGTAGTGTTTTGACTCAATAGGTTGATCATTTTCATAGACACGGAAAAATGTCATGTCTAAGCAATAGCGTGGAAACTCGAAGTTATCGCTATCCCCACCGAAATTTGCAACCGCTTCCTCTGGGCACATGACAAGTCTCACATCAGAGTAACGCTTATAAAGATAGAGGTGGTGACGTGCTCCACGATAAAGAGTGATGACTTCTGGTTGTAGTCCTGTTTCATTTTGAGCGCGCTCTTTGATAGCTGCAATAGCCTCTTTGCGTGCTTTTTCTTTTTCCGTTGTTGTCATTTCTGGGGAAAGATGACTTGCAATCTCTTCTGTGACATCCCGAATTTGTATCAGCTGGTCGACATAGAGATTTGGACACTTAAGTTCTTTATCTCTAGTGGGAGCGTAGAATCCCTCTTTCATTAGATCGTTCTCTTCATTGGACAAGTCAAAAATTGCTTTAGAAGCGACATGGTGATTAGTCATCATTAGGCCATGAGGAGAAACAAACGAAGCAGATCCTCCAATGCTGACTCTTAAGCAGGATTTTTGGACATGTTCTACCCAATCGTCCTCTAGAAGCACCCCATACTTTTCATGGATGCTTTCTTTTGGGAGAGAGTTGAGGGGCCACATTCCTTCATCAGCAAATAACGATAGTGTAAAAAAGAATAAGCTAAAAATGATAGAAATGCGTTTCATAATGACTCCTTAAAAAAGGAGCCATTATCGAATAAAACGATTTCTTTTTCAAGATGAGTCATTATTTTTCGTATTGCTGTAAGGTCTGGAGTTCTAAAAGGAGAATCTCTATTTTTGCTGGAGTGATTGCTTCAAACCTATCAGCACAATGTTCTATGTGGTCTTGTATAAGTTTGAAAAGTTCTTCAGGGGAATGTTTTTTTACATCGTCTTCATATTCACTTACATCTATCGAGAGCAATTCATTAAAGGCGTCTGCAGTAATACCATCCATGATGTTTTCTTTAATGTGGTCTGTAACGCTAGCTTTAATTTTTTCTAAAGTGTCGAGCCATCGAGCGAGTTCTTCGTTGCTGAATGAGTAATAGTTTGCACTATTTATCTCTTTAGCCAATATTCTGAAATCGTCAGCAGGACTCGGGACCATATTTTGGGAAGCTATGAAGGCGTCGTTGACCTCATTAGCATAAGAACTTTCTTGAATACAAGACATTATATCCCTCCTTCTAATTTTGTTTTTACAACTATAATTATCAATCAAAATAATTAAGTTTTCAATAAAAAAACCGAAATAATGTGCGCTTTCAAGATATTATTGTATGATCCGAGCCACAACCTGTTCATGATAGGCGTTGTAAGCTAGATATTCTGTCTGAAGTTCAGTCTGTTCAAGGAATTTCATGAAAGCTTTGAATTCATGATTTTCAGCACTGGGATAGTTATAAAATTCATCAAAGACAATGATCGTTCCTGGGACAATGTTTTCCTCCAATTTTATCGCATTTTTTGGTATGCTCATTGCAACTTAACGCGTATTTTTTGAGTGTTTTTGTTGTGATAATTTACTTGCGCTTTTGCCCTCTTTTTTCTATAGTGTAAAAAAGGTAGCTGGTTTAAAACTTGCGATGAAACGAACACCAAAAAATTACGATGGCAGTATGCCAACAGGAAGGAAAATCGGAGACCTTCTCCCGGAGATTTTAACCAATCTTTCTGGAAAAGTAAGTGACCAGCCCCATTTAATATTAGAGGCATGGCCACAAGTAGTTGGGGAGCGGATAGCAAAAATGTCTCGCGCAGTGAGTTTTAACGATGGAATCCTTAAAGTACTTGTAAAAAACTCAACCCTTTTAAGTTTGCTCGTAGAGCATGAGAAACACCGCCTGATGGCAACGTTTCAAGAGAGATTTCCGAAAGTGAAATTTCAGGATATCTTTTTTAAAATTGGATAAAAGTAAGTAGGAAATAATGACAATGACAAAAGAAAATGATCCTAAGGCGCAGGAATACACTGCTAGCTCGATCACTGTTCTTGAAGGTCTTCAAGCGGTTCGAGAAAGACCTGGGATGTATATTGGTGACACGGCAGTCAATGGACTTCATCAACTTGTTTACGAAGTCGTCGATAACTGTATCGATGAAGCGATGGCAGGTTATTGTTCGCTGATTCAAGTGACCATCCATGAAGATAATTCTGTCACTGTCGAAGATGATGGAAGGGGAATTCCTGTTGGCATCCATGAAAAAGAATCTAAGAAACAAGGTCGAGATGTTTCAGCGGTTGAAGTCGTCATGACGATTCTTCATGCGGGAGGTAAGTTTGATAAGAGTACCTATAAGGTTTCTGGTGGTCTCCATGGAGTAGGTGTCAGTTGTGTGAACGCACTTTCTAAGCAAATGGACGTAGAGGTCTATAAAGAGGGGAAACTCCACTCGATTCAATTTTCGCGGGGAAAAGTTGTTCAGCCTTTAAAAGTTGTAGGAGATACCGATAAAAGGGGAACCAAAGTACATTTTATTCCTGATGATCAGTTGTTTTCTGTAACAGAATATGATCATGGTATTCTCCTCAATCGCCTTAGAGAACTCGCTTTTTTAAATCGGGGGATTCAGATTCTCTTTAGAGATGAAAGAGAAGAAGACAAAGAAGATATCATTTTTAAATATGAGGGTGGAATCTCTTCTTTTGTTGCCTATCTGAATGAAAATAAGACGGTTCTTTTTGATAAGCCCATCTACATCAAAGGAGAAAAAGAGCTTCATGATGGTCCGATTGAGTTTGAATTGGCCATGCAATGGAATGGAACGTATAGTGAGTCGATCTACTCCTATGTTAATAACATTGCGACAAGGAATGGTGGAACCCACGTTTCTGGGTTTTCTGCTGCTCTTACCCGCTCTTTAAACCAGTATATTAAAAACAACAATCTTCTCAAAAATGCTAAAGTCTCTGTTTCTGGGGAAGATATGCGAGAGGGACTGACAACGGTTCTCTCGATTAAAATCGCTAACCCTCAATTTGAAGGGCAAACAAAGCAAAAACTCGGGAACAGCGAAGTTGCTTCTGTTGTACAACAAATTGTAGGGGAAGAATTCTCAATATTTCTTGATGAAAACCCTCAAATTGCAAGGACTATTGTTGACAAAGCCATTCTTGCTGCACAAGCAAGAGAAGCTGCTAAAAAGGCTAGAGAACTAACGCTTCGAAAAACCGCTCTAGATAGCAGCCGCCTTCCAGGTAAACTTAGCGATTGTCAAGAAAACGATCCGACTAAATGTGAAATCTATATTGTTGAGGGAGACTCTGCGGGTGGATCTGCAAAATTAGGGCGTGATAGACGTTTCCAAGCGATTTTACCGATTCGAGGTAAAATCCTAAACGTGGAAAAAGCAAGACTTCAAAAGGTTCTTCAAAACCAAGAAGTGGGAACAATGGTTTCAGCTTTTGGTTGTGGAATTGGGAAAGATAACTTTAACCTTGAGAAGCTCCGTTACCATAAGATTATTGTGATGACGGATGCCGATGTCGATGGGTCTCACATTCGTACCCTTCTTTTGACTTTCTTCTATAGACACATGCCTGCGTTGATTGAAAATAACTATGTTTATATCGCTCAGCCTCCCCTTTATCGCGTCTCTCGAAAGAAAACAAGTCGGTATATTCATTCAGAAAGAGAGATGGATGAATATCTTTTAAACTTAGGGATCAGTGATATTACCTTAAGACTCGCTTCTCATAGTCAATCTCTTGAGAAAGATGAAGTCAAAGCTCTTCTCTACTCCATCCTTGAAGTGGAACAACTCATTGCATCTATTGAGAGAAAAGGGATTCCTTTCAGAGAGTTTTTAGCGGCTCAAAACGATGAAGGGCTTCTCCCACGATTCCATGTCATCCTTAAGGGAGAACATCGATTTGTCTATTCAAACGACGAGTTTAAAGAAATTAAAAAATATAACGAAGAAAATCAACGGAAGGAACATGAGGAAACATTAGCCTCAATTCCTGAAGAAGAACAAACTGAGGAAATGAAAGAATTCACTCCTCGAGCTTTGTCTTTTGTTGAGCTTTATGAAGATGGAAAATTAAAAGCTCTTAAAGAAAAACTTGCAAACTATAGTTTTGCTCTTGATCAATATGTAAAAGCAGAAGGAAAGCTTCTCGATATTATTGAAGAAAGTGGAGTTGAAACACCTGTTTATACTCTTAAAGAGCTTATTGAATTCCTCCGTGTTAATGGAAGAAAAGGAATTGAAATCCAAAGATATAAAGGTCTTGGTGAAATGAATGCTGACCAGCTTTGGGAAACAACAATGGATCCAGCTGAGAGAACTCTTGTACAAGTAACGATGCCTGATGCTGTCGCTGCAGACCATATGTTTACGATGCTTATGGGAGACGAAGTTGCACCTCGCCGTGCTTTTATTGAATCACATGCCCTTTCGGTTAAAAACTTAGATATTTAATAGGAGAAACCATGTCCTACACAGAAGGAGAAACAGTCGTCCCACGTAGTGTGGAAGAAGAAATGAAGGAAAGTTACCTTCGTTACTCTATGTCGGTCATTATTGCCCGCGCTCTTCCCGATGTTCGTGATGGACTCAAACCGTCGCAGCGTCGCGTTCTTTATGCAATGCGTCAGTTGAACTTGAGTCCTGGGGCTAAACACCGAAAATGCGCAAAGATTTGTGGTGATACTTCCGGGGATTACCATCCTCATGGTGAGCAGGTTATTTATCCGACTCTCGTTCGGATGGCGCAAGATTGGGTCATGCGTTATACGATGGTTCAAGGGCAAGGAAACTTTGGTTCCATTGATGGGGACCCTCCTGCTGCGATGCGTTATACTGAAGCACGTCTGACAAAGCCTTCGATGGCTCTCATGGAAGATCTCGATAAAGAGACCGTTGAGTATGTTGCTAACTACGATGAAACGAAAAAAGAGCCAACGGTTTTTCCAGCAAAGTTTCCCAACCTCCTTTGTAATGGATCTTCAGGGATTGCTGTTGGAATGGCGACAAATATTCCTCCTCATAACTTAACAGAGCTTTGTCGAGCAACAGAACTTGTGATTGATAACCCCAAAGTGACGATTGATGAGATTATGGAAGTGATGCCAGCTCCAGATTTCCCAACAGGAGGGATGATTTGTGGTTATCGCGGGATTAAAGAAGCATTTCATACAGGTCGAGGTAAACTGACCCTTAGAGGAACGCTTCATGTTGAAGACGTTAATAACACAGATCGTCAACGCATTATTATTGATGAAGTTCCTTATAACATTAATAAGGCACGTTTAATCGAGAGAATTGCTGACCTTGTTAATACTAAAGCAATCACTGGGATTTCTGATATACGTGATGAGTCAGACAAGCAAGGAATGCGTGTAGCCATTGATCTCAAAAGAGGTGAAATTCCTGATGTTGTAATCAATCAGCTTTATAAATTCACCGATATGCAGATTACCTTTGGTTGCAACATGCTCGCCTTAGATAAGGGCCTTCCTCGGATCATGAACATCAAGCAGATGATTTCTGCTTGGGTGGATCATCGGATTGAGGTTGTGCGTGCTCGAACACGCTTTGAACTTAATAAAGCGGAAGCACGCGCGCATATCCTAGAGGGATATTTGAAAGCCTTGGACCACCTCGATGATGTGGTTAAAGTCATTCGCCAAAGTGCAAACCGAGATGAAGCAAAAGTCAAACTTGTCGAGAAATATGAATTTACCGATCGCCAAGTGAATGCCGTTCTTGATCTGCGTCTTTATCAACTTACAGGAATGGAAAAGGCTAAGATCGAAGATGAATATGCTGATCTTCAAGCTAAAATTGCTCATTATCGCGCGGTTCTTGCAAGTGAGACTCTTGTAAGAGGGATTATTAAGGAAGAGCTTGAACAGGTTCAATCATTCGATAAGTCTGAAAGAAAAACACAAATTGTTCCTGCTGAAGAAGAATTCCAAATGGAAGACCTCATTGCAGATGAACCTGTGATTTTAACAATTTCTAATGATGATTATATCAAGCGGATGCCCATTAGCACTTTCCGTGAACAAAAGCGTGGAGGGCAAGGAGTCATAGGCTTTGATCAGAAAAAAGAAACCGATATGATCAAAGATCTCTATGTTGCTTCAACGCATGATACCCTCATGTTCTTTACAAACTTTGGTCGTGTCTATTGGGTGAAGGTTTGGCAAATTCCCGAAGGAAGCCGCCGTTCTAAAGGAAAACCTCTCGTTAATCTTCTTGAAGGACTCAGTGAAGGTGAGCAAATAGCTGCACAACTACGTGTCCGTAATTTCCAAGAGGAAGAAGCAGCAATTCTCCTTGCAACAAAGCAAGGGGTTGTGAAGAAAACGCTTCTCGATTCCTTCAGTTCTCCTCGCCGAAAAGGGGTTTATGCAATCAATATCGATGAAGGAGATGAGGTCATTTCAGCACATATCGTGAGACCAACCGAACAAATCATGCTCTTTACCCATGAAGGAATGGCTGTTCGTTTTGATCAAGACCAGGTGCGAGCAATGGGTCGTGTTGCTCGCGGTGTTCGCGGTGTCAAACTAAAAAGCGCAAGCGATCACGTGGTCTCTTGTGAAGTTGTCAAAGGGCATGAAACCGTTCTTGTCGTTTGTGAAAACGGGTTTGGAAAGCGCTCAAGTGTTGATCAATTTAGACATACCAACCGAGGCGGTGTGGGTGTGCGCTCAATCATTACTAGCAAGCGGAATGGCCAAGTTGTTGGTGCGCTCTCTGTTGGTGACAAGGATAGCGTCGTCCTTATGGCGAATACAGGACAAACCATTCGCCTGAGTATGTCAGATATCCGAGTGATGGGACGTTCCACACAAGGGGTTAAGGTTGTTAACTTAAAAAATAGTGACACCCTTGTTGCAATGCAAAAAATCGAACACCTCGAAGAAGAAGAGAAAATTGAAGAGAAAGAATAAAGGGCTCTTTGTTACTTTCGAGGGAGGTGAGGGTGCAGGAAAAACCACTCTGATTAACCGTGTTTATGATGCTCTTTCTAAGAAAGGGCATCATCCGATCAAAACCCTTGAGCCAGGGGGAACCCCTTTAGGGCGTGATATTCGTAAACTTCTCCTTCATGAGCAAAAAACATCGATTTGCGCAAGAGCAGAGCTTTTTCTATTTCTCGCTGATCGCGCTCACCATGTTAAAACTGTGATCCTTCCCGCTTTAGAAGAGGGAAAAATTGTGCTGTGTGATCGCTTTAATGACTCAACCCTTGCTTATCAAGGGGCTGCACGTCACCTTGATGTCAAACTTCTCCGCTCTCTTTGCTCTGCTGCTACGAATGGACTAACGCCAGATCTTACCCTCTATCTTGATCTTGACCCAAAAGTGGGTCTTGAGCGCGCAAGAAAACATGATGTTCCTGATCGTCTTGAGAAGGAAAACCTAGTATTTCATACTGAGGTGAGAGAAGGGTTTCTATCTTTGGCGAAACAGGAGCCAGAAAGATTCCATGTAATCGATGCTGAAGAAGGAATCGAAGATGTTTATCAAAAAGCAATGGCTGAAATTGAGTCAGTACTATGCCTAAAATGACATTAGAGCAGCTTCCTATTAAACTCAGAAAGCTTCTAGAAAAAACTCCTCACTGTCTTTTGTTCGAAGGGCCTAAAGGTTCTAGGAAAGAAGAGTATGCAGAAACCTTTGCACGCCTTCTTCTCAAAACGGAAAAAAAAGATCCGCCAGATTTACGTATTCTTTATCCTGAAGGAAAAGGGAATCACCATCCCATTCATGTCATTAAACAATTTATCGAAGAAACAGGCCTTCCTCCTTTTGAAGCCAGTCAGAAGGTTTTTATTATTCATGAAGCTGATCGGATGCTTCCAACAAGCTCCAATGCGCTTTTAAAAACCCTTGAAGAACCCGTTTCTGAAGTAACAATTATTCTCCTTTCATCTCATGTTCAATCGCTTCTTCCTACTGTGGTTTCAAGGTGCTTTCGGGTCGTTTTTGAAAAGGAAGAGATTTTAGAAGAGGGAGAGCTATCTGAGCAGATGTTTCACATAGGATTTAGACTTTTAAGAAAAGATCTTCCTTTAAGCAAAGAACTTCCTGAAATCGATGATCCAGAAAAAGCCCTTTCTTACCTTTATTATTTTTATCGCGATCTTCATCTTATCCAATCAGGGGGAAATCCCTCCCTTCTCTTTTATAAAGGAAAAGAAGAGGTTCTTTCCTCAATAAAAACCCCAGCTCCTTCGCTTGATCGCATTCAAGAAAAGATTGAAGAGCTCCTTCATGCAAGTGCCCTTCATATTCCTTTAGGACACGCTTTGGCAAAACTTCTTTAATTTTGCTTGCTTTGTTTTCAGAGGTTGGCTATTATTTTTTCCGGCCCAAAAAGGGTGAGTTTATGTCTTTAGATTCCTTAAATTCAAGACAGGTTCTATTCAATATCGGAGCAGCTGTAGTCACCTATGGAGTCGCGAAGTGCTATTCTCAAAACCCTACTCCCTTACTTTCCCAAGCAGCAGTCTCTTTGACCCTAGTGCTGGTAAAACCAATCTTTGAGAAACAGATTTGCGATGATAAAAAATATTCTTTGGGATCTTTTGCTTTAATTGCGGCAACCGGAGCTCTTTGTCGCTTATCTTGGAAAATCAACATGGCTGTCGCATTATGCCTTGCCCTTGGAAGTTATAAAGAGACCCCATGCCTTGCCCTTGGAAGTTATAAAGAGACCCCTTCTTCGCCAAATTTTGTAGATAGAATATTCAGTGAGTTGGATTGGGAGAATCTGAATCTGGATGGTCTAGCTGAGGTACAAGATGATGAAGAGTTTTTTAACACGGGGATGACATACATTTTAGCGACGCAGTGGACGTTTAATAAAACTGGAGAAGTGAAAGATATCGTGGCTTTCTTGGACAGAGTAATTGATCACTTTAAAGAACAACCCGAGCGGTTAAAAGGAGTCCTTTGCACACCGAATAATCCTAAGAATCTTCCAGATTGCACACACTCGCGTAATACCCCACTTGTCCTTCTTATTAGGATGGGAGGAGATCAGGCTTTTGAAGCCGTTCAAAAGATCCTTCCTTATTATGATGAGGAGGCTCTTTTTACAACAACACCTCGTGGAAATACACCCTTACACTATGCAGCGATTATGGGGCAATTTGAAGTGGCAATGGCTCTAATGCAACGAGCGGAAAAATTGGGTAAACTGCAAGAGCTATTAGATTATAATAATTTTCTAGGTTTTACGGCAGACATGTTGATGCAACAGCTCTTTGTTAATCCATCCGATTTCAAGTCGTTATTATGGGTCTATTGTCTAGCGATGGTGGGAGGTTATGGTGAGCAAAACGATTTAACAAGGGGGTTTGATTCAGACCCGTTATGGGTCCGTGCAAACCTTTTAAGTGTTGTTAAAGAGAAGTTAGGGGTGGATAAAGAGATCGTTCATGGAGAAAAGGGACCCTATCCGACACTAGGTAATTGGGATTTGAGAAAGCTTTTTAATGTCTATCGTCAGAAAGTGCTTTAGACGTTATTAAGGAAGGGTTATCAACAGAGTTCATGATCTACCATCACATCTCTTTAGGGTATCCTTTTGCAAAACACGTTTAACCCTGAATTTCGACCAATTTTATGGAAAATTTACCTTGATTTTTGACCAAAAAAGAGTTAATTTAACCCTGAATTTCGACCAATTTTGAGGGTTTTGTTTTGAAAAGGTTTGTAAATCAAAGGCTTATGGAATGGAAAAAAAGCGGACACAGAAAACCACTTATTTTACGAGGTGCAAGGCAGGTAGGAAAAACCCATGCTGTCAGGACTTTAGGAAAAAGTTTTGAAGGATTCATTGAGATCAACTTTGAATACGAACAGGAATATACAAAGATTTTTGAAAAAAACCTCGATCCTGAAAGAATTTTAAGAGAGATTTCCCTTCTTAGGAAAGCAACAATAAAGCCTGGGAAGACGCTCCTTTTTTTTGATGAAATCCAAGCGTGCCCCAAAGCGATCATTGGTCTTCGATATTTTTATGAAAAGATGCCAGACCTTCATGTCATTGCAGCAGGTTCTCTTCTAGAATTTGCTCATGAACTTGTTGGGATTCCCGTGGGGAGGGTTCAATCTCTTTATGTCCATCCGATGACCTATCTAGAATTTCTTATTGCGGATGGCCATACCTCTTTGGCACAAGAGATTTTGCAAGGAAACCCTTTGGCTGATGTGATTCACCATCAAGCTCTCCGTTATTTAGGAGAGTATTTAGCATTAGGGGGAATGCCCGAAGTGATTCAACGATGGATTGAAGAAAAAGATCCATTGAAATGCACAGAAATTCAATCAACTCTTTTAGAAACTTATCAGCAAGATTTTCAAAAGTATGCAAAAAAGTCCCAACTAAAGTACTTGAGCCTCCTTTTTGAGACGATTCCAAGGCAACTTGGTGAAAAGTTTAAATATAGTAAAGTTGGAGAGTATAGAAAAAGAGAATTAGAGCCATCTCTTGACCTCCTTCTTACTGCTAGTATTTTTCATAAAGTGATACATACTTCTGCCCAAGGTGTTCCCATCGGTGCAGAAGCGAGTCCCGAAAAGTTTAAGCTTCTTTTTATTGATGTGGGATTGACTCAAGCTCTTCTCGGACTAGATTTAGCCGCATGGTTTATTGAACCTGAGGTGGAACTTATTAATAAAGGAAAGCTTGTTGAAGCTTTTGTAGGGCAAGAGCTTTTAGCCTATTTTGAGACATACACAAAGAAAGGACTTTATTATTGGCAACGAGATACAAGAGGAAGTTCTGCTGAAGTGGATTATGTGATCCAAAAGGGGAATCACATTTTACCACTCGAGGTCAAATCAGGAAAAACAATGAAACTGAAGAGTCTCCATGCCTTTCTTAAAACTCATGCAAGCTCTATAAAAGGGCTAAAAGTCTCTATTGATCCTTGCTATCAGTCTAAACAGATTGATTCTATTCCTCTTTATGCAATTGGAGCCTATGTTGCAAAAGATTTAGGAGATTTTTTCAATGATTAATGAAGTTTATTGACTTTTGCAGGGAATCCCACTACAGCTTCATAGCATAAGATGAGGTGATTCACTCCGTTCATCGCTTTATGGGGATCGACTTCAGGAGGGAGGCCTAAGGCTGCAGCGATTTTGTTTTTCGAGACTCCGGTATCCCAAGGAAAAACCTTTCCTTCTTGGATGCATTTGCTCCAATACATCGAGGCTAGATCAAGCCAATGGTAGGGCCAATTGAGTTGTTCTTGAATATCTGCGTCGATAAGCTGTGAGAAAAAGGCGCGATCGAAAGAGGGGTTTTGGCAAATAAAGACCGCTTTTCCACGCTCAATGCCGCATCGTTTGAAAGAAAGCTTGATTTCTTCAGCAGCCTTTTGAGGCTCCATCGCTTCCTTCAAATCATGCCAGGAAAACCCATTCACTTCGAGACTTAAAGGATCACTTTTCTTCCATTCTTCATAGGAGATAAAAAGAGAGGTTTGAAACGATTCAAGAACCTCTCCTGTTTCCATATCAACAATTTTATAAGCAAGTTCAATCATCCGATGTTTTCGGACATTTAGACCATTGGTCTCAGAATCTAGAAAGATACCCAGCATGGCTAGCTCCCATTTGCAAGGTGAAAATGCTATCAAAAATTGCACCTTAAATGCAAAAAAATAACTTGTAAAGAGGATATTAGATAGTGTTATCAAATTCTTCCAATTGTTTAAATGGTTTTATCTATATGGAAAACCTCTGCATTGTCCTGCTTTGCTAGCTCATTTTGGGCTCACTTCATTTTGCCCCTTGATTTTCCTCTTTGACAACCCTCTCGAATTTCTGTGTAAAAAGATTTTTTTATTTGCAATAGGTTCTAAGGGTATGTCTTTCAATCTATCAATTAAAATGTTTAATGTTCAAAAATCATAATTAAATTACTAATAATCATATTTTTAATATTATTATTTTTAAATAAAAATATGCTATAATATTTGGTAGTATTCATTAGGGATAGAACGAAATGGAACGTGTAGGAGAAACTTTTCAATGCATGATGGGCAGGCCTACCCATGATCTAGGGATGGGCATCCTTGGAGGTCACTCCGTTCAAATAATTTCTAGTACTCCAGTTTCTGGAGGTGTTGGCTCTTATGGAACGATTCTTAAGATCCTGGCAATTATAGCGATTGTTTTCATTGCGATTCCGTTGATTAGGGTCTTTAAGCACTTCTATAGCTATTTCCAGACCCATTACCAGATGATGGAAGATATCCGCGGGAATCTTGCAGAAAACCGTCTTGAAGCCCTCAAAAAGGCCCTTCCTGATAGGGGGTGGGTCCCAGACGACATTCATATTGATCCATCAATTTATCGAGAGGAATATACAAGAATTCACCAATTTTCTCGAGAAAATGAGGTTGAAATTGAAGAAATTCAGAGATTGGCTGAAAAAGCAAAAGGACATCGAAACTTAGAGAGATTCGTTCTAAAAGATGGCATTTTTGGAGAAGATCCTGAATCGCCAAAGTTTAAGGCTGGAATGGAAATCGTTCGTTTTTACATTGGGCGGATTTATGACCATTCAGTCCTTGAAGAATTGAATCAGATTAAACTTGCAATAGAAAATGCTCCCAAAGAAGGGTTGGAAGGTTATCTCCAAAAAGAGGTGCGCGAAAGATTAGATCGGTTGCATCAGAGCACTATTTATAGAATTCTTGATAGGACTGAAGGGAGAGCAAACCCTGTTGTTTGTGTTATTCAAGATCTTTCAGTGGCCATTCGTCTTGACTCACATGGAATCGAGCAGCTTCGCGCTTTGGGAAAAGATTATCTTGATATCGTTCGAAAAGAGCGAGGGGATGTTCCAGAAAGAGAACAAGCAACCTATCTTGCCGATGCACTCGATGATGTGATTAGCAAGCACCACTGGAGCTACAAAATTGAATCCCTCTTTGACAAACTCTTAGTTTGGGTCCGTTACCCAGAAAAGACTTCAATGGCAGCAAAGAGCCATAGCCCTGATACAGCTTTGGATTATAACTCGTATCAAGTGGGAAATCATGATATGGCTTATGGGGATTATTCGTTTGGAGGACGCCAAATGAAAGCCATTCATGGGCCTACGCCTACAAGTGATCACTTATTGCAAGCCCAACTCGATGCACAGCGCGCTATTGGTGGAATTCATTTGCAACATAATTTAGAACATCCAGCATTTTCTACAGGAGATTTAGTCCGTACAGAATATCTCATGGGTGTAGAAAGAGACTATCCTGAAACATTCCGTCTGATGTCGACACCTCTTGATGGACCCGGTTGGAGTTTAAGAGGAGAAGCTGGCGAATATTTTATGGATTATGAGACGGTAGAAGAATTTTTCTTAAAGTATGGAACCTATGCTTTCGCTAATCGAATGGAAAATCCAGCGAGGAGTTTTGATGAGCTTGAGGGAATTGCCCATCGGACCACAGAAGGAAGAAGAGATAACGGTTTTTATATTGGTCCACGTGTCATGAGTGATGAGCAATTTCGCCTAGCTTTTGCCTATGCTTCCAGGGCTTTTTCTCATGTCGAACCGGAGCAAGAAGAGCATCATAAACGACTCACAAAAGCGCTTCAAGTAGGAGTTCAAGGTTTCATTGCTGTGGGAGCGATGATTCAAACTTTAAAAGATGCCTATCCCGATGCAGAGGAAGAACAGCTCCAAGAGATGGTTTTTAAAGCTTCATTTGGTCAAGCTTGTAAGTTAGATATCGATCGAGGGGTTGTCCTGAATGTCATGACTCGTGTTTATTTCCAAATGGCAGCAGGCAAAGATTTAACAGAAGATGATATTTCTGAAATCATTGGAACGGTGGTCGGTCGTGCAGAACTTGTTTCAGGAAGGACCATTATTTCTGATCGGTATCAACCTTTAAGCGATGCTCTAAGATTAATTGGAAACGATCAAGAAAAAGTTCGGTCTGCTCTTCAAGATTACATCCGCCAAGGTTTTGGTGTAGATCCTAGAGTGTTGGATTATCAATCGTCATCGTAGAGTCTTTTACGCGTCTTTTGCTTCCATTTCATAAAACCTGGAATTTTATAAAGGCCAAGAAGCGCTAGAATAATTAGTGTGGTGCTAAAAGCAAGAATATAGAGTCTGTTGGCAACAGCAAGGCCAACAGAAGCTGTTGCCCAGACTGTTGCGGCCGTTGTTAACCCTCGGATCCGCCCCTTATCCCGAAGAATAACCCCAGCTCCTAAGAAACCAATACCACTAACGATTTGTGCTGCAACTCTCGAGGGATCTGCAGATCCAGTAACAGTATTAAAAAAACTTGGAGGAGCAATGTTCATGGAAATAAATCCAAAAAGACAAGCCCCAACAGCAACAGCAGCATGGGTCCGAATCCCAGCAAGTCCCACATGCCTTTCTCGCTCAAGTCCGATGAGGGCGCCAAGAAATGCTGCAAGCAAGATGTGTGCTGCAAGTCGCAGCTCAGTTTGATATTCCATCATATCTTTTCTATTTAGACTGGAGCACTCGATTTGTAAACAAAAATTTTTTTTTATTGTTTAAGCTGCCTAGATAATGAAAAATAATCTTTCTTAAAGAGTAAGGGTTTTGCTATAATGATTCCGTTATGGCTATTTCTCAAAAAAAGTTTCGCGAAATTGTTTTTCAGATGCTCTATAGTCGAGATCTAAATGAGCTTTCTGATGCAAAGGTATTGTCTTCGATGTTAGACCAACTTGTTGTTACACGAAAGGTTTTACATCAGGCAGCAGCAAAGGTTGAAAAGATCTTCTTTCAGTTGGATGAGATCGATTCCTTGATTTCTAAATTTTCAAAAGATTATGATTTCAAAAGGATCTCTCGTGTTGAGCGAAATATTTTGCGCCTAGGACTTTTTGAACTAAAGTTTGAAGGTGAGGTTCCCCCCAAAGTGGCAATTTCTGAAGCTGTTAGGCTCAGTCGAAAGTTTGGAACGCCAGAAGGGGGAGCGTTTGTTAATGCTGTTTTAGATGCGATTTTTCAGTCAGAGGAAGCCCCATGCCTATCGAAACCCGTATTGAACACTTCAAATCTCTGAAAGATTTCTCGACCTTTGGTATTGGAGGAAAGGCGCGTCAATTCATTTCTATTCGTACCATTGAAGAAATGGGCGAGATTCGCAAATATATCTCAAGAGAAAAAATTCCCTTTTGGATTATAGGAAAGGGATCTAATTCCCTTTTTGATGATCGAGGGTTTGATGGACTTGTAATCCTAAACAAGATCGATTTTATCGAGTTTGATCAAGGGAAGCTTCATGTAGGAGCGGGAACCTCTTTTTCACTTCTGGGAGCAAAAATGGCTCGATTGGGATGGGGAGGACTGGAGTTTGCTTCGGGGATCCCTGGTTCTGTCGGTGGAGCGATTTACATGAATGCTGGAGCGAATGGGATGGAAACCTGTGATCATTTAACTGCTGTTGGATGTATCGATGAAGAGGGAAACTTTATCGAAAAAATGAAAGATGAGCTGACCTTTGCTTATCGAACATCTTCATTTCATGGGTGGAAAATGATCATTGTCTCAGGAAGGTTTGAGCTTGAAAAAAGGGAAGAAGCTCGTGAGAATCAGCTCAAGATTATTGAATATCGAACAGCAACTCAACCTTATGGTGAAAAATCTGCGGGATGTATTTTTCGGAATCCCGAAGACGATAAAGCAGGAGCCCTTATTGATGCTTGTGGTCTTAAAGGAAAACGAATAGGGGGCGCCGAAGTCTCAATGCTTCATGGAAATTTTATCGTAAATCGAGGAGATGCTACGGCTCAAGATGTTCTTGACTTAGTGACTTTTGTTAGAGAGACTGTTCGAGATAAAACAGGGAAAGATCTTAAAATGGAGGTAAATAAAATTCCTTATCAACTGGGTGAAAATGTATCGAGCTGATCTCCATTGTCATTCTACTTGTTCAGATGGAACTTCTACTCCGGTAGAACTTTTAGAACTTGCAAAAGAAAAAGAATTAAACGCTATTTCTATAACCGACCATGATACTCTCGAAGCCTATTCAGATGAAGCGTTTCAAAAAAGTGAAGAGCTGGGGGTAAAGCTCTATCCAGGAGTTGAATTTTCAACCCGACATAAAAAATTTCCGGTTCATTTGCTGGGGTATGGAATAAAGAAAACTCCTGAAATTCTTGAGTTTTGCCTAAAACATCAAGAGCGGAGAATGGATAGAAACCGAGAAATCCTTGAAAAACTTAAACGTCTCTCGATTATTGTTGAGGAAGAAGAACTCGGAAATCCCAAGGATCGAACAATTGGTCGTCCTCACATTGCAGAGGTTCTTTTAAAGAAGCATTATATCTCATCGATTCAAGAGGCTTTTGATCGTTATATTGGAGAAGGAAAACCTTGTTTTGTTCCCGGAGCAAGCTTTACCCCTGAAGAGACGATTGTTATCATCCATAATTCAGGAGGAAAAGCATTCATTGCTCATCCCCATTTAATTAAGAAAAGCGCAATCTTAAAAGACCTTTTGACTATGGATTTTGATGGGATTGAAAGTTATTATGGCCTCTTTCATGGGGCTCAAGAGAAGAAATGGTTAAGAGTCGCAGAAGAAAAGGGATGGCTTGTCAGTGGAGGGTCAGATTTTCATGGGTCCATTAAACCTCATATTCAGCTAGGTTGTTCGTGGGTGGATGAGGAAAGAGTCAAAGCAATCTTTGGAGAATTGTGAGCAATTATCAAGAGCTAACCAATTATCTATTTTCTCTAAATCGTTCCAAAGAGCTTAAAACAGATCTTTCAGGACCATTGAGTGTTGCTGAAAAGCTTGGACATCCTGAAAAGAAATTTCCATCGGTTCATATTGCTGGGACCAATGGAAAGGGAACAGTTGCTTACAAAATGGCGAATGTTCTTGAGGAAAATGGGTATCGAGTGGGTCTTTTTACATCCCCTCATTTAAAGACCTATCGCGAGAGGATTCAGATTAATGGAGAGATGATCTCTGAAGAAGAGGTTGCCCATCGTCTAGAAAAGATTCTTCCTCTTTTTCAAGACCCAAAATTTTTCGAGGTGACAACCCTTCTCGCTTTTGACTATTTTGCAGAAAATGAGGTCGATATTGCAATTATTGAAGCCGGTCTTGGAGGGCGTCTCGATGCAACGAATATCATTACTCCTATCCTTTCTATCATTACTTCGATAGCAATGGACCATGCCCCTATTCTCGGAAATACCTTGGAAGAAATAGCAACGCAAAAGAGTGGGATTATTAAAAAAGGAGTTCCTGTTGTCATTGGAAAGAGCGCTTGCTATGATTCGATTATTAAGAAGGCTCATCCTCTATATATCGTCAGAGATGATCCGAAAGCCATTGCAAGAAAAGCCTTAAAGCTTCTTCCCTTCACCCTAGAAGAAACAGAAGGAATCACGAAAAACCCTCCTTGTCGTTACGAAAAACATGGAGATGTGATTTTAGATGTAGCACATAATCCTTCTGCTATGACTCGCCTTTTTGAGCGTGTTAAAAAGGAGTATCCTGATCGAAAAATTCATGTCCTTTTAGGGATTGCAAAAGATAAGGATCGAGAGGAAATACTAAAAATTATTCAACAGTATGCCAATAAAATAGCATATGTTCCATCGGTCCATCCTCGTCTCTATCCCTTTAAGAATACGACACCCATAAAAGAGGCGCTTGAAATAGGGAAAAAGGAAGGCGCTGTCATTGTGGCAACCGGGTCATTCTATATTATGAAAGACTTGATGCTTCTTCTAGAAGCTCAAGAATCTCTTGAGATGAAGGAACATAACCATCCTTCCGACCAATCTCAAAAGCCTTGACCACGCTTTCTTGAATAAAAGTCGCAATTTCTTCAGGTGAGCTTGTTTCGGAGATAGGGGGGAGTTTGATCTCATGAGGCAATGTTTTAACCATTTCGAGCCCTTCCTCAATCTTTCCTTGGTAGAAAAGTCCAGCAATATCTAAAAGTTCGAAAGCAAGTTCAGCTTCTTCCCAGTCTGCTGAAAGTTTCGTTCCTTTTACGGTAGATTCTGGTAAC
The DNA here is from genome assembly GCA_024233395.1 of Chlamydiales bacterium. Lineage (GTDB taxonomy): Bacteria > Chlamydiota > Chlamydiia > Chlamydiales > Simkaniaceae > Neptunichlamydia. The sequence continues at coordinate 209,811 of JACKPR010000003.1, forward strand.
ACTTCTGCCTCCTGATTAAAATGAATATGAGAAGGGTGTACCATATCCGGTTTTTTTCCGGAAGAAAGCTCTGCAAGTGTGATTGATGCAACACGTAGAAGATTCGAGTCATCTTCTGAAAGGCTATGATTTTGCCAAACCTCTGCAATTGCTTTGCGTAAGCACTCAATATCCTGAGGATTTCTCACTCCATATTTCTTCAAGTTTTGAGCTTCATCTAAAATAGCATCGACCATCATTGTAGTGTTGATCTTATGCAGACGTCCACAAAGGCTTTGAAATTTTTGTAGCGCTACAGGCGAGAGAGTTTTGACATTGACTAAGTTGACGGCTTCGATAGTTTCTGAAAGCTCATCTCTTGGATAAGTTTCATGTTTGTGAACTTTTTCATGAAGCGCCTCGACTTGTGCTTCTTGAAAAAACAAACGAGCATCGACAATATTAGAATCAACTTTTTGTACTGCCATAAATCTTTACCTGTCTTTTTTAGGAATGTTTATTACTAGAATAGTAATATCCCTCATAATCCTAATTATACTACAAAATGAGTTCTTAAACAATTGATAAACATTTCTTTTCGATATATGAAATTGTTGAATTAGGCAAAGATTAAAATATTTTTTACTATATTTTTTTGATGAGAAGCAACGAGGGGGCCTTAGAGCGATTCAGGACCTGGTGGTGGGAGACCTGAAAATTTTTCGGAGAAAAAGTGGAGGTATGAGCCAAAAGGGCCTCCTCTTCTCTTTTTCCCTCAGGATGCCCCGGATAGAGGGTGATGCTGATGAGGCCCTCTGGGGAAAGGAGGTTAAGCCCCTTTTCAAGGCTTTTAAGGGTTGTAGAGGTTTGAGTTGTGAGAGACTTGTCTCCTCCAGGTAAATATCCCAAATTATAGACGATTAAGTGAATAGGGGCTTCAGCTCCTGAAAGTAAAGAATGACAGCCTAAGTGATAGGAAATATTTTTTTGTGGACCTAAGCGATTTTGTGTCGCTTGCAATGCTTTTTCTTGAATATCGAAAACATATAAGTGGGAAAGATTGAGTTTTGACAAAACAAGGGTGTCATGTCCATTGCCGCAGGTTGCATCAATCGCCCGATCACCTGGTCTCAGATGCTTTTTCCACTCTTCATGTGCAAACTTTAGAAACATTGAACAGATATTTAAAACAGGTTATCTTTAATGGCTATGATAGCAGAGACAGATGTTTTAATCATAGGTTCGGGAATTGCAGGGATAGTCGCCGCCCTACAGCTTGCTGAAAAAGGGGTAGAGGTCGCTTTGATCTGTTCCGGAAAAAGCCCTTCTTGTTCAAACTCCTACCGTGCTCAGGGAGGAATTGCATTTAAAGGAGAAAATGAGCCTTCAGGTCTTTTCAAAGAAGACATCCTAAAAGCCGGAGGCGGTCTTTGTTATGAAAAAGCAGTCGATCAGTTAGTGAGTAAAGGGCCGTCGTGCATTCAAGAGATTCTTATCGATCTCATCGATGTCCCCTTTGAAAAAGCAACAGGAGGGGAGTGGAAATTAACAAAAGAGGGAGCCCATTCTCTTTCACGTATCTTGTTTCATGGGGATCAGACAGGGAAAGCAATCATGGAAGCCTCCTTTAAAAAGGTTTTAGAGCATCCTAAGATTGATCTTCGGTTTGAGCATAGCGCGATTGACTTGATTACCCTTTCTCACCATTCCCAAAAAATGACCGATATTTATGAATCTCCCACCTGCGTAGGGGCCTATGTTTTGGATCATAGATCCAATCAAGTGATCACCTTTTTTGCTCAAGAAACAATCCTTGCAACAGGCGGGGTAGGTGAATGTTTCCTTCACACAACAAATGGAAAAGAAGCAAGAGGGGATGGAATTGCAATGGCCTACCGAGCAGGCATTCGGATCATGAACATGGAGTATGTACAATTCCATCCTACTGCTCTTTATACAGTCGGAGAGCCTCGGTTTCTCTTATCAGAAGCTCTTAGAGGAGAAGGGGGACAAATTCTTACACATGATTATCAGCCATGTGTCGATCCCTTAGCACCTCGTGATGTGGTAGCGCGGGCAATTTTTGAAGAGATGGTGAAGACAAATCGCCCACATTTGTGGCTTGATATGAGGCATCAAACGCAATCTTATTTAGAAAAGAGATTTCCCACCATTTATAAGCACTGCATAGATAGAGGCTGGGATTTAGCAAAAAAATCGATTCCCATTGTTCCTGCAGCCCATTATAGCTGTGGAGGAATTGCAATTGATTTAGAAGGGCGGACAACGATGCGAGGGCTTCGTGCAATTGGGGAGGTGGCGTGCTCAGGCGTTCACGGCGCAAATCGTCTTGCTTCGACAGCCCTTTTAGAAGGGCTTGTTTGGGCCAAAACCTGTGCGGATTCCATTCAATTAGAAAAGAAAAAGTTTCCAGAGGTTGAACCATGGAAAATGGGAAAAGAAAAAATTGATCAAGCATTGATTCACCAAGACTGGATGACGATCAAACAAACAATGTGGAATTATGTGGGATTGATTCGTAGTCTCCGGCGCTTGAAAAGAGCCCATAAAATGCTTACGGAATTAAAGTGGGAGATCGATTCTTTTTATGAGGGTGGAACTTTAACACCAGAGCTCCTTGCTCTTCGGAATGGATGTGAAACAGCTCTTTTAATTACTCAAGGAGCTCTTCGCAACCCTTATTCTCTCGGCTGTCATTACAGAGCAGAAGCCTAGGGCATGTCCCTAAGTGCTATTCATAGAAATTTTATTTTGCATAACAAACCACATTTCAATTATGTTCGTTCACTTGAGTTATTATATCACTCTTTGCTAGAAGGTTATTTGTGTGAGCCGTTTTTTTTCAAATCCCATCTTATTTTTATTGTCATTTTTTTTTGTCTTAACTCTGTACGCAACTGAAACAAGCCTTCAGCTATTAGGATCAAGAGAAGGAGATCCTGCAAGCCTTATTGAAGGCGTTAGTACGATTCATGGAGACTATTCTGAACTAGAAATTGATCTCATTGTGCCAGGTCCCGACCCACTTATTCTTTCTCGGTTTTATTCCAGTCATGACACTTTAGCAACTGGACATTTTGGGGGATGGCGTTTTTTATCGAAGTGTATTCTTTGGGTCCATAAAGATCCTAAAGGGAAAACCTATTCAACCGCTGAAGGGAATTTTGATCGCGTTTATGTAAGAGTGGGGACAGATGAAGGAAGTATCCTAACCTATCTTGGTTGGAAAAATACAACCAATCCTCGAACTAAATCCCTATATACAGTTGATATTGATGGAGAAGTCTTCAATTTAGCAAACACAGCTAGAGGCGCTCCCCACTTCTGGACTAATCAGAAAAACAATCAACTCTATTCTCAAGGGGATCGCTTTGAGCTTATTTTAGCAAATCAAGGAAGAAGAGATTATCTTAAACATCCTTCCAAAGACTTCTATTTATTAGAAAAAGAAACTCTTCCCAGCGGAAATAAGATTTTTTATGAGTATGATCAAGAAGGGCGTCCCATTCTCATTAGAATGACTAATGCTAAAGAAGAAAAACTTTTAAGCTGGATCAAAATCCACTATGGGAAAACCACTACTGTCGAGACGAATGATAAAAAAGGCATTCAGTACCACTTTGATGAAGATTCTTTCCATCGACCTCTTTTAACTCAAGTTACTAGGACTCATAAACCTTTTATTACTTATCAGTATCAATCCACTGGAAACCATCCCCTACTCATTCGAAAAGAACTTCCAGGAGGACAAGAGGTTCACATTGAGTATTTAGCCGATAGTGCTGGAAAAAATCGTGTTCACTCTCTTACAAAACCCATTTCAGATTCTTTAATTGCCCGAAGAGAGTTTACCTATCAAATAGAAAGCGATGGAAGCGGTTATACGGAGATCCTCGGCCCTTCGGGAGAAAAAATTACCCATTCCTACAATGAAGATCTCCAGCTCATTTCTATCGAGGAATATTTAAATGGTTCTCTTTATCGAACACAGAGAAAGTTTTGGGGCAAAAAAAAAGACGTTTGCAATCTCTTGCAAACTTCAGTGGATGATAGCGTTGGCAATGTCTATTATGTTAAAACCTTTTCCTATGATGATTATGGCAGAGTCCTAACAGAAAAAGAATATGGAAATCATACCGGAGCCCATCCCGATCCTCTTCTAATCCACCAAGATGGAACCATTCATGAATCCCAAGAAGGACATGTAAAAACCTATTCCTATATCCAAGCTGATGGCTTTGACGTGGTTAATCAAATTGATGCCAAAGGATCAGGGGTCCGCTTTTGTTACAAACAAGGAACTAATCTTCTTATTAAAAAATATATCTTAGTAGGTAACAAACGTAAAAAACGGTGGTTTTACGATTACAATGAAGATGGAGCCTTAACCCAAATTCTTATCGATGATGGGGATGAATCCACTCCAAAATCCATCTGGTGTCTTGGTAAAAGACTCATCACGAAAATCACTCCGAAACAGGAGCTTCCAGCACTCGGCGCACCTGAAGTCATCGAAGAAAAATATCTTGATACCAAAACAAAACAAGAGATCCTTATTAAAAAAACTGTCAATGACTTTGACTCCTTTGGAAACATTGTTAGACAAGAAGTTTATGATGCTAATGAGGAACATAGATATACCCTAAATAAGTGTTATGATCATGCTCTTCTCACAATGGAAACCGACGCCAAAGGAAATGAAACTCATTATACTTTCGATGCAAATCATAACCTTACTGAAAAAAAGAATAGAGCTACAGGTGTCGTTATCCAATATGGATATGATCTAGAAAATCGTCTGATCTATATGGCTGAAAGAGCTGGGGAGTGCACCTTTGAAAAAAAATTCTCTTATAATGCCTCTGGGAAAAAAGTTGCTGAGACCGACATTAACGGGAATGAAACTCTCTATACTGTCGATGATTTAGGACGGACAAAAAAGATCATCTATCCCGCACTTGTCACAGAAAACGGTGAGACTTCGACTCCTATCTACTCATACGAGTATGACCTCTTTGATCATCCGGTGCAGGTCGTAGACCCATATGGCGTAGTTACTTCAAGAACTAATACTCCAAAAGGTAGTCCCATTCAAATTCACCATCCTGATGGTTTTCAAGAGCTTTTTAAATATGATTTTGAAGGGAGTCTCCACCGCCACCTAGGAAGAGATGGTCTTGTTAAAGTCTTTGAGTATGATTACATGGGGCGCTTAACCCATATCGAGTATTACGAAAGAGGTAGTAAAGGTTCTAGAGATGGGTTTAAAAGAAAGTATTTTGATTATAACGCCTTTCATCTGACAGGAGAAAGAGATGAAGGAGGCAACAGTACAACCTATTCTTATGATGGAGCAGGGCGCCTTATTTCGCTAAAGAAAGATACCCAAAAAGTCGATTTTTTTCATGACTCTTTGGGTAGAATCGGGGCAATCAAAAAGTGGAAGTCGAAAGAGACCTTTACCTATATCCAAAAAGAGTACGACCTATTAGGGAATGTTACTTTAGAAACAACCGAAGACGAAACTGGAAAACTCCTGATAAAAAGGGAATATATCTATGACGATGCTGGTAGACTCATCGAAGTCGTCGGGTACCCTAATAACAACAAAAGCACTTTAAACCGCTTTAAATATGATCCTTTTGGTCGCCTCACTAAAGAAATAGATAGCAATGGGTTTGCAGTCGAGGTTCATTATGAAGATGACTTTATCAATGAATGGGGAAAAAAAGGTTTAAAAAAAACAACTGTTGATCCTCTAGGTAATTCCATTGAAGAGATTTACGATTCAACTGGCAATGTAATTTCAAATAGTAAGAAAGATAAATCAGGACAACTTCTATCCTCATCACGGTTTTTCCACGATGCGTTTGGACTCGAAACCTCCCGTATAGATGCTGTCATTACCCCCCAAGAAAAGGCAAAAACATATCAATTAAGAAACACCTATCTTCCCGGCCCTCACCTTGGAGAAATCTACACAGCAGCACGATCCCCTGAAGAAAAAGTCACACAATTTACGTACAACCTTTATGGCGATCTAAAAGAAAAACTAAATCCTGAGGATCCTGTACCCATTTCTTACGAATATAATAATAAAGGAGACTTAGAAAAAATATCCTTCCGAGGAGAAGAATCAGAAAAAGAAACAACTTACAAATTCAGGTATGATGAAAAGGGAAACTTAATAAGTTTTAATATTCCTCCAGATCGATCTCTTTTCCGAAAATATGATGCCCACGACCAACTAACAGAAGAAAGAATCCAAGACGAAGGTGGGTCATACTCTGTCAAATGCTCTTATGATGGAGAAGGGTGTATCACTCACATTGAACTTCCCGACGGTTCCTTCGTTGAATATGAGTATGAAGGACCCTTTGTAAAAAAAGTTAAGAGATTCTCCAAAGAAAAAAAAGAGAGGTATCAGTATAAAGTTTTCTCAAGAGATCTCATGGGAAATATCTTAGAAGAAATCCTTCCCTACCATGCAGGTTCTAGAAAATACCGCTTCGATGCATCGGGGCGAAAAGTTGAAATTGAGACTGACTTTTTTCAAGACATAGCGCAAAGTTACGATCCCTTAGGGAATATTACCTTAAGAGAAACCCTTGTTGATGGAGAAAAGTCGACAACTTCTTATACTTACAACGCCCTTAATCAGCTGATAGCGGAAAAAGGAGCCGTTGAACACACCTACCTGTATGATTCCATCGGGAACCGTTTGAGCAAAGATGACAGCTCTTATACTATAAACGACGCTAATCAACTCATTGAAACAGAAAAAGGAACATACACCTTTGATGCCAGAGGCAATTTAAAGGAAAAAAGTATCAATGGAAGAACCTGGGAATTTAAGCACAATCCCTTAAACCAACTGGTTTCGATTACCTTTCCCAATGGAGGGGTCGTGACATTCACCTATGACGTCGCAGGAAGGCGCCTATCAAAGAAAATCGAAACAAAACATAAAACAGAGGTTTTCCGCTATTTTTATCTAGGGCAAACAGAACTAGGGTGCTTGGATACAAAAGGGAATATCATTCAACTTAGAGTTCCTAGCAATCCTAATCAAGCGGAAAAAGGCCCTTTTATTGCTTTCGAGCTTCAACAAGAGATCTATGTTCCTCTCTACGATATCCAAGGTAACACTGTTTGCTTAATCGATCCAAAGCAAAGAACCATCCAAGAAAGCTACCACTACTCAGCATTTGGAGAAGAAGCAATTTTAAATCGCCGTGGACGTGAAATCATCTTTTCCCAAACCCAAAACCCTTGGAGATATCGGGGAGAGCGTATCGATGAAGAAACCGGCCTTCTTTGCACATCATACCGTTATTATGATCCAGAAATTGGGCGATGGATCGAGCCTGATCCAGCAGGCGATTTAGACGGACCAAACCTATACGTCTATTGCCGGAATAACCCATTGACCTACATCGATTACTTTGGACTTTCCTCCGAAAATAGCTCTGTTGATCAGAGCTACTTTTATGGAGAGTACGAACCTCATTGCTACTGCGAGAGACATCGAGATTGCAAAAGAGGAGGGGATATTGCAACAAACCCACAATTAAGCATAGGAAGCGTTGTAGATCTTTCCTTAGAAGTTCTCTCCCACCCTAGAGTTCAGGGATCGATGCAAGCATTTGTTGGTCTTGCTGAGGCAACTGCCGGTGGCTTTGCAACATTTGGTTCCGGAGGGCTAGCCGCTCCCATTGGATGGCCCATCCTTGCTCATGGCCTGGATCAATTTATCGCTGGAATGGGTACAGCACTTACAGGAGAGCCCAGAGTGACACTTACCGAACAATTGTTGCAAACAACAGGAATGCCATCCGACTGGGCTTCCTTTACTAATGATGCCTTGAGCATTGGTGGCACAATGGGAGGAAGTGCAATTATTCGAGCAAGTAGGGTAAAGTCTTTTCCTAACTTTCATTTACCTGTCACATCAAATAGATCTTCGACTTATGTCAACAGAGGAACTTCTTTTGCTGGTAGCAAGCGTGCTCCATTAAAATATGCTCCTTATCAAGATTTTAGAAATGACTCGGCTTTAATTAATGGTAGAAAATACAGAGGGCATGCTTTGGATAGAATGCAAGATCGTGGCTTTATGCCTTCAGTTATCGAAAAAGCGTTACAGAACAATATAGGTATACCAAATAAGGTTGCTGGGAGAATGCAATTTTATGATGCTGTAAATAATATTTCAATAGTTACTGAAAATAGTGAAGTAGTAACTATAATGTATGGGAGGCTAAAATAATGGTTGCTTTAAATCAATATGATTGGAGGCAGATAAAGCTGATTGAGAATAAACTTATACTATTTGAAAATAAAAAGATTAACTTATTGAGCCTTGTTGGCGATTTAGAAGGTCTTTTACATACTCTTGAAACCGTTACTGACTCCTGGAAAGATAGTTTCCAATCTGAAATTAATTCTTTGGAGGTAATTTGTGATAGTATCGAAGATGGAGCAATCTCGAGGTGGAAAGGTAATTATAAAGAAGAGTTACATAAATCGATTTTCATATTAAAGAAAATGGCAAGATCTCTATTAGAAGTGTATTTAAAAACTTCAGATCCAAATGTTTTGGAAGTTGCTATTGAAGGAGATTCTAAGTCGTTAATATGTCCTCACTGTAATAATATATGGGAATTAATATCTTCTGATGCAATGGTGGTTTGCCCTAAATGTGAATATGTTTGCCATAACCCTCGTTTTAAATTAAGTAAATAGAGGTAGTAGTTATTTTGAGAATTTTAGATGATGGGTCTGATAAAAAATTAGATACAATTAGTGTTTTTTTAACTAAAGAAGAAGCTATTCAATTACGGGGATATTTAAGTCAATTGATAGATAAACCGAAATTACAACATGCACATTTGTCTAGTGGTGACTATAAGAAGGAAGTTACTATTTGTATATATGATGAAAAGAATTTAGAAGGTTTTCATCCAAGATCAATAAAGTTAATAGAAAAAGATGAATGATGAAAGATTTCAAACAAAAGAAAATTAGAACAAGAGAAGACTTTGTGTCTTTTTTAAAGAATCTCAGAAAAGATTATTTGGATAATGTATCTTCTTGGGAAAACAGAGATATTGACACATTTTTAGAGGCTATAGCTTCTTGGGTTGAAGATATGGATGGTTTTTATATTAATCAAGGGTTGCCAGTTCCAAAAAAACCTGACTGGAAAGTATTTGCTGATATTCTTATGGGAGGGAAGGTTTATGAATAACGTTTTACTGTAAGAATGAACACAGCACTTACAGGAGAGTCCAGAGCGACACTCACCGAACAGATGTTGGAAACAATGGGAATGCCATCCGACTGGGCTTCCTTCACTAATGATGTCTTGAGCATTGGTGGCACAATGGGAGGAAGTGCAATCATTCAATTCAAGGCAATACGTTGAACAAACTCAAACCCTTTTTAGTAATAGAAATCATTGACTAATGAAAACCCGGCATAATCGAGAAGTTCTTGTTTATGATACCGTTTGGCGCGTTCACAAGTGAAGGTGTACCTAAAACAATGTTTAAACCAAGAGATGGATTGTTATATTGGACAAGGAATTGAAAAATGAAAAATGACGATAAAGGGTATCCATGCCCATGTTGTGGATGTTTAACAAGATCAGAGCCAAGTTATGGCACATTTGAGATTTGCCCAGTATGTAATTGGGAGGATGATTATGTACAGTTTAATGACCCCAACTTTAAAGGAGGAGCAAATGAAGAAAGTCTTTCTGAAGCTAGGAAAAATTTCAAAAAGATCGGAGCTTCTTCCCAAAAGTATATTAATGAAGTTCGAGCTCCAACATCTGATGAAATGCCAACATAGAGAGACAAGTTAGTAGAGGCGTTCCACCTTCAGTTGTTGAAAATTCAATTAAATTCGGGACTAAAGTTTCAAAAGAAATAGTTCATATATTTGAAAATGTTCGGGTTGTGACAAATCCTGAGGGAACTCGAGTGATAACAGTGATTACAAGTGGGAGGTAATATGGAAATGACCGATCATCAAAAACGCCTTTGGCAAAGTATGATTGATTTAATAGAGGGTTACCTAAACGGGGAATCTAATGATTTCTATGGCTTAGTGGGTAAACTTGAAGGAGCACTAGAGGCGGCTGATATTAAAGATAAAAAGCTTATTAATGAGTGGTATGATTTTTGGACTCTCCTTGAAACTCGACGAGCTGTTGAAGGGAGTAATATTGATAAGCAAAATGCGATAAGAGAACTAAAAATGATGAAAGAATTTCTTCTCAAAAATCAAAACGATAATAAGAAATAGAAAGGCTATACCCAAACAACTTTTGAAGTTGCTTGGGTATATATCCAGGGATCGATGCAAGCAACAGGAATTCTATAGGAGGGTTTAGAGGTTGAATAGAAAAGACCATTCCGTTATACTATTGAAAAATTAATTCCAAATGGGGTATTAGCTCAGTTGGTTAGAGCGCCACGTTGACATCGTGGAGGTCAGCTGTTCGAGTCAGCTATATCCCAAGGTTTATTCTTGCAAGGAAACGAAAAGTTATTCCAGATCCGACGCACAGCAGCAGAAATTCTTGCAGCTGCTGTTTCTGAGCATGATCATAAAGCATTTGCGATTAAAGGTGGTGAAACTCCCTGGGGATTTTACTATGACTTTATCTTTATGAACCCTTTTTCTAAAGAAATGCTCCCTCTTATCGAAGAAAAAATGTGGAAAATCGCAGCAGATAATGAGGAAGTTAAAATGCATGAAATGATTCCCTCAAATGCAGCAGAATTTATGCGACATAACAGGCGTCCCTATCCCGCCCATTTTGTGCAAACATGTCATGACCCCATCGTTCAAGTTGTGCAAATTGGAGCCTTTGTTGACCATGTCCATGGAAGCTTTTTAAAAAAGACCGGTGGTTTAAAAGCTTTTAAACTATTAAAACTTGAGCAGCGCCCTGACCTTTATTTTAAAGGGGATAAAAAGTTGGTTTATCGTATTACAGGTGTTGCAGATGAAAGTAAAGATGCTCTCAAAGCATTCATGAAAAAATATAAAGCTTGGATAGGGATTGACCATTTAAAGATAGGTGAAAAACTTGATTTATTTCAGATCGATTTAAGTCGAGGGGAAGATTATTTTGAAACAGCAAGAATTTATTGGAAAAAAGAGGGAGAAGCGCTCCTCCATCGAATGTATTCATTTTGGAGAGAAGAACATCTCAAAGAAGGGTTTGAACTCGTTGTGACCGATAGTACTCAAATCACAAGGGCTCATAAAAAACTTTATCGTCTTTCAAAAAGAACATGTGAAAGTGAGCCCGTTCGTTTTGCTGAGTTCCGCTTCCCTAATATTAACGGGGGATTTTCTCCAATCCATGGATTATTGGGATTAAAAGTTTGCCATAAAGATCGCTCTCATATTTTTTGTTTAAAAAAAGATTTAATGGCAACCCTTAATTCTTCCTTGATATTCTTAAACAAAATCCCTAAAATGCTCGGGATAGCATATTCGGTTGAAGTGTCTTGCCCTGATGACCTAGTGGAGCTGTTTAAACAGCTTCCTATCAAAACAAAAATTCATCCAGGAAGAGAAGCTCGAATCGAGTGGAAACTTTGCGATGATTTTGGAAGAAGTTGGAAAGGACCTTTTTTAACACTTCGAAAAAAGGATGAAATTTTTACCATAAAATGTTCCCTTTTTTCTTCTGTTGAAAGGTTGATTGCCTTAATTTTAGAGGCCCAAGAAAAAGATCTATCGCAAAAAAAAGAGTTATTGGATAAAATAGCTCCTTGTGACCAATAGGATGATAGAACTTGAGAATTAACAAAGAAATCCGCGCCCCGAAAATACGACTGATTGGGAAAGATGGAAAACAAGTTGGGATCGTTAGCAATGCTGAAGCCCAATCACATGCGCAACGAGATGGTCTAGATCTGGTAGAGATATCGCCGAATGCAGCGCCGCCAGTTTGTAAGATTGTAGATTATGGTAAGTTCCGCTATCAGATGACAAAAAAAGAGCGGGAAAGCAAAAAAGGACAACATCAAGCCAAGCTTAAAGAAATTAAGGTGAAACCGAATATTGATGAGCATGACTTGCAAGTAAAGATTAAGAGGGCCCGAGAATTTATCGAGAAAGGGAACAAAGTCCGAGTGACTTGTATGTTCCGTGGTCGAGAAATGGCCCGCCCAGAGCTTGGACAAAAAGTGGCAAATCGGATTGCTGAAGAACTACGCGATATTGCGCAAACCGAAACACCGCCTAAACAAATGGGACGTAACTATAGTTTAGTTCTAGCTCCAATGGGAAAAAAGAAATAAGCAGGAGATCGATAATGAGCAAAATGAAAACTAAAAAAGCGATTCGTAATCGTTTTAAAAAAACAGGAACGGGGAAACTCATGCGAACAAAGCAAGGGAAGCGCCACATCCTAACGAAAAAGACATCAAAGCGGAAGCGTCAACTTGGAAAACAGACCGTGATGAGCGAATCGTATGCAAAAAAATATAAGCGCCTAGCGTGCATGTAAAAGGAGAAAGGGAACGATGACAAGAGTAAGAAACGCTGTTGCCTCAAGGCGTAGAAGAAAAAGACTCCTAAAAAGAGCAAAAGGATTTATTGGCGACAGAAAAAATCACGTGAAGCTTACAGCGGATGCTGTCATGAAAGCAATGGCTTTCAGCACGATGCATAGAAAAAAGAAGAAGAATGACTTTCGTCGTCTTTGGATTACTAGAATTGGTGTTGCTGCAAAATCACAAGGGATTTCTTATAGCCGTTTGATTAATGGTCTCACTAAAGCTGGTTGCAGTATCAATCGCAAAATGCTTTCTGATATGGCAATTCGTGATCCGAAGAGTTTCGGTGAAGTTGCTGAGACAGCAAAACAAGCATTAGCATCTTAAATATCACTAGCCCCCTAGTTTAGGGGGCTCTTTTTTTTTATGAAGCAAAAAATAGAAGATCTTAAACAAGCTTTCCAATTAGAAATCGAGAAGATTCAGCAAACAAAAGAGCTTGAACAACTCCGAATCAAATACTTAGGGAAAAAAAGCCCGATTCAAGCATTGATGCAAGATCTTCGTACCTGCTCTCCAGAAGAACGCCCAGAAATGGGAAAGCTGATCAATACATTGAAACAAGATGTTTCAACACAAATCGATACCCAATTTAAAGTATTAGAAGCACAAGAGCTTCTTTCTCGCTTATCTGAAGAAAAGGTTGATGTGACACTTCCTGGACGGAGAAAAATTCTTGGAAAGAAACATCCTCTTTCTCAAATGCTTGATGAAGTGATTGAAATCCTTGTAGGAATGGGTTTTTCGGTACAAGAATCTCCTGAAATTGAATCAGAATATTACAACTATGGAGGACTGAATTATCCTCCTGATCATCCTGCAAGAGATATGCAGGATACTTTTTATATCACCCCCGATATCCTACTGCGTTCCCATACCACATCAATTCAACAACACATGATGGAAAATGCAGCTCCTCCTATTCGGATCCTGTCTCCTGGAAAATGTTACCGAAATGAAACGATTACTGCCCGTTCTCATGTTTTTTTTCATCAGGTTGATGTTCTTTATATCGATAAGGATGTCACCTTTTCAGATCTTCTAGCAACTAAAGAGGAATTTTATACAAAGATCTTCAAACAGAAGATAGAGCTTCGTGTTCGACCGAGCTATTTTCCTTTTGTAGAGCCAGGGATGGAAGTCGATATCAAATGTACGACCTGTGCTGGAAGTGGGTGCGCGCTTTGTAAACATACCGGATGGCTAGAAGTTGCTGGTGCGGGAATGGTCCATCCAAATGTCTTGAAAGCGGGGGGAATCGACCCTGAAGTTTACTCTGGATATGCTTGGGGAGGAGGAATCGAGCGCCTCTTTATGCTTCGTCATGGAATCAGCGATATCCGTCTCTTTACTGAAAATGACATCCGTTTCTTATCTCAATTCTCTTAATAGGCTCATAAAAAAAGAGCCTATCAACGATAGACTCTTCTAATGATAGCTTAATTAAAAAACATCTTTGAAAGTAATAGCTCGAGCTTAGCTGAGGCAAGTTCCACTTCTTCAGGAGCTACTTTATCATTTAAGTTAATGCTTTGTAATTCCTTAAGCTGTCCAACTAATTGGGCTTTATCAGCAGGAGATAGAGGACTAGGTATACTTTCAGCGATGAAAACTTGTATTTGTGCTAAGAATTGAATCATCTCTAAAGGATAAACCTTATCTTCAGGATTATTGGGCTGATGCGTGAATAACTGATCGAGTTCTTGTTTTGCAGAAGGGGAAAGAACTCCAGGAAGGTCAGAAGCAATAAGTCTTGCAACTTGAGCTGCCCATATGGCGACATTAATCCAATAATTTTTACTCGATTGATCTACAGGTTGGTTTGCTAAAAGATTGTTTAGAGCTTCCTGTTGCTTAGGTGAAAGTCCATTAGGGATATTTGAAGCAACAAATGCACTAATTTGTGTAAATGCAATCGTTAATTCAGTAAAGTAGTTTTTGCTACTGGTGTCAGTCGGAAGGCGATCGAGCATTCCCTGAAGTTCTCCAGCTTTTTGTGGAGGGAGAGACGTTTCAAGTCTGGCAAGTTCTTGCTTTAAGAGCTCTTCCTGAGGACTTTCACCCCTTACATGTCCTCCAGAATTGCAACCTAGAATAAACATCAGCAGTTGATTCACGAGTTCTTGGTTCGTTTCCTGAGATGCTTCATAAGCTTCAGTCGCTGCGCAAACACAATTTGATTGTATAGATTCGGTCATGATTGACTCCTTTTGGTTAGGAGGGGATTGTCACAAAAAAGCAAATACCCTCTATGAAATAAAAAATTTAGGGCATACTTTAATGATTTCGTAATTTTTAGTTAATGATTTTTTTAGTTAGAAAAGAGCGCGCAAAGCGCGCTCTTGAAATGAGAATTAGAACAACATCCCTGAAAGCATTTGCTGAAGCTGAGCAGTTGCGAGTTGAAGTTCAGCAGGACCTTCCTTACTATCTAGGTCAATACTTTTAATCTTCTGAAGTTGGTCATCTAATTTTGCTTTATCAGCAGGGGATAAAGAACTAGGTAGGTTTTTAGCTAAGAAAACCTCCACCGAATCAATGAACTGCTGCATATAGGCCGGATAGTTTTTATCTCCAGTGTCTATAGGCTCATCAGCTAATAAATCATTGAGCTCACTTTCAGCAGTGGGAGAAAGCATTCCAGGAAGGTTTGAAGCGACAAAGGCAGTGACTTGTGCTGCCCAAGCTGCAACATTTGCTCCATAATCTTTGCTTCCAGTATCAGATGGTTGCTTTGCGAGTAAAGTATTCAGAGCTTGTTGCTGCTGAGGGGAAAGTCCATCTACAGAGGCAATAAAAGCTGTGATATGAGCAAAAGCTTCAGTCAACTCAGAATCGTAATTTTTACTTCCTGAATCAGTAGGTAATTTAGAAAGGAGATCTTTTAGTTGAGCTGCCTGCTCAGGAGGCAAAGAGGCTTCAAGCTGAGTCAGCTCCGCTTTAAGAGTATCTTCAGTTGAATTGGATTTGCATCCATTAAGAAATATAATTAGTTGAATGATAAGGCTTTGGCTTATTATTCCAGAGGATCCATTAGCCTCAGAGGCTCCAGAAATATTATTTGTATTAATTGGGTCTATCATAATTTTCTTCCTAATTTATTAAAAATGCATGAACCTATCTCATATTAAAGGTTTATTTGATTTCTTGAATCTTTGAGCAGATTTTTTCTTTCCATTTTGATCCCTTGTCTCATGGACAAAGTGATCAAAATGGAAAGAAAAAAGGTGCCAAAGAGGCCGGAATAAAAAAACATCTTTATTATGAGATAGGTTCATAGGTCCAACCTTAATTTTAACAAACCCTGAATATTAATGCTTGGCTTTCAAGAGGGAAATTGGTCTAAATTTTACATATCTTATTAAATATTAAGCAGTTAAGTATAATAAAAATTATTTTAAGTCAAAATGAGAGGCATCCATTTTCTCTATTCTTGTAGATTGGTATGAAATGATGAACCTGGGATAGTTTATCTACTAAAAATAGTCCCTCAACGATATGAAAAAGCTAAATACCAAAAACTTTAGAGAAAAACTTTCTTGCAAAATAGCTTGGGAAATGTTTACACTGCTTGATTAAAAATAACTTGGGAAGAGTGGCAGAGTGGCCGAATGCGTCTGTCTTGAAAACAGAAGTCCTGCAAGGGACCGGGGGTTCGAATCCCTCCTCTTCCGAATAAAAGCAAACAAACGCTAGGGATGAGAACCCAAAAGGGTTCGATTTGGAGCGAAGCGGAAAAGGGGATTCCAAAGGAATCAGTCCGAAGGACCGAAGGCGCACGAAGCGCCGAAGCCTATCCCTCCTCTTCCGAATAAAAGCAAACAAACGCTAGGGATGAGAACCCAAAAGGGTTCGATTTGGAGCGAAGCGGAAAAGGGGATTCCAAAGGAATCAGTCCTTTATCTCACCAATAAAGAGAATAAATTTTAAATATTCTTGAAAAATTATTAACAAAACCTTTAAGGTTTATCCCATTAAATTTTGGAGTTAATGCACTTCAATGAATTTAATCAAATTTAACAATAGAATTTCCATGGAGGAATGAAAATGTTTTCACTACCAAATATAGCAACAGGTACCCCAAGAGTTAATGAAGCATTAAAAGATCTAACGGCAGCAGCGATTGGTGTTGGTGTTTTAAGACTAGCAGGAATTAAGTATGAAGTGGGTCAACTTTCAATTAAAACACTTGCTTTCGGTGCTGGAACAGTAGCTGCAGGAGCAGCTCTTGGCCGTGAAGCGCTCATTCAGTTTTGTAGCGCAAATATTCAAGATAGAAAAGCACGAAATCAGATGAATAAATCTCCAGTTATTCTTTTAGCTCTTGCAGCAGGAGCTGTAGCGGCAATTGCTGCAACTCAGTATAGCAGAGTTGGAGCTTACCTTCCTGCATTCACTCAACTTAGCAGAAACCAAGCATATGCTCTTGGTGGTTTTGCAACTCTTGCAATGGCAGGACTCCGCTACTTTGGCTTTGCTGATCAAGATAAAGTTGAAAAACGTGCTGATCCTCGTAAAGACCTGCCACCAGTTTATGATGAAGGAACACATGGTACATTAGTCGATAAAGATATGCCAGGTATGCAAGCCTTATCAAAAGCATTGCATGATAAGCCTCCGCAAGTTCGGTTTGCTACACGAGAACAAGCTCAAGCTTATAATGATAGAATCGATGCTTTACGTGGCGAAGAAGGTCATGGAGAGCTTGTTAAAGTGGAAATTTCTGCATAAACGACTTCATCTTTATGCTAAGAAAAGAGAGTCCCGAAGGACTCTCTTTTTTTTGTTTACACCTATGAACCAATCTTGAATTAAAGATATTTTTTCATTTAAGCTTAGGAACTTTACCAAGTTACCATTGCTCTCTTTGAAAAATCAAATAGCTTTTCATATAAAATTTTCCGTTAACAATCTCTTTGCGAAGAGGTTGTTTTGATTTATAAAGTTTTTTCTAAAAAAATTTGTTCTTTACTTGAGGAAGGAAAAAGAGGTATAATTTTTGTGAATTATGGTTATTGGTAGACATTGCACTTATAGTTTAGCCCGTTCTAAACAAGAACAATTAGAGTCCTTTATTTGGAATACAGGAAGTCATGTTGTGGTTGCAGCTGCAGTGAATGGACTTTCTCTCTATTTGATGGGGCATGAGGATCTTCTTCCTGGGATACTGGTAGGAGCTTCTGCTGGTATTTCTCAGAATCTAAGCCATAAGACGGCTCATGTATTGACTGCTAGACGAAAAGAAAGTTGCCACCTCTCTTTTGCTTTAGAAATTGTGATTGCAGCGGTATTGACTTATGGAATTGCTAAAATGCTTCTCCGCGTTTTCGAATATAATTTTGGAAGGGGAGATCTTTTGAAGCTTCAATCGATTGGAATGGTATCCATTGCCTTTTATAACCACAGTCAAAAACCAGGGAGGGGATAAATATTGGAAGGACCAGGTACACCTCCCCCCTCAGGCCCTGCTAGATTTTGGATTTCAACTCCAAGTAAAGACCGGAAACCGCTGACAGATCCTTATAACTGTCCCAGTGTTTTTCGCAAAGGGTTCGAGTATTTTGTGATTCATGGACTTTGTATTATTGCGATCAATGCAATGATAGGTTTGCCAATAAACTACTTTAAGGGAAAGGAAGTCATTCCTCTTAAAGTAGGAGCTTTATCTGCTGGAATCAGTGCTGGGGTTCATCACTTGTTCCTTGATGGACGGGCATGTATCGAAAAGAGGGATATTCGTAAGCAAGTCACAATCATGGGTATGGAAAAGATTTTTGCGATAGCAATGGCTCTTTTATCAACACCCTTTTTAACTTATGGGTGCGCTAATTATTTGATGAAAGCTCAAATTAAAGTATTGCCCACAATCATTCTTTCAACTGCAGGGGCAGGAACACTTTTCTTTGCAGAACTCACCAAATGTTCATAGAACTTAAATCTTTTTCTAAGTACAATCTATTCGTTTAAATTCATCTGATAAGGAGATATCATGGAAGCAATAAAATTTTTTGGTGTAATTGCTGCCTCAGGAGTTATAGGAAACTGTGTTGGAAATTTAGCCTCTAGAGTTGTCACAAACAAGTATCCTCTTTCTGGAGCAGCAATTGCTGGAGGGGTATTTGGTGTGACAGGATTTTTTGCTTTTGCAACATCCGAATATGTTAAACATAATGCTGGTGATAGAGCTGAAATCATTTATCTGATAGCAGTTGGAATATTTGGTGCGGCTGCTCTTTCTCCTCACATTGTGAAGCCATTAACAGATTACTCTATGAGCTATTATGAAAGTGGAGCTTATGCAGCAATATCAACCGTTGCTTTTTTTATTTATGTGTGTAGCAAAGGGTAATTAAGGGTTTAAGACCTTTTTAGATTGATTTACTTCTTCTTTGAGACAAGGTGAAGCTTGTGCTCAAAGAAGGAGTAGACAGCCACTAAGCGGGAGACAAGGATCGCGATATAGAACTGTCCGATAATTCCCTCAAGAATGGCTAAGGTTTGTGCAACATCTCGAATGGCAATGACGTCTCCATATCCAATACAAAGAAGAGTTACAAAGCTAAAATACATCATTTCTGAAAGGAGATGACTATGGGAGAGAAGATTTGGATCTAGATTGCTGAAATCAAAGGAGTGGGGAAGAAGAAGGGAGACAAAAAAGTAGGCAAAGGAAAAGCCAAAGGCAACCATAAAATAGGCGCAGACGACCCCTTTTAATGTTTCTAAACGGACGCGGGCATTAATGACCACTTGTTTAATGATCGAGGCTGTGGTGATAAAGATGAAGATAATCGACATGAATAGAAAAAGAAGCATTAGAGTGTTCGAGTGGAAAGCAAGATTAACCCACTCGAAAATCAGCGCAGGAACTCCAAAGCAAGCGGAAGTGATCTTTATTTTCTTTGAGTGGTCACAGTTAAAAATGGCAGAAAGAAAGACGAGAACAAGGAAAAATTGCCAGATAGCCATATAAACAACGCCACGATCGTAGGGGCGGAAAATAAATAAGAGAATCAATGAGATAAGGAGCTGAGTGAAATAACCGCTCATCGCTCGGATACAACTGGAATAGGATTTCTTAAAAAATTTTGCCATATTTCCTATATCTAAGATTAAGAGGTTTGGGTCAAGTCTCTTTTTTTGCTTCTTGAAAAAGATCTTTTTTTGTTTTAGCTTTGAGATAGGGGGAGTTTACATGAGCACATATAGAGAGCCTACACCTTTGGATGATCCATTTCCTGGGGCGAATGGAGTCCTGAAGAAGGATTTATCAAAAACCTTAGAATCATTCATTTATACTTTTGAGCATGAAGAGCAAGATAGAAACTGTATGAGTCGTCAACTGCATCTAAATGAAGGGATGATGCTTGAAAGGTCGAAAGAGATAGGGGGAAAGATCTATCTCCATATGCAGGAGCTAATGCAGGCTTCAACAGACTTTGCTAATGGGCATGGAAAGATTGAAATGGTCTATGAATGCCTAGAATTCTTACGAGATGAATTAAGAACCTGAGGCTAAGTAAAATAAAGTTAAACTTAGGTTAAGATCATGAAGGAAGGGAAAAAAAATCAACTGATCCACGATCTGCGATCCTTTCTCTGGCAGTTTGAACAGGGAGGGTATACGCGCGATAGTATGCACGATGTCTTGGAAAAGCTTGAAAGGGTTCTTGAAAACGATGGAGAGTCTTTGGGAGAGCCGGTTAAGCGTCATGTAGAGCAAATGATTCGTGATTGTCGTGCTTATGCTTTCGGAGCAGGAAATCCTCAGAAAATAGTGGGGGATTTGGATAAGTTGCGTCAAGATTTAGAGAGTGTCATTAAATAACCGTAAGGACATTAGTGGGAATTTGATGACACGATCTTAAGGAGAGGTAATCATGCAAGATGATGGGATGGATGAAGCAACAATTGAACAAATCCTCAAGGGAGAAGTTCAAGAGTTTTTAAGTGAGTTTGAAGCTTCTGAAGAGACAGAAGATGATATGAAAACACTCTTTCCTCTATGGAGGGATAAAATCCTAGGTCATGCCCGTGAAATCGGAGGTGGAGTTGAAGCTCAAGTTAAAACCCTGATGAATGTCTGTGAAGATTATGCACGGAATCGAGGGATGCTGGAACGTATACGGATGGAAGCAGAAGAGACGCGCCTTCACCTTGGCCTATAAATTATTAGAAGTTTGAGGAATCGGGAGCGGATGGATGTTTTTTGTGAATAATGTTTATGGGGGACGTCAACCTTATCGTGTGCAAGAAGTTCAAAGAGATAAGCAGGAAGATAAAAGAGAGGGCTCTCAGCAGCGGTTCCAAAATGAAGATGAAGCTGAGGCTCATGAAAAATTCTTAAAAGCATCCGAGAAACTCTATAAGAACAGGTCGGTTGCAACAGCAAGAGAAATCATGAATAAACAAATGATTACTCTTAAAGACACCCTTTCGGTGGAAGAAGCTTGGGAACAAATCAAAAATCATGACATCAAACATTACCCTATTATTGGAGCTGAGGGGAAGCTTCTAGGACTCCTTTCTGAAGGAGAGATTTTAAGACATCTTCAGAAAGGGGCGAAGAAAAAGCTTCATGAAATCACAAGTGCTGAAACTCTTTGTGCTGATCCAGAAACAGAGCTCGCTGAGATTTTGAGTGTTTTTTCAACAGAAAAAATTGAAGCTGTTCCCATCGTTGATAAAAAAGCTAAAGTTATTGGCATTCTCACTCAAAATGATCTGATTCAGACCATGATCAAGATCACCAATCTTAAACCTAGTGTTTAGGTACTAGGGTTAAAAGCGCTTTTCAACTTTAAAGTTTCCGCTGGTCACAAAACTATTATCAAGACAGTCGGTTTTGAAGTTTATATCCATAATCCAATCACTGATTGATCGTAGATAAAGACCTACGCCAACAGAAAGTTGATTCATGGTACGATGAAAACTTTTTACAACAAAATCGGGATGACAAAGATTTTGCTTGTAAAGGCTTGCTTTATAGTTTCCAGAAGTAAGAGGGATGTTTGAAATCCAACCTGCATGAAAAGAAGGGGTAATGCACCAAGAAGAAGTACAAACTTCTCTCACAACCTTGATCAAAAGATTGGGTTGCAAGAAAGCAGAATATTTCCTATTTACCGATAAGTTAATGCTATCAGCTCCGGATTCAGTATAGCCCTCTTCAAAGACATTTAAGTAGCTAACACTAACCTCTGGAATGATAAAGTAGGGATTATTTTGAGATCCACCTGTATCAGCACGGAATTTATACCCTCCATCGATTCTTCCTAAGACATCGTAGCTATGGTGCGTGTTGCTAGCTGTTCTATTGATTCCTGGGAATTGGATTTTTCGGTTGATGTCATAGGAGTTATAGGAGCCCATTGCCAAAAAGTTGAAGTAGAGCTTTTCAAAAACAAGTCCAAGAGAAGGGCCGACATAAACAGAGTGAATGTGGCCATCTCCTCTATTTTTATCCCAATCGATTTTAGAATAAGTGTAGCCTGCTCCTCCACCGAAAAGAACGCAGTTAGAAAAGAAATGATTGACTCCAATTCCAGCTCCTACAGCGTAAGCATCAAACCCGACTTGATTTTGGATTCCTTCTTGGTTGTAATAATGACCAACTGGAGTAATCCATACAGAAGTATTTCGTTTGCCATTTTGAGCATTTGTTTTGGTTTGACAAGGGTCACACCAATTGTACTTTTCTGCATTTTGAACAAACATATTTGCGATTAAACGATTGCTTTGAGTATTGACTAAAGGAAGAGCTCCAAATTGCGCAGGGGAAAGTTTCTTAAGATTTGATTTAAACTGACCTGGAGGGCTCTTAAGGAGCGCTCTCATAACGGTAATCAAGTCACGGTTTGTAGGGAACGGTCCTGGACAAAACAAGTAATTTGCAACACTTAGAGCGATTCCACGCAACCGATCTCTTTTAACAGGAAGAATAGGTCCACTAGTGGCATTGACAAGTTCTGCAAAGGTTCCTTGATACTCAATTGAAAACTGCAGTCCAGTATCTTCGATCAAAGTCAATGTTCCTGTTCTTCCGGTATAGTTCATGAAAGTATATCTTATCCCTTCGGGATAGAGTCCAGGTTCTGGCTCTAACGTGAGTATCCCATCGAGCGTAGCATTTCCAGTGATATTTAAAAGGTCAGAGCTTCCATCTTCACTAATTTCGATCTCCAGATTTCCGCTTGAGCTTTGAGTAAAGTTTCCGCCGATGTTGATGGTGCCAATTGAATGACCAGGGATCACTGTTCCAGAGTTGGTAAGAGAGCCTACATTACCAGTACCGACTAAGGTTCCTCCAGGTTGAATGGTTGTTCCATTTGAAATATTGGCTCCACCTGCAATACTCAGCAATCCTCCACTATTCACTGTAACGGAATTGCTTGTAACACTTCCTGTTACGTTAAGAGTTGCAGAGTCATTTACTGTAACATCTGTTCCAGCAATACTTCCTTGAATAACGAGAGTTCCTGCATTTACATTTGTTGTTCCAGTATAAGTATTATTTCCTCCTAGTATGACAGTTGAGGTCCCAGTATTTGCAAGGTTAGTTCCAGAAATATTCCCATTGATCGTCATTGTAGCGTTTGTATCAATATGGGAGATATCGATTCCATTGGGTGCGACTAAATCTACATTAATGATTTGACTGTTGGTACCATAAGAGATAATTGTAGAGTTACCTGGGCTACCCCCAAAATTTAGTTGAAGAGGGCCAGTCCCATAAATAGTATATCCGGAAGGTGCATCTTGGCCCTGACGAAAAAGGAGTTGCCTCGCTTGATAAGCTCCATCAACATTAATATTGTATCGAACAACAGGATCTCCTCCTGAAGGGCTTGTTAATTCGATCGTATCGTTATTTCCTGGTAAACTATTAGTATCCCAGTTTTGAGAATTGCTCCAATTTTCACTAACCTGGCCTGTCCATCCAGTGTCAGAAGTAAATCCAGAACTTGAAATTAAGAGTAGTAATGAACTTAAAATTATTGATGTATGCTTTTTCATCGGTGTTCTCTATGGACTTAGATATTATGTTGTTTAATACTCATACATAAAAGATCTTTTTTTTTTAATGCAATTTTTCTTTGAAAAAGAAAAATCTTTGTTAGGAACTCCTGATAGGTATATAATGGAAAGTTAGTGCCTATCCCTCTATTGCGGGTGGCACTTTCCTATATAGAATAAGAGTAAAATATGGCAGAAGAAAAAAGAGAAAAAGTCGCGTTTGCCCCCTTTCTTCCCTTTCTAATTTTAATCAGTTTCACTTCCTTCTTAAATTTATTAGCTCGAACCATTTTTCCACCGATGACTCCTTATATTTGTGATGAGATGAACCTTTGTCATGCAGACACAGGTAATCTCTTTTTCATTATGTCGGTTGGGTTTGCGATTACTCTCTTTTTATCGCAGTTTTTATCATCGAAAATTTCTCATAAGATGACGGTAATCTTTTCGATTCTAACTACAGGTTTTGCATTAGCCATCACTTCTTATTCCAATGACTTTCAGTTTTTTAGATTAGCTATTTTTGTGGTGGGACTTTGTTCAGGTTTTTTTATCCCTTCTGCAGTTGCAATGATTCGAGAGGCTGTTGCAAGAGAGCATATGGGAAAAGCTTTTGGGATTTTTGCGACGGCACAAAGTGTAGCTTTTATCTTAGGTCCAATGATTGTGAAGCACTTAATTGAAGTCTTTACCTGGAAAGAGATTTTAAATGGGTTTGGGTTGGCTTCAAGTTTGATCAGTGTTCTTCTTTTCTTTCTCTTTAAACAGGGGAATACAAAAGGGCATCCCATCAGTTTTACCTTTGTTCGGAATGTTTTTTCTTGGCCCTCGTTTTGGATTTTAATGGTTCTTTTATGTGTTGCGAATGGGCTTAACATCGGGGTCTACAATATGGCCCCTGATTATTTTCAGCGTCATAACCTTTTAGATAAAGAGACTGTTTATAAACTGATTGTTCTTGCAAGAGGATTGAGCATCTTTACTGCGATTTTTGCTGGGGTTATTGCTGATCGGTTTGGGTTGAAACGGTCGATGGTGATCTCTTTTGTTATCTGTGGTGCTTTGACGATGTTGATTGGAATGGGGAGTCCTTCTTCTTCACTCATTCTTTTTACGATCCAATCGCCTGTTGCTGTTTGTTTAATGCCTCTGATTCATTTTGCAATGTCAACAATTGTTCCTTCTGATAAAAATGCTGCAATTGTTTCAATCATGGCTCCTTTTGGATTCTTAATGGGGGCAGGTGTTGTTCCTCAGCTTCTTGGATTTTTTGGAGACTTTAATATCTATGCTCAAGGATTTGTTTTCTTTGGTTTAACCTCTTTGATTAGCGGGGCTATTTTTAACGTGAATGCTATTTACCGGCATGTTGAATATAGCCAAATGAAAAGTAGCCCGGAGGTTTAAGTGAAAACGAGAACCTGTCTTATGATTCCAAATGATTTGATTTTTGAAGGGTTTTTCTCAAAATTTTTATTTCGTTTTGATGCACATACTTAATAAAGTAGGGCAAGAAATAAAATGAAAATTTTGAGAAAAAGAGGCAAAAAGCAATGATTTGGAATCGTAAGGCAGGTTCTGGGATTCTCCTTGTTAATTTGGGGACTCCTGATTCTCCAAGTCCTGGGGATGTAAAACGGTATTTAACGGAATTTTTAACAGATGGTCGGGTGATTGACATTCCTCCAGTTAGAAGGAACCTTCTTGTTCGAGGGGTGATTGTTCCTCGACGTTATAAAGAGTCAGCAAAGCTATATCAGTCGATTTGGGAAAAAGAGGGGTCTCCTCTTTTGACATATGGAAAAAAAGTAAGAGAGCGGTTGCAAGAAAGATTGGGAGATTCTTATCAAGTTGAGCTTGCAATGCGTTATCAAAATCCTTCGATAGAAAAGGGGCTTGAAGCATTAAAAGGGGTCCAACATTTAATTATTTTCCCACTATTCCCTCAATATGCATCGGCAACAACTGGATCGGTTCTCCAAAAAGTTTTTGAATACCTCTCCACTTGGGAAGTTATTCCTGACACTCGGGTGGTTGCAACCTATTTCGATCATCCTTCCTTTATCGAAGCTCATGTTACAAGAGCTAAAGAGTATGATCTCGAGGCATATGATCATCTTCTCTTTAGCTATCATGGTCTTCCTGAAAGGCAAGTTAAAAAGGCTGATGGTACAGGCACTTGTTTAGTTCAGAAGGATTGTTGCCAAAAGAATCCTAGATGTTATGCAGCTCAGTGTCTGAAAACAACGGAGAAAATTGCTGAAGAATTGAAAATTCCTCGTGAGAAATGGAGTTTAGCTTTTCAATCGAGACTCGGTAAATCACCTTGGCTTAAACCTTACTCCGATCAGGTATTAGAAAAGCTTGCAAAAGAGGGGAAGAAAACAGTTCTTGTTTTTTCACCAGCATTTGTCTCAGATTGTTTAGAGACGCTGGAAGAAATTGGCTTTCAGTATAAAGAGTTATTTATTCATAATGGGGGAGAAAGATTAGATCTTGTAAAGGGGTTAAATGACCATCCAAAGTGGGTTGAAGCAATAGAAAGGATCATAAAGACATGACATCTTCTGTGGAGCCTCATTCAGAGGAATATCGATTAAAGGTAAAAAAACCTCATCTTTTAACGTTAATTGTTTTGATTTCATATGGTTCGATAGGGGCGGCTCTTTTCACCCCAGCGATTCCCGCTTTAATGGACCGCTTTGGAATCAGTGCAAGTATGGCCCAAATGACGGTGATGCTTTACTTGGTGGGATACTCAATGGGACAACTTATCTACAGTCCTATTGCTAAACGATTTGGAAGAAAACCTGCCCTTTATATTGGGATTGGAATTTCTTTGATTGGAACATTTTTTTGTGCAATTGCAGGCCCTTTAAATAGCTTTTCTGTTCTTGTTATTTCCCGATTTATCTCTGCCCTTGGATCGAGTGTGGGGCTTAGCTTAACCTTTTTGATTATCAGTGACTATTTTTATGAGAAGCATGCGAGAAAAGTAACAGCTTATACAATGCTAGCTTTTGCCGTTATCCCAGGGGTAGCGATAGCGATTGGAGGGTTTCTTGTCGCATATTTGGGGTGGGAAAGTTGTTTTTATTTCCTTTTGCTCTATGGTTTTTTTGCCCTTTATCTTGTTTATCGCCTTGCCGAAACAGGAGTTGAAATAGAGAAAGAAGCGATAAAAATGCGTACAATCTGTACAGCCTATCTTCGCGATTTTAAGAACAAGATTCTTATTCTTTACTCGTCCATGATTGGATCTACAACCGCGATTATCTATATTTTTGCGGCAACTGCCCCTGTGATTTCGATTAAAATCATGGGAATATCTCCCGATAGGTTTGGCCTTTTGAATTTGATCCCAGCAGCAGGTTACTTTTTTGGAAACTTTGTTGCTGCTCGTTTAGCCTCTCACCTAAAGATTAAAACTGTTTTAAAGCTAGGGATTTTCTTAATGGGAGTGGGAGTTTTGACCTTAGCTTTTATCTTCTTTTGTGGGTGGGGAGGTCCGATCACTCTTTTCTGGCCCCTCTTTATTGTTTATTTTGGGGTTCCTCTTTTCTATTCAAATGCTGCTGTTTTAGCAACTTTTCGTGTTCCAGATAAACCAAATGCCTCATCGATTATGAGTTTTCTAAACATTGGTGGAGCTGTTATTGGGTTAATTCTTATTGAACTCCTTCATTTAAATCCTCTCTATGCGATGCCGAGTGTTTTCATTCTAATTATCGCTCTAGTCATCTTTTTGTTTAGAAAAGGGAAAAAACTCATAGAAGAATGAAGTTGTATCACTTATGGTCGATTTGCTTTGAAAAAAGTGTAATGACGCTTAGTGGAGTATTGGGACCTTCTGTTGCCATATATTTAAGAAGATCTCCTGATTGAGGATCGAACCAGAGGTCTGCATGCCAAAACATTTTCTTGAATCCTGTCAGAGTGACTTTGACTTTGATCGCTTCTCGAGCTTTTCCATTGAGATCTAACTTATCTAAAGATTGTTTTGTTGCAATCATATCATGGAGGTCGAGATTTTTTGGGTGAATGATTGAAAACTTAAAGTCCCGGTAATCAGAGAGGATAAAGGGTTTGAAGCAAAAATCAAACTCTTGAACCCAAAGATCATTTCCTAACTTAAAACGCCTTTCAGAACGTTCTCCATTAATATCCTTACGAGCAATCAGTTGAGAGCCTTCACGAATGATTGAGTATTCATCCTTTCCATTTTTTGATTGATGGGAAAAGCTTTTAGTGACGCGCTCGGGGGTTGTCACAATGAGTGTTTTTCCACTAAGACTTTCTCCAGCAATGTGAAGGTCATCCCCTTTAAGATTGATGGTCCAGGTTGTTTTTGATTCTCGTCCTTCAACATCTTTATTATAGACATAGGTGACTTGTGCCCATGTTGATGAGATAATAAAAACCAGGAAAAACAAAAGACTTTTCATGAACATTTCTCACTAAACGGATGGAATCTCTTTTCCTTTTGTATATCAGGTTGCAGTTTTTCTGTCTCCACCCTAAAATGCTAGAAAATCAAGAACCTAACCCGATGATCATTTTTATTGGGATTTTTAAGGATTTTCCTGCAGCTTTTAACCCTTTATTTGAAGCTATTGTCAAAAGATAAGGCTGAAAAATAAAGGATTAAAAGATGCCGAAAAGGCAAAAAAGAACAAAAAATGATTATCGGGATAGGTTTAAGGAGGTAATAATGAGATATGTACTAGCAATGCTTGTTTGTATGTTTTCTCTGTTTGGAAAAGAAGAAACCACTAAAGGAGAAAAAGTTGTCATGGCAAAAAAAACCACAATTGTAATGGAGACGACTCAAGGAACAATTGAACTAGAACTTAAACCTGAAATTGCACCTAAGGCCTGTGAAAATATGATCAAGCTTGCAAAGAAAGGATATTATGACGGAATTGTTTTCCATCGAATTATCAAGGAATTTATGATCCAAGGGGGAGATCCGACTGGAACGGGTGCAGGCGGTGAGTCGATTTGGGGAAAACCTTTTGAAGATGAATGTAAGCCAAGTGTCACGTTTGATAAACCTGGACTTCTTGCAATGGCAAACGCTGGCCCTGGAACCAATGGAAGTCAGTTTTTTATTACAACGGTAGAAACACCATGGCTCAATGGGAACCATACAATCTTTGGTGAAGTCACTAAAGGGTATGACGTTGTTGAAAAGCTCGAAGGTGTTGAAACAGGGATGCAAGATCGTCCTGTAAAAGAGCAAAAAATTATTAAAATGACAGTGAAGGAGTAGTGATGAAAAAACTCATTGGATTACTTTTATGTACGTTTGCTCTATTTGCAGGAGCCCCTTTGATTATCATGGAGACATCAGAGGGAACTATTGAGTTAACGCTTAAGCCTGATGTTGCACCGCTCGCTTGTGAAAATATGATCAAGCTTGCTGAAAGTGGGAAATATGAAAATGCCCCATTCCATCGGATCATTCCTAAATTTATGATCCAAGGGGGAGATTATGAAAGAAAGAATGGAACTGGCGGTCAGTCTGTCTTTGGAAAACCGTTTAAAGATGAGTGTTCTTCTAAAGTTCGTTTTGAAAAGCCTGGTCTTCTTGCAATGGCAAACGCAGGCCCCGGAACCAATGGAAGTCAGTTTTTTATTACAACGGCAAAAACAGAGTGGCTTCAAGGAAAGCATACCATTTTTGGTGAAGTCACAAGCGGCTATGATGTGGTTAAAAAGATCGAAGCTCTAGGCTCTCCCAGTGGTCGTCCTAAGAAAGAAGTCAAAATCATTAAAATGACGGTGAAACAATGAAAATTGGCATCTTAGGCTATGGAAAAATGGGAAAGGCTGTAGAAAGGCTTGCCCAAGATTTAGGCCATGAGACTTCGGTTGGTCTAGACTCCACAGTTGATGTTATCATCGATTTTACAGAGCCCAATGCTGTTAAAGAAACAGCTAGGGCTCTTTCAAAAACTCAAACCCCTTGGGTTCTTGGGACAACGGGATGGAAAAAAGAAGAAGTCTTAAAGATTGTCCAAGAAAATGAAATTCCTCTTCTTTGTGGCCCTAATTTTTCGTTAGGGATGGCCTTTTTTTCACGTTTAGCAAAAATGGCTGGTGCTTTAACAGGAGATTTCTATGATAAAACAGGAATCGATATCCACCATGCTGAAAAAAAGGATGCTCCCTCTGGAACAGCATTAAAACTCATGGAAGAGGTTCCAGGGCTTACATTTGAAAGTATTCGCTCGGGGCACCATGTGGGGATTCATCAAGTTATTTTTGATAGCCAAGAGGATACGATTGAAATCACCCATCGAGCAAAAAGTCGTGATGGTTTTGCTAAAGGGGCAATCTTAGGAGCTGAATGGCTCATAGAGAAAAAGGGGATTTATACCTTTGATGATTTTTTTGAAGAGAGGTTTTCATGGCATTTTCAGGAACCATTACAGCTCTAGTGACTCCCTTTAAGGAGGGGAAACTGGATGAACAAGGTCTAAGGGAAAACATTTGGTTTCAAATCGAAGAGAGAGTTGATGCCCTTCTTGTCCTGGGGACAACAGGAGAAGGAGCCACCCTTTCGAATGAAGAGCAAAAAAAAGTGATTCAAATCGCTGCTCAAGAAAAAAAAGTTCCTGTTATTGTCAATGTAGGGGATATTTCTACTACTCGTACAATTGAAAAGGTTAAGATTGCTGAAACATTGGGGGCAGATGGGCTTTTGATCATTGCTCCTTACTATAATCGTCCTTCTCAAGAAGGGCTTGCCCTTCATTTTGAAAAGATTGCGAGTGAAACTTCCCTTCCGATCATCCTTTATAACCATCCGAAAAGAACAGGAGTGGATCTTTCACTGGAACTTTTAATCCGTCTTTCAAAAACAAAAAATATCATAGGTATTAAAGATGCTTCTGGATCGGTTCCATATGCTGCCCAAATCCGACATAAGCTCCCAGATTTCCTTTTGTTTGCTGGAGATGATCTGATGTCCCTTCCTTTACTTGCAATTGGAGCAAGCGGTCTAATTTCAGTCCTCAGCAACTTAATGCCACATAAAGTCGGAGAAATGGTTAGAAATCAAGATCAAGCTTTATATGATGAGTTATTTCCTTTTATGGATGCAACGCAAATTGAAACAAACCCCGCTCCTATTAAAGCAATGATGGAATTTGCCAAACTTCCTGCAGGGAAACCAAGGCTTCCTTTAACAAGTCTAACACTTGAGCATCAACAAGTTCTTAAAGACCTTATCTTAAACTCACCCCTTATCCCAACGGCGGTTTATGAACCTATTTCACCATTCTAAATTCTTCTTTTTTGTCCCTTTTTTCCAAAGATTTTGTTTGATTTCGATGCACATACTTAAAAAAGTAGGGCAAGAAATCAAACAAAATCCTTGGAAAAAACCCTTCAAAAATCAAACTATTTACAATGGTGGAATAGGTTCATGACTAAATTAAAAGTCGGCTTATTGGGAAGAAGGGGACTTGTAGGGCAAACATATGAAAAACTCCTGAAGAATCATCCATTTTTTGAGTTAGTTTTTGCTCCTGCAAGAGAAGAGCTGAGAAATATCGAAGAGGGAAAAAAGTGTGACTTGATTTTTTCAGCACTTCCAAGTGAAGGTGCAAAAATTTATGATCTTGCTTTTGCAAACTTAGGGATTCCGGTTTTTTCTTCTGCTTCCTTTCATCGCTTGCAAGAGGATGTTCCATTAATTATCCCAGAAATCAATGGATCCAAGTTAAAAGGGTGGAAAGGATCCATCATTGCCAAGCCGAATTGTACTCTGCAGAGTATGCTTCTTCCTCTTTATCCTTTACATCAGAAATTTGGTTTGAAGCAGGTTGCCGTGACAAACCTTCAGGCAACTAGTGGTGCAGGAAGTCAATTCACATTGAGTGATAATGTGATTCCTTTCATTGAAGGTGAAGAAGAAAAAACAGAAAATGAATCGTTAAAAATTTTAGAAAATCCCTTAATCACAATCAGTACGCATTGCACGCGAGTTCCTGTTCTCCATGGGCATTTATCGTGTGTTTCTGCTTCATTTGAAGAAAAACCTACCCTCAAGGAAGTTCGAGATTGTTGGGATCATTTTGAGGGACTTCATCTTCCTTCTTCCCCAGAAAAAATGTTTGTTTATTTCGAAGAAGAGGATCGTCCTCAACCAGCTCTTGATGTGAATGTTGGAAAAGGAATGGCTGTGGCTTTGGGAAGACTGCGGACCTGTTCTCTTTTTGATATTCGTTTTATCGCTCTCTCTCATAACCTTGTACGGGGGGCTGCTGGAGGGGGACTTCTAACTGCTGAACTCTACGCGAAGGAAAATTTACTATGAAACGTCTCGATGTCTTTCAAAATTTAAGCCCCTCCTACCTCTTTCCTGAAATTAATCGACGAAAAGAGCTTTTTTTAAAAGAGCATCCTGAAGTGAAACTGATGAATTTAGGAATTGGAGATACTGTCCTTCCTCTTCCAAAAGCGATTGCTAATGCATTGACAAAAGCAGCAGCAGAACTTGGAACCCAAAAAGGGTATTCTGGCTATGGTAAAGATCAAGGAAATCCTGAACTTCGAGAAAAGATTCGTGAGAATTATTATCCACAGTTATCTATCGATGAAATCTTTATTTCAGATGGGGCAAAAAGTGAAGTAGGAAGGTTGCAAACCCTATTCGGAGGAGATATATCCATTGGGCTTCAAGACCCAGCTTATCCCGTTTATCTTGAAGGCTCGATTTTACAAGGAGCAAAAAATATCCATCTCCTTCCTTGTCACCCTGAGAATCAATTTTTTCCTGAATTACCTTCTGATTTAGACCTTCTCTATATTTGCAATCCAAACAACCCTACAGGAATTGCTTATACCTATGATGAACTCAAACAGCTTGTAGATCACGCTCTTCAAAGCAAAATAGTCATTCTCTATGATGGTGCCTATTCAGGGTATATTCAAGACCCTTCACTTCCCAAAACAATTTATGAGATTCCTGGGGCTGAAAAAGTTGCTATTGAAGTGAATTCATTTTCTAAACTAGCAGGATTTACAGGAGTTCGCTTGGGATGGACTGTTATTCCTAAAGGTTTGACATTTGATTGTGGTCATCCTATTTGGGAGGACTACTATCGCTTTTCCTCGACCGTTTTCAATGGTGCTTCTAATATTGCTCAAAAAGGGGGAATTGCTGTTTTTTCTAAAGAAGGGTGGGAAGGAATCCAGGAGAACATCGCCTATACAATGGAAAATGCTTTCCGTTTAAAGGAGCATTTCAGTGCTGATGGATATCAAGTCTATGGGGGTGAAAATGCTCCTTATATTTGGGTGCATACACCTAACCGTTACTCTTGGGATGTTTTCCAAGAGTTTATGGAGAAAAAACATATGATTATCACTCCGGGAAAAGGATATGGACCAACAGGAGAACATTTTTTTAGGGTGAGTGCTTTTACCCATCGGGAAGCAATCTCACAGATTATTTAAGCTCTGATTATTGTACAAAGTGATGGGGGAGATCAAGTTCCCAGAAATTTAATTTTTCATTGTGTTTGCGGATCATTGCAATGTCTACAGGAAATAGGAAAACTTCTGCTGTTACAGTCACCGTTCCTTTGAAAAAATGACCTGAAAATGTTTGGCATTTGTCATCTGAGAGCACGACATGGGTATGGGCAAAATGTTTTCCATTCACATCGGAGATATTTCCACTAGCAGAAATCAGCTCATAGATTCCATTAAAGTGATGGTGATCGTAATCGTTTTTTTCGAGGTCAAAATAACCGAGTTCTACATCGGTAAGCCCTCCAATCCCTTGAAAGAAGGCACTAGGAATCCTCTTTTTCGTAGAAAAAGCAAGGAGTGTTTCATGAAATTCTTCTCCTGGCTCTAATTTTAAAACATATCCTTTCGTATAATCAGCAAACTTCATTCTTCTTTTACCTTTTTTCGAAGAGCTTTAGTCTCCGAGTGCTTCTTTTTTTCTTCCAAGATCTTTTGTTTTAATCTACGAGATCGTCGTTTTTTTTGCTGCCGTATTTTTTCCCTTTCCTTTTGTTTTTTTGTTTTTTCCTGGTGAATTTGGTGCGCAATCTTTTCGCAAAGCTCCCGCCTTGCAAAAAATCGATTCATTTCTCGGGAACGGTCTTGTTGGCATTTGACTTCAATCCCTGTAGGCAGATGTTTAAGATAGACACAGGAAGAAGTTTTGTTCACTTTTTGCCCACCACTTCCAGAACCTAAAATGAACTTCTCAATTAGATCCTCTTCATAGATGTTAAGGTGCTCCATCTTCTTTTCAAGAGCTTCTTTTTTTTCTTTACTTACAGGCATAATCATTTTAACCAAAAATAGGGATGTGTTCAGTAGGGGTATTTTTTATGAAAATAAAAGATCTTGCCTTAGATTTGAAGTCATTTAACGATAGCTTTATAGCTAAAACCATTTAAAATTTGGAATTAAACCCCCTAAATGCATAAAAAAAGGCGGATCTATCAGACCCGCCTAGAAAGCTTAAAAGAATTAAGCAAGACGCTCATCTTCTTCAGTTGGCTTTTCTTCTTTCTCTTTGTTAGAAGCTAAGAAGTTTTCCTTCACAGGCTCTTCTTCATCTTCGTTAGAAGCTAAGAAGTTTTCCTTTACAGGCTCTTCTTCGTCTTCGTTAGAAGCTAAGAAGTTTTCCTTCACAGGCTCTTCTTCATCTTCATTAGAAGCTAAGAAGTTTTCCTTCACAGGCTCTTCTTCATCTTCATTAGAAGCTAAGAAGTTTTCCTTCACAGGCTCTTCTTCATCTTCATTAGAAGCTAAGAAGTTTTCCTTCACAGGCTCTTCTTCATCTTCGTTAGAAGC
Organism: Chlamydiales bacterium; assembly: GCA_024233395.1. Lineage (GTDB taxonomy): Bacteria > Chlamydiota > Chlamydiia > Chlamydiales > Simkaniaceae > Neptunichlamydia. The sequence continues at coordinate 244,241 of JACKPR010000003.1, forward strand.
TAAGAAGCTATCTGTTACAGGGCTTTCTTCGTCTTCATTAGAAGCTAAGAAACTTTCCTTTACAGGTTCATCTTGGCCATCAGCGAATAGATTTAAACCAAAAAGAGAAAGTGCAGCAACTGCTAAAATAGAGATCTTTTTCATGTAATTCCCTCGTGTTGTAGGTTTAAAAAAAGACCATTAAATCTTAACTTTTTTTAACTTTTATGACAAGTTTACCCATGAGAGTAAAGGAGTAAGGCGTTTCTTAATTCCTTCACGAATTTTTAGTGTTCTCCCAAAATGTTCACCGATTTTTATTGCTCTTTCAGAATAAGTTGAACGACATCTAGAAACTGTAAGATGGGGATAGAATGTTTCGACTCGCTTAATAAGATCTTTCTCTATTCGAACCAATCCTTTTGTGGGAGCATGTTTTTCACATTGATATCCTTTTGCAAGTCCTTTGAAGAAGGCGTTTTTTGCAGCTGTTCCTTTTAAAAGGGGGTCCTTTTTTCTCCCTTTATTCCAAAGAATCTCGAAATGTTTATCTAAAAAATGGGCGACATATTCAGCAACTTCAACATTGACTCGGTCTCCAATAACTTCTAGGTAGAGAATTCCTCTTCCATGGTTTAAAACTGGATAGACAAAGAATGTGCGAAGAATTTCTGCAATAGCTTGAAGTTTTGCGCTGCTCCTCTTTTTTTCAAGTGTTCGTATAACTAGAGTTTCATCATCAACCTCAGTGATTTCTAAATTGTATTTAGATAAAAGTTCTTTAGCTTTGATGGTTGCTTGTTTTGCTTCCTCTGGTTGATGGCTTTCGCTAAGGGAAAGGAGTTTTCGAACTTTATCAACGATGCGTTTATTTTTAAGGGCTTTTTCTATGGGAACTCGAGCTTTTGAAATGGCTGAAGGCCATCCATAGCGTTTGCAGACCGCTTTAAATTCTTTTCCATGAGAAGGAACGTTCTCTCCATGCTCAATAAAGGTGATATAATGTGCGAGTTCATGTCGAAGAAGGTTTTTGATTTCTTCTTCGTTTTCAAGAAGATAAAGTTTGTTGATCCCAATTTCGTAAAGAGAAGAGATGAAGTGCCCAAGCTTTGAAGGATGATCGAAAACAACAAATTGGAGAGGGTAGGAAATCCTTCCAATATAAAATCGTGTCCTTCCAACTTTTAATCCCATCTCATTAGATAGAATTGCTAAAGAAAAGCGCCTAACTTTCATTAGAAAGGCTAAAATAGTTTGTGAGTAAAGAATTTCCAATGGACCTCATCGAGCTTTTTAGATATGATTATAAATAAAGAGATTGCTTTCGAACTAGGTTTTTTTGAGAGAATAATATTGGCGTGAAGGGAATCTCACTATACCGATAAAATTGGAAAAGCGATGCAAACAAAGATTCGTCTTGGAGTCCTTTTTGGGGGGCAGTCAGCAGAACATGAAGTTTCCATTAGATCTGCAAAATCAGTCTTTGAACATCTTGATCCGAATAAGTACGATGTTTTTCCTATTGGAATCGATAAGAAGGGATCGTGGCACTTTTTAAAAGGAGAACCTTTTCTCCTTGCTTTAAAGAATAACTTTTTACCGACATTTAAAAAGAATGACCCCCATTTCCCCCTTCTTTTGCAACGAGTTCCAGCTAAAGAAATCTTTTTTTCTCCTTGCGTTCTCAAAAGAAGTTTAGATGTTATTTTTCCTGTGCTCCATGGCCCTCTTGGAGAAGATGGAACTGTTCAAGGTCTAGTTGAACTTGCAAATATTCCTTACGTAGGTCCCAATCATTTGAGTTCGGCAATCTGTATGGATAAGGGGATTATGAAGGAAATTTTAAAAGGGTCCTCTCTCCCAACTGCAGCTTATAAAATACTTCATTATAGAGATCCTGTGGATGAACAAGGAATCATTCAAGCTCTGAATCTTCCTCTTTTTGTCAAACCTTCCCAAATGGGGTCATCGGTTGGAATCAGTAAGGTTCATACACAAGAAGAGCTCCTCCCAGCAATAAGAGAAGCTTTTAAATATGATGAGAGAATCTTGATCGAAGAATTTATTGATGGAAGAGAAATTGAATGTTCTGTTTTAGGAAATGAAACTCCTGAAGCATCGCTTCCTGGAGAAATTATCCCGACGCATGAATTTTATTCCTATGAAGCTAAATATCTAGATAAAAATGGTGCTCATTTTGTTATTCCAGCCAAGCTGAGTACAAAAAAAATTGATGAGGTCAAGGATTTAGCTATTCGAGCTTTTAATGCCCTTCGTTGTGAGGGGATGGCTCGTGTTGATTTTTTTCTTAAGAAAGATGGGACCCTCCTTCTCAATGAGTTAAATACGATCCCTGGTTTTACTTCTATAAGCCTTTACCCAAAACTCTGGGAAACAAGTGGAATTCCTTATTCCCAATTAATCGATCGACTCATAGAACTTTCTATTGAGCGTCATAAAAGAAAGAAAAGTTTTAGAAAATAAAGACAATCCGTTATATTAACGACATGGAAATAAAGGCCCTTTCCAACCAGAAGATTGAGCAAGCGAAGGATTTGACGATCCGCCCAACATTTCCTTTTTATAGCCGCTCAAAGAATCTTCAGACCCATGTAGATAAGATGAGAGAGGTACTTCTCTCATATCTTACTGACCCTCTTCCGTTCAAAGATAAAGAGTCTCTTGGCCAATGGATTAAAGACTCAATTCCTTGGATCACTTGGAGCTCATTTGAATCTCCTCCAGATTCTGTAACCCTTTTTTTCTTGATTAAACCTTTAAATAGTTTACCTACAGAAACGTTTATTTCTGAAATGATTAAAAGATGGCTTCTTCCACACCAGGAAACGACAATTCTTTCATTTGAGCATATGGAGTTCTATTTTGATCATTATCCCAAAGAAGCTCTTTTTCTTGGGGAAGTTAAAGTTCTAATTCAAAACAAAAAAGAAGCAAACCTCTTAAAGGAAAATCTTCCTCTTTTAAAAAGGGAAATTATTTCAGCGCTCTCTGCGAGGCGCTATGCAAAGTCACTTTTAGAAACTAAAATTTTACCTCTTGATCATAAGATGAATCTCATTCGGGAATCCTTTATAAAATTGATTCACCGTTTTCCTGATGAACTTGATGAAATTCTTTTTGAGAGGTTAGCTTTTATGCAGGCCTATGCATCCAAAGAATTTCGAGAAGAGAGATCCTATATTCATCTTGGAAAGATCATCTTAAGCTTTGTCTTGATTCGGAACCACTTGCGTCGGGAATTAAATGCCTTTCCAGAGAAAAGACATATGAAAATTCGCTTTATGCCTACAGAACTTTCTTTTCCGTTCGGCAAAAAGCCTGTTTTAGGTCTTTCTATTGGTCTTAATCTTTTTCATCAATATGAGTTTTTTAACGAAAAACATGTCTTGAGAGCGGTTCAAAAGTTTATTCCAAATGTGCGCATTGTTGCGGGGTCAACGTATCGTGCAAATCTTCTAAATGATCCGATTGCAACTCTTTATGTGGAGTTAGAAAAAAATGATGGAAAGCCCCTGACGCTTGATGAGAGAATGCTTCTTAGAAGAAACTTAGAAGAAGAGCTGAAAAAAAGAATTGAGCACCTAGTTCCTTCTCTCTTTATGGTTCGAAATGAAGAAGAAACCATGAGAAATATTTTGATTCTTTCAAGAGAGCTTAAGTCTCCTGATGATCTTCCTCAAATGATGATCACTTTTGATCAACATTCCCAAGATGATTTGGTCTTTACTGTGGTTCTCCTTCGGGTGAAAAAAGAAGGGATGCCTCCACTCCAAGACCTTATGAAGAACGTCGATCCTCGCATTCGCTTTATTTTAGATCGGGTTCAAATCGTGAACTTTCTTGAAAAAACCCACCCGATTGAAGCCAACGTTTTCCGTCTTCAAATTGCTAAGCTTCCCTCATTTTTAAGAATGGATTTTTCAGTGAATCTTTATCTAGCGAGAGAAGAAGTTGTTGCGTTTCTAAATAAGCATTTAGGAGAGATTCGTGATTATAATGGCGGGATGATGATTAAGCAGGGTGAACTTCTCACCCAATTTAAAAGACTCTTTCAAGATATTTCAGTCCGTAATCAAGAATTATTGGAAAACTTTTTCTATTCCTTAAACCCCATTGAATCGCAGGCGACGATTTCTCTTCAATCCCTGAGTTTTTTCTTTGAGCTTTTTGTCAAAATGACGGAAAAAGAGTACTCAAATAGTCAATCTTATCTTATGCAGATGGATAAGGATGAAGATATTACGATAGCGATTACTCGTGCAAATGATCCAGATTTTCGTTCATCTGTCGAAGAAGCGCTTTCTGAAACACAAATTCAAGACCGCTCTTTAGTTTCTTCAGTCTTAACATTTGAAGGAAGTTATTATCTAAGCTATCTTTATGAAGAACCCGATAAGAAAAAGCAAAAACTTTTCGAAGAAACACTCACACAGACGTTAGAAAAGTGGCAAGCGGATAAGAATAAATTACAAATTCTTAGGGTTCCTTATACAGATATTGTATCGCTCGACCCAAGGATTGGAGGGGATCAGGATTCTTCTATCTTAGTAAAACTCCTTTTTGATGGATTGATGCGGATCAATGATAAAGGAATTCCAGAATGTGCTATTGCAGAAACCTATGAAGTATCAAGGGACAAAAAAACTTACACCTTTTACTTGAGAGATACAAAATGGTCTAATGGAGATTCTGTTACAGCATACGATTTTGAATACGCCTGGAAGAAAATTTTATCCCCAGGATTCATGACCCCTTTTGCCTATGTTTTTTATCCCATAAAAAATGCCAGAAGAGCTAAGGAAGGAAAATCTAGAATCGATGAAGTGGGGATTTTAGTCGTTGATGAAAAGACACTTGTTGTTGAACTCGAAAATCCTGCTCCATATTTCTTAGAACTTACAACAAATACCATGTATTCACCTGTGAATCATCGCATTGATAAATTGCATCCTAATTGGTCGAGTCAAAAAGATGAACATTTTGTTTGTAATGGACCTTTTAAACAAGGGAATCCCACCAGGAATCATGTTTATGAATTCCAAAAGAACCTATCCTATTGGAATAAAGAAAGCATCCATATCGATCAAATTCATTTGAGTCAATTAAAGGTAGATATAGCAGTACAGATGTTTAATAGTGGGCAACTCGATTGTATTGGATCAAGTATGTGTCCAGCGGGCAATATCAATGTCAAAGAGTTGAAAGAAAGCCTTTCTCATTACCATTCGCTTCGAATTTTTTGGCAATGTTTCAATCTCAACCACTTTCCTTTCAACCAGTTAAAAGTACGCCAAGCCTTTTCTATGGCAATTAATAGACAAGAGATTCTTCAATGGCATATAGGAGAAAGACTTGCTGCATATACGCCGCTGCCTTATCAACTTTCGCAGTGTAAAGAAAGTCCTTTTCTTATTCGTGAGGATGAAAAAAAAGCAAAAGAGTTATTTGCTGAAGCCCTAGATGAATTAGGAATGAAAATTGATGATTTTCCCATTATTTACATTTCTATTACTAACATAGATAAGAAAAGTGCTGAAACACTAAAAAACCAATTGGAAAGGGTTCTTGGAGTCAAGTGTGTTATTGAAGCTGCTGAATGGTCTTCACATTTTAAAAAAATGACAACAAGGAACTACCAATTAGGAGGGATTTACTGGGCCTCATGGTTAAATGATCCTATCTATACCCTTCAATCTTTTAAGGATGTTAAAGAAAAGGTGAATTTTACGGGATGGGAAAATAAATCCTTTCAAAACCTTTTAGATCAATCCGATCATACAACAGACATTGATAAGCGGAATGAGTTCCTGAGAGAAGCAGAAGAGCTTCTAATAAAAGAGGCTGTTGTGATTCCCATTTTTTATTGCGCAGGGTGGTTTATTAAACATTCTAATCTTGTTCTTAACTCGTTTACCTCTAATGGTAACATCGACTTTTCCAAAGCATATTTCAAGTAAACTGATGTTATGCTGAAATATTGATATATGATCGGTGTTGATTACTCATATTGCATAAAAAAAATAATGAAAAAGTTTTGAATAATTATTGCAATAAATCGAAGGCTTCATTAAGATTTCTGATGAGTTTTGTTTAGGAAGATTAAATTTCAACAACCTCACAAGGTAGGGAATTATGTTAAATACAAAATCAACATCTAAAAGAAGTCTAAGAAAACAAGTATCTAAATTTACTCGTTTGGCTAATGACATTAAATTACATCCTTCATGGAAAGGGAATGTTTCATTGACTGAAGGAGCTAAACTTCTTGAGGGAGCAGCTCCATTTACATATATTTTAACACAAGGTTTTGATAAGTATCATTACTTTCTTACATATGTGCATGCTGATCATAGCGTGAAACATCGCAATGTTCGCATCGTCTTGGTTGATGGAGATAGTATGTATATGAATGGTGGTGGTACAGGTGGTGGTTATGAGACCATTGATAACCTCGTTCCTTCATGCTTAAATTGTTCAGCAAACGTTTGTCGTCCTCTATAATCGTCTGAAAGTTTGAATCAAAAAACCTCTTTGTATTTCTACAAAGAGGTTTTTTTTAGTCTTACCCTAAATTTTGACATCCTCCTCTCCGTAAACGAAGACGATTCCTACAAGTTAAGTAGGGCGAACATACCTCGCGGTTTTCGCTGGTTCCTGCTTCACAGAGGCTGCCAACGCACCCTCTCCACAGGCTTCACATTCCGCATATCCTACGGTAGGTCTGTGTTTTTGACAGTTTTAAGTTTAAAATATCTCAACTTTTTTAAGAATATTTTAGCGCCTTATATCCCCTACCTCAAGGAAGGGGTTTTACGGCGCTTTTGATAAACAAGTTTAACTATCGTGCTGTCATAAGATGGGCATTAAGAAGCCAAAAGGCATCCGAAAAATCCGGATAAATCATCCCAATTTTAAAGTGTTTTAGCTATATAAAGAAAGTTCAAGGCAACCTAAAGGTGATTCTTAAGTTGAGGGGACTCTTTTGGAAGAGAGTTTTCTATAGGGAGACTTTAAGAATCTATAGATAAAGATCCCTCCTGCAAGAGAAGTATTAATCGAGTCAAGCATAAAGAGTTTTGTAGGTGTCCATGAAAGAAGTTCAATTCCTACATAAACCGGAACACATAAGGTGATCCAAAGAGCAGTAACACAGGAGGCATAAAAAATCGTATCTCTTGAAGCTGTTAGAAACCCAACTCCAATACGATTAATTCCACTGCCAAAACAACCGATCCAAATCCAGACACAACATTCCTTGAGAAGAGATAAAGTATTGGGTGCGATAGGAGGTTTAATCAAAAAATAGATAATTGTTTCTTGCATAAATAAGAGGGGTATTCCCAGAATTGTTAATGCAATGACCAAAAACCAAATTGATGTTCGGAATATTTTATGAAAGATTTGATCCATACTTGCTCCTAAAGAGTAAGAGGTCAAGGTAATAAGAGCTTGTCCCATTCCATCGGTAATAAAAAGAAGAAATCCCATGACGGTGACACCAAAAGAATAGACAAGGAAGTAATCACCTCCCTTATGAATCAAGAAATAGGAGGCAAAGATCCAGGCACCTACAACCATACACCTTCCTACTGCTCTTGGAATTCCAGTTTTAAGGCCTTCCCAGAGAAGGGGAAAATTAAATGCCCGGTTATTCGTAGAGTAACGATTAATATACTTTTTACTCAGGAAAAGTGAAAAAAGGATTAAGCAATAAAGAGTTTGGGAAATAATCGTTGCTAAAGCAGCTCCTTTAATTCCCATCGGAAGAATAACCCCTTTAATCCCAAAGATAAGGAGATAGTCAAGCAAAATGTTTGTTCCTTGAATCAATATATTTGATATGAAGACGACTCGCGTTTTTCCTCTTCCTAAATAAAAGGCTGCAAGTGTTGCACCTAGAGGGTAAAGAAAATTTGCAACAGATAAGTAGCGGAGATAAAGAAGAGCTCCTTGTTCTAGTTCAATCCCCTTTAAATAGAGTTCACTTACCAAGCTAAGAGGATAAGTAATGAGCATGGAAAAAAAGGAAAAATAGATCATTTGCCATAGGAAAGGGCCGATCATTTTTTCTTGTTTAGCTCCTTTATAGTGTCCGACAAATCCTTGAGAAACAAACGCAATCATGATCAAAACTACCTGAAAAAAAAAGGTAAGATTCGTTGCAGCAGTTGCAGCTTTCCAAGCATCGATAGAATAAAGAGAGAGAAAATAGCGGTCGCACCATCCAAGTAGACTTGCAGACAGAGTTGAAATTATCATGGGAAATGAGAGAGAAGATAGTTCTCTGAGACTTCCTGGAGGATATTTTGTGATCGGAGAGGCAGACTCTTTACTCAGATAATTTGAAATCATAACTTCTCGCTGAAGTATTAATTATTTCGTAGATTAACTCTTTCGGCATGTCGAAAGTTAGCACCCTTGTAAATTTATCGCGAGAAATATTTTAATTTTTTGTAAAAATTTTGATGTTATTCCATTTACTTTTGTTTATCTTTCTCTAAGAAATTCTGGATAAGATGATTACATAAAAAAAATCATCTTCATAATATCTCTTTACATCAATGAAAAAAGAGTAGAAAATGCTTTTATCGATCACGCAAAATAGATCGTCATAAATAAAAAAACAACATAAGTGTATATGAAAAAATCATTCCTATTATTTTTGATTCTTCCCTTTGTTTTTTCCTGCGGGAAAAGAGAAGAGAAACAAAATCCTAAGCAAATCATTAAACTTTCAATTTTATCTCAAGTCCGTTCGTTAGATCCACGTATCTCGAATGAATACCCTTCTGTTCATGTGATAAACATGCTATATGAAGGATTGATGCGATTGGGGCCTCAGGGAGAAATTATCCCGGGGGTTGCTGAGTCATTTACCATTTCTGAAGATCAAAAAACATACACTTTTCATCTAAGGGATTCCAACTGGTCGAATGGGGATCCTGTTACTGCCTATGATTTTGAGCATGCTTGGAAAAAATCTGTGAATCCTCTTTATGCTCGAACCGGTGCCTTTACTTTTTACACTATAAAAAACGTTGCTGCTTGTCTTGAGAAAAAGGTGAGTGTGGATGACGTTGGAATTTGGGCTCTCGATGATAAAACATTAAAAGTGGAATTAGAACATCCCGCTCCATATTTCCTTTCTCTTTGTGCTTGCTCGACTTATGCTCCAATTCATAAAGCAATTGACTTAATAGATCCGCAGTGGGCGAATGATGTGAATGAACATTTTGTGAATAATGGTCCTTTTTTAATCAAGGGCTGGAAGAAAAGTGTTGAGATCTATGTTGAAAAGAATCCCAACTATTGGGACAAAGATTGCGTCAAGATCGATGGAATACAAATCCAGATCCTTCCTGATGCTAATACACAATATTTACTCTTTGAAAAAGGAGAACTTGATTGGATAGGCTATCCTCTTAACCCTCTTCCCGTTGATATTGTAGGGAATACGTATAAGAAAGGAGAACTCCAAGTTATTGATAGTTATGGTCTCTATTGGTTCTTTGTTAATACTGAAAAACCTCCTTTTAATAACAAAAACTTCCGAAAAGCTGTCTCCTATGCGATTAATCGAAAAAGTATTGCTGATCATATCTTTCAGTTGGGTGAAGAGCCTGCGATGGGGATTTTAAATGGAGATCTTGCTGTTTATGATAAGCCTTATTTTGAAGATGGTAATATTGAACTCGCTAAAGAATATCTTGATCGAGCCCTTAAGGAAATGGGGACAACACTTGAAGATCTTCCTCCCATTACACTTAGTCAACGTGCCTGTCTTTTTACTTCAAGAGTGAATCAAGCAGTTCAACAACAACTCTATGCGAATTTAGGACTTCATATTGAAATCGACCAGGCAGATTGGCCTGTTCATTTTAATCGGATGTCTAAAGGTGACTATGAATTTGGAGAAATGGGATGGAATTCTTGGCTTAAGGATCCCATTTATATGCTGGATACTTTTCGCAATCGAAGTTTTGCAACAAATATGAGTCGTTGGGAACATCCTATTTATCAAGAGTTTCTCAGAAAATCCGATAATGAGATTGATCCAGAAAAGAGAAAAGAATATATGCATCAAGCTGAAGAGTTCTTGATGGAAGAAATGCCTGTTATTCCTCTTTGTTTTAACAAACTGCATTTTATGTGTAATGAACATCTTAAGGGTATTTTCATCTCGCCCTTAAAAGAAATCGATTTTCGCTACGCTTATTTTGAATAAGAATAGATAGCGCGGATTCAAGATGTGTATCCGAGAAGGTCAAGGAGAGGTCCAGCAACATCTCTCCTTTTCCCTTTATAGGGATAATCATGGATAAAAAGAACGGGGTTATAGTTCAGTTCTATAATCGCATGGTTTTTTTTGTTAGGTGCCTCTTTAGGATGACGGATCATCATATCGACTCCACAGATTTTTGCTCCAAGAACTTCCGAGGCTTCAATCGCAATTTTTCCATATCCTAGATGAATATGATCAGTCATATCCAAGGCATCTCCACCTGTTGAGACATTGGAGTTGTGGCGTAAGTAAACTTTTCGCCCCTTTTTGGGAACGCTTTGAATTGTGAGCTTTTGCATGCGAAGCATAGCCTTCTCATCTCTTCCAAGATGAATCCTACACTTTGGATCACGGTAATAGAAGGGATCATGATTTTTTTCATGGACAAGAGCTTGAATCGTCTGTTTTCCATCTCCGATCACATTTGCGGGGTCACGCTTTGCTACACCAATGACCTGATTATCGATGATTAAAAAACGGAACTCCTCTCCAAGGCAAAAGTCTTCAACAATGATGGAGTTTCCATGATAAAAAGCATTTTCTACAGCAAACACATAATCCTTTTTCTTCTTTGGATCAATAAAATAGACTCCTAATCCAAAATTTGTTGACTTGGGTTTCACAACAATTTTTTTCTTCTCATAATCTGAATAATCTGCAAGGGCAGCATCTATCGTTGAATAGGTCTTTCCTATAGGGACATTGAACCCCTTTTCAAAAAGAAGCTTTTTTGTGATTTCCTTATTTTCAAGAAGATGTGAAGTAATATAGCTATCTTTCGATGTTTTTGTTGCTTCTTTTACGTACTCAATATGACTGTTTTTTTCGAGACGAAGGATATGGTCTTCTGGATCAAGGATTTGAATAGATATTTTTCGCTTTAAAGCTTCACGGATCAAAACTTGAGTGGAAAGCTCAAAGCTTTCATAGCCTTCAACAAGAATCTCAGAAGCGGTTTCCAGTCGTTGGTTTTCAATAAGAGATGATTTCGCAAGTGCTTCAAGATGTTGAAGTTTATTTTGTGAGATTTTCTTTTTTATCAGGACATCTTTATGTGATTTTGCAAGAAAAAGGGCTTTATTTTTATAGCCTTTATCGATGACCTCTTCCAAAATGATAGAGGAAGGACATAAACAAGGATTTAAAATCTTATCTTTTTGAACCTGAAGGTTATTTTCATAACCTAGGAGTTCAGCAAGAGGTTCCATTTTTTTCAAGATTCTTTTTCCCCATACTTTCATTGAAATAGGAGAGGGACAGGTCAAAATTAGGGAGGGATTTCTACCTTCAAGGGCAACATTATTTTGATTGCATGTTAAGCATTGTTGAATGTTTTTGGTAAGATTGGGGCTTTTTTGGAAGAGACAGTAGAGGAGGAAAAGATGAATGAATTCTAACTGCTCGGGGCAAATGCCTATGGGATAATAAGGGTTGAGATCAATGGCTCGAACTTCTAAATATTCAATCCCTCGTTTTTCTAATGCTTCTAGAGGATTTTCCCCTTTGCAAAGGGTTCTTTTGGGTCGGATCCTTGAATAATGCTCGTTTTCAATTTGTAGAACATGATCATTCAGTTGGCTTTTTATCGATTGGTACTCTTTTTTCGGAGTTGTAATAGCTCTTCTAAGTTCTGAAAGATAAGATTCGAGGGTGTTAAAGGGAATTGCTAGTTGATTTTGAACGCGGCTATAGTAGCCAAGATTGCTTGTTCGAATGGAAGTTCCGTAAGGAATATAATAGAAATCCTTTCCTTTTTCAAAGTGCTCAGATTCAGGAAAGGGGGCATAGCTAGGATCCATGATAGGAGAGGCTCCAAAAAGGTAGGTGAGAAGCCATCCTTCTCGCAGAAAGTTTCGGATGATTCCTAAATACTTTTCATCGATAAAGTTTTGAAGGGAAAGAGGAGAGTTTTCATAGGCATGGATTTTTTTCCAGAACTTCAGATCAAAAGAGAAATTAAAGTGAATCCCAGAAATCATCTGAAGGTTTGTTCCATACCGCTCTCTTAACCCTAATCGATAGAGTTCTTTTCTTTTTCCTTGATGAGAAGATCCAAAGTGAGCAATTTCAATTCCATTTAAATGAGGAGGCATTGAAAAAGGCCATAGAAGTTCGTTTTTCATTTTTTTTAAGGAGAACTGCATGAGTTCTTCCATGTAACGGCTAGATCTTTGAAAGGAGCTGAAGGGAGGAGTATTCCATTCGATTTGTTGCTCACTAAAGTCTGTACTAATATGCGGGTGCGTTAGTGGAGATCCTAAAGCTTTTGGATGGGGATTTTTAGAAAGCTCTCCCTTCTCAGTAATTCGAAGGGACTCTCTTTCGATTCCACAATGAAAAGCATTGAGTAAAGAGCGATTTCTTTTTTGGGTAAATAGTTCATAATACATGAATTCATTAAAACACTATTGAAATTTTGTTACTAGAAAAAACGAAACTCCTATATTAGTAAACTATGAGGACAAAAAGTTTTTTTCGTTTAATTGTTTTGTCATGGGTTTTGTTTCCTATTTTATTTGAAAGTTGTGCTGCATTAAAAAAAAGAAACTATGAGCCTGAGGTGATGGAAACAGCAGAGATTTCATCGACCATTGATTCTGCATTTGAAACCTCTAACTTTTCTAGAGGAGGATGGCCTTCCTACAATTGGTGGACTCTCTTTGAAGATGATCAGCTGAATGAACTCATGGAGATTGCCATTGAAAACAATCCTGATCTCATGAGTGCAGTTTCTCGCGTTCGGGCATCAAATGAAGCTGCAAAAAAGATGCGAGCTCCTCTTCTTCCAAAGCTTAATGCAACATTTGATGATGACTATCAACATTTGAGCAAGGATGAATTGGTCCGTCTTCCCCCTTCTGTTGTTCCCGCAGTGATCAATGAAATTCATCTAGCACTAAATTTTGAATATGAAATTGATCTATTTGGAAAGAATAGAAATAAATATCGATCCGCCATTGGTCTTGCAAAAGCTCAAGCTGCAGAAATGTCCCAATCCCTTCTCATGATTACCGCAAGTCTTGCAGAGGCTTATATCAATTTTGGGGCAAATCTCCTGGATCTTCAAATTAGTCGTGATCTAGTTGAAGCGTATCGACTCACCTTCGAATTGACGCAGCTGCGCCGGGACAATGGGATTGATAATGAGCTTGCTGTAGATCAAGCAAAGACTCTCCTTGTAGAAGGAGAAAAGGCTGTTTATGAATATGAGAAGGAAGTAGAAATTGGGAAAAGTCAGTTGAAGATTTTAATGGGTCTGAGTCCCGATGATCCCAAAGAAATTACAGCGCCCACTTTAAGCTTTAACCGTCCTTTTCCTCTCCCAGAAACAATTCCGCTGAACTTGTTATCACGCAGACCAGATCTCATGGCACAAATTTGGAAGGTTGAAGCAGCTGCTTATTTAATTAAAGCTGCAAAAGCAGCTTTTTTCCCTAATATCAACTTAAAGGCATTTGTAGGGCTTCAAAGTCTTAATTGGAACAACCTATTCTCAGTCCGAAGTTTTGCTGGAGACATCCATCCTGCCATTAACCTCCCTCTTTTTACAGGAGGAAGTCTTACAGCAGAATTAAATGAAGAGTATGCAAATTATGATACCGATGTTTATGACTATAATGCCTTGGTTTTAAAAGCAGTAAAAGAGGTGACAGATCAAATTCAAACGTTAAACGCAACAACTGCGCAAGCCAAGCTTGAATCAGAAGCTTTTCAAAGAACTGTCCATTTATCTGAGCTCACTTTGGCTCGTTATGAAAATGGAATTGATGATTACTTATCCGTTTTAGACAAGCAAATTGCTGTGATGAATGAAGCGATGAAGGAAGTGGAAGTTCAAAATAAACGCTATATAAGTGTACTCATGTTAATAAAGGCCTTAGGTGGTGGATATGGTGGATGACAAAAATCCTCAGAAAGAACCGAAGAATAATAAGCGGAATAAAGTTCTGATTTTTACTGCGGTAGGGTTTATCCTTGTAGGAGTCCTTATTTTTATTTATTGGGCAGAAGTTCTTCGTTTTGAAGAATATACAAATGATGCTTATGTAAATGGCAACATGGTAGAATTGACTCCTCAAGTGCCAGGGATTGTGACTGCGATTAATGTTGATAATACTGAGTATGTTGAAGAGGGGCAGGTTTTAATAGAACTCGATAAAACTGATAGACGATTAGCCTATCAAAAAGCAAAAAATTCTCTTGCAGAAACCGTTCGCAATGTTGTTCAGATGTTTATTGAAGTGGAAAGACTTGAAGCAGAACTTGAGCAAAAAGATGCTGAACTTTTTCGTGCGGAAAAAGATTATCAAAATCGTGTAAATCTTGTAGAAATTGGAGGTGTTTCTAGGGAGGAGTTTGAGCATGTTGAAGCTGCCTTTGTCAGCGCTCAAGCAAGTCGAAAAGAAACCTATCATGCGCTTCAAGAAGCAGTGGCTCAAGTTCAAAATACAACCCTTTCAACCCATCCAAATGTAAAACATGCTGCGGATGATGTTAGAGATACCTATGTCAACCTTCAACGGTGTGATATTTTAGCTCCCATGAACGGTTATGTGGCTCAGAGGACTGTGCAATTAGGGGAATATGTCAATCTATCAGAGCCTCTCCTTGCAGTCATTCCCCTAGATCAACTTTGGGTGGATGCCAATTATAAAGAAATACAACTTTCTAAGGTGCGTGTTGGGCAAAGTGTTCGCATGACTTCAGATATTTATGGAAGGAAGGTTGTTTTTTCTGGAAAAGTGATTGGAATTAACCCTGGTACGGGGAGCGTTTTTTCAGCTCTTCCTCCACAAAATGCGACAGGGAATTGGATAAAAATTGTTCAAAGAGTTCCAGTCCGCGTGAGTTTAGATCGTGAGCAACTTAAAAAACACCCGCTATGGTTAGGTCTTTCTATGGATGTCAGAGTGGATATTCATGATACTTCAAGTGAAATGCTTCGTGAAGCTAGTCGCCTTCGACCACTCTATAAAACGAAGATTTATCAAAACCAGGAAAAAGGGGTCGAAACAGTCATAGAAAAAATTATCCAAGAAAACTCAATCAATGATCCATAATAAACCCCTTGAAGGGATCACACTTTTCATTGGAGCCATTGCTCTTGCTCTTTGCACTTTTATGCAAGTTCTCGATATTTCAATTGCAAATGTTTCGATTCCTTATATTGCAGGGGATTTAGCTGTCAGCGTCAACGATGGAACTTGGGTGATTACCATGTTTGCTGTGGGGAATGCAATTTCTCTTCCATTAACAGGGTGGTTGACCAGGCGTTTTGGATCGATTCGGGTGATGTTTCTTTCGGTCTTATCCTTTACCATTGTTTCTTGGCTTTGTGGGATTTCCTTTAATATTAACATGCTAGTATCTATGCGTTTTATTCAAGGTTTTGTAGCAGGGCCTCTCATCCCTCTTTCCCAAAGCTTGATGATTATGAGCTTTCCAAAGGAAAAGAAAAACTTAGCCTTAGCGATTTGGAATATGGTAGCCATTGTTGGGCCAATTGCAGGACCCATCTTGGGGGGATGGATTACCTATAACTATTCCTGGCCGTGGATTTTCTTTATTAATGTTCCGGTAGGGATTTTTTGTACTCTAACTGTCCGAGCAATTTATAAAGATCGGGAAACTCCCACAGAAAAAATTAGGGTTGATAAACTCGGAATTCTCCTTCTAGCCTTTGCGGTCTCTTCCCTTCAGGTTATTTTAGATTATGGGCAGGAGCTTGATTGGTGGCGTTCGAATACCATTCGTATTTTAACGGTGATTTCTATTCTATCGTTTGTTTTTCTTTTTATTTGGGAACGTTTTCAAGAGGAACCTATCTTTGACTTGAAACTCTTTAAGAATCGAAACTTTGCGATAGGAACGATCCTTGTTTCCCTTTCTTTTATGCTCCTTTTTGGCACGATCGTTCTGACACCTTTGTGGCTCCAAGAAACAATGGGGTATACAGCTTATTTAGCAGGTCTAGCTGTTTCAACAATGGGAATTGTCCCATTTTTTACGGTTCTGATGGTTGCTAAGCTGATGAATCGTATGAAACTCCGTTATCTTGTGATGGCTTCCTTTGTTATTTATGGCCTTTCTCTCCTCTATTTTTCAACCTTCACAACTCATGTGACTTTTGAAGAAGTTGCCCTTTCCCGTCTCTTTTTTGGGGTTGGTATTGCCATTTGGCTTGCCCCCCTAACAGCGATTACTTTTGCTAGAATTCCTCATCATCAATTGGCAACAGGACAAGGGATCTTTCACTTTTTCCGGATTCTAATGGGAGGAGTGGGGACATCAATTTTTGTCACCATTTGGGAAAGAAGAGCCACTCACCACCACAGTAATCTTGTTGATTCTATTAACTCTTTTAATCCTATAAGCAAGGAACTTTTTAGTGATTTGAATCAATTCAATATCCGTGGTCAAAAAGCCCTTCAGGTTGTGGATTCAATGGCTTGGAAACAGGCCTATATCCTTTCTCTGAATGATATTTTTTGGGTTGCAGGGTGGTCTTTTTCCCTTTTTGTTATTCTAACACTACTTTTTAAAGCTCGAAAAAAGGAACAACTTCCTCAAACAGCCTAAAGGGCTTTTATTGCGACGATTTAGGCTCAGGTTTAATAAACAAGATGAAGGCGGCGAGAACTGCACAAGCAGCAGCTGTATAGATAGGAATGGTTTTTTCCATAGCCAATAAAAAGCCTCCAACTAAAGCTGTTCCTGCTTCTGCAAAGACTTGAATAGATTGATTGGTTCCTAAGGCGATTCCTTGATACCTTTTACCCACAGCATCAGAAACCATTAAAGCGGGAAAAGCAAATCCCATTGATTGAAAAAAGCCCAAGGGGATCAGTGTAATGAGCAAGGCCCAAGGGGAGGGGGGAGTCACAAAGATAAGGTAGGAAATACATAGACAAAGACTTCCAAGGCGCATCGATTGTCTAGAGGTCCACCATTTAGCAAACATTCCAAAAAAAATGGGAGCAATCATAAAGGGGAGGGAAAGGTAAGCATTGACTTCTCCAAGAACATCCACGGGAAATTGAAACCGGGTCACCAAATAAGCGGTGAAAAAGTTGAGATAGAAGAAAATCGATAAAAAGACAAAAAGGTTTGCTGAGTAGATTACGCGAAGGCGTTTATATCTGAGTCCATCTGTAAAACTTTTAGTGATTGTTTTGATTGAGACCTCCATTTCTCTATCAGGAGGATGGGTTTCCTTAAAGAGATAAAGGACAATAAAAAAACCGATGAAAGAGAGGATGGCTGCTCCCCAAAAAGGGGTATTGAAATGAAACCAGCTGACAATAGAGGGATCAGCAAGTTTTCCTCCTATCAGTGGACCAAAGAAAAAAGCGGTGCTACTTAAGGAAACGAGCCAGCCAAAGTGTTTGGTCTTCGTTTTTGTATCTTCGCTAATATCTACAATGGCTGCTTGAGCAATCACGATATTTCCTTCTAGGAGTCCACTTAAGAAACGACTGATATAAAGAAGAGTTGGAAAAGTAAAAAGAACAGAGAAAGCAGAGCCTAAATAAGCAGGAATGACAATTAGAAGAGAAATCAAAAGGATGGGTTTTCTTCCGTATTTATCAGAAAGTTTTCCCAAAAGAGGAGCTCCAGCAAACTGTCCTAAAGGATACATTGCAAAAAGAACTCCAAGGAGGATGCGTCGTGTTCCTTGAGGAAGTCCATCAGGAAGAAACCCGTATATAGGATCTAAAAAGAGGGGAGGAAAAAGGGGAATTGCAAGGGAATAGCCCAAATATCCTAAAAACAATACCGTTAAAACGGGAAAAATTCTTTTCATATTGAAAAGAATACTCAGAAACTATTTTTTTTGAAAAGATTCCCTGAATCTTTCGTTAGCTTCTTTCATCTTTCGCATGTGGCGCGTAATGATATGAGAAAAGTGACGGGTCATGTTTTTTAGAAACTGCTTCCGTTGATCTTTACTAAACTCTGAAAGAAAGGCCTTAAAGGGAGCGGGATCACGAGTTGGTGTCGTTTCCGTCTGCTGCACTTGCGTTGTTTTCAGATCTAGATTCACTTCTGACATGGCTCATCCTTTCTCTTTGAAGCATATCGATTCCCTTTTGGAAGTCTTCCGGATAGGCTGCTTCATTTTTAAATTGATTTTCTTGGAATGCTGTAATGTTTTGGTATTCTTGTCCTGAGTGAACGATTTGAGGGCGGACAAAGACAATGACATTCCTTTTTTCATCTGCCTGAGTGGATTTACTAAAAGCAGCTCCAATAAGGGGAAGGCCTCCAAGACAAGGGATTCCTGATTTGCGGTTTCGCTTTGTATTGCGGATCATCCCGCTGAGAACTAGGAAACTTTGATCGGGAACATGGACTTGTGTTGCCATGTCTGTTTTTGTTGTATTGATTCCATTTGAAGTATTGCCATCGGGGATCACATTCGTAATTTCCTCGGAAATCTCAAGAGTAATCACATCGCCATCTCCGAGAAGGGGGGTAATATTCAGTTTCACTCCCACATCGCGGTATTCAATATTTGCTGAGGTTTGCTGAGACGCACCGATTGTCTCAACCGTAGATCCGGTAAATGCAAGATTGTCTCCAACAAAAATTCTCGAAAGTTTGTTGTCTTGAGTTATGATCTTTTGATTGAGAACAATGGTGCTATCGCCATCAGCTTGTAGGGCAGAAACTAAACTACCTAATGAAAAATAGCTTCTGCCCTTGTGTAGGATAATATCTCCAATCACTCCTAAATCAAATCCGCGACCGAGAGGGAACTGATCGGTTCCTGTTGGGGTGTTTGTCGCATTAATCCCTTGCATGGTTTGTGCAAAAGGAGCTTGTCTAGGACCTTTGGGGAAATTACCCATTCCATACCCAAATTTATTTTGGTATTGACCACCTGCAGCCCATTCCAAACCAAACTCGAGTCCTTTTCGAACATCGGTTTCAATCACAAGTACTTCGATGAAGACTTGCTTTTTTGGGACATCTAGGGTTTGGATCAGCTCTGTAAGCTCATCAATACCATTCTCTGTTCCAGAATAGAGAATAGAGTTTGTAGACTGAACCCACTGCATTGAATCAATCGCTTGAACGAGATCCTTAGGTGCATTGGGGCTATGTTTTAAAGTGGCTGAAACATTTTTAATTGCTGATAATATTTCAGAACCCACATGATACTGCAACTTATAGACGAAAAATTCACCTTTCTTTTGATATTCATGAAAGGGGAGAAGTTGAGAGCTTGTCATATTACTGACAGTTCGAATTTCCTCCTTCCGACCCGGGCCGCCTTTATATTTAGCAAGCTTGCGGCTCTTTTTCTCATTTAGCTCCCACTCCTCCATCTTCTCGACAAGGTAATAACCCCCTTTCTCTTCAGTCTTAATCCCTTGTTGATTGAGAAGTTCAACCATGATTTCTAAAATCTTTTCAGGACTTGTTGCTTTTCCGGTCACGAGGCTAATGTTAAAATCTAAGATTTTCTCATCGTAGATGAAATTCTCTTCAGCGACTTCACTCACAAAACGTAAAAACTCAAGCATCGAAACGTCTTGAAAGTTTACTGTAAGGGCTTTTTCTTCAGATTCAGGAGGAGTTAATTTGAAGTGAAGATCTTCATTTGAATGAAGGGGAAGAGAAGTAAAAGAAAGAAGCGTTACCAGCCCGAGGAACTTTTGTTTCATGCTTTTTTATGATCGCTAATGGTTAAAGAAGTTTCAACTATAACAAGGATAACAAATTAGATAATAGAAAATTTTGTTAGACATTGACTAGAAATGACAAAAGATGAAAAGGTGAAAAATTGTAACCTGTTGTTTTCTAAATAATTATGAACAGCGCATCTTTAAACAAAATTAACGAAAGAAAAATGAGGCTAATTTTTCATACAAACAGAAGCAATTCGATTAGTAGAAATTGTTACGGACACGCCCTAGTAATCCAAAAAAAGTGGATCAAAAAGTTGGAGCTCTTGCAGAAGGAGAGGAATTTCATCTCGTTTCCAACAGAGAATGACATTCCCACCATCAAGAGTATTTAAGGTTTTTTTCAGTTTTTGAAGATGATACGGAGAAACTTCTTGGATGGAAGGCGCTGAATAGGAATAGACCGAAGTTGGAGCATCTTTAGGGAAGTGAGCATTGGCAAGAGGAAGAAGGGTTTGTATGGCTTTATTATCTCCTTCATAAGCACCTATCCAAACAAACTTTTCATTCGGATAGATTCGCTCAACAAGAGATGCAGCCCGAATTTGTCCTAATGCACTAAGACTCTCATTAAGAAGAGGTCCATTAGGACTTAAGGGAAATGTTCCATATGGGCTCTCATCTGAAACACCACGTCCTTCAGCGATAATTATTACACGATCTGGTGCTCCCCATAGTGCCGTGCAGGTAAAAAGTAACAAAGCAACAGTTTTTATGAACCTATCCATGGTTTTCCTTTTGATAAAGAGTCGTTCCATAAGGCTTGCCATCTTTCCATCGAATCATCCAAACCATATCAAAACGATCTTCTCCCAAATGTTTCAGCTCTTTTTTAACATGTGGAAAATGTGTATTGAAAAGAGAGGGAATATGAAGATGTTCCCAACAGACAATAACTGTTTTTCCTGCAAATCGAGGATCTCCGATGATTTTATCAAAAAGAGGCTCAGGATCTGAAAAAGGGAGGGAATCAAAGAGTTCTACCTGTTTTCCTTCCTTCTCCATCCGATAGGCTTCTGCTACATGGAATAAAGGGATAATTGTTTGTGTTGCGCGAACATAGGAGTAAGGTTTTCCATCCTTCATTCCTTTTTCCTTTGGAACACAAACAGCAACAATCTCATGTTCATTGAGTCGAATAATCGGATCGTTGCCACCCATAAAGAACTCTACTAAATAGGCAGCTCTTTTTTGTCCTTTTTGATTAAGGGGAGCATCTAAATCTTCTATAGTAATAAATTTCTCAGCATGGCGAAAGATCAAAATTTGGTAGGGATGGGGAATTTCTTTCCCAAAACAGACTGAACAAAGCAATATAAGAATAAGAACCCTCATATTTTTCTTTTAGCATCTGGGAGAGATCATGTCGAGGTTGTATAGTCGATTCAGTTTAAATTTTAGTGTTTGAGTGATGAAATTTATGATGGATTTTGATTTCTTAAAATCGAGAACATTTTCCATGAGACAAGGGGAGATTTTAAGAAGGCAAAAGACGTTGGAAAGATCAGGCTCAAACACTAAAATTTAAACTGAATCGACTATATATCTAGAAATAGAAAAGATAATCGATTCCAAAGGAGTAGTCACGGTGTCCTAGGTTTTTCGGATTCATATAATAGGGATTTCCTGGAGCAATATTTCCTGCAGCCCTATTCTTCTTGTCGTAGAGCTTATCAGAGTTGAATTCTAGGCTTAAGAGGTTCCCTCGAAAGATATAGCAAGTCCAAGTTAGAGTGATCCGTTCTTTTGGAACATTAAAACCTAAAGACTCCCAGCTTCTAGAATACGATAACGCCACGGAGCTAGGGCGTTTTAAAGTGTTGAAGGAATAAACAAGTTCAATATCCATTGCTCGTGGTCTTGCTCCCTTAAAAGTTAGCCCATTCGAACTAAAAGCTTCATCCCTTACATCAAAGGAGCGGAGGCCTTGATTATACTCTCCAATTAGATTCCAACTTTTCCATGTAAAGTTGAAGTTACCATTGATTCCAGGAACGATGTGGTGGAGTTTTTCAGTGTTTAACGGATCTCCTAAAACACCTTGCATTCCATTTGAATCTGCAATATTTCGAATCAGCCCTCCTCCAATCTGTGCATCGAAATCTTTATGGCTAAAATGAATTCCTAGATTTATTCCATAATTGTTCACATTATTTCCATGGTCTGCATGACTATCCCCTTTAAAAACAAAGAGTGCAGCTTGTAGAAAATCATTAAAAAATCCCAAAGCGACATCACGTCCAATCGTTCGAAAAAGGATTTTTGTTAGAGGATCATGGATGGCATTATAAGTAGAATATTGTCCATAGGGGAGATAGGTTTGGCCAATCGTTGCATACCATGGAGACCATGTAAAGTCTCCAAAAGTGATGAAAATAGACTCACCTTTGATTCGAGAGTTAGCAATACGACTTTGACTATAAGCAGGGTCCACAGAATTTTCATACTCGATACTAATAAAACCATAGAGCCAGGGAGCCATAACAATGAGGAAGTCCAGTTCGGTATCGGTCAGGTCTAGATCGCTTTGGCAATGAGCAGCTGCATCTCTTTGAATTATTCCAGTGAACTCAATTTCCCCACTCATAAAAATTCGGGGGTTTTCAGGGTAGGGAATCTCTGACTTTTTTAGAAATTCATTGGCTTCTTTCAGTTCAAGGAGAATTTCGAGGTCTTTATTGACATTTGACAGACTGGACATGAGTTCATTCCCTTCAAAAGTTGCTCTAACTCCAGGATAAGGTGAAGAGGTGACAAATGTTCCAAAGTAATCGACCACTTGTTGCTGCAAAGAGAGTTCTTTATCTTCTGTAGGTGCCTTAACATCTTTTAGGAGAGGATATTGATAGCTCCTTCGAAGAGATTCGCTTTCAGATTCATACTGCATTTCTTGATATTGTGTAAAAGAACCTTCTTCCATGGAAAAAAGTGAAGAGGATAGTGCAAGGGTGAATAGAATTTTTTTCATTTTAAGTTGTGGATTATTATCGGTTCTAAATCATCACTAGGGGTGAATCCAAAGATCTTCCCATAAAAATAGAGCTCACTATCGAGAGCTTTTTTAATGTTTTCAGCCATTCGAAACCCATGTTGCTCATTTTCAAATAAGACATAAGCAACGGGGATATTTTTTTGATTTAAAGCTTCAAACATCTTTTCTGATTGTATTGGAGGAACAACTTTATCTTCTCCTCCCTGAAGAAGAATGACGGGGCAAGAAAGTTTATCTGTATGGTGAATGGGACTTAGATCTTTGTAGCGTTTCATTTCTTGGGGGTAAGGGCCCACCAGACCATCTAAATAATGGGCTTCGAATTTATGTGTATCATTTGCCATAGCTTCTAGATCAGAAACCCCATAATAACTTGCGCCAGCCTTAAAAACATCTCTGTAAGTCAACGCTGCAAGAGTGGTATATCCTCCAGCGCTCCCCCCTTTAATCGACATCCGGTTTTTATCAACCTTTCCTTCCTTAGCTAAATAGAGAGCTCCATTAATACAGTCATCGACATCGACAATCCCCCAATTTCCTTTAAGGCGTTGTCGATATTCTCGACCATAACCGGTACTTCCCCCATAGTTGACATCAAAATAAGCAAAACCTCTAGAGGTCCAAAATTGCACCTCTAAGTTTAAGGCTGGAACCGCTCGTGCAGACGGTCCGCCGTGACTTTTTACAATTAAAGGAGGAGTATCTGTTCCTCTATAATTTTTATTCTTTGGCGGATAGAAGAATCCATACGCTGTTTTTCCTTCTTCAGTGGGGAATTCGACTGTTTCCGGAAGAGAGATATAGGCGGGATCTAAAGATAGCTCTTTTGATTTTCGAATACATTGTAGTTTTTTATGTTCGATGTCGAAGCAAGCAAGGATTTGAATATCTTTTGGAGAGGCCGCAATAAAATATAGAAGATTTCCGACGACTTTAAAACCTGCATAACTTGTAAAAGGAAGATCGAGAGTTTCTAAACTTTTTGTCTTAGGATCAATGATTCCTAAATAGTCTGTCCCTTTAACAGTATAGACGGTTGCAATGCGGCCATCCTCTAAGAATCCATAGTTTTCCATTCCAAAGACCCATAGAGGTTGTCCAAATTCTCCCTCCATTGGATAAAGGCACTCTCCTCCATTTTGATAGATATTCCACCAACCGCTTCGATCAGAAACATAATAAAGGATCCCTTCTTTAGACCACATCGGCTGAAAAATTGACTCATTTTCTCCACCGGCAATGGCTTCAACTTCACCAAGATCTCCATTTTCAGTAAGTTTTCCTACCCAAAGAGTTGTTCCATCCCATGGCATGTTGGGATGATTCCAGGAGATGAAAGCTAGATGAGTTCCATTCGGATGGAGGGTTGGCATTGAATAAAAGTCTTCTCCTTCGGCAATGACTTCGACTTCTGACCCAATTTTAACAAGGCGATTGATGACATCATGCTCTGAGCGGTGCTCCTCTTCAATCGCATAGATGACATTTCTTGTCGGATCATAAATAGGGTTTGCGTACCGCTTGTTTTTTTCAGTAGTAATCGGTTCAACATTTCCTTGAAGATCTAAGCGATAAAACCCTTGATCGTTAAAGTTTGAAAAATAAATGTTACCCTTATGAACTGTAAAAGAACCTCCCCCATATTCATGGACACGTGTTCGCGCATTATAGGGAGCCTTAAGAACATCGTGGCATTTTCCATTTTTCCACTGAACGATCACACTTCGTCCTTTTTCTTCCGGGCGAATTTCGTTCCAATAAAGCTCTGTTCCATCGAGAATAATATCTCCAAGCTTTATGGAGGATTCAACGATCATTGAAGAAGTGATTAGGGATTCCCAAGATCCATGGGGTTTCGCTTCAGTCATAAACATCCAAAGTATTGATAGGACAAGGGTTATTCGAAAAAACATGCAATACCAATTTCCAAAAGTAAGACGATAAATCAATCTTGAACTCTTCTTAGAAAACTGTGTTTTCTCTTTTCAAACACAGTACTTCAAAAGAAATCTTCAAGCCAATTGGTCATATTATTTTTTGCAATTGGCATGAGCATGCTACTGAAAGAAAAATATTTTTTCAATGAGAATTTATACCCAAACAAACTCATAACTTATGAATTTGTTTGGGTATAAAGAAGGTGTTGCTAAACCTGGCGGGCTCGTCCTTTCCAGTGTTGAGCAGGATATTTGATTTCAGTCAGTTCGAGTTTTTTCATTGAGGATTCCTCTAGGTCAATGTCGAGTTTCATTGAAAGAAGAAGGAGGTTATTAAAGATATCAGCAAGTTCCTCTCGAATGTGCTGTGCTGTTTCTGGATTTTCCATGATCTTTTCACATTCTTCTTGAGTGAGCCATCTAAAGATTTCAGCAAGCTCTCCTGTTTCTGAGATCAGTGAAAGAACAAGATTTTTTGGATTGTGGAACTGGTCCCACTCCCGTTCGGTGACAAATTTCTTTAATTGGTCCTTTAACACATCCATACCTGTACCTTCCTATGGGTTTCTCTTATCGGGAGTATTTCGAACTGAACTCACAGTTCGGAGAGTTTCATTCTACAACACTCTCTTATATCTCACTATATAGTGCTTTGAATTTAAAAATTCAAACCTAACTCGCTTTTTTATTCGCTCTCTAAAGGCACCTGGGGCTGTCTTCGAGCTAATGACAGAAAAAGAGGGAAGACCTATTCTTCTAATTATGTCTATATCATTAGGTGTTTTGGTTCTTGTCTTCTTAGGAATTGCTCTTAGGCAACTCTTTCGTATTCCGCTGAAAATTTGGCAAATCATGGGGATTGGTGCGGCAATTGTTTTGTTTACAGGAAGAATCACAGTCCTTTCGGCATGGATGGCAATTGATTGGGATATTATTTATTTTCTCTTTGGGATGTTTTATGTAGGAACAGCTCTTGAAGAAAGTGGATACATTCATAAATTTGTCTCTCGTTATTTGCTTGAAGGCTGCTCTCAAAAGACTTTGGCTTTGGTCATTGTTTTTGGGATGGGGATTTTTTCAGCACTGTTAATGAATGACACGTTAGCGATTATTGGGACACCCCTTTTGATTAAAGTCGCACAACATCGAAAAATCGAAGTGCGTCCCTTACTCCTTGGTTTGGCCTTTGCGATTACCATAGGAAGTGTGATGTCACCGATTGGGAACCCTCAAAATCTTCTAATCGCTCTTGAAGTTCCCATTGAGAGTCCCTTTTTGACCTTCCTAAAATATTTAGGGATTCCAACATTGATAAATTTAGTGATTCTCTATTTTTTCCTTCTCTACCTAATGAAAAACAATAGGCAAGATCATCCTGAAATTGAGAGTGTTGTTCCTTATAATAAAAAACTGATGATTTTATCAAAAATAGCATTAGGAATGGTTGTAGTGATGATTGGATATAATATTCTGGCATCTTTTTTATCCCTTCCTTCGATTCCTCTTCCAGGGATTGCTTTAATCCCCGCTATTTTTCTAATGATCTTTGCCCCTAAGAGAAAGGAGATTTTTTCTCTTCTTGATTGGCATACTCTGGTCTTTTTTATCGCCATGTTTATCTTAATGCAAAGTGTATGGGAAACATCCTCTGTAAAAGAGGTCCTTCTGAATCCCGGACCTTTTATGAAGTCGATTCCTGGAGTGATGATGGTAAGCACCTTTGCTTCGCAATTGATTTCAAATGTTCCTCTTGTTGCTCTTTATCTTCCTACAATTAAACAGTTAGGAGGCGATTATCCCATTTATATGGCCTTAGCCGCTGGAAGTACAATTGCTGGAAATTTTCTTATTTTTGGAGCTGCAAGTAATCTGATTATTGTTCAAAATGCTGAAAAGAAAAGAGAAAGAGGGGTAACATTTTGCTCTTTTGCAAAGTTTGGTATTCCTCTTACAATCATCAACATCTTGATCTATTGGCTATTCCTAGCGCATGTAGTTGGATCCTTTGCGAAGGCTAATTAAAGCAAGCAAGTAGCAAACAACAAAAAATAAAAAAGTTACAGATGCAGCTAGGACAAGATGAATATCAGACTTTCCAAGAAATCCATAACGGACTCCATTAATCATATAATATAGAGGGTTGATGTGAGAGAGTCTTTGCCAAAAAGAATGAGCATTTTCTAAGCTAAAGAAGACGCCTCCGAGATAGATAAGAGGAAGAAGAATAAGCATACTCACAGCGCCGACATGCTCAAAACTTTTAGACCACATTCCAATTGCTGTTCCTAAATTACCAAAGGCAAGACCTCCAAAGACCGCAAAATAGAGGAAGGCATAAGGGTTATAAAGGGGGAGAAAAGTTCCTTGAAAAATCAAGAAAAAAGCTTGGCCTACAAGATAGGTAATAAGTCCAACAAGAAGTCCTCGAGTTAAAGAAGCTAAACCTCTAGCCAAACAGAGCTGTTGAAGGGTAAGAGGGGAGGTGCGGTGGTCTTGAAGCTCATTCACATATTTTTGTACCATAATGCTACTTGTTGCATTATCAAAAGCATTTTTAATGATAGACATAGCGATCAATCCAGGAATTAGAAAAGCTAAATAGGGAACATTATCTTCAAGATGAATCGAATGCCCCAAACTGACTCCAAAAATAAGAAGGTAGAGAAAGGAGTTAACAATCGGAGCCCCAAGTGTTTGAAGGGGGACTTTAAAAAAGCGAGAAACTTCACGTCTAAAAAGACCAGAAACTTGTATCCATCGATTCAAGATGAACCCCCATTTAATATATTGTACATGACATCTTCCAAGGTTCCTACTTTGATATTGATATCTTGGATATTTTCAAGAGGAATTTTTGCCTCTTTTAACAGGAGGTTCAATGGCATTTCGTTGGGAATTTTAAAATCTAGATAATGATCGCTTTGTCTAATTAAATAGGGATGAGAGATACTGTTTAGAGGTTTGCATAAAATGAGGGTAATTTTTTTGGAGGAATGCTCTTTAAGGAGTTTCTCCGTTGAATCAACCCGTTGTAATTGCCCACTATTTAAAATACCAATCCGATCACAAAGACGTTCTGCTTCTTCCAAATAATGCGTTGTTAATAGGATAGACAGTTCTTTTTCTTTCAATTCTTGAATAAAATCCCATAGAGAAGCCCTCAGTTCAATGTCTACTCCAGCTGTAGGTTCATCGAGTAGGAGAATTTTAGGCTGATGAATGAGAGCTTTGACGATAAGAAGACGTCTTTTCATTCCGCCACTGAGTGCGTTCACAAGTTTTTTTCTGTGTTGCCAGAGATGGAGCCTTTCTAATAGATACTGAAGATAGTCTTTATTAACAGTAATCCCAAAATAGTTTGCATGAAATTTTAAGATTTCTTCGACAGAAAAGAAACCATGATGAATGAGTTCTTGCGGAACAAATCCAATGAACGATTTAGCAAGATCAGGATTTTTTTGTGTGTCTATGCCAAAGACCTCTATCTTTCCTTTTGTGGGAGCTTGCAAAGTGACGATGCTAGAGATAATGGTTGTTTTCCCAGCTCCATTGGGTCCTAGAAGGCCAAATACTTCTCCCGGCTTGATTTCAAAACTGACATCATCAACAGCGACGAGTTTTCCATATTTTTTTTCGAGATGAGTAATTTTGAGAGGGATCATTATTATCCCTTCTTTCTATCTAAAAGAAGATGTCCCCAGTCGGCGAAACAAATTCCTGCAAGTCCATAGAGAATAAAGGGTTGGTAGTGTTTATAGAAGGATAAGAATGTTCCTTTAGTGGGGAGTGTTTTATAGAGGACTAGAAAAATAAGACATCCCCAGCCCATGAGCCAAGCGATGCGAGTAAAAGATCCTAATAGAAGGTTATGAGAGAGGCCTCGATGGCTGAAAAATTTTGCATAAGAACGGAAGGGGAGCGTTAAAAAGCCACGAATCGAAAAGAGACGGATTTGATTGGCAAGATCCAAGTCTGGGTTCATAAAGAGGGTACTATAAACAAAGGCTCCTGAAAAAGTAAGCATCAAGTCTCTGACAGGATGGAGAAAATAATACATTGCCCCTAATAAAATCGGGAGAGCGATAAAGATGTTGAACTTTGCATGTTCTTTGTACATTGCCATGGACGAAAGATTACCACCTTAGTTCTTCATTGTAAAGGATTCAATTGACTTTCAAGGTAAGGAACAAGTTCAGGTTGGTTTTGCTCAAGAAAAGTGTGAAGATCAAGAGTGGCTTGTTTGAGTTCATCTTGAATTTCAAGTTTAGGAATAGAAGGATAAAACTCTCCAACATCGATTTGAACCGCTTTTCCTCCAATAATCCCTAAATTTCTTGAACAGTTGATATCGTTATCTCCCACCCCTTTCTTATTCCGGTTTGTAATCAGTTCAACAATTGAGGAAATAATCTCTTCACCTTTTTCAGGATGAGCGTTTAGCTCATCAAAAATGGAATAAGCCCTTTTCTGAACTAAAAACTCCATGTCATCAAGCTTTAACCTTAAGCTTTTTCTATCGGAAATATTCAGAAGGATTGTTCGGTTTAAATAGTTTGTTTTTGTGAGGTGAAGGTAGAGAACACCGGTTTCTTCAGGGAGGCGCTCATAGGCAATTTGATAACTTTGATAGAGAGCATTTCTTTTAGCTCTGTGTCTATTGAGCATTACATTTCGAAGCGTTTGAGTCCTTGTGGATAGGGGAAGGTAATTGAGAACATATTGTGTTCTCATGTGCTTTTGCTTAAAGAATTTTACGACAATTTTTCCATCGCTACTGACAAAAGCATAACACTCTTTTCCACTTCCTAATAATGTGAAAGGCTGCTCTGTAATGTGGTCAAGTAGAGCTTCCTGACTTTTTGATGGAGGACCAAAATCCCACCGATGATCGTAAGCATAACGTGAGTGGATTTTTGTATAGCAGAATCCTTTGGTCCGCTTTATACAAGTAAAGTAGGTAAGTGTACATAGGAAAAGAGCTAAAGCTATTGAAGCATAAGCAAAGTAACGTTTCATGAGAACCTATTCATAACGTTGCACTTATACACAACGTGATTCAAAAACCATTTTTTGAATCACGACGTATATATACCACTCGTATTTCCAAACTTGGTTTTTCCTTGCATCGGCATCCCGATCTCTAACCCCTTCTGCATCGCTCCTATCTCTTGATAGGAAGCTGCTTCGATGGGATTAAATCTCGAGCGCCGCTTTTGGGAAATTCCCAAGTTTTGAAGCACGAGCGGTATAACTCTGGTTTTATAACAAAAAGAGCCCAATTATACCAAAGTTCAAGGTTAAAATACAACTTTGTCTACAAAACTGTAAGATTTGATTTGAATAGGTTCATTTGTGTTTACCACAAATCTCACATCTTACAGTTCCAGCGGGATTAGAGTGCCCACATCCTTTACATGTCCACCATTCATTGACAATGACAGGTCTTATTGGGGCTGCATCTAGTCGATTGAATGAAGAAAAAGTAAGAAGTGATAGCAAAAGGAATATAAACATAACACCATCCTAACGTGAGATTTATAAATTCCTTTTATAAAAAAAATATGTAGAAATCAAGGTATTGTTAATCTATAGCTAAAGCAGTTTAAAAATGGGATGATTTACCCAGATCTTTTCGATGTCTTTTGACTCCTTAAAACCTCTCCTTGTCTCATGGACAATGTTCTCGGTTTTATGAACCCAAAATCCATCAAAAATCTCTGGGTAAATCATCCCATTTTTAAATTGCTTTAGCTATAGTGTGATTTTTATGCAAATTAATGCAAAAACTTGGCGAAGAGTTCAGATTATTAGGATAGAGTCTTATGACGATACTATCTAGGTTTGTATTGACTGATAATTTCGTTCATTTCACTTTCCACGACAGAAACAAGTGCTGGAGCTTTTTCACCGACAAATTCACTGATTTGATAGGAAAGTCTCAAAAGTTCTTCATAGGTATTGGGAACGTCTACTCCTATTTTATACTCACCGATATCGATTTCAACCGCTTGACCATTGATAAATCCAAAGTTTTTAAAGAACTGAAGATCTTTATCGTAGATTCCCATTTGGTTTCTTTTAGCAACAACGTTTAATAAGGAGCGGATTCCAATAAGAGCATCTCCATAGGCTCCATGTTCAATCAATGTTCCTAAGTAATCAAAAGCAAGTGATGCCCGCTTCTGAATCAAAAACTCCATTTCATCAAGATTGATTTCAGTAGAGGTTCCATGTTGATCGATCAGTTTTAAAGAGATTCCCAGGTGATTGGTTTTATTTAAATGGAGAAAAAGAAGACCTGTTTCTTCCTTTAAATGGGTATAAGCAATGATGTAACTATTAAAGGACTCTTCCCGTTCATTTTTTCGTTTTTCGATTTTTGCCTGAGATAGAAAAGGAGTTTGAATTCTCATATGTTTTTGTTTGAAGAACTTAATGACAAACTTACCGTCAAAGCTCTCGAAGGCATAGGTGTGATTTCCACTTCCCAAATAGATATAGGGTTGATCCAGGATTTTTAAAAGGGTTTCTTCGGAAAGAGTGGGTGTAACTTCCCATTTTTCAGAAGGTTCATAATTGGAAGTGATCTTTTTTAAAGTGAATCCTTTGGGACGTTCACATCCAAAGAGAAAAAGAAGGGAAAAAAGGATACCTAAATATTTTTTCATTCCTAATATTTTACTACAAGAGGATCATACCGTCAATTTCTCTTGTTTCAAGAGGGTAAGAAAATTCTCAACCTGGCCATTTTTAGGGAGCATATACCCCAAAATGTGAAGGTCAAAAACTTTTAAATAGGTAGAGACAATTCCATCTGAAAAGGAGCGGGCTCTTTTTTTCACCTCTTCGATGTACCGCTCATCATGAGAGCAGCAGACAATCAAAGCTTGATCATTTTTTTCATCAAATAAAAAGAGGGGTTCGCTATCTATAAAATCATGGTTTAAAGCTTTTAAAATGAGCTGAAAGTGTTCTTTGAGCACATCTGCAGAGCTTAGGGTTTGCATAAAAGAAGGGGAAATTGAATAGAAATAATTTTCAATCAGCGTGTCAGAAGGGGGGGTATCAATTAAGGATTTAAAAAGGGCTAAATTTTCATACTTTCTCGTCACCATTCCCCCATTAAAGTCATGAAGTTTATGGAGGTGTGATTTAAAAAAGGAGAAAATTCGATCCCTAGCTTCCTTAAGACTTCTCCCCTCTTTTTGGATGAGAATATCATAGAGGTAGACCTCTTTGATAAACCGTTTTTTTAAAATTCCGACGACTTTACGCTCCACTTTGCGGAGTGTAATCGGAGGACTTGATGAAAGTGACAGTGGAGGAGCTTCGGGTTCTTGGAGGCGAGCAAGGATAACTGTGAAATGAATATGAGAGGAGGATTGATTATGATATTGAATGATGATTTTTGCAGGATCATGAATGCTTTTGATTTCTTTCGTTAAATTTAGAATGCTGCGTGTTGTTTCATCTGGAGGAATTGAAGCTTCCTCTTTGGATTTATGAAGAGATTCCCGGATTTCTTTTGGAATCTTTTTCTTCATGAGTTTTAAAGTTTCAGCTTCAAAGGGTGTTTTATCCTCTTTTTGCACTTCTAAGTAGAGAGTCGAAACTCTTTTTTTACTCCGTTCATTAATAACATTACTTCCAGGAACAAGCGTGGCATTAGGGATGTACTTTTGGATGGCATCCAAAAGGTCGGTCTCTTCTAAACTTTCCCAGTCTTCAGTAAGGTTGACTCCTAAAATGACAGCGAGTGTTGAAATCCCCTCAATTTTAAGAGGAATCAACTTAAAGCTTAGGTGACGACTATCAGGCTTTACCTGCATTGAATGAGTGATAATTTTTCGAAATAAGTAGAGGTAGGAGATAATTTTACTTAGGTGTGAAAGGGGACGTTTTCGTGAAAAATCCTCATGAAAAAGGATCGAGATGTTTTCTATTTCATTAAAAATATGATGATCGAATGTTTGAGGTTTTGCCTCAATGAAGGGGAGAAGGTGGTCGGGGATTTTATCAGGATATTCTTCATAGATCCCTTTAAAGAGAACGCGTTGAACATCTTCAAAAAGGGTTTTTCGATTAAAATCACTCGAACTTTTAATGAGCGATGTAAAATTCTCCAAGAGAATCATCCGTTTTTCTTCTAAACTATAACCTTTAGCTAAGACAAGCTTTCGGGCGTGCTCAACCCCGAGAGTCGTCAAACGTATTTCTTCTTGGAAGCGAGGAAAATTCTTTTGAATTGCTTGAAGATCCTTTTGAGATTCTACATTAATAAAAAACTCGATGATGTAATAGGGTGTTTTAGGTTTGACGATAAATTTAAAAGTCAAAGAACGAAGAAAAGAAATCGTCATTTTTTTCCCAGGGAGGAGCTTTTCATCGATCATATGGCAAATAAAAGGTCCCAGTCCTTGTGAATATTCTTCACGGGTTAAGACTTTAAGAGAAAGGATACATGGGGCATTCGATTCTTCAGAGATTTGAACAATAGGGAGAGAACGACTGAGTTTTTCAAAACTTGAGTCAATGGGAATAAAATGAGAGGTTTCATGCATTTCAATGACTGACTCAGGAATGGTTTCTTTGACTAAAGCTTCCATAGATTTAATGTAAGAGTCGAATCCAGGGTGAGAATTCCTTTGTGGAGAGCTCGCCTTAATTTTAAAGAAGTCAATTTTCATGAACTTGCCTTGTTATTCGATGAAAAGGAAATCTATAGCTAAACTGGGTTAAAATAGTAATGAATTAGACGAGGTATTTTTGATGGATTTTGATTTCTTAAAATCGAGAACATTGTCCATGAGACAAGGGGAGATTTTAAGAAGGCAAAAGACATTGGAAAGGCCCGCATAAATCATTACTATTTTAAACCAGTTTAGCTATACATACATCGTGTTTTAAAAATTGGTTTTTCATTAACGTAGATAAAAACCAATCTTTAAAACATGGTGTGTGTGTATAGACTATGCAAGAATTATTTGCAAATCGTTAAGAAAATAATGAGAACTTATTAAGAATCTCATTGAAGATAAGCTTTATGAAATTTTACATCTCCCATGGGAGAGATGGATAGTCCCTTAAGACGGGGATTTTTTACATAGACAGCATGGTAATGATAAATCGGAATAATGGGCATTTCATCCATGAGCATTTGTTCTGCTTCGTCTAAAAGTTCTGCACGTTTTCCATTTTCTTTATAAAAAGAATCTTCAAGGAGCCTTTGATAGTGGGGGTTTTCCCAACCGGGATAGTTGGAGCATCCCTTTTTGCTTGCAAATCGTTCTAAAAAGCACATCTGATCATGGTATTGCCCAATCCAGGACATTTGAGCAAGTTGGAACTGATGATTATGCAGTTTTGCTAGATGAGATTTAAGCTCTCTCGTTTGAATTTGGACCTCTATTCCTAAAACTTCTTTCCACTGACTTTGGAGAGCAAGTGCTAAATTGCGTTGAAGTTCAGAACTAAAATAACAATAGGTAATAGAGGGAAATTCCTCACGAGTAATGCCTAATTCTTGAAGCCCCGTTTCAAAATAGTGAAGGGCTGCCGCGCGATTATAATCATGATAAACGGCTTTTGCAGCTTCTTTTAAAACATGAGGAACGGGGCCTGAAGCAATGTCATCGAACATCTGAGAGATATGATTAATGATGTCCTCTTTATCGATCGCATAAGCAAAAGCTTTTCTAATGTGAACATTATTAAAAGGGAATTGGTTTACATTAAAAGTCGCAAAAGTCGTCCCAGCAATCGCTCTTTGCCTAAGACGCCTCGTTTTTTTCAATGTCGCAACTGCATCGAGGGGAAGAGGGGAAATAAGTCCTCCAAGGTAATCGATTTTTCCTTGATCAAACAGCTTTAATGCTGTGGCTTCATCAGAAATAATTGTGGCATGAACTTCATCGAGTTTGACCTCTTCAGCATTCCAGTAATAGGGGTTTTTTACGGTGATAATTTCATCATCATCCCTCCAGCTCGAAAGGCGAAAAGGACCATTGGTTAAAAGGTCACTTTGTTGATTAGGATGTGGAACCTCATCTCCATTATAGGGAACAGGAAAATAGGTGGGATATGCTGTTAGCTGAAGGAAATAGGGCGTTGGTCTTTCTAATCGAACAAGAAGAGTCTGTTCATCAATGGCTTCTACACCAATATCGTCTATGGAGCAGAGACCCATTTTTGCTTCTTCAGCATTTTTTATTGGAAAAAGGAGATGGACAGCTCTTGATGGAAACTCTGGCTTCAGCGCCTTTTTCCATGCAGCTTCAAAATGATAGGCTGTTAAAGGAGAGCCATCAGACCACATACTTTTTCTTAAAAAGAAGAGATACTTTTTCCGATCTCTTGAAATTTTAATCCGTTCTGCAAGGGCAGGAATCACTGTTCCATCAGGCTCTAGGCGTGTAAGTCCTTCGTAGAGCATGTAGCTTGTAACGGTTGTGACAGGATCGGTTCCTTTTCGAGGATCAACCGAAAAGGGAGAATAAATATAGTTGATATGGATGATTTGAGATCCTTTTTTTCCAAAGCAGAGTGGTCCTTCCTTACTACACGAAGAAAAAAGCCCTAAAAAAATAAGAGTCCAAAAAAAATGCCTTATCATGCTCAATCATGATAAGACATTTCTAAAAAGGTTAAAAGAGAAAACTGTTTACAGCCTTCCTAGTCTTCGTGAAGATTGCTTATTATTTATCGCTAAATAGCAATAAATTCCTGCAGCAGAGAAGCCCGCACCATGCCAATAGCTCATTTGATGTGTAGAAATCAATTTTGAGACTTTTGGGGAGGCAAATGTACTAAGGACAAAAGCAACAAGATACCCTACTCTTTTATCACTGGTGGCTGTTGTTCCCACCATGTAACCGACTCCTGTCATTGCTGCTGCTGGGAAGACCCCTCTTAGTGTAGGATAACTATCCCAAGTCCAATGAGCTAACCGACTCGTCAAAATCATCGCGCTTAATACTGCAGAAGTCACTGCAAGAGTTCCCACTCCAGATAAGGCAGTAGCGATCCCTTCCTGTTGAGTAAAGGGAGGAATCTCTATTGGAGGAATTAAACTTTTTCGCATCAACGCTTCAATCGCACGCCGAGTGATGGGCTGGCCTCTGAAATCATAAAACTGACTTCCATTATCGAAGACACCTAAAA
Source organism: Chlamydiales bacterium (assembly GCA_024233395.1). Lineage (GTDB taxonomy): Bacteria > Chlamydiota > Chlamydiia > Chlamydiales > Simkaniaceae > Neptunichlamydia. The sequence goes on from JACKPR010000003.1 coordinate 280,304, forward strand.
GAGCCCCTTGAAGTCTGGAGTCTTCAACTTGATCAAAGATCATTGCATAAACCGAAGCATTATATGACCTTTGAAGAACAAGATTAAGGCTTTGAATACGATTCATAGCAGGGTAGTCCTCTAATGTGGCCTCTTGAGGTGCAATAGTCTCCATTAATCGAGGTGTCATTTCCATCGCTTTAATAAAGATGCGGTCCCGTTGGTCAAGATCTTTAAAATGTGCCAAAACAACAAAGGGTGAAAGGGTCACACTATAGTCCTCAAGAGGAAAGCATTGGAATCTCTCTTGAGTACTCATATAATTTAGATAATGAATGACATTCTCATCACGGAGTTGTTCGAGAACTTTTGCGTAAGCCTTAGGATCAGTAATTCCTCTGCCATGTAAGTATTCGACTAATTGAGTAAAAGCTGTTTCAATGTGAATCCTTCCATTCAATTGATCGAGCATTCCACGGGGATTGGTAGAAGTCACAGGAGGGGGAAGATGCGCTTCCACAGCATCTCTTGTAATCGTTTCAGTGCCCATGTCTCGTTCCATCGCCTCAAGTAAAGCTTCCTGGTGTACTCCAGCAAAGTCAATACACATCGCAAGGGTTTCAGTATCCACTTCATTTCGAAGTGTCCTGTAAAGAGCGGCAAATTGCTCAACAGGCCTAAAATGCTCTGAAGACTGCTGACTGCCAAGAGTTCTTTTAATAGCCTCACTGATAAATGGGCACTGCAAAAAAATAGCTCGCCTTTTTTCAAGATCTTGAACATGAGCCAGAATCTTGAAAGGTGATAAAGTGACAGGGTCCCTATGTATAGGGGTGTGCTTCCATTCGGGTTGATTGCTGAAATAGCTTAGTGCTTGAGCAAATTGTTCTGGGGTGAGGTGAGGTTCAAGAGTTTTAGCAATGTCAGCTTCATCAATATCCCTTGTTAATCTTCCAAGCTGTCCAAATAGAAATGAAAAAAAGTAAGAAGATTGTTCTGGTTCTTGACTTAAGAGGTATGAAGCATAACCTGGATCTATTTCTTTACGTTCCCTAGATCTACTGCTTTGTTGTTTCATATATAAGCTAACACCGCCAAATCCAAGACCAGAAATCACACCAGAAAGGAGGCTGACTCCTGCTAGTTTTGGATAGGAAAGGCGATAGCCACTGATCAAATAGGTCAGTCTGTTGGTGAGAAAAGCTGTGACAACAAGGGACAGAGCAAAAGAAGCAAGACTACTTAAGACAAAATCGATTTTATCTTTTTGCCCAACTCTGAGTGGCAAAGCCTCTAACAGTTGTAAGTGTTCATCTTGATAAACTTCTGGTGGAAGATAGAGGATCGCTCTTTTGGTGAGGGGAACAGCAGCAGCAGTTGCCACTCCAGTCAGAAGACCTGCTGAAACAACACTTCCATTACTTTTTAAAAATTGACCCACTTTCCATAGACCAATGAGACCCATTGCAGTGGCAATACTTCCTGCGCCGTAAGTAAATGTATTTCCAATATGTGACATAGTTACTCCTTATTATTTACTATTTGGGTCTTCTAAATTATTCGTTGCAGCTAGGACAAAGAAAACGGTTCCTTGAACAGCACCCCATGCACCAGCTTCTAGTCTAGAGACTGAGAAAGAGGTAAATTTTTGACTGAGATAAGGAGCTGCAAGGAGACTCCCGGCTAGAAGTACAATGGATTTGATGAGAACAGGTCCTAGTTCAGGATCACCACCCCAGCTATGATGAGGAATGAAGCTTGCAGCAAAAGCTATTGGTGCAGCGATCGCTGTAGTCAAGAGAGCAGGGCGCATCGAAGGGAGATAATGATTGATGAAGGCTGTGGTTTTTTGATAGACGAGAAGAATTGTCCAGCTAAAGATAAAGGAAATAATGGATCGAATACGATTGAAGGTGCTTTTGAGGCTTTCAATCGGATGGCGGATGCAGCTAAATGCCCAGCAAGCAAGATTTTTGATTCCACGTCCAAACCAGCAGAGTGCAGACCAAATTAACTTAAAGGGGAATGAAACAATTTTTCCTATAGTACTTCCGATATAGGTGCTCAGAAATTTGTTTCCTAAGTTTTTAATTCCACCACCGATATAGACAACTGTTTTTGTTGCAAAGTAACCAACTGATCCTACTCCAACAGTGAGTGCAAAGAGTTTCAAAGAGTCCCCACCATTTTTCAAATGAGGTTGTAGTACTGCTATATCCATTTATGCCTCCGCAAATTTAATGAGGGTAGATTTTAATATAAGAAATCATAAAAGGTAAATAAAAAAGTTTGACTGTAAAAATTTATCTTTAATTTATAGCTAAACTGGGTTAAAATAGTAATGAATTAGGCGAGGTATTTTTGATGGATTTTGATTTCTTAAAATCGAGAACATTGTCCATGAGACAAGGGGAGATTTTAAGAAGGCAAAAGACATTGGAAAGGCCCGCATAAATCATTACTATTTTAACCCAGTTTAGCTATAGGATAGGAGTTTAATCAATTACGCTGCGTTGCTTTAATTGATTACACGCCCTATCTCATCTTGAGCGAATGCGGTGAGTTCTGGATAATTTTTTTCAAGCCAAGGAAGAAGCTTTTTTTGAATGCGTTTCATTTCGTAGGTATGAAAGTATTCAAGATCTTTTTTCGGGTCGCGATGAAATCCTCCAATATCGATTTCCACAGCTTTTCCATCGATGAAACCAAAGTTGCGGATCAGGTGGGGGTCTTTATCGCTATAGCCCTTTTCTGCCCGTTTGACCGTAAAGGCTAAAAGGGAGGCAAGGGCTTTTTGGGCTTCTTCTGTTTTTCCTTCTTTTTTTAATGAAAGGAGGTATTGATCTGTGGGAATGGCTTTTCTTTGAAGGACAAACTCGACATCACAGAGTTCGATCTGATGCTTAAATCCAATGCGATCTTTGAGTGTTATGATTTGATCTAATGGGGCTTTGTTCAAATGAACAAAGAGAACTCCTGTCTCTTCCTTAAATTCTCTATAGGAAGTCAAGCAGCTTCCAAAAGTTGAGTGAACCGTCTCGTTTTTCTTTTGTTTCCACTGTTTTCTTTTTGCATCGAGAGGTTGGGGAAGAGGAAGAACTTCGATGAGGGGATTGAGACGCCAACGTTTATGTTTGAAAAATTTTAATATGTACTGCTTATCTTCACTAATAAAAACATAGCTTTGAGAGCCACTCTCTAAATAGGTATAGGATTGATCAAGTGCCTTTTGAGTTTCATTCCAATCTTTCTCATCAATTGCAATATCCCACTCTTGGTGATACCGGAGGTTTGAAGTGATATTAGAATAACTAAAATCATCTGTAAGAAAGTGGGAGAGACGTTCAACCCCAACTAAGGAAGCGATAACAAGTAAGGTTAAGCCGAATTTAGAGAGTGTCTTCATTGAGCTCCTTTCTAAAAGAGTCTAACAAATCAGGGTGGTTTTTTGCGATCCATGCTTCAAAGTCCCGTGTGATCCGGATCATTTCGGGGCGATACACTTCAGGATTTTTTTCTTCTTCAGAAAGGCTGAGTCGACCAAAATCGATTTGAAAGGGGGTTTCTCCGATGAAACCAAAATTGGTACTAAAGTCTGGGTCTTTATCAAAGATTCCCACGTGGCACCGGTGCGTTGCAAGCTTGAGAAGGTTTCGGATCCCTTCTTCAGCTTTTTCCCTTTCTCCTTGATTCATCCAAGAGGTGATTGCCTCATAGGCTAAAATTCCCCGTTTTTGAAGAATAAATTCAACAGTGTCGAGGTTAAGGGTATGATGCCTTCCAATTTTATCTGTAATTGTTAATTTTTGTTTGAGATGGTCTGTTTTTGCAAGGTGGAGATAAAGAAGGCCGGTTTCTTCTCTTAGATAGTCATAGGCAATGGAATAGCTCGTAAAAGTTTTTTCAAGAATTTCCCGTTTTTTTGCTCGTTTTTCTCCTAACTTTCCTACAGAAGGAAGAAAATTGAGCCAGGGAGGCGTTCGCATATGTTGAAACTTGAAAAGTTTGAGAATGGTTTTCCCATCCTCTGAGACAAAGACATAGGATTGACTTCCACAATCAAGATAATGGTAAGTTTGGTTGAGGAGATTTGGATCAGGGGAGTCTGTCCGCTTCCATTGAGAGTTATCTCCAGGAGGGGCGTAAACGTTTACTAGAGCAAATCCATCGGTTGCTTGGTGGCAGAGGCGTTCCACTCCCCAGAAAAGAAGGAGAAAAGTAAAAAAATAAAAAAAATATCTTTTATGCAGGATAGGTTCTCCGTTATAGAGATAATAAAGAGACATTATAGTGTAATGACGATTTCTGAAAAGAAAAGAAAACAGTTAATTTTGCTCGCAATGATTAGTTCGACCTCGCTAATCTTCCTTAATGCGACCCTTTTTCCTGTTGCCCTCCCAACTATTCAAAAAGAACTTGGTGTCTCTTTGAGTGGTCTTCAATGGATTATTAATGCCTATCTCCTCGCGACGGCTGTTTTTGTGATTGCCGGGGGAAGATTAGCTGATCTTTTTGGGGCTAGAAAGATTTTTTGTTTTGGGGTGGCAATCTACTCGTTAGCATCGGTCATGGGGGCCATGGCTCAAACGGGATGGTGGCTTATTTTTAGTCGAGCGATTCAGGGAACGGGAGGAGCTTTTATGTCTCCTGCTGGGATGTCTCTATTGATTCACTCTTTTCCAGAAAACCAAAGAGGAAAAGCGATTGGCACTATTGTAGCTGTTGGTTCTCTATTTCTCTCTTTAGGTCCATTTATTGGAGGCGCTTTTACTCAATACCTTTCGTGGCGCTGGGCTTTTGGGATTAATCCTCCCATCGCGATTTTTGGAATTTTTATGATGATGAAAGCGGTTCCAAAATCGGAAAAACAGAATGAGAGCTTTGATTTTTTAGGCTTTTTCACGATGTCTCTTGCGATTACCTCGTTGACAATTGCTTTAATGGAAGGAAGAAAATGGGGATGGGAGTCTTGGCAAACGATCTTTTTCATCCTTCTAGCAATCACGTTCTTTTTAGCGGTTCGAGGTTTAGAACGGTTTGCAAAGTATCCTTTTTTTAAGTTTAGCCTTTTCAGAAGTCGGACTTTTTTAGGGGGATGTTTATTGGTTGTCTGCTCACAGTTTATTTTGATGATCACTGTTTTTTGGCCTCTTTATTTTCAGAAAATCATTTATGATTCCCCAATGGTAGCGGGGTTGATCACTGCGATTGGAACCATTCCTTTGATGCTTTTTGCTCCCATCAGTGGAAGTCTAGCAGATCGAAAAGGGGCTAGGCTTCCTCTTACCATCGGGTTTAGCCTTCTATGTCTTTGCTTCCTTTGGTTTGCTTCCTTTTTACATTTTCATAATGTTGCTCTTCTTTTCCCTGCTTTATTTGCTTTTGGAGCAGGAATCTCTTTTGTCATGACTCCAGCTAGTAGTGCAACGTTAAGTGCTGTACCCAAATCAAAAACAGGTGTTGCTACAGGAATGTATAATACTCTTCGATTTACAGGAGCAACAATTGGAGTGGCTGTTTTGGGAGCAACAATGGTGAATGTTCAAGACCTCCTTTTTACAAAGCAGCTTCTTAAAGGACCTGGAACAAAGGAACTGAATCCTACCTTATATGAAGGACTCCTCAATAATTTACCACGGGCTGTCGAAGCAGCTAAATCTTTAGAACCCAAAACATTGGCCTATATCAATCATGCTCTAATTGAAACGTCGACAACAGCGTTTCTTGTCACAAATTTGGTGACAGCAGCTGTTGCTTTTATCGCTCTGATGATTACATTGCTAATTTTTAAGGAAAAGACTAAACAAAAGAAGGAGGCAGAATGAAAAAAGTAGTGCTAGGATTTTTTCTTTTTTTGGGGTCCCTTCTCTATGGGGTTCAAGATGTTTATGTTGTACCGGTTAAACCTACGCCGGAAGCAAGCACAATTGTGACAAAGATCATTTTTCCACGCCCTTATGAGAATAAACGGAAAACACCGATCAATGTGCAACTTAGAATTGAGGGGTTTCCTTTAGGTGTAATCACTCAAAATGACCGAGCAAAAGAGATCTATAATGATCCTGAAGGGCAAGCGATTCATGTGATCATCGATAACCATCCTTACTTAATTTACAACGAATCATTTGAAGATTCCTTTGATGAAAACAGGGAATATTATGATAAGATCTTGAGTTTTGCTATCCCTTTTACCCTTAAGCCAGGGCAACATGTCATTCGTTGTTTCCCAGCGCGCTCCTATGGGGAGAGTTTGAAGGATAAAGGGCCCTTTTCTGCAGAGATTTTTTACTTTCAAGATCGAAAGAAATCTGACACATTGAATGTTGATTTACAAAAGCCTTATCTAACTTATAATGAACCTCAAGGGAAATATCCTGCTTCGAAATCCAATCCTATTCTTTTAGATTTTTTGATTTCAAATTGTGAGCTTTCTCCAGATGGATATAAAGTGGCTCTAATGATTGATGGGAAAAATATTCAAGCTCTTACAGATTACGTTCCCTATTATATCTATAATCTTCCTCCAGGAAAACATACGGTTAAGCTTCAGCTTCTTGATAATAATAATAAAACAGTTCCCGGTTTTTTCAATGTGACAGAGCGGGAAATTGAAATTGATCAATATATCGATTCTGATTCATAATAAGTATAGGCGGAAAGAAGTCTATCTATGAGGGAACTGTGGCAAAGAAGAGGAAGAAAGCTAAGAAAGAAGAGATGTCGATCATGGATGCGGTGGATAATCTCTCTGGGATGGCAGAGCTCGATGTTGCCGTGGAAAAAGAGGGAGAAACAAGGGGAGTAAAGGGGTTACTCCATAAGTTTCAAGATCTAAAAGCTGAAGAAAAAGAAGAGACTCTCTCAGCTGTCAAAGGGACATTTAAAACAGTCCATAAATACCTTGAGCACGTTTATACAAAAGATAGAGAGCAGCTTAAAGACCGTGATATGCAACGGGGGATTAAAGCGATCATGGTCCTTGCCGATGAAGCTGCAGATAAGCTTGATAAATGTACCTCCCTATTTAAACATACCTATAGAGAAGGAAAGGTCTCTGAGATTAAAGAATATAAAGATCTCAAGACTTACTTTAAGAAAAATATTCTCAAACGCTTTGAAGAGGTATTGGTTTCTGAGGCAAAGTGGGAAGAAGAGTGGGCCGTTGAAGATGAGAAAATTGATATCGAAAGGCAAGGGCTAAAAGACCTTGAGATGGTCAAGCGAGATAAAGAGTATGAACTCTTCTATATTCGTAAAGATGATGGCAAACCCTTTTTTAACCGTAACCTTCTCCGTCATATTAAGCTTGTCAGTGATTTTGATGAAATTATCATGGGGTTTGAAGGAGAAGATCCTCTCCTTCGCATTAACATTCTCTTAGATCATGAAGCTCAGAGCATTGCTGAAGAGATTCGAGAAAGTGCTAAAGCTGAGCTAGGGGATTTTTATGCTGATGCTCTTCACCACAAAGAAGTTCCTATCGTTAGCGCAATGCTAAAAATGACCATGTCTTTGATGCTTGCGTGTAATCCTCATAACCGACTTGAAAATACAATGGGGAAAGTCTGTACACGTTATTTGAAAGATTTTCATCAATTTTTAAGGGATATCCTTGATTCTCCTGATTATCAAAGGTTAATCAGCGTTTCTGTTGAAGAAACCGATCAGCTTGCAAGAGCAATCATTCATTTGATACATGCCTTTTCATTTGCATTTTTTACCCATAGTGGAAAAAAACAGGAAATGCTTGATTATCTCAATGATTTGATCAAACGTGCTTGGGATGGAGAGGCTCCTAAAAGGGCTAAAGAAATCACAACTGATAATTTCATGTCAGAGATCTTTGATATTCATGATGGTGTGAGCGAAATGCTTAAAAAGTTTCCAAGTGGTCCACTCTTTAAGATTTTGGATATTTTTCAAGATCGAAATGAGAAAGAAGGATTCGATCCCATTAACCAAGGAAATCCCCCCTACTATCTTTATACCTTTTCAAGTGCGGCTTTTGATTCTTCCTGTTTAAAAATCCCTTGTCCGACCTTTCATACCCATATCAATAAAGCAGAAGTGATCAATGAATTTAAGGGCTTTCTGCGCCACTTTGAAGCAAAGAAAGAGTTAAAAAAACATCTCCACTTCAATCTTCAAGATCGGACCTCATGGGAAGAACATGCGAGATGCGAAGCTTTAGAAAAACTTCAAAAAAAAGCCGAGTTTTCTCAGCAGTGTGTCTTAGTCACCCTTCCTAAAAAAAATGACTTTTACTTCCAAGCGGAAGACTATCTTAAAGTCGATCGCGCTGAAGATTTTCTCAACTTGTTAGAAGAACAGGTGAAAAGTGGTGAAGAGTGTGGCTTTTTCTTTTCAAAGCAGATTGATGAAAAGAAACTTCATGATTACGTGAAAAAGATTATTCCGATCATCCATACACACTTCTTTAAAAAGAAGGTGAAACTTCCACGAAAAGAACGTTTAGATTTTATCGAGATTTTTTACCTCTTACTAGAGCTAAAAATCCTTGAAATGGTTCAACCTGATACCTTTGCTTTTTCTTGTAAAGATGGGGTGGATATCGGAGCAACCTCGAGCGCTGCCTTTTTTTCCCTTCTCAAATTGCTTGGGAAAAATGAAAAATGGAGTTTAGAAGAACAAGACCATCTATTATGGATTTTGTGTGGGCCCGCCCTTACTGTTCGTGAACGTCTAGTGGACTATCAAAGGTTTAGTCGAATGGCGAGTGCTTTGAGTATTCTTAGTACTTATCTCGTTAGAGATCATGATAAGATCGTTAAGGTTTTGCAACCTCTCTTTGGGGCGAAATTTTTCCAAAAGATCAAAGGGGAGTTTTAGAGATTCTTGGGGTTAATTAAGTTCTAAGTCTTCCGGCATGAGAGAAAGGGTCTTATATTTCCCTCCCATTTCTCGGAGGAGGGTTTGCCAGAGCTTTTCCGGAGGAGTGTTAAAGATATGGTCTTTAGTTGCAGGACAAAGAAACCAAGCACCGTTGAGGAACTCTCTTTCTAAAACACCTGAAGCCCATCCTCCATACCCAAAGCAGAGAAGTGTTTGAGGGATACTTTCCCCTTCTTGAATCGAGTCCATATCCCCGTTGAGATAGACTCCTTCACAGATCTCAAGACTTGTTTCTTCATTATAACCTTGGTCTTGAATCAGCATCACCTGATTCGGTTGATTAGGGCCTCCTGCACGCATGTCGATTTGAGCATTTGAGCCTTCAAGACCAAAGAAATCCTCTTCCAAATGAATATCTAAAGGTTTATTCACAATCAAACCAAAAGATCCCACGGGACTATGATCGCAGAGAAGGACAACGCTGCGATAAAAGATTCCTCCTTCAATATCGGGGCTAGCGACAAGGAAGGTTCCTTTTTTTAACTCTGAATAAGGGATACTCGTCATACTTTACCCCATAACAAAAGGGGAAATATTTCGAAAACTTAAACTTCTTCCATGAGAATCGATTGACTTTCACTAATCGCTTCAGGGTCTTGGATAGCGATGTGGAAGAAGTTATTATAGAGCTGATAAGCCATTAAAGCCGTTTTAATATCATCTGTCATGAAAAAGAGGACTTTTATTGAAGCAGTAGCATATTTGATACATTTTACAAAAAAGTTATCAGAAGGGGAAAAAGGCTCATCTCCTAGTAAAATTGGAGAAAACTCTCTAATCATCTTTGCTGATTCTACACCGATCTCAAGAATTGACTTATCTTCTCCAAAAAGGGTGGAGATTTTGTCATGATCAACCTCATTAATTGGATGAGGTGAGGTTACTTCTGTATAAGAACTTATAGGTTGAACCATAGTATTGCCTTCCTCTCTTTAAGAAACCGCTTCTTTAACCAATCGCAAAGTCATCGTCATCAACGACATCTTCATCCTCACTAAGGTCAGCTTCAAATTCAAACTCATTAAATAAATAATCCTCAAACCCAATAGAGCTCTTTCTCTTTTCTTCTACTTCAGTTTTATGAGGGATTTCTGTAGCTTTTTCAGGGGCTCTAGAAGGGGGAAGTTCCTCGTTCATCCTACTTACCTCTACTTCACTTTCCTGATGGTGTTCTGGAGTTTTTGTAGGGGCGCTAGAAGGGAGAACTTCATCTTCATCATCGTAAAGGAGTTCGTCAGCCACTTGTTCAGGATCTATTTGCATAAGTTCCACTTCCCATTGTGTTTCAGGAGGGGTCTTAAAGCAATTTGAGATGGTATCTACAATACCTGTAAAGAATTCAGAGGTGATTGCTGATAGATTTTTAACAAGAATATTTAAGTTTTCACTTATTCGATTAACAAGCCCTTGAACTTCAATACCTTTTGTTCGAATTGCTGTCTTGCAAATATTCACTGTTTTTTGAGCAGGAACTAGTAGTTCATTAATATTAAAGGGTTTATCTTCGAAAAGGTTAGGTAGGAACCTACTTCCTGAGGTGCATCCTAAGGTTGCTTCCATTTTTATAACTCCCCGCTATAATATTTTGGTTTTATATTTTTCTTAGCAATAGCAAATATTATAACATGTTTATAATTAATTTTTAATTGTGTTTTATTAAACTATTAATCAACCCATTCTATTTTAGCGACTTGCGATTGATGTTTGATATAATCATTTAATGGTTAACGACTTAAGATTGAATTTCAAGGCTAGCGAAAATTGGTTCCTTTTTTTGCTTCGTAGCAAAAAAAGGGGAGGGTCGTTAGTCTTGGTGAAGTTGAGACTCAAGAGGGCGGGTCACAGCCTCTTGAAGGGCTTGAAGTTCTTCGGTAAAGGTGGTTTTTTGGACTAATAAATCCTTAAGACGGTCTTGAATTTCGACATTTCTTTGTTCTAGATCGATACCAGGAGCTTTCTCTCTAATTTGCTCGGCTAGTTTTCGGAGCTCTCTTCCTTTTTCAAGACAGAGCTGATCTTTATATTCTGTTGTAAGAGAGACTTTATTTTCTCCTGAGCCTATATATTGTCTGGCATCTAATACAGCACGATAAGAATCTAGTGTTACGTCGAGAATATCATCTTGATCCATGTCACTACTTCCTTGAAGGTGCTTATTCAATTCTAATTCAAACTGAAGAAAAAGAGTTTCATGAAAGTGGTCGCTGATTCTTTCTTCTAGGTCATTGATTCTTTGGTTAAGAGCTTGGAAGGCTTCATTTGAAGACTGGTAGGCTTTTAAGGTAGATCGAATTTCATCGGTCTGGAAAAAGAGGGCGCGAGTAGAGGCAACAACATATTTGAGACATTTTACAAAGAAATTATCGGAAGGGGAATAGGGTTTTTCTCCAAGCAAAATTGGAGAAAATTCACGAATCTTTGTGGCTGTTGTTTCAACGATTTGTGAAAGCGATATTTCTGGAAAAAGGCTAGCAGCTTCGTCTAAAGCGTCGCTGTCAAATTCCAAAAAAAGATTTACATCAGCTGGATATGTTGTTAGTTCAATCATCTCTTTCCCCTTAAATATTCGTTATATTATAACATAGTTTTTATTATTTATATAATTTTAAAATATTTATTATTATTTTAATTTTACTAAATTGGTGGTATATTCCCCCGAAAACAAAGGACTTGAGGGGAAAATGGAAATCATCAAAGTTATACAAGTCGCTATATGCCAAAACTATAGAAGACATGGGATCTATTCAGCTCTTAAGCTTGCATGGAAAATACATAGCTTTCTTGCTGCTTTTCGAACGGTATACTCTCTCATTCCCCCGAAATATTTTCAAAAAAGAATCACTTGTATTTTTCATAATCCCGCTGATTCTGAAGAGAACCATGTAAAGGACCTTAAATGTGTTCAGCTTGAGCTTCTTCCCTTTTATAATAATATGGAGGAAATCACTGCAGAAAAGGTCCACAAGTTTGTAGAAACCATTAATCAACGATTTTTTCAATACTTTATCGACTCAGATAAAGATCTTTTGGTTGAAATACGAACCAGAAAATTGCAGATGATCATTCGTGGAGAGAAAGCCTATATTCAGAGAGTTGAAGACAGTGTGAAAAATTTGGGACCAGGGTATCGAGTCTATCTTATTATGCAAAGATGTGACCAAGATCCTTTGATAGGAAAAATTCGGAGATATTCTAAAGATCGCTTAGCAATGAGGGTTGATATCCCTTATCAACGGAGCATGCTTGAGTCTTTCTTTGAATGGTTCGCAGAAATCACTGGGCCACTTGCTCTGCCTGCATCAGCTGCTCATTATATAACTTAAGGTTATCATAGAGAGCTTGAGAGCGGCGCATCAGTTCCGCAAAGTCTTTTTGGAAGAGATTCGTTTCAAAAATTTTCTCCCGTTCAGGGCTATTTTCAGCACGGTCAACAAGCATGGATAGACGCGACATAGAGGTATTGATGAGATCGACCTCTTTATTGAAATAATCTCTGAAGTTTTGAGGAGTGTTCAGGGCATTCATAATGGTTGCTTGTTTTAAACGGGTTCGCTGCCATTCTTTATTAAGGTTAAAGAGGAAGCCATAATGATTCACATCATTCATCATTGTGTCGAGCTTGCTTAAAATGGCTGTGACTCGAAGATACGTATCATCATCAACAAAAAGTTTTCCAATGGTTCCTTTGCCTAAAGCAACGTTATCCATCACATGTTCGAAAGCATAGGAAGCATTGCGGGCATTTCTCATCGTAATTGCGAGATTATTGAAGACGTCATCAGCATTCATTTGATCAAACGCATAGTGAACATCTCGCATAGCAGCAGAGAAATTTTGGATCCCTGTTTTAACTTCACCAAGGAGATTGCTTTTATTCACTTGTGCAAGGGCAATCGAGGCTTCATACATCGCATCATCAAAAGATTGAATCGCAGCCCCTAACTCTTGCCCATTTTGATCAATCCACGCGATGACTTTATCGAGGGTTTCTTCTACCTTATCGGATAATTGAGAAAGTTCGTTAAAAGCACTCTCAAGAGGATCAACTGATTCTGCATAAACAGGTGTGCTGGCTGTAATCAGTGTAGGCTTGACTCCTTTGGGAGGAGACCGTGGGATAATAGCAATGGATTTTTCACCAAGGAGTCCCGATGTTTGAACGGTAATTTCATCGGTATTATAGACGTGAACACTTGAATCGACATGTAGGATGAGTTGGTAAAAGTAGACCTGTCCCAGTTCATCAGTGGGTTGTTCTCGAGCCTGTTTGATTTGTTCGATGGCAACGACTTCTCCAACCGGTTTTCCGGCAAACATCACCCGTGTTCCAAGAGAGAGACCATTGATATTTGAAAATCGGACAACAAGCGTTTCTTTGCCATCTCCAACACTTGGTTCAAGGAAGAGAATGATTCCAACAATCAGTGCACAGGCAACTACGACGAATAGGCCAATGAGCATGTTCTTCATGTAATCAATCATCTTTTTTTCTCCTAAAAGTCCTGGGATCTTCCGCTATTGTTTTCCTTAAAAACTCTATAATGGGGTCATCGATCTTCAAAAAGGCATCTGGTGTATCGATATACGCAATTTTGCCATCTTTGTGAAGAGCTAATCGATCACCGACATACAATGCAGAGACAATATCATGTGTCACAACGATACTTGTTGCCTTAAGCTCTTCCTGCGTTTTAACAATGAGTTCATTAATTTGCATAGCAGTAATCGGATCGAGACCCGTTGTCGGTTCATCATACAATAAATATTTTGGACGGTAAACAATTAACCGTGCAAGGCCCGCTCTTTTACGCATTCCACCAGAAAGATCGGAGGGCATTTTCTTTTGGGTACCTTCAAGATCAACCATACGCAACGCTTCATCAACCCGGTCTTGGATTTCACTCTTAGAGTACCTTCTTCTCTCATCTAAATTTCCATGTTGTTTTAGGAAAAAAGCGGTGTTTTCCTCGATATTCATCGAGTCAAAAAGTGCAGCTCCTTGAAAGAGCATTCCCATATGGCGCGTAGCAGAGTACCGTTTTTCACCCTCGAGATCAGACACTCTAATCCCATCGACTTCGATATACCCCCGATCCGAATGATCAATGCCGATGATGTGCTTGAGCAAAACACTTTTTCCCACCCCTGATCGGCCGAGAATGACAAGGGTTTCCCCCGTTTCAACTTTTAATGAGAGTCCTTTGAGAACCTGATGTCCTTCATAAGCTTTCCATAAGTCTTCAATCTCTATCATGAAAACCACCCTGTAGCATTTTCAAGCATATTCAATCCAAGGGTGATGAGGAAATTTGTGAAAAGGATAAAGGTATAGCAAACAACAACGCTATTGGTGGTTGCCCGTCCCACCCCTTCAGCACCTCCAGAAGTGTGGAGTCCCTTAAAGCAGGAAATCGTGACGATCAAAACCCCAAAGAAAAACGCCTTTACGATTCCAATCAAAAGATCGAAGTTCGTGATGTAAATAGGCATGGGATCGAAATAGGTTGTCGGCGCCATTTTAAAGTAGAAGACAGAGATCAAATATCCCCCAAAGATTCCCATAAAAATACTGAAGACAGTTAAAAGGGGCATCATGACCATCCCAGATAGGAATCGGGGAGCAATCAAATATCTATTTGGGTTAACAGCCATTGTTTCTAAGGCATCGATTTGTTCTGTAACGCGCATTGTTCCGAGCTCAGCACACATCGCAGCGCCCACACGTCCAGTAACCATAAAGGCTGTTAAAACAGGTCCTAATTCGGTAATCATTGCTTTTCCTACCATCAGTCCCGTTGCTCCAGCCAAACCTTTATCGCTGAGTTGAAAGAAAGATTGTGCAGCTAGGACAAGTCCTGTTGAAAAACCTGTCATCGCGACAACAGGCAGAGATAAAACTCCAATGTTATAGAGTTGCTCCCGTATTAAGGCCCAGTTGGGAGGACGTCTAAATGTCGCAGTAGTGACTTGCCAAATCAAAATGACAAATTCGCCTGTTGCTGTAAGAAAATTAAGCTTACTGAGTAAAAAACGCATAAGAGGTTATCTTATAAAAATTTTCTTTTTCAGGATAGGAATACTGAGGTCTACCGTGAAGATCCCGAGATCTTTCTAGAAGAAAACATTCATTTCCTGTATCCTTTATCCGTTTTTATTTTTTATTTTGGAGAATTTATGGAAGTAGCAGGTGCTCAAGCGGCAAGTACTCGTAAAGCAACAGGATTTACCTATCAAACGAATCTTGAGCTAAGTATTGAAGATCAAGTTTCCGATGTTGTGGTTCAAGCGATGAAATTTATTGTTGAGGGGAGTCAGTGCTTGCTTTCAAAGGGGTGCTGGTATCCTGTCCGGTACTATGAAGCATTGGGAGAAGGAAACCCTCAACGCCGCAACACCCTCCAAACGAATGGAAATTTTTTTCACGGGTATCTTCCGGGAGCATTTTTTTCTCATTCTCAACTTGACTCTCCCGCAAGATGTGCTTCTCCAACAGGAAAGATTACTGAGTTTGTGGTTAAGCCAAGAAAGAGTTCTTCCGAAGCTCTTGATGCGATTCTCACAGGACTTGCCCTTGTTGATTGTTCGAATGTTTGTCAAATTGTCCATTATGTTGCGATTCGCACCTTAATTGGGAGTGAAAAATTTGATAAACTTTTTCAAGATAGATTGATGATTGGAGATTACTCAAGTCACCCTGAAAATCCTCTTATGACTTTTCTAGTTCCTTGTCATGATCGAAACTATCCCAGCGTCAAGGCTGTCATGAGACCAGGATTAATCGTTAATGATCCCATTTTTGGCGAAAGAAGTCTTTCAGAAGAACAAGGAGTCATTCCTGTTGGAGCTCGTGTAATCTTTACAAATATCGAGCATTATACGATGAAACATTCGATTGGGTCTTCTGCTTCCATGAATGTCATTTGTGTTGATAATACTCCTGGAAAAGAGCTCTACTATGCCTATGGAATTTCCAGAGAACCGGTAAGTGCTAACCAAATCTTGACCTACTTAATGGAGTCTTATAATAAAGCTCCCTCTGATGGGGCCCATCTAAATGAACCCTGTCAAAAATGGTATCGAGAAAATCGCGCTCGCTATGGGCATCTCTCATCAGACAAAGTTACTATCGAGCTGTTTCTACAAAAAAGGGGAGGTTTTGAGCCTTTCTCAGGAAAAGCTTTGAATACCCGATTAATTAAGCAGATTCAAAAAATGGATCTAGAAGATCTTTCTTGGGAAGCAATCAGCAAATTATAGCTAAAACAGTTTAAAATTGGGATGATTTAAACGAGAGATTTTTGATGGATTTTGACTTCTTAAAACCGAGAACATTGTCCATGAGACAAGGAGAGGTTTTAAGGAGTCAAAAGACACCGGAAAGATCCGGGTAAATCATCCCAATTTTAAACTGTTTTAGCTATATTATAGAGCTTGCATTGTTTGCTCAGAAATTGCTATAGCAAAAAGTATGAGCGAAGAGACTAAAAAAAAGCCTAGGAAGCATCTATTTTTTATCCGCTTAATTGCTGGAGTGGTTTTACTTTTCTTTGGTATTCTTCATTTTATCCGTCCGGATAATTTTGAAGATATCCTCCTTGCAACTAAGGTTCCCTTCGTTGAATTTAACCGCTATTTTGTTCCTATTGTTGAAGTGGTTGTAGGCTTCTTTTTTATCATTGGATTTCTCACGCGTTTATCAGCAATTGCAGGAGCCGTCACGATGATTGTTGCAACGGTTTCAACGGTTCATTTAATGAAGATGACTCCTGATAATCTTCCTGATGGTCTCACTCGCGTTCCTTATTCTCCCCCAATTTTTGTTCCAATTATCATTGGACTCATGGCAATCTATCTCATTTTTCGGGGAGCAGGCGCCTGGGGTCTCGACAAGACTAGATAGGATTAACCCAGTCTTTTGTTCTCAACTTTCAGGATAAAATTTTTAAGTAATTACAAAGAGTAATCCCTTGATATGAGTCATCATTGCCTTGATAGATTAAATAAGTTTGATCATTTTCTTCTCTGAAACTTTTTAGATGGCGAATCATATTTGGTTTAAATGAAGATGTTTTTTTGATTTCATAAAGTTCTTTTTTAGTTTTTCGATCAATAATTAAATCAATTTCAGCTTTGTCTTGGGTGCGTAGAAAAAAGAGTTCTCCATCACCTAAAGTATGGAGTTCTTTCTTATAAAGTTCACTAATGACATAATTTTCAAATAGAGGACCACCAAGGGGACCTTGGTTGTATTGCTCAAATGTTCGAATTCCTGTTAGAAAACTAACAAGCCCCGTATCAAAAAAATAGAGCTTAGGGCTTTTTGTGATTCTTTTTCCGTAGTTTTTGTAATAAGGGGGAACAAGGAAAATAATATAGCTAGCTTCTAAAATAGAAATCCATCGTTTAATTGTTGGAGCTGAAACACCGATTTGTTTTGCATAGTAACTATAGTCTACTGTTTGTGCAATATTGGCAGCTAAAAGCTGGATAAGTCTTCTGAAATCTCGGATATCTCCAATTTCCGCCAAGGTTCTTAGATCTTTATTGAGATAAGTATCAACATATGAAGAATACCAAAGAGAGGATTCTTCATAGCTTCTGAGAACGAGTTCAGGATAAGAACCGCTGAAAATAGAGTTTTTTAATAGGTCTTTTGGTATTTCGCTTGCTTGAAAAGGAAGAAGAGAGAGAAGACCTATTCGACCAGCCAAAGATTCAGAAGCAGATTTTAAGAAAGCAAACTGGCTCGATCCCGTTAAGACAAAGTTTCCGTAATTTCCCCGATTTCTATCTACCATCAATTTGATTGAACTAAAAATTTCAGGGACAAGCTGCACCTCATCAAAGATGACCTTTTCACTGTAGTGATTCATAAAGCCAATCGGGTCATCTTCATAAAGCTTGATTTGGGTCACATCATCGAAAGTGACATAGCGGTAGTCTTTTAATAGGTGCTGCAATAGTGTTGATTTTCCAGACTGTCTGGGGCCTGTTATCCCGATAACAGGAAAAGCCTTAAGTAGCCGTTTTACAGTACCTTCCGCAGTTCTAGGAGTATATTTCACTTAAAAACCCTGCAATTTTAATATTCAATTTTAGATATACAGGAAATCTCAATCGGTGTCAACGTTATTTTTCAGCTTATTAAGCGAGGAGCAGATGTCTTGGACGATTTCATGGATCTTCTTGTGGATATCAACGACAATGGCATTCTTTGGTTCTTCCAGATCTGCAAACTGACTTTTGAGAAGGTGAGGATCGAAGAAATGACCATGTCTTTCTTTTAGCCGATCATGAATCAGCTGAAAAGTTCCTTTAAGGTAGATGAATTGGATATCAGGGGAAACTCTGAGAATTTCACGGTATGATTCTTTAAGAGCAGAACACCCAAGAATGAGACCGCTTTTTTCTTTAAGGAGATGCGCTAGAGTTTTAAGCCATGGGAGGCGATCATCATCGGTTAGGGGAATTCCATGAGACATTTTTTCTTTGTTTTCAGCAGAGTGAAAATCATCAGCATCATAAAAGGGGATTTTTAACTTTTTCGAAAGTTCCAACCCGATTGCTGTTTTTCCACAGCCCGATACACCCATCAAAACCAGACGCATAAAGAAGTCCCAATTTTACTGCTAAAATTGGGACTATAGTGTGTAACAAATAAATCTGTAAACAGCAACTTAGGCAGGTTGAGCGGTAATAAGCTGAACCATTAAGCGGCCAAGTTGGATACCTTTTTCTCTTGCGCTATCCACCATTTGGTTGTCCGAAGAGACTTGTTGTGATTGGTTTTGGTAATCACTTCCAGTATGACCGACTTTAAACTGAAACTTAGATTCTTCAATTTGGATATTCATTTGCGCTTGTTGAAAAACGCTATCACTAAGCGATCCTGATATACCACTAGCTGTTTTTAAATTATCTTGATTTAGAGCTTTAACCCAAGAGCCTTCCTTTCCTGCATAACTTGAAGCTACACCTAGTGCCATTGATACACCTTTTCCACCCATCATCCACAGTTGACACTTTTCTCCTTGCTTCCAGTTGGCAGATTGACCATCACTATGGTGTTTCCAAATCCGCTTTTCCAACTTAGAGATCTCTTTTGTTTTGTCTGCAGAATCTTTCAATGCATCGGAGACAACATTCATAATGAGCATTGTTACAATGATAGGATTGCGTGCTTTGATCGTTGTTCCTTCGTAGGTTTTACGACCGCGAGCAACTTCTGTGATAGCTTGCTCACTCTCTCTTTCAGCAGCTTGAGTTGCAGCGTCTGTTTGGACTTGCTTGTCTGCTACTGTGGATTGAGCTGAGGAATGCTTCACTACTTTTTCATCATCTTCTCTGAAGGTTGAAGCAGTGGCTCTATCAGGGGATGTTCCCTCAATTCTTGTTCCATCTGACATAATGTTTTTCCTCTATAATATGATCAATAAATTAACTTTTTCCGCCGCGGGCTATATCGCCCGTAATTTGGCTTTCAACACTAATGGTTTTAGCAGCAGCTGCAATGACCTGTGTTTGGTCTTTCTTTCCAAGTCCACCGACGATTTGCTCCATTTCCTTTTCAGCAGTTTTTCGCTTGAATTCATTGGTCACTTGTTTAGCTTTGTTGGTGAAAGAGGAAGTTTGAGCTTTACCGTGATGGTATGCCAAACCCATTTCTGAAACTTTTTGGAAGGTTGTTACAGATGAGGCGAGCTTTTGTGGTAAGCTGTTATCTAAAACTCCCGCATCTAAACCACTATAGCCAGAAACCAGGGCTCCAGTAAGGCTAAGGGCGGCTCCCTTGTACTGATGATCGGTGAAATCGCGAAGAAGTTTCCCGCTAAGAGATAGGGCACTTCCTGCAAGCATTTGGGCTCCTAAAGGAACGTTTCCAGAGAAAAGGACCCCTGTTCCGAGTGTTGCGTTTGCAACGATTCCAAAGTACTCTAGGGCATTGCTCCAATAAGACCACTTTGCTTGGATTTGCTCGTTTTTGATTTGATCTCTAACAAGCTCAATTTGGTCATCGCGAAGTTTTTGAACACCTGCATGGGTGACTTTAAAGACTTCGAGCTGCTTTTCTTGAACAATAAGGTGAAGCTCATAGGCTTGACCAACGATTTGAGCAATATAGTAACCGCCCACTTTAGGAACATGAAGAAGGGGGTCTTGATCGACACGTTCAAATTTTGGTGCAGGTAATGCACGATGAGTCCCAATCATTGGCTCTGTTTGTGTTGACTGCGGTTTAGAGCTTGTCCAAACATTCCTGTTGAAATCGACATTTTCAGTCGCTTTTTCAGGAAGAGCCATGCATCGTTTTTTATTGGGGAAGAGTTCAGTATCTTCTTCACGCGGCCTTTTACGAGAAACGGAGGACGCTTCTTGGGGCTCAACGCGCTGTCTTTTGCGTGAGACAAGAGTCGCTTCTTCCGGTCTTGTTCGTTTGCGAGAGATAGGAGCGGTTTGCTCCTCGTCGCGACTTCGCTTTTTAAGAGCTACTTGACTCTTACCAATAGGCTCTAAAGGAAGCGGGTTGATCCGCTCGATTCTCATTTGTGTTTCAGCCATAGCTTAAGCACCTTCTTCTTTAGTCCAAGAGGACTCTAGTCTAGCGATCTTCTCAAGAAGATCTTGATCGGTTTCTTTAACGCGTGCTTTGCACGCATCCAACTCTTTTTCCCCTTCAAGAAAGAGACCTAGAGCATAGTAACATTCAGCAGCATGAAAGTGGGAGGAAGGATCTTCTTCATTCAGAAGAGCTACCATTGACCAAGCTTTCAGCGCTTCTTCGTATCTTTTTTCCACCTGCAAACAAGCTCCAACCCCAGCCCAGTAATTAGGGGAGTAAGGCTCAAAGGCTGCAAGCTGTTGGTAAACTCCTTTTGCTTCCTCGTAATCACCGTTTTGGTAAAGAGTTTGTGCAAAGGAACTCAAAATGCGGAGGTCATCGCCTGAATAATTTTTATTCAGAGGACTGGTCCTTTCAAGGACACTTGACATCCCGTAGAGAGCTTGCTCGATTTTTGCCTTTTCTTTTGCAGTCAGCATCTTAGTAAGCCTTACCTACTTGTTGTGCACGTCTTTCTTGTGACTGTAAGACAGATCTTAAGACCTTGTTTAAAGCATCAAACATTGCGAGAGCAAGGTTTGCTTGAGTAAAGAGCAGATTCGTTTGGCCTTGGATTTGATGCTTATTGTCGTCGGCAGCATTCCCGAGCTGCTCAATGAGCTTTTCCAGATCTGCTTTGGAAACGGTTTTTGATTTCTCAAACTCTTCTTTCCCGAACATGGGATTAGGCTCTTTTCCGAGCTTTTGGCGCATTTCGTTAAGAATTTCTTGGAAATCAAGGATGGTGTCCCAGTGATCAGAAATGTCAAATTGCTCAGCATCTGGGTTTTTAGCTTTGATATTGGAAAGTTCGGTCTTTAAGTGGAGAATGATGTTTTTTAGCTCATCTTGAAGTCTGAGAACTTCGTCATTAATTTTTTGATACTTCTTTGTGGAGTGGATATCGTATGCATTACCAAGATTAACTGTTTCTGCAGCTAAATTGGCATCAATGCTTTCTACGGCTGTATCTGCCATTGAAGGACCTCTCAAATTTTTTGTTACAACACACTTGCTAAGACAGTCTTTTTGAACCTATCTCCCTAATCCCTCTTAAAGGGTTTTGTATCTTTTCTAAAAAAGTTCTTTTTTTTCCTCACCTATAGCGCCTTTGGCTATTGGCTCGTCAAAAAAAGCCCTTTTTTGAACGAAAATCTATCAAAACTCTTTTAAGAGTTATTAGTGAGACAGGTTCTATGGTTAGTGTTTTATTTAGTGATTTTATTAGGCACCAACCCTGCCCGCACTTAAGAATATATCGAAAAAACGATTTACTTTCCATGTAAATATTCGATTTCTTGAATTAAAATATTAACTTACTAAAAGGATTATTGTAAAACGTTTACTTGCAGCGAAGTAAAATTTTAACTCACTTGAATTAAAATATTTACTTTATTTGATTTTGTTTCCACGATGTGCCTATCCTTTGAAAGTCTCTTCTAAATCCCTCAAGTAAAAGGCACTTAATTCTTTATGGTGTTCGGTAGCCACATCGTAAGGTGTCTGCATGCATGCATTCTTTGAGCCAAGAGCTTCCTTTAAGAGGTTACCCTTACGGAGAAGTTCACAAAGGTGAGATAAAGCATGTGTTGGATAACAAGCAGCTACGAAATGAAAAGGAGTATTTTTATATTTTCCAGGACCTGGACGAATCCATGCTTCCATCTTGGTTTTGTGGGAAATCTCATCGATTTTGGAAATTAAAAATTTTACTGTATCTTCTTTGCTTTTCCCCTCCATATTTCCCGATATGATCTGATATTGATAATCTTTAGGCGCAATGGTCTCAGAGGTTGTTTCGTAGATTATTGCAGAGTGAATACTTTGACCGGCATGGTTGATAGCAGTCAGTGCTACTATTTGAACTACTCTTGGATTTGCCGGGTCGCTATTCCCCAATAATGAACTCAAAGATGAACTCATGGTTACCTCCTTATTTTTTGCAAAGAGCATATGTTCATAAAGGATAATTAAACAATTAAAAAGGGGGACATAACCTTTTTGTCCTTACGAATAGAAGGTTCTCCTTTATAAAAATTGTTTTTTTGCTGATAGTGGAGTTTTTGTACGATTCACGGTTTTTTGAGAGGTCAAATGGCAACGATTCAGCGCATGAGAAGTAAAGAGATATTTGAACGATCGCAAAAGGTGATCCCAGGTGGGGTCAACTCTCCTGTCCGTGCTTTTATTGGACTTGATATCGATCCAATGATTGTGAAGAAAGGAAAGGGGGACATGATTACTGATGTCGATGGACGGTCTTATATCGATTATTGTATGAGCTGGGGTGCTCTCCTTCATGGGCATGCCCAGGAGGAAGTGACTCAAAGAGTCATTGAAAGAACGAAGCTAGGCAGTTCATTTGGAATCGCAACAGAAGAAGAGCAGAAACTTGCTGAAGAGCTTATTCAAGGGGTCAGTAGTCTGGAGAAGGTGCGGTTTGTCTCATCGGGGACAGAAGCTGTGATGACCGCTGTTCGCCTTGTTCGTGGCTATACGGGGCGTCCTATTGTGATCAAATTTAATGGGAATTACCACGGGCATGCAGACCCTTTCTTAGTCAAGGCTGGATCTGGGGTTTCTCAGGTCAGTCAAGAGTCTTCTTCAGAAGGAGTTCCTGAAGAAGTGGTTAAACATACTCTTTCTCTCCCTTATAATGATTGTGAGACCTTTAAGAAGGTGATGCATGATCCTTTTTATTCCCAGTTTGTCGCTGCGGTTGTTTTAGAGCCGATTGGAGCAAATATGGGGGTTGTTCCTGCTACTGCAGAGTTTTTAAAGTGTATCCGAGAAGAGACTAAGCGTATTGGAGCTGTTTTAATTTTTGATGAGGTGATTAGCGGTTTTCGTGTCTCTTACGGAGGAGCTCAAGAGCTTTATGGAATTAATCCCGACCTCAGTTGTTTTGGTAAAATTATTGGTGGGGGTTTTCCTGCTGCAGCTTTTGGTGGAAGAAAAGAAATTATGGATTGCTTAGCGCCCCAAGGACAGGTTTATCAAGCAGGAACCCTATCGGGAAATCCCGTTGCAATGGAAGCCGGCCTTGCTACATTGGAAATTGCAAGGAGACCAGGTTTTTACGAGGAACTTAGGCGGAAGACAGAAATCATTACAAAACCTTTGCGTCATCAGATCAAAGGGGGATGTCTTCAAGAAACTGTGGGAATGTTTACCCTCTTTTTTGGGGTGGAAAAAGTTTCTTCATTTGAAGACTTAGTCAATCTAGACAAAGAGCGTTTTAAAGCCTATTTTCATTTTATGTGGGATAAAGGGATTTATATTTCACCTTCTCCCTATGAAGCTTGCTTTATTTCCTCTGCTCATACAGATGAGCATTTAGAAAGAACTCGTGATGCAATTTTCGAATTTTTAAGAGATTAGAATGAAAAGACTCTTTTTTCTTCTCCTTATTTTTTCTTGCAGCCTTTTTGCCCTCAGTACAGAGCAGTTTTCGGAAATCGAGAGGCAAAACCAGATTTTCTTGAATGACGCATCTGATACTCAAGGTGCGATGAGTGAAGAAAGGAAATCTGGTGAAGCCATAGCTGCCTATCGGTTCCAAAAAGTGTCGCGTTCTGAAGGGGATACCTATGTTTTGTTAAAGGGGTACTTAGGAGATGATAATCTCTCTTTTGCCAAAGAAAAGGTGAATGCGATTCGTAAACAGGATGGAGGAAGACTGATTTTGCAAATCAACTCATCCTCAGGGGATCTTCTGTCGTGTCTTTCTCTAGCCCAAGAGATCTATGACATTAAGATGAGAAGCAGCAAATATGTGATTGTTTATATTGATGGAAAAGCTGTTGGTCCTGCAGCGATTTTTCCCTTTATTGCAGATGAAATAATTGTGACTTCTCTTGTTGCATGGGGAGATATTCCCTATGGAGTCAAAAACCAAATGTCACCCGAGCAAATGCGTCGAGTTGTTAGATCTCTCATTAATCAGAATCGCCATAATGCTTCTCTCCTCTACAAAGTTGTTGATGCGATGATCGATCCTCATCATCAACTTGTTTACCAAGATGGACAAGAGGTTATTGAAAAGGATGTACAAGGAAACTTTGATCCCCTTGTTCTGAATTTAAAAGGGATGAAATCTCTTGGTCTTATAGATAAGGTAATGGATGATCAGACCTTTTCTAAAAGCTATATGAAGGTTGAAGAAGAGCAAGCGGAATATGCGAAAATTATTTCTGCGGCTGAGTTTCAACAGCAGTTCAATACTTATGTTTCCTATAACAATTCAGAAGAAAACCTTATTGGATATTTAAGGATTGATGAAAAGAGACCCATTAATCAAGCGACTTATATTTATACGAAGTTTGCCTTAAAAGACTTTATTAAGAAAGGGGTCCATTTTGTAGTTCTAGATTTAGATACTCCTGGGGGAGAAGTCTTAGCAGCACTAAAAATTGTTGATCTTCTCCAGAAAATGGATATTCAGTATCATATTCCTGTTATTGCCTTTGTCAATAATTGGGCTGTTTCTGCTGGTGCAATGCTTGCCTATTCTTGCCGTTTTATTGGTTCGGTTCCTAATTCTTTGATGGGGGCAGCTGAACCGGTCATCTTAGGGCAAGAAGGGCATATGGTTACGGCTTCAGAAAAGGTGAATTCGGCTCTTAGAGCGGAGTTTGCAAATATTGCAAGTTTTTATGGAAGGAATCCATTAATTGCAGAAGCAATGGTTGATAAAGACCTCATTCTTGTTATTCGAAATCATCGAGTTGTGAAACTAAGAGATGAAAGCGATGTGATCAATACAGGATCTTCTCCTGATGTGATTATTTCAGGGAGAGGAAAACTGCTCACTTTAAATGCAAAACAGATGGTTGATTTAGGAGTTGCAGATTTTGAAGTTCCTTACAAACCTCTTCCAGAAATTACGAGCAAGGAATGGAATCAAGGCGTTTGGCCTGCAAGTAAACTTCTTGTCTTTGAAGAACCGACACTTAAAAAAATTCCCCATGCAATGATGGTCGATTATCAAGACTGGAGGATTACTTTTTTCACCGTATTGACCCACCCCATTGTTGCGACTCTTCTTTTTATTGGCTTAGTGATTGGGTTTTATATTGAGATCAATACTCCAGGATTTGGGTTTCCAGGGTCCATTGCCTTGGGATGTTTAGTTTTGATCCTGATTTCAAGTTTTGCGAGTCATGCGATTAATTGGATCGAAATCATTATTCTTTGTATTGGTCTTGTTCTTCTTGCTTTGGAACTTTTTGTGATCCCAGGATTTGGTATTGTGGGAATCATGGGGATTCTCTTGACCATTATCGGTCTCTTTGCTTTAATGCTTCCTGGAATTGATCGTCTAAACTTCTTAGAACCAGGAACATTTAAATTGGTTGGCGTAGCATTTATTGAAAGGCTTGCATGGCTATGTGGGGGACTCATTTTTGCCATTATCATGATCATTTTAATGGCTCGCTTTTTCTCCCATCGCTTTTTCCGTTTTTCAAAGCTCATTTTAAAAGGAGAGCAAGAGAGAAAAGAAGGATATGTTTCAGGGGTTCCAAGAGAATTAATGCCAGCGATTGGAGAGTTGGGAGAAACGGTCACGCCTCTTCGTCCTTCTGGAAAAGTTCACATTGGTGAAAACCTTTATGATGCCATTTGTTTAACGGGATATTTAGAAACAAATAGTGCTGTAGAAGTGGTGAAAATCGAAGGAAGTAAAGTTGTTGTAAAACCACTCAAAGAGCAAAAGGATTTTTCATGTTAGTTGCGGTTGGAGTAGCACTTCTTTCATTAATCCTTATTTATCTCGAATTTTTTGTGCCAGGGGCTGTTTTAGGAATCCTTGGTGGAGTGGGTTTTTGTCTATCCATTCTTCTTTTTGTTTGGGAGTCAGCAAATCTTTGGCAAATTATTGTTTTTGTTGTTCTCATCATCGTCTTGTTAGTTCTTATGATTAAACTGGCTCTATGGAAACTAAAGCAAAAGCCTGCAATGTTTGCAAAAGAGGAGCAATCGGGATATTTGGCCTCTGAGTTTGATAAAGAATTAATTGGAAAATCTGGGGAAGCTCTTACGGACTTAAGGCCATCAGGGCATATTAAGGTAGAAGGAATGAGACACCAAGCAGTTTCTGAAAGTCTTTATATTAAAAAGGGTGAATCTGTTAAAATTGTTGCCGGCGAGGGGGCAAGACTCATCGTCAGAAAACAATAATGCACCCCGTGAACGCGTGCAAAAACAAAGGACTCTTTTATGGAAGGCGCTGCACTTGGTATTTATGCCCTCATTATCCTTATGGGAATCATTGGGCTTATTTTCATCTTCATCTTAGGAAAATATATCAAACTTTGGTTTCAGGCATTTGTTTCTGGAACACCGATTTCTCTTTTTAATATTATTGGAATGAGTCTAAGGAAAATTCCTCCTCAAGTGATCGTTAATGCGCGCATTAACTCTTACAAGGCAGGGCTCAAAGATATTGCGGTCTCTGATCTTGAAACACACTTTTTAGCTGGAGGGCGGATTTTAGAGGTTGTCCGCGCGATGATTGCTGCCGATAAGGCGAACATTCCTCTTGATTGGCGCCAAGCAACAGCCATTGATCTTGCTGGACGTGATATTTTAGAAGCTGTACGGACATCGGTAAATCCTAAGGTGATTGATTGTCCGAGTTCAGATCCCAAGCAATACATCACTGCTGTTGCAAAGAATGGAGTGCAGCTTCTCTGTCGCGCAAGGGTAACCGTTCGAACAAATATTAAGCAGCTTGTTGGAGGAGCGACAGAAGAGACCATTATTGCTCGTGTTGGTGAAGGAATTGTCAACGCCATTGGTTCTTCAACGACGCATGCCGATGTTTTAGAAGCGCCTGAACTTATTACTAAACTTGTTCTCGATAAAGGACTGGATGCTCAGACTGCTTTTGAAATTTTATCGATCGATATTGCCGATATCAGTGTGGGTGACAATATTGGAGCGCAACTCAAGATTGATCAAGCGAATTCTGATAAGCAAGTGGCACAAGCAAAAGCTGAAGAACGCCGGGCAATGGCTGTTGCCGCAGAACAAGAAAACAGAGCACAAGTCGTTCTTGCAGAAGCAGGGATTCCCAAAGCTATTGCTGGAGCCTTTAAAATGGGAAATCTTGGTGTGATGGACTTTTATAAACTCAAAAATCTTCAATCAGATACAAAGATGAGAGATGCTCTCTCGAAATATGAGGATGAAGATGAGTCAAAGCATTGAGGGACTCTATCCCCTTTTAATTTTAATCGGAGCCTCTATTCTTAAGGGGCTCCACAAAAGAGCAAAAGAAAAGAAAGAGCAGGAAAAAAAGATCGTCCGTCCTGCTCCTCGACAGCCATTGCAGCCCAAAGTTGAACCCCCAGCTCCAATAAGGATGACAAATATTAAACCTGTAAAACTTTCAGAGGTGGTTAAAAAAGAGGTTTTTCATCGAAAGAAAAAACCACGAATTGGAAAACTTGTCAGTGGTCTGAAAAGTAAGAAAGAGCTAATTCTTTTATCAGAAATTCTTGTGAATAAACACAATATTAATTAAAGTTTTTTCTCAACATAATTGAGGAAGAACATGGCGCACGCAATTCTTAGTCGACTCGTTGATCCAACGTTGCTTCAGGATAGAGAGTTTCATTATCAAAGAGCTCACCTTAAGGAACGGGGATCTGTAGGTGCATATCGTTTAACGAGAGAGCATCAACAAAAAAAGGCTTATCATTATTTTCAAGATCCGACTACTTACCAGTGGTATTTCGGGAATGATAATCCTCAGGCAACAAAAAGGTTGCTTGGAGTTATGGCTCTGGGCTCGCTTATCCTTTATACGGCAACCTTAGCTCTTAGGATCATTCAAACAGTGATCATATTAGTTGGGATCTTTTTTCGCTCTTATAAGGCTACATTTTCTCATAGAAAAGAAGCTGATTTTTCTGAACGTTTCTTTAAAGCTGTCGAATTTCAATTTTTTCAACAAAAAGAGGGTTTATTTTTTATTGGAAGAAGCTTGGTTTTAGATATCCAATGCTCTGTAGCCATGGGAGTTTCCGGTGTTGCAGCAAATTTTTATAGTGATGAACATCAAATCCGTAAAATGCAAGTCATTTTTTCTGAGATGGAGCAAAAATGGAATAAAGGACCAGATTTTGATGTCGAATCAGGAGCTGAAGAGATAAGCTGGCATGCAGATAATGCGGCAATTGCAAACTGGGCCCTTTTTCTAAAAAATACAAGCCTAAAAGGGATGACCTATCAAGATGTTTTAGGTCGACTTGAAGAGGTTCGAAAAGAATCTAATCGCACCTTTTATATTTATCAATGTGCTCAACCGCTAAGCCAAAGATTTCTAGCTCGACTAGATTGGATTGAAGGAAAGTTTACAACTTATGATGCACTTATTCGTCATTATGAAGCACAGGCTCAAAGATTAGACCAAGAAAGATATTAAAGATCTTTATCACTTCCTAGCCAGTCCAAAGTTGCGACATTACGCACCTCTAACTGCGACTCAGCGATAAGAACTTGCTTTCCACCTACTTCAATGAGGTAAAGCATGGATTTCGGACTCAATGCACGTTTTTCAAGGATTTTAACCGACTTCAAAACGTTCATTCCACGTAGTCTTCCATGGCTAATTTTTCTGAACATCCAAACTGTTAAGATGACGAGAACAAGGAGCCCTACAAGGACAACAATTGTTTTAATAAAGGCTGTTTCATAGGATTCGGTTGCTTTATGAACCTCATGAGAAGCCTTTTGATGCTCTTCAGAGGGGATGCACTCTTTTTCGTCCATTTCTTTAGCTTTAGTAGGAGCTATCTCTTCCTTCTTTTTCTCAGGAGGAGCCTCTTTTTTTTCTTCTTTCTTAGGGGCAGCATCCGCTATAAGTGCCAAATTAGAAAAATCTGCATTCACCTTCAACTCATCTTTTCCCCTTTGACTTTGTGCTCCCGCTCGACAACTTTCATTTAAGTTGTCTTCATGCTCCGCACTTAGTTCTATGGGAAAATCTGAGCGTGAATCTGAAAGCGGATTTTTAAAATCTGACACTAGCTCCATGTCCATATGAGAAGAAGCTGGAGCCTCTTCGGCTAAGAGGGGTGCAAAAGAAAGGATCAATAAAAGTTTGAGTATTCGCATATTTGTAACCTTTAATACCAATTGTAAAAAATAGAGTACCAAGTTAGCTGCAACTCTGCTGAAAAGATCAAAAGAACTTGCTGCTCTATTTTTTGAAATTGGTATGAACCTATCCGTAAAGTAAATTGTTTTTCATTTTCCAATATTTTCTAGCAGATTTTTTCTGTCCATTTTGATCCCATTGTCCAAGAGACAAAGGTTCAAAATGGACAGGGAAAAGATACAGAAAAGATAGGGAATGAGAAATAATAGACTTTGCGGATAGGTTCATAACTTTTATTCTGTGCGGAAAGCTCTTTTTTGTCTATAATTACACTGTAAGATTGGAGTGGCAATGAACAGAGGAACCATAGCATTAGATATCGATGGAACGATCACCAACCGGAAACATCTCATTCCGGATGGTGTAGCGACTTACTTTGAGAACCTTCATAAAGATGGGTGGCAGTTTATTTTTGTGACGGGAAGATCGATGTCTTTTGCGATGATGACCCTTCCAAAGCTAACCTTTCCCTATTTACTTGCCCTTCAAAATGGAGCAGACTTACTCGAAATCCCTTCAAAGAAAAAAGTGGCTCGGTCTTATTTGAAAATCAATATTGTTGAACTCCTTGATCAACTTTATCAAGGAAATGAAGGGGACTTTATTGTTTATGCGGGATATGAAAAAGGAGATCTCTGCTATTTTCGTCCTGATCGTTTTTCACCAGAGATGCAGGAATATCTCAAAGAGGTAGAAAAACTCTCTGCATCCCCTTGGATTCCTTTAGATTCTTTTGATATCAAGCAGCAGAGCATTTTTCCCCTTATTAAATGTATTGGATCGAAAGAA
This sequence comes from Chlamydiales bacterium, assembly GCA_024233395.1. Taxonomy (GTDB): domain Bacteria; phylum Chlamydiota; class Chlamydiia; order Chlamydiales; family Simkaniaceae; genus Neptunichlamydia. The sequence continues at coordinate 310,750 of JACKPR010000003.1, forward strand.
ATGCTTGAAGGCTTTAACAAAAAGCTTCTCTCCATTGAAGATCTCAAAACGACATTAATCAAAGATCCCATTTCCCCCGATCTCTACCTTATCCTTATCACCCATAAGAATGCAGATAAGGGAATTGCTGTGAAAACTTTCATGGAGAAATACCAACTGAAGCATCCTCTTATTACTGGAGGAGATGATAACAACGATATCCCTCTTCTTAAAGCGGGAGATGTTCGTATCGCGATGGATGGAGCTCCTGAAGCTTTACAAAATATTGCCCATATTATTGCACCTCCAGCTGACCGCATGGGGATCATTCAGGGGATTGAAGAAGCGATCAGGTTAGCGACATGACCGTAGCCATCGACAAACGAAAACTTGTGGATCTAGCACTCGATGCTGGAAGGCGTTACTTAAGTCCTCAGACAGATCTGATTCACTATTGCTATGAGGATGAACGCTCCACCGATACCATTCCTTTTTTTGAGAATCTTTGTTACTGCTTAACCCTTTTTCGAACCATGGTAGGAGACCATGTCCAAGAAGGAAAAGAGAGGTTAAAACACCTCCTTTCTTTTCGAAATGAAGAGGGGCGCTTTCCTGTCTATCTTCATCAATACTCTAAAGGGATAGGATCGTATCGAACCATGTATCCTCTCTTTCTAATCGATAAATACTTCCATAAAGTGATCGAAGAGCCTCTTCGCTCAGAGATTCGTAAAAATCTGACCCTTCCCCTTCCTCCCGAAGAAATCACTAATTCTAAAGAAGCAGGACTGATGGCTCTTCATCTAGTCTGTCATGATCACCCCTTAGATTCCCTTTTTCCTCTTTGGGACTTTGAAAATGAGCTTTATTCGGGACCCCTAGGTGATGAACGGCAACGAAAAGGGGAGATAGAAACCACTCTTTTTGATCTATTCATGGGCCATTCTCCTCGAATCTTAAAGCCTCATCCAATCCATCTCCATGCTTCTCTTGTTTTTCCATCAGAAAATAATAAAAAAACATCTCCAGTTATTTCTGGATCTCCCAAGCCAGTGGGGAAAGGTTACCATCTTTATCGAAAGGTTTGGAAAGAGGAATGCCATCTTCATACATTGGTTTGTCAAGATAAGAACATCATTTGTGAAGGTCAGATCTTTACTTATCCCGAAGTCATTCCTGATGAAAAAAACCGGATGGAACTCACCTTTTATACGGATCGTGCAGATGGAAAAACCATTTTGATCAATGGAGAGAAAGGGACAGTTTTTAAATTAGGGGATGTGATTTCAGTGATTACCCCTGCTAAAACCCTTAAATTTACTTTCAAAATTGTAGAGGGAGAAGGAGACTTCTTGGGTCATCTAAGCTTTGGTAATCGGCCTGCTCAGATCGAAACGCATGATTTTACTGCATACGATTGGAAGATTGGAATTCGTTCCTTAAGAAGAACGTCTACTTTACGCCTTGAGCTTCAAGAGCTTTAACCTGCTGGTCGTGGTTCGATCCCTCTTTATAGATCATAGGACGCTTAGCAACCATTGTATTACGTGCATCAGCTCCAGTCTTTCCTTGCTTTAAGACATAATAGGCTCCCAAGCTAGAACCACTTCTTCCGACTCCCGATTTACAGTGGATCAAAACAGCAGTTCCTGCTTGCCGTTTTTCATCAATCCAGTCGGCTGCTTCACGAAGCTTTTCTATCGGCAGAGCTAAGAAATCGGGGGAAAAGATGATTTTATGTTGTATACCCTTATAGTCAATCGCTCGCCCACCAAGAGTTGTGGTTTGCAGTTCAAAGGGATCTATAATGGCTAAAACAGCAATGTTATTCTTTTGGATCCATTCCTTAAATCCCATTTCTCTTAAAGGGAGGGCACTTAAGTAGATTCCGTCTTCGATTTTTGTTGTCCATTCCCAATTCCCAAAACGGTTTTTAAGGACATTTTTCACAAGGAGAAATTCAAAGACAAGACGGTTCATTCGAGTAAATTGGATAAATTTACAAGCAATGGAAAGAGCCGTTTCAGATTTTGCAATAAGAACTGTGGTAATCCCTGCTAAAACTAGGGTTGACTTCCATGGGAAAGCAGCAAAGAAACCTTGCGTCCAAGAAAAACGGGTCAAGGCATAGAGTGATACAGTCAACACACAAATGGTTTGAGCTAGTGGGCTTTTATATAGGTTTTCAAAGCGCCAGTGGTAGCTTGTAGGAATAGGTGTTATCCCCGACGCCATTTATCATCCTTATGTTAAAGCTGCTTCTTCTTGAGGCGCAAGTGCTGGGCTATCAACAGCCACTCCCATTGCATGCATCCCATTATCGACATAAAGAGTGACCCCTGTGATTGCTGAGGCCATAGGTGAAAGAAGAAATGCTGCAGCATTTCCAATTTCATCTGACTTCAGATCTTTTTGGAGGGGAGCATTTTGATGCGCATATTCGATCATTGCACCGATGAAACCAATGGCGCGTGCAGCGCGGCTTCCTAAAGCTCCAGCAGAAATTGCATTGATGCGAAGACCCCATTTTCTACCAGCTTCCCAAGCTAGGGTTCGGGTATCACTTTCAAGAGCTGCTTTTGCTGAACTCATTCCTCCACCATAGCCAGGAACAGCACGTTCGGAAGCAAGGTACGTTAAATTGATAGCCGCCCCCTCTTTATTCATAATCGGGCCAAAATATTTGACCATACTTACAAAAGAGTAAGCAGAAGAGCTAATGGCTGCCAAGTATCCGTTTCTTGTTGTTTCAAGAAGAGGTTTTTTTACTTCGGGACCGTTAGCTAAAGAATGAACGATAATATCAATCTTTCCATAGTCTTTTTCGATTTGAGCAGCAACTTCTGAAACGGTATAACCATCATATTGCTTGTAGCGCTTGTTTTCTTTGATATCCTCAGGAACTTCTTCAGGGGTATCAAAGCTTGCATCAATGGGGTAAAGTTTAAGATAGTTCATCATCGAGCCATTAGAAAGCTTTCGAGATGCGTCAAACTTTCCTGTTTCCCAAGATGTGGTAAAGATTTTTACAATGGGAGCCCACGTTCCAATCAGAATTTCGCAGCCAGCTTCAGCAAGGGATTTTGCAATCGCCCAGCCATATCCTTGATCATCCCCAATTCCAGCTATAAAAGCTTTTTTACCTTTTAAGTTCATCAAATTACCTCACGCTAAATTTGGAGTAAAAGATACCAAATAAATTCAAAAATGACAACTAATCGTTGGTAAGCTCAAATCCAACATATTTATTTGAATCATAGTCCTCATGCATAAAAGATGATTTTTTAAGTCCAAGAGATTCAAAAAATTTCATGCTTGTTCCATTCATCACTCGTGTGATTGCAGTAAACTTTTTAATTTCAGGAAGAGCTTCACGGGCTACTTGAGCCATTTGAGTTCCGACTTTTTGATGAAAGTAAGAGGGGTCGATAGCCATTTGGCGTCCGTAAACCTGGTCTGGAAACTCAGTGAGATCGAGAATAAGAAGACCGATCACTTTTGTTCCTTCCTTAGCAATTAACCAGTGAATATTTTCGGGTTGTTGAGTGACTAAATCTAGTTCTTCATTGATCGTTTCTGTTAAAAATATTCTTGTATCTTCAACTCCAAGTTCTTCCTTTGAAAAAGGGTGGTAGGCAACCATAAAGCTTTCAATAAACATGTTGCCAGCTTGGGAATAGTCTTCCGTGTGATCCCACTCAAAATGGAAACTATCGATGTCTCGATCCTGTAGATTATAAGCAAATAGTGTTGAAAGAGAAAGTAGTAATGCAATAAATACCTTCATAGAAACCTCCTTGATATAGTGAATAGCCTACCAATTTTAAAAGAATTCATTCAACAATATTTTTCTTAACTCTTTGTAAATGATTATTTTAATTCAATGTGATATTCCAAAGGAATGTTATACTTGTCCTAAAATTTCATAGGGGATCATGGAAAGGTTAAACTTCAATGCACGACCAGACCCGGTTTTAGCAAAGCTTCCGGAAAGTAAAGATCAGGTTACGAGAATTGCTCTTATTGCCATTCCTTTCTTGAGTTTATATCAGCCAACAAGAATAGGAGTATCGGTCATTACAGGTTCCATTCAGGTGATTTCTCTTTGGAACACCAATCAACAAGGGTATGAGAAGCTCCTCAAGTCATCAGCTTATGGCATCATGATTTACTTTTCGATTTATCGCCCCAAAACAACTTTAGCAATCACATTGAGTGTTCAGACCTTCTGCGATATCAAAGAAGGGAAAGTCTATGACATTCTCTCTCGAATGATCTATTTTTATTCGATTTATTCTCAACGCCCTGAGTTTATTGTCGCCTCACTTGTTCTTGAAGCTGGGAAGGAGCTTAAGGAAGCTTATGAGGAATATAAAAACGAAAACTATCTCGAAGTTGTAGCCAAACTAGTCATGGTTGCTCTTCGCTGTTATCAGACTAAAGAAGAAGTATCAAGGGTCTCTCGTCGCTATTTTGGGAAAACGGTCACACAAGAAGACTGGGATCAGCTTTCTAAAGAAAAAGACATTTCTAAAGCTCTAAAGAAAAAAAATTATTCGGACGTTATCAAAGACATAAAAGTGAAGCCCCTTCCCAAGAGTCAACTTTCTAAAGTGAAACTCAAGGATATGGTTTTCGAAAGGGTTGACTTTTCAGATTCCGACTTAAGTGGAGCAACAATTGAAAGTGTCACTTTCAACCACTGTAAAATGGAAGATATTTACCTTTATGACGTCAAATTGACTCAAGTGGTTTGGAACCATTGCCAATTGAGGAAGGGGACTTTTTATCACTGCTTTGGAACAGATCTTACTTTTAAGGGGTGTGATTTGACACGCTTTTGTATGAGTGAGTCGATTTTTTCCAAACTGCATATAGAAGCATCAACCCTTTACGGAGCCTCCTTTTTAAATGTCCTTTTACAGGATTCTGTTCTGAAAGGGTGTGATTTAGTCGATGTTCTTCTTTGCCATGCGAATTTTAGAAAAATCGATTGCAGCGAAAATCGAGTGACAAAGCCTGTGATTGCTTTGACATGGCACTTTAAAGATCGAGGATCTTGGGGAGCTCCTATTCCCGATGTATTAGAAGATCAAGGAGCCTTGACACTTAAATTTCCGATCTATCCTGAAGATATTGATGTTGCGAAATTAAATGAAGAAGTTGAGAAGAAATTGAAATCCTACTCAACATACCGGTTGAGTCGTGCTCAAGAGCTTCTGGATGATCCAAATGTTACTCCAGAAATCGAAAAGGTTCAAAGAAAAGCAGCACAAGTGATGTCCTATGCAGATGGAGTGATTCTTTCTGGAGGAGAGAATGTTCAAACAGAGTTTTATTCTGATTCTTTTGATGGTGACGATTATAGAAGAAGCTTAATGGAATTTGCTGTCATTCATCATAGAAAACCTGTGATGGGAATCTGTCGGGGATGTCAAGTTCTCAATACATACTTTGGAGGAACCATTAAAAATGTTCCTTTTCAAGGAGGACGAGAACCTTTAAATTTTAATCACGAAGACACTCTTGGAAAGAAGTTAAAAAGTAAATTCAAGCGCTCTCTATTGGGTGTTTCTGCTCACAGTCAAGCTGCAGATAAAATGGGTCGAGATCTTCAAGTCGTCGTAACAAAAAGAGGGATTGTTAAAGCATTTATGAATCGGGACAGAACCGTGATAGGAACCCAATTTCACCCAGAAAGATATATCGATGGAAAACTTATTAGAGAAAAAATGGGAGAAGCAGATTTAAAAAGGGTGATCGGTCTTTTAGCCTCGGATATAAAAGAGAGTCACTTCTTTCAAACAGGCCCCTTACTGACAAGTGGAGATACCCCTCAATTGTCCCCAGAAGGAGAGCTGGCGATTATTAAATACTGTAATCAGGCGCTTCTAAGAATTATTGACTCAGTTAAGAAACTTGAGCCCAATCAAATTTTCTTTAAAATTTTCTTAGGTAGTGTGCGAACTAGTCGCGGCGATTCCAGCCCTCGGCGGTTAGAATCCGCCCTGGCGGGATAATAATTTTAATCCTCTTAGGAGGAGGAGCTGATGGAGGTTGAACGGGAAGATCTTCAACCTTTTGCTTGATAGGAGCTGGTTTCATTTTCGGCGTTGCAACTTTTTTCTTTGGAGCTACAACTTTTTTTCGAACCGGAGCCTTTTTCTTTGGAGTAGCTTTATTCCGAGAGACAACTTTTTTCTTTGCAGCGACCTTTTTCTTTGCAGCGACCTTCTTTTTCGGAGCCATTTTTTTCCGTTTAGGAGCAACTGTCTTCCTTGAAGAAGTTGTCTTCTTTTGAGTGGCGGCTGTTTTTTTTCGCTTAAAAATCTTTTTAACTACCATGAACATATTCAAATTCATTTTAATTGCGATAATAATAAACCGATTGATCATTAATTACAATATAGTAATGTTTCAAATAATATCTTATTATTTGAAATATTATGGAAAGCTCAGAGTCCGTTCTTGCTTCACAAGTAGCGTTCAGCTAGAATGAATGATTATGAAATATGTAAAGATTGACTCATTTGAAAAACACTTGGATGAAGCCCTACCCGATCATCCTTCAGAGGTCTATTTTATCCTGATGGAAGACCCTTTTGAAAGGAGATTTGTCGCTGAACGTATTTCTAAAAAAATAGGATTTGAAGTGATCCACTGTGACAATGACCAACTTCTTGAAGAATTGGAATCACCTTCATTATTCTCTAATAAGCGCACACTTATCTGTGATGAAGCTATAGAAAAAGAGATCCCAAAAGTAGAAGATTATGTTTTGATCTTTACAGGAAAAGAAGCACCCCCTTTTTACAAGAAAATGGAAAAAGAGGGGACAACTCTAGACCTCATTCGAGAAAAACCTTGGGACAGAAAAAGCCGACTACAGCGGTGGCTTTTAGAATGTGCGCGGGATCGCGGAAAAGCTTTGAGTGTTGATGGAGCGACTTATTTAATTGACTTCTCCCATGTAGATTTTGCAATGCTTTTACAAGAACTCGACAAGATCATTGCCTATAGTGGCGTAGAAAAAAAACTTTCGTTAGAAATGGTGAAGGAAATTTGCTCATTGGATCCCATTCAAAATGGGTGGCAAATCTCTGAAGCTGTTGTTCTTGGAGGGACGGTTCATTATGGGGAAATCGATCTCTATACTTTAATCGGACAGCTCCGTTACCAACTACAGCTTGGGCTGCAAATCGCCTTAGCAAAAGAACCTCCAAAAACTTCTCCCAAGAAGATTGAGAGATTTCGACGGAGTGGACTGAATTCCTCTTACTTCACTGAGGGGCTGAAAGAACTTTTTAACTTAGAAATGAAAATGCGCTCTAATATTTCGAACCATGGACTCCTTTTCGATCAATTTAGAGCTAAACTCGCAGCAAAGCGTTAGAAGAAAAAATATGTTATATTTACTCCCTAATTTATTAGATGAAACCTTAGAACACGATCCTTTTCTTCCCCATAGCGTAGGAGAGGTCGTCTCCTCTTTGGATGGAATGATTGCAGAAAGCGAAAGAGGAGCGCGTCGGTATATGAAACGTTTTACCGAAAAATTCCGAGAGATTCCCATTCGCTTACTGAACGAACATTCTCAAGAGATTGATTCTCTGATTGGTCCTCTTCAAAAAGGGGAGAAATGGGGACTTATATCGGACGCAGGGCTTCCTGTTCTAGCCGATCCAGGAGCGCGTTTGATCCGTCGCCTTCATACCTTGAATATTCCGATTGAAACATTGCCAGGTCCTTCATCGATTGTCTATGCTCTCCAGCTTTCAGGGCTTCCTGCTCAAAACTTTACTTTTCATGGATACCCACCAAAAGATGAAAAAGCATTAAAAGAGAAGCTCCGTACTCTTCCCAAAGATCATACCCATCTTTTCATTGAAGCACCTTATCGTACGGATAAGTTTTTAAAAAATCTTGTTTATGGTCTTCAAGGAGAAACCGATCTATCTGTTTCTTGGAATTTAACCCTTCCTTCTCAGGGGGTTAAAACGCAAACGATCTCCCAATGGAAAAAAGCAGTTCCTTCATTGGGGAAAGTTCCGGCTGTCTTTGTCATTAGAGGCAAAAAGTCATAGAAGATTACCTTAATTTTTAGTATCATCCTTCCATAAATGTGAGGATGGTATGGTACAACCTGTAAATAATTTTTTTGTAAATGGGGTGATTACATCTAAAAAAGAAGCCCATAAAACAGCGCGACAAATAGAAAAGCTGACAGGGGTAAAAGTCGATGTTTTTTATAATAAAACCACCCCCTTAATGACAATCATCAGCATTGCAGGAAAAGTTCTATATGGAGTTTTGGGGTTAGGATATTGCGCAGTCACCTCTCCAAAGAAAAAGAAAGATCAACAAGAGCAAGATGATCGAGCCATCATTGCAGCAGGTTCTGTAGCAGCACTAGGTTTAGGTGTCAAAGAGTGGCATGATGTGCAAGTCGATAAAGCAAAACATGGAAAAGCTTTGGCTAAGCGCATTCAAGCTCGCTTAGAACAATCTCCCCATGAAACAGTCCGATTAATTCTCCATAGCCAAGGGGCTCATGTTGGGCTAAATGCCTTAAAGCATCTTCAAGACTATAAAGATCGCATTCAAGTCATTAACTTAGGAGGAATGGTTGAAATTCCTCAGCATATGGCTTCCCATGTAACCCATTTTGCGAATAGCAAAGATCCTGTTCCCAATTGGATTTCTCGTTTAACAAGCAAAGGGCGCCAGTGGATCGATCTTGGAGATGACCATACCAAGACATGGCTTGCTCATGAAATGAAAGAATACTTGCGCCACCAAGTCGTTCAAGATCTTTTGAAAGCGCCTGCAGCAGCACCCGCAGCGTAGAAACCCAGAGTTCAGGTTAGAAGGTTGTTACAATGTTTGGTTCAAAGCAAATCTCTTTCTGGATCTATATCAGATAGACCAATATCTTTTTCATCTATGTGGAATATCGGTGCTTGATTTTTCATAGTAGCTATTACCTCATGATAAGCAGTTAATTCGCCTTTGCAATACTCCTTATCAATCTCTTCTGCTTCTGTTAGAGATTTTTTAGCTTCTATATACTGTTCTTTTAATATCATGCATGAATTAATCAAATATCCCTTGATTGTTTCATCATTCATGGGATCAATCGCCCAGTTATCTTCTACCGGATCTATTTCAGTATTTCTCCTAAGACCCAGCAGATCTACTTGCGGATCTATTTCTGCCAAACTTAATTCCTTTTGATCTATGCAGAACGCAAATGCTTGATGTTTAAAAATAGTAACAATTGAATAACATCCCATTATTTTTCCACTAAAATAGTCTGTTCGATCTTTTGGGGAATTGCTCATTTCCTTTTTAGTATGAAGAGCTTGTTTCTTAATCAAAGAAATTAAAAATATAAGAGGTTTTTTGTATTTCACATGTTTCATAACTTTATGGTCTATCGATTGAAGAATGCTTCTATGCTCAATTTAGTAGCGTACTTGCAGCTAGTTATTTTTTTTATCAATATTCTTCAAGGTTTTGATAACTTCTCAGTCGTAATATTTTTTTCTCTGAGCTTTCATTTTAGCTTCATAATTTGCTTGCTCTTCGGGTGTTGGCTTCCAATTTTCATATTTTTTCTTCCAAGCATCATGTTCCGCTTGTTCTTCAGGCGTTCGTTGGAGTTTTGCTAGGTGTTCTTTTGCTTCTTGAAGAACTTCCATAGCTTCTTCATAAGGGAATTCCCAATAAGCTCCATCATCTCTATTACAAAACGCTACGATAAATTTACCTGGAACTTCTGCAGATATTTGTACCCACCCTGAATTTTTGTAATATATTTCACATACAGGTTCTTCTTTATCTGGAACATCAGCAATCATAATTCTAAAATCGTTTCTGCTCATTTTTTTGGCTCCAAAAATCCAATCATTTGCTTTCCGTCTTTTGTAAATCTTGCCCCACGACCATCTGGCAATATAATATCTAAAGTTTCAAAATTCAAGGTTGGCGGTTTTTCAATAGAAATACGCTTATCAGGATGATTCAATATTTCATCCAGAATCTTCTGCCCTTGCAAATTCACCTCATATGGTGTACCGGTAGGCTTTGGAAACGACGAACCAACTTTATCTGTCTTTTTTTGCAATGATCTACCTGCCTTTGTTAATCCACCTCTATCATGGATGGTTCCTGAATGGCTCATTTCTCCTAAGGAAGTAGTTTTAGTTTTTCCACCATCAATAAATGTAATATATTGATGGTTGTTGCTCCTATTTACAGAGTTAAATGACTTTTTAATATTTTTTGTTCCTGTGGCTCCAGGAGGAGGAAGCATTCCAGTCGTTAATTTATCTCTCTCTTTTTTCGCTTCAGTAGAGTAGGCATGAGCTTGGTCTGTTTCAAAGACCGTGTCGATTCTTTTATGACCCGCTTCTACCATTTCTTGAAAGGATTCTCTACTATCTTTTTCAAAGGGGGTCTTATCTTTAATAACTTCTGGGAGTTTTTCTGTGAATGCTCCAGCTATATCTGAGATAACACTTAATTGATCTGTAACGGCATTATAAACTTCATGGGCAATATGAGAGCCGGTTTCTCTTGCTTTGTCCACTGCTGCTGTCAAAAGCGAAGGTTCGTCTTGTGTGGGAAAAAAATCTCTATCTGGAATACTTTCAGACAGGTCTTCTTTAATCTCATAAGTTGTCTGTTGAATGATTTCCCTCATTGGGGGACTGATCTTGGGTGCTTCTTCAATATGAGAGTCTATTGATGGTACATTTTGGCTTGGGCTATTTTGAGATTGTATTTGTGGATAGTCATTTTGTTCCCAAACTTCTCCAGGCTTATTAACGGGACTACGAGGTTTTTCATGATCTTTCTCATTTGAGTCCACTAGCAGCCATCATTGCAGCGCCACTTGCAATGACCGCCTCTGGAGCAGCAGTTCCTGCAGTAGCAATAATCACAACTGTTGCAACGACAACAACAACTGCTGCTATAATGATCTCTTTTTTATGCTTCCTAATAGCTCTTTTAAAATTCTTAGAAAACTTTTTCAGTTTTCCTTTGCATAAAACGACTTGAGGTTTTTTAGTGTTGTAGACTGCTGGCAACATGATGACATCTCGATATCCATTGAAATCGCTCATCAAGTAGGCGAGTTCTTCCTCCTCGCTATCCTCATATTCATAAGCAAGCGAACTATTATTGGGCTCTCCTTTCATCCAGGCAATGTCTTCTTCCAGCTGCTCTTTTGCCTCAGTATCCCAGTCTCTTATACCGTTTCTCATGAGAAAAACCAAAAATTTTTCAATTTCCTCAATCTGCTGCTCTGTAAAAATCTCTTCTAAATTGTCGGTATTTTCAATCATCTCGACAAAATCAAGAATATGATCGAACGATAATGTTTCAGGTTTTAGAAGATTCCATGGAGAAAAGTCTGAATAGCTTTCAGTAGGATGTTGCGTAAATATTATTGTAGGTTCACTGTGGAGAGGGAAATGACAGATAATCCCTGGCAAACAAAAAAAGAAAAACAGTTTAGAGAAAAATTGCATGATGCAAGCATAAAATATTTCTATGCTTCTTTACAAACTTTTATTGAGTGATTAAAGAAGGATAATTTTTTCAGCCACAGTATCGTAGAAAAGGGTTCCCTTTTCAGTGAGTTTTGCATGATCAGCATGATAAGTGAGCCATCCTTCTCGATCGAGCTCCTGGAGAAGTTTTTGTGTCGATAGAGGAATGTTTGGAAGAGAAATTCCTTCGGTTAAACGAAGGGCGATCGCTAATTTTTCATGGAGGCTACGAAGAGGAGGGAGCTCTTCTTCAAAATCAATGGGAAAGGATCCTTCATTTATCTTTTTGATGTAGTGATTCATATGGCAAATATTTCGAAATCGTTTTCCATTAAAGAAGCTATAAGCTGAGGGTCCATAACCTAAAAAGGGGCGTCCCGTCCAGTAGCCTGAATTGTGCACGGAGATTTGATTATTTCGTGCAAAAGCAGAAATCTCATACCGTTTGAGGCCGGCCTTTTCAAAGCGAATAATTGCGTTATTGAGCATAGCAGTAGCGGTTTCTTCATCGGGAAGGTGGGGACGGAGTTCTTTCTCTTTTTTCTTAAAAACAGTATGAGGTTCGAACGTAAGGTTATAAAGAGAAAGATGGGTGATAGGAAGGCTGCAGGCCTTGTCTACAGTCTCTTCCCAAGTTTCAAGAGTTTGATAGGGAAGCTCATACATTAGATCAATGGTAATATTTTCGATTCCTGCCCTTCTTGTGATTTCAATTGCATCGATAGCTTTTTGGGCGGTATGAGAGCGTCCTAGGTGTTTTAGAAGGGGATTATTGAGTGATTGAACTCCAATGCTGACACGGTTGACTCCAAGATTATGGAGTTTTTCCATAAGGGGAAGAGTCACATCTTCAGGATTTGTTTCAACAGTAATTTCTGGAGCACTGGTTCGCTTTAGAATGGCTTCAATCCCTTCGACAAAAAGGGTGGGAGTTCCTCCACCAAAATAAAGAGAGGCAATTTCTTTATCTTCAATTTGGGGGAGACGCATCTCCCATTCTTTTAAAAGAGCTTTGAGAAAGGGTTCATGATTTCTATTCGGGATGACATAAAAGTGGCAATAAGGACACTTACGCGTACAAAAAGGGAAATGAAAATAAAGGGAAGCTTTTACCACGAGTCGGCATCGGGATCTTCAAGAATCCCACGGCGCCAGCGGTTTTTATCGCTAAAAGGATCTTCCTCATCTTCGTCATCAGCAATGGTCGTAGCACCCTCCTCATCGGCCATCGTTCCACCTTCGGTCTCATATGTCGTTGGCATTTCGCTATCTAGACCTACATCAGTCATTCCTGAACCGTCATCAGCATTGACTCCAGGAAGGGTATGAGGTTCTTGATAAGCCGCACGTTGCTGAGCATTGCGTTTGGGAACAGAGTATTCATCATTGTCGCCGTGCTCCTTAAGAGATTGAAGACGGGTTTTTTCTTCTTCAACACGCTTTTTAAGGGTTTCGATTTCCCCTTCGTGCTTTTCGATATCCTTTTTGGGGACAAGACCAAGATTGAGCCATTGCTCTAAGTCTTGAAGTTCTAACTCTAGCTTTTTTAGACGTTCACTTTTCATAACCTGAGTATTGGGTTTCTTTTGGTTATTCTCAATTTGGCTTCGATTCCTAGGGTTTTTATCGCAGGGAATAGTCGAAGAGGCTATTTCCAAGATAAAAAAACCTAAGAAGAAAGCTAAAGGTGCCTGAGAATGAGTGAAATAAACACAACACTCAGGTTCTTTGCGCTGGAATATAATCGATTTACCTTTTTATGGAAAGGGAGAAATCCTTATCCTTATAAAATTATCCCTTTACTTCTTTTCGGTGTTGAAGATCGAAGAAGCGGGTTTCTTTTGCTATAATAGTCCCAAGAGCAAAAAGGGCAATTAGATTTGGAAGAGTCATCAATCCGTTCATGATACTTGCAAAATCCCACACAACGGTCAAACTCATAATAGATCCGGGAATGACGATTAAGGTATAGAGAATGCGAAAAGTTTTATTGAATCTGTATCCGACTAAATATTCAACGTACTTCTCTCCACAATAGGCCCATCCTAAAATAGTTGAATATCCAAATGAAATCAGCGCAATGGTTACAACGCCTCCCCCAAAAGGAAGAATGGAACCAAAGGCGTGAAGCATCATTGCCGAGCCATTAAACATTCCATTAGATCCATCCACATTTCCAAGAACACCCGAAACAATCACGACTAATCCTGTAATTGTGCAGACAATACCGACAGTAAGAAACACTGTGCACATCGATACTAAGGCTTGGCGTCCTGGGGAGTCTGTTTTTGCAGCAGCAGCAATTACTGGAGAGCTTCCCAGACCTGCTTCACTAGAAAAAATGCTTCTTGATACCCCAAGTTGAATGGCCATCATGATTGAGGTTCCAACTGCGCCTCCAACCGCTGCTTTTCCATAAAATGCAGATTTAAAAATCAGAGAAAAAGCCATTGGAATTTGCTCAAAATGGATTCCAAGAATGATAAGGCCCCCTAAGATATAAAATATGGCCATTGCAGGAACTAAAATCGCATTGACTTTTCCAATGCTTTTAATTCCCTTGACTAGCGTGACTCCAACTAATGCCATTAAGATAAATCCTGCCGATAAACGGCTTATACCCCAGTCTTCTTGAATAGCTAAAACAATAGAGTTTGACTGCACCATATTTCCAAAGGCAATCGCTGTAATCACCCCAAAAATAGCAAAAATCTTCCCCATCCATTTCCAATTCATTCCCTTTTCAATGTAATACATTGGGCCGCCGCACATCTCACCATTTTCATCAATGGTCCGGTACTTAATTGCAAGAATCGCTTCTCCGAACTTTGTAGCCATCCCTAAAACGGCCGCTATCCACATCCAAAAAAGTGCTCCAGCACCTCCAATAGCAATCGCGGTGGCAACCCCTGTAATACTTCCAATTCCTATGGTTCCAGAAAGAGCCGTCATGAGCGCTTGAAAATGGCTGATGTCTCCTTCGGCTTGATCATCATGACGGGTAAACGCGAGTTTATGTGCATACCATAAGTATCTAAACTGCACTCCACGAGTGACAATGGTCAAATAGAGCCCCACAACCAAAATCAAAATTAAAAGGGGAGGACTCCAGACCCAATTAAAAACCGTATTTGTAAAACTTGCCCACTGATTCATTGGAATAATTTTACACGAAGAACCTTTTAGAGGATAGCTATATCTATCACCCCCAAGTTATAAATTTTCCTTTTACATAGTTCTCATGGTACTCAGATGCATTGGGAGTTGTAAATCCTTCAAGATCGGGGTGTACCTCTTTTTTATAATTTATTCCGAGATGATGAACGTTGAAGAGTATCTGTTCAAACCACTCCGTTATGGAAGCATTTCCTCGGCATACTGGCATCACAAAAGCTTGAAATTTCCTATACTCACAAACCTTATATTTGAGGAGTTTTTCATCTGATAACACTGCTTTTGCAAAAAGAGTCGCTAAATCATCCATTGCAGGATGTTCAATATTGCGTCCATCGAGGTGAAAAACAATCACTGTAGAATCTTTGAGCATCCGCTGATGAGGGTCTGTTCGATGGTCTCGATACATCCAAGTAAGATACTCACAGACTTGATAGAGTTTTCCTTCGACCTCTTGCTTGACCACAGCACGGACAAAAAGTGATTTTAGATTTTTTTCTCGATCGGGATGATCAAAAACAACCCCTTTTTCGTTCTTACCGATTACTTTGGGTGAAGGGAACTCACTTTGTAGCAAAAGGAATTTCTGGAACATAGCAAGACGTTGATACAAAGGTCTTCTTTCTTTTTTAACTCGCGCAAGAGACTCATGAGAAAGTTGTCCTAGGGCATTATATTCAAGATCTGGTAGATCGATTTCCTCAGGTGTAGGAGAAGAAAGCCATTGCTTTTCTATTAGATCTTTTTGTTCTAACACTTCAACTTCCATACAGGAACGCCGAGGAAAATTAGGGTCGATCGGAAACTCAAAAGTTCTCTTTGAACTTCCTCTCATTTGATCTAGAAAACCTTTAAGAATGAACTTTATTTTCATTCCATATTCAGCATATTCATGATCGAGAATTGTATGATAGAGGGTTGGAGCTTTAGGATGAGTCCGCATCCTGCCAAAAAATTCAGCTTTTTGGCTGCCATGGTCATCTGCGATTTGTTGACGCTGTCCCCTAAACTCATGGAAGAGAGATAAATAAAGTTTTTTTAACCCTTCCTCATCTTTAGGAGCTTTGGTTACTCTTTCTGTTCCTTCTTGAACAATCGCGCTACTTCTACGCAAAAAATCTACCTGGCGTCCTCCATATTTTCCTGGGCTTCTATCAACGATATATGTTGGGACAGAGTAAGATGTGGTTAAGCTAGATTCCATGTGTGATACCTGATTTTTTTTACAAACGGAAAAATTTTAACATAGACGAGAACAAAAGCTCAATCGTTTATTTAATCACTAGTCTCTTTTCCAAAAACAGTTCAATTTTTTCTTTTGGGGAAAAGAATGAGGTGCTATAGGAAAAAGCAGAGGGAGGTCTTTATGAGTGACCGGGGGGACTTTGCAAATCTTGCGAATATTACCTATATTGAACACCTTTATTCTCAGTACTTAGAAGATCCTGAAAGTGTTGATAAGAGTTGGCAACATTTTTTCGAAGGGATGGCTTTAGGTGCTGCTCTCAAAGGACCTAATATAGAAGGTTCCCAAAGTCCTGATTTACGGGTCTTTCGTCTTATCGAAGCCTATCGCATATTTGGACATAAAGGGGCGCGGTCTAATCCCATGCTTGAGGTTCCCGTTCAGGTAGAAGATGTTGAAGAACTCAACCTAGAAAATTTGGGGTTTAAAAAAGAAGAGCTCAATCAAAATTTCCCAACGTGTGGATTTCTTAAAGAAGAAAGCGTTCCTTTAAATGTTTTAATTCAATCCCTTCAGAAAACCTATTGCAACAGTGTAGGTATAGAGTATGTGGAAGTCCATAGCAAAGGATTAGAATCCTTTCTACAGGAAAGGATTGAGCCTAACTTTCACTTTCAATTGAGCCGTGAAGAAAAAATGGATACCCTCCACTCCCTCAATAAATCTGAGATCATGGAATCCTTTATTCAAATGAAATATCCAGGACAAAAGCGCTTTTCATTAGAAGGGGGAGAAACCTTGATTCCAATGATGATGGAGATCATTCATGAGGGATCCATTCAAGGAGTTCAAGAAATCGTCTTAGGAATGGCCCATCGAGGAAGGCTAAATGTCCTCGCGAATATCTTAGGAAAGAGCTACGTCGATATTTTCCATGAATTTGAGAGCTCCTATGTGCCCGATACCTTTGAAGGGTCAGGGGATGTCAAATATCACAAAGGATACTCTGCAGATATTCCAACAAAACATGGAAAAAGTATTCATGTCGCTCTTTGTGCTAACCCCTCACACCTAGAAGCTGTCGATCCTGTTGTTGAAGGAAAAACCCGCGCGAAACAAGAGCTTAAAGCAAGAGGAAATACCGACTCCATTGTTCCTGTTCTCATCCATGGAGAGGCAGCGATTGCAGGGCAGGGAGTTGTTTATGAAACCCTCCAACTCTCCAAACTTTCCGGTTATAAAACAGGGGGAACGATTCATATCATCATCAATAACCAAATAGGGTTCACAGCTTCTCCCAAAGAGACAAAATCGACCCGTTACTGCACAGATATCGCCAAAGCTTTTGGAGCCCCCGTTTTTCACGTCAATGGGGAAGATCCTGAAAAAGCTGTGGCTGCCGCAAAGCTTGCGCTTCAAATCCGGCAAAAATTTGGCTGTGATGTCTTTCTAGAACTCAATTGTCACCGAAAATATGGGCATAATGAAACAGATGAACCAGCCTTTACCAACCCCCAACTTTACAAGCAAATTAAACAAAAGCAAAACGCCCGTAACCTTTACCGCCAAGCTTTGATTGAAGAAGGAACTCTCACAAAAGAAGAAGCCGATCAATTAGAAAAAGAATTTAAAGACTCTCTAGAAAAAGCTCTTTCTGAAACCCATGAAAGAGTCGAAAAAAAGAAGGCTCAAAAAAGAGAAGAAAAGTTGCACCCCACCCTTTTAGAGCCTGTTGAAACAGCTGTTCCTATGGAGACCCTTCTTGAACTCACCCATAAGTTTACACGAGTACCAGATGATTTTCATATTCACCCTAAAATTATGCGCCTTTTAGATGACCGCCTTAAAATGATGACAGGGGATCTCAAGGCTCCTGTCGTTGATTGGGGAATGGCAGAACACTTAGCCTATTCCTCTCTTTTAACTCAAAAAGTTCATGTGCGCCTTTCTGGACAAGATAGTGGGCGGGGAACTTTTTCTCACCGTCATGCCATTTTAACCGACCAAGAAACTGGGAAACGGTATTACCCCCTTTCTCACTTAAGTCGAGATCAAGCGCGCTTTGATATCTATAATTCTCCTGTGATTGAGTATGCTGTGATGGGATTTGAATATGGATATAGCCTTGCCTATCAAGATGCCTTGATTATATGGGAAGGGCAGTTCGGAGATTTTGGAAATGGAGCACAAATTATTATCGACCAATTTATCGTCTCTGCCGAGCAAAAATGGAACCGCCTTTCCCCTTTGACCCTCCTTCTTCCCCACGGATACGAAGGACAAGGTCCTGAACATTCTTCTGCGCGGATAGAAAGATTCCTCCAGTTAGCAGGCAATAATAGTATTCTCATTGCCAACCCCTCCACCCCTGCGCAACTCTTTCATATCCTCCGTCGGCAAGGAGTTTCTGAAATTAAAAAACCTCTCATCATTTTTACCCCTAAAGCACTTCTCAGATATCCTCCCTCATTAAGTGCCCCCGAAGAGTTTTCAAAAGGGATCTTCCAAACAGTGATCGATGACCCCTCAAACCCCCAAAATGTTAAAAGGCTCATTCTTTGCAGTGGAAAAGTCTATTATGATTTGATCGATCATCGAAAAGACCCCTCCATTGCAATCGTCCGGATCGAACAACTTTATCCTCTTGATGAAAAAAAGATTCAGGAAATGCTCAAAAAGTATGCTTCAGCAAGAGAATGTTTTTGGGTGCAAGAAGAGCATGAAAATATGGGCGCTTATTTTCATATCCGCCCCACTTTAGAAAAGCTCCTTCCCGAAAAACTCTCATTAAGGTATGTCGGAAGGGAAAGAAGTGCATCGCCAGCAGCAGGATCTGGCGCATTGCATAAACAAGAGCTTGCAAAATTCCTCAAAGAGGCATGTGAATGAAAGTAGAAATAAAAGTTCCACCAGCAGGAGAATCGGTAACAGAAGCAACTGTAGCAGCGATCATGGTCGAAAATGGAACCTTTGTGAATAAAGATGACGAGATCCTTGAGCTAGAAACCGACAAAGTCAATCAAGTCCTTTATGCCCCAGACTCTGGAACCCTTAATCTCACTGTTTCTGTCGATACAATCGTCAAACCCAACCAAGTGATCGGTTTTATCGATACCGAAGGGAAAGGGCAGGCAAAGGCAGCTGCGGCTCCATCCGCTCCCCAGCCCAAAAAAGAAGAAGCACCCCCTCTGAGCCCTTCAGCAGGTGAAGGGATTCGGCGTTCTGTCGACGACTATGTTGCCTCCATCGGAAAGGAAAAAGCTGCGCCTCCACCATCCGAAGCAAAGCTTCCTCCTCCCAAAAAGATTGCGCAACAAGGACAAACGCGTAAGCGGATGTCGGGTCTACGTCGAACCGTTGCTAAGAGGCTCGTCGAAGCAAAAAACACTACCGCCATGCTCACCACCTTTAACGAAGTCGATATGTCTGCCGTGATGGAAATTCGAGCACGCGAAAAAGATGCCTTTATGAAAAAGCATGATGTCAAGCTTGGGTTCATGTCCTTTTTTGTGAAAGCTTGCTGCGCTGCATTAAAAGAACTCCCCGATGTTAACGCCTTTGTTGATGGAGATGAAATTGTATTCAATGAAGGGATGCATATCAGCATCTCCGTCTCCACACCAAAAGGACTCATGGTTCCTGTTTTGAGGAATGCTGAAAAACTCTCCTTTGCAGGTGTTGAAAGAGGGATTCAAACCTTTGCTCAAAAAGCCCGCGAAGGGAAAATTGCGATTGAAGATTTCCAAGGAGGAACCTTTACCATCACCAATGGGGGAGTCTTTGGATCGATGCTTTCAACGCCGATCTTAAACCCTCCCCAAAGTGCCATTCTTGGAATGCATAATATTGTAAAACGCCCTGTTGTTATCGATGATAAAATTGAAATCCGCCCGATGATGTATCTTGCCTTAAGTTATGATCACCGGATCATCGATGGAAAAGAAGCTGTTACTTTCCTTGTCAGAGTGAAAGAGCTTCTTGAAAAACCAGAAAGACTTCTCTTGGGAGAGACCGATGACTGAATCCTTTGATTTGATTGTCATCGGTGCGGGACCAGGAGGCTATGTCGCAGCCATACGTGCTGCTCAACTCGGTCTTAAAACAGCATGCGTGGAGAAAGAAAAGGTCTTAGGAGGAACCTGTTTAAACATAGGATGTATTCCCTCAAAATGCCTCCTCCAATCCTCAGAAATGTATGTCAATATCCTTCATAACGCAAAAACCCATGGCATTGAAGCAACCCCCAAAGTCAACTTCTCTCAGATGATGAAAAGAAAAGAGGAAGTCATCAGCGGCTTCAATATGGGGATTGCAGCCCTTTTTAAGAAAAATAAAGTGACCTCCATTACGGGGACCGCAACCTTTAAAGATCCACACACCATCACCGTTAGTGGATCCGATTACACAGCAAAAAACTTCATCCTAGCCACCGGTTCCGAGCCCACCCCTCTCCCTTTTCTTCCCTTTGACGAAGAAACCGTTCTCTCTTCAACTGGAGCCCTAGCCCTTAAAGAGGTTCCCAAAAAGATGATTGTTGTGGGTGCGGGGATTATTGGCGTCGAACTCGGCTCTGTCTATTCCCGACTAGGAACTGAGGTTCACTTTGTAGAGTTTCTCGATAAGATCTGCCCGACTCTCGATGATTCGATTTCAAAAGCTCTCCAGCAAACTCTCACCAAACAAGGGCTCACCTTTCAGCTTTCCTCCAAAGTCTCTGGAGCTGAAGTGACAAAATCTGGAGTGACTCTCTCCATTGAAGGGGGAGAGCCCCTTTCAGCAGACAAAGTCCTTTTAGCCATTGGCCGCCGTCCCTATACCCAAAACCTCGGTCTCGAAGCGGTCCAAATCACCCCCGATAAACGGGGTTTTATCCCCATCGACTCCAACTTTAGAACGACCCACCCTCACATCTATGCTATCGGAGATCTTGTCGATGGTCCCATGCTCGCCCATAAAGCCTCAGAAGAAGGGTACGCCGTTGCCGAGCTCCTTGGCGGAAAAACCCCTCACATCGACTATATCGCCATGCCCAGTGTTGTCTATACCCACCCCGAAGTGGGCGCCGTTGGCCTCACAGAACAAGAAGCCAAAACCCGGAATATCCCCATTAAAACCGGGCAGTTTCCCTTCAAAGCCAATTCCCGTGCTCGGTGCTCAGGAGATGACTTTGGATTCGTCAAACTCATCGCCCATGCTCAATCACAAACCCTCCTAGGAGCCCATATTATCTCAGCCCATGCTGGGGAACTCATTGCCGAAGCAACCCTAGCCCTTCAAACAGGTGCTACAGCTCTTGATCTAGCCCATACCTGCCATGCACATCCCACCCTCTCTGAAGCCCTCAAAGAAGCAGCCCTAGCCCTTGTGGATCGACCGATCCATTCCTAGATTTTACCCCAGAGAACACAGAGAAAGAAAAAGGCCCCTACGGTTTCCCGTAGAGGCCTTTCAGAAGTTATCGGGATTTTTTAAGTCCCTTTAACCTATTATTCGAATTGTCCATCTTCTCTATCTAGACTGAATCCAGTTCCTGTATTAACAGCAGGACGTGGAGTTCCTACAGCATGAAGAGTCACAGGTACAGATTCGCCTAAGTCACTAGATTCACGATGAAGAGGTCTAAATCCACCTGATCCTAGCAGAAGATCCTCTTCTTCACCCATGTCAGAACTACTTAGACGTCTAAATTGATGAGTAGAACTCATTGGATCTACAGATTCTTGTGGTGAACGTCTAATCAATCTAGAAGCCCATGCTGTAAATCTTTGCCATCTAGTAGGTTCTTGTGGTGCAAAGTCAAAGCTATCAAGCGATAATCCAGACTCTACTCTATCTACATGAGAAGCTTCTACTCTTGGAGCTTGAGATCTGCTAAACAATCTTCCTATTCTCATTCCGATTGTAGGATTAGCTTCACGTGCTAGACGAGCTGCTTCCATTTTAGCTTCTTCTTCTCGACGTTGAACTTCTGCTTGTTCTGCACGGATCGCTCCGATTGCACCACGTAGGCGAGCAATAGGTCTATCGTCTGCAGCTTCACCAAATGGTCTGTCACCAGCAAACTTAAGCATTGTTACACCTAAATCAACAGGACCGCGCTCTTCTCCATGAATAGGAAGGCTTGCTTCGCGTCTTACAACGGTTCCATCGACTGTTTCATTAGCGAACATCTCTTCTTCAACAACAAGACTATCATCGATTGCTGCAACACCTGCTGGTGTAATGAAGTGGAGAAGTTGTGCAAGAAGAGTTGGAGATGCTTCTGAATCACTTTGTCCAGCAAGTCCCTCAATCATTGTTAATAACTCTTCTTCTAAAGCTCCAGCAACAGCTGCAGGCGTTTGAGCTTCTTCTGGAATAGGCTTGTTAGTAGCACGAGTATCAACAGCCCAAGTTCTTTCGCTCTCTTCTTCAACTTCTTCATCAGCATTTGCTTCGCTGATAAGAGTGTTCAAGTCATCTAATTTATCAAGAGCTGCTTGTGCTCTTGCTTGACCTTCTGCAACTTTTACTGCGTTTCCTTGAGTAAAGAGTGCAGTCATTTGTGCATCAAGATGCCCGAATGATGCTAGAGCATGGTTAGCAACTTCTTCGTACTTTCCACCAGGTTCTAACTCTTCTTGGCGACCATGTAGTTCTAGAGCTGCTCGAGTAGTTTCTGGGTGAAGGAGGCCAGCAAATGTTCCTACAACAGCAGCTTCACCTTTACGGATACCACCATCAAAAGAATTCTTCTCAGAGTCAATAATTGCTTGTTGTCTAATTCCAATCTCATCCATTTGCTCTCTAGCTAGGAATGCATGACTTTGGTTGTTTTCTACAACTTTAAGAAGGCTATCTTGAGCTGTCATTAAAGTTTCTTTGAATCCAGGAACAGCATTCAATTTATTAAGAAGAGCTTGTTTAATTGCCTGTGCATCTCCGCCAGTAATTTCAGCGATTTTTCCAGCACGCTCTTCAATCTTAGTATGAAGTTCTCTAACTGCTTGACCAGTGTGCTCTTCTCCATCAATTCCTTTAACAGCTTCGGTAAATTTTGCTACAGCTTCGCTAATGAATTTTGCTTGTCCCATTCCATCAATTTGAGCCCATGAAGTAACTGTATTGCTTTCAACAAATGCTCTGTTAGCACCAGCATCAACAACGTTTGCGTTAGCTTGTGTAACAAGACCACGGAACTCAGCATCAGAAAGAGGTTTTCCAGCAGTTTGGATTGCATCTCTCCATACAGCAACAGCTTTTGCAGCTGTAAGTAACGTCATTGGAGTTTTACCCGTCATGACTCCTGCTACAAGTCCTTCCAAATCGGTTATTCTAATACCATCCGATAGTCTAGCGAATCTAAGTTCTTGAATTTCATTTTCGAGAACTGGTTCTTGAGCTTCGAGTCTTACTCCATTTGGAGCTTCTTCATCTTCAACTTCAACAAGAACCATTCCAGCTTTTAAAGCAGCAGCGTACTGTTGAACGTTTTCTAAAGTAATCGGAGCGCCACCGAATCGTTGAACTTGATTACTGAGACTAGAAAAATGATTCATTGCCTTTGTTAGGTCTTCTGTTGGTTTTGCTAGAAGGTCTCTAGCAGCGTTCAGTTTACGTTGCTCAGATGAAAAAATCGCAGCAATTCCACGATTCCAAAGTGTGTCAATAGCCTTAGCAAGAAATCCTTGTGGACGTAGCTGTCCTTGAACTTTTGCTAGAGCTGCAGCATCAGCAGGTACGCTTTCAGTATCGATAATGCTAAAGCGCTCAGGTGCCATAAGATCCTGAGACTCTCTTCTTTCAAGTGCGGATGGTGGTAAGCGTAGCGAATCTGATTGAAGATCAACTTCTTCCATTAAGTGTGCTGGAGGTGATCTTAGTTCAGGACTGCTTGGTGATAATCTTGATGATTCCATTGTTTTAACTCCCTTATTATAAGTTAATTAATTTTTGTTTTGATTTGTTTGTTTTAGTTTTTTTTGTGTTAATACAAGTATTATAACATATTTAATGTATATTTTCTTTATTTTATTATTTTATTAAATAACAACTTATTGACTATAAGTAAGTTAAGTTATTTATATTTATAAACAGCTAATATGCAATGAGATATACAATTAACCGTAAATAAATATTTTAAACCATTAATATTAAAGGTTTTTTTATTACTTTAATTAGAGATTATATTTGAGATTTAGAATGAAAGAGCCTATAATAGGGGGTATATTAATAACCGTATAATAGCGCCAGGAGGCTTTAAAATGGATAAAAACCTGAATCAGGAAGATCTGAAAGCACGTGCTGCAAAGCTAGAGAGTCAAGTAGACCTTCTAGAAGCCGAGTTGACCTACTTAAATGGTCTTCTCATCGAGGTAGGATTCCCCGAGGGAATCAAGACTTTAAAAGCTACGGCTGAGGAACTTCTGGCTGAAGGGAGCCTAAACTCCCATGAGAAGCATTTGAAGGGGTATTAATCCTTATTTAAAAGTACTCAACTGTAAAGGGAGGGGCCCTGAAGAGCCCCTCCCTTTCTTTTTGTCCTAATTCCATGAAAAAGACCCTCTCTGAGGTCTCTATGTCCTCTGTGGTGAATAAAACAGGGTAATCTTCTTGATTTTTTCCATTCTTTGGGGTTTAATCATCGGTTATACCGATCGTGTTTCAAAACTTGGGAATTTCTCAAAATCAGCGTTCGAGATTTAAATCAATCGAAGCAGCCTCCTATACAAGAGATAGGAGCGATGCAGAGAGGTTTAAAAATCGGGATGCTGATAAAGAGAAAAACCAAGTTTTGGGAGACGATCGGTATTATGAAACCAAAGGATATCTCTCATGGCAAAGTTAGTGTTAAATGATGAAGAAGTGGAGCTCGAAGATGGCGCTGAGCTCAAAGAGCCCTGCGAAGAGGCTGGAGTTCCCTTTGCTTGTACTGAAGGGGTTTGTGGGACTTGTGTGATTGAAGTCAAAGAGGGGAAGGAAAACCTCTCAGAGATGACCCAGGAGGAGCTTGATTTCCTTGGAGAAACCGAGGAAGAAAGGCTGGCTTGTCAGTGTAAAATTAAGCATGGAAGGGTGAAAATTGACTACTAAAGAGCCGATTTCAAGAGAAATGACAATTGATGAAATCTTGGGAAAATTTCCTGAGAAGAGCCAGAGGATCGCTCAAGAACTGACCAATGCTGGTCTTCATTGTGTGGGCTGTCAAGCAGCGACCTGGGAAACCCTTGAAGTGGGAATGATGGGGCATGGATTTGAGGAAGAGGCCATTGAAGCTCTTTTAAAGCGACTCAATGCGATTATTGAGATGGAGATTGATGCCTCTACGATTACCCTTACTGAGACCGCAGCAAAGAAGTTTAAGGAGATCCTAAAAGCGGATAAGAAAGAAGGATGGGGGCTCCGTTTTGGGGATAAACCTGGAGGATGTGGCGGTTTTGAATACATTCTCGATTTTGCAGAAAAAGCGCTAGATGATGATGAAGTCTTTTATTCTCAAGGCGTGGAGGTTTTTGTAAATCGAAAAATGCTCCATCGTCTGATGGGATGCCAAATCGATTATCTAGAAGGACTTATGGGATCGGGGTTTAAGGTAACCAATCCTAATGTTAAAGGATCTTGTTCTTGCGGGAATTCTCAGAGCTATTAAAATCGTCCTGTTCGTGCAGCGTATTTTAACCCTTCAATGACTAAATTATAACGAGTTCCATTCATTAAAATTCCAAATCCGCCGGCAGACTCTTTCATTTCGATCATGCGTCTAATCGCATTATATTCTTGAGGAGTATAGTCTCTAACATCGGCATTTCCTTCTAGTTTGGTAAGGGCTCCACGACATGCTTCTTGGATTTCAGAACGACCTGACCATTCATGAGGATCTGCACTAAATGCTGCCATTCTTAAACCTGGATAAAGTTCTGCTCTTTCTCTATAAACTGCTTGTTCAAAAAAATAAGGTTCACGTGTCGGTCTTGAAAAAGATCTCATCTGAGCACTTCTTGGTATCGGACTTCTTGAATCAACTCTACGAGCTGCAGAAGCCTCAAAAGGAACAACAACGCCTCTAGGAGAAGGAGGTCGGGATCCTAGGTCTATTTCTACCCATTCTTCTTCTAATAAAGAGGATGGAGAGGGTGAGTGTACTTCGCGACCTCTTTCAAGTGGAGGTAAATGCGATACAGGCGGATGGGTATCTACACGATCAACGACTTCAACAGCCGTAGGGTGCGTAGGGTGCAACATGCTGCTTTGATCTAGGTGTAATGGTGGGATTCCCGATCCTGTTCTCATATGAGGAGGGACGTCCGAAGATAAGGGTGGTGTTGGGGAGCGCGATTCCATTTCTCGGTGAGCAGGGGGGCGAAATGCTGAATGAGAACTTCCTAGAGAATGAGGAGGTAATGAAGGTGAAAGTGAAGGCGATCTATCTCTAACAACTACGGGATCTCTTACTTCCTCTCTTACTAACCTTGGTGTGCTAGGCTGAAAACCTTGTCTAAGTGGAACAGGAGCATGAAGTTGATGCTCCTCTGTTCTTCTTTCTGCTCCTATTGGTCTGAAAGCTGAAGGATGATGCGGAACTCTAGGGTCGTGTTCATGTTCGAATAATGTAGATCTCGGAGGGGGTGTTAAATGACGGGGTGGAGCTCGAAAAGAAGAGTCTAAACCTCTAGCAAAGTGGCTTTGGCCTAAATCTACAGAGTGAGCTCTTCGATGTTCAGGTCTTCGTGGAATAGGAATAGGTGATGAAACTGAATGAGGAGAACCTCTATCTAATAAAGGATCTACGTCCTCTACATCTGGAAGAAGGCGATATTCTGCAGGTTGCAGGGTGCGAACCATCATTTGCCATAGATTACTAGTTCTTAGATAGCCTGCTTTGAAATAATCTCTACTTCCTTGAATGGCTGAAGTTGCAGTAGGAAATCTTTCAATCCATTCCCTTTCATCTTCTCTAACCCGTTCTTGCATTTCAGGTCTAGAGTGTGTTGTTGAATAGATTTCATGAGCAGCTGACAATTTGTCACGCGTGTACTCAAGGAGGAATCCTTTAACTTGTTGAACGGTATAAGGTCCATGATTTCCACTACGTGTTGCAATGCGATGAAGATAGTGAGGGACACGTCTTGGGAAGTTATCGGTCGGTGTAAGGGTGTCCAGGTGTGCTTCAAATCGAATAACCTCATCTTGCCATGCATAATTATCTGTGGCTTTTAGATAATCAATCGCTTCATCAGCTTCAACTGTAACCTCTCTATTTGTAACAAGCACACCACCTTCATAGTGAACCCCTTTTTCATTGATATATTCTATTTTTCGCTCACTAAGGCCATTTGCTGCAGCATATTTTTTGTGGGCAGAAAAATAGACTTCTCCAATGCCTATTACTTTCTCGAGTTCTCTTGGATTAGAGATGGGGGCTTCGTACCGGCCGCCGACAATCCTTACAACATGATAATGTTGATCACCAATTTTGATTCTTGGAGCATTTTCTGGAACGCGAGCTCTTTCGCGTAAAACTTCTCCAACTGAATGACTTAAATCGGGATGTGGTGTTCCAGAACGAGAGGAACTAACAGGAAAATCCATGATTTTACCTAATTTTCTATTAATAATTACCTTAATTATACCATAATTTACAATTAATTATAATCAAGTTATAAATAATTAAATTTTAGTTATTTAAATGTATATCTGGAATTATATTCTTATTGTGATAAAGTAAAGTTTAGAGGTGTTTTGTAATACATTGGCTATAAGGAAGTTATGGAAGAGCGAATGATTCCTCAAATTGAGGAAAAATTTCAGTCGGTTTTAATTTTTGGCCCTCCAGGCTCAGGAAAGGGGACTCAAGGGAAATTTTTGAGCAGTGCGGGAAACCATTTTCATCTTTCTTCAGGGGATGTTTTTCGTGGGCTTTCTCCTGAATCTCCGGCTGGAAAACTCTATCATAGCTATGCGGGAAAAGGGATGCTTCTTCCCGATGATGTGACGATTGAGATTTGGCACCATTATGTGATGGGATTGATCGCAACGAATCAATATTTTCCAAAAGAGCAGCTTCTCCTTCTTGATGGAATCCCTCGGACAGTGAAACAAGCTGAGATTTTGGAGCGCTACATCAATGTGAAGAAGATCATCCTCCTTGAAGCTAAAAATAGCGACGTCTTGGTTCAGCGACTGAAGAGGCGGGCCCTTATTGAGAAGCGGCAAGATGATCGGGATGAGGAAGTTTTAAGGAAAAGGATGGAAATCTATGAAAATGAGACTGTTCCAGTTTTAAAGTATTATGATGAAGAGCTGATCAGTCATTTTAATGCTGAGCAGCGTCCCCTAGAAGTTTTAAGAGATATTCTAGTCTCTCTTTGCGAACTTCTTTCGTAAAGAAATTATTTTAATTTCTTGACATTAAAATAGTTATTATCTATACTAATTATGCGGTTTCCGCCGTGTATAGGAGGTATAGAATGGAAGCTGTAATGGCTAGAGAGCCTTACGGACTAGGAGAGACTCGTGCCTATTCAGATGGCAGAGGTCCCTCCATGCTTGAAATGGTACCTCTTCTCAGATCACATAGTGTTGCGCAGGTTGCTATCCAAAATAGCCCCAAAGAAGCTGAAGGGACAATGAAAACCGTTGAGTTTCTCTATTTTGGTAGTGATTTGGAAGGGCTTCCTCGGCTGACGGTAAGTCTTTCTAATGCGATTCACGGTCAACCAGATCCTGCTGGGATTCATGCCTTGGGCTTTACCTCGATGTTTAGTGTTTATACAGGATATGCCGCAGGAAAACGAGGGATGAAGCTGTATACCGAATCTGAAAGGATTGGAGATAGTACTGGGCAGATGATAGGGGCTGCAAACATGGCGCGGGCTCCAATGGAAATCATGGGTGGCCTTACCTTTACTCCTGTGCGAGCGCTTTCTATTGCAGCAACGTATACCTCTGCAAAGGCTGTGACAGTGGCAGCGACAACCTTAGCAACTATTGGTTCTGCATTTTATGCAGGGACATATATCCTTATCGCTGCTCCTAGTGTCATAAGCTTAAAGAAAAATATCCAATTCGGATGGAAGCTTGATGAAGCGATGGATCAAGAGCAAACTCCTGTTGGAAAAGCGCGAGCTGGTCTTAAGACTTTGATGATAGAATTGGATGGAACGCCTGAAGAAAAAAGGGAGTTCTTGAGAGGGATTGCTGAAGATCCTGCGAATTGGGATGAGGAAGTTCCTGTTGATCCCGGAAGTACCGATCATAGACAGTATACATTAGAAGAAAAACGCTTTCTTTGGAATGAGGCTGGAAAGTACACGACAGATGACTTTTCGCGCGAGCGCCTTTATGGACATTTTAAAAAGCATTACTCCAATTTCAAAGCGAAAAAAGAAGCAGAATTTTCACGTAAAACAGGTGTAGAATCTACCGATCTTATTCGCAAAGAGTTGAATAAACCTGCCCACGCAAATCTTTTAACTCAGCTTGATCAAGGAAAAGGGGTCGAAGAAGCTCAAGGGATTATCGATACCGTTAAATCTGAAATGAGGAAGAATAAAATCCTTCATGCAGCAATTGTTTTCTTCTGTATGGTGGGAGTCTTTGCTCTTATTGCAGGAACAGTTGCTACAGGAGGAACGCTTGGGATTGTGATTGCAGCAGCTTGGGTCGTTTCAGCGATTGGAATGCTAGCAATCGATGGTTATTTCCTCTATCAAACGCTTCAATCTGGAAATATGGATAAAAAGGATAAAATTGCATTCTTTGTTTCCAATGTTTTATTGCTCATGATTGCTGGAACAGGAATGTTTTTTTCTGGAGGTTTAGCACCTCTTATCATTGGTGGGGTGATGCTAGTTCTCTGGACTGGGGTTGCTATCTACTCTAACTATCATTGGAAGTTTAAGAAGGATGAAGATGAGGTTGAAATGCTTGAAGCTCCTCATCGTGGAGAAGCCCACGTCCATCTGGCTCACAAAAAGAAGCTAGCATAAGCTAGATTATTCACCACAGAGAACGGAGAGATCTCAGAGATGAATTAGAGGATGAACCTTTTAATGCCTTTGATGAGAAGTTTGACATTGAAGTTGATCAATAATCCCACTTTGCATTTGGAAAGTTTTAAATAGGACAGGAGTTGTGCTTCATGAATCGCTTCTAATGCTGAGACAGATTTGACTTCAATGATGACTCGATCTTCTACAAGAAGATCGAGTCGATAGCCGCAATCAAGCCTCCTATGTTTATAGGAGACTGATTGCATTTTTTGTTGTTCTACTTTTATTTTTTGAGATCTGAGTTCATAAACAAGACAGTTTTCATAGGTGGATTCAAGTAGGCCCGGTCCAAGGTGGCGGTGAACTTCTATTGCAGCTCCAATAATCGTTTTTGTTAACCCTTTCTCTGCGCTCTCTGTGTTCTCTGTGGTAAAATTTCTCATAAACTCTCACGATTTCTTCTTGCAAAAGAGAGGATAATTTTGGAAGATAATCTTATGCAATGGGAAAGTTACATCAACGATTTCTTATCTTATATTGGAGCTGAAAAAGGGCTTTCAATCAACACGATCGAAGCGTATGGCAAGGATATCCGAAGATTTTGCGCCAGCGCAAAAAAAACAGTGTCAGAAGAGGCGATTGTTTCTCATCTAGCGCTACTCAAAGAAAAGGGGTTTGCAAGTAGTTCGATCTATCGCAGTTTGATGGCTCTCCGCGTTTTTTTCCGTTTTTTGAGGCGGGAAGGATACATCGAAAAGGATCCTACAGAACTTTTAGATTCCCCAAAGATGTGGCAATTGATTCCTGAAGTCTTGAGTGGTGAAGAAGTCGAAGCTCTTTTAATGGCTCCAGGCAATGAAGATGAAGAGGGGATGCGCGATAAAGCGATCCTTGAAACCCTTTATGCCACAGGGATTCGAGCGAGTGAGCTTTGCTCTTTAAATATTCATGATGTGGGGGAAAATACCATTCGCGTCATTGGCAAAGGGGGAAAAGAGCGGATTGTTCCCATTGGTGAGGAGGCTATTTCAGCGATCGACTCCTATTTAGCAAAGTGGCGCAATGACAAAGGAGAAAGGCGCCCTCTTTTTCTCTCTAAAAGAGGAAAGAGACTCAATCGGACAACCCTTTGGGAACGGGTAAAGTTTTATGCAAAGCAAGCGGGAATTGAAAAAGAAATCTCTCCTCATACCCTGAGGCATTCGTTTGCCACCCATCTTCTCGATCATGGAGCCGATCTACGTGTGATTCAAGAAATGCTCGGACATGCCGATATTGGAACAACGGATCGTTACACCCATCTTTCGAAAAAGCGGCTGTTCGAAGCTTTTGATATGTTTCATCCACGCCAGTAATTTTAAACCA
This sequence comes from Chlamydiales bacterium, assembly GCA_024233395.1. Taxonomy (GTDB): domain Bacteria; phylum Chlamydiota; class Chlamydiia; order Chlamydiales; family Simkaniaceae; genus Neptunichlamydia. The sequence continues at coordinate 341,982 of JACKPR010000003.1, forward strand.
ACTTAGCTATATTTTTTTCTTGGACAAATAACGGTTTTTAGATACTCTGAAGGGGTATTTTTAAAAAAATGCCTCGAGAGGTTGCACCCTCTCGAGGCTGAAACCAAGGTACATCCTTTAACAACTAGGACCTTAGCTTCGACCTATAATCTAACAGATCGAAGTTAAAAAATCTAGCATGTCTGCTTTTCCTTTAAAGGATGTACCTGCTTTTAGGAGGTACGATAATGAGTGAAGAATGTTTCCGACTTTATAAGCTTTTTGAGAAGAATCCGAAGGTTTCTTTGAGTGTTAAGGAGATCGCTGATTTTTATGGGATTCCAGTAAAGGTGATTCGAGAGTGGATTCAGGAAGATATTCGAAATGGAATGTTTTTTAAAGATCCCGATTGTTCGAATTACTATCTTTCACAGGTTGGCTTTGAGAAGCTTTATGCTCACTGGCAGGAAGCGACAGGAATGGGCATATTAAAACCAACAGGGCCCCAAGCATGATTCATCGCTGATGCCTGATCAGCAGGAAGGGTATCTGAGGGGTGAATGACAATCTCGGCTTGGGCAACAAGTGTGTTGATATCGACTGTGAGTTTCATTTCAACGCGCGCTTTGGTAACCGACTGACTCTCTTCAAGAGCTGCTAACCGATAATTGCGGTGAAGAATAAGGGTCGAGCCCTTTAGCTCTGTTTCACCAGAAGAAACACCAGCCTCAGCTTCCCATTTACAGTTGAAGTGCAGAGAGGGAAGATCTTCAACAATATATTGGAAGAATTCGTAGAAAAGATAGTCGCCCATCTTATTAGAAAGGGTTTGACTGAACGCATCACAAATTTGCAACGCTTTAAAAACCCCATGTTCTTGCTTCAAGCGATCAAAAAGTTCGGGAAGGATTTTGGCTTTAACATGGTCTTTAATCGCGTCAAACAAGATCGATTTGGCTTCTTGAAGCTTGGGATCTTCTTGAGCAGGATCGAGAGCTCTGATTTCGCTGAAGTTTAAGATTGTGCGTAGGCGTTCGAGATGGGATTGAACTTGGGGATCTTCACTTGAAAGCGGATCTTTTTGAAGGGTTTCCCAACCGATTTGATAAAGATCTTTTCCATCGACCTTGATCACCTGTCGAAAAAGGTCATTGGCTGTTTGTCCGATGAACCGGTCCCGTGTCGGGAGTGATTCCTCAGACTCTAATTGACGCAATCTCGCTTGAAAGGCTGTATTTCTCCCTTCTGCTGTCCATTCATCAGCAAGCATTGTGATCCATAGTGAAGCGGTGAAGGAAATACAAAAAAGGGCGATTTTACCAATGATCACCAACAAAGTATCGTTTGATTGAATCCAGGTATACTGTTGGTAATAGTTGGTGATTTCATTCTTTTGGCGGATGAGATTTTCATCACCGACATCATCGAAGAATTCAGGCTTGAAAGGGGGAGGCGAGTATGTAAACATATAATTTGAAACAAACACCTTCTGAAACCCCTAATATAATTATCTTTCGACTGAATTATCTACTAGAGGCTCATAAAATACAATATAAAATAGTTTATATTATGATTTTAATATCCTAGTAAATAGGTTGCGGTTTTCAAGAAAATTTTAAGAATTAGTATCAAAAAATTGAGTAAAATTGCTACTATGTAAAGGTATTTTGAATCAATAAAAATGAAAAGTATCAAAACAAGAGGCTGAGGATTGGGGATCCCATGTTCAAGATTTTTCTCGGACAAATCTATTTAAATTCGAAATTGTCCCACAAGCTGTGGGACAATTTCGAATTTAAATCAACTTAGCAAAATTATAAGCTTAAAAGGTAATAATAATTTAAACCCAAAGAGACCAAAATGAATAGAGCTTTTCTGTTAGGCTGTCTTCTCCCCGTTTTAACTTTTGCGCAAGAAAAGGAGGAAACGATTCCTCTGAGACCTCCAGAAAAAGAGATCACAATTCCTGCGCAACCTTATGTAAGAAATGGGGTAGCTGAGCCCTATTTGGAAGGGGATTTTATTTATTGGGAAGTCAAGGAAGATGGGTTGGAATTTGCTGCATCGGGGTATGGGACTTACGAAGAGCCTGTGACCTCTAGAGGAAAGGTTTATTTTCCCAAGTTTAAAAAGTCTCCGGGGTTTCGCGTGGGAGTAGGAGTCAATCTTGCGCATGATGGTTGGGATCTCTTTCTTCGCTATACTTGGATCGATTCGCGTGCAAAAAATGCTCAAAAAGGCTCCTTTATTCCTCTTTGGGTTAACGGCCCGAATCCATTTCTAAGCGAGGTAACTGAAATAAAGGTCGACTGGAATGTTCACTTGGATGTTTTAGATCTTGAATGGGGACGCAGTTTTTATATCAGCCGCTTTTTAACTCTCCGCCCGTTCTTTGGGTTAAAGGGGTATTGGTCGGATCAAACCTATGACAACCATAGTAGTGGAACCACAATTGAAAATAATCAACGGATGAATGCAGCGCAAAGGACGCATTACATTCTGGATGCTTGGGGGATAGGAGTTCGCTTTGGGTTAGGGGGAGTATGGTATCTTAAGAAGAATTGGAGCGTTTTTGGAGGAGGGGTTTTAGCGAATGAATGGTCCCGCTTTGATTTAAGGCGTAAAGATACTGGAGCTATTCTAGCTCAAGGAGCCGAAGAAACTTTGGTTCATACGAGATCAAAGGAGTATCATATGGTTCCCATTATTGAACTCATGGCGGGAGTTCGTTGGGAAATGTGGTTTTCAGATGATGATTATCATGCTTTGATACAAGCGGGGTGGGAAGAACAAATCTGGTTTCACTTGAACCAAATGAAGGGTGTTTATGATTACTCTGGGGGTCCCGGCTCTCTTCAGCTTCAGGGACTAACCTTTAAATTCAGGTTTGATTTTTAGGAGCTTCGATTGTTTTGTTTTTTTTGCGATGGGATTTTTGCCGCATCGTTTCAAGATAGGTAAAGATAATCGGAGTGAAATATAGGGTGAGAATTTGGGAGATAATAAGACCTCCTACAATCACCATCCCTAAAGGGCGGCGCGATTGGGCTGTTGACCCACCCACTCCGAATGCAATCGGAACGGCTCCCATCATTGCGGAGAAGGTTGTCATCAAAATGGGGCGGAACCTTGCGGTACAGGCTTCATAAATTGCTGTATGAAGATCTTTTCCTTCGTGAATCCCTTCGTTGGCAAAATCAACGAGCATGATTCCATTTTTCAAAACAATCCCGAGTAGCATGATGATTCCAATGAAGGCATAAAGAGAAAGGGGCTGGCCAAAAATCATGAGTGTCAGAACAGCTCCAAGAGCTGCAGGGGGAAGAGCTGACATGACTGTGAGGGGATGGATAAAGTTTTCATAGAGGATTCCTAAGATTACATAAATCATAAAAATCGTAATCACAAAAAGGAACCCGAGACTAGCAAAGGATTGTTTGAAGACTTCTGTTGATCCAACTTGAATGGGGTGAACATCGGAAGATAGGGTGCTTGCAGCAATTTCATTGATTGTGTTTAAAGCTGTTCCAAGGGGAACTTGTGGCGCGACATCGTAAAAGATATTCACTGCAGGAAGGGTATTGATATGAGTCACGGTGAGGGGACCAATATTTTCTTCCCAAGTAGCTACAGAAGAGAGGGGGACTTGAGTGAGGAAAGAGGTCCCGACGTTGTTATTTGCATTGGGGTCATTGATCTGTGTTTTTGTACTTGCTGAAACATAGAGTTTTTCTAAGACGCTGGGATTTTTGTATGCGCTTGGAACGGTTTCAAGAATGACATTATATTGATCGGCTTCTCCATTGATTTGTGAGATTTTTCCACCTGAGTAAGCATAAGTAAAGGCTGCTTCCACTGCTTTGGCTGATACATTTAAGTCATAGGCTTTATCTCGATCGATGTGAACGTTTAGATAGGGCGCTTGGTTGTGCATATCGCTGACGACTTGTCGAAACATGGGATTTTTTCGCATGGAATCCATCATTTTTTGACCATCTTCATAGAGTGTGTTGCTATCGAGTCCTTGCAGGGTGTATTGATAGTTACCCATGTTCATGGAGGTTCCGACATCAAGGTTGATCAGAGGAAGGGGTCGTAAGAAAGCTCTGACTCCTGCGACCTCTTGGAGCTTGGGTAAAAGCTCTCTAATCACTTGTGGCATTTTTTCCCGCTGATTATAGGGTTTGAGACGGATGAACATGAGGGATTGATTATTTTGAGGAATGCCTCCGACGGCTGCGAATTCTAAGACATTGGGGTCTTGTCGAATAATTTCAGAAAGTTCTTCTTGGTATTTCATCATTTTATAGGGGGAGGTTGCATCCGATGAAAGAGCAAACCCATTCACAAATCCTAAGTCATCTGCAGGAATAAAATCAGTAGGCAACGATATTCCAAAGTAAAGTGTGGCAACAAAGGATCCAATCCCCACTATTAAAGTCGTGAAGCGGTGTCTAAAGACGATATCCAGTCCTTTTTTATAGAGATTCAGAAGTCCAGTATTGAGTTTTTTAGAAATCCGCTCAATGAAGTTTAGTTTGTGGTCTTTCTGTTTAGGGACGATAAACCGACTACAAAGCATCGGAGTTAAGGAGAGAGAAATAAAGCCTGAAATCAAAACGGCAACAACTATGGTGATCGCAAACTCTCTAAAAACTCTTCCCATGATTCCAGCCATGAAAACCATGGGGATAAAGACAGAAGCTAATGAAAGAGTCATCGAAAGGATGGTGAAGCTGATTTGTCTTGATCCGTTAAGGGCAGCTTCCCAACTTGTTTTTCCCATTTCTCCATGACGGTGGATGTTTTCAAGAACAACAATGGCATCATCCACAAGAAATCCAATCGAAAGGGTAATGGCAAGGAGAGAAAGAATGTCTAAGCTAAACCCAACTAGAAACATGATAGCAAAGGTCCCCACAACCGACATTGGAAGAGCTAGAAGGGGAATGATGGTATCTTTTACTTTTCCTAAGTAAAAGAGGACGACCAAAATAACGAGTAGGAAAGCAATGAAAAGGGTAGATTGGACGTCGTGAATCGATTCCATGATGAAAACCGACTGGTCAAAAAGTGTTTCGAGTTGGATGGATCCAGGTAGTTCCCACTTCAGTTGATCTAAGAGTTCATTCACCCCATCAATGACCTTAATCGTATTTGCTCCCGATTGTTTGATAATTGCAATGACAACGCAGGGTTTGGAGTTTTCTTTTGTAATGTAATTCAAGGAGTATTTGTCGTTTTGGAGGGAGTTTAATGCTCTTCCCAAATCCTTGACCTTTAAAAGAGCATGATTGTTGTTCCGGACGATAAGCTCGTTGTATCCTTCGGCTTTTTCCATCTGCCCATCAACGGTTATTGTATATTCCATATCAGATCCATAGAGGTTCCCGACTGGAAGTTCTGGGTTACTATCGATGATGGCTGAGGCGACTTCATCGATTCCTATTTGATGGGAGGATAAATAATCTGGATCGACTTGCACCCGAACTGCGTAAGGGGCGCCATAGACTTCCACATCTGAAACCCCACTCACCATTCCTAATCTCCGTCCCATTAAGGAGTAGGCATAATCGTAAAGCTCTCCAAGGGGAATTAAGTCGGAAGCTACAGAGATGACGATAACGGGCGTTTGAGAGGGATTTGTTTTTTTATAAGTGGGGAAGTTGGGAAGGTCACTGGGAAGATAAGGTTGTGCTTGGTTTATCGCTGCTTGAACATCTGTTGCTGCGGCATCGATATCTCGATCTAAAGAGAATTGAAGAACAATTGTTGAACTTCCATTCGAGCTTGAAGAGGCGATGGTTTGAATTCCATCTACAGATGTAAATTGCCGTTCTAAAGGAGAGGTAACGGTATCTGCCATTGTTTGTGGGCTAGCACCAGGATAACTCGTGCTGACTTCAATTGTAGGGTATTGAACATCTGGAAGGTCGCTCACAGGAAGCGCTTGATAGGCCATCATTCCAAAGAAAAGGATGGAGATCATGACGAGAGTCGTCATGACAGGGCGGCGAATGAATGGCTCTGAAAAATTCACTCGTTATCCTCCGATTGAACAATACTCACTTTCGCTCCGGGATAAAGATTAAGCTGTCCTACAGTGACCACTTTTTCGCCCGCTTTTACTCCTTTAGTAATGACGATTGTGTTGTCCTCTTGCATTTGACCCACAGTGACATTGCGTCTTTCCACCGTTTTATTTCCTTTTACAACATAGAGGTATTTTCCATTCGGGCTTGTTTGGACGGCCTCAAAGGGAACGATCACAGCATTATCAAGGGTATCGAGAATGAGTTTGACTTTGACATATTCATTGGGCCATAAAACTTTGTCTTCGTTGGGATGGGTCCCTTTGAGTTTGATCATTCCTGTCGAGATATCGATCCCATTATCGATAAAGGTCAATTCCCCTTCATAGGTGGGGGTGTTAATGTCTTCAACAGTGACAAAAACCTTTAAATTAGGAGATTTTGCTTGGTAGCGTTGAACAGCGGGAAGATCTTTTTCATTAATATAAAAAACGGAATATATCGGAGAGATTTTGTTTAAGGTCACAAGAGTTGTTTCTGCACTTTCTAGAATGAGGTTTCCATCTCGAATTTTACTTTCTCCAGCTCGAGCATCTAAAGGGGAGTAAATGGTTGTATAACCCAGGTTGATTTTTGCATTATCAACATCAGCGCGGCTTTGTTTGACAGCAGCATCCCCTGTAATGACTTTTGTAATAAGGTTATCATAGTCATTTTGAGAAATATATTCGTCTTTGACAAGCTTGGCATTCCGTTCAGCGGTTCGCTCAGCATATGCAAGGTTTGCTAAGTTTTCTTCTAGCTCTCCTTCAGCTTTTTCAAGATCGGCTAAATAGGTGCGTTGATCGATTAGATAAAGGAGTTGTCCTTGTTTCACGTCAGCGCCATCCGCGAAGTAAGTTTTCATGAGCTGTCCGTTGACTTGTGCCATGAGATTGACAACTTCGTAGGCTTCCATATGCCCGACAGTAGAAATATAATAGGGAACATCTTTAGATTCTGCTCGTACTACGTGAATGGGAGTAGGCTTCGCTTCGTGAGGGGCTTTCTTTTTTGAACACCCAGCAAATGCCAATACTATAAGAACACTACAAACTGCTTTTTTCATCAGAGCTTTCCTTTTCTTCAATCAGTTGAATATATGGAGCATTTTTCTCTTCCTCAGGGGGAAAAAGAATGCCGGTTGCAAAAGCTAGATTTGCAATGGAGGTATACCAGCTGTTTTGTGCTGCAGCAAGCTGAGCGCGAGCATCAGCTACAGCTGTTTGGGCATTGATTAGGTTGACAATGGTCCCTGTTCCTACACGATATTTCTTCAGATTCACTTTAAAATCTTCTTCGGCAGACTCGAGGTAGGCCTTGGCGTATTCCATTGATTCTTTAGCATAGGAGACATCGCTGCGGTAATTTGAAACTTGTTGAATAATATCGAGTTTGACCTGATCCAATGAGGCTTCAGCTTCTTCAAGAGTTGCCCGCGCTTTTTTGATCGAGTTTTCAATAAAAAACCCTTGGAAAAGAGGAAACGTAAGGTTGACTTGAGCGGTGAAATCGTAGTGATCATTCACTCCATGCTGAAAATATTTTCTTCCCAGTTCAAATTCACCAGTAATGATGGGGAACTTTTGAAGTTTGGCAGCGGTCAAACTTGCTTGTGTTGACTTTACTTCTGCTTCTGCGGCAAGGAGGTCTGGGCGGGACCCATAAGCTTTGACAATGAGTTTATCGAGGGTTTCTAATTTGAAGGGGACGATTTCTCCTGGATAATCTTGAAAGTAAAAGACTTGATCTGAAGGAAGTCCCATTTCAACAACTAATGCGGTATAGGCGGTATGGAGATTTTGCTTTTGATTAACGACGGCAAGTTTTTGAGAAAGATAGCTTGTTTTTGCTTGGACGATATCGGAAACATCCGCTAACCCTTGTCGAAATTTTTCTTCAGTTGCATCTAAAGAAACTTTTGCATTCACCACATCTTGTTCACGCGAAAGGAGAAGTTCTTTTTGGTAGAGGTAGTCGTAGTAGCTTGTCATCACCGTCTGAATCGTCATCTGAATTTGGCTGTTATGGGACCAATCTGCATTATAGAGCGATTGAAGAGCGGCTTCACTTGTCATGCGTGTTTGCCCAAAATCTAGGATTGTATAGGTAAGATCGAGTTCACCCCCATACTGTGTTTCATAAATAATCGAACGTGTTCCCCCTGTAAATTGTGCAAAACGTGTGCGAGTATAATTTCCATCGACATCCGCTAAAATAAAGTAGTTTTGAAGCGATTGTCCATACTCAGCTGCGCTAACGCGTGCTAGAGCCCAACTTTGTTTTGTATTGGGGTTGCGAGAAAGGGAAATGTCGATGATTTCAGCAAGAGAGATCGGGGCCTGTTTTGAAAAGAGGTGATAATCTTCACCCTCTCTTTCAAGGCTTCCCGTATCAGGAAGTCGTTTTTCAGCCTTGGATGGAGGTTGCCATACACTATCGCTTTTACGTGGTGCGTAAGAAAAAGGATCATTTGCACCACGGACATCACATCCTTGTACAAACAAAATACAAACGAAAACTATAATAAATAAAAATGCACGCAGCATTAAACAAAACCACTCTTTCCTTTTTCATTAAAATAAAAGTGATTTTTTTATCAATTGCTGAATTTTCATGGATTGATTATCATATTAAATTTTTTGGAGGCAAAGATGAAAGTTGCGGAATCATTTAAATTAAAGAATCCAGAAGGAAAATTTGTATCCCTGGAAGACTTTCGCGGTAGATGGGTTGTTCTCTATTTTTATCCTAAAGATAATACTCCTGGATGTACAACTGAAGCGGTTGATTTTACGACCCTACAAAAAGAAATTCCCGAAGTGATTATTCTAGGTGTGAGTCCAGATTCACCTGAAAGTCATAGAAAATTCATCGAGAAACAGAAATTAACAGTCACCCTTCTTTCAGATCCCAATCGGGAAGTGCTTAAAAAATATGGAGCATGGGGTCTTAAGAAAAACTATGGAAAAGAATATGAAGGAGTGATCCGTTCAACTTTCCTTATTAATCCAAAAGGGGAGATTGTTAAGGAATGGAAGAATGTCAAAGCTAAAGGGCATGCAGCTAGAGTTTTCGAAACCTTAGCTAGCCACCTTTGAGTCATCCAAACTTTAATATCTGTGCAGATGAGGTTTCATAGATATCTTCAACAAGTTTAGAAGCTATAAGAGAGTTCAAGGGTTAATTGATGAGAAGTATATAATCCGTTGACTTCAAGGTTATAATTCAAAGATCCATAGGGATAGATAGGATTGGTAGGTTCGAAAATAGTAGAAAGCTCAAAACCAAACAAGTTAACAGTATCTTGGAAAGATTTTAGGTTAAAAGAACAAGGGGCTCCAATAATTGATCCAGACACCCTTCCTATGTGATGAGGAAGCTTATTGACGTAACTGACTCCTTCTTTAAAGATCAAGTTCCATGAGTCAAATGAAAGACGCTCATAGATTTTTAATCCGATTTCTGACCGTAAAAATGCTGAATAAAAGGAGTTTTGTTTAATATTAAATGGGCTTTTTCCCTTTTCTCTGTACTCTCTTTGCCAATTATTAACCCATTCAACATTAATGAATGGACTAAAGGTCCACTCTAAATAATTAATGTACCGATTTTGAAAGGCTTTGTAAATAGCGTATTCGTATCCAAACTCAGCAGTTGGAGTAAGTTGTGTTCCTTTAGGATTAGAAGTAGCATGGTGACTAGGCCAACCAGGAAGCTTAATATTGCGCACATTATGTGTTTGGTATAAACCACCCCAAAGGGCTGTATTAAAGTACAGGTTTTTTGAAAACCATGAGGCATAAACAAATAGTTGCTCCTGATTGATATCGGCATATCCAGCATCATGTCCTTCGTGAATATAAGTGTAAGTATAAGAAATTCCTGTTCCTATTTGCCACTGTTGACCTATATAGCTTTCAAAAGCAGCTATAAATCCTGCTGAATAAGGAGCAAAGTGTACAGTTTGGTGTTGACGTTTCTGAAAGGATGAAATACCGATAGCTTCAACCCAGACATTAAAAGGGCGATCCTTTAACGAGGACTCTTGGCAATATTCTTTCTTTTTCTGATATTGAGGTAGATTATTTGGTTCAGAATTTTTGTTCTCAGAAAAACAATTATTATTTTTAAAGTGTCGATAATGGTTTATATGTGCAGAAAGGCCATTGGATAAAGAAAAAATGTTATTATTAGCGACAAACAAAGGAATGCTGTTTCGTATTGGATCTGCTGATTCGATTGCTTTAACTAAATTTCCTTCAAGAATCGATGGAATAAAGTAGAAAGCATACTGAGGTATACAAGAGTTTATATATTTTGCAAAGTCCCTATCGTTTCCTAAAAGGTATGGTGTATTTGGTCCGCCTCCATCTATTGGAATCTCGGTAAAGAATGGGCCTATAGCAACACTAAAAATTCTTCCATTCGCAGGTAATCCAGGAATAGGGACCACTTCCCCTAATGGAGAGAAAATTGCTAGGTATGGCGCTGTTCCTTCTTCTCCCCCGAGGAAACCATAACCAAAATCATTGATAGCAACGGACCATATTCTTCCATCAGCCGGCATCATAGGAAGATTGGTTACATTTCCTGAGGGAGAAACTAATGCCGCATATGCTGCACCACTTTGGGTATCGCCACCAATGATAGCATCACCGTTTTGGTTAATTCCAACAGATATAATGTGTCCTCTAACAGGAATTGTATCCCCAGATACAGGTAATTGAGTCAAATTACCAGCTGGTGTAACAAGTGCGGCATAACTAAAATTGTTACTATTAAAGTACCCGCCAGTACCATCAAATCCTCCTATAATTCCATTTCCTAAGTTGTTAATAGCACCGCTATATATCTGTGCTTGATTGTTCGATGGTATGGCAGCTCCCGACTGAGGAAGAATGGTATTGACTCCGGCCGGGGAAATTAGCGAAGCGTAAGATCCAGCTGAATTTCCATCTCCCCCAGCAGAAATACCCACACTTAATTCATTAATTCTTATTTCATTAAAATAACCTGGAGGAGGAGTATTAAGAACAACAGTAAGGTTATTTGAAGGATCAACTTGAGCAATATAGCCGTCAAAAGTAGCGTTTTCTCTTCCTGCAGCAAGAGCATATCCCTGATCGTTGATATCAACAGTATAGATCTGTCCTGAACCTACGTTAAGAATTTCTGTTACAACATCAGTAGGGGAAACTACAGCTAAATACCTCCCATTAGGTTGATTCCGTCCACCAACAACCACTTTATCATTGGAATTGATTGCAACATAGTTAAACTCCAAATTGGTTGGAATTCCTACAATCGGGCTTACTTGATTTGGAGAATTAACCCTTGCAGTAAAGGAAACATTCGTTGAAGGATTACTAGCACCTACTACACCATGACCAATACTATTTATATCAACTTTATTAACACCTCCAGAATTAGGGAGTAAAGCTGAGTCAACAGGAAATACCATTCCATACTGATCTACGAATGCAACGTAAGGCGCGCCATTACTATCTCCTCCGATAATACCCGTAGGAGGTTCAGCCCAACTTATTGATTTAATCAAGATAGAAAAATAGAATGTCTTGAGAATAAATTTTTTCATCAAAACCCTTTTTTTTTCATATATCACTTAGCAATTTATAATTTCAATAAGAATGAATATTTATAAACTAAGCTAATCCTGTTAAGAAAACTATGGTAAAGAGTACGATGAAACGAATTGGTAGCAACTTGGGATATTAATCCAAAAGGGGAGATTGTTAAGGAATGGAAGAATGTCAAAGCTAAAGGGCATGCAGCTAGAGTTTTCGAAACCTTAACTAAGCTCCTTCAGCCATCCAAACTTTAACATCTGCAAAAAGAGCTGCCTGTCTTTCAGTGGATGGGGGATGAGAAGACCAAAGCCCTTGGATATTTTGGTACCATGTGGGCAAGTAATCATAGAGCCCATGAGATTCTTTTTTGAGGATTTCTTGGAGAAAGAGAGCACCTACTGGATTATATCCTGCTTCAACTGCAAGGCGTGTGCCATATTTATCAGCTTCTAATTCATGGTGGCGACTTCCCATTAGAAAGTAGAGTTCAACACCGAGCTTTACGAGCCAATTAAAGAAGAACTTGTGGGTTTTTCGATAACTTTCAATCGTATCTTTTTCTTTTTTAACTTCTTCGTAAGAGAGCTTAGAGATATTTCTTTCTAGAAGGGCTTCTTTATTGTCGATCTTTGTTTTTGCCCAATAACTGAGCCCAAAAATGCCTATTTGAGCCACGAAGCTAAGCTCTAATTTACGGGCTGCATGACGCGCATCAGCATGTGTCATCTCATGTCCGAGTAGAGCAGCGATTACGTCTTCTTTTGTAACATTTTGATAGCTGATAAACTCACCTGTTTCTGGATGGGTATACCCTTTTAATCCCATGGCTTCTTTGTTATTCACAAAATAATCAATTCTTTCGAGAATTCTCTTATAAATCGCCATCTTCCCGCCGGGAAGACACCAAGCATTCACAACATCCTTATTGAGGATTTGGACTTCATAGGGAAGGTCACGTCTTGCGTGGGCTTTTAAGTTGCCAAGGATTTGGTTCACTTTTGGAAGCTCAAAGTGATGGTTCATCGCTCCACCTTGACTCAATGTCATCATGGGATACATCATGTTTCCCAGTCCTTTTTCGACCCAAACAGGAAGGTATCCTAGTTCTCGTCTTTCTAAGACGGGATTGACACCATAAAAGTAATCAAAGATCGCAAAAAACGGATTAGCCATTTGACTAGTTTTTTTTGTTTCTACTGGAACTTCTTTTTCAGCCTCTACCGAATGATAGTTCTCAGAAATGTTTCCTGAATCTAGATTTTCTACTGTAGTCATATAACCCTCAAATTTTCAGAGAAAATTATATACCGGTGTTAGATTTTTGAAAAGTTAAGAAATCTTTTTAATAAGAAGGTCTTTAACGACGTCAGGAGAGGCTTTTCCTTTAGAGAGCTTCATGACCTGACCGACAAGGAAGTTAAAGGCCTTGTCCTTTCCATTTCGGAAGTCTTCAACGGATTGAGCATTGGCAGCAAGGACTTCATCAACGAAAGGTTCTATCGCTGAAGTGTCATGAACCGCTTGGAAATTGGGATTCTCTTTAATGATAATTTCAGGATCTTTTCCAGGTTTTGCAGCCATGATATCTGCAACTTCTTTAGCAATGCGTCCTGTAATCTTTTTCGAGTCGATAAAAGAGACAAGTTTTGCAATGTGTTCAGCGAGAATTCCTGACTTCGCAAGGTGAATTCCTGATTCTTTAAAACGTCCCACAAACTCAACAGTGATCCAATTACAAAGTGCCGAAGGGTTATCACACGATTTGAGGGCCATTTCATAATAGTCAGAAAGGGCCTTATCGTTGACTAAAATAGAAGCATTGTACTCGGTTAATTTGAGTTTTTGAGTATAACGCTCATAACGTTGATGAGGAAGCTCTGGAAGATTCTTACGGATTCTTTCAATATACTCAGTTTTAAGGATAATAGGGGGAAGATCTGGTTCGGGGAAGTAGCGGTAATCTTTGGCTTCTTCTTTAGAACGCATCAAAACAGTTTCTTTTTTCTCTAGATCGAGGCGTACGGTGGAACTAGGGACGACAAGTTTAGGGTCTTCATTTGGATGCTGAGTATAGGCCCGAATCTGCCGGCGTATCTCTGCCTCGATTCCCATTTCCATATTGGTAAAAGAGTTGAGGTTTTTGATCTCAACTTTATTGCGAAGGGTTTTGTCTCCTTTAGGACGAACAGAGATATTCGTGTCAATGCGCATAGACCCTTCTTCCATATTACAATCTGAAACATCGAGATATTCTAGGATAGCTTTTAACGTCATCGCGTAGCTGCTAGCATCTTTTGGAGAAAACATACAAGGCTCGGAAACAATTTCCAATAATGGGACACCTGCACGGTTGTAGTCGACACCAGCAAAGTCAGAAAAATGTTTGAGCATTCCTGCATCATCTTCTAAGTGCGCATGATGGAGTTGAAAAACTTTTGTTTTTCCTTCCACATCAGCAACAATTTCTCCTCCAATGATAATGGGCATATCGAATTGAGTGATTTGGAAATTGCGAGGAGAGTCGGGATAAAAATAGGATTTCCGGTCAAATTTACTAAATTCAGCCACTTTAGCATTGATCGCACAACCGAAGCGAATCGCTAGATCAACAGCTTCTTTATTGAGAACGGGGAGAGCTCCAGGCTGTCCCGTATCATTGATTTCGATATTTGTATTGGGTTCATCTCCAAAGCGATTGGGGGAGCAGGCAAAGATTTTTGATCGAGTATTTAATTGAGCGTGAACTTCTAGCCCAATGACAGGTTCCCATTCTTCATAAGAAATCTGTGTCATACCGAAACCTCCTTATCAAAGAGTGGGGGAATAAAACCGGTTAATTTGAGCTCTTTTTCAAATTGATGGGCAAACTGGAGGACTTTTCCATCTCCCATTTGAGGGCCCAATAACTGAAGAGCATGAGGTAGGTCATTTTCATCTTTTCCAGAAGGAACGCTAATCGCTGGAAGACCTGCCAGGTTTGCGCTAACTGTATAGAGATCTTGGAGGTACATTTCTAAAGGATCTTGAATTCCACCGATTTCAAAAGCAGGACTAGGTGTTGTCGGCATAGCAACAAGATCACAAGCTTCAAAAGCTTTTTTATATTCCTGAATGATGAGAGTTCTAACTTTTTGCGCTTTCTTATAATAGGCGTCTTGGTAACCCGATGAAAGGACAAATGTGCCCAGTAAGATTCTCTGTTTTACCTCAGCTCCAAATCCTTCTTCTCTAGATAAGTCATAAATTTCATCAAGGCTTCTCGCTTTTTCAGATCTTTTTCCATAGCGAATTCCATCAAAACGGGCTAAATTCGTAGAGGCTTCAGCTGTTGAGAGGATGTAATAAATCGGAATCGAATACTTTAGGATATCTAATTTAACTTCGACGATTTCAGCTCCCGCAGATTTGAGAATGGTTAAGTTTTGGTCGAAAATTTTTCGGCAACTGTCTGAAAGACCTTTTAAAAAGTTCCAAGGGACTCCAATCTTTTTTCCTTGAATAGAACTGTCGAGGTGATCGAGATAGGGTTCAGGTGTTGCTTTGACATTTGTTGCATCACGATCACAAGGGCGTCCCATCACTTCCATCATCAGGGCAACATCTTTAACGGTGTTTGCAAAAGGGCCGATTTGATCAAGGGAAGAACCAAAGGCAACAAGTCCGTAACGGGAAATCCTTCCATATGTCGGTTTATATCCTACTGTTCCTGTAAAAGCGGCAGGTTGTCGGATCGAGCCACCTGTATCACTTCCTAATGAGATGGGAGCTAGTCGCCCACTGACTGCTGCTGCTGATCCTCCAGAAGATCCTCCTGGAGCGCAAGACAAATTCCAAGGGTTGCGCGTTCTTTGATAAGCAGAATGTTCTGTTGAAGAACCCATTGCAAATTCATCGAGATTGGTTTTTCCTATGATCAGGCCATCTTCTTCTTCAATGAGTCGAACTACTGTTGCATCGAAAGGAGAGGTATAGTTGGATAAAAATTTTGAACCGCAAGTTGTTGCTTCCCCTTTGATTTGGATATTGTCCTTAATAGCAATGGGGATTCCTGCAAGTTTTCCAAGAGGTTGACCTGCGGCACGCTTGCTATCAAGCTTTTCAGCTTTTTCCATCACACGGTCTGAAAAAACGTTCAAAAAAGCTTGAATATCTCCATCGAGTAATTGAATGCGCTGCAAAAAACTAGCAGCAATTTCTGATGCGGTAAGTCGTCCTTCGATAAAGGCTTGATGGAGTTCGTGGGCAGATTTTTTATGCATGCATCCTCAGAATTTTATTACAGTTGGAACACGGATCATTCCTCCAACGTGGGAAGGGCTGTTTTCAAGAAAAGTATGACGATCTAAAGATTCAGTCACTTCGTCTTCTCTCATAAAAGTTTCGATTTCTTCACTCACGTGATTACAAACAGGAACATTTTCAGTATCGACCTCTTTTAGTTGATCGATATATCCTAAGATTGACTGGAGATTTTGAAGTAATGTCTTAAGTTCTTCGTCTGAACAATTGATTCGACATAGCTTTGTCAAAGCAGCTAGAGATTCTTCATTTAAATCAGGCACACATACTCCTAAATTATTGTAATAATGATAGGTGATAATAAGAGAAAAAGTCAATCAACAAGAAACTTAGGAACCTTCAGAATGAGGGTTCCTAAGTTTTAAATATCTATTAACGATGGACTCTATTTCCAAGACCCCAGTTCACTTCAGGATAAGGTGTTCCGTTGGGAATTGTTGTGAAGTCATACATTACAATATTATTTGTTGGAGGTTGTCCTTGGTTTTCTAAATTAGTGAAAAGAGGGAAACATAAGAAACCATTATTACGATTGTGATTTCTTAGGAACGCTAAAAAGTTTTGAAATCCCCAATTCCCCATAAATAGGTCTTTTGGAGGTGTAAACTCACAACTAAAGACAAAATAAATTCTTGAAGATAGAGCATTTGAAACCCTTGGGTGATTCCAGCTAATTGGAGTGGGTGTAAAATGATAATCAGCATCAATAATATCAGCTGTAGTGCTAAAGGAAGAGGTGACATGCATTTGCTTATTTGTATCGGGGTGGTTAGCGATAACTTTGCGCATGACTGATTCAGTATAAGGAGGGCGAATTTCAATCACGCCATTTCTTACAAATTTTCCTTCTCGATTTTGGATATCTCCCGTGCGGAAGAAGGTATAAGTCCCTTTAACGACATTTGTTCCTTTAAGAATGGTGACTTTTCCAGGACCTTTAGCAATAGGTTCTCCTCTCAAGTTCATTGAAAGATTTCTTGCACAAATTAACACGCCCCGTTCATCGTAGACATGTGGTTTTGCTACATGTTCTTGATTTTGATAAATCGTGCTGATTAACCTTCTATCAGCCATGTTTACGTAGGCATGATCTAAAAGAGGCCGGTTGTCATTTGATCTCCATTCTGGAGCTAGGAGCTCCTCACCTTGCGCTGGGAATTGATCGGTAAGGACAACTCCAAGATCGTTAGGTCTTTCTGTGCGCAGATCTGTAGATAATGGAAACCGTGCTAAGTTAGCAAATGCAAGATCTTTTTGATCTAAATTAAAATATGCAGCTGTTCTAAGACTTGGAAAGTGGTTAGGAGGGAACTCAGTTGAGGCATTGTGTCGGTATTGATCTAAAGCATTAATCACAAGTTGAAATAATTCGTCGCTAATTCCCTTTGGATTAATCGTAACACCTCTTAACAAGGGAGGGGTGCTAAAGGAAGGGTCGTACATATCATTCAAAATGCTGACCCATGTAAGTTTTTCAACTAAGTGATGAAAATCTTTATAGGAAGATTGCACCTTGAAAAAAGATTTTGCTAAATTTGACAGAGAATTTCCCCATGAAGATGGATATAGGTTGAAAGAACTTGGGTCAAAAACAACCTCGACTTCTGCATATTTACTTAGTTCAATCGCCCAAAAGTAGAAATTATCATCTCTTGTGCTATCGAAGTTTTCTGGATTAAAGAAAGGAAAAGAGGCTGGATCTAAAACGCGGACAAGGGCTCTTCGAATCCCATGAGTTTTGCAAAATTGAACTTTATCAAAAAATAATGATTGAAGTTTAGCGGTTTTCTCATCTGGAGTAAGATTTTCAAAATCAACTTTTTTGTAATCGGTCCAAACACTAAAGTTAAAGGGTTTGAATGGATTTGCATTTGAAATACTGCATGTCATTAAGACTAAGAAAAATAAAAAAAGTATATTTTTTTTTGTTTTCATAAGGCGAGAAAACTCCTTGTTGATAGACGTTAATAAAAATTTTATTTGCTATCTCATTAAACGTCAAAACGTTTTTTTAAAAATTTTTTTCAAAGGGTGACAATTTTAAAGGAAAATCTTTATGATGTAATTAAATAGGACAGGAGGCTAGAACCTATGAAAGCAATTAATGTTATCGCGCTGTTACTTATCCTTATAGGTGCACTGAACTGGGGCCTTTGGGGATTTTTCCATTTTGATTTTGTCGCATGGCTTTTTGGAGGAGACTCTACATGGCTCTCAAGACTTGTTTATGCGATTGTAGGGCTTGCAGGCCTTTGGGGCCTTAGCTTCTTAGGGAAGTGTAAAGCGCTCTGTTGTGGATCGTGTAAAAAATAATGAACTTTTTCATAAGCCGCAGGTAATTAATAGCTTGCGGCTTCTTTTTTTTTGTTGCTAATAAACATTTCTTTCTATTATGATTTCGGTAGTTTAAGAGGGAAATAGGGAGTGTTTATGTCAAATTTTATTTCTATTATTACTACAGCTTACAACAAAAACCTTATCGATGAAGCAAATGATGCCTGGGAATCAGTAAAAGTCATCAATGAGAAATGGTATGAGCCCGCTGGAGAAGTCGATCTTGCTAAAATCGTGGGGTTTGTTGCCAAAATCTTTGGAACAATTTCTCTTGCATTCCTAGCACTCAGTACCTTCACTATTATTCAGAAGCGAAGTGTTTCATTAACACGTCTTGTTTATATAGCTTCCTGCTTTTTTGGAGCTGCTGAATTTTTGAAGGCAGGAAATAATCTTCATTTTGAATATACCATGACTGCGAGAGAAAAAGCAGCGAAACGAAAAGCCGAAAATGATGGAGAATGGTTTTCAGGATTAAGAGCTGGGATTGGCCATGCTTGGCAAAAAACAAAACAAACAGTTCGACAACCTTTAGAAGCTTTTGTGATTGATGACCCAGCTGCAATTGACGAATTTAGAGCAATGAGAGTGGTAAAAGTTGCAGTGCAAGATACCTATATTCTAGGGCCTATTTATCGAGCTGCTGTTGGCGCCTAATTACCGAAATTAAAAGTGGCCAACGAAATGCGTTAGCAAGAAGCTAACGCATTTTTTTTTTGCATAAAAACCTTGTCTAAGATAATAATTGAAGGCTGTTTTTTAGTGCCAATGGTGAAAAATAAATGAAAAATTGGCATATAGCTAAAACAGTTTAAAATTGGGATGATTTTTTTATGATTTCAAAGAGCAGATTCCAATTTAGGTCACTTATTAATCGTTCACCTGAAGAGGTCTTTGGTTGGCACCTTAAAGATCGGATGGTTGAAAGGTGTATCCCTCCCTATGAAAGTATCTCGATTCTTAATTCAGAAGGTCGACCTAACGTCATAGGATCAAAAATTGCCTTTCGAGCGAGGTTTTTAGGTCTTTTTTCAACAACTGTGAACCTTGAGTATACTGAGTTTGTCCCAGATGAGAGTTTTACAATTATTGCTAAAGACGGACTGTTAAAGGAACTTAAGTATAAAACAGCCATTACACCTCAAAGTGAACATACTTCTGAGATTATTGATTCATTTGCCTTTTCACATAATTTTCCTAGAATATTTAATCCACTAATCAATCGAATACTTCAAAAAAGACTCTTTCGAATTGTTAATTATAAGCACGAGATGATTGATCATGACATTGGAATGCTTAGGAAGTATCCTTTTGAACGTCCATTAAAAGTTTTAGTCAGTGGTTCACATGGCCTTATTGGGAAAAATTTGGCTTATTTTTTAGAATTTGCTGGACATGATGTTTGGCATCTCTCCCGATTCGGGTCAAAAGAAGAGAAAACTCTTATTTGGGATCCTAAGACAGGGGAGTGTGATTCCCGTCAGTTTGAAGGATTTGATGTGGTTGTTCATTTGGCAGGAGAAAATATTGGTGAAGGAAGGTGGACAAAAAAGAAAAAAGAGCGCGTTTTAAAGAGTCGTTCTAAAGGAACTGAAAACCTTGTTCAGATTTTTAAAGGATTAAAAAATCCTCCTAAAGCTTTTATTTCAGCATCAGCGGTTGGATATTATGGCAACCGTGGAGCTGAAGTGGTTGATGAAACTTCAGGTCCTGGTAAGGGGCTTTTTATTTCACAAGTTTGTGAAGAGTGGGAAAGAGCTTCAAGGGAACTTGAAGAAAAGGGAGTTCGCGTTGTTCATACCCGTTTTGGAATGGTCTTGAGTTCTGCTGGAGGAGCTCTTAAGAAGATGATGACCCCTTTTAAATGGGGGCTTGGAGGAAAACTAGGAAATGGTCATCAATATGTGAGTTGGGTTGCAATTGATGATGTTGTCGGATCTATTTATCATGTGATGATGACCCCCTCTCTTCAAGGGGCTGTAAATGTTGTTGCCCCTAATCCTGTTCCAAATGATATTTTAACAAAAAAATTATCGAAAAGATTGAACCGTTGGATAGGGCCTCCTTTACCTGAATTTGTAATCCGTATGATTTTAGGGCAAAAAGGGGAAGAACTTCTTTTAACAAGCACACGTGTTGAACCCCTACGTCTCAATGAGTCGGGGTATCATTTTCATTACCCAAAACTTTCTCAGGCATTAGAACATGTTGTTTAATAACCTAAGGTCTTGCTTCAAAAAGCATTTCAGTGTACAATGCATAGCATTATGGAAAGTTTAAAAAAAATTATCCTTATTTCTGTTCGAGTCAATATTGTGCGCCAGTAGGCGCAGATAATCCCCCATCCCCATATATAAATTTTTACTAACCACACAAAATAAGGAAAAAAAGTGAATAAATTAAAAAGTACATCATTATCAACGGGACTTGCCATGTTCTCCATGTTTTTTGGAGCAGGGAATATCACTTTCCCATTGATCATTGGCCAAAACGTTGAAGGGGGATTAATATGGGCTCTCTTAGGACTGATTTTAACAGCTGTTTTAGTTCCATTTAGTGGCCTCTTTGCCATTACTCTTTTTGAAGGAGATTATGAAAGCTTCTTTAACCGTATTGGAAGATGGCCAGGTCTTGCTGTCATTATTCTTCTTCTAAGTATGATTGGTCCTTTTGGGGGAATTCCTCGCTGCATCACCTTAACTTACTCGACTCTTAAGGTCTATTTCAGTGGGCTACATCTTCTAACCTTTAGCTTAATTAGCTCTGTAATTATTTTTCTTTGTTCTTGGAAAAGAAATCGAATTTTAGACTTAATCGGTTATGTTTTATCTCCCTTGCTTGTCCTTTTCCTTGTTGTGATTATTGTTAAAGGGGTGTTCTTTTCAGGTTCCGAACCTATAGGATCCTCACATGTTGCTCATCCTTTCTTTTACGGCTTAAAAGAGGGATATAATACAATGGATCTTCTTGCCGCTTTCTTCTTTTCTTCTCTTGTTTATACAAGGCTTAAAAAGCAGCAAGAGGGTAAAGAGAAAAAGGGTCTTCTCCTTCCGGTCTTTAAAGCGAGTCTAATAGGAGCTTCTCTTTTGAGCATCATCTATATCGGATTTAGCTATGTTGCTGCTCATCATAGTCTTGCCCTTGAGGGGACAGGAGTCGATCAACTTTTAGGAAAAATCGGACAAATTGTCTTGGGACACCATGCAGGACTGATTGTTTGTATGTCTATTGCACTGACTTGCTTAACAACAGCCATTGCACTGACAGTTGTCTGCGCAGAGTTTTTACAGCAAAGGCTTTTAAAGAATAAAATCTCGTATGAGTGGTCGTTGGTTGCTATCTTAGTGACAACGGTTTTTGTTTCGACTCTGGAGTTTACAGGGATTGTCCATCTTTTGGCTCCAGCGCTTCAAATCATTTACCCATCGCTACTTGTTTTATGTCTTTTCAATATTTTTCATAAAACATTTGATTACAAGCCGGTTAAGTTTCCTGTATTCACAACCTTAACCATCGTCCTTTATTTCCAATATTTTGTCTAAAAAAGGCGGCAAAAAGCCGCCTTTTTTTTAAAGATAATCTTTCCTTTATTTTCAAAGAGATGTGTTATAACCTCTATTAATTATAAGCGAGTTAGGTTTCATATGCTTTAAAAAAAATATCCTTGTGCAATTAATTTTATCAGTCTAAATTAAGCATAGGGGGCGTTATGAAAGAGAAACTCGGACTTAATCCATGGCTTAGTATCTGGGTCCATCCCAGAAAGACGATTCGAGCACTTGTTCAATACAATACGAACTATCGAATGATTGCACTTTGTGCAATCTATGGATTCCAATATATTCTTCAAATCATCCAATATTTATCCCTTGGACAGGGAACCTCCCTGATTTTTATTACCTTATTTGCCTTAATTTTTTCAATTCCTGTAGGTTACATCGTCTTCAATGTGCTCAGTGCATTTTATTTATGGGTTGGAAAATTGATTAAAGGAAAGGGGAGTTTTAAACAGATACGAGCGGCGACCTACTGGTCAAGTGTTCCTATGGTCGCAACGTGCGTAATATGGATTATTTTGATGGTTCTCCATGGCAATAGCCTCTTTGTTGCGGGCTATGAAACAAAACTTGTTGGGACTGCGGCTGCATTAAGTATGGGGTTTGGAGTTGTCCAACTTGTTCTTGGAATTTGGGGATTAATTATTATGTTACATGCATTAGGGGAAGTGCAAGGGTTTTCGGCATGGATGGCACTGCTTAATCTTGTTTTAGCAGGGCTAGCTATCTTCATCCTTCTATTCCTCATCGTTTGGGGTGTATCATCGATGATACAGGCTACATAAAAGATAAATGAGGGGGAATTTATGTTTAAATTATTTAAGAATCAGGCGCTTGCAACTTTTGGTGCCATTTTTCTAACAGCTGCTAGTATTGGAGGAGCTCCAATCAAGCTTGCTGATAAACAAAGTACAAAGGTTGATACGGTTTCAAATTGGAAAAAGTTTCATTCTGTCCATGGAAAATGTATGGTTTCCCTTCCTCAATCTCCTGAGCATGTAAAACAAATGATGCCTTTCCCAGAGCAAGGCTATAATCTTCGTTATGATGTTTATGTTTCTGCTCATGAGAAAAAAGCTGTTTATATGATGTTGATTGCGCAGTATCCTCCGTTTATCAATGAATCCCATGCAGAGATGAGTTTAGAGAGTTTTTTAAATGGTCTTGTCACTCAAAATCATGATAATGAGCTGATTTTTGCTGATCTTGTTAGCGTACAAGGGCATAAAGCATTAGACTTTTTCATCAAGTCAAAAGGGGTTTATTTTAAGGGAAGAGCAATCATGGCTGAAAATAATCTCTACCTCTTAGCAATGGAATGTGAACAAAATAACTACCATGAAATGAACTATAACCACTTTATTGAATCATTTGAGCTCGTAAAATAATGTCAGCAGTTTTAGACCTTATTTATCTAACGATTGCACAACTTGTGGTGACCTGGGTTCTTATTGGAATCATGTGGTTTACGCAAGTTGTGCATTATCCTCTTTATAGAAAAATCAAAGAAGGTTTTGTAGAATATGAGCGGTCACATATTCGACGAGCCGCTCTTCTCTTAGGGCCGATTATGCTTGTTGAAGCAGTGACTGCTTTTCTATTAGTCAGTGCAGCTCCTGGAGGAATATTGACAACTCTTGCAGGGGTGAACCTTGTCCTTCTGATTTTAATTTGGCTCTCGACCTTTCTCTTCCAAATCTCATTTCATCAAAAGCTTAGTGTCCGCTTTTCACCTAAATCTCTTCGTAATCTTATTACTTCTAATTGGATACGAGTTCTCCTTTGGACTCTTAAAGGGGTAATTATGATTTTCATGATCTATCACTTATTCAAACTAGGAACTTTGGGAAAAAAATTCTTCGGAATGTAAGAATCTACTCTTACGTTTTTATTGTGGTTTTGCTATGGGGAATTATAAGGGGGCTTCCTTATGCACAACCCATCACTACCCGATGTTAAGTTTGTTAATGTGAATCACAGAGATTCGTGGCAAGGGGCTCTTACACATTATTTTAGAAAGTCTTTTAAGAGTCATTCTTTTAAGAATCTTATCTTATCTATCATAACATTAGGTGTTTATCCCTATAAAAAATATAAAAAAGCAAAGCGGGCCATTGCACAGGCTTTAGCGGCTCGAAAGCTCTTCTTTTTTAGGGCGCTTCAAGACCATATTGAAGAAGCACGTAAAGACCATGTACACACCGATCCAAGACAATCGCTTAATGCGATTTTTATGAAGGTTCAAACCGAAAAAGTTGATACAACAGAAGATGCCTTAGAATTTAAAGCGATTTTTTATCCGAGCGAGCTCCTCCTTTTTATCACCAATCCTATTCGGGATAGCAAAAGTGTCCGTCTTCACAGGATTAAATCGCGTAAGCATTTGGATTACTTAAGGATGTGGCATGAGCTAAAGAAAAAAGCACGCATTAACCAATATCGGCAGATTCAAAACATTAACTTTTGTAATAAAACGCTAAAAGAGGAGCATTGTTTAACTCCAGAGGGGATTCACGATCGACTTTCTCGAACCTCTGTTTGTCGGAAGAACCTTTCACAAATCACAAGATTTAGAGAGCTAGGAAAAGCTTTTCAGGAAATTGTCCTTGCTTATCAAGATTTTGAAGAGATTAGTGATACAAATCCAGAGCTTTACCATCTTATAGAAACGCTTTCAAAAACATCCCACAAGGATATTGAGATTCTTCAAACCTATCTTGCCAGTCGTCATCTTCCTAGAGATCTTCCTCTAGAAAACAGAAGGCAGTTGATTCAGCTAGCGAACCAGCAAGAGGTTCTTTATCACATAAGTGAGGATCAGCAATTCAATCTTTGTGCACTTATCCTGAATAAATATCAGTGGGACTTCCTTCTTTCGATTCAAGAGGTTTCAAATGTGACTCTTGGCCTTCTTGATTGGGCGTTTGAGGAATGCTCTTCCGAAATGAAAAAAGAACTCTCTTTTATAGAAAAAATTTCTAAGGGCGCAGAAAGAAAAGTCAAAGATGATTCAGAGAATTTTCCTACGATTAATGAAAAGATCATGGAAGATGATGATTACCGATTTATGACGGTGGATTTTGGTAAAGAACTCAATCGTGAATGGCCTTCTTTCCAACTTTATGAGGAAGATAAACAAATTTATCACGCAGAAAAAACGAATGCTTTAACGTTAGAAAAGCTTCTTGAAGTTTATAAAGAAATGGAAAAACTGTGTCCTGCTCATGACTCGCTGTTTTCCCTTCTTCAACAAGCTTTTTCTCAGGTTGGAAAGCAAGCTTTTCAATCAGCAATTGAAGAAGGAGTGATGAAACTTTTAGGGACAAAATCTGAATATTTTCTTCCTATCCTTTCGAATTCCAATATTAAAACAATAAAAAAGGATGATAACCATTTTGAAATTCATTATTCCTTTGAACAATTGATTACGCGAAAAGGGGAGGTTCAACACCCTTTTGAGAAGGAAAAGTATATGGTCATTACACAACCTCTTCATAAAGTTGACAAGCAATGGGTTTCTCCTGAGGCAAAGATTAAAATTGGAACTAAAAAGAGGGATGCATGAGAAAAGTTTTCCGAGGTGTATTTGCTCCCCTTTTAAGTCTTGTCATTGTGATGCTGGGAAATGGTTTTTTTACCACATTCACAAGTTTAAGATTTTCTGTTGAAGGCTACCCTAACTTTGTGGTGGGGGTTCTTGGGGGAGCTTATTATTTAGGGATGATGCTTGGAGCTCTTTATGTTGAAAGGCTTATTAGCCGTATTGGTCATATTCGAAGCTTTGCGATGATGGCTTCGATTAACTCTGTGATTATTGTTATCCAGTCTTTTTATATCGATCCCTATTCTTGGACTTTTTATCGAATCCTCACAGGTTTTTGTACCTCAGGTTTTTTTATAGCGATTGAGAGTTGGCTCCTTCTTTCATCGGGATTAAGAAGTCGTGGAAAGCTTCTCTCTCTTTATATGCTGACCCTCTACTTAGCTCAAGGTTTTGGTCAATTTCTTTTGAATGCTTCTCCTATTCAAAGTTTGATTCCCTTTGCAATTACAGTTATTTTAAGCTCCCTTTCAGTGATTCCTGTTTCAATGATGCGTAGTAGCGGACCGGTTCTTTTAGAGTCTGCGATTACAAATGTTTTTCAAATCATCAAAAGATCCCCATTAGGTCCTATTGGTTGTTTTGTTTCTGGACTGATGATGAGTTCTTTTTATGGTCTTGCTCCCATTTTTGCTAGAGAGATTCACTTAAGCCTTTTTCAAATTTCGCAGGTAATGGGATTTACCATTATGGGAGGACTCCTTCTTCAATGGCCCATTGGACATCTTTCGGATATTTTTAATCGGAGAAAAGTGATTATTGGAGTGGCTTTTGCTTTAATGCTTGTAACCTTTGCCCTTTATCATAGCTCGAATTTTCACTATTACCTTCTCTTAGCTCTAATGGTTCTTTTTGGGGGGATTTCTTTCACTCTATATCCTCTTGCAATTACCTATACGTGCGACCATTTTTCAGATAAAAAAGTGATTGGAATTACCTGTGCTCTTCTCCTTGTTTATGGAGTGGGATGTATTGTGGGACCGCTTATTTCACCCTTTTTTATGAGTTATTTTGGCCCGTCTGGTCTCTTCCTTTATATGAGCATTCTTTGTGCGCTCTATATCGTCATCTGTATGTGGCGTGTTCTTCATTCTAAGCCCCTTTCGGAGGAAGAGCAGAGCGATTATCTTCCACTCCCGCGTGCGACTTCGATCGCCCTTTATCTCGATCCGAAAAGCGACTTTGGGGAAGAAGAGGAGCTCGACGAAGACGACGAAGATCTCTATCCCTTTAGTGAAGAATATGAAGATGAAGATGAGGACTGATCATATATAGCTAAAACAGTTTAAAAATGGGATAATTTAGCCGGATCTTTCTAACGGCCTTTTGACTCCTTAAAACCTCTCCTTGTCTTTTAGACAATATTTTCGGTTTTAAGAAGCCAAAATTCATCAAAAATCTCTAGTCTAAATCATCCCATTTTTAAACTGTTTTAGCTATAGTTTAGGGACATACACTAGAATTCAAGACAAGCTTTAGCTCCTGCATATCCTGCATAGTCAAAGTGGTAATAGACAGGCTTTGCTCCATGGCGGCTCTTGATGAGGATCCATCCTCCAAAATTAGCCCCGCCAAAAAGACCGATAGAAAAATGATGAGAGTCGAAATAGACTCCTAGATCAAGTCCATTTGCATGGACGGAGAACATCGACTCGGGATTGTTTTCATGCTTCCCAACGCGATGGAATGAGCGGTACCATCCTCCAAAGCTTCGATAGCTCAGAGCTGAGGACCAATTTTTAGCAAAATAGTAGTGAAGGGAAAAATCAAGGGGAAAGATCGCATTGATTTTCCATTGTTTATGAAAGGTCCAATCAAATCCTAGAATGGGAAAGAGATAGGTGCTTTTTACCCCTGTTTGACCCACCACTCCAATATGAATTCCAAGAGGGCGGCTGTAGGCAAGACGGCCCCAGATCATTCCCGTATAAAAGGCATTGTTTCCCATATTAAAATGGTCGAGATTAGCATGAACGCCAAGGTTAACGACCCACCGCCAATCTTTCAGCGCTGTTGTAATGTATCCAATGGAAAAAATCCCATCATGAAAGTGTTTTTGGCTAAAGGAGGGGTTATCATCAAAATCGAGCTTCATGTATCCATATCCAAACTCGAAGGAAAGGGCGTGATCTTCAGCGGGATAAGCATTGATAAAGATAGCTCCTGCTCCTTCCGCATAACGAAGATTGGATCCCTTAAATCCCTGTTTGTCAATATCTGCAGATGAATTAGCAGTAAAATAGCCATCGATGAAGACGCGCTCTTTTTTATGAACAAAGCAATAATCTGTCGCTAGAGAATAATCGAGCGAATAAGCTAAAGTTGGCAAGATCAAGATAATAAGAAATAAGAGTGCCCGTTTCATTTTTCCCCCTAATCTAACTATATAGCTAAAACTATTTAAAATAGAAATGATTTATGCGGATCTTTCTGCTGTCCTTCGACTTCTTAAAATCTCTCCTTGTCTCATAGACAATGTTCTCGATTTTAAGAAGCCAAAACTCATCAAAAATATCTTGCCTAAATCATTACTATTTTAAATAGTTTTAGCTATAAGACTATGGTGAAAAATTTTTCAACTGTTCATAGAGAATGTTCTTCATGAATCCGTACCCCTCCTAGCATGCGGAGAAGTTCGGTTTCTTTTTCTGTTGATTTTAGAGGGTGAATTTCAGTCAGTGTACGTCCATTGACTTCTTTTTTAGAGATTTGCAAATGGTGATCTGCGTAGCGTGCGACTTGAGGGAAGTGGGTAATTGCTACAATCTGAGATTTTTTTCCTAAAGCTTTGAGCTTTTGACCTACAAGGGTCGCTGTTTCTCCTCCAATATTTGCGTCTATTTCATCAAAGATCAGTGTAGGAAGACCTTCCTTTTCAGCGAGAATGACTTTTAGGGCAAGGAGATAGCGCGCGACTTCACCGCCGCTACTCCTTTGGGCTAGCGAAGAAGCGTGCTCACCTTTATTTGCAGAAAGATGGAAGGAGACTTCATCAACTCCAGTTGGCCCAAGAGCTTTCTCTTTAAAGAGGATTGGGGTTTCTGCATAAGGGAAATTCAAAGAATGGAGCTCCTCAGCGAGTTTTTTTTCGAGTGTTTTTGCAGCAATTTTTCGCTTTTCAGAAAGGTTCTGAGCA
This sequence comes from Chlamydiales bacterium, assembly GCA_024233395.1. Classification (GTDB taxonomy): domain Bacteria; phylum Chlamydiota; class Chlamydiia; order Chlamydiales; family Simkaniaceae; genus Neptunichlamydia. The sequence continues at coordinate 370,550 of JACKPR010000003.1, forward strand.
AGAGCTTGACACTCTTCTTCCTTAAGTCTTAGCTTTTTTTCTAAGGTTTCGAGTTTTTGGTCGAGATTCTCAAGGTTATCGATCTCTTCATTAAGTTTTACTAAATGCCCGGGGATTTCAGAGGATTCTAGATGGTACTTCTTCTTTAGCCGATTTAAAGTGGATAGGCGCTCGTCAAGCTCTTCAAATCGGTGAGGGGAGTCTTCAGCTTCTTCAAGTTTCTTCGAAACGAGGAAAGATGCTTCTTGCAGATGAACAATGGCACTTTCTAAATGTTCAGTAAGGGAAGGATCGTTGGAAAGCTTTTGGAATTGAGCTAAAGTAGGAATAAGGGAAGGATGATCGATTCCTCTTTGAATATAACTTAACTTTTCAATGGTTTCCTTTGAGTTTGCAAGGGTTTTATACTCTTCGAAAAGAGTTTCTTCTTCTCCTTCTTGATAATTTAAGGTTTCCCATTCTTCTAGTTCCCATTTTAAAGACTCTAATCGATTGCCCCCTGTCATGCTTTTAAGGTCTAATAACTGCTGATGAATGGCTTCTTTTTCGCAGTAGGCTTTTTCAGTAGCTGTTACGTCCTCCTTAAGATTTCCATAGTGATCGAGGAGTTTTCTCTGTATTTCGCTTTGACGAATCGATTGAGAGCTATTTTGGCTGACGAGCTCTAAAAGATGGGGACCGAGCTGTCCTAGAAGAGAAAGGGGGGCCATCTGTGCATTGATAAAGATGCGATTTTTTGAAGTTCTTGAAATTTCACGACGAATGATGAGAAGTTCATTTTGATCAAACTGAATCCCACTTTCTTCAAGAATTCGATGGACTTCGGGAAGGTTTTCAATATGAAAAGTGGCTTCAATTGTAGCTTTTTCATCACCTGCACGGATGAGTTCAGGAGAAACTTTTTGTCCGGAAAGGAGGTGGATGGCTTGAATGAGAAGTGTTTTACCGGCGCCTGTTTCACCGGTTAAAATATGAAAACCGCGATCAAATATGATCGTGGTTGACTCGATAAGGACGAAAGAAGTGAGTGAAAGGGTATATATCATACCCTTTCACTATACTCCGTTTAGAATTTTTGTGCAGCTTCAGCTTCAACATGTTCAGCGTGGATTTGATCGGCAAGTTCATTGATTCCATTGAACAGGCCAATCCAAGCGCCAATTTGAGCACCGGTTTGAGCACCTGCATAGGCACCTATAACTCCACCGGTAAAGAAGCCGATGAGTCCACCCAGCATAAACCCACGGTATGAGCCATATGCTGTTTGATCGATCACATTATAAAAGGCTCTTGCACGAGCAGGGAATTGACGGATGTGATCCATCTTTTGAGCAGCATATTCGCTAACAGAACTGCCGTAGTCCTGTAGGACTTCGACTTTTCGGCTCAAATAAGTACTTGCATCTCCTGGTAATCTGAGAGCAGCTTGATAGTAATGACTAATATTAGCATAGACAGTTGATTGTGCTTTTTCCATTTAGGTCCCCTAAGTTTTACCTTTCACATTAAATATGATACCAAGGGTTTTGTATTATAACAATAATAAAGATAAATTTAATATATTATTAATATAATAATAAATATTTATTTATATCATTAATTGCATTAGAATTGCCTCAGAGGATTTAAAACTAGCATAAATTAAAGAAATGTTTGTATGTTAAGTAAAATCTTTAATAGTCTTGAAGTGAAGCTTTGCAACTTCATTCAGAGGGGCTTCACCGTGCTTTTGGACAAATTGTTGTCCTGCTTTAATGACCAGCGAAGAGGCCCCCTTAGGAAGGGTTAGATTAAACTGAGAACCTAGCTTTTCGATCCCTTGGACAAAGGCGGCTCGAGCCAGTATAGAGGCTCCTGCAACGACAATATCCTCTTCTCCACGGTGACGTTGGAAGAGCTCCACCTCAAGGGATTTTCGCTTCAGGGCATTTTCAACGACATGTTCATTGGCAAATTGATCAATAATAACTGTTCTACAATCGGTCTTTTTAAGGAGTTCTTCAATTGCTGTTGCATGACCCCAGGCTAAGAGATGGTTGAGGTTTTTAAACTGGTCATAGAGCTCATTATATCTTTTCGGAAAGATTTGAATGATTGAATGAGGACATTCTTTTTTAATCTTATCGGCAAGTTTAATGATTGTGCTATCATTAAGACGTTTACTATCACGAATTCCCATTTTAATAAGATCTGAAATCATCTTTTCGTCTGCATATAAGGCTGCTACACAAAGGGGACCAAAGACATCTCCTTTTCCAGCTTCATCAACCCCGATATGAGGGTTCATATCAACTGCAGTTTCGGGGTAAGTATATGAGACATTCCCAAGGATTTCAGGTTCGAGATAATAACTAATAAAGTCGTCTTTTTCTTTTCCCTGAACCATCAACTTTCCCGATTGGTAAAGGGTGCAGGAAACGCCCTTTTTTTTTGCTTGAAAAATGGTATAGGTCGGTTGCGAGAGTTCAAACCCCTGATCTTCTAAGTCTTTTTTGAGTTTAGGAGCAAGAGCTGTATTGATTTCAGTAATAAAATTAGATGGTTTACTCATGAACCTATCCCACAATTAGAAATTCCAGAATTTGGACGCATTTTTTTTCAGAATCTGAGGCCTCTTTGAGCACCATACTTAATAAAGTAGGGCAAGAAGAGACCTCAGATTCTGGGAAAAAAGGCTTCAAAGGGTTGGGGTTATAATAGTGGGATAGGTTCATGCTATAACATTAGCAAATGCTTTAATTAAAATCACTAATCGGTTAGCTTTAGTTTTTGTGAAACATAAAGTACGTATATGAGTGAAGATGTAAAAAAATTGGGTGAGCTTTTTAAAACTAAACGTAAAGAGCTTAATCTTTCCTTAAAAGAGGTGGAGAATGCAACCTCTATCAGAATATCTCATTTGGAATCGATCGAAGAGGGAAAAGATGATGCGTTCTTGTCACCTGTCTACATGTTAGGTTTTATGCGACAGTATGCAAGCTTTTTAGGAATGGATGGTGAGAAACTCATTTCTCAGCACCCAGAATCAATGAAGTTGGGAAAGAGAACCTATGACTTTGCTTATGGCATTGGAACCCTTGAAAAAAGGGGAAGTATGGGTGGAGGAGTGAAATGGCTCCCTAACCTTGTTTGGGCAATAGTATCAGTCGGTGTTATTGTCATTGCTTACTATTTTGCGAAATATTTAGGTGTGATCTAGCACTTTAATTCAGGATAGTTTCATGCCCGAAAATCGGTTAATCAATGAAAAATCTCCTTACCTTTTGCAACATGCACATAATCCCGTAGATTGGTATCCATGGGGTGAGGAGGCCTTTGAAAGTGCAAAAAATCAAGAGAAACCCATTTTTCTTTCTATAGGGTATGCAACATGCCACTGGTGCCATGTCATGGCTCGGGAATCTTTCGATAGCCCAGTTATCGCTCAAAGGCTTAACGATGTGTTTATTTGTATTAAAGTTGATCGAGAGGAGCTTCCTGAAATTGATAGTCTATACATGGAATTTGCTCAGGCTTTAATGGCTTCGGGAACGGGGTGGCCTCTAAATGTGATTTTAACCCCTGATCTAAAACCTTTTTATGCGGTGACCTATTTACCCCCAGAGCCTCGCCAAGGAATGATGGGACTCAATGAATTGATCAATCATATCCAACAACTTTGGGAGAGTGAGGAAAAAGAACTTCTCTTTGATCAGGCGAATAAGCTTGTTGATCTCTTTGAAAAGTCTGTAACAACCCGAGGAGATGAGATTCCTACAAATGGGCTGATTGATGAAGCTCTGGACTTCCTTTTTGAAACAGCTGATCCTGTTTACGGTGGAATGAAAGGGGCTCCAAAATTTCCCTTAGGCTACCAGACACAGTTCTTTCTCAATTACTCAAAAACTCATGAGGATTCTCGTCCCTTATTTTTTGTCGAAAAAACTCTTGAGAGGATGTATCTTGGAGGGATCTATGATCATGTCGGGGGAGGGTTTTCTCGTTATAGTGTCGATGAAAAGTGGCTTGTTCCTCATTTTGAGAAGATGCTCTACGATAATGCGATTTTAGCAGGCGCTTATCTCAACGCGTGGAAATTTACAAAGAAAGAGGGGCTCAAAACGATTTGCCAGGAAGTCTTGGAGTATGTCCTTCGCGATATGAAACACCCTGAGGGTGGGTTTTATTCTGCTGAAGATGCTGAAATCGATGGGGTAGAAGGAGCCTTTTATCTATGGACAAAAGATGAGATTAGAGAAATTCTTCCTCCGGATCAATTTGATCTTTTTTGCAATTATTTTGATGTGACAGATATTGGGAATTTTCAAGGGAAAAACATTTTGCATCGCACAGTCCCTATCGAAGAGTTTTGTGAATATCGGAACTTAAATTCTATTGAGACTGAAGGGATGTTGAAAAATGCCCTTACACGCCTTTTTGAAGAGAGACAAAAAAGAAAGCGACCTTTCAAAGATGACAAGGTTTTAGTTTCATGGAATGCCTTAATGATCGAGACATTTGTCCAAGCAGGGATGGCCTTTGATAATGCCACCTATGTCGAGGCAGGAGAAAATGCTGCAAAATTTATCCGTGCAAATCTTTGGAAAAAGGGAAAGCTCTTGAGGCGCTATAGGGAAGGCGCTGCAGATTATGAAGGGTCTTTAGACGATTATGCCTCTTTGATTCGAGCTCTGATTACTCTTTATGAGGCTGGGCGGGGTGAAGACTACTTGAACTGGGCATTAGAAATGACGTCTCATCTTGAAAGTGAATATAAAGCCGATGAAGGAGCCTTTTATTTAACAGGGCCTAACCACTCCATTTTAATGCGACGTTGTGAACTTTATGACAGCGCACAACCTTCTGGAAATGCGCTTCATGCAGAAAATCTTTTGCGTCTATATCAGATCACCCACAACCGAGATTATTGGATTCAAGCTGAAGATATCTTAAAAGTTGCCAAAAGCTTTATCGAAGCTTATCCCCAAGGAGCTTCCTACCATTTGATTGCGATTCAACGGTACCTGGATAAGGGTGCAACGACTCTCATGATTGTTTTAAATGAAAATAATGATCTTGAAGAAGGGATTAAAAAGCTTATCTTTTCAAACTTTCACCCCCATTTATCGATTGCTTGGAAGAAAAATTCGGAAGACTATCCATCTGTTGAAGGGAAAACAACGGTTTACCCCTGCAAACAAGGGAAATGTCAACTCCCCATCACCGATTGGGATCAAATCGAAAGTCTAATTCATAGCCTTTAGAATTATGAACCTATCCCACTAAAATTTTTCGCCGAGTTTTTGGATTATTTTGGCTGAGTTTTAGCTATTATGTTGCTTGTGCAACTCGAGCACCTTTTTTCTCTTTAGAAGAACGATATAAAATATACAAATTACTTCCCACAATCACGGCAGCACCGATGATCATGTAAAGGTCTGGAGATTTGTGCCACCAAAAGGCATCGAAGGCAACGACCCAGAAGTAGGTTGAATAGTCGATTGGGGCTAGGGCTGAGCCTTGAGCGAATCGAAGGGCTTGTGCAATCGCATACTGTCCAGCAGCAGTGATGACACCAACGATCGCAAAAAGACCCCAGTGTTCCAACGGCATGGCTTTCCAAGGCCCCCATCCAGCCCATGGAACAAAAGAAGTAAAGAGGAAGGGGATCATCGCAAGCATCATCACGAGGTTGGGGTAAATCGCAATCGCCAAACTATGTTCTGTGGCAGCGAGTTTTCTCATTAAGATTTTATTGAGCGCTCCTAAAAATGTTCCGAATAAAACAATAAGAGCTGCGATTTCAAAGGTTCCTGCCCAAGGACGCATGGCGATCATTACACCCACTAAACCGATTCCCACTGCAGCCCATCGATCCCACGTCACCGATTCTTTAAGCATCAGGGCACTTAAAATGATCATGAAAAGAGAAGAGGTATAGCTGATCGTGTAGGTGGTTGTAAGGGAAGCCAAAGAAAAAGCGTACATAAACGATAACGTGTAAATCACATTCACAAAGAGACGAACGAGATGTTTTTTTGGATGCTGTGTTCCTAAAACTTGTTTCACTCCTCCTTGGAAAAACATCATGATCAAAAGAGGGGGAAGTCTTGTTGCAGCTCGAAGAAATGATGTTTGAGGAACGGAATAAGTTCCCATAAGATGTTTGACAAAGGCATCCGACAATGGATAAAGCGCTAGGCCGACAATCATAAGTAAGATTCCAAAAACGGCCCTGTTTTGGAGTTGACGTTTTGCATTATTAGTTACGGTCATTTTCCCTCCAAATTTGAGTAAGGAAGGTCAATACTAACACTTTTAGGAAAATGGATAAACTCAATAAAAAACTTTACAGCCAGTTTTTCTAATCTATAAATATTTTTTTAAAACTTTAACTTTGAACATAGTAAATATTTTAATAATTAGTAAATACTAATTTTTATGTTATAATATTATGAATTACATATGAGGAGGGTATATGTTTGCTAATTTAGTGCTTGGTACACGTGTACCAACGACTCAGGAATCAGGTGAAAACCTGATTATCAAGGAATTAGAGCGTAAACGCTTAGAAATTAAAGAATTAGTTAATGGTCTATTAGGGCATCAAGCCATTCCAACCCCGTCTGACCGGGATATCTTCATCTTTATGCATCAACTTGAAGAGCACAATGGAGCTGAGATCCCCTTTGAGGATCAGCAAAAAATTTGGGGTGCATTTCAAGAGTATTGGGGGCTTTATTGCGTTTATAGTGAACAGATTAAAGGCGAAACCGTTGAATCAACAAAGGATGCTCTTCGCGCTATTGACCCTTCTCTTATCGGAGAAAGTCAATGGAACGAGGGTGATTTGTGGGTTGTTCAAATGGTAAAATCTTTTTTTTACTCCATTTCAAAGTGGATGGTTGGAGAGGATCTTATTGATTGCTATCGAGGACGGTTGACAGTCCTTGAGCCTCAAGAAATGCGCGAGTCAGAAACAGAGAAAGTTTTGCAGGTTTTTTCAGAAGTATTTCCTTCAACATCCGTCTCTTCTCTTAAAGAGATGAATCGTTATTTAGATGCAAGCGAAGATTGTGAACAAGTGCAATTATTTGAAGATCGCTTAGTGACTCATTATGATGGTTTGAGTATTCACTATCTTCAAAATCGACCACTGAGTGGTCCTCATGAGGGCTTTACCTATGAGCCAGTTTCTGAAATAGACATGCATTCAGAAACTTCTTTTCAATTGATCGACGAAGAGAGAGAAGTTGAAGAAGAGTTTACTTATGACTTTACTTACGAACCAGTAGGCGGAGAATCTTCTTCACCTGCACTTGTCGCTAAAGATAGAGAATTAGATCGTATTCAAGAGGAAGAGGCTCCAGTGTCCTATACACCGATTAGTTGGAGAGTTTTAGTTGGATTGATCAATTCCCCATTTTTTTCTGAAAATTTTAAAAAAGAAGGTGTTCGGGAAATTAAAAATTTAGGGGATCTAAGGTTCGAGATTACCTTTCAAGATGATACTGTTCTTATTGCTGAAAGAACAAGAGATGATAACCTTTGCCTTTCTGGAACAGCGCTCCCAGCCTTTATGCAGAACCAATTTAGAAAGGCTCTAGGGAGAAATCCTGAGAACATTTTCCCATTTGAGAAGATCCAATCTGTTACTATTCTTTCAGAAGGTTCAAATCCCAAACTGAAGATCGATTTTGGTCAGAAAGTAGAGGGGATGATTGATGCGATTCCTTCAGGTGGATGGGAAGATATGCAATATCATCGACTTGTTATCGGTCCGACCCTTGTTGCTCAGTTTCCTGAAGAGGGTGGAATTGAATTTGAAGAAGGAAACATTCAAATGGGGCTCCATATTGAAAACTTTTCTTCTCTTCTTGGAATCGTAGGTCTTGGAAGCGCAACTTCTTGGACAGTTAGCAACCTTCTTTATCAAGGAGGGTTTACTGATTGGCATGGAAAAGGAAAGAAAGGATTAGATTTTGCGGTGAAAATTGATCGCATGACTGCTGATAAAAGTGGAAAGGTCTGTTTAACCATTTCTCTTCCTCCTCCTGATCAAATGGTGAAACCAAGAGGAAATACGAAGAGCCCAATCGAAGTTATCGACCTTTCAACAACAGAAACAGGAGCTTCATGGGTTAGAAAATTCCTAGGGAGTTTTTCGTTTAGTCGAGAGGAGTATGAGCATTCATTTGCTCCAGTAAGATGGAAAGAACTTGAAGGGTAGAAGACTCATAGGTCAATAATTATGAGAGCTTTTCCTTCAATAAGGTTAAATTTCACAAGCTCTTTTGTAGAACGGTTTCGAATGGTAAGAAGCCCATCAGGGGTGATTAATTGATTATTAAGCTCCCAAAAAAGACCGTTTGTCGTGAGTGAGCAGGTGCAATAAGGGAAGATCGATACTGTTGCACCGACCTTCATTTTAATCGGATATTTTCCTCTAGAAAGAGGAATGCCGATCTTGAGTCCTTTCTCATGTTTATCTAGGAAGAAAAGTGAAGAGCCTTCTGCATGCTTGAGGAGGGCTTGAATATTACCTAGGGAATGATCGATTTCACCCCCACTGATTCCCATCACCAAGCTGGGCAAAAGATCTTTTTCTTTAGCAAAGTTCATCGCTTTTTCAAAGTCTGTCGTATTTTGGTCAAAAATAGGAATCACTTCAGCGTTCTCATAGTGAACTTCAGTGGTTGAATCCATATCCCCCACAATATAATCAGCTGAGCAGTATGCGGCTGCCCCATCTGCTGCGATAATGGGAATATTTTTCCGTATTTTTTTTAGCATTTGATGACTAGGCTTATTCCCATTTAATAAGATAACACTTCGATACGAAGAAAGGAGGGTTTCAATCATAGGATAGATTTTCTTTAGCAGAGTATCGAATTTTAAAGATCATGAGGATAATCGTTAAGACAGTCATAATTAGATTGGTCACTAAAATGGTCATCGTTTGTGTTAGAAAACCATAAATGACCCAACTGAGTGAGCAGATCAGAAAGTTAATGATCATTGATAAAGAAAGATCATTTGAAGAGCGCGTCCTATAGATCTTTATGATTTGTGGAATGAGTGAAAATATGGATGTTATGGATGCTATGCAACTTATTGTAAATAAAATCATCTTAAATTCCTCCGCTAGAATTACCTAGATCAGGTTTTGCGGGTTAGTAGACTTTCTACTTCTCAGCCATCAGGCACCCCGATTAAAACAGTCGCTAAATCATAACACCAATCATAGTTTTTTACAAGGTCCAGTGTACCGAAACAGGGCTAACTAGACAATAATCACAAAAATTGAGAATATCGATCAAAACAATAGGATGCATCCATGGATAAAAAAACTCTTGGCGATTACTCGATTATTAAACAAATTGGACAAGGAACATTAGGAAATGTTTACCTTGCTGAGCATCGTTTTGTGAAACAGCAATACATTCTTAAGGTTCTACCAGAAGAGCTTGCAACGGACCGAAATTTTATTCAACGTTTTGAAAAGGATGTTGGAATTTTAGCAAAACTCGACCATCCTCATATCGTTAAAATCCATAATGTTTCCTTTGCAGAAGGATACTACTTTTTAGTCACTGATTGCATTGTCGATTGTTTTGGGGAAACAACAAATTTAACCCAATATCTCGGAGTCAATAAACAAAGCCTCAATGAGAATGAAATTTTTGAGTTATTAACGCAAGTTGCTTCAGCCTTAACTTATGCCCACCAGTGTAATTTTGGGGGCGAAACATTAGTCCATCGTGGTTTGAAGTTGAACAATATCATGATCGGAAAAGGAGAGAGAGGGCTTCATGTCTATCTTTCTGATTTTGGCCTCTCTCATATTGTTGGGGAGGGAGCAATCTTGACAAGGATGTATAAAGTTCTTGCGGATGTTCTTTCATTAGATCTTTCACAATCTACATTTACAAAACCTGGGGAAGAAAAGTACCTTTCTGGAACTTTTGAATCGAATAAACTTTCAAAACTGCATGCTTCATTCCTGCAAACCTATCACTTTTTAGCGCCAGAACAAAGAATTTATCGCGAAAGACCGGTGGGACCTAAAGCAGATATGTACGCTTTTGGAGTTCTTACCTATTTTTTACTTATGTATTCATTTCCCGAAGGGAATTTTCCTCGTCCCTGCGTTGTTAACCCTGACTTTAGGTTAAATTGGGATCATTTAATTAATGAATGTCTAAAGCCTGATCCGACAAAACGCCCTGATTCTCTTTTACGTCTTTTAGATTCATTAGCAAGCCCACAGGTTAAAGCTTCTCCAAAAATACGTGAAGACGAAGATGAAATCCTTGATTGGGACGAAGGGGTAGATCTGGGTAAAGAGGAAGTTGAAGATACAGGCGGAGTTGCGATTGCTACGGAAACTTTAGAAAAAGAGATCACTCCTGCTCAATCGAAAATGCTCCATGAGGTGTCTCGAATGGTGAAAGGGGATGCAAAGCCGGACCTCAAACCTCAAGAAATTAAAAGGCCAGAGTATGACCCTGATCCTGCCGCAGCTTTTCAAGTGGATAGTACTGTTGCTAGATATGTCCCTAAAGAAGAAGAAATCAAAAATATTGCCCCTATTCAAACGGAAATGGAATTGATCGAAGAAGGAGAATATTTCCGAGGAAGTGATGAGGGTGGTCGTGATGAAAGGCCCCGTCATAAGGTTAAGCTTGATAGTTTTGCTCTTGATATTCATCCTGTTACGAATGAGCAATTTGTTCGTTTCTTAGAAGTTATGGGTGGAGAGAAAGATTCGAATAACAATGATATTATCCTATTAAAAGAATCGCGCATCCGTCGTCATGGAGGAAAGCTCAGCATAGAATCTGGCTATTCAAAACACCCTGTGATTGGTGTGACCTGGTATGGAGCGATTGCTTATGCCAAGTGGGTGGGAAAACGTCTCCCTACTGAAGCCGAATGGGAAATTGCTGCAGCCTGCTGTGAAGAACTTCCCTATACAACTGGAAATACAATAGAACGCTCTCAAGCAAACTTTTTTAGTTCAGATACTACGGCTGTTAAAAGCTATCCACCAAACAAGCTCGGCCTCTATGATATGGCAGGGAATGTTTATGAATGGTGTCAAGATTGGTATGATTACAACTACTATGAAGTAGCGATGCAACGTCCTGATAATCCTAAAGGACCTTTACAGGGGGTCTATCGTGTATTGCGGGGAGGATGTTGGAAAAGCTTAAAAGACGATCTTCGTTGTTCCCATCGCCATCGCAATAATCCAGGTGTCGTGAATCGGACATATGGTTTCCGGTGTGCAGCTGATGTCAAAGAAGAAGATACCTAGCCTACTTTTTGTCTGTTCGGGGAATATCTGTCGTTCTCCCGCCCTCAAGGGGATGATGGAGCATCTGTTAAAGGAAAAGGGGATTCATGCCTACATAGAAAGTTGTGGTCTTCACGCTACATTTCTAGGGAATCCTCCTGATAGAAAAATGCAAGTCGCCGGAGAATCTTACGGAATTACTCTTCATGATCGTGCTAAACTTTTTGAGGCGAGCTTTTTTGATCAATTTGATGCTATTTTTTGTGTGACAGTAGATGTTCGTGCTGCAGTCAAAGCAATGGCTCACACAAAGGAACATCAAAGTAAAATTTTTATCGCTTCCCATTTTTCCGAAAAGTACAAAGATGAAGAGATACCCGACCCCTATTTTGGAGGGCAAAAAAGCTTTAAACATGTTTGGGAGCGCGTAGAGGATGCTTGCAAAGGTATTTTAACCCACTTTTTTATTGATCATTCCTCTTAACTCCATTATCATCTCGCTCATGAAATTATTACTTTCAAAACCTAGAGGCTTTTGTGCAGGCGTTGTCCGTGCTATAGAAACCGTTGAGCGGGCGCTGCAAGCATGGGGTGCTCCCATCTATGTGAAGCATCAAATCGTCCATAACCGTCATGTTGTAGAAGACCTCGAAAAGAAAGGGGCAATTTTTATCGAAGATCTCGATGAAGTCCCTGAAGGTTCTCGCATTATTTACTCTGCTCATGGAATTCCACCGGCTGTTCGCGATCATGCAAAAAGACGCAAGCTCATTGAAATCGATGCTTCTTGTGGACTAGTGATACGGGTGCATTCAGCAGCTAAGCGTTATGCAAAGAAGGGATATCATATTCTACTCATTGGACATAAAAAGCATGTTGAAGTGATTGGAACAGCAGGGGAAGCTCCAGAAGATACAACCATTATCGAATCTGTTGAGGATGTTGAAAAACTCACATTTCCTCAAGAGCAACGTCTTTTCTATACGACTCAAACAACTCTTAGCCTCGACGATGTGAAAGAAATTACCGATGCGATTAAGGAGAAGTATCCTCTCATTGAAACATTGCCTAGCTCATCGATCTGTTATGCAACAACAAATCGGCAACTCGCTCTACGAGAAATTACCCATTCAGTGGATGTAGTTCTTGTTGTCGGCGATCCTACGAGCTCTAACTCTAATCGCCTTTGTGAAGTGGCGCGTAAGAGAGGTGTTCCGGGGCATTTGATCAATAGCCCCGATGAAATCGATCCTTCCTGGCTAGAAGGGGTAAAAGCGATCGGCCTAACAGCTGGCGCTTCAACCCCCGAATCTGTTGTCCAAAAGTGTATTGAACATCTCCGCAGTCTTGGTGTGACCGAAACTGAAGAAGTGGAATACACAGAAGAAAATGTCTTTTTTGAGCTTCCGAAAGAGGTCTTAGCAACTACTTCTTCATAATTTCAACAATTTTTGCTTTAACTTGCTCTTTATCTTTTCCTAATGGTGGCATTTCCGGATAGGAACTTATAAACTCACCATAAGTAGTATGGATAAAATCAATCAGCTGGGAAACGGCTTGTTCGTCTTTGCGTATTTGGATGAGCTCCTTAAATTCAGGAGAACTTCCCATATTATCCATTAGATTTTTCAGAAGTTGCGAAAGAATTTCAAATCTCGTGGATTGATTGGATACCATTGCAACTCTTTTATAGGATTCTAAGATTGTTGCATTTTCTTTAGCTTGTAAAGGATCGTAAATGACAGGGGGGTGTTCGCTTGGTATATAAACTGTTGATTCACTCACGTCAGCACCTTCTCTAAAGGTTGTTTTAATAGGTGTAATTTCATCAAGGCGACTTTGTACAACTGGATCTTTTCTTTCATCTCTTGCATGAGGAGGGCTTGATGGAGGCGTTGATCTAGAAGAAAAGCGACTAGCAATGAACAGATAGAGAGCATAGAGAAGTCCAAGGACAACGGTTACGATAAGAAAACGTTTAGCGCCTGTTTTTGCCATACTTGCTATCGTGTCAGGGCGGGGTGGATAAGCTCTACCAAATGTTCTATCTAAAACAGGTTGTACCTGTCTAAAAGCCTCAGTGCGCTGAACTGGAGGGATAGTTTCCATTGTTGACTCCTCATGCAAATTGAATCATGAATATCATAGCAAAAGATTGAATTAAATAGTAGAAGAAGAGATATATCAAAAGTATGGCCCAATCAAATAATAAATTTAGGATAGGTTCATGAAAGAAAAAGCTCAAAAACAGTCGACGATTACTCACATTGATAAGGGATCGATGCGGCGTATTTTGGGAGTGGGAGATCTTTTTGCTGTTGGGTACGGTGACCTGGGGTCTTCAATTTACTATGCTTTGGGGATTACAACTCTTTATGCTTTAGGCGCAGCTCCCATTAGCTTAGCGATTGCTGGTCTTGTTTTTGCCTGCACGGCCCTTTCTTATGCGGAACTTTCGGCGATGCTTCGAGATGGCGGGGGATCGGCAACGTTTGCTCGTCATGCATTTAATGACTTAATCTCATTTATTGCGGGATGGGGGCTTCTTCTCGACTTTATTGTGACGATTGCAATTTCATCTTATTCAATTTCTCCCTACTTGGCTTTTTTCTTTGGAGCTCTCAAGGTCCCTTCGTTTAAAATTGGTTTTACTATTTGTGTGATCGCTATTCTTTTTGTGATCAATTTTTTTGGGACGAAAAATTCAGCGCGAATGAGTTGGTTTTTGACGACCTTGACACTTTCGACACAAGTTTTAATTATTATTGTTGGGGCTCTTTGGTTCATTCATTTTCCTGATCTATGGGAACACTTAAAGGTGGGGATTAAAGGGTCTAGCTGGTCGCCATCCTGGCCTGATTTTTGGAAAGGAACAGCGATGGCGATGGTTGCCTATACGGGGATTGAGTCAATGGCTCAGCTGGGTGGAGAAGCTAAACACCCTGCAAAAACAGTCCCTAAAGCCATGATGCTAGCAATGGGAATGCTCCTTTTTGTCTACATCGGGATTGCAATTGTGGCACTTTCTGCTGTGACGCCTCAAGCGTTAAGTACACAGTTTTTAGAAGATCCGATTGCAGGGATTGTTTCGAAGCTTCCTTATGGAAGTCGCGTTTTAGGGGGATGGGTCGGACTATTAGCAGCAATTATCCTTTTTGTTGCAGCGAATGCGGGTCTTATGGGAGCTTCACGTCTTTCGTTTAATATGGGTGAGAACTACCAACTTCCTCGGACTGTTTATCGTCTTCATAAAAAGCATAAAACTCCTTTTGTATCTTTAGGGATTTTTGCTGTTCTCGCAATGATTATTGTCATTGCTTCAAGAGGAAAGCTTGCTTTTCTTGCAGATCTCTATAATTTTGGGGCTATGCTTGCCTTTTTCATGACTCATTTATCCCTCATTTTTCTACGGATTCGTCGTCCCGATATGAAGCGTCCCTTTAGGGTTCCTTTTAACATTAAAATTGGAAAATATTTCATTCCTATCACGGGAATCATTGGAGGGCTTGCAACAGCAGCGACTTGGTGTCTGGTGGTATGGACGAAACCTGATGGACGTTATTTGGGCTTTACTTGGTTAATTCTTGGATTGGGGATGTATTTCTACTATCGCCGTCGTGAATCGATTGCTCCAGCCGGAAAAGTTGAAATTCATAAGATCAAAGTTCCTGAGTTTGAAGCAAAGAAATATAAGCATATCCTTGTCCCTACCCGAGGGGGAAAAGAAACCCAAACGGTTCAAATGGCTTGCGAAATCGCAAAGCTTCATGGAGCAGATGTTACAGCAGTTCATGTCGTTGAGGTTCCTTTTTCACTTCCTCTAGAGACGCCTCTTCAGCATCGTACAATAGTGGCTGAATCAATTTTAAAGCGTGCCGAAGCGATCGGGCGTGAGTTTAACGTAAGGATTAATCTTAAAATTGTTCAAGCGCGTACTGTTGACGCAGCGATCCATGAACTGATTGAAAAAGATAACTATGATCTTTTAGTCATGGGAGCCCTGATCCCAAGTAGTGGAACTTCTAAGGGGTATGGACCTGTTGTTGAAAGGGTTATAAAAAACTCAAAGTGTCCCATTTGGATTAGTTGTACAGGGATTTAATCTTTTTCAAAATAGGCTGATTTAAAATCTACAAATTGGAGTTGAGAGAGTTGTTCTCCCTTAAGCTTTGGATTTTTTGCATAGCTCTTATTCATGGAACAAATCGGAAGAATTGGCATCTCGTCCATCAAGACTTCCTCTGCTTCAATCAGCAACTTTGATCGTTCTGCCTTACCTAAGACATGATTGGATTGATGGAGAAGGTCTTTGAATTTTTCATTTTCCCAATTACATCGATTGCACAGATCTTTCTTGTTTTTAAAAATTTGTAAAACAAATGAGGGGTCTGAAATTGGGGGAATTGCTCCAGTAATTGCAATCATATATTCCCCTTGTTGAATCGTATCAATATACTCATTCCATCCAAAAACACCTCTTAGAGAGACCTTAAAGCCTAAATTCTGTCTCCATTGATCTTGAATTGCTAAGCAAATTTTCTTGGCCCATTCTACTTCAGGCATATAAAGGAGTTCTATTTCTGGTAAGGATTCCATGGTTTCGCCTACTTCTTCGAGAGCATTCTGAAGAAGCTCTTTTGCTAAATTTAGGTTGTTATCTTCAAAGTAGGGGGTATTTTTTAATCTAAGAGGAAAGGGGAGCGCAGATAGAGCTGGCTGTGCTGTATTACTAAAAACATTTTCAACAATTGCATCGCGGTCAATGGCATACGAAAGAGCTTTTCGAAGTTTATTATTATTGAAGGGGTATTTATCGTTGTTAAAAACAAAGAAGTAGACCATACCATCTGGTGCTGTTTCTGTAAGTGTTCGATAGGAGCAGTCGTGTGCTATTCTCATGAACGGATCCCCAACCCAGTCCAATGTTCCATTTTCAAATAGTTCAAGCGCTGTTTGATGATGCTGACAGACTAATAAATTGATTCCATCTAAATAGACATGCTTTTGGTCCCAATAATGGGGATTCTTAATAAGTTGGATTTCAGAATTAATAGCCCATTTTGACAACATGAAAGGGCCATTACATACAAACCCAGGTTTCATGCACCATTTAGGGTCTGTTTCTACGATATGTTTTGGAGCGGGATAAAGAAAGGGGCTACAGACAATTTCGAGAAAGTATTGCGCAGGGTACTCTAACTCGACTACAAGGGTTTTTTCATCTAGAATGGTTATTCCAACCTCTTTACTACTACACTTCCCTCGAAGAAAATTTTCAGCATTTTTTATTGGATAAAAGAGTTCGGGAAGTGCTGTGATCGATTTAGATTGGGGATTGATTAACATTTTCCAAGCATATTCAAAATCATAAGCTGTAACTGGGGTGCCATCACTCCATACTGTATCCTTGAGGTAAAAGGTATAGGTTTTTCCATCTTCAGAAATGTCAACTTTATGTGCGATTGCGGGGGTTGGAATATCTCCTTCTCCTCTTCGCATTAAGCCTTCGAATACATAGGGGATGACTTGTGATGAATTGACATAGCTCCCTTTATTGCTCGCACAATAATGAAGGGTAGAAATATCAAAATAGAGTGGAGCTTTAAGAATATTCTTATTCTCAGGCGGTTCAGACTTTGTTTTATGCAAAATGCTAGCTCCAGTGATGATAACGATAAGGAAAGTGATTGTTAGAAGTAACTTTTTCATAATGTGCCATTGAGTTTCTTGGCTTTCCAAGCTTGGTAAAAGGGAATAATTTAAAATAATGTGATGTTTTTTTTCAAACTTTTGATTCCTTAATTCGAGATAGGTTTCTTCATTTAAGAAATAGACTTGACAATTTTCCTAATTGTATTGCAAAAATGATCCTTTTATGAATTTATAAAAGAGACAATTATGGTTGCTATATCGTCAAATATGATTCCGTTAGGAAGCGATGCTTATGATTTTAAACTTATGGACGTTATTACAGGTAAGTTTAAGACTTTAAAGGAGATTCAATCAGATATTGGAACTGTTGTGATGTTTATCCGTAATCGGTGTCCATATGTCGAACATATTCTTAAGAATTTGATTGAATTAGCAAAAGAATACCTTCCGAAAGGGATCTCTTTTGTTGCCATAAACTCTAACGATCCAGAAATGTATCCCGATGATACTCCTGAGGAAATGAAAAAATTTGCTAAAAAGTTTGACTTTCCGTTCCCTTATCTTGATGATCCTACACAAGTTGCAGCTAGAGGTTTTGGTGCTGTTTGTACTCCAGATTTCTTTGTCTTTGATAAGGACTTGAAATGTGTTTATCGAGGGCAGTTTGATGATTCCCGCCCTGAAAATGATCATCAAGTCACAGGAAAAAACCTTAAGGAAGCTTTGGATTGTCTTCTTGCTAATAAGAAGATGACGACTGAACAACATCCTAGTTATGGGTGTCGGATTAAATGGCGGGAGTCTAAGGATTAATCAGGTGGCAGGCAACTTGGTGCCCTGGGGAAATTTCTCGAAGAGTGGGTCTTTCTTCAAAACAAATTTTCTTTGCCTTTGAACAACGGGTGCAAAAAACACATCCTTTAGGGGGGTTGATCGGGCTAGGGACTTCTCCCGTGAGCAAAATACGTGTCCGCTTTTTTTCGATATGAGGATCTGGAATAGGAATCGCTGAAAGAAGACCTTGAGTATAGGGGTGAAGGGGGTTTTCATAGAGATCATGACTAGGAGCGAGTTCCATTAGATGCCCAAGATACATGACTGCAACACGCGTTGATAAATACTTAACCATTGCAAGGTCATGAGAAATAAACAGGTATGTAAGCCCCATTTCTTCTTGAAGGTGTCTGAGTAGATTAACGATTTGCGCTTGAATTGAAACGTCAAGAGCAGCGATAGGTTCATCACAAACAATGAATCGGGGATTAAGGGCTAAAGCACGTGCAATTCCAATTCTTTGCCTTTGTCCACCGCTAAACTCATGAGGAAAACGACCAATATACTCCGGGCGGAGTCCTACTAATTCGAGGAGCTGCTGTACACGTTTTTCTCGATCAGGTTTGTTCAAAACATTATGGATGTTTAAAGGTTCAGCAATGATTTCTCCTGCAGTCATGCGGGGATTTAGAGAAGCGTAAGGGTCTTGAAAAATATACTGCATGTCGTGGCGCAATGATTTGATCGCTTTTCCCCGGTAGCTCAGAATGCTTTCACCTTTAAAAAGAATATTACCGCTTGTCGGTTCGTAAAGACGCATAAGAGCGCGGGCTAAAGCTGTTTTTCCACATCCAGACTCGCCAACAAGACCTAAGGTTTCTTGAGGAAAAATATCTAAGGAAACATCATCAACAGCTCGGAGCGTTTGACCTTTATATGAAAAGTACTTTTTAAGGTTTTTAATTTGGACAAGAGGAGGTTTCATCGCTTTTCCTCCTGTCTTTTAATGCGTGGATCAAAAAGCCAACAAGAGACATGGTGGTCATCAGCAACACAATGATTTTGTGGCTTGCCATCGAAGCACAAGTTCATTGCATGAGGACAACGTTTTGCAAAAGCACACCCTTTAATGTTCATCGAAAGATCTGGAGGGGAGCCATGAATCGAATAGAGCTTTCTCTTGGAAGGGAGATCCAAACGAGGAATAGAGTTAAGAAGGCGGCGTGTATAGGGATGCTTTGGAGCATCAAAGAGTTCTTCAACAGGAGCGCTTTCAACAATTTGACCAGCATACATGACAATAACTCGATCACAAAAACCTGAAACGATGCTTAGATCATGGGTTATGAGCATGATGCTCATCCCATCTTTCTCTTGAATTTCTTTAATAAGGCCAAGAATTTGAGCTTGGATTGTGACATCAAGAGCTGTTGTGGGTTCGTCAGCGATTAAAATATTGGGAGAGGAAATCATTGCAATAGCAATCATCACACGTTGGCGCATCCCTCCGCTGAGCTCATGAGGGTATTGTTTAAGACGGGAAGCTGCTTCAGAAACACCAACCCTCTTTAAGAGATCAAGGGCATGACCTTCCATTTCTTCTTTGGTTGCTTTAGGATGGTGAAGCGCATAGCCTTCAATGATTTGATTTCCAATGCGCATTGTTGGATTTAAGGAAGTCATGGGATCTTGAAAGATCATCCCAATTTCTTTTCCTCGGATCTTGCGCAATTCCCGCTCACTTTTTAGTAAAAGATCTTCACCGCGGTAAAATATATGTCCCTTATCAATTCTAGAGGAAATAGAGGGGAGAAGACGGGTAATACTCCGGGCCATCACTGATTTTCCACATCCTGATTCTCCGACGATTCCTAAAGTTTCTCCTTGTTTTAGGTGAAAGCTGACGCCACGTACCGCTGCAACCTTTTTTGAAAGGGTAGAAAAAGAGGTATGGAGGTTTTCAACTTCAAGTAAATCTTTCATGTTCTAAGCCTTGGGTCAAAAGCATCTCGAATTCCATCTCCAAGTAAATTTAGAGCAAGCATTGTAACGCTAATAAAAATGGCTGGGAAAAAGAGGCGCCAAGGGTAATAGCGAAGAGCAGAAAGACCGTCACTTGCCATTGTTCCCCAACTTGCGATAGGAGCTTGAACACCGAGTCCTAAAAAGCTTAAAAATGCTTCAGTAAAAATCGCAGCTGGAATGGTTAGAGTCATCGTCGTGATAATAGAGCCAATAGAATTAGGAATTAAATGGCGAAAAAGAATGCGCCACTTGCTAGCACCAAGCATATAAGCCGCAACAACATAATCATTTTGCTTAATTTGTAAAATCTGTCCTCTAACAATCCGAGCCATATTGATCCACCCCGTAATTGTCAAAGCAACGATAATCGTTGTGACCCCTGGCTTCATAATCACCATTAATAAAATAACGATTAAGAGGTGAGGAAGTGAGTAAAGAATATCAGAAAGGCGCATCATAAATTCTTCAATTTTTCCTCCAACGAGGCCAGCAAAGGCTCCATAGAAGACCCCGATAGCCATATCAATCACTGCAGCGGTAATCCCCACAAAAAGGGAAATACGTGCTCCCCACCAAATGCGAGTAAAAAGATCGCGCCCTAATTCATCAGTACCAAACCAAAACTGACTGCAAGGAGCTTTGTTCTTTAGAGAAAGATGTGTTTCGTAATAGGTATGTCCGCTCACAAAGGGAATGGCAATGGCACTGATGATCAGAAAGATTAAAACAAAAAGCCCCATAACCGCCGGACGATTGGCGCGCAACCTAATCCATGCATCCTTCCAATAGGAAATTCCTTGAGATGGGATATCTTCAGCAAAAGGAGGAGCATTAGCGATCAGAATTTCACTTTCTTTCATGAACCTATCCGTAAAGTAAATTGTTTTTCATTTTCCAATATTTTCTAGCAGATTTTTTCTGTCCATTTTGATCCCATTGTCCAAGAGACAAAGGTTCAAAATGGACAGGGAAAAGATGCAGAAAAGATAGGGAATGGGAAATAATAGACTTTGCAGATAGGTTCATAGGTTTATTCATCCATCACTTTAGTTTTTCCGATTTGGATTCTTGGATCGAGAAGGGTATATAATAGGTCCACTAAGAAGACACAAAGCATTAAAATTGCGCTGTAGAACATTGTTACCCCCATAATGACGGTATAATCACGGTTTGTGATACTCGTGACAAACCATCCACCAAGTCCTGGGATTCCAAAGATTTTTTCGACAATAAAACTGCCTGTTAAAATCGCACTAGAAAGAGGTCCAATATAGGTAATGACAGGGAGAAGGCTATTTTTTAAAACATGTTTGAAAACAACTTGTCTAGTCGAAAGTCCTTTTGAGAGGGCGGTTTGGACGTAATCTTGTTCTAGCACTTCTACCATATTGGCTCGGGTGAGCCGAGCAATAAATGCTGTTGGAAGTGCAGCCAAGGATAAGGCTGGGAGAATTGTATGAGAGAGTCCTCCCCATCGTGCTACAGGGAATAAATCAAGTTTCATTGCAAAAAGATATTGAAGGAAGGTTGCCATAATGAAATTTGGGACAGAAATTCCGATTACAGCAACGATCATTGCAACATGATCTTGCCATCTTGATCGACGTATTGCTGCAATTGTCCCTAAAATAATTCCAGTAAACAAAGAGAGTGTGATTGCTTCTAAACCTAAGATAAGTGAAACGGGAAATCCTTCTCGGATAATGTCGTTAACTGTTCGTCCTTCATATTTAAAAGAAGGGCCTAGATCCCAAGTAATAAGTCCTTTTAAATACTTCACATATTGAATATACCAGGGTTGATCAAGACCATAGTGGGCATACATGCTTTTCATAATCTCTTCAGGAACAGCTTGCTCTTGCATAAATGGATCGCCTGGAGCTGCTTGCATCAAGAAAAAAGTCATTGTAGCGACAATGAATAGAGAGCCCGCTAAAATAAAAATCTTTCGAACTAGGTATTTTTTCTTCATGAGCCAGACCAATCATTAGAAATAGAAAAAACCATGTTATTTAAATCATAGGATTGGTTTCAATCATACACAAAGTGGAACTATGAACCTATCGAATATCTTGTCTTTTGACAATAGCATCAAATAACGGATTAAAAGATACATGAAAATTCATAAAATTCCAATAAAATCGATGATTGAGGATGATTACGATCGCTCATACGCTACAACATTAAGAAGATTTTGAAATTTTGTCAAAATTTAGGGAGTTTGGTTATACTCAAGTTAATGTAAATGGAGGATTATAATGGATCATTCAAAAATCGAATCACTTCTAGGCGCAAAAGCTAAAGATCTTTTAGGACATAGTTGCAAAACAGTAGGAAAAGAGAGACTCCACCTTCCAGGACCTGACTGGGTGGATCGTATCTTTGCAAACTCGGATCGGCCAACACGCGTTCTCCAAAGCATGCAAGAAATTTTAAGTGCTGGACGGTTAGGAGGAACAGGGTATCTTTCTATCCTTCCTGTTGACCAGGGAATTGAACATACTGCTGGAGCCTCTTTTGCTCCCAATCCAGACTACTTTGATCCTGAAAATATTGTGAAGCTTGCTATTGAGGGAGGATGCAACGCTGTGGCTTCTACCCTTGGAGTTCTTGGCTCTGTCGCTCGCAAATATGCGCACAAGATCCCCTTTATATTAAAATTCAATCATAACGAACTTCTGACCTATCCTAACACCTATGATCAAATCCTGTTTGGCTCGGTTGAGCAAGCTTATGAAATGGGATGCAAGGCGGTTGGAGCTACAATCTACTTTGGTTCTCCTGAAAGTGATCGACAAATCGTTGAAGTCTCACAAGCTTTTGAAAGAGCCCATGAGCTCGGTATGGTGACCATCCTCTGGTGTTACCTCCGTAATTCAAAATTCAAGACAGATAAACAAGATTACCATACGGCTGCTGACCTAACTGGGCAAGCCAATCACCTTGGGGTGACCATCCAAGCCGATATCATCAAGCAAAAGCTTCCTGTAGGAAATGGTGGGTTCAAAGATTTGAAATTCGGTAAACAGACTGAAAAGATGTATACGGAGCTTTGCTCTGACCACCCGATTGACCTCACGCGCTATCAGGTGATTAACAATTATATGGGGCGGATGGGTCTTATTAATTCAGGTGGAGCCTCTGGAGAGAATGATCTTGCAGCTGCTGTAGAAACTGCAGTGATCAACAAGCGGGCTGGTGGCATGGGGCTAATCTCGGGGCGTAAGGCGTTCCAAAAGCCTTTAAAAGAGGGGGTAGAACTTCTCAATGCGATCCAATCTGTCTATCTCGATAAGAAGATCACAGTCGCTTAATTTTTCAATTCTTTAAAGCTCAGCGTTTAAAAACCCTGGGCTTGTCCTTAATAATTAAACACTTACGTTCATTGTAACTTTATAAGTTGTTAATATTAAAGTGTTTGCTGTTTTGTTTCAAATTTAATAAAAATTTTGATATAATATTAAAGATAAAACAAAAGTGGGAGGTTAATAAATGGAAACGCTATCACGTGAATCCAGTTTATTAGATTATACAAGTTTTACTACCAAAGAATTAGAGCATGAATACTATAGTATTCTTAATCCATGGAAGGATGTCGCACTTATCCAAGACACCGATTCAGGAATAGAGATTGTTGCAAAAATTGCATTGCTAATCTTTACTCTTACAGGGTCTTTTTGGGTCTCTATGATTCATGACAAATTTTTCCACACAATTAGTCAGAGTGACGGACAAGCGCTTCATTCTATTTCTTCAGAATTAGAGTGTAGAGAAGAAGAAAAGCAATTGCGGGCAAGGTTACAACTGGACCCAAAATTAGTGAAAAAAGATTTTAGGCAGATAGACCGCAAAGCTTTAAATGAGAAATTAAAAGCTCCTTTAAATGGTGATGCTATTAGAGCTAGTATGCTCAGCACAACAATAACAAATTCGCACTCTTATCAAGCTGCAATCGAGATGCTTCTAGTTACACAAACTGACCTTCCGGATGAGAGTTTTTGGGGAGTAATAAACGTTATAAAAGAAGAACTTTACTCTAAATAGTAAAAATCTCGAATAAAATAAAAGAGGGAGGCAAAAAGATGGAATCTGTAAAAGAGGGTTCTAGTTCTGTAGATTATTCTCACTATACTGATCAAGCGTTAGATAGACTTGAGGGTCAGTTAGAACGACGAAAAAATTGTATTGAAAGTCCTTTGTCATCTTGGACAGTTGTTCATGAGACTGACTCATGGGGTGAAACACTTACAAAAATTGCTTTAGCAGTGTTTACATTGGGAGCATCTATGGGGATCCCGACTTTTCTTGAGTTTTTATTCCATAAGCCTGATCAAAATGCCCTTGCTGAAATCAATGCTAAAATTGAGGCTATCAGCACCGCTAGGACCCAAAAAGCAATTGATCGTGCAGAAGAAAATAATGCTAAGGCTGGTGAAGGTCGTAAGGTAGAACGTCCAGCTCCTTTCGATATGGGTGCAGCACGAGCTAAGAGAATAAAACAGCAAGTCGAAAAGGATGCGCTAAAGGGGATTGATAGCCGAGAATTTAAAAAGCAGATCATGGCACTTGGTCAAGATGATCTTTCAGCTAGTATGATTACTGCATACATTCAATCTGCTTCATCTCTTGGGAATGCTATTGAACTGGTTGAAGCTTCAGGATCACTAACTGGGGCGCAACTGAAAGAATTAGAAAGGATTTTAGGTGAAGCAACTTCTCCAAAAATCTTTAATGAATTATGTCTCCACTATGGTCCTGATGAAGCACAAATAATTTTTGCAAGAGACTACCAGGCTGCTTAATCTTTTTGCTTAAAGAAGAAAGAGGCATTTATTCCGAAATGTTTTTCGGTATAAATGCTTCTTAATTTTTAGCCTGCCAGGGAAATGGCGGCTTAGGTGGTGGCACATCGGATTGGTCATCAGCAAGATCTCCAACCGCCCCAAGAACCTGACCGAAAAGTCCTGTGCGAGGAGCTAAATGTTTCCTTGCTAAGAGAAAGGCGATTTTTCCTGTCGCAGCTCCGCTATCGACTTTCACATTCCCGAAGGAACCTTTTACAGGGACTTTAAGAACGTAATCATCATCAATTCCTTGGATACCAAGCGCTGCGCGCAATGCTTGTGCCGTAAGGCCGAGTGTCATGTCGACCTTGCGACTGGGGAATTTGACTTTTCCCCACAAACAGACTTGGTAAGTCTGGTTATAGAGAATTTCTGTTCGATCCACATACATCTTCCCTCCTTGCATGTTGAATTCTGAGGGAGCAAACCATAAAGAGATGTTTCCTCCTGAACTCATTTTAAAGAGGCTGCTGACTTCACCGGCACTTCCCACATCTTTGACAATGATTTGACCAAGATCAAGCTGACCATATTTGAAGTTCATGTTACGGATATGGAGGTTTTTCAAGGGGACAGCAAACCCTTCGTCATGAATATAAAGCGAAATCGGTTTTTCCATAGCAACAACGATAAGATCTGCTCCTTTATCGAGAACATCATTCAGTTGAGGTGTGACAGTAAAAACAGCTTTAAAAGGCTCATGAAGATAAAGAATTCCATCAGAAATAATTCCTGAAAAAAGCGCTTTGCAAGCCGTGGCATCGACATCCATTGTGATTTTTCCTTGGCTCTTTTTAACTTCGGCATCAAAGTTCGCATTAAAAAGATCTCCTAAAAATGCCGAGGGTGGGAAATTGGATGAGGGGTCTAGATTCGATAATGCATCGATAAACACACTGGGGAGATTCTTAACTTGAGCATGGATCGATGTGGTTACATTACTAAAATCTAGAGAACCTGCACTTGAAAGAAAGTCTTCGAGCTTGCCGGTTCCCTCAATTTTTCCTCTTCCTCCTTTTCCATATGGGGAGACATTTCCATCAAATTTAAAGGTAAGAGGCGCGTTCCCTGCTTTTGGTTTTGCAATATTAAAATCAAAAGCTTTGAGTTCTGTTAGGGCACCGCTGCGCGCTTCTTTAAGTTGCAAATCATCGATCCGTACATTGGCATCAAAATGGCTAGCATAGAGGTTAAGATCTGGCTTCGGAAAGCCTTCCCCTTGATCTTTTAGAGGAACTGAAAAGGGAGCAACTTCGATTTTTAGTCGGCCTGATCCAGCAATTTCAAAAAGGGAATTATTCGAAGTCAGTGGTTTTCCATTGCTCCTCCAGCGTCTAAAAGCATCATAGACTTTTTCGCTGATATCCCAACGAATTTTAAGGGGTTTTCGGGGACTTCTGAGCTCAAGCATTTTTCCAGCAATAAAAGAACCTTCTAGATCAAGATTGGGACTATTGATAAAGATATCAATGTTTTGATTGTCGCCTATTTTTCCCATTTCATATTTAAGATCGAGAGTCTTTCCAATCATATCAGGAAGCTGACCTCTTGTTTGAAAAAGGACATCGGCAATTTGAGAAGAGAATTGGGATAGAGAGGCTTTCACTTTTTCCGGGTTAGAGACAAGTTCGGATGCTTTTCCTTTACCGCTTAATGTCAGCTCTAATTTTCCTCCTGGAGCATTTTCTTCTAGAGCATTTCCTTCAAAATGAACGATGTGAGCCCCTTTTTTACCATCTAGGTCAAAGTCCAACTCTACGCCTCGAAATTCAAAAGGATAACGGTTTGAAGGGTTGATCATTGAAAGGGATTCGATCCTTCCACTTCCTTTAACCGAAAGGGCTGCTAAATCAGCTTCTTTAAGAGGGATTTGACTGGGCTTAATTTCAATATGAAGGGGAGTTGCCTTAGATAGGAGAGGATATTCACTCTCTTTTGATAGGATCGGATTGATTTGATCGGGTTCTAAAAGAAAGTCAGCTTTTAAGGCATTCTTCAGAATGAAAAGATTCTTTTCAATGGCTGCTTCAATCGTTCCTTTGAACTTTTTTCCATCAAGGGTGATATTGAGGGGAGAGATCATGATCTCATCCATTTCTTTTAACGTTCCATTGGTGTAGAAGGAGAGGGCATTTCCTAAAATTGATTCTCCTAGAGAACCACCAGAAAAATTGAGTTGTCCATTTCCATTAAAATCAATGGTCTCTAAAGAACTTCCTTTGATGGTGGCAGCAAAGGATGGGAAATATGCCGAGCCAAGAGAGAAAAGGTCTTTTAAGTCGATTTTTTCGGTGACCACGTCTAGGTCAAAGTTAGACTTGGAAAAAAGAAGAGCTTTTGCATTTAATGGAACAGATAAAGCCTTTAAAGTTCCATTAAGCTTAACGGGGTGGGTTAGGTTTTCATAGAGGGTAGGTTGAAGAAGATAGGAAAATGTAGAGGGATCTGTCATTTGCGCACGATCAGAAATTATCAATGTCGTATCAGTAAATTGCAGAAGAGGAGTTTTTCCTGAAAAGTTAAATTGCTTATCTGATTTTTTGATTTTTCCGCTTAATGTTGCTCCTAAATACTTTGCAAGGGAGCCTTTATTCCAGCTATCAAGTAAAGCTAAAGGAAGATTGTCAATATTAAGGTCTAATGTCGGAAAAAGGCGCTCTTTTTCAAGGGCTTTTTGAATAGAAACTGCTGCTTCTAGCCCTGACTTTCCCTTTCCTTGATAGTTGAATCGACCGATTATATTGAGAGAAAGAAGATCGTTGAGCTCTTTTGTTGAAAAGTTGGCATTCAAGTTTTCGACTCCAACAGACTCATTAATCTTCTTAATCAAAAAATTTCCGTCATTAAACGAAAGGTTGCCGATGGCTGCCATAGAAGCGAAATGGAACTTCTTATCATAAGGAAGGGTTGCTGAGTTGAGTCGGAGTTCTCCTTGCGCATCGTTTTGAAGAAGAGTCTCTGGGCTGAAGTAATTAAAAATTGCAGGTTTTATCGTCCAGGCTATCCGCCCTGGCTGAGTGAGAACAAAGGCCTTTCCTGTATATTGTGGAGATAATTCAATAAAGAGCCTTGGAGAGCGAAGAGAAAAAAGGATTTTTCCCTCTTCTTCAGCGTCTATTTGTGCATTGACGCTATCACCAAGAGAGGCTAAAAGAAGCCCTTGGTAATTGGGGTTGAACAGGGTAAAAATGCGATCAAGACCTTCAACGGGAAAGTTATTAATTTTTGCTGTTCCTTCAAACCACTTTTCTATTTTTCCTTTGGCGCTAAAATCGCCTGAAATGCCGTCTTGTCTTGTTGTTCCATAGAGCTCGATCGATTCTATTTTATTCGCTTGGGGGATTTCAACATCCAGGGAAAGATTATCAATGGTCATTCCATTTTGAACGGATACAACACCATTTGAAACGACCAAATGTCCTTTAAAATCTGACCATATGGGGGCTTTTTTCTTCTTTTTTTTGCTTGGAGCTTTTTCTGTAGAGACCCACTCTTTAGGTTCTTTTTGAGAAAAGGTGATTTTAGGGGACTCAATACGGGTTGTCCCTATGCTTCCTCTGCGCAGGAGTAGATTCCAAAATGAAAGATCACTTGTGAGCTCATCAAAAGCAATGTGTCCCCCTTTATTATCTGAAAATTCGAGATGATCAATTTGCTGCTCCTGAAACCATCCCAGAGAAAGATCCTTTATTTCTAAATTTCCCCCTGTATTTTTTTCGACAAGGCTAATCAACCATCGCTTTCCACTATCCGTAGAAAGATAACTGGGGATTAAGAGAATACCAATGAGAAGGATAACTAAGATGCAGACAGGAATTCCAATCCACCACTTTTTTTTAGAACTTGTTGGTTTTTCCATTTTCGAACCTAATTCTATTTTAAACTGTTTTAGCTATAATATTTTTATACCACAGGACTCCAGTGATCGTTTTTGCATCGATGATCTCTCCAGTAGAAATCATTTGAACAGCTTTTTCTACAGAGAGAGTAATCAGATCTATCTCATCGGTATCCTCACCCATTAATGGATCTGCGACTAACTTTTCAGCTAAATAGAGATGAATATATTCGGAAAGAATTCCAGGAGCAGAGTAAAAACCTCCCAGATGGGTTATTTTCTCAGAACGAAATCCCGTTTCTTCTTGAAGCTCGCGGTTTGCACAGAAAAGGGGATCTTCCTCTTTTTCTAAAGTTCCAGCAGGAAGTTCAATCAAGATCTGCTTTGCTGCCCTTCTCCACTGTTTAACTAAAACAAGCTCACCCTTTTCATTGATTGGAATAATAGCAACGGCCCCAGGGTGAATGACAAGATCGAAAGTTTTTTTCAGATGGTTATCATAAACAATTTCATCTCTAAAAACTGTGAAAATTTTCCCTTGATGAACCTGTGATCTCTTGACGGTTGCTTCTTTTTCTCGCTTTTCTTGGAGCTGAGAGTTAGAGACCTTTTCTGTATCACCTTCATTCATTAAGGCATTCCTTCTTGATAGGGTGTGATTTCCCCTTCTCCCCTTACTTTTTGCTTTAGTATGATAGGTTTTGGTTTAGTATAATGAATGTGGCCATATCCAACAACAGAAGCATCAAGCTCATTAGTCGTGTTAACAATGGCTCGACCAGCCCCTTTGACATAAACCTTTGCATAATCAGATGTTAGATTTTGACCTAAATAGACTCCTGCTCCATCGATATAAATAATCTGTTCAATAACGTTACCTTTCAATAGAGCCTCAGAGCTTCCTTCGATAATGACTGCAATTCTGTGGAAATCTAAGTATCCTTCAATAACAGAAGCTCCTTCCAACTCCATATTGATCATAAGCTGATCTCCTTGAAGTTTATCGATATCGACAGAAACGCTTCCTCTCAGATTGATTTTACTCAGATTCTTGACTTCTAATGTTCCCTTAATCGTTCCTGGAAAATGCCCGATAAAGAACTCACCTTTTGGATGAATATCTAAAACTCCACGATGATCTGAGATATGTATGTGATCAATAAGTTCTGAATCAGTTGTAATCGTCAACCGATCTTTTTCTCCTTGCTTGATCTCGATATTCCCACGGCCATGATAACTAAATTCTCTGAGGTAACTAAAATCATAAACCCTTGTAACTTCATGAGTAAAGCAAAAGGAGGAAATGGAGAATAACACAAATAAGAATACTGTTTTCATCAATCTCAATCTATAACTAAACATCAAAAATAATGCGATAAATTTTAAATCGAAAGCACTATAATATAGCTAAAAACAACTTCAGAGTTTGTTTGGGTAGAAGAAAAAAGGATGAATCTCTATGTTCCGAAGTAGGAGCGGGGAAAAATCCCAATGAAATTTCGTACGAAGTTATTCTATTCATTTATTGCTTTAGGGCTTATGAGTACCCTTTTGGCCCTCTTTATTATTTATGGAGAGGCCTCTCGCCTTATTTTTGAGGAAATTCGAAGCAAGATTCTTTCTCTGATCATTAATTCAGAACAATTGATTAATTCCAAAAGCCTTAAAGCTTATATCGAAAGTCGGGGAGAGACTAACACCTCTGAATTTAAACAACTTAATGAAGAGCTTTTAGAAATCAGGGATCTAAATCGTCGATCAGATATTTATGTCGAATATGTTTATTTGATTAGAAAAAATGATGATTTAAATCATTACTACTATTTATTAGATATTCAGCCTGAGAATCATAAGAAAAAAGCCCACTATGGAGAGTTATACCCTTCTCGCGTTGAAATCCCTTCAGATCTTTCAGCTCCCTTCGTAACAACCCACATCTATTCTGATGAATGGGGAACATGGCTCACTGGTTATGCTCCGATCTATGACTCAGATGGAAAGAGGATTGCCCTTTTAGGGATTGATGTTAGGACCAAAGAAATTTACTTAGAACTTGAAAAACTCCTTCTTTATGGTCTCGTTGCCTTTGCCATTTCCATTTTTGTGGCAGTTATCTTTGCCTATTTCTTATCCAAACTTGTTTCTTCTTCATTAGGAATGCTTTGTGATACGGTAAAAAGTATTGGAAAAGGAGACTTTTCAACGCGTAGTTGCCTTGATACGCGCGATGAGTTCAATGAACTCTCTTTAGCAATCAATAACATGGCAAAAGGGCTAGAGGAAAGAGAACGGCTGAAATTAGGATTTGCTCGTTATGTTTCTCAATATGCTCTTGAAGAACTTTTAAAAATGGATAAGCCCATTTCATTAGAAGGAGAGAGAAAAAAGGTCACTCTTCTATTTTCTGATATCCGACATTTCACGGGAATAGCTGAAGAACTTCCTCCTGAAGAAGTTTTAACGCTTCTCAATGAATACTTTACTGAGATGATTGAGGTGATTTTTAATTATGGGGGGACACTCGATAAATTCATTGGAGATGGAATGATGGTTGAGTTTGGAGCGCCTCTAGAGGATAAACTGCAGGAACTCCATGCCGTCCTTGCTGCGGTTCATATGCAGCTTCACCTTGATAAACTTTGTGACAAATGGGAAAAAGAAGGAAGGAGAAGGCTCAGCATGGGGATTGGGATTCACACAGGACTTGCGGTTCTTGGAAATATTGGTTCTGAACTCCGAATGGAATATACGGCAATTGGAGACACTGTCAATGTTGCATCTCGATTAGAGCGCTTCACAAAGAAGATTGAAAAGCCAATCATTGTCTCTAAAACAGTCTATGAGAAAGTCAAAGATCATTTTATTTTCGAAGACTTAAAAGAAATAGAAATTCCAGGAAGAAAGGGGATTATTCAAGCCTACTCTCTTGATCCTTATGCGCAAAAAGATCTCCATCAACTTAAGTTGATTCATGATCAACATAAAATTCCTGAAGAGCATGAATAAAAACTCTTCTTTTTCTTTTTTCAATTGAATTTTACTATAGACATGACTACTCTATGATGCGGTTTAAAAATGGGATAATTTAAACTGTTTTATCTATGAACCTATTCTGAATAAAAGGATAGGTTCATATCCCGTTTTTGCAGATACCACAACAATCATGGAGACTAAAATGGCCGCTCTTTCTTCTCATCTCAGTGCCCCGCAGCAACAAAATATGGCACCGATCCTTTCTCAAATCGATCCCTCATACACACAGATTTGTTTGCTGGGTAGCGGAGTTGAACTTCGAGAAATCCAAATTATTTTGAATACCATTAAAAATGTTTGGGCAATAAGAGACACAGAAAAAAGCACCTATATTCTAAAAAAGTATCAAGGGATACGGTGGGAAATTTATAAAGATGCGATAGCGGATGAAAACAGATTGCTCGGTTACTGCGTAGTGACAAAAGTGTTTTATGGAGTACACAAAAACTCTGTCGAGTTTTACCGCATGATTAGCTCTTTTCAAGCTCCTTTAACCATGAGGGAAATGTTTAAAATGCAAGGGCATTATCGCGATCCTAAAAAGGCGAGTATTGCACATGATCTTACACCCTTCCAGTTTGCTCCCCCCCCAATTGTATGTGATACGGGTCATGATCCGATCATATTAGACTCTCCAGTCAAATATTTGCCTCAAACAATGGAATTAGCACCTGATGAATTTTTAAAGGAGTTGATTCAAGGGAATCGAGGACTTTTTTTTGGACATACCCACACTCAAGTCGAGGGGATTACTAAGTTCTTATCAAACAAGATGAAGCAGCTTAAAGAGTTTGGTGTTAAGCATGTGTATCTTGAACTTCCAGCATCACGTTTGCATCAAGCTTTTACACTCTTCAATGCTGAAGAAACAGGAAACACAGGAAAAGCCTTAGTGATGCTAAAAGAGTCTCTGACAAGGGTCGATGTGGAGGGTTTGGACCCTCTATTAAAGCTTTGTTTGTATGCAAAAATGAATGAAATTGAGGTATGGCCTGTAGATATGACGTTTGATTTTTCAAAGATGACCTCTCCAGAATTGCTTGTGGATCAAAGGGATCAAGTCATGACTAAAAATACTAGATATTATGCGGCTTCACTTCAAGAAGGTGAAAAATATATTGGTCTCTTTGGCCTTGCCCATCACCAAGTAGCCACATCTCTTTCTATCCCTAATATCAAAATATGGAGTTGCAATAGTGAAGGAGAGAGTTGCAATAGTGAAGAAGCGCCGGTTGATCCGGAATTATTTGAGATGCAAAAATCGGTTTATGAGCAGCTAAGCAAAGAGAAAGTCGTGCAGATGGAAGAGGGGCATGATCTTGTACTTATCATTGATACTGACAATAAAACATTCATCTTTAAAAGGGAGAGCAAAGAGTAAAAATACTTGCGTTTAGTTGCGATATTTCCTATGAAGGGAAAAAATGTGTTTTAAGAAGGAATGATTACATGAAGCAACAAACTATTCGAACGATTGTAACGCTTTCTAATTTTGGATATATCGGAGCCTGTATCGTTCTTTATCTAATCGCTCTTTGTATTCTTGTTTCTGCAGTTTATGGAATTATCACTGATATGACTTCAGGAAGCTATACCGTTTATAAACTTCTCGATGAAGTGGGTCTTATCGTTTTCTCAATGGCTGTTATCGATGTTGGCAAATATCTCATGCTCGAAGAAGTGATCCGAAAAGGCCAAAGAGAAAAGCCCCCAAAAGAAACACGTAAAACACTTACAAAATTTGGGATTATCATTGCTTCAGCATTATCGCTGGAAGGTCTTGTCCTAACCATTGAAGTTGCAAAGCAAGATGTGACAAAAATCGCTTACCCTGTGATGGTCCTATTATCAGCCACTTTATTTATTGTGGGGATTGGGATTTATCAGGTGCTGAACTCTCGGGCTGAGAAGAAGTAACTTCCACTTTTTCGGGATTAAAGTTTGCAATAAAGTTTGCTAGGTGATCTTGGACTTGGCTATGAAGCTCTAGGGGATAAGTCATTTCAACTTTATAAAGAATATTTCCGACCAGGATTAGAGTTCCTGCTGTCTCAACTTGATTTGTTTTAGCAACAGTATAATGCTCGTAGTCAAGGGCAGGAAAGGACTTAAATATTGTCGAATCTTTCCCGACTAGTTCAGTCTTTCCTAGTTCCTTCATAATAACCTTTAAAGCACCTCCTAAAACAAGGCTATTTCCATACTTTAGCCAAGCATCTGGAAGGGTGGTGTAACTGATCGAAAAAAGAACATCATTTTCCATTTCACAAAGGAATTCTTTATAGGGAAGAAAATTATCACTTCCAGGGATAGGTAGATCTCTACTGCTTGTTTTGGGTTTCATTGGAAAAGAGGCGGAAAAATGTTCATCTTTAGGGTTGAAGCTCATCCACTTCTTAAACTCATCATTTTTTACAACTCTATGTATGTTAAGTTTACGTTGCTCAGGCTTGCTAGTATGGGTATAAAAATAAAAACCACCAAAACCAATTAAAGTTGCAATTAAAATTAGAACAATTTTTCTCATAACTCTTTCCTTAAAAATTTTTTAATATAATAGTCCATTAGTGAATAAGTTTCAACTAAAGCTATTATTTAATCTCAGTATACGAAAATTTTTTAATTTATGAGACGACTACGTCTTCGAAAAACTTCCTTTCTTCCTTATACATAGCGCTTTCGGTTATGCATTGTGTCACTCAAGAAAGTTTATCATTGCCTCGCTCGCCTTCTAAACTAAAAAATTATCGTACACTGAGATTTGATTCAAAATTATTACTGAATAAGTAAAGGGAAATTATACCTGGTCTTCAGGCTTTTCTGGAATGATGACAACCCCAATAATATAGGTAATAATTACTGGAAAAAAGCCTGTAGGAATAAAAGCAATAATGGTGACAAGTCGAACAATAATAGGATCTATTTTAAGAGCTTCAGCAATGCCCCCGCAAATGCCTGCGATTTTGCGGTCTCGAACAGAGCGATAAAGGCGGCGACAATCATACTGGATATAGGTAGGAGGACCTAGAGGCATTAACATCCAAGCAATGATGTATAGGACAACAAGGGGGAGAAAGGCTGTAATGACACAGATAAAAACTGCTAATAGGCGAATGATTGTCGGATCCATCCCGAGAAATTGTCCAATTCCTCCACAGACACCTGCGACTTTTTTATCCCATCTATCTCGATATAACCTTTTCATATTCTTAGTATGATAAAACAAGTTTTAAGTTTCAAATGGAACAGGGGATTTAAACGACATTTTTTTGTGGGTGACGGGATGAATAAAGTCTAGAGCATAAGCATGCAGATGAAGACGGCCACTCGAAGTGTCTCCATACTTTTGATCCCCAAGAATCGGATAGCCCGCTGCTAAGGCTTGAGCACGGATTTGATTTTTCTTTCCTGTTTCTAAAATCAATTGAAGGGCCGTTGTCTTTCCGCGATTATTGAGCACTGTATAGTGAGTGATGGCTAAGTCTCCTTTTGGGTGAGGGCGAACAAAATAATTTGCATCTTCAAGGAGGCGACACTTCCAGGTCCCCGAACCCTCTATTTTCCCACGAACAATCGCTCTGTATTCTCTGTGAATGGAGTGGGTATGAAATTGTTCTTTAAGACCCTCGCGTGCAATGTCCGATAGAGCCATGACCATGACTCCTGAAGTTTCGCGATCTAGACGATGAACGGGGAAAACACGTCGAAACTCTTTTTTTAAAACTCCATGAACTGTTTCTTCAGTTTCAAATGCTGTCGCAACGCTCAAAATACCTTCAGGCTTATTCACAACAATAAGATCTCGATCTTCATAGAGAACTTCGATGTCTAGATTGAGAAACTTTTGCTTGTCCATTAAACGGATAAGAGCTTGTTCACTGACTTCTTGATGAGGCTCTAAAGCTTTTTGGCCATCTACTCGAATACGTCCTGCTTTTATCCATTTTTTCAGGGTTGACTTTGAGCTATCAGGAAATTCAAGGACAAGACGTTCTAAAAGCTGTGGCATGATAATTCACTCCTATAATGGGAAACTCTTTGCGATAGGGCCTCTCCTCTTAAACGACCGCTCAAGAATGGAATCATGTTAAAGAGGATGTTCCGCGCAATTTTTAGACGTCCACAGATCCCTTCAACTTTCCCATCGGCAATAATTAAGTGAAGATGAAAGTGAGGAACCGTCTGCCCTGCATCGAAGCCTGTTTTACAAAGGAAGTGCTTATCTCCAGGAAAGAGATTTCCAACACGTTTTGCTAAATCAAGGACCTCAGCAAATTCTTCCTGAGTTATATCTTTAAAGGAGTCCCGATGTTCTTTTGTCACAAAAAGAAAGTGGCGCTCGGTAATGGGGTTATCGGGGTAAAGAATTTTGACAGTTCTTCCTTCCCAAATGACTTGATCTTTGGCGCGTTCTTGGCAGAAAAAATCCGTTGCTGCCCCTTGTGTCTTAATGGGTGTTCGAGTGGTATATTGCTCTTTTTTATAAAGGGGACGTTCAGGAGCCACAATGGCATGCTTGAAAAGAAGGATCAATTGCCTAGTATAGCGAGTCAAAAAATTTCCCGCTTCTTTAACTGGAAC
Organism: Chlamydiales bacterium; assembly: GCA_024233395.1. Taxonomy (GTDB): domain Bacteria; phylum Chlamydiota; class Chlamydiia; order Chlamydiales; family Simkaniaceae; genus Neptunichlamydia. The sequence goes on from JACKPR010000003.1 coordinate 406,575, forward strand.
ATACTCTAAAAACCCATGATCTCCCATAAAAAGGAAAGACTTTCCTCCGAGTGACTGGAAGAAATTATAGATTTTTTCAGCTCCTGATTCTTCGATATCAACCGCAGTTGTCCCTACGGTTGGAAGGTATGTCGTAATTTCTGTAGCCATGCTAACTAATACCAATTTCCAAAAATAGAATTACAAATTCCCCTTAATCTTTTTCCGGAAAACCGTGCTTTCGATCTTGCTAACCATAGGATGGTTAGCTGCGTTCTCCAAGCACAATTTTTCAAAAAAACCTTCAAGCCAATTTGTAACTCTATTTTTTACAATTGGTATAAATTTTGATTAAAGCGAGTTAATTCTAACGCATGTGAAGTTTTTGATGAAGAAAGAAAACTTTTTTCAAATGAAAGTTTTGACAAGAATTTCAAGTAAAAAATAAACTTAATTCTCAGTGGTAATCAATCTCAGGAGGTTATGTCATGTTAAAGAAAAAATTTCCCATGGATGCTTATTGGGAGAACTTTCCTTTTCATTTTGATGATGAGTCAGTTTCCATTGCCTCCCATTCATCGGGGCTAAGCGTTTATGAAGAGGGGGATTCTATCATTATCGAAGCAGCCCTTCCAGGTGTTGAATCTGAAGACATTGAAGTTTCTCAAACTCATGGGTTTCTTTTAATTGAAGGAGAAAAGAAAGAAGAGGAAAAGGAACGCAAATATTATCGCCAAGCTATTCGTTCTTTTTCATATCGTATTCCACTTCCGGGAGAAGCTGACATCAGCAGTGAGCCTGAAGCAGTTTTCAAAGATGGGGTCATGAAAATCAGCTTTAAAAAAGGTGAAAATAAGGGAAAATCCATTCCCATCAAAAAAGAGAACTAATGAAAAGGCTTTTTCTTTTGATGGTGAAGGCAGTGGCTCTCATGAAGTATTTAATCTTTATAAAACTAGCGGGTGCCCATATCCGTTCAATCAAAAGGAATTGAAGTGAAAAAAATTGTAGCTCTTACCCACCACACATTTGAAGATTTAGAACTGATGTACCCTGTGATTCGAATGAGAGAAGAAAAAATCGAAGTTGTTATTGCAGGGCTTGAAAAAGAGGTGATTTATAAGGGAAAGAATGGGTATTCATGCAAAAGTGATAGCGCATTTAAAGATCTAAGAGCAAGCGATTATGATGGTGCATTAATTCCTGGAGGGTTTGCTCCTGACAAGGTTCGACAAATTCCTGAGGTTTTAGATCTTATCCAAAAACTTCATCAAGAAAAGAAAATGATCGCCTTTATTTGTCATGGAGGATGGGTTCCGATTTCTGCAAAAATTTTAAAAGGAAGGAAAGCTACAGGAACTATTGCGATTAAAGACGACCTTGAAAATAGTGGAGCGATTTGGGTAAATGAACCTGTTGTTGTAGATGGACATTTAATCAGCTCGCGAACCCCTACAGACCTTCCCTTTTTTGGAAGGGCCATTGTGGAGTTTTTGCGATGAAAAAATTTCTCCTCCTTTTTTTTGTCCCCTTAGTTCTTTCTGCGAAAGAACGGGCTCCAATTGAAGAGAGCAAGCTTCTTAATGTTGGCATTGGTGTTTTTAATATTGTACGAAACACCAAAGCGGTTAATTTTCAAATCGAATACCGTTCAGATTTTCCTTTTTATCGGAACTCGATGCTCTTTTTTCGCCCTTTAATTGGTGTGATGGGAACAACTCAAGGGTCTGGTTATATTTATACGGGGATTGCCTTTGATATATTTTTCACTGAGAGGATTGTCTTTACTCCAAGTTTTGCTCCTGGAATCTATATGAAGGGTGGAGGGATGGAGCTTGGTTTTCCCCTTGAATATCGTTCTTCTGCAGAGCTTTCCTACCGATTTAAAAATAAGAGTCGGTTTGGGGGAATGTTCTATCACATCTCAAATGCAAGCCTTGGTTTTAGAAATCCTGGGACTGAATGCCTTGTGTTTTTCTATTCCATTCCCTTGCCTTAACTCCTACAGTTTCAAATACAAAAAAATATTTTTCAAAACCCTTTTTTTAAAAATTTGCCGTTTGTAAAATAAATATAGGGGACCGACTAATATATACCGAACCTGTTTCAAAAGTTGGTTTTTTCCTGCGTCAACATCTTGACCTTTAAACTCCTCTGCATCGCCCCTATCTTTTTAGATAGGCGCTGCTTCTAGGAGGTTAAATATCAAGCGTTCACTTTGGAAAAATGCCAGCTTTTGAAACAGTTTCGGTATAGTAAGTCAGTTTTGATTATCAAATGCAAAACAACAGAGTATCAATGAGATATAAATCTCATCGCGCTCTAGCCGTGCCAATTGCTTTTCTGGGGGGAAAAAGATGTCAGAGCAGCCTGTTTTTAAACCATTTCCACTTTGGACAGGGTGTCATGCACAAACCATTGCTGGTTCTTTTCTCTCTTTTGGGAGTAGTCCTTCATCCTTAAAGCGTTTTGTTTATCTTCCTGATGGAGATAAGCTTGTCTTGGAAATTACAACACCTAAAGGATGGAGGGATGAGGATAAAACTGTTGTTCTCATTCACGGGCTATGTGGTTCTCATCGCTCTCCCTATATTGTCAGGATGGCTCGTAAACTTCTAAAAAAGAGAGTTCGAGTCGTTAGAGTCAATCTAAGGGGATGTGGAAGTGGAAGAGGGCATGCGAAAAAAATGTACCATTCAGAATCCAGTGAAGACATCTGGCAAGCAATCAAAGAGATCAAGCGTGATGCACCGTATTCTCCGATTACGATTATTGGATATTCCTTGGGGGGTAATGTTGTCCTAAAGATGGGGGGAGAAAGAGGAAAAGAAGCGAATCAGTTGATTGATAAGCTCATTTCAGTTAATCCTCCCATTCATGTCGAATCGACAATTGAACACCTATCGAAAAATCATTTTTATGAACGTTATTTCATGACAGCCCTTAGGGAAGATGTCGCCTATCGACATGAAAGCTTCCATGATTTGCCGCCCATTCGTATTCCCACAGAAATGACCCTTCTTGAATTTAATGAATTTTATATTGCTCCACAATCAGGCTATGACAATGTCCATGAGTATTACAATGCTTGTAGTTCTTGTCGTCTAGTCCATGACATTTCGGTATCTTGTTCGATTCTTTTTTCCCGAGATGATCCGATTGTTGATTGTAATCTATTAGATCAAAGCGATCTTCCAAAAAATGTTGACGTTGTCATTACTGAAAATGGAGGGCATTTAGGTTATTTAGGGACTCCAGGTCAAAAAGGGGGATTTCATTGGATGGATTCTCTCCTCCTCCAATGGGTTTTTGAGAAACGGGAATAGGTTTGAATTTGACATGCTCCGCCTATTCTCGCTTCTCTTTTAACCTGTTGTTTAATATTGGTTTTTATGAGTCTTTAACCAATGAAGAATATCTGAGGATTCATACATCGCTTGTCCATTAATCACAAGACAAGGAACCTGTCTCTTTCCTCCAATTTGAACTAATTCTTGCGCTGCTCGTCTATCTGTTCCAATATCCTTTGTAGGGATTGTTTTCCGTTCTTTTTTAAGATATTTCGTTACCTTTGTACAATAGGGGCAAGAATTGCGAATATAAAGAACAAGCTGAGGGCGCTCAACGCTATGGCTCGACACAGATTCGTCCTTTTCGTATTCTTCTTGAAGACAAGCAACCATCCCATCATAAAGTGTAAGCAGAGGGGCTAGAGCTTTTACATCCCCATCGATAATGATCTCATCATGGTAGGGGGCTTCAAGAATTGCGGGATCCATATCCATTATCAAATCCTCCTGAAAATTAACTAATTAGGAAAAAGGAATTTTAGCCCAAATTCATATATTACGGAAGAGGTTTGTTTTTGGAGCTTTGAATAAAACTCTCTTGATTTAGAGCAATTTTCTTCCTCTAAATCGATTTCATGGAGATAACCTCGAGTCTCTGCAAAAAGGAGAATCTCATGAGCTCGAACCGGAGATAAGGGTTTTTCTAATGAAACTTCAAAAACATCCCCAAAAAGCATTCCTAATTTAGAAATCAAATCCCCTCTACAAACAAACCCTGTGAATGCAGGCTTTTCATCCAAAGCATTCCATTGGTCAACGAGATGTTTAGAAACGCCTGGAAAATTAAAGGCATAGGATGATTCATAAGGTTCTTGGCTCATCCATTCTGATTCATGGATTAATGTATATGCCGCAACAACTCCACCCAAACTATGGCCGATGACTCGAGCTGCACGATTTTCCTTTCTTAACCATTCTTGTATTGGCTTTTGTCCCTTTTCAAAAAGAGTCCATCCCGGTCCCTTTGGATCTAGATCGCTGATAATTGAAGCACGTCCTCCCTCTGTCATAAAGGAAAAATCTGTCCCTCGAAATAGGAGAATCGGGGGGCCTATCCCATCACTTCTTACCAGTCCAAAAGCGCGAATCTTATTCCACAGATCGAAAACACGATCAACAACATGGGTTGTCATCGTCATACATCCATCCCTTCCCATAATAGGAAGGGGAATGGTGTGCCCTTGCTTCAAATTTCGATAGGCCATGACTTTGGCCAGCACTTCACAGACGGCCCATTCGCAAAGTTTAGGATTTTCAATATGCTCATAGATTTTCTGAAAAACTTCGCCTACCTTCTGAATATCTTCAAAACTGGGAGTGACTCTACAGATGATCCCCTTGGAAGCAAATTTTTCGCGATAACTCTTTCCAAAACGGTTGAACGACTCAGAGGGGTTCTCATAAACTTGAACGTTTTTATTCTCATTCAATTCATAACAACGAGAGGGATACTTAAATAGCCAGGAAAGAAAAATTTCCCAGTACTTAAAGCTCTGCGCTGAAAATGAAAAGTCATCAGTCATAAAAAAGCCCATAGGGGCTTGATAAGAAAAGGCCCCTTATTCGCATAGTAGGAATCGGGGCCCTTCAGGTCAACGGCAATTTTTATTGCTTCCAAGGATCTTTGACTTCATACCCTTGTGAATCTACACGGTGACCACGCCGTTTTTCTTGCCTTTCTCTTGGATCAACACTTCCTGTAGATGGAGAGTGAGAGGAAAAGCTCCTGAGATCATGTAAAGAGCTATGGCCTCGGTCAAGTGGAGGTGAGGGAGATCTTCTTTCTTCTCTCCGCTTGGGTTGCCTTGCACCTGAATCAACACCAAATCCTAATACTGACGGAGTACTGTGGCTAGATGATCTTCCTAACCCATCTCTACCAACACTCTCTGGTGGTCTATATGGAGGAGATGAATAGGTGCTTGGAGGTACTTCCCAAGTTCTGGAAGGATCTTTTCGACGCTTTTCTTGCCTTACCCCTTGATCGACAGCCCCAGTATGAGAGGAAGGTGGTAGTCCAAAACCTCCACGTCCTTGAGAAATTTCCCAAGGATAAGGAATATGAAAGCATCCCCAGCCTCCAGAGCTGCCATCAGATCTTCCACTACCATCACCAGGAGATTTCCCAAAAATGTTGAAGACAACGCGTTTGATACAATCGCAGTTCATTCCCAAAGCATGGTAAATTCCAAAGGAAGCCACTCCTAAAGTTGCAATTCCTCTTAAACTTTTTGGGAATGATTTATAAACAACTGTGGATGCTGAGACCGTTAGCAATAAATAAAACAAACGATCGCCAGGGGAAGGTGGTTGATAAGGGGGGGGTTCTTCTCTTCGAGGAGAAGATGATGGTCTCCGTAAACTTTCCATGTCTTTCTCCTAACTCTTATAAAGGTTTTGGGGTTCCGCGCACATAAAGAATATCTTCTGTCGCGCTATAACTGACTAAGATATAGTCATAATCTGAAAAATATTTGGAAAACCAGTTGTTATTTTTTCCAATAACAATCACATCTCCAATCTTCCAATGTCTAAGGTAATCAAAATCCTCAGGATCGATTTTCCACCGCATTTTCATTCCTTGTTGAGTCACAAGAATAATTTCTTGATAGCTTCTATCAATTTCAGCTAACCGCAAAGCATGAGGATTTTTTACAGCAGCACTTTTCCAGATATCGGCTTTAAAATACTCTTTATTGGTCTCATTGATGACATAAAATTCAGAACCACCAAAAGGATAAGGATTAGGGCAAAAAGTAATCTGATCATAATAATCCCAATGCTTCATGGCATTTTTATGACTCGGAATTGCTTTAAACTGCGTTCCATCTTCAATTTCAATAATTCCATCAGACCCTATTCCGCGAAGCTCATGTTCTCCCGCTCCTAAAATCTGACCGACTTTAGGGGGTTGATATTCTGGGTAAAATATTTGAGGTCTAGTGTGATGATATTCAGCATATAAACTGCCTACTACAAGGAGTAGGGTAAGGATGGTTTTCTTCATACTTTTTTCTCCCATCGAAAAGTAATAATAAATTTAATCAGGGGAGAATAAGGTATCAAGGAATTTTAATAAAAGAAAAACTTTGCCCCACAGATATCTGTGGGGCATGATCAGTTTTAATAGGGTTTTACCCGAATATGAGTAGAATAAGGATGTCTATTACAGTTGATCATAATGTAGCTACAATCGGAAAAGTAACCTGAAAACCAGTGGTTATTCTTGCCAAGGACAACGCGATCACCAACTTGCCATCCTTGGATGATTTCAAGATCTTTTTCCTCAACTTGCCAACTATATTTATTTCCAGTTCTTGTCGTTAATACAATTTCACCATCAAACGGATCAATATGGATGATCGTCTTGGTGTGGTCATTAAATTCATTAGGAGGGGAGTAAAGGTTTGCATGAACAAATTCATCCCGATTAATATTATAAACATAAAAATCAGACCCGCCCCCTGGATAGGGGTTATGAGAGATCGAAAGGTGCTCATGGTATTCCCACTCATCCGCAACTTTTCGTTCGTCTGCTTTAAGAACTTTTAAAATCATCCCATTTTCTATTTGGATTTTTCCATCGCGGCTTTTTCCCGTAAGAAGATGCTCTCCAGCATTTAGAATGACAGGAACAAGATGTCCTTTCGAATGAAGGGGCTCCTCAGCATGTAGCTGAATACCTAGAAAAGCTAAAAGAATCGACAGATAAATTAATTGTTTTTTCATCATAACTCCACCTAAAGATTTGGTTATCAAGATCTCAGAACAGAGTAAACGATAAAGATTATTTTAATAAATAAAAATTTATATAGTGAACATGTTTCGTTTGCAGCGAAAAGTCCTCTGTGAATCATTTTCGGTATACATCAACACATCAGAGAATGCATAATAGAAAATATGTTACACCCTACCTTAAAAGAGATTCTCACTGTTACTAAAGAAGCTAAAAACCTTCCTATGAGTCGGATGTCTCTTGCTGAAGTCAGAAATGGTCCCATGAAAATGAAGCCTCTTGCTGGGGAGCCCAAACCTATGGCTAAAGTCATGAACCATATCATTCGTACGAATGAGGGGAATCTCTTAATGCGCCTTTATTATCCCAAAGACAACAAACCTCTTCCAATTGTTCTCTACTTTCATCCTGGAGGATTTGTGAAGGGAGATGTCGATTCACATGATCCTGTTTGCCGCAGTATTGCTGCAGCAAGTGGTTGTTTGATTGCTTCGATTAACTATCCTTTAGCTCCTGAAAATCCTTTTCCTAAAGCAGTGATTGCTGCAAAAGAAGCGCTCCAATGGATTTCTAATCATCCCAAGGAATTAAATTCAGATGGAAGAATTGCTGTTGCAGGTGAAAATGCAGGAGGAAATCTAGCGGCTATCCTTACCCATGAGATGCGTGAAAATATCCATCCGAAAATTTCTTTCCAAGTTTTGATCTATCCTCAAACTGATTTTACCTTTTCTTCCTTGTCTCATCAGGAATATAGCTCAGGTTATCTTCTCGAAAGGGATTCCATTGAATGGTACAAAAAACAATACATTCCGAAAGGTCAAGATCCCTTGGATCCACGTCTTTCTCCTCTTTATGCAAACGATTTCTCTTCTCTTCCCCCAGCGCTTATTATCACAGCTGAATATGATCCCATGCGAGATGAAGGGGAAACCTATGCACAAAAACTTAAAAGCGCCGGTGTCCCTACAGAACTCAAGCGCTATAAAGGAATGGTTCATGGCTTTTTTCAAATGGAAGGAATTCTCGATGAAACCCGCCTAGCCATCAATCATGTCGGTGAAACCCTTAAAAACCATTTTTCACTATAGGATAGACTCATGAAAAATGACGAAGTCACAGCAGGAAATTGCTCCATTGTGGGCATCGGTTACTTTATTGCCCGTCCCTACCTTTGGCTTGCACCCTTACTCGCAGCCTTAATCTCTTTCTTTGTCTTAATTGCTGCTTTCTTTACTACAGCCTATGCAAGCTGGCCTGAATCTACCTTAACTTGGTTTCACTACACCTGGGGAATCTTTAAATCACTTGGATATGCTTCCCTCATGCTGATTGCATTATGGGTTTCTGTTTTTCCCATTATTTTAAACTATGCTTTTGAGAATATGATCGGAAAGATTCTCCATGACAAGCAAATACCAATTAAAGGGGAGGGGGCATTTCAAGCTATCACCTCAAGTATCCAAATCATCTTCCGAACACTAGGATGGCGCCTTTTTTGGCCTCTAGTGACTTTGATTTCTTTGTTCTTTTTTGGACCTTTGGCCATGATTCTGGCTCAAATTGGAATGGGGCACATTGCGATTATTGATGCAACAGACCTCTCTCTTACTATTCAAGGACTTCCCGTTAAAAAACGGATTAAAGCAATCAAATCTCGCTTCTTACCTATCTTAACAGCCGGCTTTATTGCTGGAATTCTCAGTATGATTCTTGCCACAACAATTGTGGGTTGGATCTTCTGGCTTCCTGGCATTTATGCCGGCTGCACTCTTTGGACCATCGCCTGGCCCAAAGACTAGTCTATTTCATCGGGGAATCAGGAGTTTTTGTATTTGTTTGATACTTGCTGTAAGAAGCTCCTGGGGAATGAGACCGTTTTGGTACTGTCGCAGGATCAGTATCGTTACCCATTCTAACATGTTCAGCTTCAGGAGGTTTAGCTTGTTCAGGAGGTCCATTAAGAAGTTTTTCTTGCTTAGTACCCGTGAGTCTATCCGTTTCACCAGGCTCACTCTCATTATCTCCGCAACAGCAACAACACCATTGCCACCAGCTACTGCTTCCACCACCATCTACTCTATTTGCCATATTCACTACCTCAATCGTTTAAATTTCATAATTTGGTTAAAAAGTCTAATTCATCGTAATCATTCATTGCAAGAATTAATCTATTTCATTGGAGAGGGATCTGATTCAATATTTGTCCTATAATGACTATAAGTGGCTTGTGGAGATCCTGTCACTTTTCGCTGCCCAGAATAATCACTCGTTTCACCAGTTCCCTTTAATTTTTCCCTATCTGCTTCATCATCAGAGTCGTCTCCACAACAGCAAAAACAACTCCACCAACGACTTCCACTGTTATCTACTTTTCCTGCCATCTCTATTTTTCCTTAAAAATTATTTCATTGGTGAACCATCGACATCTTGCCGAGTTTGATAACTGCTATAAGTAGGTTGAGGAGAACCTCTTCTTGGAGGTTGTGCATCTCTATCAACGTTCCCTTCATTAATCGGGTTGATTAAGCGGTCGGTCTCTCTTGGAGAGGAAGGTTGTGAACTTTCACGACAACAACAAAAACAACTCCACCAACTACTTCCACCGCCATCTACTCTATTTGCCATTTTCTTACCTCACTACTTTTTGGTTAACAATAGGGTGATAAATAGTATCGCTTATTAGAAAAGATCGCAAGTTCATAATTCTTGCTTTAATTTAATTTTGCAGATCTATTAATATTTTTGTCCCAAGCAATGCAAATATGAGGATAATAAAAAATGGAAACGCAACCTTACGGTTCAGGAAATAATTGGTTTCATAGGATGCAAGAAACATTAATTCCCACAAAACATCAGGGATCTCCTAAAAGTTATGCCTTAGAATGGATCGAAGGAATTTCTTATCATGCAAAAGAAGATGGAGGCTATCATTGGGCAATGGCCCGGGTATACACATTTACTCTTCCTTTATTTATGGGAGCATCAGTCCTTCAACTAGGTGTTGTTGTTCTTGCTGATATTGCACTTTCAACTTTAGGGCACACGCATTATCATTATGCTGTTTATAGCAAAGATCAATGCTCTCTTAATCCAGTCTCTATTCGTGAAGAGGTCAAAGAACTTATTTCTCATGTTGCTGCCGTTGTAATAGTGATTATTGGATGGCTCCCTTCTATTACCGTTGCTCCAGGGCTTTATTATCGTAAAGAGTTAGGAGAACGCCCTAAAACAGAAGAAGAACGAGCCGTTGATACTGCGCGCCAGCTTCAAGGAGTACATGCAAGATCAGAAGAGGTCTCGCGTGAAATGGCAATAAGAGAAAGACACGCGTTCTTAGCAACTTATCCTGCAATCACCCCAGAAAATTTTGACCAGTTATCCCAAGTAGACTTTGATGGAATTCAACTAAGAAAAATTACTCATGAAACTGCCGCTTTTAAAAGCACCACACGAAGACATCAAGATGCTCTCCTTGAATATTCACAGGGGTGTTGGTCTAGCTCAGATGAATTTTTTGATCCGGACCGGACAAGATATGTAGAAGTTCCTGTCGATAATCCTAAATTTTACTTCACACCAACTCTAGAAGACATCCGACAAGTTGTCATCGATTGCCATAAGGTTTCACCTGAAGAACTCGCTATTTTTCTTAGCAGAGCACATCAAATTCAGAAACTAGTCCTAATAGGAGTTCCTTTAGATGCTTTGAGAGATTGTCCAGCACTTCGCTCGATTCATACATTAGTTCTAAGACCAAAGAATGAACGTGAAGTCTACAAAGCAGTCGATCTATCAGCTCTAGGAGAAACCTATCGCAATATTAAAGTCTTTGACCTAGAAGACTGCAAGGTTGATATAGAAGTTCCAGAGTTTAATGATGGACATTTTGTCATTCTTCCCAAGTATACAGGTGGAGAACGTCGCGTACAAGCGCCTGGAACTTCCAATCTCAGTGAACGGCATCATACTTTTAATCGTGCTGTTTTTGAGTTTGTACAAAGTTATAATCCCGTTACAGAGGAAGTGGCTTTTGAAGCTGTATTTAGAAGACTTCTTGCACACCCTGCTGCAACATTTATGACAAAGTTTGAAGCCTTTAAAGGAACTCAGTTACGTACACACCATGCAAAGATTATAGTGAAGTGTCTAACAGAAACTTGCCCCTATCTTGAAGTTTTAGATTTCAGAAATTGTTACATGCTAGATAGCGAAATCTTTAGTGCTCTTGCAGACTGCAAGATCAAACATCTTTATCTCCAAGGATGTGGTAATATTTATTACCGTCGAGCTATTCTTGAGGGTCAACAAAGAGACGAAAGGATTGATAAAAGAGAAACTTTAGAACATCCGGGCCTTGAGAGCGTCGAACGGCAGTATGTCCTCAATATGCATTTGGTGACGTATGGGTTGAACCGTCTTTTTGATAATGGAATAGAAAGAGTCCGTCTGGATCGAATTGGAATTGGCCATGAAAGACAACAAGATATCCATCAGGCTATTATTAGTGGGGTTTATCCAATTATCGCTAAGTGGGCAAACCCTAACACATTTGCTCGTGATGTAAAAATTTACTATCTGAATAACCTATCATTCAATGGAGTGCCTTTAGCTCATTGATACTTTTGAACTACGAGAAAGTAAAAGGCTATCGGCGAGGGTAAGGGCTGTCATCGCTTCGACGATGGGAACAGCGCGGATTGTGACGCATGGATCGTGGCGGGAACCTGGGGGGAGTTGAAAGGTTTGTCCTTTTCCGGAGGTGTCGACTGTGTGTTGAGGTTTTCCGATGCTAGAAGTGGGTTTAAAAGCAACGCGGAAGGTTAGAGGAAGTCCTGTGGAAATTCCGCCCAGCGTCCCACCTGCATGATTGGAAGCGGGAATGATTTTTCCTGAAGAATCAGTGGTAAAACCATCATTATGTTCAGAGCCTTTAAGGCGCGCTGCATGAAAACCTTCTCCTATTTCAAACCCTTTCGTTGCGGGAAGGGTGAGCATTCCTTTCGCAAGGTTGGCTTCGAGTTTTTCGTAGACTGGATCTCCTAGTCCGATCGGAAGATTTTCCGCGGTACATTCGATAATCCCACCGAGCGAATCTTTTTCTTCTATGGCTTGTTCTAAGGCTTTAATCATCTCTTTTTCAGCATGTTTATCGGGGCAAAAGAGGGTGCTTTTTTCAAGAGCCTTTAAATCTACCGACTTGATTGTAATGGGACCAATGGAATGAATGTAAGCGGCGGTGGTGATATTAAAGTGGGCAAGGAGCTTCTTTGCTACGGCGCCGGCAGCTACACGACAAGCTGTTTCACGAGCAGAGGAACGCCCTCCACCGCGGTAATCAAAGATACCATATTTTTCGAGATAGGTGAAATTGGCATGGCCTGGACGCATGAGATCTTTGATCGGTTCATATTTTGACGAATCAGCATCTTGATTGAAGATGATAATAGAGATCGGAGCCCCTGTTGTTTTTCCATCAAAAACTCCAGAGAAGATTTCAGCACGGTCTTTTTCTTTTCGGGGAGTCGTGTAGGGGCTTTTTCCTCCTACGCGTCGAAAAAGCTCTTGATTGATTTCTTCTTCAGTGATTGATAGACCTGCAGGACATCCATCAATAACAACACCGATTCCTTTTCCATGGGATTCTCCCCAAGTGGTGATCCGAAAAAGGGTTCCAAAGCTATTGCTCGCCATCTTTTACACTCTTGCAGATTTTATCGATAATTTCTTTGTCTTTCATCGTTGTCACATTGATCTCAATCGCATGGATTTTTTTGTATTGATCGTCCCTTTCATCATACATTTTATCGAAAGAAGCTTCAGGGCGATTGGGATCGAGAAATTCGGGGAGGGGATCTTGAGCTAAGACTCTCTTTTTTAATGGCTCTCTATCGAAAAAGAGATAAACAAGCTGACTATTTTTTTTGAGTGCCTCAACATTTTCATAGAGAAGCATTGCCCCACCACCGACTGCAATGATTGAGTTTTGAACGTCTTGAAGTGACTGGATCACTTCATACTCAAGAGCGCGGAAGGTAACAGGCCCGACTTCTTTGTAGATTTGTCTGGTGGTCAATTTTTTTTGGCGGTTCAGTTGGTAGGTTTCTTCAATTAAACGATCGGTATCGATAAAGGCTCTTCCCAGTTTTTCTGCGAGCTTTTTACCAATCGTTGTTTTCCCTGAGCTTTTAAGTCCAAAAAGAACAATATTCACTTTACTCTTGCTCCAAGCTTTATTAAGTGCTCTTTAAAATTCGGATAGGTCTTATGAACACATGCTGTTCCTTGTATCACAGATTCTCCTTCTGCACCAAGAGCTGCAACGGTTAGAGACATCACCATTCTATGGTCATGATAAGTCTCTAAAGTTGTACCCTTTAGTTTAGAGGTGCGAATGATGAGACCTTCTTCTTTTTCTTCTATATCAGCTCCCATCTTTTTAAGCTCGGTTGCGATGCAGTGGATCCGATCACATTCTTTTTTTCGAGCAATAGCAGCATTCGTTAGAACAGTTTCTCCTTCTGCAAAGCATCCAATCACGGCAAGAATCGTGATCGCATCGATCGTATCATTGATATCAAAAGTCTTTCCTTGAAGAGGTCCACTTTTTTTAACATGAAGGGTTCTCCCTTCTGTTTCGAACTTGGCTCCCATTTGTTTCAACAGGTCTAAGAGCTTTTTGTCACCTTGAATATCGTCCCTATCGACATTTTCAATGGAGATTTCACTTTGCGTAATCAAAGCTGCGGCAACGGGAAAGGCCAAGGAACTAAAATCACCGGGAACGGTGTACTGAAAACCTGAATAAGAAGCGCCCCCAGGAATTTTGTAATGGGTATAGTCATGGTTTTCATAGGGGAGTTTTAAAAAGTCAAACCAGGAGAGGGTGAGATCAATCCAAGGTTTTTCACCCGGATTGGTGACATGAATTTCAGAGCTCCCATTGGCAAAAGAGGTCGCAATCAAAAGAGCTGAAACTGGTTGGGAGTCTTCTCCATTAAGGGTGCATGTTCCACTAGATAGAGGGCCTTTGATAATGATCGGAGCATATCCGTCACCGACCATGCTTTCAGCTAGAACCCCCAGCTGTTTTAAAGCATCAAGTAGAGGTTTTACAGGACGCCTTGTCCGAATAGAATGATCTCCAGTAATCACGGTATATGCAGGAATTAAGGCAGCTAAAGCTCCAATAAACCGCAGAACAATTCCAGAGTTTCCTGCATTGATCACATCATCCGAAGGTTGGAGCTTGGGGCCGACTCCTTCTATGATTAGTTGATCGTTATCTTTCTGAATTTTTGCCCCGAATTGCTGAATCGTTTTAAGCATGGCAGCGCTATCAGGAGAATCTAGGTATTTATTAATCGTAGATTTTCCTTTTGCTAGTAGGGCAAAAATCAAGGCTCGGTGTGTATGGGATTTGGAAGGGGGTACTTCAATCGTTCCTGAGAGGGAGCTAGCTCTAACGTTATAGTTCATCGTCGAAACTCCAGAGCCATCCACCCTAGGGCTTCATCCAAAATTCTATCATCAAGAGTCGAACAATAGCTTCCTTTAAAACGGTGGACTTTTCCGATTCCATCAAGGATCACAAAGCGGGGAATCGCCTCTTCTGCTTTTTTATCGCGTGTCATCGTTTCCTTCATCGAAATCGTCGTCACTTTTTCTGAGATTTTCAGAGAAAACCCCATTTTTCGAATCAGTCGATAAATCGCATTGAAATCGGACGCGCTTAATGTTTCCATTTTATGAGCAATAAAAGCTTCAACAACCATTCCCATTGCAATCGCCTCTCCATGAGAGAGGGTATATCCTTCTAAAGCTTCGATAGCATGACCGATCGTATGCCCAAAATTAAGAATGCGCCGCTCTCCATTCTCCTTTAAATCTCGCTCTACTACTTTCTTCTTAATTTTGACGCTTTGAGTAATGAGTCGTTTTAAGAAGTCGGGATTTCTTTCTTTCCACCGATCAATCTTTTCCTCAAGCTCTTCGAAGAGGTGTTGATCAGCTATCAAGCCAGCTTTTAGGATTTCAGCACTTCCACAAAGGATTTCAGAATCGGGGAGGGTTGAGAGCATCGAAAGATCCATAAAAATCGCGAGCGGAGAATAGATGGCTCCAATCACATTTTTAGCCTGTTTCACATTGACTCCGGTCTTCCCTCCAACACTCGCATCCACCATAGCAAGTAGAGAAGTGGGGATAGAGATATAGGGAACTCCACGTAAATAGGTTGCAGCTACAAACCCTCCAATATCGGTCGTGACTCCTCCTCCCATGACAATCAAAAGGGTATCTCTCCCTAGTTTTTTGGCCAAAAGCTGATCTTCGATTTCTTCTTTTGTTTTCCGCGTTTTAGATTTTTCTCCTCCTTGAAAGGTTACAAGATGGCACTCAAGCTCTTGTTTTTTCATAAAGGTTAAAAAGGGCTTTCCATAAAGAGAAGCGACTTTTTCATCAGCAATCAAGGCAAATCTTCCCGAGTGTTTTTTGAGAAGTTTGATAAATACCTCGTTACTCAAGAGATCATTCTCATAGTAAATCGGGGGATTAACTGTTTTCATAAAAATCTCCAAGCCACTTTGAGACTTTATTTTTCAAAATTGGTATAAGACCCAAGATGTTTGATCAAATACTTTTCGCTAAGAGCCTCAAATAGGGATCGAACCAACCGTTCCTCAATATGACCTTCAACTTCCATAAAATATAGAGGAGTGTGCCCTTCTTGTAAAACGAGATTTTTAAGTTTAATCAGAGGAATTTTCCTGCTATGCGCTTGATCTGCTATTTCTTTCGTAGTTGTTATGGAAGGATCACTAAAGATCAGAAAAGCTGTTCCATTTTTTTCTTTCTTTTTTGGAGGAGCTTTTCCAATAGCAAAGAAGGTCGCAAAGTTTTCAGGATCATCTTCAATATTTTCACTAAAAATAGGAAGTTTATAACGATTTGCTGCAAAGGGGGAGATAATCGCTCCTGTCTTCTGAGGGTGGGCTTGATATTGAATGGCTGCATGAACCATAGTAGGAGTGGTGATTTTCTTTGCTCCACCACAAAGTTCATGAATTTTTGCTCGACATCCTTCAAACCCCAAAGCACTCCCTAAAAGGCGATCGATTTGCTTATCCTTTGCAACTAAATGATACCGGAGTCTTAGAATCGCTTTTCGAGTAATCGAAAAGTCATACTTCATCAAATGAGCGATAGAATCTTCAATAAACTGGTCTCCGATTTCTATGGGGATCACACCCTCTGACATCTCTTTATCGGCGAGACGAAAGAAGAGTTCATCAATGGTCCCTGCAAATACCAGCTTTTTATGAGGGTGCATTTTTAGTGTTGCTTCATGAGAAAAGGAGCCTTCTGGGCCAAGAGTAAGAATTGCCATATCTTTCTACTTATACAAGAGAAGGGATAGATTTGCAAGAATTCCTCTATGAGTTATAACGGGGGAATGTTAGTGATCAGTATTCAAGGAAATTTTGAAGAAGCCAAGGAAGCGATTCGGGCAGCCTCAAAGGTGGGCGATGCTCTAGAATTTCGCTTGGATCTCATGGAGAAAATCGATCTTTCTCATGTTTCCAAGCTCAAAACTTACTCGAAGCTTCCCATTATTTTTACCCTTCGAAAAAAATCCCATGGAGGAAGTTTTAAGGGAAATGAAACCGAAAGAGAGGGAAAACTTCTCGAATTATTAACCTTAAAGCCTGACTATGTCGATCTCGAATATGACTCCAATTTTTTTGACAAAATTGATCCTGAAATCCAAGTAATTGCTTCCTACCATAATTTTGAAAAAACTCCTGAAAATTTAGAAGAGATTCTAAAAAAAATGCAGGAGATTCCTGCTGCTATTTATAAGATAGCAACAATGGCTCACTCCTCATTGGATGCTCTCAAAATGCTCCTCTTTGTTAAGAAGCAAAAAAATGTCGCTGGGATGTGTATGGGAACTTTAGGAATGATCACACGCATTTTATCTCCAATAGTCGATAGCCCACTAACCTATGCATTTCTAGAAAAACCAACTGCTCCTGGGCAAGTCTCTGTGTCTGAGCTCATTGATATCTATCACTATCCCTTGCTGAATCGATCAACAGAAATTTATGGTTTAATCGGAGATCCTGTTGATAAAAGCATCGGGCATCTCTGTCACAACCCCATCTTCAAAAAAGCGAAGAAAAATGGTGTTTATGTAAAAATCCTTTTAAAACCTCTAGAAGTTCCTGAATTTTTCAATCTAATAAAAGAGCTCCCTTTTGTGGGATTTAGTGTTACAATGCCTCTTAAGGAGGTTGTGGCCCCTTATCTAGCAGCGGTTGATCCTCAAGCCAAGAAAATTGGGGCAATCAATACTTTAGTGAAAAAGGAAGGGGAGTGGTTTGGAACAAATACCGATGCAAAAGGAGCTCTTGATGCATTGGAAAAAAAAGAAAAGGTTATCCACAAAATCCTTTTAATTATTGGGGCTGGTGGAGCTGCAAAGGCCATTAGTACTGAGGCATCAAATCGAGGAGCTCGAGTCATCATTACAAACCGCACTCTTAAAAAAGCTGAAATCCTTGCTTCTCAAGTTCATGGGGGAGCAATTCCTATCACTGATGTCGATCAATGCCCTTATGATATCATCATCAATACCACTGCTGTAGGAATGTCTCCTAAAATAGGGGTCACACCTATTCCTCCAGAATTCATTAAGGAAAACTCTTTAGGCTTTGATGTGATTATGCATCCGAAAGAGACAAAGTTCCTGAACATCATCCAAAATAAGGGAGGAAAGGTTGTCTATGGATATGAGATGTATGCTCAACAAGCGTTGGGACAATTAAAAGCTTGGTCTATTCTCGGATTAAACGATGAAGAGATTCTTTCATTCATTGAAAGTTTTGCTTTTATCTGATTTTTAATTTCTTCCCAAACAGGCTTAGGAATTTCAGGTCCAATACGCTTAACAACATGGGATGAAACAAAAGCAGCAATCCACGCACAATCTTTTAATGGATACCCCTGCAAATATCCGTGAAGAAAGCCACTCGCATAGAGATCTCCAGCACCAGTGGTATCAATGGCTTTTACTGAAAGGGCTTCCATATAGACCTTTGTATCTCCTCTCCGAATCCATGAGCCTCTTTCACTCATTGTGACTACAGCAATATCACATAGTTTTGCGAGCATATCACAAGATTCACTTGCTGAAAGACCTGTTAAAGCTTTTGCTTCGCGCTCATTGCAGAAAACAATATCGATATAATTTTTGAGAATCTCTCGAATAAACTGTTCATTTCTTCTAACAATTTCAACATTCGCAAGATCAATAGAAATGGTGACATTAGCTTTTTTAGCTAACTTAAGCATGCGAAGCACAAGGTCCTGATCTACAAGCTGGTATCCTTCAAGATGGAAATGACGGATTTTATGAGTGAAGAGTTCTTTATCAAAGGTTAGATCAGTAAGGCTATGGGATGCACCTAAGTATGTTCTAAAAGTTCTCTCTCCATCAGGTGTAATTAAACAAATTGCCTCTCCTGTTGGTAGGGTTCCTTTTTTAAAAAGAGAAATCACTCCGTAATCTTGAAGCTTTTTTGTATAATATTCACCTTTGTCATCATCGCCCACTTTACCGATCAGAGCACATTTTTCCCCGAGTTGAGCAAGCCCTTTGCTGACATTCGCCCCACTTCCTCCTGGAACCATTTTCGAGACAGTCTCACTTTTACTTAAAATCGAAGTTAATGTCGCTCGATCAATGGGAGCCCATCCTCCTTTTTCATTCGTTATCAATTTGAGCTGCTCTTCAGTGATATCGAAGTAATGATCCATAATAGCAGCGCTTAGGGTAAGAACCTCATAGTCATCAGAAATTTCTTGTCGAATAGAAGTTGTATACGCTCCGAAGTGAATGAGTAAGAAAAATGTAAGTAATAAGTTTCTTAGCATCTTATAAATCCTTATTTTAAGTCTCATGGAGAATAGGATACTAAGTTTTTTTATGCATTATTTTTTTAAGAAAAAAAAAGAGCCCCATAGGGGCTCTTCTATTTTGGATTCCTGTTACAGGAAGATAAACTGTTAGCTTTGTAATTAAACCGTAATAATTATAAGTAACATTATTCCGATTCGTTATTAATTATACACGAAATAATTAAGAATGTCAATGACGAAAGAGTTTTAAAATAAACTTTTTGTAAAAAGGTATATAATAAAGTTTTTTTTCTAGGATTTTAGTTCCAGGATGGTTGGGATCAACCCGTTCCGCTAAATAGTGATAACCCTCTGCAGCTTCTTTGTTTCCCATAGAAAGATGATAAAATCCCATAAGAACCATGAACCCACGAAACTCAGAGATGTGAAACATTTTTTTATCAGGATAAAGTTCGCGCAAATTAAATTTTTTATTAAATATATCAGGAATTATTTGAGGCTTTTTTTGCCTTAGACATAGGTCTGCAAAGTTAATTTTTGCAAAGAGATAATCAGGGTTCTTAGCATAATTTTCTTCAATTAAACGATCCGCTTTTCGAACCTTTCGACAAGAGAGATAAAGGTAGGTTAGAAGATTAAGGACCTCAGGATGATCGGGATGTTTTTCTTTAAAGATTTCAACCTCTTTTTTGACTTTTCGAGGGTTCTCACTTGCCTTGGCATAAAGATCTAAAAAGGTTGCAAGATCCTCTTCAGAAAAGCTTTTTTTTAAATGAGAAAGATCTTGTTTCCAAGTAATCGTATGGGAAGGGAGGGTAAAATAAGGTGTTTTTTGCTCGGGAATAAAAAGGGTATTTTTCATATTGCGTAAAATATCTTCCTATCTCTAAACTCTTACATTTTAGGTTTTGAAATAATACAAAAGTAGAACACCATATGTCTAGAGTCTTTAACAAAAAACTCATTTCCTTTGCTGTAAGTATCATTATCGGGGCATTGATTTGGAATCTTTCTCCTCCTGAAGGGGTAACGTCGCAAGCAATGCATATGTTTGCGATTTTTGTTTTTACAGTCGTTGGTATCATTTTACGTCCCGTTCCCATCGGGACTTTTGCAATATTAGGGCTTACTCTTACAGTCACAACTAAGACTCTAACATTCGAACAAGCTTTCAGCGGGTTTGTTCATCCTATTATTTGGCTTATCGTCATTGCCTTCTTTATTTCAAGAGGTTTTATTAAAACAGGTTTGGGTGAGAGGATTGCCTATATCGTAATCAAATACCTTGGAAAAAGTACTCTAGGGATGGCATATGGCCTCCTTTTGACCGATCTTATTCTAGCTCCAGCAATCCCAAGTGTCGTTGCAAGAGTGGGGGGGATTATTTACCCCATTGTGACTTCTCTTTCTAAAGCATTTGGAAGCGAGCCTTATAGCCACCCTAGGCGTTTAGGAGCTTTTTTAATGAAAACCATGTTTCAAGGTTCTGTCATTACGAGTGGAATGTTTATGACGGCCATGGCTGGAAACCCATTGATCGTGGATTTAGCTAAAAGTGTGGGCGTGAATATTACATGGGGATCCTGGGCCCTGGCAGCATCGGTTCCAGGTCTTGCTTGTTTAATTGTCATTCCTCTTTTTCTTCATAAGTTTTATCCTCCTGAAATTAAAGAAACCCCTGATGCAAAAAAACTAGCTATTAGTAAACTTAAGGAAATGGGAAAAGTGCGCCTCCAAGAGTGGGTCATGATTTTCTCATTTATCTTGTTAATCACTTTATGGATCATTGGTCCCTATATCTCTCTTTCAGCAACTGTTGCAGCCCTCATCGGTTTAGTTCTCCTCCTCCTATCGTCTGTTCTTACTTGGGATGATGTCATTAAAGAAAAGGGAGCTTGGAATACGTTAATGTGGTTTGCCATTCTAATCATGATGGCGACTTATATCAATAAGTTTGGACTTATTAGCTGGTTTAGTAGTTACATGGAAGCCCATGTTGCCGGTTTTCATTGGTTTACAGCATTTATCATTCTTTCGCTTGTTTACTTCTATAGCCACTACTTCTTTGCAAGTATGGTTGCTCACATCGGTTCAATGTATTCAGCATTCTTGGTTCTGATGGTTGCCCTAGGAGCTCCTCCTGCAATTTCAGCGCTTACTCTAGGATTCTTCAGTAACCTCATGGGAGGACTCACTCACTATGGCTGTGGCCCTGCCCCTATTTACTTTGGTTCGGGGTATTTGAAAATCACCGATTGGTGGAAGTTTGGGCTTTATGCCAGTATTATTAATATTATCATCTACTTTACGGTAGGAAGTGGGTGGTGGAAAATCCTTGGCCATCTATAAATGGATCCCTTTGAAGCCGATACACATCGTGATTCAAAAGAGGGTCTTTCCCTTCTTCATCTCGCTGTGATCAAAGACGATCCATCTCTGGTTGAAACCCTTTTAAAAGAAGGTGCAAAAGATCAAGGGGATCGTTGGGGGATTACCCCTTCTCATCTAACAAAACTCTTAAACCGTTCCAATGCTTTAGTTAAGCCAAATAAAAAATCCATTCTCATTTATCGGAATAGTGATGAGAAAATTCACAAAATTTCGATTTCTGAGTTCGAAGAAAAGCTTAAAATTACCTATACCGATACCCTTATTTTTGATTCGATCAAAACCATTCATCACGTTGCGAAAAAATGCGCGCGTAAAATGAAAAAAGAGCCACTAAGGCAAATGAATGCCTGGACTCTTGCTTTGCATAAAAAAGAGCTTGATCAGCCACGTGAGCATCTCTTCTATATCAAATGGATCAATCGTTATCTTGGCTATGGGGTTTTCGCTGCACAAGATATTCCAGGACTAACCTATATTGGAGAATATACAGGGATAGTTAAAAGAAGAAACAATCGAAAAAACCGGTTTAATGACTATGTTTTTAGTTATGATCTCTGCGGCAAAACAACACGTTGGTGTATAGACGCACGCGAAAAGGGGAATTTTACCCGCTTTTTGAACCATAGTTACCATCCCAACCTCACTTCTCGTTGGATCATTAGAGATGGGATCACCCATATCATCCTTTTTTCAAACCAGCGGATTTCAAAAGGAAGTCAATTGACCTACTGTTATGGGCCTTGGTATTGGCGGAGCCGCTCTAGTCCTGCACCCCTTTAACTCACTTTTCTAAAGGTATGATTACAAAGAGTTTCATGCTTATCTTCGAAACCGAACCAATAACCGCCGCGGTTAAAAGCCTTCTGATCGGCAGTATTCACTTTAATCGCACATTGAACTATTTCTTCTTTAGAAAACTCTTCTGAAAGAACAAGTTCTTTAATCGATCTTTTAATGAGGTTTTCAGCTTTCTCTCTTGAATAAGTAGAAGACATGTAATGGTATTGTTGATATATCACAGGCCCTATAGGAGCTAAAAGACAAGAAAGCCCAAATTTTGCCCAAGATCACTCATGTTGATAAAGTTCTTTGGTAACAGTTTGTTTTTCACCATTTTTTAAGATTTCAATAGCAATCTCAACCGTTTTAAGACGAGTTAATCCTTCATAAAAAGAATCCTTTGTTTCAACTCTTTTTAACCCTTCTTGAATCTCGGGATATAACTCTTCATAAATTGAATCACTGATCACTACTGTGTGATCTGCACTTGAAACACTTTCCATGTATGACGTCCTTTTTTAAAAATAAGAATTATAAAACCATGAGTTGTTTTTTTCATCTTTTTTTTTGTAACTACAAAATTCTTTAGGGAAAAAAGAGAGATTTGGTATGGTCCAGAGTTAAGGTATAAAATAGGTGTATTTATTATGGGAAAGAATGTTGCACAAAAACTCATCGAAAGTCATTTAATTGAAGGGAAAATGGTTCCTGGAGAAGAGATTGGGATCAAGATTGATCACACCTTAACGCAAGATGCAACAGGAACGATGGTGATGCTTGAGCTCGAAGCGATGGGGCTCAAAGAGGCAAAAACAGAAGTTTCATGCCAATATGTCGACCATAATATTATTCAAAATGATTTTAAGAACCCTGATGACCATCTCTTCCTATGGAGCGCAACGCGGAAATTTGGTCTATGGTACAGCAAGCCTGGTAATGGAGTCAGCCACCCTGTTCATATGGAAAAATTGGGGATTCCTGGAAAAACAATGGTGGGTTCTGATAGTCATACACCTGCTGCAGGAAGTTTAGGGATGCTTGCAATTGGAACGGGGGGACTTGAAGTTGCTCTTGCCATTGCAGGGGAGCCTTTTTACTTTAAAATGCCCAAAATCATGGGAGTCAAGTTGACAGGAAAACTTCCCGACTGGGTGAGTGCTAAAGATGTGATTTTAGAAATGCTCCGTCGCCATGATGTTGCTGGAGGAGTGGGGAAAATTATCGAATATTATGGGCCTGGACTAGACAACCTTTCTGCGATGGATCGCCATGTCATCACCAATATGGGTGCAGAGCTTGGAGCAACAACCAGTGTGTTCCCTTCGGACAATGAAACCAAGCGCTTTATGGAACTGCATGGCAGGGGAAAAGATTGGGTTGAAATCAAGGCAGACCCCGATGCGACCTATGATGAGCATGATGAAATCGACCTTTCAAAGCTTGAGCCTTTGATTGCTTGTCCAAGTAGCCCAGGAAATGTTGTTCCTGTTAGAGAAGTTGCTGGAAAGCCTATTTTCCAATCCATGATTGGATCTTCAGCAAATCCCGGTATGAGAGACTTTGCGATTGCAGCAATGATCATTGATGGAAAAAAAGCGCAAGATCAAGTCTCATTTGATATCAATCCCACATCAAGACAAATCCTTGAAAACTTGACAACAGGAGGGTATTTAAATCCTCTGATTCGCGCTGGAGCTCGTATTCATCAAGCAGGTTGTAATGGATGTATTGGAATGGGACAAGCGCCTGCTTCAGGAAAGATCAGTCTGAGAACAAATCCAAGAAACTTTCCAGGACGTTCTGGAACCAAAGAAGATCAGGTCTATCTGTGTAGTCCTGAAGTTGCTGTAGCCTCTGCCATCACAGGGGTGATCACTGATCCACGTGATTTAGGAATCCCTTATCCCAAGTATGAGGAACCAAAAGAGATTGAATTGGTTGAGGAACTTTCTCCTCCAGGAGAAAAAATGGAACTCATTATGGGACCTAATATCAAACCTCTCCCTAAGTTTGATCGCTTGGAAGACCATATTGAAGGGCCGGTTCTCTTAAAAATGGGAGACAATATTTCCACTGATGAAATCCTACCTGCAGGAACAAAAGTCCTTCCTTTTAGAAGCAATATTCCTGAAATCAGTAAATTTACCTTCGGTCAAGTCGATGAATCGTATTATGACAGGGCAATGAAGCATCAGAAAACGGGATCCCTTGTGATTGGAGGGAATAACTATGGACAAGGATCGAGTCGTGAACATGCGGCCATTTCACCCCGTTATTTAGGAGTCAGGGCCGTCATTGCAAAAAGTTATGCCCGGATTCACCGTAAAAATCTTTGCAACTTTGGAATCCTTCCCCTTACTTTTGTAAACCCTGCCGATCATGATAAAATTTCTCAAGAAGACATTATTGAAATCAAAGATGTCAGAAAGCACATCGAAAAAGATAATGAATTTGAAGTCTTCAATAAAACAAAAAATGAGAGCTATAAAGTTGCCCACAGTCTCACCGAAAGAGAGCGTCATTCGATTCTTGCAGGAGGACTGATCAATATTGCCCTGGAGAAACATAAATGATCCTTTTTATTGTCCGTGTCATTATTACAACAATTGTTGTCCTTATCTGCGCTCATTTCCTTCCAGGGTTAGAAGTAAAAAATAATTTTGACGCTATCCTATTTGGCCTAATATTGGCCATTATCAACTCGATTATACGGCCAATTTTAACCCTTCTTACCCTTCCTATTACCATTTTCACCCTAGGGCTCTTTCTCCTGGTGATCAATGGGTTTACCTTCTGGCTTGCCAGCGAGCTCTCGTATGGGGTCCATATTTCGACCTTCTGGGGCGCCTTCTGGGGGGGACTGATCATCTGGGTCACCGGAATTTTCACGAACCGGCTCATATGGAGCTCTAATAATTACTGATTACCAGCTATTTGCAACTTAATATACTAATTAATAATAATTTGTGTTATAATAGTATAATAATTTCAAAAAAGTAGGGGTAATAAAATGAGCATGACTAGTCCAATTCAGTCTAGTTTAGATAGTCTTTCTGTCCGAATTGCCACCATTAATGATCCATCTCAAACAAATCCAGAACGATTTGTGATAATTCAGTCTGAACTGGAAGCTTTAGGAAGGCAAATCACTGAAAGTGAAGGAAATCTAGCCTATCTTGAACGATTTACTACGATTCATGACCAATTTAGAGCAGCCTGCGAAGTTTCACAAAAACAACGTGCAGCATCAAGTGGGATGGGATCTCGCTCTGTAAAACATAGCCCCTCAAGTCAGTTAGTTGGTAGCTCTCGCCTAGGTCCAGCAGATCGAATGGCGCCAGGGATCCCTATATCACCAGAAGCACAAAGCACCATTGGGTCGATCAACCAGTGGACTGACAGAAGTCCTCATGCTCCAATATTTAGTCAATACAATAGAAACACTTGCCCGTGCACTTCTTTTGCATTCATTTCTCGTTTCTTAAACCATGGAAATACAGGTTTAGACTCAGGGATGGTCGATACTGTGATTAGAATTGGACAAGACCGTTACATCGAAAAAATTGCTGAAAGACGAAGAGAACTCAGCAGCGTAGTGATCCCCCTTGAGCTTAGATCCGAAACCCGGGGAACTATGTTGGCACCTGGAGAAGCTTATGGAGCATTCGAATCTGTTTTGGGCGAACGTCCGCACTCCCCAAAGGCCTTTATTCTGGTGGATCTTGATCCTCGAATCGAAGGAAGGCTCACAGGACTATTAAGTCAGTCAATCATTGATGAAGCGGCCCGCCAAGGTGGAAGAGTTAAGGTACCTCTTAAAGTTAATGGAATCACTTTTTATGCCTTGTTTGAAGTCACTAGAGATAGAATCACATCTTCACTTTGCAATATTGAGGGTGTTCCTTTCCCTGGAACAACAAGCTCCTTTCGAAATACAGCAAGAGGTATTGCAATGACCTCTAAATCTCTAATCGAATTAATGACAACTGAATGTAGAAAAAACCAGCTTGCAGACTTTATTGAAAAATCTCTCGTTCCATTAACAGAATTTCACCCTTCTCGCAGAGTTGCATCAACGATTACAATCAATGGTCAAATCATGGCAATTGGAGTAGAAGCTAGTGGTCCTAGAGACAATCCAACAATTAGAGTAACACTCTTTGATTCTCATGGTAATCCTCGCTTAACAGGATCTCCAAATGGTTTCGTTTATCAAGTCGAAGGCGTGAATAGAGCAGCTGATGTTCTTCTTCGAATGATGCATGTTCAAAAAGATAGAGCGATTGAAATTCGTGGTGCTGTATCAGAAGCACAATTAAAAATGATACGAGGCGATATAGGGGAAGTCAATGAAGTCGGTTCTTATATCGTTCTTCCTAGAGAAGAGCATGTTTCTTTTGGAGAAGCCCCTGTTGTTGCGCGAGATTCCGATGTAGTCGGCGTTGGATCAAGAGCTCATCATCAAGAAGAAGAAGAGCATAAAGGCGCTGGAAGTGTCGTTTCTTCTCCAGTTATTTCAAGAGAAGCTCAAAGAGAAGTCCCTTCTCGTTTACCCTCTGGAATTGGTGAACAACAGTCTCTACCAGTATCTGACCGACTCCCATCCTCTGCACCTCCTATCCCTGTTGTTTCTAGAGAGGATGAACGTAGGGAACCTCCTCGTTTACCCTCTGGAATTGAAGAGCAGCGGGCTGAAGCCTTAAGAACTCCTCAACCTTCTTCTCCTCCTGCAGATCAGGACTCTATTTTCGTAAGAAGACTCGCGGCAGGATTAAGTAAATCACTTCTTCCTCAAGCAATGGCGCAAAAAGATGGAACAATCCTCATCCCTCTTACAATGAAAGGAAAAGTTTATAATATTCTTCTTGAAGTCCGTGGCAAAGAAATAGTATCAGCCCTTTGCTCTCCTGAAGGTATTCCTAATCCTGAAACACAAAATACCTTTTCAAATGATGAAGAAGGAATCGCAAGGACTGCTAAAGCCCTAGTTGGACTGATGATCGCAGAATCGAAAAAGTAATAAGTCTCGTTAACAGAATGTATGAACCTATCCTGAATTAAAGATAGGTTCATTGATAAACATTTCTTAACGAAAAAAAATCTTTATGCTACGCTCCTGAACTTAATAAAAGTACGGGAGCATAGCC
This sequence comes from Chlamydiales bacterium, assembly GCA_024233395.1. GTDB lineage: Bacteria > Chlamydiota > Chlamydiia > Chlamydiales > Simkaniaceae > Neptunichlamydia. The sequence continues at coordinate 433,880 of JACKPR010000003.1, forward strand.
ACATGAGAAAAGTTCTTTTCATCCTTACCATCAGCACTCTATTTCTTTCAGGTTGTCATGTTTCAAGTCGTACTGCAATGTATGGAAGTGGAGGAAGAACTTCTTATAATGTTGCCGCACAAAACACCACCAACCAAGAGCTCCTACTCAATCTTGTCCGTCTCAGATATTCTGATACTCCTTATTTTTTAGAACTCAATGGCATTACAACACAGTTTAATTTTTCATCAAAACTCAATTCGACGATTAAACTTCCCGGTTTCGACAATGATAATCCAGCTTCTGTAGGAGGGGAGTTAGGATGGTCTAATCAACCTACCATTCAATATTCACCTTTAGAAGGGAAAGACTTTGCTATTCAGATGATGCAGCCATTAGATCTTAGGATTATTCAAGGTCTTGTTTTTACAGGATGGGATGTCGACCGTGTCTTTAGACTGCTGATTCAAAATATGGCTGACATTCCTAATGCTAGCGCAGCTTCTGGCCCAGTTCCGACTAAAGCTCCTCATTACAGAAAGTTCTTTGAGTGTCTAGAACTTCTGCGCCACTTTCAATCATTAGGAGTGCTCCAAATCGGTGTTCGTTACATACCACCTGAAGGAAGTAAAGGAGTTTCTGAAGAGGAAGCTTGTGAAAGAAGGCCGAATGCAATCCAAATCTCTTTCCCAGCTAATGGTAGTGAATCGGACCGCTTAGCAGATCTTCTAGAGGGGATAAAAAAGAGTAAAGGACGTTATGTTTTAAACATGCGACAAGCCTTCAATGAAGAAGCCTCATTGGGTCTTATGACCCGCTCACTCTTGGGAACGATGTACTACCTTAGCCTAGGCGTTAAAGTCCCTCCTAAAGATATTGCAGCTGGAACTGTTGCGATGACTCTCAACGATGATGGAACACTTTTTGATTGGCATCATGTGATTGGGGATCTTATGTGTATCAATTGGAGCTACCGTCAACCCGATAACTATTATCTTGCTGTTCCCTACAGAGGATACTGGTTCTTCATCGATGATAGTGATATTAGCTCTAAGAGAACCTTTGTTCTTTTGCAGCAGATTTATAATCTTCAAGCGAAGCAACAGGAAAAAGAAGGACCTTTACTTACAATCCCTCTAGGAGCTCCTTAACCGGTTTCTAAGACATCAATATTTGGAAATCGCTCTCTTATCCTACCTTCTTCTTCAGAACAAAGTTTTTGTCCTGAAATTGAAAGAAGACGAAGCCCCTGAAGGATTTAGAATATCGAACTTTTTTTTCCCAGCCTGATTCAATCCATTTTCATGAACGTGATAACATTTCGTAGCAAATGGGGAGGATAAAACCCCGTCGATGCCCACATCATACAAAGCCCATAACACTTTATTTAATGCTGATGGATAGTCACGGTCTCGATCCATTGGCTGAAAGAAAGGAATTTTTGTAATACTTATTGCCATATAAGCCCCACCTCAATTTAAATCAGGAACAGTATAGAGCAATTAAAGGTTTTTCTCAACAGAAAGGGCTAACCCACTCTATAAAAAGTATTTATTTCAAACATAACATTAATTATCAGACGTTATAAGAATGTCCGAAAGTTCCTCCCCCTGCATAAAAGACTCTCTTCAAACTCTTTTAAAAGGCATACTCCATGCGCATATCTGCAGAATAGTTTTTCATCTTTCGATTGAGCTCAGCCCGACTATTTAAAAGGAGTGAAAACCCATGCATGTTTGCAAACTCAATTCCTACGCCAGGAGCCCACTGATTTGTTCCTTTACTCGTAGCGCTTGCTGAAAAGGTTCCGACTTGCCCCCGAAACCCGCCTCTATAAGTAGAATTGCTGAGCAAAGTCTTATTGACCCAACTAATACGTACATAGGGAGTCAAACATCCTCCTTTGATTTCAAAGGTGCAGCTTGAGCCGAGTCCAACCTCAGAACGAATGGCATTGGAAGTTTTGGACGCCACTCTTAAGTTAATACTTCCCGCTCCTGTTTCACTAAAACTTCCATTATGCAAGTAGAAATGGGTAATATTTGAAAAGATCTGCAGCGGAACAGAAAGTGAGCTAAAATCTCCGACTAATTCAAGATAGTTTGTCCACTGAAGTCCACTACTATTGCTCTCTGCAGTGCGATCGAGTGCTCCGTTTGGATGATTGGGAGCTGAAGAGATGATGTTACGGTTGGTTTTATAAAAGTTGCCTCCAACCATTGTCGCTACTGTAACTGAAAAAAAGCGGTTAAAATACCCTCCATGGATTCCCCCATATGCTTGATTGATGTGTCCCTTACCTGCTGATCCATTCCAACGGTAATCGGTATAGGCATAACCTCCAGATAGTCCAACATAAAACTGATCAAAGAAGTAGTCATACCCCGTTAAGAACCCTGCATTTTCATAGTTAAATCCTCTTAACTCCCCTTTCGGGTTTTGTCTATTCCACGTTCCGAATGGTTGAAAGTAGACATGATGATGCGAGTATTGGTTTCTATTACACCCTCTGCGAACTGGTATGCTAGGATAAAAAGATGATCCATCATCCGAAGAAGCTGTAAGAGAAAGTTCTTGTTCTCTCATTGTTGTTGCTTCTGATGAGGTAAAAAGCCTGAAAGGTTTTTGGTTAAACATTTGCATGATTTGAGCATTTGTCGTCATATTCATAAATTCCAAAGACCCAAAAACACCTGGATGCATCATATTGAGTGTTTTGTTTAGCTCTTTATCTGTAAGCACTCCCAGTGCTTTTACGACATGCCCAAAGTCTGAATTCGGATCAATCGGCAATTGATCGAGGATATATTTTACAACATGACGGGGGTTGCCTGGATCGATAATAGGTTTAACAAAAACATAATCCTTTAAAACGCGAATTTGAACTTCATTTGCTGTGTATTGTACTGCAAATATCGGTAATCCCCCCAACATATGAGGAAGATTCTCCATTGTGAAGGCTCCTGAGACTCCTCCTTCTGCACTGATAAGGGTAATGACTTGTCCCTTAAGAAAATTTCCAATAGCTTGATCCACCGTTATCGTTCCAGCAAGGGTAGCTGTTCCATCAACATCAATAATATCTGCATTTCCCAAACTATCGAACTCTGTTAAAAATTGACCTCCTGTAAACTGAAGGTTATTACCCACAAAGATTTTTCCATAAGAATAGCCTCCAGGAGCAACAGTCCCATTATTAACAGTAAGATTTCCTGTATTTGTAATGGCTCCATTTAAGAGGAGTGAGCCATTTCCTGATAGCGCACCACCATTTAATATGACAGGCGTGATAACAGACCCGTTTCCATTAAAATTGAGGATCCCACTATTAACAACCGTACTTCCTGTGTAGGTATTTGCTCCATTCAAAGTAAATACAGCTGCATTTCCACTTCCAAGTATAAGACCTCCCACATTTGGGTCTCCTCCACCCTCTCCGATATTACTTTCTATGGGATTAGGAACTGTAGAATTAACAGTGAGGTTTTGAACGGTAACGTTACTTCCAGACATCATGAAGATATCTATTCCATATGCTTCGCCATTATTCTGACCAGTTCCTGCTGTGATTGAATTCCCTAAGAAAGAAATGGCAGTATCTATGATTAAGTTTCCTCCCTCCTGAACAAAAATGGCTCCCCCAAGAGCTCCACCGCCACCGCCAATACCCCTAAATCCTCCCCCATAACCACCGGCAAAACCTCCGTAGCCATTAATCGATCCAAAGCCTCCTCCACCTCCACCAAAGCCCCCATTTCCAGCATTTGTTCCTCCTCCAGAACCTCCGCCACCTCCGAAGCCCCCATTTCCAGCTATGTTTGAATTGCTAAAATTAGCTCCACCACCTCCTCCTCCGAAACCTCCGTCACCGGCAGCAACAGATACATTACTCTTTCCTGCACCGCCTCCACCAGCCATAAAGCCTCCATTCCCCCCATTCCCAGCTTGAGTTACACCATTACCTCCTGCTCCACCACCTCCTCCGAAGCCACTTCCTCCATCACCCCCGTTACCACCAGTTCCGTCAGTAGAGCCACCGCCACCACCGCCACCAATTAAACCGGAACCACCAGAACCACCAGTATTGGCAACTCCATCAGAACCCATGATCCCACTGGTATTAAAAACAGCGCCGCTTCCACCTCCTCCACCTGCAGTTGCTATAGTTGCCCCTCCCGGACCACCAGAACCCGTACCAGATCCAATGCCACCACTCGCTCCAGCTCCAAGTGTTGTTGCATCTAGACCATTTCCTCCATCTCCAGCTCCACCTCCTCCTCCAGAAAATCCACCAGCACCATTCCCTCCTGAGAAACCTAATACTCCACCTCCACCTCCGCCAGACCCATAGTCTTCATCAAACGAAGCTACACTACTTCCTCCTGGGCCATCGTAACCTCCGCCTCCGCCTCCGCCAATAGAAAAACCGCCTCCACCACCATTCCCAGCAAAGCCTCCGCCTCCACTTCCATCATATTGACCACCATTTCCTCCCATTCCTCCTCCTCCAGTCGTATTAAAGTAGCTTCCTCCACTATTTCCACCTATTGCCTGGCAATTTTGAAAGGAGACATTTTTTAAAGTAACAGTTGCTCCTGCATGAACAAAAAGCCCTCCGCCTGCTCCTAATCCTCCTCCTCCAGCTCCAGAAGTTCCTCCATTCCCCCCTTGAGCTATGGCTCGATTGATGGTAAGATTCTGAATCGTTACAGAGCCACCTCCACCTCCACGTGCAAAAAAACCACGAGTATTACCAGATTGTGTAAGGGTATTTCCATTTCCATTAATAAGTAGGTTAAAACCTTCGGAATCTAAATAGGTCGTAGCTCCTGAAGTCCCCCCTGGAAACGAGGCGTTGAGAGGAAAAGGAAGTTGATCATAAGAAAATGAACTTGTGATATTAATTTGTGAATCATCCCCTTTAGCAAGGGTTTGAAGAGCGTTGCTCAACGTTTCACCACTGTTAACAGTAACAGCGCCTTCGATTGAAGACCCTATAATCAAAAAAGAAAATATTGTTGTTAACAGGTATGGTTTCATTAAAAGTTCCTTTATTTTCTGTTTTTGTTAACAAATAATGGAAAAACCTCTCAAATTGCAACCTAATATTAATAGTATATTTTTTAGTCTTCTCTTCTCTTGACTGAAAGAGCACCCTCATAGATAATTTTTGGCGTACGAGCAAGGCTCGTTTTCAAACGATTAATTGATAGGTAAATTTTATGGCTTTAGGCTTTGTTTCTTCTTCTCTTCCCGGTTGCGATGAAATGATTTCTAGGATTTTATTCGATGCTCATAGACGAACTGTATCAGATGGCACAAACTTATTCCTGGGACTTCGTCCAATAAAAAAAGGGCTTATTGAGGAATATAATGGAGAAGAGATCAATTTCCATGCTGGAAATGGCGCTCAGATTAATGGAGTCCATTTTAAGGGAACAGAGCCAAAAGCGATTATTTTTCTTCATGGGAATGGGTGCTTTTATGAAACCTCAGGAATGAAGCCCATTGTTTGGAGAGAAGCTCTAAAAAGGGATGAAAATATCCCCCACCTTCTCCTTTTTAATCCTCGTGGAACTGGTGAAAGCTCAGGAACAACTCAGACACATTATGTCATCGAGGACTTCATGATTATGTTTGAATATCTTGTTAATGAGTGTCATGTTGATCCTAACCACATTGCCATCGGAGGACATTCTATGGGTGGCTACTTTGGTCTTTTTGGAGCAGCAGCAATTCAACAAAGATATCCTACAGCCAAAATCAACTTTATCAGCGATCGCTCACTTTGGGACTTAAGAAGTCGAGTTGCACTTAGTGTTGAAAGTGCTGGTTATAGCGGTTTAAGCGCTTCTCTTGCTACGACCCTTATTTCTTCTATCATTTCTTCGCCTAATTGGACTAGAGACTCAGCAAAAGCCCTAGAAAGCTTAAAAGGACGGGTTTTTATTATCTATCACCCTAAAGATGGCGTTATTCTCTATAAAGATTCGACGCATCAAGGACTTCTTAATATTGAGAGAGTTAAAGAGTATTTTTGTTTGGAACTTTCAGAAGAAGATCGTCATGCTGAGATTGGTTCCTATCCTCATAATCGAGAGTTTACGGATTGCGAAAACCAAAAGATTGTTGCAGAATTAAGAAGGATGTTAGAGATTCCCCCTACTTCAATGGATGAATCTCTACCTGTATTAATGCCCTAGCGCGTACAAAACTCTTTAACGATTGATTCCATGACTTCTCTTGCTGCTTCAGGATTATAATCATTAATCAAATGGTCAATCATTCGATCATAACGATCCGACATCTTACGATACAAAATTTCTTGCTCAGAATCAGGAACTTTATCAAAACTAGGTCTTAATTCATTCATTCTCTTTCCAATAACCTGCAGTGTAGCATAATGCTCTTGAATAAAGGGTAAAGGTTGAATATAGAGCTCCCGACTCATTGCAGGGGCCATTTGTGCTAATTGAACGATACCTATAGCCACATCATCAGGGATATGAAACTCCTTTCTAGCCTCGTTCAAAATTGTGTTCAAGGCTTCTGCGTGGGTCATGCGCACCTCTTTTCCATCAACAAAATAGGTCCCTTCTTGATGAGGCTGCGCTAGATCCCTAAGATCGATCGAAACCATTCCAGCAGCATTTTTAGGAATTCCTTTAATCTTATCAGACCAACTTTTGTTCATATAAAAATTCCCTCTCAAGAAGTCGACTCCCATCACCTTTCCATCTTTTGACATGGCAACTTTAAATCTTCCTTTAAAAAAGGATTTTTCAATGGCTCCATCACTATGAGATCTATTTGGGCGGTCTGAAAGGGATGATCCACTCATTCTAAAAAAGAATTCAACTCCATCCATTCTTTGTCTTTGACTCGGGAGGTACTCTTTAATCTCATCTTCATAATCTTTTTCTACAGAACAAGCAAATTTGATCACTCTGCGGCTTCCTTCTTCGTCTCTAAACACGACAACAGCATCAGTATGATCAAATCCATGAACTTCACTTGTAAGCGCTGTCCACTTGATTGGGCTTTCTTCAGAACCAGGAATAGGAACAACTGACCAATTATTTTCCGTGAAGTGGGAAACACACTGTCCTTCAATTCCAAGCCTCTCAGCACTTTCATGAACAAACCTGCTAGCTAAAATCCCACAAGTTCCTGAGCGATATTTCATATCAAAATCCACAAGACTTGGATTAAATGCCTCAAAACTTTCACGTATACTCTGCTCAGGTCTTCTCGCTTGCGCTTGTGCATGGAAATGAGCGAACTCTAAAAGAACTCCCAAGTTATTATAATAAAAGTCTCGATTGAGCTCAGTATAAAGTTCCCTAAGCTGACCTACTTGCTCTCTGGTAAGAGTTTGTCGTGCAGAAACATCCATTGGAGAAGTAACTCCATCAACAATTTCTAAAAATCCCATTCGATTAAACCGTAAAATACCCTCACGTTCATTACCCCAGTGATCAGCACCAAAAGTAAATCTCGCAACAACTTCTCCTGCTCGTTCTTTTTTAGGAAGAGCATTATAATTATATTGGTCAACCATAGGAATCAATTCATCTCGAAAAACGGGTCTTGCTGTTGCTTTACCAACTAAAACAGATAAATCTGGATCTCTTCTTTGACAGGCTAAAAGGAGTTGAGAAAGACCAGCTAATTCCCTTGCTGAAAGCTCACTTTTAGAAGCAAGCATTGTTCCAATATTTCTTAAAGCTTCTTGTGTTGAAAATCGACCAGTTAAAATTTTCTCAGATAAAAAGTTGATTGCTGCAACGTAACTTTCATCATTAGGAGTCCTAAAATAGGAAACAAATCGATCACCCCAAGAAGCTGTAGCTTTCGACGAAGTCGCTAAAAACTCTTGATCAGCTGCATCAAGAGCTTGACCATTCCAAAGTTTTGAAACTAAGGTTTGCATTTTCCTTAAAGTTCCCTCTTCGGCAGAACCTCTCGGAAAAAGATCTCCGTCGACAAAATCGCCAACAGGTAATTCATGTGATGATGAATGTGCTGAAATTTCCATGATATAATTCCCCTTCTTAGTTAAATTATATCATAAAAAACTAAATAATAATAAGACTTATTTTAACTCATAAACATTTAATTATTAGCTTTATACATACAAAACCGATCTCTGCTATAAAAGATTGCAAGTAATTAAGAATTAACTGATTAATTATATTATATCTTAAGCCCTTCATAATCAATTAAATAAGGTTATGCTTTAAAATAATAACTTTACACTCCCCTTTTTTTTGTAATAAAATAGGTTAGATGAGGTTGATTACATTTATCAAAATAAGGGGTCATATGAGTATTTCTGTAAGTAACGTTCTTCAAAATGAGATCTATGAAAGCCAGTTAGAAAATACAGTCCAATCCACTCAAAATCAAGAGGATACTGAGGTGAAGTCTATGACTTATAATCTCAGAATTCAAGAAGCTGATCAAAAAGATAAAAACTCCCCTTATTACTGGGAAAACAGAAAACAAGCAATACTCGATATGATTTCTGGACAAGCTTCAAATAATGGTCAAAAGCTCGACTTTGTCTCTCTTCAAGAATGTGGAACAACCTATTCCTACCATACCTGGGAACAGACGATTAACGAAGAGTTGAAGCCGGGTGGAGCATTAGAAGGATATGGTGCTGTTGAAGTTGGTGATGGGGATAATATTATTCTCTATAGAAAAGATAAGTGGCAGCTTGGCAAGACCCAAATCTTTGATGTAGGATCTAACCAAGTTATCGCCGCTCAATTTACAAGAATTGGTCATCCTAATGAAGAACCTATCAATATTTTTGGAGGGCATTTACCTCATGGTGGTGCTGCGCCTAAAAGTTTACAAGGCTTAGCAAATGATATCTGTGATTTTGAAGGTGCGGATGGAAAGAATGAGCATTGGGCTGATGATTACCGAACTCTTTTTATGATGGACTCCAATGACAAAGAGAAGATTGATGGAGATCCTTCTTATGACCATGATGGAGCCTTTGAATGGGCAGGGCTATACGATTTATATCATGAAACACACCCAGGTGATAAAAGTGGTTTTACAAATCACGCTTGGGATTTTGAAGGATCCCCAGACCTTAGAGAAGACTTGCAATTTGAATCGGGTTATGACAAAGATGCTGCAAATACCTCAGAAGTTGTTCAATACAAATATAATTACAATGGACAGATGTACAATCCTTCAGACCATCTTGCTGTATTGAATACAACTTACTTTAAAAATAATGAGCCTCCTCCACCATTCAACCCACACACGCCTACGACAATTCAAGACTTAGAAACAGAACTTAGCCAATTTGGAGATCTATCGTCTGACCGTAACGTAAAAGCGCTTGTTGCTGCTACTCTTCCTAAAATAGAAGCTTTAGCTTCACAAGGCCTTTCTCTTAACTCTATTGAGTCCTGGGTGTATGCTGCTATTATTGGAAAAATGACTGTAGATTCTACTTATTCTATTGGTTTCGAAAATCTTAATGCTGCAGACCAAGCAACATTTAAAACAATTACCGGTATTGATCAATTTGAAGATGCTCTTGCCACTCACGGTTTTAATCCCTCACAAATTACTGATATGGCTAAAGATTTTGCAGATGGAACCATTTCTCTTGAAAATCCCAATGACAAACTCTTTATGCAAACATTTTATGCAAATCTTCAAGCAGGTCAAAGCCCTGCTGTTGCTGCTCAAAATGCTTACTCAACAGTTCCTTACGCATCACTATCAGAAGGAATGCAAACCTTTATTAATGGTCTTACCGATACAAGTTTGACAAAGAGTGATAGCTTATTCACAAACAAAGAAAACCCTTTTAGAAATCACTCATATAATTTTCAATCGTATTAGAGGGTATCGATATCCTCTAATAGGATCCTTGCTATGTAGGAGTTGAGGCAAAGCGGAAGCAGAGTTCTTCTGTCCTCTTTCCAATCCCCTTTTCAATCCGATGATCAGCAAGGCTCACAGCTGCCTGATGAGTAGAAACCCCATTTTGCTGCGCAATTTCATAAATTTGGAGAAGTTGATGATAAACTTGGTTAATCATATCGCGCGCTTTTGATGCATTATATCCTTCTGAAGAAAGTTCATTCATCACATTAATTAATCCCCCAGCATTTACTACAAAGTCTGGAGCATAGAGAATTCCCCTATCTCTTAAGTGATCTGCATCAGTGGGCTTTAAAAGTTGATTATTTGCAGCACCTGCAATAGCGCGACATTTGAGTTTTGGAATTGTATTTTGATTAATCACTCCTCCCAAAGCACAAGGAGCTAGAACATCACATTCGACTTCAAGGATTTGTTCAGGGCTTACCCTTTCTGCATCGAACTGGTGGGCAAAGTGCTCAATAACATCAAGGTTGACATCGCTGATAATCAACTTCGCTCCCGCCCAGAAAAGGCGCTCTGCAAGCCTTTTACCCACACTACCAACTCCTTGGATCGCAATGGTCTTTCCTTCTAGAGAATCGGAACCATCAAGTTCTTGAAGAACTGACTGAATTCCTAAAAAGGTACCATGAGCTGTAAAGGATGAAGGATTTCCACTTCCTCTAAGGTTGTGGACTCCACACGCATATTTTGTCGTTTGCAAAATGATATCGATATCAGCTGGAGTACAACCGACATCTTCAGCACAGATGTATTTTCCTTCTAAGCGATTAACGGCTTCTCCAAATGCTCTTAGAAGTTCTGGAGTTTTTTCTGTTTTAGGGTCTGCCATAATGACACTTTTCGCTCCCCCTAGACCCACTTGAGCAATTGCCGCTTTATAGGTCATTCCTTTGGATAGACGGAGAGCATCTGTCAATGCTTCATCAAAGTTTTTATAGGGATAGATTCTTGTTCCACCAAGACCTGGACCCAAAGTTGTATTGTGAATCGCTATAATTCCAATAAGCCCCGAATCTAAATCCGTGACTTTAATAACTTTTTCGTAACCGGCTACTTCTAAAATTTCTTCTTTAAGATCCATTTTTAGGTCTCCCTATTCAACAAATGACTGAAAATGGAAATTTTAACACGGAAAAGTCTCAAGAAGCAAGAAACTTTATCTTTCAAGAAAAATATAAAGAAGGCCACCCCGTGGGGTGGCCCTCTTCATGGATTGAGGTATGGATCTTTATGAATTTCTCTCAAAGTCGGCTAAAAACTTAACTCATACTTAAGAAATTATTTACACAAACTTTAAACAGAGTTGTTAATTGTTTCAAGGATTTTTTACCAACTACAGTGTTTATTTGGATTCGTTGTGATTTTGCTTAAGATTGGTAGGTCTATTAAGGGTATCTAAAAAAAGGTCGTAAAAAGCTTTTGCATCTATTCCTGTAGCAACTTGAATATTTGGTCCCATTTTTGTCATCATTAACCGACCATATTCTGGGCCTTTTTTAAGATTAACTGTCAATTTTAGATCCCGATAGGTTGCTATTTCTGGATGGGTCATAATAACAGCAGCTAAAGGGTCCCAAAAATAGCTCGTAGCTCGTTTTTGCAGTGTTGCATAAGGTTTGATTACTTCATAAACAAAGTTTGCTGAAGGGGTCTTTCGTTGTTTTGAGAGCCTTTTATAAAACTCCTTTGTAATGGGGACATGCTCTGTTGCATCTAAAGGAACAAGAGTAATGGGCACTTCTGAGTTGAAAACGTCAGATGCAGCTTTTGCATCGAGAAAAATGTTATATTCAGCAACTTGGTTTCTAAATCCTTGAGGACGACCTACGATATTTCCTGGAGCTAAGATTGCTCCTCCCATAATATAAATCCGTTCGATATTGTCTTTGATTTCAGGATTTTCATTTAGTGCTGTTGCAACATTCGTCATCGGTCCAATACATAAGAGGGTCATTTTAACGGGACTTTTCTTAATCAGATCTGCCATATATTCACTGGCACGCATGCGAACAGGATGAACAGGGTTATTAGGCAGCTTAATTCCACCAACATCATCTGCTTCTGTCCTCCAGTCGGATGGAACATTTCCAGCTGGGCTAAGAGATTTTCGGGCTCCAAGAGCAACAGGAATCCGAGAATAACCCGCAAGCTCGAGTAAGTTAGAGATGTTTTTTGCTCCATATTCCCAATGGGTCATCCCTATACCAACAGTTGTAATTGCTTTGACTTCAACACGAGGAGATTTCAAAAGATATAGGATTGCCATCATATCATCGATATCAGCATCGGTATCAATGATTAAAAGAGTAGGATGAGAAAGGTCGACTGTAATCTTTCCTTCAACTTGAGTCAGAGAGAAAAGAGCCCCCAAAAAGAAAAAAAACTTGCGAAGCATCACTATCTTTATCTTTTATTAATATGACATATTGATAAACCAATAACACGACTTTTGCAACAAAAAAAAGTTTTGAGTAATGTATCGCTAAGGTTGTTTAAAATTGCGATGGTTTATACGGATCTTTCTGTTGTCCTTCGACTTCTCAAAATCTCTCCTTGTCTAATCGACAATGTTTTCGATTTTAAGAAGTCAAAACTCATCAAAAATATCTTGTCTAAATCATCGCAATTTTAAGCAACTTTAGCTATAGATGAAACTTATACCCAAACAAATTCAAAAGTTGGTTTTGGGTAACGCGAAAGCTTTCGAAATTTGCCGATCTTAAATGGCCTAATATTAGAAATATGAGGTCATTTAAGATCGACGAATTGCGGTGCTTTGGCGCCGACGAAAATCCAACTTTTGAATTTGTTTGGGTATAAATATGAGGCACACTTTTGACTTTTGAGATTATTTCCTTTGGATTGATTGGTATTCTGGCAGGACTCCTTTCCGGACTTCTGGGTATTGGTGGTGGAATTGTTACCATTCCTCTCCTCCTTCTTGCTTTTACACAGATCGGAGTTCCCTCTGTGGAAGTCATGCATCTTGCTATTGGAACATCATTAGCTGCAATGGTTTTTAATACCCTATCTGCAAGTTATTCCCACTATAAAAAGGGAGGGGTTTTATTCCACATTGTCAAACCCATGGGAGTTGGGATTGTCATTGGAGCAATTTTCGGTGCCCTCATTGCCCGTTTTGCCTCCTCATCCTTTCTACAAATCTTCTTCGGGATTTTTGAAACTCTTTTAGGTATCCGATTTCTTCTTCCAGAACCCAAAATAACAAAGGAAAAAAAGCTCCCTCCTTTCTGGGGCCTTTCTTTGATTTCTTTAGCGGTTACCACTCTTTCAACAATGCTTGGTATTGGAGGAGGAATTGTTAATGTACCAATATTAACTCACTTTAATATTCCTGTGAAAAAAGCTATCGGAACGTCTTCTGCCCTTAGTTTTCTCATTGCATTATTTGGTGCCTTCTTTTTCCTTTTAGTCGGTATGCACTCTACCCGAGTTAATGATTCGGTTGGCTATGTCTACATTCCAGCCTTCCTAGTCATTAGCGTTATCTCTTTTTTCATCGCTCCTTTTGGAGCTAAACTTGCTCATATACTCCCGACTAAAATTCTTAAGAGAATTTTTGGGCTAGCCCTCCTCGTCGCAGGATTAATGATGATCTTTAAATAGGTGGAATAGAAGTAGGAGCTGCAGGACCATGCTTCCAAAGAGAATATTGCTCTTCTAAACGTCGTGCCTCTTGCTCAATTTCTTGAGGAGTAAGATCTTCATCCTTAAGAAGCGTGATTAGATGTCTTTTGAATGCCTCAGGTGAAGCTTCTTTCATCTTATTAATAAGCGCTGCGGCTTCTTGCTTGTTTTTGATATATTTGGAAAATTTCCATTGAACTGCTCGCCGGAGAGCAAAATGACTTTGGGAATAAAATTCCTTATAGGAAAAAAGTTCGATATCTTGTTTTGAACAAATAGCTTCAGCCTGCTTAATAAGCGCAGAAAAATGCATATTTTTAGAGTTAAGGATTTTTGTTGTGAAAAGAGATAAAGGCTTTTGAGAATTCCCTTTTTGGATCTTTTTAAAAGCTGCATTGAGTAGAAAAAAGTTCAGTCGCACAACTGATGCGCGCATTTCTTTTTTTTCCTCATTCGTTTCGCTCTTTGTCTTAAAAATTGACGCAATACGATCGAGAGATCCCTTAAGCATTGACTCTTTACCCATTGATAAATACACCATTTTTAAACTGGCAAAGAGCTTAACCGAATCTTAATATTAGCGACAAGAAAAATGTTTGTTTAAGGGTATTATTTTTTCATTTTTTTCAAATGAGGATATTTTGGCTCCCACATGTTGTCTTGTACAGCCTGTTCAATATCCTTTGGAGGATTTGGACAAACCCCTTCTTTCATCGCTTCTTTTGCTACAGCAATGGCAACATCCCTAGAGATGGCTCTTAATTCTGTAAGACGGGGAAATAATGAAGCATAAGGATTATTAATAATCGGAGCATAGCGACTGAGAACTTCTGCGGCTTCTAAAAACATTCGATCTGTCACACGCGTTGCACCAGATGTAATGACCCCTAAACCCACACCTGGGAAAATAAAGACATTATTACATTGGCCAATGACGTAGCTTTTCCCTTCATATTTTACAGGCTGATAAGGACTTCCTGTTGCAATCAAAGCTTGCCCCTTTGTCCACTTCATAAGATCTACAGGTTGTGCTTCACATTTAGAAGTAGGATTTGAAAGAGGGAAGATGATGGGGCGCACGGCATGTTTCTTCATCTCAGTAATCACCTCTTTCGTAAAGGTGCTAGGTTGAGTGGAGGTTCCAATAAGAATGGTAGGTTTTGCATGCTTTACTGTCTCAAGAAGAGTAATATTTTGCATATCCTCTACTTCCCATTTTTGGATCGCTTCTTCTTTCTGAGCAAAGCGCTTTTTAAGATCATCGAGCTCTTCAGATCCTGTGTGAGCAAGGCCATTTCTTCCCATGACAAAGATCCTTTCTTTAGCTTCTTCTCGCGTCATCCCTTTTTCAATCATTGCTTGTGTAATGAGCTCCGCAATCCCAATTCCAGCAGAACCGGCTCCAAAAAAGACAATGCGTTGATCTTTAATGTCTCCATTGATTCCTTTAAGAGCGCCAAAAAGACCCGCAACAACAACCCCAGCTGTTCCTTGAACATCATCATTAAAACAGCAAATTTTATTCCGATAACGGTCGAGTATTGGTTGAGCTTGTTGTTTTGAAAAATCTTCCCATTGAATTAAGACATTGGGATAACGCTTTGTAATCGCTTGAACAAAGGCTTCTATAAATTCATCATATTCTTTTCCTGAAAGCCTCTCATGACGCCAACCTAGGTAAAGGGGATCACTTAGAAGGTTTTTATTGTTGGTTCCAACATCAAGGGTTATCGGAAGGGTAAAAGCTGGATGGATTCCCCCAAATAGCGAATAAAGAGCAAGTTTCCCAACAGGAATAGCCATCCCTCCCATTCCAAGATCTCCAAGCCCTAAGATACGAGCTCCATCGGTAACAACAATAACATCAACACGATCACGAGGAATACTATTAACGATTTCTTCTATCCGATCCTTATGGGGATAAGAAATAAAAACTCCCCTATTTTGCCCATAGAGATAACTAAAGTTTAGAGAAGCATCACCAACTGTTGGTGTATAGATATAGGGAAGCATCTCTTCAGGATATTCACTACATAAGCGATAAAAAAGAGTTTCATTTCGATCTTGAAGCGTTGAGAGGAATTTATACTTGGCAATGTCATTTTCAATGGAACAGAAGTTAGCATAGCGCCTCTTTATCTGCTCTTCAATGGTAGAAGAATGATAGGGTATCAGCCCATGGAGACCAAGTTCAGTTCTTTCTTCCTCAGTGAACCCTGTTCCCTTATTCAGAAGTGGATCATGAAAAATATCAAAAGGGTCGAGATCGACCTCTATTGTTTCTTCACCATTTTGAAATGTTCTCTTTACCTTGCTCATTCATATCTCCTGGTTTAGGGGTGCACGTTCATGGGGGTTAATCTCCTATGAACACGCACATTTGGGCACTAATGATAATAGGATTAGGACCTAAGCTTCAAGGAGTTTTTCTTGTTTCTGATGGAAGTAGAAAAAGACAGCTCCAATCCATACTGCAAAGAGGGTAAAGGGTCCCCAAGAATAGGCATAGGGAAGTTTTTCAGGAGAAAGAATTCCTAAAGATATGACGAAAAGAGATGCAAAAGCTTTTGCTGAACGGTAAGCAAAAACATCAATGATAGCTTTTGCTTTAAATTTTTCATCGGTTTTTAGAGGAACATAGAGCATTTCTTTCAGGATATTGAAGATCGAGTAATCAAAAGTTTTAATTACACTAAATCCATAAGTAATCACCCCAAATGAAGGAGCAATGAGGGTTAGAGCTGCATTCCCTAACAATATCCCAGGGACAACAAAGTGACTTTTTCTAAGGCCCAAAAACTGAACGAGTAAAAAAGTTGCAAAGAACTGAAGACAAAGTTTGCAGGTATTAATCATTCCCCAAAGACGCCCATAAAATTGGGTTCGAAGATCTTGCACTGGAAATTTTTGCTGCAAAAAACTATTGAATTGATAGTCCATGATCGTCGTTGAAAGCTGCATGAGTATCACAATAAGGAGGATAAACTTTAAGGCAGAAGAAGAACGAATGAGTTTAAAGCCACCTTTTGCCTTCCTGATTTGCATATGATCTTCCCCTTCCATTCCA
Source organism: Chlamydiales bacterium (assembly GCA_024233395.1). Lineage (GTDB taxonomy): Bacteria > Chlamydiota > Chlamydiia > Chlamydiales > Simkaniaceae > Neptunichlamydia. The sequence goes on from JACKPR010000003.1 coordinate 450,498, forward strand.
CTCCGTTTCAGCATTTGATGATATGCCCCAATAAAGAAAAGATAGAGAGGAATCGTCATGTAGAGAAGGTGTTCTGATCCCATTTTCACAGCAAAAAAGCTTGGAACTAAACTTCCAAAAATCGCTCCGATCCCACTCACTCCAAAAAGGATGCCATAAAGATACTTTGCCTTAGAAATTTCAGTTTTTGTGTGAATCACTGACCAAAGCTGCTGGAACATCAAAAGGACATAGATATCTTTCCAGACATAGAGAAAAAACGCTAGAGGAGGAAATTGTTTAACAAAAACCCCTGACAAAACATTGATCCCCATTGTTAAGAAAATGGTACAGAGGAACATTTTGAAACAGCCTAACTTTGAGAGAAAGCGGTTATAGAGGGTAACAATAACAAGGTTTAAAGGGACGGTTAAAAGCCATGCATAAGGATAAAGCTTGACGCTGTAATGAGCCAAGAAGATCGAATTACTTGTTGGTTTTGTGATCGCATATTCTGCAGTAATAAAGAAACCACAAAGCATTGCAAAGAAAAGAAAAAGCTTTTGACCTCTTGAATATGTCTGAAATTCTTTTTTTACTTGAGTAATTATTTTTTGGACTTTCATACCATGAAGTATATCAGATTACTTGAACCTATCCCACTAAAATTTTTCGGCGAGTTTTTGGATTATTTTGGCTGAGTTTTAGCTCCAATTTGCTGGGGCTAAAACCAGTTCAAAAGAACCAAAAAATCGACTGAAACTATTAGTCGGATAGGTTCTTACTATCTTGGTGTGTAAAATATTTTCCATATTTTAGGGGTTCTCCATTACACCAAGGAGTATAGGTATTAAAATAGGTAATTCTCTCTCCAATAGAGGGGTGCGTTGTTCTGAAAAGCATATAAAATTTTCCAGGCCAAGGATAGCCCAAATTATTCATTTGAAGTCGCACAAATCCTGTAGCTGCAGCATGATTAAGTTGGGTCAGTTCTAAACCGAAGGTATCTGCATTATGTTCAAGCTTTTGTAAAAAGAGATTTACTGGCGGTGTCATGAGAAATGAAAAAATTCCATAGAGAAAGAAGATAAGAGGGAGAGAGGCAATATTCGACATTTCATCAAATCCAAAACACCGTTTGAATTTCTGCAAGCACCATTTTCCCACAATATAAATAAGAAAAAGAGTCACAATCGAAATCAACGTATAAACTAAAAGAATCCACCAGATATGGTGGAGAACATAATGCCCCATCTCGTGCCCCATGACAAAAAGAAGCTGATCTTCATCCAATCGTTTAATCGCTGTATCCCAAATCACGATCCGTTTTGTGGCTCCTATCCCTGTGACATAGGCATTGATCTGATTGGTATCTGCACTCTTATCTACCTCAAAAACGCGACTTCCTTCTATTCCTGCTCGAGAGGCTAAATGCAAAATCTTTTGCTCGAGTTGCTTATCTTTCATGGGCTCAAACTTATTAAAAAGGGGAGCAACCCAAATTGGTTGAACAATCACTAAAAAAACAGTCAAAGGAAAGGTAAGGATTCCAAAATAAAGCCACCATCTACGAGGACTTTTTCGAATGATGCCATAAAGAATCCAAATAACAATGATTCCCATAAGGGTAGAAATTCCCGCGCCAATCAAATACTGGTTAAACCAGCGCCCTAATGATTGATTAGAAAGGCCATACACATGAGGCCGAATAAAGCTAGCGTAATAGTCTAAAGGGAGGGTTAAAATTGCAGTGATTATGAGGTAGATAAGGGCGAATAGGGCGGTGTGCCAAAACCATTTTCTTGTTATTCGATCACAAAATCCTCGGAGCTTGGATGCAAACCCAGTAAAAAGGATAACAGCAGGAATCGCTAGTCCCCATAGATTTTGAATGATCCAAAGAACATTACCCCCTTTATAAAAACGGATCGCTTCAGGTGTGGGAGAGGGAACTGGAACGGGAGGCATATCGCAGCTGTCTGCATAGCCTAAACAGGTGAGTAATAAAAAAAGTGCTAAAAACATCCAGTTTTTCATCCTAAAACATCCACATGGTTTAATTGTTTTCTGAGTTTCTCTTCATATTGCGGAGCAACATAGATCCAACTTCTTTCCTTCGGAGGAACTGAAATTTCACTCAGGTTATCTCCAATATCTACCGTGCCGTCTTGTTTAAGAACAGGAAAATTCATTCCAAGTTTCGTTTTTCCTTTCTTAGAAATTTCCCAAGAAATTTCATCATCAGGAATTCCTAGCTCTTCTTTAATCGTTAATAGATCACTTTCTAAAGGAGGAGAAGAAAGAGCTATTGCCCGAAATCGATAATTACGAACATAAAGACATTTTGCATCAAAGTGTCCAGGATGGGTTTCATCTCTTGAAGCACTATTTAGCTCTGCTAAAACTTCATTGTCCGTCATTGCAACATAACGCTCTAAATCATCTCCTAAGTCGTAATAAATCGTCTCCATAAAGCGAGCGAGATGATACCCATAAGATTTCACACTTGAGTATTGATAAAGACGTTTATGCATATAGTGACGGGCTAGAAGGAGAGCTTCGCAAGACTCAATGCCATTTTCCTCCACCCCCAACGCTAAGTCTCCTTGAGGCGTCACGATCATTTTGAGCATTTCAATGAGCTGATGATAATCAAAAAGACCATAGGCAAGCCCTGTGCATTGAGAGTCACGCAGGAGGTAGTCGATCCGATCCGCTCCAAAAAAATCCCCTGTGACAATTTCTGTAACAACGCGTTCCCAGGGAGTAAATTCTCCTGCAAACTTTTTCTCCCCTAAAGCAACCTTCATGACATCAAGTTTTACATCGCGATGAATACCATCATGAAGAGATTCAGCAGTAAAACGTTCCCAAACAGGCTCAAGAAAAGAACTTTCCATGATTTTTTGTGTCCAAACTTCGTGTCCTCCCTTGCCGAGTAAACGGTGCTCTGCAACATGGCTAAAGGGAAGGTGGCCTAAATCATGGCATAGGGCTGCTAAACGGAGAACTCGCCTCCAATAACGGTATTCAAAAGTTCCAAAACGGGGCATCATAGCCGTCAGTTTTTTGGGAAGATCCCCTGTCGTGATTTCATCATAAATCCGAGTAGCCAGTTCCATTACCCCTAGGGAGTGCTCAAAACGACGATGCGTCCCTCCTGGATAGACAAAGTAAGTGACACCCAACTGATGAATATAATGGAGACGTTGAAAAGGCGCAGTATTGATTAAAAGGCTTTCCACCTCATCGACATGAATAAACCGATGAACAGAGTCATAAATCTTCTTAATTCGTCCCATGAACCTATCCTACAATAATCTTTTTCCTATATTTTTGCCATTCCATCCACCCATAAATCGGGATACTTGTGAACATCAAAAGAGCACCATAAAACACGATTTCTTGTCCGGCACTGATTGTTGCCCAAAAGGTATAAATAAAAGCTAAGCCTGAGATCGTAAGCGTTTTAACAACTGTTGCTTTTTCTACCTTATCGGGGTGTTTGATATAGATCACAAACTCTGCAACAGAGGTATAAAGATAAGCAATAATCGCCGCAAGTGTGGCAAGTGAGATAATGAATGTAAATTGATCGACAAGGGCCTTATTGAAATTCAAATAGAGTAAGAGAGTAATAAGGACTGAAGAAAAGAGTATCCCAAAAACTGGAGAACGAGACTTGGAAACCTTAGCAAAACGTTTCGGAAAAAGATTATCTTTTGCAGCTGCTAATGGGATCTGCCCTTGAAGAAGAATCCATCCATTGAGCGCCCCTGCACATGAAATGACCGCAGCAGCCCCCATCACATACATCCCCCAACTTCCAAAAATCTTTCCGGCTAAATCTGCAAATGGCGCTGTAGATTCTTGAAGATCAGGCATGGGAATCACTCCCATAATTGCAATAGTACTTAAAATATAAACAACTGCTGTAATCCCAGTTCCTAAAATGGTCGCTCGAGGAATCGTTTTTTTAGGATCTTTGACATCATCTGCAGGAATCGATGCCGATTCCATTCCTAGAAATGCCCATAGAGTGAGCATTGCCCCACCTGACAGCGCTGAAAAATTCGATTTACCCGTCATATTGAAGTATTCTAGGTTGTGCGTATCAATAAAAAAGACTCCAATCAGAGCAATCAAGATAAGAGGAACAAATTTTAAGATCGTAAGAATGAGCTGGAAACTCCCTGCTAAATGAACTCCAATAATATTCACAAGGGTAAAAAACCAAACAATCCCTGCTGTAACGAAAAAGGCAAGAAGGTCATTATGAGCAAGCTCTGGGATAAATGTTGCTAAATATCCAGTAAAAGCAACGGCGATTGCTGCATTCCCAACCCACATATAAATCCAATAATTATAGGCGACTTGAAATCCAATGAAGTTTCCAAAACCTTCCTTGCAGTAAATATAGGGTCCCCCTGTTTTAGGGAACAAAGTACTGAGTTTTGCAAAAACCATAGCAAGGAGCATTGCCCCAATGGCTGTAGCAACCCAGCTAAAAACTGTAATACTTCCATAGCTAGCTAGAGATGCCGGAAGCAAAAAAACTCCCGATCCAATCATATTTCCCACGACAAGTGCCGTGAGCATCCAAACACCTAATTGCTTATTCACTTTTCTGTTCCTGGTCTTGGGTGACTTTCTTGAATGTAGCTAGAGGTCACCTCTACAAATTCTGCTTTTCGTTGGAGTTCTTTAATATTGCGTGCTCCTCCATAAGTGAGCCCACTTCGAAGTCCCCCTAATAAATCATCGATCAACTTTTCAGCTGAACCTGAAATTGGAGCCCAAAAATCAACACCCTCGGCAACTGTTTTTTCCTTAAGGCCCCCATAGTAATCTGTCTGGAAATCTTCACTTGCTTGCCCCCGAAACTTCGCCTTTCCATCCTTTTTCTCCGCAGCACTTTCCTCTGCACAAGCAAATAACTTTCCAATCATGACACTGCTCGCTCCTGCTGCAAGTGCTAAAACAACATCTTTACTCGTTCGAATTCCCCCATCAGCAATCAATGGAACCCGGAGTTTTTCCGCAACCTTTGCACATTCAAAAATAGCACTGAATTGAGGCACTCCAAATCCTGTAATAACACGTGTTGTACAGGCTGCTCCAGGTCCAACACCGACCTTCACAGCATCCGCACCAGCATTGACTAAATCTTGATAGGCCATTGCTGTACAAACATTCCCTGCAATCACCTCTTTTTCTGGATGAGTCTTTTTTATCTCTTCGATAAACCTAAGCATCTGCAATGAGTGTCCATGAGCAACATCAATGCAAACACCCCCAGCTCCTCTATCGAAAAGCTTTTGGGCTTCTTCAAGCTTTTCCTTTCCTATTCCACAGGAAATAAAGGTCTGATCTCCAAACTTTTTCACCCACTCTTCCTGCCTTGAAAAATCTGAAGTAAAACGGTGATAGATAGGAACAGACCCCTTTTTGATCAAGATTTCTGCGAGTTCTTCCGAGATCGTCGTATCCATATTCGCACAAAGGATAGGAATTCCCAACTTCCTCTTCGTTGTTAACCAAGAATCAAGCTGAGGTTCTGTTCTTGAAGGAACATTATTAAACTGGGGAACAAGGGCTACATCATCAAACGTGTACCCTTTATCAAATCGATAACTCTTTGCCATTTAGATTTCTCCTGCAAAGCGTCCACTATAGGAAATAGTGAGAAAAAGGAAAAGAAAATTTGATCATTCTCACATGATCCTTCTTGAAAATTTCTAGCCGAACCTGTGCAAAGGTTGTAACTCTCCCATTTGATAATCAAATAGATGTCTTAAAATTATGTGATTTTTTTTCAGAAACAGCAAAAGAAAATTTGATTTCCTACGCAAATCCTCTTTATGATATACTAGAAACATGATTACAGTAACGATTTTAACAAAAAACAACGAAGAGACGCTCGGTTCTGTCTTAGAATCAGCCAAGGATTTCGATGAAGTTGTTCTTTTAGATACAGGATCAACCGATGCAACCCTAGAGATTGCTGGGCTTTATCCTAATGTAAAGATTTTCCACTCTCCTTTCATTGGGTTTGGTCCTCTTCACAATCTCGCAACTGATCATGCATCGAATGACTGGATTCTCTCTTTAGATAGCGATGAAGTACTCACCCCTCAGCTTGCCCAGGAAATTTTATCGCTTCAGCTCGATTTAAAAAAGGTTTATTCCTTCCCATTTAACAACTATTTTAATGGGAAACATATTAAGTGGTGTGGATGGTATCCAGACCGCCATATTCGCCTTTACAATAAGGTAGTGACTTCTTTTACCGATGATAAAGTTCATGAGAAGATTCAAACAACAGGGCTCTCTGAAGTCAAACTCCTATCTCCCGTGAAACACTATTCCTACCGATCAATCTCTGATTTCTTACGCAAAATGGAAACATATTCCAATCTTTTTGCTCAGCAAAATGCTCAAAAGAAAAAATCTTCTTTTACCAAAGCACTTCTTCATGGATCTTTTGCCTTTATCAAATCATATATTGTGAAACGGGGATTCCTAGGAGGAAAAGAAGGATATATCATTTCTGTATATAATGCCCAAACGACCTTTTATAAATATTTAAAGCTTGCCTATGCTTCTCGCTCTTCTTTATCACAAGATCGGTAATGGCAAATATGCCAATCCTCTTGAAACTTTAGAGGCTCACTTTCAATGGATTGCTGCGCACTATCCTACTGTCCTTCCAGGGGAACCTCTCAACAATAAAGTTTCAATTTGCCTAACGTTTGATGATGCTTTTTTTGATTTCTATCATAGCATTTTTCCTTTGCTTAAAAAGTATCAGTTAAAAGCCCTTCTTGCTGTTCCAACTGCTTTCATCCCTGAAGAGACCAACCTTTCTTCTGAAGAGCGATTGGAAAAAGTTCAGACATTTCCAGAAAAAGCCCCCCCCATCCCTTCTCCAGCCTTTTGCAGCTGGAAAGAATTAAAAGAATTAGCCGCCTCCCCCCTTATTCAAATTGCCTCGCACTCTCTACATCACCGCCCAATGACCTCCACCCACATCGATCCCGAAAACGAACTGTCTGCATCAAAAGCCCTTCTCGAAGAAAAACTAGGAATTTCCGTCACTTCCTTCGTCTATCCTTTTGGTTTATGGAATCAAAAAATCCACTCTATTGCAAAAAAGCATTACCAGTACATCTTTCGAATTGGAAATGCCCACAATATTTCATGGAAAAACACGAATCACCTTCTCTATAGAATCAATGGAGATGAACTTCCCTCGCCTAAGTTTCCTTTCGGTCCCCTATCGCGTTTTAAGCATTCTGCCCGCTTTCTCCTCAACACCGCCCGGGGAAAATAATCTTAATCCCCTCTTCAAACTTTGCATGTTTGCAGAGTTCAGGACCCGCCCCTTGTCCAATCTTATAAAAATGCCAATTTCCTGATTTAAAAGCGGCAACATACCCATTTCCCCAATCGACACGCAACTTTTTTGTACTTTCTTTTTTCAGATGGGCATTATAAAGGACTGGATCCCTTTTTTTGATATCGGTCATAACGGAGGAAAAACCCTTTTTCTCGGTTACTGATACCGATGGACTAAAAGATGGAAAAATGATCGGTGGTGCTGATTCTTTTTTTTGATGTTCAACGACTAAAGGAGGAAGCGTCCGTTGAAGTTCTTCAATGGCATCCCTTACAACACCATTTGGCCGGAACTGTTCCATCGTTGCTTCTACATTACAACTTGGACAACGCCCATGCCTTTGAATCGATTCTATAATACAATGCCTATCTATTGTTTGACCACACTCATTATGGATCATGGGATCTTCAAACTGATTAAAACAAATAGGGCATTCCCACGACTGCAGCTCAACTTTTAGCATAACGACCTCCTAAAAGGGTGTATCTGAATTATAGTTAAAACAGTTTTAGCTATATAATGCGCAGACACGCTCTAAATCTGATACATTCTAACGCGCAAATGAATTAAAATGAAAAAAAATCTTGGCAGAATTTTGGATTCGATTTACGTTGGGGGTGTTGTAACGCCCCATGGAGGTAAAAGGTGCTCTACGAAAAGCTCTTAACAGAAGTTAATGAAGAAGGAATTTCGGAAGATACTCGTGAAAAAAAGATCAAACAGCTTCACGAGTTTATCAAATCTCAAAGCTACTTGCACGATGATCATGGATCTGCAATCATAGGCGATCGACAAAATTCCCCAAAATTTGAAGAGTAGTCTCTCCTTACTCTAGAGGATGTCGTCAAATTATCGCTATTGGAGACATTCCTTCTATGAGGACAACGCAGAAGTTTTCCATAGAAAGGATTAAAACAACTGTGAAAATTTGACGACACGCCCTAGTTAGTCATTGAAAAAAAATTTACCCTTTTTAAACTCTTTTTTTTTCAAAGACTTCAACTCAGGGAGAGTTTCATGAAAAAATTATTGTTTTTAGCCCTCATGTTTACGGGAATATTATCCGCTGCATCATGGGAACCACCTTTAGACCTTTCAAATAATGCTCCAGGCAATGGTGATGGAGTCATCGTTGTTGACAGCGAAGGAAATGCTGCCGTCATTTGGCAGGATAACAATACACAGGCTATCTTAACATCCTACCGCTATTATGATCAGGGTTGGGAAGGACCCACTGTTTTAGATGCAATTGGAGAGCCCGATCCCTATATTTGTGTGGATGAGGAAGGGAATCTTCGAGCCGTTTGGGAATTTGGTTCAACAATACGCACAGCAACCAAGCCTTTTGGGGCTGCATGGACACCTTTTGTTCAAATTTATACACGCAAAGCATCCTATGATAATATCCGTGTTGCTAGCGTGAAAAATAATGGATATGCTGTCGTCAGTTGGTTTGAAGATTCTGGTGTCAGTCAAAATGTTGTCGCTTTGACTTATGATGGGACATCATGGTCTAGCACATTCTTAAATAATACAGCTAATCAAACCGTGACAACAAGTTCAAAACCCATCCCACACATCCTTCCCGATGGAACAACACATATTGCCTTTATTGCAACGGATGTTGGATCAGGAAATGATGATATCTACACAAGCGTAGGATCGGCTGCAACGGGAACATGGGCAACAATTACTGGCCGAGGAACCACAAAGCCACAATATTTTGACTTTGCCCAATCAGCAACAGGTAATGGCGGGATTGTCTACCTTGATGGAGCGAATGCTGTTAATGCTGCCTATTACTTAGGAGGATCTTGGGGCTCTTTTGGATCGGTTTATTCACCTGGTGCAAAGGAAGCAAAAATCGGTATCGACCAAAATAGTATGGTAACCATCGTTTATGGAACCACTGTAGGTGAGATTCAAAAAGCTTCAACAAATGCCACTGCGATCAGTTACCAAATTGCAACTATCTCACCAGGAACCGTTGGCTTTCATTCTCCAAGACTCTCTGTCAGCGAAAATGGTGGAATGGTTACCTCTTACATAGGTACTGGAGGTGAAGTTTATGGCCAAGTTGGTGCAAATGGTGCTTTTGAAGCAACACCTACCTTCCTAAACATCCTGGCAAAAAATGAAAATGTTGCCATGAGCAATAATGGAACGGCCTTTGCTCTTTGGAAAGACACGTCTGGAACAGGCTTTATGGAAGCCTCTAGAACCTTTAACCCAACAGATTACCTCATTCGATCCTTAGGAAAGAAAAGGTTAATCATGAATAAAGGACTCTTTCCTTAACCTTAAGGATAAAAGGGCGACTAAAAAGTCGCCCTTTTATCTAAAATCATTCACGTCAAAATCAATCTAATCTTTAACATCTGAAAAGCTAAAAAGAGTAGCGGCACTCGGACTCGAACCAAGGACCTGCGGATTATGATTCCGTTGCTCTACCAACTGAGCTATGCCGCCCCGCAAAGAAAAATAGCGGGGGCAGGACTCGAACCTGCGGCCTTCGGGTTATGAGCCCGACGAGCTAACCACTGCTCCACCCCGCGACAATTTGAAACAATTGTAACGACTATGCTAATTCTTCTCAAGGGAAATGTTTGAAGTAATCTCCTTCCAGGTTCTAAAAGAAGCTCCCATCACTTTCTGAGCAAAGTGTTTTCCCTTCTCTCCCATTTCAAAATGAAATTTAGAATCATTTAAAAGTTTTTCAGCAGCTTCAAGAAGATGGAGCTGCGTTACTTTAATCCCTGCACCACTCTCAGTCATTCCTCGGTCAAGATCCACCTGCTTATACATATAGGGACCATAGAGAGTTGGAACACCCATTTTTGCGGGTTCAAAAATATCATGTCCCCCTATGCCTTTGATAAAGCTCCCCCCAACAATAGCTATGTGTGATAAGCGATAACACATGGGGAGAATTCCCATTTGATCGACAACAGTGATTTGAGGGTGATGAATGAGATTTTTGACTCGTGAAAAACGCTCGGGATGACGAGGAACCATTAAAATCTTTAAATGAGGATCCATCGTTAGAGCTGGAATAAGACTCTTATATAAGAGCTCCTCTTCCCCTTCATGGGTTGATCCTAAAGTGATTACACGATCATTTGGTTTGATGTTGAAACGCTTTTTGAACTCTTCTAGATCTTCTTTTTCCTCACCAGGAATATCAAACTTAAGGTTGCCAGTAATGATGAGGTTTTCTGGGCGAATTCCCAATTTTAAGAATCGTTCTAGATAACTTTCACCCTGAAGACAAAAGTGATCGATTGAACCAAAAATCTGCCGACTAAAAAAACGAACAGCTAAATACCTTTTTAGCGATTTTTCCGAAAGTTTCCCATTCACAACCACTATTTTAGCTCCGACGCGCTTCGCTTCCTTAATCAAGTTAAACCAATAGTCTCCTTCAACAAGGATTAAAAGTGAGGGGCTTAGTTTCCGTACAAAACTTTTAATGATCCAAGAAAAATCTAAAGGAAGATAACTAATGGCATCGGCATCAAGAATTCTCTTTTTCGCTTCTTCCTGTCCAGTTTCAGAAATTGTTGTGACATAGATAAAAGCTTCGGGATAAGTCTTTCGAATATGAGGAACTAAGGTTGAAAGAGCTTTCGTTTCTCCCATAGAAACAGCGTGGAGCCATATCACCGGTTTTTTTGTCACTTTAGGAAGAAGAGGCGAAATCCGAGCAAAGAGGCTTTTCCGATATTTACCTTTAAAAAGGTAGTCATAAAGAAGCTTTGGAAAAGAAATCACTAACAGGAAGTAAAGGATTAGATCATATAATAAGCTCATCAAGCTATCCCTTTACAACGATGTTAAGGAGTTTTTCAGGTACAAAAATCACCTTCACAATATCACCTGCAAGGAATTTTGCCATCTTTTCATCTTTTTGAACGGCTTCTAAAAGAGATTCTTTGGTTTGCCCTTTTGCAAGTTCCCATTTTCCACGGAATTTCCCGTTTACTTGAATCACATAAGTCACACTATCTTCTGTAAGATATTTAAGATCAGCCTTAGGAAATGGTGCATACATTAACGATTCATGATGGCCTAAATGTTCCCAACACTCTTCAGCTAAGTGAGGAGCAAAAGAAGAGAGGGCAATTGTTGCCATTTCAAGGGCTTTTTTAGGATAGGTTTCGAGCTTTGTAAAGGCATTGACAAATTCCATCATTTTCGAAATCGCTGTATTGAAAAACATCTCTTCAATATCTTTTTGAACCCCTTGCGCGAGTTTGTGAGCAAGTTTCATCCCATCTAGGTTTTCTTCATCGCTCACCTTTTCTGATAGAATAAGAGCATAGAATCGATCAAGGAAACGACGGCACCCGCTGATTGCTTCACTATTCCAAAGCTTTTCCTTATCAAAGGGTCCCATAAACATTTCATAGAGACGAAGGGAATCGGCGCCATATTCTTCGATGATTTCGTCAGGAGGAACTCCATTGAGTTTTGACTTTGACATTTTCTCAACCATTTCGATGACATCGGAGTGCCGTTCGGCTTCTTCGGGAGCAACATATCCTCCTCCAGGCTTTTTGAAGGATTTTGCGGTAACAAGTCCTTGATTGCGGAGAGTTTGAAAAGGTTCTATAGTAGACACATAACCACAATCATAAAGGACCTTATGCCAAAAGCGTGAATAGAGTAGATGGAGAACCGCATGTTCTACTCCCCCTACATACATGTCGACAGGCATCCAGTATTTTTCTTCTTTCTCTCCCCAAGCTTTATTCTCATTGAGTGGATCACAAAAACGGAGGTAATACCAACAAGATCCTGCCCATTGAGGCATTGTATTGGTTTCTCTTTTTGCTTTTTTCCCCGTTTTAGGATCAATAATATTAATCCACTCAGGAACATTATCGAGAGGCGTTTTTCCTTCACCTTGAGGCTTATATTCTGTAAGTTCAGGGAGCGTGAGAGGGAGTTCATCTAAGTCAAGGGTCCGCTTAGATCCATCTTCAAAGTGGAGGATAGGAAAGGGTTCCCCCCAATATCTTTGCCGCGAAAAGAGCCAATCTCGAAGTTTATAGGTAATACACCTTTCACCACAGTGGTTTTCTTCCAACCAATCTGCAACAGCTTCTTTAGCCTCCTCCATCTGAAGACCGTTGATATTGAGTTTGTCACTTTTTCCATTAATAATTGTGCCGCCAGTATTCCAACACCTTTTGCCAGCTAAGACTTCTAGACGCACATCTTCTTTTGTCATTCCTTCAGGAACATCATCTATAATAGGATCATAAGGAGGAACGACCGTTAGCCCATACTTCTTAGTAAATTCAAAGTCTCGTTCATCACCTCCAGGAACCCCCATAACAGCTCCTGTTCCATAGCCCATCAATACATAGTCAGCAACCCAAATAGGAATGAGCTCATTATTAGCAGGGTTAATCGCATAAGCACCTGTCCAAACACCGGTTTTTTCCTTTGCAAGCTCAGTTCTTTCAAAGTCACTTTTCTTTGCTGTTTCCTTTAAATAAGCCTCTACAGCTTCAGCATGGTCAGACGTTGTGATTTCTTTAACCAAGGGGTGCTCTGGGGAGATCACTAAAAAGGTTGTTCCGAAAATCGTATCATGACGCGTTGTAAATACAGTAATAGGTTGCTTGGTTTCGTTTTCTAAAAAGGTAACCTTTGCTCCTTCACTTCGACCGATCCAATTTCTTTGAAGGGTTTTTAAATAGTCTGGCCAATCTAAAAGATCGAGGTCATTTAGCAAGCGCTCCGCATACTCAGTAATTTTTAAAACCCATTGACGAAGAGGTCGTCTTTCAACAGGATAGCCTCCTTCTTTAGCCTTTCCATCTTCCACCTCTTCATTCGCAAGAACCGTTCCTAGAGCAGGACAAAAATTGACAAGAATTTCTGCTTCATAAGCAAGTCCTTTTTCATAGAGTTTTGTGAAAATCCATTGGGTCCACTTGTAATAGTCAGGATCACTCGTTGCAAACTCTCGGTCCCAGTCATAACTAAAGCCTAAAGACTGAAGTTGCCTTCGATAAGTATTGATGTTTTTTTCAGTTGTATCTTTAGGATGCGTTCCTGTACGAATTGCATATTGCTCAGCCTGCAGCCCAAAACTATCCCATCCCATAGGATGAAGGACATTATATCCTTGTTGCCGCTTATAACGAGCAAGAATGTCTGTTGCTGTATAACCTGTCACATGCCCAACATGAAGCCCAGCACCTGAAGGATAGGGAAACATATCTAAAATGTAATATTTAGGTTTAGATGGATCAACCTCGGCTTTAAAGAGCTTTTTTTCTTTCCAGTGCTTCTGCCACTTCTTTTCAATTTCTAAATGATTGTACTTCATTGTTCTTTAGGGTTTTTGTACACGTTTACGAGGTTCAATCCCCTCTGAAACTAGATCTAGCACATCATCTTTTAATCCATCCTCCTTCCACATAGCTCCTGCGGCTATTTGATCGTCGGATGAATTAAAATCTAATGCACCATCTCTTATTTTCGTTAGGGAATACACGCCATAAACGCGTACTATTTTTGATCGAGAATAACAAACCCGTAAAAAAAAAGATAGCCCCGCTCCTCATCGTTGATTATGAGGATAGATTCATAATATCAAAAATCTACCCATGAACCTATCCCGAGTTAAAAGGGTTATTTGATTTCTTCAGTTTTTGAACAGATTTTTCAGATTCTTTTTTGATCACATTGTCCATGAGATAAAGGTTCAAAAAAGAAGCTGAAAAAGATAACAAAAAGTGTGGAATAAAAAAACATCATTAATTCGGGATAGGTTCATTAATATTGGTTCAGAGAAATTTAATAAATTAAGTAAACTAATTATTTTGATCTCTACTTGCAATAAATAATGTTCTTTCATATTATATTGGTTGAAAGGTGATTCAAATCTTAATTTTACAAAAAACTGGGAAAAATGGTCGAAACAAACATCTTTAGAAAGAACAAGATTAACCTCGAGGACTATGATTATCAAAAGGATATTCAAAATAGAGTCCTCTTGTCACATTTTTCCACAGAAGACTTAGAGGTCTTAGAGGAAATCGTTTACAGCTCTCAAAAGATCCCCATTAGTCGACTTGTCGATCAACTCGACAAGAATCTAGATAAGCTTTATGCCATTCTCGAGAAACTATCCAAAACCGATCTCTTTAAGATAGAAGAGGATACGGTTGTTGTCGATAAAGAGATGCGAAAATATTTTGAAACACAAATCCAGAAGTTTGAAGACGACTTCACTCCTGGAATGGAATTCCTTCAGGCTCTCTTAAAAAAGGTCCCAATTCATGTCCTACCTAATTGGTACCCGATCCCAAGAACGTCAAATAATATTTTTAACTCCTTGATCGAAAAGTATCTCGAGACCCCTCAAACATTCCAAAGATATCTTACCGAACTCAACCTCGGTGATCCAATTCTAAATGGAATTGTGACCGATCTCTTTGAAGCTCCTGAACATAAGATGTATTCTTCAGATATCCGAGCGAAATATAAGCTTTCTGAAGAAGCTTTTGAGGAACATCTTCTTTATTTAGAGTTCAATCTCGTTTGCTGTCTTGTTTACGAGAAAAAAGATGGCGAATGGATTGAAGTTGTCACTTTATTTAAAGAATGGAAAGATTACCTTAACTTCTTAAAGGAAAGTCAGCCTAAAGAAATTTCAAAGAAAAGCGATGTAAAAAGAACGCGCCCCCATGATTTTTCTTTTGTAGAAGATATGTCTACCTTGCTCGCTCTTTCCATGACTAAACCCCTTTATCTTCGACTGAATGAGGAAGAAGAGTGGGTCTTCGAAAAAGCCTCGGCAAATGCCGCCTCAAAACAATGTAAGGGATTTGACCTTAAAACAGAGGAAGGACACGAACACTTCCATCGCTACATGTCAAAAGTCATTCAAAAGCTCCTCTTTTTAAAACTCGCTCACATTGAAGGAAATCAACTGATTGCTTCAGATGATGCCGAGGAATGGCTAGCCCTTCCTATTGAAAAGCGTGCTTTAAATACTTACAAAGTCACTCTTTCGAGTTATCCTTTTTCTGAATTCGCTAAGGAAATCTGCACAGAACGAAACATTCATGAAATTGAGAAAAGCATCAGCCGTATCATTGATTCCGGCTGGGTCCTCTTTGATGAGTTCTTAAATGGCATCATTGCTCCCATTAGCGAAAATAGTAAGATGTCCCTAAAGAAAACGGGAAGATATTGGAAATACTCTCTTCCTGACTACTCTGAAGATGAAATGGCCCTCATTCGTCTTATCATCTTTAACTGGCTCTTTGAAGGCGGGATCATTGCAACTGGTTCGTACCAAGGAAAAGAGTGCCTTCGCATCACCCCTCTTGGCCAATCAATGTTTGGCTAAGCAACCTCTTCTCAAATTTTATTGTTAAAAAAAACATTCTTTTATAAAAGGAAGTTATGAAGATAGTAAAATTCCTTTTAGTGATTTCTGTTCTAACTTTCTTTTCAGCCTGTCAAAAAGAGTGCAGTGCCACTTTTTGTAAAGGGGCAACCGCTGATAGTTACAGTCCCGACTTTAAAGTCTATATGACAGGAGTCGGAGATCAATATATCCCTCTAAAATACGCTTGTTCTTCCTCAAAAAAAATGGGAATCTCTCCCCCTATATCTTGGGAAGGAGTTCCTAAAACTGCGACAAGAATGCATCTTTTAGTTGAAGATGCCACCTGCACATATATGTGTAATGACTGTTGTAAATACCATCACTGGCAATTAGATTTCCCTTTAAATGACCCCTCTTTTCCCTATCAAAATGGGTTGCCTGAAAATGCGAGTATCAGTGAGGCATTAAAACCTTACACCCTTCCAAATTCAAGCAATCTAAAAGAATACATGAACTTTTGTCCTCCTAAAGATCAAACCCATGCGATTGTGATTCAACTGACTGCTTATCACATGGAGGGAGGAAAAAAAATCATTGATGGCCGTTCTCAAAGCCGCCCCTATCTCATCTCCCTAGAGACACAACAATAAACTCTCCTTTCTCTATGTTGATAGCAATCTTCAAAGATGATACAAGGAAGAAATGTTTGACCAAACCTTTTCTCTTGTTGATATTCCTCGTTTGTTCACTCTCATTTTTTTGGAAGGAGTGCTTTCGCTTGATAATGCATTAGCGATTGCTTTAATTGTTCGAGGACTCCCACAGGCAATGCGCCAAAAAGCTCTTTTTATTGGGCTTGTTTCTGCAGTGGTCTTACGGGCATTTGGTGTTTTAAGCGCAGCCTATCTGATTCAACTTTTATGGGTACAGATCATTGGAGGGATTTACCTCCTTTATCTATCTCTTTCTCATTTAATCACAAATAGACGTGCAGAAGTTCGAAGACCACGGCGTAGGAATTTTTGGACAACTGTTTTTCTTGTAGAAATCACTGATTTTATCTTTGCTATTGACTCGATTCTTGCCGGGCTTGCCTTGGTTGGAGTTTCATTTGCACATCATGAATTTCCTCCAAAAATTTGGATTGTCTACCTTGGTGGTCTTTCAGGTCTTATTATGATGCGTTTTGCAGCAAAATTTTTCACAGACATCATCGATCGCTTTCCTCGCTTAGAAACCGGGGCTCACCTTATTGTTGGATGGATTGGCTTAAAACTTATCTTAGACGTTTCGTTGAAAGGTCTGCCTCTATGGGCAGAGCCCATTTTTTGGATGGGAATCGTTCTCTTTTTTGCTTTCGGGTTTATTAAGAAACGTTAGAAGTCGCTTCATAAGCTAAAAATTGATAGGCATCGATGGCATCATCTTTATGACGTGGACGAGAAGGAAAGCATTTGATGGTCAGCTCGGTCCCATAATTTTTCCGCTTAACAAGCGTTTCATAAGTTTTCGTTACCGGTTCCTTGCGATCGGACCAAAAGTCCTCAAAAAACGTTGTTTGTTCATCTTTAGTTCTAACCAAAGAGCTCTTCGTCAAATCTTTACTATCTTCTATAATAAAGTAACGATAACCGTAGTTCGAAGCAACTTCTGCAGCCCTTCTTAGGGCATACCGATGCACATCTTCAGGATCAATCGAGGTATCTCCTCGATAGGTTACAACAAAACGATCTGTCGTCATTCGATAGTCTGAATACCCAATTCCTTGAAAATCTTTCTCATGGTAATGGTTGACTCCGCAACCAACTGTTAAAAACCCTAGAAGTAGTGAAGTAAGAATCCCCTTCTTCATCTTCTTTCCTTTGTTTTGCTATTTAGTGGGTAGATGATACCTATCCTAAATTGGAATTGTCAATGGAGAAGAAAATCCTTGATGGCAAACCCTTCTCCTGGGACAATATGTGGTTATGAGTAAGAAAAGTGAATCAGAGCTTGTCTCTAACCGGCGTGCTCGACATGAATATGAAATTCTTGAAACCTTTGAAGCTGGAATTGCTCTTCAAGGAACCGAGATTAAATCTTTGAGAAACCATGGAGGCTCTCTGCAGGATGCTTTCGTGATGATTTCTAAAAGCGAAGCTTGGCTCAAGAATTCTTCCATAGCTCCCTATTCTTTTGGGAATATTCATAACCACGAAGAGCGTCGAGATCGAAAACTTCTCCTCCATAAAAGGGAGATCGATAAGCTCAAACGCTCAACAGAGCAGAAAGGGCTAACCGTTATTCCCCTTTCCATTTACCTAAGCAAGGGGAAAGCAAAGGTGAAGATTGCTATTGCTCGAGGAAAAAAGCATTATGATAAACGTTCTGCCATTAAAGAAAGGGAACAAAAACGTTCAATAGAACGCGTGCTTAAAGGTTAATAGTTAAGGAGTAAGCGTGAAGTTTTTATTTTTTGCCCTAGTGACATCAACCCTTTTTGGAATAAATGCCGAAGAACTTTCTGGGGATTGGTGTGGCAAAATCGAAAACATAGGAGGATGCCTCTCACTGAATCTACACATCACAAAAGATTTAGAGGGAAGTCTGGAATGTGTCGAACAAAAGGTCTCTCTTCCTCTGAATGATGTCGCTTTTGATGGCACTCATTTCTCTTTTAAAATCGACGCCGTTTCAGCTTCATATAAAGGAATGGTAGAACAGGATAAAATTGTAGGAATATTTTCACAGGGAACTGAGATGCCGCTACATTTATCAAGAGGCGTTCTTATTGCTTCTCCACTTTCTAGACCTCAAGAAGAAAAGGCTCTCAAAAACACTCACCCTGTTGAAAATATCCAAATCATAAATGGAGAAATTTCTCTAGCAGGAACATTTGTAACCCCTAGTGGAAAAGAAACGTTTCCTACAGTTCTATTTATTCCTGGTTCAGGGCCCCTTGATCGAGATGAAACTTTTTGCACTCACAAGCCCTTTCTCGTTATTGCAAATCATTTAGCTGATCATGGGATTGCATCTCTTCGGATCGATAAAAGAGGAGTCGGTGAATCTGAGGGTGATTTTTCTAAGGCAACCTATCAAGACTTTATCAAGGATTATCTAGCGGCTATATCCTATTTGAAAACAGAAAAAAAAGGGACAATTCTAGGTCTGATTACTCATAGTGAAGGGGCAATGCTTGCTCCTGAAATTGCTACAGTATCTCCAGATGTCAATTTTATGATTCTTTTAGCGGGTCCTGGAACAACAGGTTTAGAGGTGCTTCTTAAGCAGAATGCTCTTATTCTTCAAGCAAACGGCGTTGAACAAAAGGCCATAGATCAACATGTAGTACTTCTTAAAAAAATATGCACCTTATTCCAGGAGGGAGTTTCCATAGAAAACTTAAAAACGACGATCAAAACTGAGATTTCAACTGCTCATCCTGATGTCCAAAAACAATGGAAAGACTTAGATCCTCTTCTTAAAATGATTTCTGCTCCCTGGTTTCAATCATTTCTAACCTATGATCCTCAACCCTATCTCTCTAAAGTTAATGTTCCTACTCTTGCGATTAATGGTTCTATTGATCTTCAAGTTTGCCCCAAACAAAATCTCTATAGAATTGAAAAAGCTTTAAAAGAAGGCAATAACCCTCCCCTACTCACGATTGAGCTAGAAGGGGTTAACCATGCACTTCAACATGGGGTTACAGGCTCTCCCAATGAATATGCTACAATTGAAGAAACGGTTGCTCCAGAAATTTTAGAGCTTATCACAAGATGGATTCATCAGGTTTCTTTTCCCAATGTGAATAAAAATGATGAATCATCTGATAGTTGACACACTTTCTTACTTACTCTATTCTTAGAGGAAAATTTCAGAGGTCTTATGAAGGTAATTTTATCCCGTCCTGAACTGGCAAATTTGATTGGAAATATTCAAAGCGTCGTCTCCAATAAACCCGCAATCCCTATCTTAGCTAATGTCTTAATCGAAGCTGAAAGAGGTCTTTTGACTGTCAGCGCAACGGACTTAACGGTAAGCATGCGCGCTCAAATGGAAGCCAATATTACAGAAGAGGGAGCTATTACCTTGCCTGCACGTCGATTCTTTCAGTTGATTCGGGAGCTAACAGTTCCTGAAATTGAACTGAGAACAACAACAGATGAAATTGCCTATGTTCAAGCAGGAACTTCAGAATTCCGTCTCAATGGAATTAATCGGTGTGAATTCCCATCCCTTCCCGATTTGACTCAAGGGGAACATTTCATTATGCGCGTTGATGCCTTTAAAGAAATGCTCTCAAAGTCTGTGTTTGCTGCTGCAAAAGAAGATAGCCGCCATGTTTTAAATGGTGTTTTGATGCAAATCGAAAATAGTAATGCAACATTTATTGGAACAGATGGAAAACGGCTCGCTAAAGTGAACACTCCTATCGATGTGAATCCTGAACACAAGCATAACTATCTTATTCCTTTAAAAGCTGTCGAAGAAATCGTAAAATCCCTTGATGGTGATGAAGCGGTAAAAGTCAGCCTTATGACTGATAAAATTGGGATTGAATGTGGCTCTACGGTTCTTATTACAAAACTCCTTTCCGGTGACTATCCCGATGTAGAACGCGTCATTCCAAAGACAAGCACCTTTAACCTTACCTTGCATCGTGAAGAGTTGATGGCCTTATTAAAGCAAGTCGCTCTCTTTACAACCGATAAGAGTCATTCGGTTCACTTTACTTTAACTACTGGAGAACTAACGCTTACCGCGAATTCAAGTGAAATCGGTGATGGAAAGGTTTCTATGCCTGTAGATTATTCTGGCGAGCCTTTTGAAATCGCCTTTAACCCCTTCTTCTTCCATGATATTCTCCGTCACTGCTCGGATGAAACGGTCAACTTTGCGATTACAACTCCGCACAATCCCGGCCTGATTACCGATTCAACAACGGCTAATTTTGTGATCATGCCGATGCGTTTAGCAAATGTCTAATTATCAATTAGGTTAGTTTATGGAAGTTTCAAGACTCATCCTGAGAAACTTCCGGTGCTATGAAGCAGTTGAAATCCCTTTTACAAAAGGTGTAAACCTGATTCATGGAAAAAATGGAGCAGGAAAAACAAGTCTTTTAGAAGCCCTTTATCTTCTTAGTACAGGACGTTCCTTTTTAACCTCACATCTTTCTGATTTAATTCGTAAAGACCACCCCCATTTTTATATCGAAACCCATTTTGTGAGAGATGGCGTAGAACAAATGCTTAGCATTGGATTTGATGGAAAAAACAAGCGGATCCACTATAACAATACCCTTTTCCAAAACTTTTCACATGTTCTAGGAATCCTCCCCTCAGTTCTCTATTCCCCAAAAGATAGTACCTTGATCTCTGGAACGCCTCAAGAAAGGCGTCGTTTTCTTAACATCCAACTCGCACAAACCGATCCTCTCTACGTCCACCATCTGATGCGCTATCACAAAGCTATGAAACACAGGAATGCTCTTCTTAAAGTGAAATCCCAGGCTGCAATTGAAAGCTGGGAACAAATGATGGGAGAAAGTTCTTATTATTTGATGCACAAACGGTCTACTCTTATAGAGCTCTTGCGCCCAAAAGTCGAAGCCTTTGCAAAAGAACTTTCTGACGAAGAAGATGAGTTTGACCTTCACTATGAACCCTCTATCTCGCTAAAAAAGGTCGAACAAGTAGAAGAACTCTTAGCTAAACAGCGACCTAAAGAATTAATCATCGGAAGCACAATGATTGGACCCCATCGAGATGACATGCATATCACCTATAAAAAAGGGGAAGCCAAAACCTTTGCTAGTGAAGGACAAAAGCGGACATGCATTGCAGCACTAAAAATGGCAGAGTGGGAAATTCTGAAAGAGCAAACAGAAACAACTCCCCTTTTTGCTATTGATGATTTTGGTGTTCACCTCGACCCGAAAAGAAGTGAGATTCTTCAGGAAAAGCTTACATCTCTTGGGCAAGTTCTCCTCACCTCTCCTACCTCCTCAAAAGAAGGGCTTTATATAGATAAGGGAGTAGTGCATCCTGAGATTTCATGATATAATGTGTAGAGCGTGTCCTAGTTAAAGATTTTTGAGCTGATCGATATAAACAGCTCCTAAAGGAAAGTCATCTTCAAAGGATTCTTCTTTCGTCTTTTTAGCGAACTGATCGATGATCTTATTGGCCAAAACTTTTCCTAGTTGGACTCCCTCTTGGTCAAAAGAGTTAATATCCCAAATAAAACCTTGGAAAGCGACTTTATTCTCATAGTAAGAAAGAATCGCTCCAATAGTGTAGGGATCGCACTGTTCAGCTAGGAGAACGCGATTGGGGCGATTTCCAGGGAAGAATTTATTCGGATTCTCTGATTTTTGTCCCGTTGCAAGTCCAATCGATTGGGCAAAAAGATTTGAAAGAAGCTTTTCCTGTGATGTCGTTCCTTTATAAGGATTGTCTTCACCATATTGATTCTTAGCAAAGCCAATAAATTCAATAGGAACAGGGATGGTTCCTTGATGGATAAGTTGATAGAAGGAATGTTGACCATTCGTTCCTGGCTCTCCCCAAATAATGGGTCCCGTCCAGAAATCTACAGGATTCCCCTGTTTATCAATTCTCTTCCCATTAGATTCCATATCACATTGTTGAAGGTGGGCTGGAAAGCGAGAAAGAGCTTGAGAATAAGGAATAATTGCTGTTGTAGGGAGGTTTAAGAAATTATGGTTCCAAATTCCCAAAAGAGCAGAAAGGAGAGGAAGGTTTTTATGGGGATCTTCTTCTAGAGCAATCTTGTCCATACAAGAAGCTCCTCTAAGAAACTCTAGAAGCTTTTCCATTCCTAAAGCAAAAGCTAACATGACACATCCCACCATCGATGTTGCAGAATACCGACCGCCAACATAATCCCAAATAAAAAAGGATTTCCGATATTTTTCAGGATCATCCATGGGACTTCCTTTTCCTGTTACAGCAAGAAAATGGTTTTTTGGAGAAAGCCCCTCATGTAAAAACTTTTTCCTAATGAGTTCTTCATTCGTCAATGTCTCAAGAGTTGTTCCTGATTTTGAGACAATGACAACAAGGGTTTTATTCAAATCGACTTGTTGAAGAACATGGGCAGCATCATCGGGATCGACATTAGAAATAAAATGAACGCGTCTTCCCTCTCTTTTAAACGCTTCTAAGGCGAGATAAATGGCCTTTGGACCCAATTCCGATCCCCCAATCCCCACCTGAATCATATCTGTAAATCCTTCTTTTTCGATACTATCGAGAAAGGATTTTAATTTCTCTAATTCAGCATAAGCAAGAGCTGCTGCTTGCTTTGCTTCTTCTGCTTCAGTTTGCCTTTCGAAAAAGTCACGCATTGCCGTATGAAGAACCATCCGGTTTTCACTTTCATGTCCTTCAATCTTATTTATTACGGCTCCAGCTTGCATCGCTTTCATTTTTTCATGAACATTTGCTTCCTTAGCTAATTCAAAAAGAGCTTCTAGTGTCTTTTCATTAACACGCTCTGTTCCATATAAAAGTTTAAGATTGAGACATTCAGATTTAAGCTGGCTCACCCGTTTAGGTGTTAGATTCCCTTCTTTAGAAAGGTCATAAGGCTTTTCTGCAAGCTTTTTCAGCTTCTCTATAGATGGGTACTCATTAAAAGCAGACATGTTTTTATACATACATCACTTTATGTGATCTATGCAAGTATCTTTGTTAAAACCATCGATTGATTAGAGAGCGCTTGATCGATTTTTGAATTGAGGTGCATAGGAGCTAATTGAGAAACCCCTTCGCCTTGCTTGATAAAAATCATCGCTTTTTCAACCTTTTTTTCCTCTTCTTCAATGTTATACAAATGAAGATAAGGAGCATTCGTTTCAGTAGATGTTCTTTCTTTCAATCCAGAAACAAACCCTTGTTTTTGTAGATATTCAAAGGAAGGGCTTCCCCTTTCAAATCCAAGATCACCCATTAAAACAATCTTTTTTCCTTCCATGTTCAGAGTGCAGATCTCCTTTAAATCATCGAGAGAAGGGTAATAAGTAAAAAAATAGCGGGTATCATGTGTTTCAAAAGTGAAAAATCCTCGCTCCATAACAAGGTCTTGATTCTTAAAGGGAATAAACTGCGGGACAGATTTCAATGTCCCTCGAAAAGCAATAAAAAATGAAGCATCAAGTCCTAACATTCTTTTTCCCATATTTGAGAAAAAGTAATGATACCGATCACTTAGTGCATTTCTTACTGAAGCTCTTATGGAGGCGCTTACTTCAGGCAGGAATACAATATCGGGATTATTATCACGTACAGTTGCGATCAATCGATCAAGACGATTGCTTGCAGGAGTTAAACCTTGATTCCACAAAGGAATTCCCCCTCTAAGCATATGGGGATTTAAAAGCATTAGCTTTGTATCTTTATTCATCTCGCCTCGGAATTTCCCGCAATCTACACGATAATCCTTTGTATGTAGAATGTTTCCAATCCCGTTTAAAACAACACCGACTGCAGCAAAAGGCATAGAGGTTAAGAAAGCTGGAGCTTTAAAAAAAACTCCCCAAAAAATCCTCATTACAACCTCTTGCAAACCGGAACGACTCTGGCCATATTCCCCAGAGTGGAGAGGTAAAATTGAATGATGAAGGGATTCTTGCAAAAGCCAGAAAGGGGTGATAAATCCTTGTCCGACCTTTGTCACTATACCTGCTAAAAAGTCACGGTAAGTCCATTCCTGTTCAAATGGTACGACTTCTCCAGAATCACTTATACCCTCAATCGACATATTTTCTCCGTTTTAGTGAAAATATATTGCCCAGTTTAAATTTTTTAAGCAAGACTAATTGTTGCAGTAATTATTGAGTGATCAGATAGTTTTAGATCTTGTATTACTTCTGTTACAACTTGTAAACGTTCATCTCTAGTTAATACATAATCGATTGATTCTTCAACTCCCTCTTCAGAGCACGTTGTAACTTTTCCATGATGCTGATGAATGATATCATTAAAACCTTCTAAATTCTTATATTCTTGCTTGTTCCGATCTATATTTAAATCGCCAAGAACCACCCATGGCTTTGAAGAGTCAGTGGTGAGACTTCGGATTTCTTCAAGCTGCTCTTTTCGAATCGTTTTTGCTCCTTCAGTATCTTTTGCATGAAGATGTGTATAAAGATACTTACACGTTTGAGTCTCAATAATAAAGTATCCACGATACATCAATTTCTGATCACCTTCCGCTGGAATCTTTGTCGGAATAAATTGAGGAGCTTTAAGAATAGGAACTTTCGAAATGACAGCGATGCTAGCATCCATTCCTTGAGCACAAGAACCAATATTCACAAAGAAATGCTTATATTCCCCTTTCAGGTTTTCATAAAGTTCTTCAGAAAAAACAGGACTAAATTCACAAAGAAAAAGGAGTTCTGGATCCTTTTCCTGTATTCTAGAAGCAAGAGACCCCATTCTTTCACTTGCTGGAGCCTGTTTTCCAAAATGATAGGGAAGGCTTCCAGGAAACATACACGCATTTAGGTGCATCACTTTTTCCTGATCAGGAAAAACTTCTACTCCTTCCCCTCTCCAGTAAGTATATTCTCTTGATTGAAGTCGATGAGAAAGGCCTAATAAAAGAAGACCGAACATTCCTACACCACACCCCCACGCAAACTGAACACAACTCGCCACTTTTTCCCAACGAGACCCTGCAGCCTGGTCTAGAGCTCCCCAAGTCACCATAAAGTGGGCTTGAGCGTTCCACATCACTCCACGCATAATATTTGCGCCATACTGCAGTTTTTCAGCACAATAATCGAGTGTTGATTCAGCATGAAAATTGGGACTTATCTCTTCCATCAAAAAAATCCTTTTTTTCAATAATTTTACCCTTTTTTGAAGAAAAAGCCAATGAAATGAACCCATCCCAAATTAAAAGGATTTTTGATTTCTTCAGTTTTTGAACAGATTTTTCAGTCTCTTATTGATCACATTGTCAAGGAGACAAGGGATCAATAAGAGACTGAAAAAGATGACAAAAAGTGTGGAATAAAAAAGCCTTTTAATTTGGGATAGGTTCATATCCCCTTGCTAGAAATCAAAGGATTCGATAGGATAATTAATCTTTTTCGGGGTATAGCGCAGCTTGGCTAGCGCGTCTGCTTTGGGAGCAGAAGGCCGGGGGTTCGAATCCCTCTACCCCGAATTTCTTTATTCTTCCCCCAGCTGCTTCAAATCCTTGAATCATTCGAAGGCCCCAAGTTGAAATCCATTGAGGAAAAATAATGATCTCATCCAAGTGATCCCACTCTTCGGTAAGATAAGGTTCTGCAATCAACCGATAAGAAATCCTTTCTTGATCAAGAATACGGAGACAATTGTCAACTGCATCAAATTGCAGTCCTTTTTCACGAAGAGGAAGAGCTACCCCAATTTTAGCATCGTATCGGCGGGGGGTTAATGTTTCTCCCCAGTGAATCGCTCCAATGGGCCCCGATCGAAAGCCTAAATGAATATGGGGAAAAATCTCTTTCGAAAACTTTAATGGATCTCCTAGACAATCGAAAAGGGCAAAGGGAGGAACTTCATCGGGGAGACCTGCTGCAATATGATGAAGATAGTCTGCAAAATCTTCAATTTCAAAGGAAGGAACCTCTCCTTTATAGAGAATCACTCCTAGTGTGTTTTCCTGATGCTTTTTCCAGATACTTTCGACAAAATTTCGGATTGCAAGTTGATAGGAAGATAAATGAACGGGATTCAAAGTTTGAATGTCAAAATCTAGTTCCCAAATAACATTGGAATCATCATTTTCAATATTCCACATTAGATCAGATCTCAAAGAAGCATCTAATGAAATCGAATGAATTGTCTTGGGAAGAGGATCAAAGCCTCGGTGATCAACAATTGGCATAACATAAATGGTGGATAGGGAGTCCATGAGAACGCCAAAGACGTTCAAAAAATGAAGATCCATAGTTTTCATGGGAGGATTCGACTTTTGGCCACTTCTCCATTTCAAGCTCCATTTGCTCTTTATAAGGAACGTTATCTGTCACTAAAGTGACCATTCCCCCCTTCTTTACAGTCCGACGAAGCTCCTCTACAAAGGGTCGTTGAATGATCCGGTGTTTAGCATGGCGATCTTTAGGCCAGGGATCGGGGAAATTGACATACACTTTATCTAAGCATTCGTCCGAAAGATACTCTCGAGAAAATGTCAGCCCTTCTCCTGAAATAATCAATAGATTCTCTACACCATAATTTACCGTTTTAGAGTAGATTTTTCGCACTCTTTCAAACCACATCTCAACAGCAATCCAATTGATCTCAGGGTTCTCCATTGCTCGATTAAGAATCCACTCTCCATTCCCGCTACAATATTCTAAGTGGATGGGATGATCGTTTCCAAAGTACTCTTGAAGATTGGGAAATAGTTCTTTCTTGTGCTCTTGATAATATTCAGGAACATAAAAAATTTTTTCTTTTAAGAGTGGGTGGCGCTCTTCCCACTTGAAAGGATAGGGTAAATCTTTTGGTTTCATAGGGAATGATTCTACTCCATTTACAAATAATTTGCTAGAGGGGTTGTCTCAAGAGAGTCAATAAAGAAGAGCTTAAGGATTGACAATCTTGAAACAACCCCTCTAAATTAAGATTTATGGCAGAAATCAATAAATTACTCGCTATTCTTCGAGATCGGGAAACCAATATGGTCGCCTTTAAAAAGGCTTCAAATGAACTTTCCATTCTGATCGCTCAAAATGTCAAAAAAGAGCTCAACTCTGTGAATGTTGTTCTTGTTCCGATTTTGCGAGCTGGGATGGCACTTCTTCCTACGTTTATGCAAACCTTTGAAGAAGCCCGCGTGGGATTTGTAGGGATTCATCGCGATAAAAAGGCGATCCCCCACCTCTACTATGAAAACCTTCCTTCTCTATCAGAAGATGACCATGTGATCATTCTAGACCCCATGGTAGCAACGGGTGGCAGTACAATTGTTACAATAGAAAAACTTCTTTCGTTAGGCTCTGATCCCTCTCACATCTCGATCGTAGGGATGATTGGAGCTCCAGAGGGCAAGGAAGCAATTCTTAGCCGCTTTCCTGAGATTCATTTTCATCTGGCCATCCTTGATGAACGACTAGATGACAAAAAATACATAGTCCCAGGACTCGGAGACTTTGGGGACCGCTTCTTTGGAACGGTCTAGGGCGTGTAATCAGTTACACTCCCTAGTTTCAGTCGCAAACAGCACTTAAAAATCATAACTTATTCATTTTAAGCTGGTTAAATTTTATTAAAAAAATTTCATGGGTGCAACAAACTAATTATAAGATATATGTATATTAATTTAAAAAAAGTCGTTGCCAATAAATAACTAAAACCATGTTTTTTAATGAAAAATGTGATATAATAATACTTTGAAAAAGGAAAAAAAAGGAGGGTAAAGATGGCTACAGAAGCTACCATATCCCACAGTGAAAGCGACAGTTTATTGTCCTACTCCTCCGTTGAAAGCCGCCCTCATGTATGCCAGGCTAGTTCTCCAACAATGCAACTAGCTCCATACGTGGCAGCGACCTTAGATGTTAAACTAGAGAATAAGGCAGAAATTGAAGCTAAACGCGAAAATTTTTGGGAAAAATATAAAATTACAGATTTTGACAGCGACTTCTGGTTAGTTGCTGGAGACTTCTTTTCCATGGGCTATTTAGGGTTTGAAGCTGCTCAATCCTTTGCTCCCTCTTTACAGAAAGTCTCATGGGTAGGAACCGCATCAATGGTCTTTGGGATCATTGGAGGGATAATCAATATTGCTGTTGGGATCTCTTGTATTGCTCAAGGAATCAAAAAGCTTAATAAAGGACAAAATCTAGATGGGGCACGACTCCTCTTTGATGGAATTTTAATGATTCTTATCGGTACCCTCATGATTGCAGGTCCCCTTCTTCTTAAATTTGCTGCAGGAGCGGCAATTACAGCCCTTGCAACCAATCCTTTTGTTCTTCCTGTATTATTTGCCCTTCTCTCCGTTTTTATCACATATGAAGTTCTTAAAAAGGTTGTCCCAATGTGGATGGGAACGGACCTAGGAACTCAGGTGATGAAAAAGCTTGAGGATTTGACAACTGATGACAAGATCATAGATCTTTTCAATCTACTTCTTCCTAAAACAATAAAAGTTGAAGAAGATGGAGAAGAAAAGGAACTAGAAGTCAACCTTGAAGCTCTTAAAGGATGGATCAAGGAAGGAAAAGAAGATATCGTCAAGAAGGTCATGTGTGAAAGTATGAACCAACTTGAAGCAAAAGTCGGCTTAGAAACTTCTCTTGAGATGTTTGAACTGATGCAATCTCTTATAGCGCTTTTAGGAGCCCATGAAACTGAAGTTGCTTTGATGGACCAAGGTCAAATCTCAGAGGTTCAAGCTTCTGTTCTAGGACAACTTGTTGATGAGAAGGTTGCTCTAGAAATTCAAGAAAAGCTGGACTTAGCAGGTTCTGATACATTTGAACGTATCACCCATGCTGTTTTAACAAGCTTTAAAGAACACCAAGAAGAAGAATCCGCTCAACTACAAGATCGCGTCGTTGTTCCAATTAAGCACTATCAAGCCGAAGATGAGCATATTGAACAATTCGTACGAGCTAAGCTTGAACAAATATTGCAGCATCAAAAAATTGAAAAGAAAAAACCTGAGCTCCAATCACAGGTTCGAAAGTGGAAAATCATTCAACATGTCCGCCTTGCTCAACAAATTTTATATATTGGGGCTAGTGTTGCAACGTTTGCAACCTTCTTACCTAAAGCAAATGCCAACATGATCAATGGTGTTGTCAACACTTCAATGTCGCTTGCTAACTTTATTCCCCTTCTTTTGGATAAATGGGATACATGTAAGTTCTACCGAAATGTTCCTGTAGATGTCCCTGGAGTCACCGTTGAGGCCCTAACCAAACGATTAGCTGCTGGACCTTCCAATCCCTATAAGGAAGAAAGTGTTATTTAGAGCTTGCAGTCAATTAGACGATTTTTGAAAGTTTGCCCAGGAGAGGACTCGAACCTCCACACCTTACGGCACCAGAACCTAAATCTGGCGTGTCTACCAATTCCACCACCTGGGCAGGTGACGATAAGATAATGAATTTACTTGTTAAGAGGGGTTTTCGTCAACAATGAACCTATCCTCAATTAAAAAACATCTTTAATTCCGGATAGGCTCAGTACTACTCCATTTCAAAAAGTCTCGCCTTTTTTTCTCTCTTCTTTTAGAAAAAAGGTATGGCAAAGGATGAAGTACTGATTGTTGGAGCAGGACCTGTCGGCCTCACCATGGCAAGTGAGTTGACTCGGCATGGTGTTAAGGTTCGCATTATTGATAAAAATACGATTTACGCAAAAGATTCTCGAGCTGTTGGAATCCATGCTCGAACTCTTGAGGTTTTCGAGGACATGAATATCCTCGAAAAATTTCTTGAAAAAGGGGTCAAAGTTGTAGCAATTAACATTTACTCAGGGAAAAACCGCTTGATCCATGCCAACTATCGAGGTTTTGATACCCCTTATTGCTTTATCATCGATATTCCCCAAACTGAAACAGAACGGATTTTGATTCATCATTTAGAACACCTCGGAATCAAGGTCGATCGCAATTCAGAACTCAATAATCTGGAATTAAAAGAAGACAGAGTCGAGGTGATGATTAAAGCTGGAAAGCGAAGCCTTGTTCCAGATGATTTTGCGTATGTTGTAGGATGTGACGGTGCGCGGAGTACCTGCAGAACTCTCGCTAATATTCCTTTTCCTGGTTCTGAATATCCCAGTCATTGGATGGTATTTGATGCCAAGCTTGATTGGCCCTTTGATACGCAAGAAATGCAAATTTTTCTTCATCAAGATGGTGTTGTTGCTTTTTTCCCTCTTCCCCATGAACGGATGCGAATCACTTGTGAACTAAAACCTAATTCTGAAGAAGAAGATCCTCCTGTTGCAACTTATGAACTGGCCCTTTCCATTCTTCAAAAACGGATTGATCCCCAAATCCAAATTCAAGAACCACAAGATATCAGCCCTTTTATGATTCACCATAGGCACGTCACCTCTTACCGAAAGGGTCGCCTTTTCCTTGCTGGAGATGCCGCACACCTTCATAGCCCTGCTGGAGGACAAGGAATGAACACAGGGATTCAAGATGCCTATAATCTAGCTTGGAAACTGGCTTTGGTTATGAAAGGTCAAGGTGATCCAGCAATCCTTGATACTTACCACGAAGAACGTCATCCCATAGCTGAAAGTGTTCTAAGCATTACCAATAAAGTCACAAAGTTAATGACAACAAAAACTGCAGCTTTGTCATTAATGAGAGATGCTGCCATGAGCTTTGCGGGTTCTTTTGAAAAACTTGCCAGTCAACTACCCAAACGTTTTTCACAGCTCTACTATCACTATGAACCCAATCAAATAATTGTCCAAGGAGCCAAAGATCATCCACCTGAACATGTCCGCCTTGGAGGTAGGGCTCCTGACCATACATTGATGCAAGAGGGAAAAGAAGTGCGTCTTTTCGAACTTTTCAAAGGAACTCATCATACCCTTCTTCTCTTTTCAGGGAAAAAGCCTTCAAAAAATGATCTCGAAGTCTTTACATCTTTTCATCATCCATTGATTCATACCTACTACCTCTATCGAAACGATAGCGATTTAAGTTATTGCCCTGATAATAAACGTTGTCTCCTTGACCGCGAACCTTCTGCTCATACCCACTATGGAATCGGTAAAACAACAGCTATTCTAGTCCGTCCTGATGGCTATATCGGTTATATTCAGTCCCCTCTTAATCAAGAGGCTTTTAATCACTACTTAAAAAGGATTTTCACATGATCCCTTCAGACTCACATAACTATGAATTCTCCTTTTCACCTTCAACAAGTGAAAATGTTGATACAATTGCACAAATGCTAATGGGAAATTCCCTTTCATATGAAAGGGAAGGATGCCAGTTTCTTCTTACAAAAATTAAAGAAAGGATCCTAGGAAACGCTCTCCTTGAAGAAGCTGTTGAAAAGCTTTCGGATATTATTGAACATCCCGATGATTTCGATCCCCTAACAATTCAACAAACTTTAGGTGCATTACAAGGAATTGATTAAAGTTGCTGCCTTTTTAACATTTCAGCAAAAAGGCCCGGCTCTTTAGAAAGTTCTTCAAAATTCCCTTCTTGGGTGATTTTTCCATCTTCAAGAACATAAATCCGATCTGCATTTTTAATGGTACTTAGGCGGTGTGCGATAACGATACGTGTGATATCGAGTTGATCGATATTTTGAGAGATTTCTTCTTGAGAACGATTATCCAAAGCACTTGTGGCTTCATCAAAAATTAGGATTTTAGGATTTGGAAGAAGAGCTCGTGCAATAAGCAGACGTTGTTTTTGCCCCCCAGAAAGTGTTTCTCCATTCATCGGGACAACTGTATGAAGGCCCATAGGGAAATTTTCGAGGTCTCGTTTAAAACTTGCTAACTGAATCG